>NZ_JAMQAW010000011.1:147566-218431 GCF_023701525.1 Streptomyces albipurpureus
TGGGCGGACCAGACCGCTCAGCAGCACTGATACAGGCGGACCCCGGTGTCCGCGCGGAGCGGGATACGGGGGTCCCACGGCTCATCACCGCCTGGATCTCGGCTCTAGCGAGCCACAAGGAGGCCGGTTCGCACGAAGAGGTACGAGTTACCAGTTCGCGGGCGCGTAGTCCTTGAGGAAGCAGCCGTAGAGATCTTCGCCGGCCTCGCCACGGACGATGGGGTCATAGACCCGAGCCGCGCCGTCGACCAGGTCGAGGGGGGCGTGGAAGCCCTCGTCGGCCAGTCGCATCTTGTCGGGGTGCGGACGCTCGTCGGTGATCCAGCCGGTGTCGACGGCGGTCATCAAGATGCCGTCGGACTCGAACATCTCCTGGGCGCTGGTGCGGGTGAGCATGTTCAGCGCGGCCTTGGCCATGTTGGTGTGCGGATGCCCGGCGCCCTTGTAGCCGCGGCTGAAGACGCCCTCCATCGCGGAGACGTTCACCACATAGGTCCGCGGGCCGGCCGCCGCCGACATCGCCGAGCGCAATCGGCTGATCAGGATGAACGGTGCGGTCGAGTTGCAGAGCTGGACCTCCAGCAACTCCATCGGCTCGACCTCGGAGACGGTCTGCACCCAGCTGTTGGTGTGGTGCAGATCGGGGACCAGGCCACCCGCGTCGATCGCGGTACCCGCTTCGATGCGGGCGGGCGTCGCAGAGCCGGAGACCAGCGCGAGCCCGGTGACGTCAGCGGCGCTCAACCCCTCGCCGGCGGCCGAGGGCAACGCGGCCACGGAGTTGACCGCGCCACTTCCAAAGGTGCCGATGACCTGCGCGGGTGGCAGCTCACCCGCGGGCAGCGGGGCGCTTTCGGCGGCGATGAGCTCCCGGTACGCCTGCGGTGAGCGACGCACGGTCTGTGCGGCGTTGTTGATCAGGATGTCCAACGGCCCCGCGGCGGCCACCGAGTCGGCGAGCGCCACGACCTGCGCCGGATCACGGAGGTCAATGCCGACGATCTTGAGCCGATGAATCCACTCATCACTGTCCGGCATCGCCTTGAAGCGTCGGATGGCATCGCTCGGGAAACGGGTGGTGATGGTCGTGTGCGCACCGTCCCTCAGCAGCCGTAGCGCGATATACATACCGATCTTGGCGCGCCCACCGGTGAGCAGGGCACGCTTGCCGCTCAGATCGGTACGGGCGTCCCGGCGGGCACGGTTCTCGGCCGCGCACGCCTGGCACAGCTGGTGGTAGAAGGCATCGACCTCGGTGTAGCGGGTCTTGCAGATGTAGCAGGACCGGGGACGCTGGAGTATCCCGGCGATCTCACCCAGGACGGAGGAAGAAGGCAGCAGGCCTTCGGTCTCATCGTCGATCCGCTCGGCGGAACCCGTGGCGGTGGCCTCGGTGACCGCCCTGTCATGGGCGGTCTTGGCGGCCCGGCGCTCCTGTCGGCGGCGTTGCTTGACCGTGCGGTACACGCCGGCCGTGGCGCGTCGCACGGCAATGGCGTCCGGGTGGTCGACCTCCAGTTTGTCCAGCTCGTCAAGCACGCTGAGGCAGACGGCAAGCCGCTCGGGGTCGATGCCTGGCCCGTACACCAAGCTGTCCTCTGTCACCGTCATGACCGCAGTCGTTCCTCTATCGCTCATACGCTGGGGGTTTCAAAAGCGCAACTTTACTGAGCAAAAGGGTGACGGCAAAATGCACCGTTCGCCCCCGTGGGGAGACGAACGTCATCCTCCGGGCGATCAGGGTGTCGGGCGCACCGGCGGGTGGTCGAAGACACAGTCCCCGCAGAGCCCGCCGCCGGGGGCGCGGTAGTACAGACAGCAACTGCCCCGGCGCATCGATGAGCCACGGACGGTGCCGGCGAGGTCGGGATGGCGAAGGAGCTCACCGGCCAGGAGGGCGGCCCGCTCGGCCACATCGACTCTGCCCCCTCGACGGGCCCAGCCGTCGATCTGGCGTACCGCCCCGGCGAGCGCCGAGCCGGCGTTGCCCCACAGCAGCCGTCGGGAGACGGGGGTGTCACGGCGCAGCGCCTCGGCGAGCGGTACGAGGTGGGCGTACTGAACGGTGTCCCGAATGCGCGCCGCGGTACCCGGCATCGCGCGCGGTGCGACCGGACGGCTCGGTTCCAGCAACCAGAGGTCATCCGGTGCGCCACGGCCTGGGGCCCAGACGAGCCGCTCGGGGTCGAGGGAGGGCAGTGCCCCGTAGAGCGCCGCCGCCCCCAGGGCGATGGACCAGAGGCGGGCAGCGAGCCCGAGCTGGGCGATCGAGGCGGCGACCCGCCGCTCCGGGACGGCCAGCTTGGCCATGACCGTGTCGACACGGAGGGTGAGGAGGGAGTCATCGCCCGAGTAGATCCGAGCGAGGGGCGCACCCGTCGCCGCGGGGGCAGTCGGTGCCTCGGTGGGCGTCGAGCTTCGCAGGGCGAAGAAACCACCGATCGAACTGAGTTCCCGCAGATCCACGTGCCCTGGCCGCACTCCGTCACCCCTTACGGGTTACCCCTCGGTCACCTTAACCATGGTCGAGGTTGCCCTTTTCTCTGGCACCCCCTCTGACCTGCATAACAGTCGCGCATGGGACTTTTGGCCTACGCTCGTACTCCGTCGGCAGTACGTCCAATTGACTGCTCAAGGACGACGACGTGAGCGCCGAACAGGGAGATTGTGGTCTGTATGAGTTCCCTCGTGCTGGCCGTGCTCCTGTCGCTGGTCTCCGCGGTCGCGTACGCGGCCGGGGCGATCATGCAGGAGCATGTCGCCGCAGCCACTCCCGCCCGGCCGTACGCCCCCCTGCATCACGCCGGGTGGTGGTTCGCCGTGTCCCTCAACGGCTTCGGGGCGGTGCTGCATGTGGTGGCGCTTGCCTATGGGCCACTGAGCCTGGTCCAGCCACTGGGCGCGCTGACCATAGTCTTCGCCCTGCCGATGGCGGCCCTCTTCGTCCGGCGCAAGGCAGGCGCGACAGCCTGGCGCGGGGCACTGATGGCGACGGCCGGCCTCGCCGGTCTGCTGGCGCTCGCCGGCGACGCGGGCTCCCACACCCTGGGCACGGGTCAGCGGGGCGTACTCGCCGCGGCGACCCTCGGCGCTATCGCCCTGATCTTCCTGGTCGCCCAGACCATTCACCGGCCGGTGTTGCGGAGCGTGCTGCTGGCCGCGGCGGCGGGCGTGGCGTTCGGTATCGCTTCGGTGTTCACCAAAACGGTCGCGATGAGCTGGGAGTGGGCCCGACCGCTGGTCCAGTGGCCGAGTCTGGCGCTGATCTCGGTGTTGGCGATCGGTGGACTGCTGCTGTCGCAGGCCTCCTACCGGGGCGCGGGCCTCGCCGCCCCCTTGGCCACCGTCACCGTCGTCAACCCGGTGGTGGCCGCGGCCGTGGGGATCACCATGTTCGGTGAGGGCTTCCGCTACGGCGTACTGGGCACGGTGCTGGCGCTGGGATTCGGAGCACTGGCCACCAGCGGTCTGATGCTGCTCACGAGCGAGCGGTTGAGCGCCGCTGGTGGCACGGCTGGTCCGGCCGAGTCAGCGGCGCCGCAGGACGACCCGACCGAGACTGATCCAAGCGAGGTTCCGACCGGGCGGACGGCACTGCCCCGTCCGTCCGCCGAGCCGGAGCTGCTGGCTGTGGTGATCTCAGAGCGAGACGCCACCCGCCCTGAGGTAGGCCAGGGGGTCGATGTCGGACCCGTACCCAGGCCCCGTACGAACCTCGAAGTGGAGATGCGGTCCCGAGCTGTTGCCGGTGGATCCTGAGCGGGCGATCCGCTGACCGCTGGCCACCTCCTGGCCGGCTCGTACGCTCAGCGCCGACAGATGGGCGTACTGGCTGTATCTGCCGTCGTTGTGCCGGATGACGACCTGATAGCCGTAGGAGCCGCCCCAACCCGCCGAGATGATCCGTCCCGAGGCGACCGCCTTCACCGAGGTACCCGTGGGGACGGGGAAGTCAACGCCGGTGTGGTAGCCGCTGGACCAGGCCGAACCCGTCTTGCGGTACGGGGTTCCGGTGGAGGAGTCGACCGGGGCGCTCAGCCTGGATGTGCGGGCGGGCTTGCTCGCGCTGGCCGGCCTGGCCTCCTGCTTCTTGACCGTCTGCTTCTTGGGGGGCTGCTGCTGCGGCGCCTGCTGTTTCGACGGCTTCTGCTGCGGCGGCTGCTGCTTGGGGGTCTGCTGCCTCACCCCCGGACGCGGCTTGGTCTCGCGCTTGTCATCGGCCTTGTCGGGCTGGGTCCCCGGACGGTCCTTGGTCGGGGCCTGCATCCGGACCACGAGTCGCTGCCCGGGGTGGATCATGTCCGGGTCGGAGCCGATGACGGGCCGGTTCTGGCTGTACAGCCGCTGCCAGCCGCCCTTGACCTGCTCGCTCTTCGCGATCTTGGAGAGCGAGTCGCCATGAGTCACGGTGTAGCCCTCACGCTGGGTGGGGACCGCGGTCGGTGTGGCCTTCGGCTGTGCGGCGGGCGCGGCGGCACGCGGGGCGGCCGCCTTCTTGGGGGAGGTCCGCTCGCTCTGGGCGGCCGCACGATCGCCCCGGTCGGCCGACTGGCCACGATCCGGTGAAACCTGCGGGGCATCTCCACCGCGGGTCAGACCCGCGCGGACCGAGCAGGTGGGCCAAGCCCCGGGGCCCTGCCCCTTGAGGACCCGCTCGGCGATGAGGATCTGCTGATCCTTGCTCGCGAGATCCGCCCGCGGGGCGTACTCACGGCCGCCGTACTCCTCCCAGGTGGCCTGCGAGAACTGGAGACCGCCGAAGTAGCCGTTGCCGGTGTTGATGGTCCACTGATTGGTGGACTCACACGCGGCGACCTTCTCCCAGACATCCACCGAGGCGGCCTGCGCTGGTCCCGCCCCGATCAGCGGAAGCGCCATTCCCGCACCGCTGGCGGTGACAGTGAGGGAGGCTCGGTTGATGCGGCTCGGCTGGTATCGGCGGTGCCGACCTGTTGCGGCCATGGCAGTACTCCCCCATTGAACAGATTGGTCAGATCACAAAAAGATCACGCTCAAGCCGTCAACTTAAATGCTCCATATGGGTGATGACAAGAGCTCAGCCCGGGGCGCACCGAGGCAGAGGGGGCGGGAACACCCCCAAGTACCCGTCAAACAAAGGCCCTTGGTTCAGCGGGACGGTCAGCTGAGAGCCGAGGAGCGCATCACGGCGAGAGCGGACTCGACGGGGAGCGTACCGCCGGGACAGGCGTCGGATCGGGCGAATGATGTCTTCAACCGGTCCGGGCCTCGGCGAAGGCAGGCCCGAGTTCGGCCCAGACGGGCCGGGGCTCCGCACAGGACCCCGTGGAACCGAGGCAGCCCTGCGGAGCGGCTGAGACGTCCAGGGAGCACCGATGCCCTGGCGCCGCAGGCCCACAAGGCCACCACCGCCACGAGCACGCCTGGGCACGGCCGCAGACCACTTCCGCAGAGCACCTGGGCGATGCTCTCCTTGCCGCCCCCGAAATGCGCCGAACGTCCGGTTCCTCGAAGATCGGTGAGTGGCTGCGTCCGCGCGTACGCGTATGGGAAGGCGGACGGGTTCGCCAACGGACCGGGAGCGAAAGCATGAGTGGAACAGCCCAGATCGGTGTGACGGGACTGGCGGTGATGGGCCGCAACCTCGCCCGGAACTTCGCCCGAAACGGCTTCACGGTCGCCGTGCACAACAGGACGACCGCCAGAACACGGGAGTTGGTGGACGCGTTCGGCGGCGAGGGCGCCTTTGTCGCTGCCGAGTCACCCGAGGACTTCGTAGCGGCCCTGGAGCCCCCGCGACGGCTGGTCATCATGGTGAAGGCGGGCGATCCCACGGACGCGGTGATCGAGGAGTTCGCTCCGCTGCTGGAGAAGGGCGATGTCATCATCGACGGCGGCAACGCCCACTTCGCCGACACCAGACGTCGGGAGCAGGAGTTGCGCCGGCGCGGCATCCACTTCGTGGGCACCGGAATCTCGGGCGGCGAGGAAGGCGCGTTGCACGGACCGAGCATCATGCCCGGCGGGTCCGTCGAGTCATACGCCTCGCTCGGACCGCTGCTGGAGCGGATCGCCGCCAAGGCCCCCGACGGTACGCCCACGGTCACACACATCGGGCCGGACGGCGCGGGCCACTTTGTGAAGATGGTCCACAACGGCATCGAGTACGCGGATATGCAGCTCATCGGCGAGGCGTACCATCTGCTGCGCTCCGTCGCGGGGTTCTCCCCCACCCGCATCGCCGACACCTTCCGCGGCTGGAACGCCGGGCGGCTCGACTCCTATCTGATCGAGATCACGGCCGAGGTGCTCGCCCATACGGACGCGGCGACGGGCCGACCGTTCGTGGATGTCGTTCTGGACCAGGCGGAGCAGAAGGGCACCGGTCGCTGGACCGTGCAGATCGCCCTTGATCTCGGGGTACCGGTCTCCGGCATCGCCGAGGCGGTCTTCGCCCGCTCGCTCTCGGGGCACGCGGACCTCAGATCAGCCTCGCGCGGGCTACCGGGACCGACTCCCGCACCCTTGAGCGGGGATGCGGCGGACCGGTTCGCGGCGCGCGTGGAACAGGCGCTGTACGCGTCCAAGATCGTCTCGTACACCCAGGGCTTCCACCAGATCAGGGCGGGCAGCGACCTCTACGACTGGGATATCGACCTGGGTGCGGTGGCCTCGATCTGGCGGGCCGGTTGCATCATCCGGGCCGCGTTCCTGGACCGCATCCGCGGCGCCTACGACACACGGCCCGATCTGCCGAGCCTGCTCTCGGACGCGGAGTTCACGGCTGAGATCGGAGCAGCACAGGACGATTGGCGCGAAGTGGTGGCGACCGCAGCCCGGCAGGGCATCCCCACGCCCGGCTTTTCGGCCGCTCTCGCGTACTACGACGCGCTAAGGGCCGAACGGCTGCCCGCTGCGCTCACCCAGGGGCAGCGGGACTTCTTCGGGGCACACACCTATCGGCGCATCGACCGCGAGGGGGTGTTCCACACCCTGTGGGGTGGCGACCGCTCAGAGGTCGCGGTCGGCTGAACACGGTACTCGGGCTGGTGTGGGGGTACCGGGCCAGTTGGCCCGGTACCCCCACACCCGTTCATCTGCCGAGTCTGCGGATCAGACCGGACCCGGGGCAGGCTGCGGCTCGGGGGGCTGGGGCTGAGGGCTGGGGGTCGGCGCGGGTGGAATGGGGTCAGGTGCGGGCCCCGGTGGTGGTGACGGGGTGGGCACCGGCCCAGGAATCGGCCCTGGAGTCGGCCCTGGCGGCCCCGGGGTCGGGACGGGCGAGGGGGGTACGGGTGGTTGGGTCATACCAGACCTCCATAGTGCGAAGTCATGCGTTCCCACTCTCTCCCCATCCGCGTTCCCCCGCCTGCGGGACCCACACCCGCTTTCCCCCTGCTTCACCCATGACCTACCCCGTCGGGGTCAGGGACGGGTGCGGGCCCGTTGGTGGCACCGCTGACCGCGCGGCCAGAACCGCCGCACGCAGACCCGGGCGCGGACTGGAGAGCACGGGGACGCTGGTGGTGACCCGCTCGGCGACATCCGCCATGGATGCCTGCGCCAGCACGATGACATCGGCGGCGGGGCCGATCTCATCGACGGCGGCGGCCACGGCGTCGAGATAGCCGTCCCGATCACCTGTCTGGAACCGCTCCCAGGCCCCCTCGACCAGTACGGTCCGTAGCTGGGGCCCGCCGTCCGCCTGACCTGCGGTGGCCATGGGGCGCGGTGACCTGGTGACCTCGTCGGTGATCAGTGCGGCCGTGGGCTCGACCGTGCTGTGCAGCGCGGCGACCACGGCGATCCGGCGGGAACGAGCCGCGACAGCGGCCATCGGACGATCGACCCGCAGCACCGGCACACCCAGCTCTGACGCGCTCGCTTCGGCGATGGCCCCCAGGGTGGAGCAGGTGCAGAGGATCGCGGTCGCACCCTGGGCGACCGCGCCGGCGAGTACCTCGGCCACCTGCGGGCCGACGGCATCCGCCCCCTCGGTGACGGCTCGATCCAGCAGGTCCTGATGTACCAGGTGGAGCAGCTCAACACCGGGATGGTCCTGGTCTCGCAGGGTGTCGAAGACAGGGACATGGACCGGGGAGGTGTGCAGCAGGGCGAGCATGGACGCAGCGTAGCGGCCGCTCCTCCCCGCAACCGGGGGTGGCATCCTGGTCCAGGATGCCACCCCCGGTCAGCCCCATACGCCCTCGCGCTGGTGGCGCTGGTCAGGGCCGATGGCTTTCCGGCTCACCACTGCTGCGGGCTCTTTCCGAGTTGCTCCTTGGCCGCGGCGACAAGCTCGGCCGGAGGTTCGGGAGCCTCGTCGGGGTGTCGCTGGGCCCACTTCGCCGCGTACGGGCAGAGGGGCACGACCGGCACCGCCTCACGGGCGGCGATCGCGTAGAACTCCCGCACCAGCGCGCCCGCGATTCCCCGGCCTTCGTGCTCCTGCTCGACAACGGTGTGCACCGCGACCAGAGCGGCCGGGGCTCCCTCCAGGGTGAAGTACGCGATACGACCGATGACCTGGCCGTTCTCATACGCCTCCAGAAGGCCCTTGCTCCTGTTGTCACGAATGTCGAACTCCTGCTCCGGCATGGCAGACGGCTTCCTCGCTGTAGGCGTTGTGGCCCGTATGGACACAGTCGGACCGCTCCATACTGGTCTATTCCAGGCCCGCCAGGCGATTATCCGCGGCTCAGCGCTAGACCCGGACGTGCGGAGCGCGTCTGGTCTCACTTTCCGGCACGGGCGCTGAAGCGTCCGCACCCAACTCCACTATCCTGTTGCCCGCGTCCACATGAACGACCCGGGGCTCCAACGACCGCGCCTCCGCGTCATCCACCTGGGCGTAGCTGATCAGGATCACCAGATCCCCCGGATGCACCAGATGGGCAGCAGCCCCGTTGATGCCGATGACTCCGGAGCCCGGCTCACCCTCGATGACATAAGTCTCCAACCGCGCACCGTTGGTGATGTCAACGATATGGACCAACTCGCCGGCCAGGAGATCGGCCGCCGCCATCAAATCCGCGTCGATGGTCACCGACCCCACATAGTGCAGATCCGCCTGTGTGACGGTAGCTCGGTGGATCTTGGACTTAAACATGGTGCGCAACATCTAAGTGCTCCCCAGTCTAGGCTCCCTGCCTGCATTTTTGCAGGTCAAGGGCGTCTCCCCTACCGTACAACGAGTCATATGCCCGGTCGACCGCCCCCCAGGGTTCTCGAAGCCTGGTACTGACCGATTACCGATGTTACTGACGAACCGTCAGGCAGGTTCACAGGAGCCGCGCGACAGCCCACGCGCCCTGCCGCCACGACCGCGCGAGTCTACGCAACGGCCTTCGAGAGCCCCGCGGTTCGGCCCTCCGGGCGACTTCCACCGCGGCACGGACCCACAACGACGGGGTCAACGGACGGTAGAGCCGGAGCGGGCGTGGACCGACCGTCCCCCGCGGCGGGGCTCCGCTCCGGAGGCCCCGGGAAGCAGTCCGTGGATCATCAGAGCTATCGGCAGGCCCACGCGGCGCGGTGACATGGCTGCGGACTCCCCGTCAGCGAAAGCGAGGATGCGATTTGGCCATTGTTGTTGTCCGCCAGGCGGCACTCGGGGTGGCAGGCAGCGGGCATCAGCCAATGACTCGGCCCGTGCCCCGGCATGCCCTGAAGCCGACCCGGCGTGACCAGCCAGAAGGAGCAGACCTGCCCGTAGATCTGCGGACATTCCATGCGGGCCCCACCCGATTACCAGTAGTGCCGACGGCCTCCCACCGCGTGCCCGAGCGCCCCCAGGGCCCACAGCACCACGCCGATCCCGACCAGGATGATCCCGATCGTCCACAGAACGCCAATGCCGGCCACCAGGCCGATGATCAGAAGAATGAGGCCGAGGATGATCATTTTGCCTCCGGTCGTGGAGCGTTTCCCCTGGTCCCAGGGTTGCCCGGTTCTGTCGGCTGCACAACAGGAGCGAGCGCTCCGCTGGGAGCCCCCGCTGCATGGCAGGCGGCCCGGGGGGCCGTGAACCCGGGCCGCGAGCCCAGTCCCGGCGAGCCGGCCCATGTCGTGTCAGACGGGATAACCCGGGTATGCGCTGCCTGTCACCGACCGGCCGTCACAGGGAGTGGGTATGTCGAAGACCGAGGAGTCCGTCGAGGTCGCCGTGCCCGTTCGCACCGCCTACGACCATTCGCACCGCCTACGCCCAGTGGACGCGGTTGGAGGAGTTCCCACCGTTCATGGACGCGGTGGAGCGCATCGAGCAGCGCACTTCGACCCTGATCCCACCGGGTCACCAAGGTCGACGGCGTGGGACGGGAGTTCGACGCGGAGATCACCGGGCAGGTCCCCGACGAACGGGTCGCCCGGACCACCGTCAGCGGCGAGGTCCGCCAAGCCGGGGCGGTCACCTTCCACCGGCTCGACGACACGCACACCAGGGTCACGCTCCAACCCGACCACGACCCTCAGGGGATCGCCGACACCGTCGCCGGCAAACGCGGCTTCGTCCGGCGCCAGGCCGAGGGCGATCTGAAGAACTTCAAGCAGTTCATCGAATCCCGCGGCACCGCCACCGGCGCCCGGCGCGGCACCGCCTGGGAAACCCCGGGGCGACGGAACCCAGAGCACGGCATACGCAGACAGGTGGACCACACCCACAACCCATCGCACCCCATTTGCCCATGTTTGCCCGGCCAAGGGTAGGGGGATGCGTGGGTCCGGGACGCAGCGGCCGACAAGGGAGTCGCCACGACGGAGTCAAGCCGCTTGCGCTACCGGTGGGCGGAGGCCAACACCCCGCTCCCATCTCCGCAATCAGCGAGTCCGTCGGGCAACTCCATCAGCGACCAGAGCGCCTCAGAGTGCCTGACGGCCGCCCCCTTGAAGCCACTACTGACACGACGCCATCAGCCACCCGGCCCTCCCGGGCCGCCTAACAGCTTACGGAGGCATCATGAGGGCTCTGACCTGGCACGGCAGGCGCGATGTACGGGTCGACACGGTCCCGGACCCGAAGATCCAGGACCCGACCGACATCATCGTGAAGATCACCTCGTCCGGGATCTGTGGATCCGACCTGCATCTGTACGAGGTCCTCGGCCCCTATCTGGACGCGGGTGACATCCTCGGGCACGAGCCGATGGGCATCGTGGAGGAGACCGGACCGGAGGTCACCGCCCTGTCGCCGGGAGACCGGGTGGTCGTCCCGTTCAATGTCTCGTGCGGCACCTGCTGGATGTGCGACCGGGGCCTGCACTCCCAGTGTGAGACCACCCAGGTCACCGAGCGTGGCACCGGCGCCTCCCTCTTCGGCTTCTCCAAGCTCTACGGCCAGGTGCCCGGCGGACAAGCCGAGTACCTGCGTGTCCCCTTCGGCAACACCCTCCCCATCAAGGTCCCCCACGGGCCACCCGACGACCGGTTCGTCTACCTCTCCGACGTCCTGCCCACCGCCTGGCAGTCCGTGCGGTACGCCGACATCCCGCCCGGCGGCAGCGTCACCGTCATCGGGCTGGGCCCCATCGGCGACATGGCCTCCCGCATCGCCCTCCTCCAGGGCGCGGAACTGGTCATCGGCGTCGACCTCGTACCCGAACGGCTCTCCCGCGCCCGCGCCAACGGCGTCCACACCCTGGACCTCAACGAGTACGGCAAGGACATCGCCGACGAGATCCGCCGGCTCACCCATGGGCGCGGCACCGACGCCGTCATCGAAGCCGTCGGCATGGAGGCCCATGGAGCGCCGGTCACCAAAGCGATCCAGCAATTCGCGGGGCTGCTCCCGGACGCGCTCGGCGAGAAGCTGATGGACCGGGCCGGGGTGGACAGCATGACCGCCTTCAACCTCGCGGTGGACGCCGCGCGTCGCGGCGGCACCATCTCCGTCATCGGCGTCTACGGCGGAGCCATCGACCCCGTCCCCATGCTCACCCTCTTCGACAAGCAGATCCAACTACGCATGGGCCAGGCCAACGTCAAACACTGGGTCGACGACATCCTCCCCCTCCTCAACGACTCCGACCCCCTCGGCGTCGACGGCTTCGCCACCCACCGGCTGCCCCTCGAAGAGGGCCCCACCGCGTACAAGACCTTCCAGGCCAAACAGGACGGCATGGTCAAAACCCTGCTCATCCCCTGACGCCGGCCACCCCACCGGCTCCAAGCCCCATCAACCGGAGGTTCGATGCCCCGCGCCCTGGCGCTCGTCTGCAGTCTCACCCCGTCCCCCGACCGTTCCAGCAGCGCCCGACACCACCGAGTTCGGAAAGCAGTCACCCCTCGGCCGCCCCGCTCAACCCGCCGAGATGGCACCCGCCTTCGTCTTCCTCGCCTCACCTCAGGCCAGCTACATCACCGGTGAGATCGTCAACGCCACCGGCGGCACCCCACTGCCCTGACCGGGCCTCGACCGGAAGTGGCCACGGGCGGTCCTGACAGCCGCGTGCGCCGACCGCCAGGGCAACTCCGTCCCCGCCCCGCGCGGGACCGTATCCAGGAGAACCGTGAACAACGAACACACCGATGACAAGCCGACCGACCCGTCGCATCGCCGCCCCGACGGCGTGAGCGACACAACGGTGCGCGCGCTGGGCGCCCTCTCCGAGGCCCTGGAGACCGTGGAACGGGCCCGCGGCAGCCTCTACGCCTTCCACCAGCTGACCGGCGGCGCGGACCTGAAGCTCGACGAGGCGCTGGAACAGCTGCGTGCCGCGGGCCACGACGCCCAGGCCGACCTGCTCGAACGCGAGATCGTGGGCCGCAACGTCATCCCCGGCCATTGGACCTTTCAGATCATCGAGGCGTACAACACCCACTACTACCAGCCCTTCACCGACATCGAAGCCCGTATCCGGCGGGAACTGCTGGATGGCCGGCGGCATGTGTACGAGGCGGAGATGAAGGAAACCCGCCGCACACACGGGCGCCCCGGCCACACACCGGGCCCGTGACCGCCACGCATGACGCACATCCGCTGGTGCGCCGCACGCGTCCGGCAGCGCTGCCTCCATGTGCTCTCGCCGATCCGGGGCCGCCCGGTCGCCCTGCCGTGTCCTTCGGGGCCGTCCGGGTGATAGCAGACGTACCGTCAGACTGCCTGGTGCGCGGTCTTGGGGGCCTTCTCCACCGTGTCCGCCAATCGGGCGAGCATGCTGCGGTGGCGTAGCTGGATCAGCGCGTCCACGACGGTGTTGTGGAGCTTCCCCGCTGGTCCGCGCAGGGGGTGTTCATCGATGGTCACCAAGGCGTACTCCCCCCAAGGTCGAATCTCCAGGGCGATTCTGGCGGTGCCGAGCCGTCCGCTGTCGGCCTCCAGTTCCAACACACCAGGGGCCTCACAACGCCGGACGACGGTGCTTCCCGCCACGGACCACCGTCCGAGCCGGACGGTGTAGGCGATGCTGGAACCGACCCGCGGCCAAACACCGTCCTCGGGCCGGGACTCCGACGTTCCCACCACCCAGTCGCCGTAGCGCGTACTGTCCGCGAGGACCGCCCAGACATCGTCCACGGTACTTCTGATCAATCGGTGCCGTACGGCCATCGGTCCTCCAGATTGCATCGGATACACCGGAGCCTTCGCGTACCCGGCCCATTCGGGCCTACTCGTTCACTCTTGCAAGCAACCGAGGGATCTGCCGCCTGTCGCACACCCCACCGGGTATACGCCACCCCGTGAGAACTCCCCCCGTGAGCCCCCCGAAACCCGACTCCCCGCTACCGCTCAAGAAGGCTCTGACCACCCGCCTGCTCTACTTCTTCATCCTGGGCGATGTCCTCGGCGCGGGCGTGTACGTCCTGGTGGGCCAGGTCGCCGCCGAATCCGGCGGCGCGGTGTGGGCTCCCCTGCTCGCGGCGTTGTGCCTGGCCCTGCTGACGGCCGCCTCGTACGCGGAGCTGGTCACCAAATACCCGCGCGCGGGCGGTGCCTCGCATTACGCCACCCTGGCGTACGGACCGTTCCTCGGGTTCCTCGCCGGTTTCTGCATGCTCGCCGCCGGTGTCGTGTCCGTGGCCGCCCTGACCCGCGGGTTCGGCGGCGACTACCTGTCCGAGTTCGTCTCCCTCCCCGTGGTGCTGGTGACGATCGTCTTCCTGACCGCGTTGGCGCTGCTGAACGCGCGAGGCATCAGCGAGTCGACACGGGCCAACGTGGTCGCCACGGTGATCGAGGTCAGCGGACTGCTCCTCGTGGTCGGGCTCGGCGCCTGGATCGTGCTGCGCGGTGACGGAGACGCGGGCAGGCTCATCGAGCTGGGCACCCCTCACGAAGGACCCGCCGCAGCCCTGCTGAGCGGAGCGGTGCTGTCGTACTCGCGACCCAGATCGAATCCGGCGTCTGGCTGAGAGGACTCCTCGTACTGGCTGTCGGCGCGGCACTGGGCGCCATCGCCGCAGCACGGTCCCGGCACCACCACTGAACCGCGACCCCCCGTGCGGCGGACTCCGCCGTCCGATGTTCGCGGGAACCGAGGAGGTTGTGTTGTTGGGCTTCTCTCGATGAGCGCGCCGCGCCGGGGGTGGCGGCCGGCCGAAACGGGGTGTGGGCGCCTGATGAACGGTCAGCCCGATCTGATGTCGCCAGAGGTGCCTTGAGTGACTGCCAGAGTGCGAGCCGTCGGGACGAGAGCAGGACGACGGCGGTAGGACACACCGTTCGGGAGCTGGGTTCGGCGGGGGCGGCCGCGCTGGTCGGCGACAAGGCCGCCGAGTGGGCGGTGCGGCCCCTGCCCGCGGTCGCGGGCCCAGCCGGTTTCAGTGCTCGGTGAGCATTCCCTTCCGCAGCCTGCCGAGGGTGCGGGTCAGGAGGCGGGAGACATGCATCTGGGACAGGTTCAGTTCATCGCCGATGGCTGCCTGGGTCATCTCCTGCCCGAAACGCATCTCCAGGATGCGCCGGTCACGGGCGTCCAGATCCTCCAGCAGCGGCGCGAGAGACCGGAAGTCCTCCACCAGCTCCATCGCCGGGTCGACATCGCCCAGGACATCACCGTATGTCGGTCCCCCCAGCCCTGGGGCATCTTCGGAGTCAGCCGTCGCAAGGTCGAGCGAGCCCGCGGTATACCCGTTGGACGCCACCATGCCTTCGATGATCTCGTCGTCGCTCAGACCGAGGAACTCCGCCAGCTCTCCGACGGTCGCGTCGCGGCCCAGCTCCGCGGCCAGTTCGTCCCTGGCCTTGGCCAGCTCGGTGCGCAGCTCCTGGAGCCGGCGCGGTACGTGGACCGCCCAGGAGGAGTCACGGAAGTAGCGTTTGATCTCCCCGACTATGTAGGGAATGGCGAACGTGGTGAACTGCACTTCGCGTCTCAGGTCGAACCGGTCGATCGCTTTGATCAGACCGACCGTGCCGACCTGGACGATGTCTTCCATCTCCCCGCCGCCACGATTGCGGAACCGGCCGGCGGCGAAACGCACCAGGGAGAGGTTCATCTCGATCAGGGTGTTGCGAGCGTACTGGTACTCCGCCGTGCCCTCCTCCAGGATCCGGAGGCGGGCGAAGAAGACCTCCGACAGGCTTTTCGCGTCCCTGGGGGCGATCCGGGAAGGGTCGGCGACCTGCGGGAGGCCGGTCACCGGCGCGGTGCCGGTCGTTTGCCCGTACAGGGTGCTGTCACAGGGCGGTGCGGATAGGACGCTCGTCATCGCGGCCAGGCTCCCTTCGAGCGCGGATGTGAACCTGCACCTGCCCGAACCCCCGGTGCGCACACCTGGCGCGGCCCCCTCACCCGCGCATGGCCCGAATGCGCTATCCCCGAGACCTGTACCCCCAGGTCCGTACCTCAGTGCCCCACCCTCGGAGCTGGGCCGAACGGGTAGCAGGTCGGCACATCGGCGGAGCGTTGCGGGTGTGGACGATCTCTGCCCAGGTACACGGGGCGTATGAGCGAACATGACCCGCACCTCGTCCTGGCCGCCGGGAGTTCGGCGTCGCTGTTTCTGATCCTCGTCGGTGTCGTCCTCGTAGCCGGGCTGCTGACCGCCTTCTGGGTCGGCAGCCGACGCACCCGCCGCCAGCCGAAACCGCCCCAGGGCCCCCAGCCCCGCTCCGACTCCTGGCAGCCGCCGGACACCCCCACCGACCCCGACCGCCATGACTAGGACCGGGCCCTTGCGGCCCGATCGCGACTGCGGTGGCGTGGCCTTTGCCAGGTACAGGTGTCTCGGAGGAGGTAAGTGAGCGGGCACCGCGAATCCCTGACCTCGACGATCCCCGCGTCGCCCGTCCCGGTGGTGGGCGAACGGGAGGGGTGGCGCATCCGATGCGACACGTGTCGAGCCGGAGCTCGTCGATCAGGAGGTGTGGTGGCGCCCGAAACGGGCAGGCGCGTCTAATCGGAGCGGTACGACCAGCTGTGAAGGGCGCGGATGCATGAACGGCACCAGGAACATCACAGCGCCGGCGCGGGCCGCCGTGGCGGTGGAAGGCGACCACTCGGCCCTCATCCATGACGCCCGCCAGGCCAGCCGGGCCTTCGCAGCCGCGCTCACCCCCGCACCGGGCGCCGACGCCACGGACAACCTGCTTCTGGTTGTCTCCGAACTCGTCACCAACTCCTTGCGCCACGGCGGGGGCAGGTACACCCTCGCCCTCGCCGCGGACCCGGACTGCATGACCGTGTCCGTCAGCGACCCCAGCGCGGAGTTGCCGCACGAACGCACCCCCGACCTGGGCGGCATCGGTGGTGGCTTCGGTTGGCATATGGTCAACCATCTCGCGGACCGGGTCACGATCGTTGCCAACCCCGGGTCGGGTAAGACCGTCCACGCCCGTCTGCTGCGATAGCAACCGATCAGCCGGGCTGTCGACGCCCACTCCGCGCGCCCCGTTCGAGGAGTGCCGGGGAGTGCCGTTCGGGATGGCGCGGAGGTTTCTCGATGCCGTCACCGCCCGGTTCGTGCGGATCTCCACATGGTGAACAGGCCCACTCCGACTCCGGTGATCGTGGTGAGGGCGGTCGGGCCCGCGATGGCGAACACCAGCGTGGCCAGGGTGATCAGCACGAGTAGCGCGGCCAGATCGAGTAGTTCCCTGTGGACAGGCCGCGGGGGAACCGAGCCCGGCTCCATTGACCGCCCTGGGACCGAGCGAGGGAGCGGCGGAAGCGGATCCGGCTGCGGCAGGGGTGGGTGCCCATTGCTCTCTTCGGTGTTCATGTCCACCAGTGCAGCGCTCGTTCGCCGATCTCGGTAGGAGTCACGTACGGACCCGTACGGACCCGTACGGACCCGTACGGACCCGTACGGACCCGTACGGACCCGTACGGACACGACCGTTGTCGGCCGGCGCCGTACACCGCGAGCGTCCGCAGTTGTCCGGGGGCGTACGGAACAGCCCGGTCGCGGCCGATCGACCGGCCGTGCTCGTCGACCCTCGTACGGGCGGCGAGAGCATCGTCTACGGTGGGTCCCTCACCTGTCGTCAGGGGGATCGATGACCGGCCTAGCCGCCGAAACGGGGCATGGCGAGCCCCGGGGATACCACACGGAGCTCGCCGTCTTGGCCCAGGGGCTGAGCGACCTCTGGATCGGATGCGGCAGACCGTCGATGCGGGGCCCGCTCACCCGGTCGACGGGACTGGCTCCTTCGGTGATCAGCGATGCCATGAACGGGAAGCACCTGCCGAGCCGGGACAATCTGATCTGCATCGTCCGAGCCCTGCTCACCCATGAGACCGGTGCGCCCGTGGACGATGGGGATCCTCGTGTCCGGAGATGGCGCTCTCGCTGGGAGGAAGTCGCACGGCTGAGAGTGGAACACCAGCGCAGGCACGGCAGTCTGAAGCAGCCCCCTCCGACCACCCGCTCCGCCGCCCCCATGAGTCGCAGCCTGCCCCCCACCGCCACCATCTCGGACATCGACGCCGCGCAGGGGGCGGTGAAGGACGATCTGTCCCAGATCGATCAGTTGGCGACAGCCGCGAGCCAAGAGCTCCTGGTCAGCATTGATGCGCGGGACCAGATCGCGGACGAGATCGCTGACTTGAAGCGGCAACTCCGGCAGAAGCACATCCGCAAGGACGAGTTGCGCCGCGAAATCGTGTCGCTGGAGCAGGAAAGGGACGAACTAAACCAACGCATCGCACATCTCCGTCAGGAGCTCATGCTGATGCGAGAGGACCGGCTGGGTCTGGTCGAGGAGGAGAGTGAACTGAACGACAGAAGAGCCCGGTTGTTCTTCGAATGGGCCCGCTCGGAAGAGGCGAAGAACGCTGTCTCAGCAAAGCAGCTGGAACAGCTGAGCGCCCAGCTGACCACAACCGAGGCCATGCTGAAGGCCGCGGACCAGCTCATTCTGCGCCTACGGCCGCCCGAGACCCCCTGACGCCGGCTGCCGCACAGCGCACGCCCCTCGTCACCCTCCTCGGCGGTTTCGGCGTCGCCCAGTCGGGCTCTGCGCTCCCGGACACACCGCGAGGCACAGCGTCGGCGCCATCGCGCCCATCGACCTCGGTCATCGGTCATCGGTCATCGGTCATCGGTCCAGGGTGAGAAGCACCTCGTCGATCTCCTTCCCCCGGGCGTTCGCGAAACCCCGTTCACCACCTGTCACCACGAAGCCGCACTTTCCCAGCACCCGGATCGAACCCTCGTTGTCCGCAGCGGCACGGGCGTACAGCGGGCGCTCCGACACCAGGCCGAGGAGCTCCCGCAGGGCGGCGGTGGCCACCCCACGCCCCCAGTGCTCCCGCCCGATCCAGTAGGTCACCTCGCGCTCCCCGGCCGGGCCGAAGACGGCCACATGCCCGAGAACCCCTCCCGACTCCCCCTCGACAGCGCGCACAAGGACCGCCGGATCCTGCCGAATCCGTGCCCAATGGGCATGGAATCGTGCCCGGTCCGACGGTTCCTCGGCGGTGAACGCCGCCATCCGAAGCCCCTCGGGATCAATCGAGTGTGCATAGAAGACGGGCAGATCGCCGTCCCGCACCTCTCTCAGGGATACACCCATCGCAGCCGCCCTCATCTCGTCACGAGCACTCCCCCACACCCTGTCACCCAGGCCTGACAACGACCACGCGCCCAGGACCACGGGCCCGGTCCATACGGTCCCCCCGTCGGGCCGGCCACGCCGAGTCCACAGCCGAGTCCACAGCGGCCGAAGGCGCGTCAGGGTGCCGGAAGGCACGGACGGTCGAGGGTGCGGTGGAACCCCCGTTGGCGGCTTCGGCCCGCTCACCGAGGACTGCGGTGATCCATCGCGCTCCAGCACGATCGGACCGGAGGGAGGCCGGGTGCGTACCGACCGTCAGCGGCCCGCCGGTCAACCCTTCCCACAGCATCACCCCGAACGTCGTACGTACTTGCGCACACTGTGCGGCCGTACGTACAGTGTGCGAACCGGAAGAGTACGCACCTCTGGAAGGAATCGCGATGACGTTCAACCCCGTTCTCTGGCAGGCCCGCCTCAACGAACTGCGCGCCACCCACCACGTACCGGGTGCCACGCTGGCGGTACTCGCCGACGGGGAGATCCACGAACTGGCGAGCGGTCTGCTGCACCGGGGGACCGGCGTGGAGACCACCACCGACTCGGTGTTTCAACTCGGCTCCATAGCCAAGATCTACACGGCCACACTGGTGCTGCAGTTGGCCGAAGCGGGCGAGCTGGACCTCAACGCCCCGGTCCTCGATGTACTGCCCGACTTCTCCGTCGCCGACTCCGATGCCACCGAGTCGATCACCATTCGGCAGCTGCTCAGCCACACCAGCGGCCTCACCTGCGACTTCACCCATGACAGCGGACGCGGCGACGACTGCCTCGCACGGTATGTCGAGGCCGCCAGAGACGTGGCCCTGGACTGCCCGCCGGGGGCCGCGATCTCCTACAGCAGCGTCGGCTACAACGTACTCGGCCGCATCGTCGAAGTGGTGACCGGCGGGACATGGGACCAGGCCCTGAAGGAGCGGCTCGTCGCGCCACTCGGCCTCACCCACACGATGACGCTGCCTGAGGAGGCACTGAGCTTCCGGACCGCCATGGGCCATCTCCCCGGCGAGGGTCCGGAGCCGGATCCGGCGCCGGCCTGGGACATGATGCCGCGTTCGGCAGGTCCCTACGGCCGGGTCCTGGCCACCGCCGGCGATGTCCTCAGGCTCGCCAGGATGCACCTGGCCGGCGGCACGGCCGAGGACGGCACCCGCGTACTGGACAGCGACACCGTGGCCACGATGCAGCAACGGGTGGTCGACGTACCCGACAAGTGGACCGTCAGCGCGGACGGCTGGGGTCTGGGCTGGTCGCTGTACGACTGGTCCGGCACCACGGGGTACGGTCACGACGGCGCTTCGATCGGCCAGTACGGCTATCTACGCGTGGTACCCCAGGCCCAGGTGGCAGTGGTACTGCTGACCAACGGCGGTGCCGCCCGGCTGCTCTACGCCGATCTGATGCGAGAACTGCTCGCCGAACTGGCCGGTGTGCGCATGCCGGACGCCTTCGGGCCCGCAGCCCAACCGCCCGTTGTGGACATGGCACCGCTGGTCGGCACCTACCGGCGTGAAGGAGTCGTCATCACCGTCAGCACCCAGGGGGACGGGACGCCACACCTGCGGTACGAGTTCGTCGACGGCATGAAGGACTTCTCCCCGCCGCTGGACATGGAATTGACCCCGCTCTCCGGGACGGTCTTCGCCGCGTCCGGCGCCGGCCCCTCCTTCAGCGAGGACTGGATGCCCGTGGTCTTCGCAACCCTCCCCGACGGCACGGCCTGCTGCTACATCGGCATGCGGTGCGCCCCGAAGACCAGCTAGGGACCTGCCTCGCCGGGCGCCCGGTCAAGCCTCGATCGAGGTCGACTGCCCCTCGCTTGCCGATGACGCGCGCAGTCCTTCGACGGACCGGACCGGTTACCCAGTGCAACACAGGGGGGCTCGCGGTGGGAGCGGACCTCATCGGTGCCACGAGCAAGCATCACAGGGCTACATGAGAACGAGCCAATGTGTGCCATGGAAAGGCAAAAAAGCGCCACAGGAGACTCCCTGTCCGCTGGAATCTCCACAGCACCAACAGCTACACGGCGTACATCAGTTGCCATGACATGGGCCCGCACGCCCTTGAACGAGAGGCCGGCCATCACCAGGCAGACCATCCACCCCGTGAGCCGCATTCTGAACCGCTGCTCCGGGCTCGACGATCTCTTCAGTCCTCCCTCTGGCCGAAGCAGCTGGCGGAGATCCGCGTCGCGAGCAGAGAGACCCCCACCCCTATGAACGTCACCGTACTCGGACAAGGCTATGTCGGGCTTCCCCTGGCCATGCGCGCGGCTGAGGCCGGGCATCAGGTCATCGGCTACGAACCGAATCCCGCGCGATGCTCACGTCTGCTCTCCGGCGAGTCCTATGTGGAGGACATCTCCTCTGCCAGGCTGCGTCAAGCGATCGACTCGCAGGGCTACCGAGCCACCTCCGACCCGCGCGAGCTCAAGGGCTTTGACATCGCGGTCATCACGGTCCCGACCCCGCTCACCAACCGGGCACCGGATCTGACCTGCATCCGTGATGCGGCGCGTGCCCTCGCCGGCTACATCGAGCCCGGCTCCACCGTCGTGTTGGAGTCGACCACCTACCCGGGCACAACGCGCGATGTTCTGATCCCGCTGCTCGAAGAGGGGTCCGGACTCGTCGCAGGCCGTGAATTCTCCGTGGGCTTCAGCCCGGAACGCATCGACCCCGGCAATGCCGTCTGGCAGTTCGAGAACACACCGAAGGTCGTATCGGGTCTGACCGCCGACTGCCTCACCCAGGTCCAAGCGTTCTATGACACTCTCGTCGAGGTAACCGTGCCCGCCCGAGGGTTGGAGGAGGCCGAACTCGCCAAGGTCTTCGAAAACACCTTTCGCCATGTGAACATCGCCTTGGTCAATGAACTCGCCAAGTTGGGGCACCTACTGGGAATCGATGTGGGTGACGCCCTCGATTGTGCCGCCACCAAGCCCTTCGGCTTTATGCGGTTCACTCCCGGACCAGGAGTGGGCGGGCACTGCCTGCCGATCGATCCGGTGTATCTCTCCCACCATGTGCGACAGCAGCTCGGTGAGACCTTCCGCTTCGTTGAACTCGCGCAGGAGGTCAACGAACGTCAGCCCGCCTATGTCGTCGAACGCCTCCAGAACGCTCTCAACCGGTACGGCAAGTGCCTCAAGGGCGCGCGAATTCTCGCTCTGGGCCTGACGTACAAGGCCGGCACCGCCGACGCCCGCGAGTCGCCGGCCCGGAGTGTGGTCGATTTGCTGACCGCGAAGGGCGCCCACTGCACCACCGCCGACCCGCATCTGGCCAGCGCGCCCGGCTCGGCTCACCTCACCGCGGTGACCCCGCAGGACATAGCGGCAGCGGATGCGGTCGTGGTGCTGACCGATCATCCCGAGTTCGACTTCCACTCCGTGCGTCAGAACGCCTCGTACGTCCTGGACACCCGCCGTGCGGTGCCGGCCGGCGACCACATCGAGCACCTCTAGCAGTTGCCGTCCGAGATCCCAGAGAACAAGCGAGGAACCGTGTCCGAGAACTCCCAGCTCGCCCGTACCGGCTCGGCCGCCGGTGCCATCATCGTCGGTGGGACCATCGTCACCGGTTGGTGGCTCCTCGGCATCGCCGCCCTGGTCGTGGGTGCGGGTGCCATCCTGATCCGGGTGGGATTCCGCCGCGATCGCACGGCTGATCAACGATGACCCCAAGACCCCTCGCCGCCCACCCCCACCACTCCGGTACGGTCCTCGCCGGGGCCATCGCCCTCACCGCGGCGGCTGCGTGGGCGGCGCAGCACGCCATCGCGGCAACCCACTTCGGCGATGCGACCCGCGGCCGGCTCGGCGCGGTCTGGGCGGTCACCTTCGTGTTGTTGATGGCCCAGACCGTGATGTACCACTTCGACCGGCCCTACCGGGCAACCCCACGCAGTGCTCGCCGGCTCGCCGAGCTGCATGTCGCCGTCCTCGTCCCGGTCTACAACGAGGATGACGGATATCTTCGACTCGGTCTCCAGTCCCTGTTGCACCAGACCAGGCGCCCCAACAGCGTGCATATCGTCGACGATGGTTCGACCAGCACGGAGTATGGCGCGGTACGGCAGTGGTGGCTGGCGGCCGCCGAAAGCGCTGGCGTGCGGACGACCTGGCGGCGCGTTGCCAATGGAGGCAAACGCCATGCTCAGGGCCATGGGGTGCGGGTCAGCCCGGAGGCCGATATCTATGTGACGCTCGACAGCGACAGCTGTCTCGCGCCCAACGCCATCGAGGAAATCCTGATTCCGTTTCGACGTCGGTCGGTGCAGTCGGTGGCAGGGATCGTTCTGGCCACCAATCACCGTGCCAATCTGCTGGCGCGGATCACCGATCTCTGGTTGTTGACGGGTCAGTTGGTCGACAGGTCCGCGCTGTCAACGGTGGGAGCCGTGCTGGTCAACTCCG
This sequence comes from Streptomyces albipurpureus, assembly GCF_023701525.1. Taxonomy (GTDB): domain Bacteria; phylum Actinomycetota; class Actinomycetes; order Streptomycetales; family Streptomycetaceae; genus Streptomyces; species Streptomyces albipurpureus. Next base: position 170,960 of record NZ_JAMQAW010000011.1, read on the forward strand.
GCCCGTTGGCCGCGTACCGGGCTGAGGTCATTCGGGACAACCTCGACGCCTATCTGGGTGAGACATTCCGCGGCCGTCCGGTGACCATGTCGGACGACAGTCTGCTCACGCTGTACGCCTTGCTCCGGGGAAAGACGGTTCAGCAACCCACCGCGGTCGTGTTCTCGGCGATGCCGGAGAAGTTCGGGCATCTGTGCCGTATGTATCTGCGCTGGATGCGCGGCTCAACGATCCGTTCCCTGTGGCGTATGCGCTATCTCCCCCTGGAGGGTGTGGCCTACTGGATTCATCTGCTGCGTTGGTTCCAGGTCGCCCTGTCCACCTCGGTCCTGGTGTGGCTTCTGGTGATCGAGCCGCTGAAGTACGACAATGCTCCGGACGCCTCCTTTCTTCTCATTCCCTTTCTCATCGGCTGGGCGCAAGGACTGCGCTATCTGAGCATCGTCCGCTCCGATGAACGCATCCGAAATCGCCTGGTCACCTGGCTGCTGATGCCGCTCGCGGTGGTGTTCGCCTGGACCGTGCTGCGGTTTATGCGCTGGTACGGGGCTGCTACCTGTGCGAACACCGGGTGGGGGACCCGGCAGGGCGGCGCGGAGGTGTCCCTCGGTGGAGAGACGACGCGGGGCGAACCCGACATACCGGCTTCCGTACCCGCCCCGTCCGGCTTCCCCGTCCATCCACCCCGAACGGCGCCCCCTGTCGCCCTACTGGAGCCCCTTACCGAGACCACCCTTGAGCTGCGTATTCGCAGAGCGGACTGGGAGTGAGTGGCCCCCTCGGGCTGGCATGACGTCTACCGCCGGGTCCCGGCGTCACACCCTGATACGGGCCTCCCCCCATCGGGGGCCACCAGGGCCCCACTGGGCCCGCAGAAGCGGGATCCACCGGGAGGAAACCGCGGTGACCAGCGCTGTTGGTAGAGCTTTCGGCCGTCTTGGAGGACGGCGATACGGGGCGTCGCCAGCAGTTGGGAGGCCCGCAGCGCAAACCCGACCGAGCCGGGGTGCACTCGTTGGGGGCGACCAGAGCGGTGGCTTCTCCACCTGGAGCACAACGCCCGCGCCTGGCCGGCCTCCGCCGCCGGATGCCGCAGTACCCGCCGAGTGACCTGCTGTCCTTCAGCTCCGCTGTCCCCTCTGGCGTTGCGCTCCCGCTCAGATACCGCTGACGGCGTCGCGGCGCCGGGCCGCCGCGCCGCGGTCTAGCAGCATGTCGACCTCGGTACGGAATCGGCCACGGCGTTCGGCGGCCTCAGCTGCGCCGATGGCGGGCTCGTAGACGGTGGACGGCTCCCAGCGGGGTACCGCCTGCGCGGGGGTGAGGCCCGGTTCGATGCCCATCCGGGCGAGCGCCCCGACACCGAGTGCGGTGACGTCCGGCAGCGAGGAGACCTCCACCGGAATCTGAAGGAGATCGGCCTGTGTCTGCATCAGCAGGGCGGAACGGGTCAGTCCTCCGTCGACCCGCAGCACGGACAGCGGTCGACCGAGGTCGAGGGAGACCGCGTTGACCAACTCGGCCACCTGGGCGGCGATCCCCTCACACAGCGCACGCACCAGATGCCCCGGGGTGGTCCCGAGCCCGAGTCCGCTGAGCGAGCCGCGAACATCCCCGCGCCACCAGGGGGCGGCGAGTCCAGCCAGCGCGGGAACGAAGGTGACTCCGCCGGCATCCGGCACGGACGCGCCGACCGGGTCGAGATCGGCTGCCCCCGAGATCACGCCCAGCTCGGTGAGCCAACGCACCGCGGACGCGACGGTGTAGACCTGACCGTCGAGGCAGTAGTCGGTGCGCCCGTCCAACCGCCAGGCGACACAGCTGACCAGTCCGCTTCGGGTGCGGCAGGGGGTGTGTCCGGTCTGAGCGAGGAGGAAGGCACCGGTGCCATAGGTGCATTTGGCGGCTCCGGGTTCGGTGACACTCTGTGCGAGGAGGGCTGCCTGCTGATCGACGAGCAGTCCGGTGAGGGGAATCTCCCGGCCGAAGGCGTGCGTCATCCCCACGCTGCCGGCCGCGTCCACGATCTCCGGCATCCTTTCGTCGGTGAGCGCGAAGACCTCAAGGGCCCGGGGTGACCAGGCGACCCGTTCGAGGTCGAGCAGTTGGGTGCGGCTCGCGGTGGCGGCATCGGTGACAAAGGCGCCGGTCAGCCGGTGGGCCAACCAGGCATCGGTGGTGGTGACCACGCCTTCCCTGGTTCGCTCACGCCGGATCCAGGCCATCTTGGGGGCGGCGAAATAGGGGTCGAGCGGCAACCCGGTGAGCTGGGTGAGCTCATCGGAGTAGCAGGAGAGCGCGGCACAGATCGGTGCCGAACGGCGATCCTGCCACACAACGGCCTCGGTCAGGGGGGTGCCGCTGACGGGGTCCCACGCCAGCACGGTCTCACCCTGGTTGGCCAGGCCGACCGCGGCCACCGGCTCCCCCGCCTCGGCGAGGGCCTGCCGACCGGCGTCGATCACGGAGGTGAGAAGGGACTTGGGGTCCACCTCCACGCTGTCGCCCGGACCGTAGCGGGGGCGCACCGGAGCAGCACCCGAGCCGATCACCCCGCGTTCGGGGCAGATGACCAGGGCTTTGGTGCCTGATGTGCCTTGGTCAACGGCGAGTACGGGGCTTGACATGGGTCACCACGTTCTTCGGCTGGAGGGACCCTCGATCATCACGAATGCGTCAAGAACCCCTTGATCATCGATCATTGACGACAAGCCAGGGTGGAGCAGGTCACGGCATCCGTCAAGGCGGATTTCCGGTGGGGAGGTCGATCCCGATCGGATCTGACTTCATGGATCCGTATCAATCAACTTCTTGTCGTCATCGCAGGGTTGAGTAAGATCGGCGCGCATACGCCGGAGTGGATCGAGGCATCCACTCCACATCCACCCCCCACCCGTCCTTATGAGGACCCATGACAACCTTTTCTCGACATCCGTGCCGACGCAGACCGACGGGGTCGGCGGCGGACTGATGTCCCAGGACCAGTTTCGCCCGGTTTACCACCCGGCGGGCCATGACAATGAACTGCGCACCGCCATGCAGGATTTACGGACGGGCCGCTGGTTGTCGATGCGAAACCTGCTCCACTCCACCTCGAACTGGGGGATGTGGACGCAGCGCACCCAGGTGCTCGCCGCCGTGGCGGCGGGCTCTGACGCGGTACAGGCCTGGCGGAGCGAAGAGCCGGCGTCGCTCGCCGCCATCGTGATGCAGTGCCGGGTGTCGGTCGAGCGGGCGCTCAGAGCGCACCGGGAAGACCATCAGCGCACCCAGGAACTGTGGCACGAGGCGTGGGACGCCTGCCGTATTGCCGCCCATCAGGCACCGGACGACCCGGTGCCCTGGGTGTGCCTGCTGGCGCTCGCCCAACTCGACGAGAAGCAGCGACTGGAGGAACACCGACAGGTACCCCCCGGACCCATGCTGTTCTCAGGTCCTTGGGGGCTACTGGCGGAAGCCCACAAGCGGGACCCGTTCAATCGCGAGGCGTACCATCGGATGCTCCAGTTCGTATACGCGCGCAAGTCCGGTGGACACCTGTCGGAGGCAGTGAACTTCGTCCAGTGGGCCGCTTCGGCGGCCCCGACCGGTTCGGCCCTCCTGGTACTCCCGCTCTACGTCCGCGTGGAGCGGTACCGCAGGGACAACGGCCACGAGCGGGCACTCGATCTGCATTGGGTCACCGACGACGCGACCCGAGAGGCGGTCCTGGCACTTGAGGCGTGGTTCGACCGTGTCGATCCGGCCCAGTCCTCACTGTTGGACCTCAACCACCTCGCCCACGCGCTCTGGGGTGCGGGCCGATTCATCGAAGCGGCGCGGGTGTTCAGAGCCCTCGGCCCGTACTACACCGCACCCCCTTGGCTGTATCGCTCGCAGAGCCCCAATGACGCGGCTCTCGCAGAGGATGTCTACCTTCGCGCCCGTACCCGATGCCTCACGGCCGCTCGTGACGCGGGTCTCTGACCACTCTCCGATCACCGTTCAGTTTCATCACCTTCCCCCGGAGGCATGTGCATGTCCATACCCGGACCAAGATGGTCAAATTCATCCCCCTCGTCCCCTGTCGATGAGGAGGAACGACTGAGAGAGCTCGGCTATCAGCCGGTTCTCGCCCGCCGTATGGGAGGCTTCGGCAACTTCGCCATCAGCTTCTCCGTCATCTCCATCCTCTCCGGATGTATGACCCTGTACGGCTTCGGCATGAACACCGGTGGACCGGCCGTCATGCTCTGGGGCTGGCTGGGAGTCGGCTTGTTCGTGCTGTGTGTGGGCATGGCACTGGCCGAGGTGACCAGCGCCTACCCCACATCCGGCGCGCTGTACTACATGGCGGACCGGCTCGGCGGACGCAAGTGGGGCTGGTACACCGGCTGGCTGAACCTCCTGGGCCTGCTCGGCGCGATCGCCGGCATCGACTACGGTGCAGCCCTGTTCACCGGCGCGTTCTTGAACCTCCAGTGGGGATTCGACCCCACCCCCGGCTCCACGATGGTCATCTTCCTCTGCATCCTGCTGCTGCACGCCACCTTGAACCTCTTCGGTGTGAAGTTGGTCAGCGTGCTGAACTCGATCAGTGTCTGGTGGCACCTGGGCGGAGTCGCCCTGATCGTGGGGGTGTTGACGGTCGTTCCGAAGAACCACCAGTCCCCGGAGTTCGTCTTCACCGAGTTCGTCAACGGCACCGGCTGGGAGAACCCCATCTATGTGGCCGCCATCGGTCTGCTGCTCGCCCAGTACACCTTCTCGGGCTATGACGCCTCAGCCCATCTTTCCGAGGAGACCTCCAATGCGTCGGTCACGGCGGCCCGGGGCATCGTCCGGGCGATCTGGGTCTCCTGGATCGCCGGCTTCGCGCTGCTGGCCGGTCTGACCTTCGCCATCCAGGACTACGAAGGCGCCCAGAACAGCGCCACCGGTGTACCGCCCGCCCAGATCCTGCTTGACGCACTCGGCACCGGCGGAGCCACCGCCCTGCTGCTCGTGGTCATCGTGGCCCAGTTGTTCTGTGGAAACGCCGAGGTCGCGGCGGCGAGCCGGATGGTGTTCGCCTTCAGCCGGGACAACGCGCTCCCCGGTTCGGCCCTCTGGCGCAAGGTCAGCAGCAAGACGCAGACGCCCGTCAACGCCGTGTGGCTCTCGGTGGGCTTCGCGGCCGTGCTGGCGCTGCCGTCGCTGTACTCCACGACCGCTTACGGCGCGGTCACCGCGATCAACGTCATCGGCATCACCCCCGCCTATGTGATCCCGGTCTATCTCAAGCTCCGGGCCGGAGACCGCTTTGAGCCGGGACCCTGGAACCTGGGCAGGTGGAGCAAGCCGATCGGGTGGATCTCGGTGGTGTGGGTGGCCATCGTGACCGTCCTCTTCCTCCTGCCCCAGTCCAACCCGGTCACCGTCGACACCATGAACTACGCCTCCGTGGCGCTGGTGGCGGTACTCACCCTGGCCACCATCTGGTGGTTCGTCGCCCGTGGTTCCTATGGCACACCGAAGGCCTACGGATCAGCCCGTGAGCAGGCGGAACTTTCGGACCACATCGTGTAGCACCACGCACAGCCCATGGGGGTCCGGCCCACTCGGACGGAGGGCCGGGCCCCCATGCTGCGCCCTGCGGGGAATTGTCAGTGGGACGCGAGATGCTTGGCGCTCAGACACCTCCGTGACAGGGAGCCCGATATGACCCATCGTGAACTCGCCGCTGCGCAGGCGTATCTTCGACTGCTCCAGACCACCCGGGCCGTTCTCAGCGGCCCACCGCACTCGCCATCGTCGCTGCCTCTGCTGGCCGCACCGATCGCCGAGGCCGACGCCGCCCTGAACGAACTGGGCATGGCGGGCAATGAAGCGGCGTTCTTCCAGTTGGTGTCCGGCCTTCAGTCGGGACCGGGACCGAGCGTCGATCACCTCAGCTGATGTCAAAGAGCGGCCTGGTGATCGTCAGCCCGAGGTCTCCTCCGACAGAGGAGAAGAAGGCCATCAGCATCAGCGCGGCGCCACCCAGGGACACATCCTTGAAGAAGGCGCTCATCTCGATCTGGCGGGCCCCCGGATCTGTCTCCTTCCAGAAGGAGTGCATCAGCAGGGCCGTCGGAAAGAGGAAGACGGCGAGGAGCAGCGCTCCGAGGTCCGCCCAGATGCCGAGAAGTACGCTCAGCGCACCTGCCAGCATCAACACTCCGCTGCCGATGACGGCGGGACCGGGTGCGGGCACACCCCGCGCGGCCGCGTACCCGGACAGCGCTTGGGTCTTGACCAGATGCCCCACGCCGGAGTTGAGGAAGAGCAGTACGAAGAGGATGCGTCCGATGAGTACCAGGACGTCCATGGTGACCTCCCGATCCAGGCAGTTGAACCGGTAACCGCCTGCGACCAGATTACCCCTGATCAGGCGGTAGGGCCTGTTGTGATCGGTCCCGTTGAGACATGCTCCCGCCCCATCAAGCGGTGCAGTGCCGGTATCGCGGACACTCCACGGTGGGTGGGAGCCGTGCGGCACAACGCGGTGAGAGTGAGCTCGCCGCGGCCGCAGTGGCTATCTGGCGCCCAGGGACCGTTGTGAGCCCCAGTGCACATCAGCGGGCCTCTGCGAGCCGACCGGACACCAGCCACCAGACACCGAGAAGGTACGACAGGGGCCTCAGCGATCCTGGAGCCCCGGTAGTCGACTCCGCGCCACATATTACTGATCAGTAGGTTCCGGCTCACGCGGAACGCTCAGCCGCTGAACAGATCCCGCTCCCAGCTGGCGAGGCCCTCGACCTCCTTGACCGGACGGCCCGCGGCGTACCCCACCCCGTGGACGGATGCCTCCAGCACCTGGGTGGTGAAGAACAACAGGCTGCGCTCGTTGAAGACCCTGGCCCGGCCCGAGAAGATCTGGCTCAGCAAATCGGCGACGTCTTCCGTGGCCACCTGGTCGAACACCCAGTCGTCGAGGAGCAGCCGTACCGTGTCCGACGCTCGCCCGAACCCCATGAGCGCGATCCACACATCCGCCCCACGGAGCTCGCCGCCCCACTCGGCCCACCATGGCCCCCCTTCGTCGCGCTGCTCGAAGTCCTCGTGCACCACACCGAGGGACCTCAGCGCCGCCTCGACCTTCAACACCGGCTCGGCCTTGCACCGAGAGGGGTCCACTCCGTCTCCTCACCCATCCATGGCGGTGTTGGGAGACCGCTTGGCTAACACGAACCTCGCCTACAACCATCTGCACCATACTCACCGCTGCCTCCAGGGCCACCAAGGGCCCATCCGCTCCGACCGGGTGGGGCGGCACCCCTGGCAGTAACTTTCACTTTTCCGTATGGCTCTATCCATGCTTCTTGATCATCGATCTTGACACATCCAGCCACCCCGCCGCCCCTCAGAAGTCGCACACACGCCACCGGAACCAGCGCCTCGGCTACCCCTACGAGCAGCGCCGAAATATGTACGGGACACCCCTGCCGTGACGCCATGCCCTGACGGGTCTTCAACTGGCTTGCGCAAGAAGCAAATTGCACTCCTGGTTCACTCCGGCTGGGGCCATCCTGCGGGGACCCACCCCCTCAACGTAGTCGACCTGCCCATACAGCCCACCAAGCCATGTCACACCCTTAGGTGGAGTCAGCCATCGGTACCGCCGAAACCTTGCAGTTGGTCGCAGACGCAAATGCACCGGGGTGCGTACTCATGCCCCTTCCCGGGCCCCTCCCGACCCCTAGGGGTCGACCCTGAGATACCGCTCCGGGGTGATCAATCCCGATGCTCACCGAAGCACCACAGAGTGAGCGCACCCACCCGGCCTCCACACCGGACGCAGGCCAACGGCCGCAGGAATGTGGCTCGTTGTTTCAGAAATAACATTGGTCTATACCTTGACTCGCCCCCTCTCGGGGCGATTCAGTGTGCGTTACCAACCCCCGCCACGGAGTGCCTGAACATCCCGGTTCCCACTGGGCAGATCAGGCGCGTCCGTTGACGCACGAAAGGGATAGCTCGTGCTCAAAGACCGTATGAAGACCCTGATGGTTGGCGTGGTCGCCGCCGGATCATTGGCAGCGACGATCCTTCTGCCCACCGCCACGGCTTCTGCCACCTCGCCGGTGGATGAATGCGCCATCGCGCCGAGTTGGGTCGCCGGCGCCAACTACCAGGCCGGTGACATCGTCAAGTACACGGATGGCGAGGTGTACATCGCCGAGCGCAACAACCCGGGCTACAACCCGGTGGTGAGCACCTACTACTGGGACGCGTACACCTGTGGCACGGGCGGGAACCCGAACTCCAACACCTTCGTGGTGAGCGAAGAGCAGTTCAACCAGATGTTCCCGCGCCGGAATCCGTTCTACACCTACAAGGGACTGACGGACGCCATGAAGGCGTTCCCCAAGTTCGCCCACACCGGTACGGACACCATGCGCAAGCAGGAGGCCGCCGCCTTCCTCGCCAACATCAGCCATGAGAGCGGCGGGCTGTTCTACATCACGGAGATCAACAAGGACAACTACCCGCACTACTGCGACACAACGCAGCCCTACGGTTGCCCCGCGGGTGGATCGGCGTACTACGGCCGTGGCCCGATCCAGTTGAGCTGGAACTTCAACTACAAGGCCGCGGGTGACTGGCTCGGCATCGATCTGCTGAACCACCCCGAGAAGGTGGAGACGGACCCGGCGATCTCCATGATGACGGCCCTGTGGTACTGGAACACCCAGGACGGTCCGGGCCCGGTGACCGGTCATGACGCCATGGTGAGCGGGGCCGGATTCGGCCAGACGATCCGCTCGATCAACGGTTTCCTGGAGTGCGAGGGCAAGAACCCGGCCCAGGTCCAGAGCCGCATCAACCGCTACAAGAACTTCACCCAGATCCTGGGCGTGCCCACCGGAGCGAACCTCTCCTGCTGACCAACTGACCGACAGGCGAACTCGAAAACAGTGCGCCGAACAGCGGGCGGGCCGGAGAGCACCTTCTCCGGCCCGCCCGGCTTGCTGGTAGTCCGCCACGCGCCAGCCTCCCGTCGGATTCCGACGGGAGGCTGTTTTCGCCGGGGCTTCCCTGGCCGACCTGCCGACCTTGCCGGGTGGGGAAGCCATGGATCTCCACAGCGGAGAAGCGGTAGCACCACCCAGCGCGGCCATCAAACGCCAGCAGAAATCCACCAGGCCATCCCCAAGTGAGTGCGGCGCGACATTCGGGGCAGATGCAGCTCAGCGCAAGGGGTCAGCCCCTGCGCCCGGTACCGAAGGCCGGCCCTTGTCCCTTCGCCGCCTCTTCTCACTCGGACAACCGGAGTTTCTGGTCGGTTCGGGGGCGTGCGATATCAACGATTCGATGTGAGGAGTCACTGGTGATCGCTGTTGGCATCATCGCCGTCTGCATCGTCCTGGCCGTCCTGGCCTTCTTCGTGCCCCGGCTCTCGCGCCATCCCGAGCGCGGCACCCAACGCACCCTCGGACTCGGTTCACGCGCCGGCGGAAAGGCCCCCGGAGTACTGGGGCGTCTCTTCAGCAAGCCCTTCCGCAGCAGTTCGCGTGCGGTGGGCCGCAGTGGTTCGGCCGGGCGTCGGGCCCGCTGGCGGATGCCGTTCTAGGTGTGGTGTCTCAGGACGCTGGACCAAGACACCCAGGACTCCCTGGGCCCGCACCCTCCTGAGATGAGGTCGGCGGTGGACGGGATGAAACACATCCCGTCCACCGCCGACCTCAGAACAGCTCCCCGGTCATCGCCCATCAGATGACTGGGGAGCAGTTCGTGCCAGGCCTTCTTACGCGGCCATGCCCCGCAGGGCTGTCGATGGGGTCACAGATAGCGGCGGATGGGTCGAACCGCGAGTTCCTGGCCCCGCTGGAGGAGAGACCGTCTCTTCCAACGGCCTCGTTGAATCGGTGTGCTCACCTTGAGGTCTTCCTCGAAGTGCTCGTCCAGAGTCGCCGCGAACGCCTCGTCCAGGACCGCCAGCATGACCTCTTCGTCATGGTCAAGCGAGCGGCGGTTGAAGTTCGTTGAGCCGATGAGCGCGGCGACCCGGTCAACGGTGATGATCTTGGCGTGCATCATCGTCGGCTGGTAGTGGAAGATCTTCACTCCGCAGTCGGTGAGATCCTCGTAGTAGTGCTGCCCGGCCAGTTGGCAGACCCTCTTGTCGGTGTGTGGTCCGGGGAGCAGGATCTCCACCTGCACACCGCGCCGCGCGGTCGCGCAGAGAAGCTCGATGAAGTACGCGTCGGGGGCGAAGTAGGCGGTGGCCAGCCGTACTCGTTCCTCGGCGGACTCCAGCATGACCCGCAGCAGGGTCTGCATGTCCTGCCAGCCGAAGCTCGCCGAGCCGCGCACCACCTGGACCACTGATTCACCGTGGGACTTCTGCTCCACAAAGCGGTCGTGCCGGTCGAAGAGCTCGTCGTGGCACTCAGCCCAGTTCTGGGAGAACGCGGCGGCGATCCCATCCACGGCCGGTCCCTCCACGCGGACATGGGTGTCCCGCCACTCATTCTCATTGCGGGCGTCGCCGCACCACTCCTCCGCGATGCCCACTCCCCCGGTGAATGCGGTCTCCTCGTCGACGACAAGGACCTTGCGATGGCATCGGTGGTTCTGCTTGAGGGGAGAGAGATAGAGCGGTTTGCGAAACCACGCCACGGTCACTCCGGCCCGCTCCATCGACTGCAGCAGATCAGTCTCGATCAGCCGACTGCCGAAGCCGTCGAGAAGTAGCCTCACCCGCACTCCGCGCCGGGCACACTCGGACAGCGCTTCGGCAAACTGGCGGGCGATATCGCCCTTCCAGTAGACAAAGGTCATCATGTCGACCGTGTGTTGGGCGGAGCGAATGCCCTCCAGCATGGCGTCGAAGATCGCATCGCCATTGCGCAGCGGCAGCAGCGCGTTGCCCTCGGTCATCGCGATTCCCAGCAGCCGCTCCAAGCGGCGGCGCAGTCGTTGGACCCGCTCAGCCACGACGGGAGCGGGAAGGTCCCCCGACAGGGGGAGGGACTGAGCGGTCTGTCCGGACATTCATTGACTCCGATGGTGGATTGCGGGCAATGCCGGGGATGGGTGCCGGCGCCGGCCGGGGGTGTACTGGATTCGGTGGTGAGTCAGTGCGACGTATCCGGATTCCCCATCACCGGCGGGAGAAACCCGCCCCGAGCCCGAGGAACGCATCGCACGCATGATCGATGTGACTGAGTCGCCACCAGGCAACTGTCTCAGGCGGCTGGCCGATCTTCTTCATGGTCCGCGCCCAGCCCGGCGAACACGGACACTCCCGCCCGTCCACGACGGACCGCCCCAGCTCCTTCCGGTGCGTTCCCCCAGGTGGAGAGCGTCCCCCCAGCAGGGGTCGACGCGTGTGAGCACCGCCACACGCATAAGAGGGGAGAAACACGGGGTACCAGCACCTACATCCCCGCGTCGCGGGGAGCGGCCTTCGGTAAGTGACCGGCCAGTAGGAATTGTCGGACGCTCATAGGCCATGCCGTACGCTGCGCAGGATCACATGATGTCATCAGCGGATTTACAAGGGGAGTGGCCATGGTCGCGAAACAGGACGGTTCGGCCAGGCTGCTGAAACTGCTCTCGACAGGTGAACAGGATCTCGCCGCACAGTGGATCACCCAGGTCTCAGCGGGGTTGGCGGGCCGGATCAGCAGGGCCGAGCTCGATCGTGAACTGAATGAGCTGTTCACAGCACTGGTGGAGGCGTTGCGCGCCGGGGGCCAGGACGCACATGGGGAAGAGCTGTCGGAGCTGCGGGCGCTGCTCACGGAGCTGTCACGCAACCGTGCCCGCCAGGGGTTCACCCCGAGTGAGACCGCGCTCAGTGTCTTCGCTCTCAAGCATGTGCTGGAGCCGGTGCTGGAGGGCGGGACCAAGGACGATGTCCTGGCGTATCTGCGGCTGAGCCGGCTGCTGGATGACCTCGGCCTGTTCACCATCGAGACCTACACCCGGGCGCGCGAGGAGATCATCGCCGCTCAGGCCGATCAGCTGCTGGAACTCTCCACTCCCGTGGTGAAACTGTGGGACGGGGTGATCGCCGTTCCCCTGGTGGGCACCCTGGACTCGGCGCGCACCCAGGTGGTGATGGAGAAGCTGCTCCAGGCGTTGGTGGACACCGGCTCGGAGCAGGCGATCATCGACATCACCGGGGTTCCCGCGGTGGACACCCAGGTGGCACAACACCTCCTGAAGACCATTGTGGCGGCGCGTCTGATGGGCGCCGAGTGCACCGTGTCCGGAATCCGGCCGCAGATCGCCCAGACCATCGTCGCGCTGGGCATCGAGTTCGGGGACATCGTGACCAAGGCGAGCCTCGCCGATGCCCTGCAACTCGCCCTGAAGAAGGCCGGCGTCGAGATGATCTCCCCCGCGGGTGGGCGGCGATGACCGAGCGCGTACCCATTCTGCGCATCGGTGAGGTTCTGCTGGTGTCGATCCAGGTGGACCTGGACGACCAGACCGTGATGAATCTGCAGGAGGACCTGGCGGAACAGATCGTCGCCCGATCCGCACGCGGTGTGGTGATCGACATCACCGCCGTGGAGATCGTCGATTCCTTCGTCGGACGGATGCTGGCGACCATCGCCGCGATCTCGCGGATGCTGGACGCCGAGACCGTGGTGGTGGGTATGCGACCGGCGGTGGCCATCACCCTCGTCGAACTCGGGCTGTCCCTCGGGGGCGTACGTACCGCTCTCGATCTTGAGAAGGGGCTTGCCCTCCTGGGGCGAAGCAACGCGGGCCGGGCATGAGCCGGCCCTGGGCAGAAGAAGGAGAACCGCAGTCGTTGCCGATCGTGGCCAATGACGATGTCGTACGCGTTCGACGACTGGCGCGAGAGCTGGCACAGCGGTGCAAGCTCTCCCTGGTGGATCAGACGAAGTTCATCACCGCCGCCAGTGAACTGGCGCGCAACACGCTGGTGTACGGCGGCGGTGGGGTCGTCCGGGTCGGCCTGGTGCGGGGAAACGGACGGCTTGGCGCGTTGGCGGTCTTCGAGGACTCCGGCCCCGGAATTCCCGACATCGACCTCGCGTTGACGGACGGCTGGACCTCCGGAGGAGGGCTGGGACTGGGCTTGAGCGGCGCCCGCCGCCTGGTCGATGAGTTCGCTCTCGACACCGAGGTCGGCCGTGGGACGACGGTGACCCTGGTCAAGTGGGCACGGTGAACGCGCTGACGCTGCTGGAGTGCGAGGACATCGCCTGGTTCCGGGACGATCCGGCGCTTCCGGCCGCTGCCCGAGGGGCGGCCGCGGCCCTGGCACGTCGTATCGGTCTGGACTCCCACCGTGCGTCCGAGGTTGCGCTGGCGGTCACCGAAGCCGCCACGAACCTACAACGGCACGCGGTCGACGGGGCCCTACTGCTGCGGGTGCTGCGCACCGAGAACAGCGCGGCCGTGGAGTTCGTCACCGTGGACGCGGGCCCGGGCATGGCCCATGTGGCGGACGCGCTCTCCGACGGGATGTCCACGGGCGGGACCCTGGGCATCGGGTTGGGGGCGGTGGCCCGGCTCGCGGATGTCTTCGACATCCACTCGACCCCCGGCAAGGGAACCGTGGTGGCCGCCCAGTTCTGGCCCCGGAACAGACGAGATCCGCTGACTCCAGCACACACCAACGCCATTGCGGCCGGCCTCACCCGGCCCATCAGCGGGGAGAGTGTCTGCGGCGACGCCTGGGCCGTCCGGATCGACGGGGGCTACCCATCCGCGAGCATGGCGGGGTCCGCTGCCACTCCCGCGGTACTCGCCATCCTCTGCGACGGATTGGGGCATGGACCGCTCGCGGCCCGTGCCAGTGCGGCCGCCATCGACGCCTTCCGCCGTACCTCGGCGGGCGATCCCGAGGCGATCCTGCGCGAGGTCCATGGTGCGCTGCGGGGGACCCGCGGCGGTGCGGTGGCCGTCGCCCGGATCGAACCCGCGCGAGGGCGCGTCCTGCTCTGCGGGATCGGCAACGTCAGCGGTTTCGTCATCGGCCCGGGGACACGGAAGAGCCTGCTGTCGGCCCCCGGCATCGTCGGCCACCAGATGCGCACTCTGCGCACCTTCGAACAGCCCCTCGTCCCGGGTAGTGCACTGGTCCTCCACTCGGACGGGCTGACCGAGCGCTGGAGCACCGACACCCTGCCCGGGCTGTTCCACCGCAGCCCCACGGTGATAGCGGGACAGCTACTGAGGGAAGCGGCGGTGCGGCGCGATGACGCGGGGATCGTGGTCGTCAAGGGGGCGTGGTGACCGCGACCCCCCAGGACCCGCTCCACCCCCTCACGGTCGATATCGTCTCCGTCCAGGACGTCTTCTCCCTTCGGCGCAGCGGCCAGGAGGCCGCCGAATCGCTGCGGATGGAACGGCAGGACCAGGTTCGACTGGCGACCGCCCTCAGCGAGTTGGGCCGGGACAGACTCGGCGCCACGGACCTGACGGCGACGTTCGACCTCCACGAGGAGGGTGAGCCGAGGCTGGTGGTGACGCTCCAGTGGGCCTCCGGCACGGAGCCCTCGCCGGAGGCCTTGGAGCTGGCGACCCGGTTGGTGCATCGGGTGCGCTACCAGCCGGACATCCCGCACAGCCAGCTCGTCCTTGAGCAGCCGGTGCCTTCGAGCGAGATCATCCCCGGTCGCCGAAGAAGACTCAGTGACGCCCTGCGACGGGCCGCTCCGGCAACCATGGCCGAGGAGTTGCGTGCCCAAACACGCGATCTGATCGCCACGTTGGAGGAGACCCGCGCCCAGCGCGAGGAGCTGCGCCGACTCAATGAGGAGCTCGAAGAGACCAATCGGGGTGTCCTGGCCCTCTACACGGAGCTCTCGCAGGAACTGGAGACCACCAACAGCGGGGTGGTCGCCCTGCACACCGAGCTGGACGACAAGTCCCGCCGGTTGCGCGAGGCGAGCGAGGCCAAGACCCGTTTCTGGACCAATGTCAGCCACGAGCTGCGCACCCCGGTCAACTCGGTCGTCGCACTCTCCCGGCTGCTGCTCGACCCCGGATCGGCCTACCTCAGCGAGGAGCAGCATCGGCAGCTCTCCTTGATCGCCTCTTCGGGACAGACCCTGCTCGACCTGGTGAATGACCTGCTGGATGTGGCCAAGGCGGAGTCCGGACAACTTGAACCCCGGCTTGGCCCGGTGGACCTCCACGCACTGGTCGGCCAGCTCGGTGGCGCACTGCGCAACACGGTGTGCGCGAGCCGGGTGGTCTTGAAGATGCCGGATCTGGAGAGCTTTCCCGCCGTCGTCACGGACGAAGTCCTCCTGACTCGGATTCTGCGCAATCTTCTGTCCAACGCTCTGAAGTTCACCGAGGAGGGCGAGGTCAGCCTGACGGTCGGCACCAGCTCCGGCCCTGCGGGGGCCTGGCTGTCCTTCACCGTCGCTGACAGCGGCATCGGTATACCCCTGGCTGAGCAGCAGCGGGTCTTCGAGGAGTTCTACCAGGTGCCCGGTCTCCATCAGCGGGGTCGCCCGGGCACCGGCCTCGGTCTGCCCTATGCCCGTACGCTGGCGGAGTTGCTCGGCGGCTCACTGGTGCTGACCAGCGCTGAAGGACAGGGAACCCAGGTCGATGTGCGGCTGCCGAACCTGTTCCCCGACCAGGTCGCGGACCACGAGAGTGCGGGCACGCTCACCGGGCATTCGTCGGCACGGCAGCCGTCCGATTCGGGACCACGAACTGATACGTCCGGGAGAGCCGATCGACAGGAGAACGGCGCGTGAACGAGGACGCGGAGCACGATGCCGCACCCGCCAGGGTGCTCATCGTCGATGATGATGCGACCAATCGGTATGTGCTGGGCAGCTGGCTTCGCCGCGCGGGTCACACCGTTCTGGAGGCGCCCGACGGGACCGCCGCGCTGGAACTGCTGGACATCGCCGACGCGCCTCTCCCGGAAGTCGCGATCATCGATGTCAATCTTCCCGATGTCAGCGGTTTCCAGGTCTGCGAGTCGATCAAGGCCAACCCCCGCACCGCGGGCGTACCGGTGATCCACGTATCCGCCGTCATCATGAGCCCCGAGGATCACGCCCGGGGACTTCAGGGCGGTGCGGCCGCCTATCTCAACCAACCCATTGACCGCGATGAGCTTCTGGCCACACTGACCGCGACGCTTCGCTACACCCGAGCGCAACAGCGCGCCGAGTGGCTGGCAAAACGACTGCGGACGCTGAACCACACCACCCTGGACGTGTACAAGGCGGTGGGTTTCCACTCCTTCGCGAGCGCGGCGACCAGCGGCGCGGCGAATCTGATGTCCTGCGCCGCCACCGCGGTCTTCCTGACTCCGCAGGGACATGTGGTGCACAGCATGGCCCAAGGCCCCGGTGAGACAGCCCGACTGCTGCCGACCCACCCCAGTGTGCTGAACCGACTCGCCGTCCAGGCCCTCGGCTCGGGAACCGGCACCGAGACCGCGCACATCCCCCAAGCCCTCTGGCAGACGCTGTTGCCCTCTGATCAGCTGGGCGGGGATGTCTTCTTGATCGTGGTGCGCACCAAGCGGGGTCGGCCGCCCCTCTGCTTTGCCGTGCCCGCCGACGCCTTGCACGGTTCCGATGACCGCGAGCTCTTCCAGCAACTCGCCATCGCCAGCTCGCTGGCACTGGAATCGTTGCGCAGTTACACCGAAGAGCACTCGCTCGCCCTGACCCTCCAGAAGACCTTCCTCCCCGACGGCCTCCCCTCGGTGCCGGGGATTGAGATGGCCTTCCGCTATGTCCCCGCCGGTGCACAGGCCGAGATCGGTGGTGACTTCTACGAGGCACTCGAAACGAGCGATGGTCTTCTGGTGGCCATCGGCGATGTAGCAGGGCATTCGCTGGCCGCCGCCGTGGTGATGGGTGAGCTTCGGCATGCGCTGCGCGCCTATGCGCTGGAGGGCCATCCGCCGCATCGTCTCCATGACCGGCTGGAAACACTCCTCGCCCATTCACGGCCCGGGGTCACCGTCACCCTCTGCCTTGTCCTGATCGAGCCTGGTGGGCGTCGTATCCATCTCTCCAACGCGGGTCACATCCCACCGCTGCTGGTCGAACCGGACGGGCAGGCCCGATTCCTTCATGAGCACGGCCCACTGCTGGGCCTCGGTCTTCCGCATCCTCCGGCGACGATCTATTCAACGGCCCCCGAGACGCGCCTGGTCCTGATGACCGACGGACTGGTGGAAGAGCGGACCAGGGACCTTGACTCAAGTCTGAGTGAATTCTGTGCCGCGGTGACCTCGGGGCCGGACGATCTGGAGGAGCTGAGCGACATGCTGCTCCAGACATTCGGCAAGGACAAGGACGACGACATCGCGCTCCTGACCGTGCACCTGAGCTAGTCCTGGGCCGGTCACCGCCTCAGTGCGGCGTGAATGGGGCGGCCGGCGTACAAGACCGGGTTCGGCGCGTCGACTTCGCCCCCGCGCCAACCGTTGTCCTGGCCGAGCCCCCGGGGCGGAGGATGCCTGCGCACGGCTCATCCCCAACAGCGACCCGCCGGGGATGGGAAGAGGGCGCCCGCCCGGGAGAACCCCCCGGACGGGGGCGGTCATTGCGGCTGTCACCTGGCCGTCTGACGGGCGGCCATACCGATGAAGAACTGCTCCGACTCCTCGGGAATGTTGCGGTGCACGACATCCGACAGAGTGCCCGTCGTATGGATCAGCCGCATGCCCCAGGCGGTGAACGTCCCCTCATGGAAGACCCGAGGGGACAGCAGCGGGTTCACCACCATCTGGGAGAAGGCCTCGGTGGACTCCATCCGCTGGAGCAGCGGTCCCAGGATCGCGCCGGGGGCGGGGTCCTCGGCCATCAGCCCCACGAAGAGGTCGATGTCATCGGGCGTGCGGTAGACCTCGCTGAGCAGTTGCTGTGCCGCGGGGTCGGCGGTGATCTGCCGAAAATCGGTGATACGGGGGAACTGGCTGTAGGCGCGGTAGTCGTTGTAGGAGGCGAGCTGTACCTCGCGGCCGACCGCGATGGACTGCGCCTCCAGCATTCCGAGGCCGGCGTCCGTGTTCAGCAGCCCGAGCCGTCCGGCGCGCTGCTCCGAGGCGTCGGCGATCAGCCGGCCCAGTCCGACCTCTGGTAGGAGCGGGCTGCGGTGGATGGTCTGGCCCATCGGCATCTCCTGACCGCCGACCTGCAAGGTGGACGGGATCAGGCTGTGCCAGCGGTACATCAGATTGAACTCGATGGAGATCCACGCCTGCCGGTGCCAGGCGGGGTTGCCCAGCCCGTGCGGGTCCATCCTGAAGCGGAACCGGAAGTTGGCGATGTGGTTGACGTACTCCTCGATGGCGATCTTGATCAGCATCGCGGTCAGGATCAGCCGGGTGGTCTGGAAGAGTCGTTCGTCATCCCAGCGAGGCTGGCGTTCGGCGAGTTCTCCCGCGATGCGGTTGTGCTCCCGAAGGAAGAGCACGGTCATCATGGTGAAACCGATCTGGCCATTGGCGCGGTCGCTGCCGCAGGCGAAGAGGCCGTCCTTCTGCTCGTTCGACAGGGTGTCGAAGCGAACCGGCGTCAGTCTGCTGAACTCCGGCTCGATCTTGCCGTTGCGGCAGAGGTGGGGTGGGAACTCACCGCCGTTGATCTGCTGGCTCTTGAGACGTCCGCCTTCGAACGCACGTAGCTGTGCCAACACATCAGGGTTAAGGCCGTAGAGCTGGTTGACGTCCATGTCGTACGTCGAGGTGTTACGGCGAGGGTCGCGCGGCTCCTCTGACTCACCGCGGAGGAATCCGTCCGTGAACCACTGGGCGAAGTAGGGCAGCAGAACGGTCGAGCGCGAGCAGAGCTTGGTCCGGCCGGGCTCGCGGGTGAAGAGCGATGCGGTGCGCTCGACGCTGGCGCGGCCGGATTCCTGGTCCTCGACCGGGGGCAGATGGCGGCCGGTGTAGGTGCGGTCCACCAGTGCGGGCCACGAGGTGTAGGGCGCGATCGTGCTCAACGGACGTGGTCGAGCGGGGAGTTTGGTCACCGCCAGGTTGACGATCGTACGGTTGAGGAACCGGTTCAGTGGTGGCACGGCCTGGGCGGCCTTCCACAGAGCGTCGCCGTGGCTGAGGAAGTACTGCTCGGCGTGGTTGCGCCAGCCGTCGTTACCCGGCGTGCGGACACGGGCACCTGGCTGACCCACGACGGTCTGCGATGGCGCGGTCCTGGCGGGCGGCACCTCCCCGGTCGGCCCGGGCGATCGCCGCACTTGCCCCACCAGGGAACCCTCTTCGGTGGACTTCGTCATCTTTCGCTCCCACTCCACATCGACTCATGGGGCGCCGACCCCCCAACTCGCGACGGACAGTATCAGTTTGAGTGCAGACGGTAAGGTCTCCGCCATGAGTGATCAGCCACCGGTCCCCTCGCCACGGCGTGATGACCAGTCCCCTCCCCCAACGGAACTGACGGCCCCGCGCGAGCGGCGGCGCCTGTACATGGACGCCGCACGGGAGATCGCTGGGACCGCGGACGACATCCGCGCCGTAGGCGCCCGGGTGACCGCCACCCTCCTGCACCCGGCGCTCGCCGCCTCCGCGCTGCGCACCGGACCGCGGGTACACACCGCGCTGCTGCGTGCCCTGACCGACACACACGGTCTGGGCAACGCGGCTGTCGGGCCAGGACCCGTGCAGTTCGCCACCTATCTGGCTCAGCTGACCGGCCGGGAGAGCCTCGGTACGCTCACCGCGGTCACCTCGCTGCGGCTGCGGATCGCAGCCGTGACCCTCGACCACCCCGAGCTCACCCGGGAACCCGCCCTGCGCCGTCTCATCGACGCCGTGACATCCGACAGCGATCTGGAATCGATCCGTGCATTTCGCGCGCTGGTGAAGGACAAGGGCGCACAGAACGCCATGGCGGCGGTCAGCCCCGTCTTCACCGAACTGCTCGCCCTACGGGCGCTGATGGACGAGAACCCGCTGAATGACAACGCCGGATGGGCGATGGCCACCGGCAAGGCCATCGACGGCGAGCCGCTCATGGGCATGGGTTCAGCCCCGATCGCCGCCCTCGACCAGGGTGAGGGGTCCGCCCGTCCATGCGAACCGACGGCCACGGAGGCCCTCGGCTTGGCCAAGGAGGGCTCGTTGGTCTCCTTCCTCGGCAACATCAAGGTACTGGCGACGACCGGCCGCATCATCATCCAGTCCATCGAGGGCCCCGACGGAGCCGTTCGGTACGCGTTGAGCGTGCCCGGCATGTCATGCCAAGGGGCGCGGAACGACACCCCGCAGGACTTCGTGGGGGCCTGGCGCAATCTCTTCCGACCCGATTCCCCGTACACCAGGGCCATCCACAAGGCCATCGCCGACTACCCGATCCCCGCAGGTGCGGAACTCGCCCTCATCGGCCACAGCGAGGGCGGCATCGCGGTGATGAACCTGGCCCAGGACCCGGATTTCTGCCGTCGGAACAAGCTCACCCATGTCATCGCGGTCGGTTCGCCGGTGGACAGCAAGGTCCCCGCCGACCAGCGGACCTGGGTGGCCAGCATCACCAACCAGCACGACATCGTGCCCTCACTCGACGGACGGGGCGCCGGCGCCTGCTTCAATCCCCACCCCACCTGGTACGAGGTGGACTTCGTCGACACCACCCATGAGTTCCCCCTCTGCCACGGCATCGACAACTACCTCCACAACGTGGTTCACGAACTGCATGAGGCACGCCAGGACATCGATGCGGCCCTCGCCCCGTATCGGGGCAGAGTCATCCGCAGCCAGGTGTACGCGCTCCGGGACCGAACCGCCCTGCCCCAGAGCTATCCGTATCTCAATGTGCCCACCCAGAAGCGGACGACAACGGCCGGGCCCATCGGTCTGCCAATCCTCTATCAGGACACCTCCAACATCGTCTGCCTGTTCCGGGCTGACGCCGCAGCGGCTCGGGATCTGCTGGAGACAGCGTTGCCCGGTGCTCACCCGGTGCTGTTCGGTGACCGGGCCATGGTGGTCGTGACCGGTTCCCGGCATGGCACGAGCGGCATCGGACCCCACAAGGAGATGTCGGTGGGCATCGCGGTCCAAGACCCGTTCGGTCGCCGCTCCCTCGGCGCCCTGGTGGATCTGCTACGCCGCCCTGACCTGCGTAGAAGCGGAATCCATCTGCTGGGCGTGGTCTCCTCCACCCACGCTGCGACCACTGCGGCGGCGGAGATCTGGGGCCATCCGACACCGGCGGTGGACCTGGGGCTCACCCTGCGCGGCGGGCGGGTGACCGCGGAGGTCGGCGATCTCGACGGGCACCGGGTGCTGTCCCTGACCGGTCGGCTCGGTCCCGCGTTGCCCTTCGGCCCACGGTATGGCGAAGTCCGGCTCACCGCGGTGGACGGGAAGACCGTGCGAGCCGTGCATGACGGCGCCTCCCGGATGCGACCGCACCCGACAGCCCGCCTGCGGCTGGCCGTGGGTGACTCGTCCCAACACCTCACCGGGCAACTGCGCTCGCTCGGGCTGGACGGAGCACGGGCGTGGATGACGCTCAGTTCGGTCTCCGGACCCGCCCGCCGCTGGGCAGGCGCTTCCATCGACCACTGAGGGCTCGGCCCACGACCGACAGACGAAGGAGACCGAGGATGGGCGCCACCCAGGTCAGCCGGACCACATCGCTACAGACACTCGTACAGGGATTGGAGGATGACGCGGCACGCATGGCTCTCTACGCCACCCAATTGGATGCGGTCGCCGACCGGCTCGGCACCGCTGGGCAGGCCCCGCGATGGTGTGAGACCACACTCAGGGGCCAGGCCGCCCGCTGCTCGGAAGCCGCTGCGGCACTGCGCGAGGCCGCGTTCCAACTCCAACAGCACCTCACGGCGGTCCATCTCTAGAAGCCGCGGCGACCGTCCGTCCAGCCCGGCCCGACGGCCCGCCGCCTTGACCACTCCGCTCGTTCACACAGCAGACACATGACTGCCATATACGACGGGAATGGGTCACCAACCACCCCTGTTCCAGGCTGATATGAATGTGGGAGTGGCACTCAACGCCATCAATTCCGATAACCAAGTCGACGCCACCGTACGCCTGGCCAAGGAGGCCGCAGCCGCCGGGCTGCGGTCCGCCTGGTTCGGTCAGGGCTTCGGTGTCGACTCACCACAGCTGGCGGCGATCGTCGGACGCGAAGTACCAGGCCTCCAGGTGGGCACATCCGCAATCCCCGTCTTTGGACGTCACCCGCTGATCGTCTCCAGCCAGGCCCTGACCGCGCAGGCGGCCACCCACGGGCGCTACCACCTGGGCCTGGCCCTGGGCACCAGACTGCTGACCGAGGACGGGCTGGGGATTGCCTTCAGCCGCCCCATCGCCCGGCTGCGTGAATTCCTCACCGTCTTACGTGAGTTGCTGGAGACCGGCACCGTCGACCACCACGGCGAACTGATCACCGCGACCACCCCGCTGCCTGCTCATGTGCCGGGCGCCGAGACCGGCGTACCACTGCTCGTCGCGGCCATGGGTCCACAGGCCCTCAAGGTCACCGGGGAGTTGGCGGACGGGATTCTGCCCTATCTGGCCGGGCCTCGCGCTCTGGCCGAGCACATCGTCCCAGCCGTCACCGGGGCCGCGGCGGCTGCCGATCGGCCCGCGCCCCGGATCGTGGCGATCGTCCACGGTGTGGTCACCGACGACGTTGACTCCGTACGAGAGAGGGCCACCGAACAGTTGGCGTTCTACGAGCAGATTCCGTCCTACGCGCGCGCCATCGAGCTCTCCGGTGCCAAGCGGGCCGGCGATGTGGCCGTGATCGGCGACGAGGAGACGGTCCGGGCCGAGATACAGCGGTACCTGGACGCCGGGGCGACCGAAGTGGTGTTCGCAGGGACGGAGATCGCCGGCGAAGCCGAGCGGCGACGCACCTGGGCGCTGCTGGGCGAACTGGCCGGCTGACCGGCGAACCGGGGCGGGGCGGGGCGGGGATCGGACGCTCTGGCCACGTCTGCCGACCCGTTCGGCTGACCGCTTCTGCCGGGCTCGGTACCTCAGCACCCGGGTGGTGCGGGTGCTCGCCTTCACCCGTGCAGGCTGTTCCGGGGCGCCCCGTTTCCACGAGGGCGTCCCGGCCCGGGGCGGAGCGTCCCCGGGCCAGGGCAGAGCCGGTGGTCGAGGGTCAGGCAGCGCGCTCATCCGGGCAGCACACTCGCTCCCACCCGGGGCGTCCGCTTCCCCCACTGGGAAACACGGTTTCGCTTGATGGGGGGGCATCCCCTGGCGCCGAATCCAACCACTGGGGCCGTTGTCACCCAGGGTGATGATTTTAACGGGTTCGGATCGGTCCCCGGGAGAACCACCGAGAACGCCCGCTACCGAAGGTGACCGCGCTTGCCGGGTGCGTGTCGCCTTCATTGAGAGGACGATGGAGGGAGTCCTGGCGTGTCCCTGAGCGCGTACACCGCAGGCGTCCGCTGAAGAAAGGCGCAACCATGGCCGGCAACGACATGCCTGACGACACCACCATGGGCGATGAGGTCTACCAGCCCGGGTCGCCGGATGACAACGAGGTCCCGGACGACGAAGGTCTCCTCGACCCGGAGGACACCCTGCTCGACCGGGGTGTGGACCCGTACGACGAGGGCTACTCTCCGCCGGATCGCCCGCTGGGCGTGGACCGGACCGGGACCACCGCACGAGAACAGCGCGAGGGCGAGACACTGGACCAGCGGCTCGCGGAGGAGGTACCGGACACGGGGGCCGACGCCCTGGATGGCGACGGTATCGGAGACACATCCGATACCGATGGGGAACTCCGCGACGACGAGGTGGGAGATCGCCGGGCGGGGCGGCTGGTGGCACCGGATGAGGGAGCCCACGAGGACACCGAGAAGGATCTCCTGGCCTGGGACGCGGGGATCGATGGAGCTGCCGCCTCGGCGGAGGAGGCAGCGGTACATGTGGTTCCCGACGATGAGCCGCTGTGAGCGCTCGCCCTCGCGATCGGCTCCGGTCCGGCCCGAACCGGCCGCCGCCCAGCGGCTGAACCGGCCCGGTCGCACCGTCGCGCCGGACCGCACTCGGGCAGCGGACCCCTACGAACACCCGGGCTCCCGCCCGCCCCACGGGCGCGGGTGGCAGCGCCGGGTCGTTCTCCTCGCTGCCGCCCCCGCCCTCACGAGCGATCCGCCGGCCTGGGACGCATCAGGGATTGAGGTCGGCTGCCGCCTGCGGCCCCCGGAAGACCAGCGGCGGATATCCCTTTGCCACCGCCTTCGCACTGATGGCCTGGGCAATTTCCAGTGCGGTCACGGCGGGCGCCGGGTTGGTCTGGTCCATCGGGTTGTTGGTCACCGAGAACTCGACCTCGACGAAACCGGTGTTGCCGGGAAAGTCGACCATTGCACGGAACTTGGTGCCTTCGTCGAAGACGGCCATGTCTCACTACCTCCGGGACTGAGCGAAGAATCCAGACAGCACACCACTGCCAACGCCTCAGCAAGCCCTACTGACGCATCGTCAAGGTCAGTGAGTCCGGGCGTTGGGAGTGGAGCCGGAATGCAACCACGTGAACCGGGGAGCGGCAAGCCGCGTCCCCTCCACCCCGGCGATCCGACCCGCCCTTCCACCAGGATCTGGTCCGTCGGCCTGCCCGGCGCACCGAGCGAGTGGAAAGGGGCCGGCCAGGGGACCGGTTGTGGACGACAGTCGGTCCTATCAGCGGTGATCCCCGGATTCCCGGGACATGAGGAGGTGCTGAGCCATGACGAGGCACCCGTCGAACCCGCGCCCGCCAGCCTTCGACCGTCATCCCCGGGCTTCTGACACCCAGGGTGACAGCTGGTAAATACTGCGAGAAATCACGTGATCCCGGGCAGTCATCACCATCCCGTAGTCAGCGAGGGAGAGGAATCGCTGTCGTCTTCGCCGGCGCCTCACGCGGTAGCCGGCCACGACCCTCTTGGACTGGCGATGCGCCCTTCTCGCGCCGGGTAGGAGCCAGCCTGCGTACGGCTGCCGCAGCGTGGCGGCCGACGAAGTGAGCGTGCTTCGCTACGCCGAGCACGAGCAGGGCCTGTCCGGTGGCTGCCGGGCAGGCCCTGACCGTCGGTGCGGAGGTATCAGCCGGTGAGATCGGGGCGTTCGGTGATTCTGATCGCGTTCACCGATGTCCTTCCGGCGTTGGCGACGAATCGAAGGTTGAGCTGTCCGTCGGTGACCTTGACGGTGAAGGCCCGGTCATGGGCGGTGCGTACGCCCGCGACCGCCGTGAGATCGAGATCGGTCACATACTGCGTGCCTTCGGCCATGACGTCGAAGACCCGACTGCCCGGCGGTTGGGAAGCAGTCTCGGCGAAGCCCAGCTCAACCCGGTAGGTGCCGTTGGGAACGGCGTCGAATCGGTATTCGAGCATCCCCTGGCGGGCGGATCGATAGAGGGCGGGATCGCTGGTCGCCGGTACCCCGGTGATGGGTTGGGTGGTGGTGCGCGTGGTCGTGGCACCGAGATAGCCGTGGCTACCGGCGGTGTACGCGCGGTCGGCGGCCCAAACGTCGCCGAGCGGGTCGGTCAGGGCCCGGCTCGCACCGGTGTCGATCGCCGTCTGGTACGCGGGGACGACCACACTCACCGGTATGTCGGTCACCGGTTGGCGACCGCTCTGGGACGAGACCCGCAGGGTGCCGGTGAGGACCGTGCCGGGGGCCACCCCGGTGGTGTCGACCTTCACCGTCAACGTCCGCCGGCCGTTCGCCGCAACCACACCGCTCGCGGGGGTCGCACTGAACCAACTCTTACCGTCCTTCTCCGTAGCCGTGTACGGGGTGGCGGCGCCGGTGTTGATGAGATCGACCGAGCGACCGCGCTGCTGTCCGGCGGGGGCGACGATGTTCAGCGAGGCAGCGTCCGCGGAGACCCGCCCGGTGGATAGCACGAAGTCCGCGGAGGCGATCCCGCCCGGGTCCTGGGGCAGGCTCTTGCCCAGCGTTGTGTAGCCGGGCGCCGAGGGAGTGACCTCGGGAGCACCGGGCGCCGGGACCTGGATGAGGTACCCACCGTCGGCGCCGGTGGTGTCACTGCTTCCGCCGCTGGCGGCGACGGTCGCGCCCGCGACGGGCTTGCCGTCGTTGGCGTCCGTGACGGTTCCGGTGACCACCGCGGTCTTCGTCGTACGGAAGTGGATGCTCATCCCGTCATGGACGGTGCCTTCGTTGTACGAGTACATGAAGGCGTCGGTACCGGTGGCGTTCTCGATGCCGATGGTCGCGTTGGACGCGTTCTCCAGACCCGTACCGGAGATGTCCTTGTAGTGGAAGGACACGGAACCGTCCTCACCGACCACGGCGGCGAAGGAGACCCGGTCGTGCGGTCGTCCGACGGCGAGCGGTGCGTCGCGCCATTCGACGACGAGCTTTCGGTGCGGCGCGGTACCGGTGGTGGACCAGTACACACCCGAGTTGGCGTCATGGAAGTAGTCATCCCAGAAGGGGTAGAGCGCACCATTGGGCCGGACCGGGTTCGGCAGGGTCTCGTTGCTGGACTTGGTGGTCATCTCCCCGAAGCCGAGCACTCCGCCGACCGACACGGTGGCCTTGCGGTAGGTCTTGCCGTAGTGAGGCACCGGGAAGGGCAGATCGATGGAGGCCAGGGCGTAGCTGGGATTGACGAACGCCAGCTTGGTGGTTCCCCGCGGGAACGGAGCGCCGGTGGTGACACTGCACTCGGTACCGAAGGCGTCGGTCCGGGCCGCGAGGACGAAGTCCTTGACCGTGTTGGCGGCCGTCTCGATCCGAGCCGCGCTGCCCGTCGCACAGCGATGGCTGGGGGTGGCGGTGATGTTGTACGTGCCCAGCGGCAGTTCCAGTGTGTAGGTGCCGTCAGCGGCGGTCTTCACGGAGGTGGGGGCTTCGTCGGCCTTGATGGTGACATCGGCCTGGGCTCCGCCCGGACCGGTGACCCTTCCGGTGATCCGGCCGGTCGGAGCCTCGGTGAGCGCAAGGTCCCTGACGGAGGTGCCGTTCGCCGTGACCGTCACGGTTCCGGACGCGGTGCGGTAGCCGAACGAGGTCGCCGTGACGGTGTAGTCGCCGGGCTGAACCCTCGGCACGGTGTAGCCGCCGGTGGCGTCGGTGACGGTGTTGGCGGCCGTGGGGCCGGTAAAGCTCAGGGCGACATCGGCGAGGGGCCCGGTGGGTGAGGTGACGGTGCCGCTGACGCTTCCAGCCGTACCCCGGGGGGTGGCGGTGACGGCCGCGTACGCGTCGAGCCGGCCCTCCCCGTAGACATTGTTCTTGGCGGCGGTGCCGCCGCAGCTGGTGTCGTCCACATCGGTGGCGGAGCCGTCGAGGAGCCGTTCGGTCTCGGTGATGTCGCCGCGCAGGGCGGGATTCACCGACCACATCAGGGCCACCGTACCGATGGTGTGCATGGCGGCTGCTCCCGAACCGCCAACCTGCGCATAGCCGCCGCCTTTCCAGGCGGTGCGGATCTGTTCGCCGGGAGCGGAGATGTTGGGTTTGATGCCCCCGTTCTCACCGGTGCCGCGTGAGGAGTTGGGGTCGATCAGGCCGTTCTTCCAGAACCCGGCGGTGGTGTACGCGTTGGTGAAGGTGCTGGGTGAGTCGAGGGTGTTGCAGCGCGGGCCCGCCATGGCGTTGCCGTACGAGGTGAAGATGCCGGCGTCCCGCCAGGCCTGGACGACCGTCTTGAACCAGGTACCGGCGACCCCGCCCCAGGCGTGTTGCACCACATGCGGGGCGAGGTCCGGGCGGGGGTTGGCACCGTGGAGATCGGTGGGCGCGATGACCCACTGAGCGGCCCGCAGCACCGTGTCGGGGGTGCAGGCGATGCCCCCGCAGCCTTTGACCGTCATCCATTTGGCCCCAGGGGCGACACCGATCCGATTGCCCACTCCGCCGTCGCCGAGTATCACGCCCAAGCCGTAGGGGCTGCCCTCGCCGGGGGTGCAGGGCAGCCCGCCGGGGCAGCTGCGCTCGGCGTCGAACCAGTTGTAGTTGTGGTCGTAGCCGCCATCGGCCTTGAGCCCGCGGTACTTCGACCTGACGGCGGGATGGGTGAGATCGCCTTCCGTGCCGACCGAGGCGACAACGATTCCCTCGCCTCGCAGGCCGAACTCGGACCAGACCTTTGATGCGTTGATGCGGTCAATGTTCCACTCCACCGCGTCCGTGCCAGAACTCTTGGCTCGGGCCTTCTTCGCCTGGGGGGTGGTGGCCTTCGGCTCGCTCTTGACCGGCGACGCCTGGAGGAGGGGGATCTTCTCGTCGGCGTTCAGTGCGGCGACCTCCGGGCGCGCCGCGATCTTCTCCGCGAGCGCCTTGTCCGCGGTGACCTTGACCATGTTGGCGATCCAGAACGACTCATAAGTGGCGCCGGCACTGTCCAGCAGGGCCTTCAGCGGAGCCTGGGTCTTCTGGGCGTGTGCCCGCTTCGCCCGGTAGAGCGTGCGTCCTCGGTCGGTCTTGGTCCGCTGCTTACGTGCGACCGAGGTGTCCGCCTCAGCGGAGAGGGCGACCCAGAAGGTCGCCCTCTCCTTGCTGTCGAGCTGGGCGCGGACAACGTTCTCCGTCTTGGCACGGAAGAGCGAGGGCGCGGCGGCAGAACCGCTCGTGCCGTCCGATAACGCCTGGGCGGGTGCGGCGCCCAGGGCTAGGGGAAGCGCCACCGTCGCGGCGGTCAGGGCGCCGAGCAACCTGCGCTCCCCCTGTGTACGTCTGGCCACAAACTCTCCTTGACTGTGAGTGTGTCCGAACTGGCAACGGCATAGTGGACCCCTGGCATGGGCATGTAAAGAATTCCTCACGAGTAAGTTAAGAATGCTTACGACTCATGCATCACACAGACCTCAGAGAACCCCAAGGACTCAGAGCCTCATGAGCCGTCGCATAGGCCCCACTACCCCCTACAAGGGTCGGCGCCTGTCTGGTTGCTTTTCGGACATGCCGCTGAAGGAGGTGCCGACTCCCTGTAGTCACTCGTCGACCGCGGCTCCCCCAGCGCCCCGCACCGGCCCACGGCGCGAACCCTCCCGATCCCCCGCAGAAGGCCCCGGAGCTCGGGGTTCCAGAACCCGATCGGCGTCGGATCCCCCCTGCCACCGCACTCTGCCCGCTGGTGCGGCGGTCGGGAACGGGTCACTGACAAACAGGCGGGAGCCCGGTGACTTCACCGGTGTCCTGGGCGAGACTGGTAGAACCGTCATCACCGGGCCTCCAACCGCCAAGGCTGGAGCGGCGGTTGCGGAGCCCGCCGGCCGGCCAGCGGGCGTCGAGTACATCCGGGGTGTCAGCCCCCGTACCAGAGAGAGGCAGTGATGAAAGGCAGATTAGGTAGTGCGCTCGGCGTCTTCGGTGCCGTCGCCGTGTTGGGTGTCACATTTCCACTCGCCGCACACGCCGCCACGGGAGACTTCACCTATCACACCCAGCCCGGAAACGTTCCGCACACCCTGACCAATCCGATCGACGGCCGCTGCTATCCCGTGGGTCGTCAGGTTCAGGGGCTGACGGTCAACAACACCGACCGCCGGGCGGTCATGTACGTGGAGAAGAACTGTCGGAACGCCACCGCGGAAGAACTTGATCCGGGCCAGTGGGTCGACAACAGCAGTTTTATGTCAGTGCAGTTCAGCAGCTGAGCTACCCGGACATCCGAACGCCAGATCCCGGGCGGGGCGCATACCCACCCGTCCGGCCGGGTGTCGGCTTCGGGTATCGAAGACCAGCCTCTCGCCCGCGCCTCCCGCCTCCGGCGGCGAGAGGCGAGAGACGAGAGGCCGCGCCTCACTGGTCCCGCTACGACGCTCACACGGCCCGGGATCTCAGGTCATCGGCGGACACGAAACGGAGGTTGCGTTCCAACAGTCCCTCGATCACCGCGGGCAGTGCCTGCACGCTCTCGCGGCGATCCCCTCCGCCGTCATGCATCAGGATCATGGAGCCCGGTCGCGCGTGATCGAGAACAGTCTTGGTGATCTTGTCAGGTCCTGGCCTGGCCCAGTCCCAGGAGTCGACGTCCCAGAGCGCGAGAGCCGGCCCTTCGGAGCGCAACTCGCCCAACACTTCTGGGGTGCGGGACCCGTAGGGCGGACGGAACACCGTCGGCACTGTGCCCACCGACCGGTCGAAGGCCTCGCTGGTCCGCTCGATCTGGAGCCGGAACTGTGCCGCGGTCAGATCCGGCAGGAAGGGGTGTGACCAGGTGTGGTTGCCGAGACTGTGCCCGGCATCCGTGATCCGCCGCACCTCGTCGGGAAGCGCGTTCACATGCGCGCCGACGCAGAAGAAGGTGGCCTGCACGCGGTAGCGGTCAAGGATCTCAAGGACCTGCCGGGTGAACACCGGATCAGGCCCGTCATCGAAGGTCAGGGCGATCTCCCTGCGCTCACGTGAGCCGTGCCGAAAGCAGCGTCCCGCCCGCGTGAGCTCTGCCTCCAACGGCTCGCTGCGGCGTATTCCGTCGTGGTAGTCATCGTCCCGCCCGGTCTGCCCACCGCCTTCCGCCGTCAGCGGGGAAAGAGACGCAAGGTCGTTTCTGGCCCGTTCCGCCAGGGCATGGGCGGACACCGAACCGAAGGCCGGACGCTCGGGGAGCACCCAGGGATCGGCCCGGTAGACATCGAGCCTGGCTGCCGTCAGCAGACCGTCCACCAGCCCGTTCGTACTCTCCAGAACGACGGCGCAGGGCACATCGGCCTCCCGCCCCATCTCGCCGAGCCACCGGGTCAACTCGGGCACCCGCTCCGCACCCCAGCGCGCCGGAGCGGCTGCCCGATTTCCTTCAGCGTCGAGCACCTCGACGTGGTAGCCGTCGACGGACCAGGCGATTCCCGCGTACAGCATGCGTTCTTCCTCACTCGTTCGCCCGGGCGGCAGGGTGCGCCCGGGGGGCCAGATGAAGGGCGTCGGGCATCGACGAAGCCCGAGCCGGAGCAGTGCGCGTCAACGAACTGGCTTTCAATAGCAGGCAACTTGAAGGGCGGTGAGGGTTCGATCACGCCCTTCTCGCGCTGGGACTCCACACCGGAGGCCGATGCCCGACGCGAACCGGGGCAGCCATGACCCGGTCGGTCGGCGCCCATGAGCCGCGATCGCACGGAGTAGGTCCGGTGGGTCGTGGTCCGCCATCTCGCGTGGTGCGTCGCCGATCCCGGTCTCGCGCCGCGCCCGGCGCATGGCGGGCAACTCCCTTTCCACCGGGCAGCCTTGGGCCGGCTCGGCGCAGAACCGTTGGGGTGCCGGCCAGGGCAGGTGGTAGCCGGTCCGGGGCCGACGGCGGTGGTCGGTGTTGAGGTGCGGATGGGTGCGGGTCGTACACGATCTCACCGGAGTCATGGCCAGGCCTCTGCTGAATTCGAGGACCCCCCACGAGACCTCGTCGCACACGTGCCCCCTCGACTGAGGGTGTTGCCGTGCCGCCCGTTCCGGGTGCTTCGGGACCGGTGCATGGCCTGGCCATCACCGATTTCCACGAACTCTCCATTAAGGCGTCACAAGTACGACACCGGCACGCTATTCTTCGCCATGCCCCGCCGATTGGTCCAGACCATACCTATGTGCGACAGCTGCGCGCTATGCCCGTGACCGTCTCTTGTGCCACCGAGTTCTCTGGATCAACTCCCCACCCGGCCACCACTCCTGGAGGGCACCATCAACGCCTCGCCCACACCGCTGACCGTCCCCGACCTGCTGGATTCCAGGGCTGCGAGTCAGCCGGACAGCATCGCCATCCAGGTGCGCGGTGGCGGCACGCTCACCTATGGCGCCTGGCGCGAGCGGGCCGTCCGGGCTGCCCGCGGGCTGGCAGCCGGTGGGGTGCGGCCCGGCGATCTGGTGGCCCTGCGGTTTACCGACCGCGCCTGGGATCAGTACGCGGTGGCGTTCCTGGCCGTGCACTACGCGGGAGCGGCGGGGTTGCCACTCCGTGCCGACCTGGCCGAACCCGAGGCCGCACGACTCGCTGAGCTGTGCGGGGTGGGCGCGGTGCTGACGGAGGCCGACCTTCCGGGTCTTCCCGGAATCATCCACCACACCCTTGCGACCGTCGAGGCGAACCCAACCGGCAACACTGAGAACAGCGACAACACCCCACCCGCCCCACCGGATCCATGGGACCCCGCCCAGGTGGTTGGCACCTCAGGAACCACCGGCCTGCCCAAGGGAGTTCTCGCCTCCCACGCCAATCTGACAGCAGGCCTACGCCTCAAGCCGCGCCCACGCCCCTATGCCCATTCGCGGCATGCCGTGCACGCCTTCCCGATCGGCACCAACGCGGGTCAGATGATGTTGCTCGGCGCCCTGACCGGCGCGCCCAGTACCGTCGTCCTGCCGCGCTTCGACGCCGAGGAATTCGGCCGAGCCGTGGCGGAGTTGGGGATCGGCACCGCCTTCCTGGTGCCCTCCATGGCCATTGAGCTACTCAACTCCGGGGTGCCCGCGCGCCATGACCTGTCCAGCCTGCTCCTCCTCAGTTCCTCCGCCGCCGCCCTGCCGGTACCCGTCGCCCAGGCGCTGACCGAAGCGCTACCGAAGGCCACCGTGGTCAATGTGTACACCTCGGCGGAGGCCGTGCCCGCCCAGATCTCCATGGTCGTCGACCTGGCCAGGCCCAGCTCGGTGGGCCGGCCCGCCAATCCGCAGGACCTGCGCATCCTCAACGCCGACGGCGGAGCCCTGCCGGTCGGCGATGCCGGCGATGTCTGGCTGCGCCAACCGGGACCCTCGCGTAGCTACATCGGCGATCCCACCGACGCGACCACCGTCTTCAGCGACGGCTGGGTGCGGATGGGCGACCTCGGGCGGCTGGACGCGGATGGCTATCTGCATCTGGTGGACCGGG
The DNA here is from genome assembly GCF_023701525.1 of Streptomyces albipurpureus. Taxonomy (GTDB): domain Bacteria; phylum Actinomycetota; class Actinomycetes; order Streptomycetales; family Streptomycetaceae; genus Streptomyces; species Streptomyces albipurpureus. The sequence continues at coordinate 203,722 of NZ_JAMQAW010000011.1, forward strand.
AGAGCGATGTCATCAAGTCCGGTGCGCTGAAGGTCTCCACCCTACGAATCGAAGACGCGCTGCACGAGCACCCGGGGGTCGCGGACGCGGCGGCGCTCGGCGTCCCGCACCCCGTGATGGGCGCGGTTCCCGTCGCGGTGGTGGTGCCCGCGGCGAAGGGCCTGGACCTCGATGCGCTGAGGCTCTTCCTCAGCACCCGGCTGAGCCGACCCGAACTTCCGGTGCGGCTGTTACTCGCCGGGGACCTGCCGCGCAACGCCACCGGGAAGGTGCTGAAGCATCAGCTCCGTTCTCTCTTCGAGACCACCGAGGCGTCGCCGTCCGTGCCGGACGGAAGGCCACCCGCTACCGCTGTGGAGATACAGCTCGCGGAGCTCTGGCAGGAGGTGCTGGGCCGTCCGGTGCGCAGTGTGGCCGAGGAGTTCTTCGCGCTCGGCGGTGACTCCTTCCGCGCCGTCCAATTGGCGGCGGCGGTCTCGGAACGGTTCAGGGTGGAGGCCGGTTCCGCGCTGGTCTTCGGTCGTCCCTCGCTGCGGGCCCAGGCCGCCTGGCTGGAGGATGGCGTGCCGACCTCCGCACCTGAGCAGGTGGACCGGCCCGACGAGAACGCTGATGACGGCGATAAGGAAGCCTCGATTCCACCCTTCTTGCGCGCTCTACGGGCCCAGCAGCACAGCGTTCCGCTGACCAGCCAGCAGGAGAACTTCCTGGACTGGATGGCCGAGGAGTCAGGGCGGGACGTGGGCGCGGTCACCGCGTTGTTCCGGGTGACCGACCGGCTGGACCAGCAGGCGCTCGGCCGGGCCCTGACTGAGCTCGTTCGACGGCATCCTTCACTGCGCACCAGGTTCGTACCGGTTCCCGGCGATGTCCCCGGGCTGGTCCGCACCGTACTGGACGAGGCTCCCAGGGCACGGATCTCCCTGCTGGACGCACCCGGTGCGAGCGACGCCGAGGTGAATACCCTGCTGATAGCCGAGCGAGATCGGCTCACCGATCTGGGCGAGGACCCAACGGCCCGGCTGCTGGTGGTCAGCCGCGGACCCAGGGACCATATCGTGCTGCTGGCGGTGCATCATATGGTGGCCGACGGCTGGTCGATCGGCGTCCTCCTGCACGAACTCGGACTCGGGTACGACGCCCTGCGGCGAGGCCGGCTCCCTCGACTGCCCGAGCACGCCATGCCGTACCAGGACCTGGTGCGGTGGTCGAACGAGCGCTGGTCGGCCGGACGCCGGTACTTCGCGGCCGCGCTGGAAGGCGCTCCATCCGCCCTCGACCCGTTCCCCGGCAGGCGAGCCGTTGACCAGGTGCACACCACCGCGTACCCCTTCACCGTCGCAGCCGATCGGGCCGGACGGCTGCGGGAGCGGGCCGGGCTGCTCGGAGTCACCCCCTTCATGGCCGTCGCCACCTTGTGGAGCGGGCTGCTGGCGGCCCGTAGCGGCCGGTGGGACCTGGTGCTGATGACGCCGGTTCCCGGCAGGACCCGACCCGAGGCACAGCGCGCGGTCGGCTGCCTGGTGCAGTCGCTGCTGGTACGGGTGGACTGCTCCGGAGGGCCCGGCTTCGCCGAGTTGGCGGAACGGGTGCGACTCGCGGCCACCGGTGCGCTGGACCATCAGCTCTACCCGTACTCCGAGTTCAAACCCTCGGTGGTGGCGTTCCCGGCCTGGTTGCGCTACGAGAACTGGGCCGCCGACGCCCATCTGCCGGGCCTGCTCTGTGAGCCCTGGGCGCTGCCGCGGGGCACCACCGTTCCCTGGCCGCTGCCCGGCGGCGATCTCGGGGTGCCCGAACTGACCGTCGTCGAGCAGCGGGATGGCGGCCTGGACTGCTGGATCCAGTTCAACGCACTGGCTTTTGAACCGGACGACATCGCAGCGCTGGCGGAGGACTTCACCGCCGCGCTGAACGCGGCCGCGCACTGAGCCGCATTCGCCACCACTGCCCCACCGCGTACCGCACCGCAACTTCGGCAACACCGCCTGGCTCCTCACTGAGGCACGGCTCAACCAAGACGCCCGCTGCTGATCACCGGGCCAAGGTCGCACCAGCACCGCCCGCGCCGCCTCCGTACTGCCGAGCCGCCGCCGCATCAAGACGCCCGGCTCCGCCCCTTGCCCTCCCTACCCGCCCCGCCCCGAGCGCCCGGACTGACTGAGGAATCCCTGTGACCAGCATCCCTACCAGCCCTGCCCAGCAGGGCATTTGGGTCAATGAGCGGCTCGGCCCGCTCGGCTCCGTCCACCACATGCCGTTCGCCGTGCACTTCGAGGGGGTGCTGAACGAGGCGGCGCTGACGGCTGCCTGCGCCGACCTGGCAGCACAACATCCGGCGCTGTCCAGGGCCATCCGGGAAGAAGACGGCCTGCCCGTTCTGATACCGGCCGCGACACCGCAACTGACGATACGGCAGACGACGGCCGCGCGACTGACCGCGGAGCTGGCCGAGCTGAGCGCGGTGCCGTTCGACCTCGCGATCGGACCACCGGCCCGATTCACCCTGCTGCGGACCGATCGCACTCATGCCACCTTGTTGGTCGTGGCGCACCACATCGCCTTTGACGGCGCCTCCACCGATGTGTTCCTCCGCGACCTCGCGGCCCGCTACGCCCACCGCACCGGTGGGGGCCCCGCCCCCGCTCCATCCCCGTTGGCCACGGCGACGACCGGCGGCGAGGAGACGGCCGTGGGCCCGTTGGCCCTGGCTGCGGCGAGCGCCCACTGGGCCGATCGGCCGCTGCCCGAGGCCGCGGTGCTGCTCCCCGGCCTCCTTGCGGAGCCATCGGATGGCGTCGGACCCGGTGCGGCGGTGTCGTTCGATGTGCATCCGCAGCTGCGCGCCGATCTCGCGGTCACCGCCGAGAAGCTCGGGGTCACCCTCTTCGAACTGCTGCTGGCAGCGCTGCACACCCTGCTGTCGCGCTACGGCAATGAGCGCCCGGCGGTGGCGGTCGACCTCGGTACCCGCAGCCCCGAGACCGTTGACCGGATCGGCGTACACGTCAATGAGCTGCCCGTGGTCACGGCCCCCGAACCGAGACTGCCGTTCGGTGAATTCGCCCGCGAAGTGCGCACCGAGTTGCGCGCCGGCTATCCACACCGCGGGGTGCCGTTGGCCCGTGCCGTCCGGGGACTGCGCCCGGGCGTGGCGCTCGCCCCGGTGTCGTTCACCTATCGTCGCCGTATCGCCCCGGTCGAGTTCGTGGGGCTGAGCACCACCATCGACTGGGTGCTCTTTCCTGGCACCGCGCGCGGTGCGCTGCGGGTGCACCTGGTGGACGGCCCGGACCGGCTCGGGGTGCTGCTGATGTATCGGACGCGGCTGTTGGCTCACGACCGGGCCGAGCGCATCGGCGCCCATCTGCGCCAACTGCTCGCCTCGATAGTGGCCGCCCCGGGAGCCGCGCTCGCCGACCTGTCCCTGGTGGACGAGGCGGAGTCGGCACCGGTGCGCGGCCCGGCGGCCGCCCCCGAAGCGATGGGCGCCACTCTGCCTTCCCTGCTGATCGGCGCCTTCGCCTCGCACCCCGAGCGAGTCGCCGTTCATTCGGGCGAACTCACCTACACATACGCGCAGTTGGCCGCAGGCGCACGGGAGTTGGCCGGCCGGCTGGTGGCGGTCGGGGTCACACCGGGCACGGTGGTCGCCGTCTGCGCCGAGCGTTCGCCCGAGATGCTGGCCGCCGTGCTCGCCGTCACCCTGGCCGGTGGCGTGTATCTGCCCGTCGACCCAACGTACCCGAGCGAACGGATCGCCTTTGTGCTCGCCGACGCCGGGGCACCGGTCGCGCTGGCCCAGCGGCGCACGGCCGAGCGGGTCGCCGGCCAGGGCCGGATCCTGTTGCTCGATGATCTGTTGTGCACCGCTGGGGCCCCAGCGACCGATCCCGTTGTGCTGCCGACGGTGACACCGGATGACCTCGCCTATCTGATCTACACCTCGGGGTCCACCGGCCGCCCCAAGGGTGTCGAGGTGCCGCATGGCGCACTGGCCCATCTACTCCTCGCCTTCCGCGGTCAACTGGCCGCCACCCCTGAGGACAGCTGGCTGGCCGTCACCTCGCTCTCCTTCGACATCTCGGCCCTGGAACTGCTGTTGCCGCTGGTCACCGGCGGCCGGGTGGTGATCGCCGATGAGGCACAGGTCCGTGACGGCCGGGCGCTGACCGGCCTGGTCGAGCGGCACGCGGTCACCCATCTCCAGGCGACTCCGTCCGGCTGGCGGCTCATGCTGGACGCCGGGCTGAGAGCACCCGGCCTGACGGCACTCAGCGGTGGCGAGGCGCTCTCGCTGCCGCTCGCCCGACGACTGCGCGAGCGGGTGGGACGGCTGTGGAACGTCTACGGGCCGACCGAGACCACCATCTGGTCCACCAGCGCCGAACTGCCTCCCGCACCGCGGGAGGTGAGCATCGGCCATCCGATCGCGGGCACCACCGCCCTGATCCTGGCCTCGGACGGACGCCCCGTACCCCACGGCGTGGCCGGTGAACTGGCGCTCGGCGGCGCGGGCCTGGCCCGGGGCTACCGCAACCGCCCGGAACTCAACGCCGACCGCTTCATCACCCACACCGAGACAGGAGCGCGCTACTACCGCACGGGTGACCTGGCCCGGCTGCGACCCGACGGCGGGTTGGACTGCCTGGGCCGACTCGACGACCAGATCAAGCTGCGTGGCCATCGGATCGAACTGGGCGAGGTGGAGGCGCGACTCCAGGAGCACCCCGCGGTGGCGACGGCTGCCGTCGCCGTGCGCGGCTCGGCAGAGGAACCGCGCGGTCAGGTGCTCGCCGCCTACCCGGTCTGGCGGGTGGGCCTACCCATACCGACGACCGCCGAACTTCGTGCCTTCCTCGCCCTGACACTGCCGGATGTGATGGTCCCCGCGGTCTTCCATCCGCTCCCCCGACTCCCCCTGACGCCGAACGGCAAGACCGACCGGCGCAGTCTGCCCGAACCGGTCCATGAGCAGCCGACGAACGATCCAGCGAGCGTGACGGACCAGTCGGACGAGCCATGGGACGAGCTGACCACCGAGGTGGCGGCCATCTGGTGCGAAGTGCTGGGCCTGCCCTCCATCGGCCTGTACGACGATCTGTTCGACCTCGGGGCGCACTCACTCACCATCACCCAGGTCGCGGCGCGCATCAGACGTCGACTCGGCGCAGAGGTGCCCCTCCAGGTGTTCTACGACGAGCCCACGGTGGCCGCGGTGAGCGATGCCGTCACCCTTGAACTGCTGTCCGAGGAGAGCTGATGGAACGCGTGGACCACCCCGCACCCCCTGTTCCCATGCTCTCCACCGTCCGCCGGGCGCGGACGGCACTGACCGACGAGCAGCGCGCACTCCTCGCCCGCCGACTGCGCGAGCGCGCGAGGGACACCGGCCAGCCGCCGATCATCACCCCTCGCCCGCCCGGCACACCCGTACCGCTTTCACTCGCGCAGGAGCGGTTGTGGTTCGTCGAGCAGTTGACCCCGGGGACCGCGGCCTATGTACTGCCCACGGTCGGTCGGTTGCTCGGTCCGCTGCGGCCCGAGCCATTGGCCGAGGCGCTGCGCCTGGTCGCCGTTCGGCACGACACGCTGCGGAGTTCCTTCCCCGCCGGCGAGGAGGGCGGACCCCGGGTGCGGATAGCCCCGGCCGCCGATTTCACCGTGCCCTGGCAGCTGTACGAGCTGACCGATCTCCCCGTCGACAGCCGGGAGGAGGCCGCCCGTGCGCTGGTGGAGGCCGAGGTCGACCGACCGTTCGAGGTGGCGCAAGGGCCGTTGTTGCGGGCGGCGCTGCTGCGCCTGGACGTCGAGGACCATGTGCTGGTGATCTGCCAGCACCACCTGGTCGGCGATGGCTGGTCCGCCGGGGTGCTGTTGGACGAACTGCTCGGTGGCTACCAAGAACTGGCAGCCGGACGCCAGCCCGCACCGACCGCGCCCTCGCTCAGCTACGGCGACTTCGCCCACTGGCAGCGCGAGCGTCAAAAGCTCCCGCAAGCCGCCGCCGACCTCGGGTACTGGAGCGAGGCCATGGCCGGCGTGCCGCCGCTGGACCTTCCCGTCGACCGGCCCCGCCCCGCGCTACCGGAGCCCGGTGGGGCCACGTACAGCTTCCGGCTGGACCCATCGGCGTACCAGGCCGCCCGGGCGCTGTCCCGAACCAAGGGCACCACCCTCTACATGACGCTGCTGGCAGCCTTCCAAGTGGTGCTGGGCCGCTGGTCGGGGCAGTCGGACTTCGCCGTCGGCACCCCGTTCGCGGGCCGTCAGGTGGAGGAGACCGAGGGGCTGATCGGCCTGTTCAGCACCATGCTGCCGCTGCGAGCCGACTTGAGCGCGCCAGCGGACGCGAGAGAAGGGGGAGACCAGGAGGCCTCCCCCGACTTCGCGACCGTACTGGCTCGGGTCCGCACCGCCGCGCTGGGTGCGCAACAGCACCAGGAGACTCCGTTCGAGCGACTGGTCGAGGCGCTGGACCTACCGCGGGAGATGAGTCGGCCACCGCTCTTCCAGGTCTCCTTCGCCCTACAGAACCACCGCGCCCAGGAGTTCCGCCCGCGTGGGCTGGAATGGCGGACCTTTCCCTTCGAGGGCAGTGCCGTCCACCTCGACCTCGGTCTGTACTGCACCGAAACCGATGGAGGTCTCGACGCCTTCCTCACCTACCGCACCGATCTCTGGGACGCGGCCACCGTCACCCGGCTGGCCGGACACTGGCAGCGCGTGCTCAGGGGGGCTGCCGCCGATCCCTCCGCACCCGTCGACACACTCGAACTGCTGACGCCCGACGAGCGCCACCATCTCCTGTACGAGTGGAACGATTCCGCTACCGCCCTGCCATCGGCCGCCACCCTCGCCGAGGCGATCACCGGGCAGGTCGCCCGCACCCCGGACGCGACCGCCTTGGTGCACCGGGGCGAGACGTTGTCCTTCGCCGAGCTCGATCAGCGCGCCAACCGGCTGGCGCATCTGCTGTGCGCCGCTGGGGCCGGGCCCGACGCTCTGGTGGGAGTCTGTCTGGATCAGGGCCTGGAGCAGGCCGTCTGCCTGCTCGCGGTGCTGAAGTCGGGTGCGGCCTATGTACCGCTGGACCCCGAGCAGCCGCGCGAACGCCTTGGCCATATGCTGACCGACTCCGCGCCGGTCGTGCTGGTCACCACTCATGCCCACCGCGCCCTGCTGACCGGCTCGGACGCACCCGTCCTGCTGCTGGAGGAGGCACGGGGCCGACTCGCAGCCGCGCCCGGCACCCCGCCGGACAGTGACACGGGCCCGGACCACCTGGCCTATGTGATCTACACTTCGGGCTCCACCGGCACGCCCAAGGGCGTGGCAGTACAGCACCGCCAGGTGCTCACCTATCTCGCCGGGGTACGGCAGCGGTTCGCCGAGGCCGGTTTGCCGGACGGCGCACGATACGTCCTGCTCCAGTCGCTGGCCTTTGACTTCGGTCTGACCACCCTCTACCTCTCGCTCACCACCGGCGGTTCGCTGCATCTGCTCGATCCGCGCACCGGGGGCACCGAGCTCGCGGCCTATCTGGCCGACCAGCGCATCGACTGCGTCAAGCTCACGCCCTCCCATCTGTCAGCGCTCAGTGCCGAGGTGGATGACACGTCGGTGCTACTGCCGCGCCGGCTGCTGATCCTCGGTGGAGAGGCCTCCGGGTGGGAGTGGAGCCGTCAGCTCGCCGCGACCGGCGCCCGCACCGGCTGCCGGGTGGTCAACCACTACGGCCCGACCGAGGCCACCGTTGGCGTCACCACCCTGCTGATCGACCCGGACCAGCCGACCGCGGGACCCACCACACCGCTGGGGCGCCCGCTGCCGGGGGCCCGGATCTATCTGCTCGATCGGCATCTGTGCCCGGTGCCCGCCGGGGTGCCCGGTGAGCTGTGGATCGGCGGTGACCGGCTGGCGCGGGGCTACCTCGGCCTGCCGGAGCTGACGGCCGAACGGTTTCGCCCCGACCCCTTCGCCACCGAGACCGCCCTGGGCGCCGGGGCGCGCGGCACCCCCCAGGGGCCTGGCCCGGCCCGGATGTACCGCACCGGCGACCTCGCCCGGCTTCGCCCGGACGGCACCGTCGAGTTCCTCGGTCGCGGCGACCACCAGGTCAAGATCCGTGGCTACCGGGTCGAACTCGGCGAGGTGGAAGCCCATCTCGCCCGGCTGCCCGGCGTCGCGCAGGCCGTCGCCGCCGCCCGCGGGCCGGCCGGGGAACTCGCCCTCGTCGGCTATCTGGTGCCCTCGGACGAGACCACCCCGCCGCCGGTCGCCGAACTGCGCCGGCTGCTGGCGGAGAAGCTGCCGGACTATCTCGTCCCCTCCCGCTTTGTGCTCCTTCCTGAGCTGCCCCGACAGGCCCACGGCAAGGTCGACCGGCGCGCCCTGCCCGAGCCCGGAGCCTCCGGTTGCGCCGAAGACGCCGAGTACCTCGCACCGAGGACCGAGGTCGAGGAGATCATCGCCGGTCTCTGGGCCGGGCTGCTCGGCCTGGAACGCGTCGGCGCGCACGATGACTTCTTCGACCTCGGCGGCCACTCCCTGCTGGCCATCCGGATGGTGGCCGCCCTGCGCCGCCTGCTCGGTCCGCAGGCGCAGCTCACCCTGATGGACGTCTTCCAGGAGCGGACCGTGGCCGCACTGGCCACCCTGGCGGGCCGATCCGAACAGGAACGCGGCCCACGCCGTCTGCTCCATGAACTGACACCTCGTCAATCCCCGCAGTCCGTGCGACTCTCACTGGTCTGCCTGCCCTACGGGGGCGGCAGCGCCGTGGTCTACCAGCCGCTGGCCGACGCGCTGCCCGCCGGGGTGGCACTACACGCCGTCGCCGTCCCCGGGCATGACCTCGGCATGTCGGAGGAGTCACTGCCGCTGGAGGAGGTCGCCCGGCGCTGCGCCGATGAGGTCCTGGCCGGGGTGGCGGGACCGGTCGCGGTGTACGGGCACTGCGGGGTGGGCGCGGCGCTGGCCGTCGAGCTGGCCCGCCAGCTGGCCGCGGCGGGACGCGAGCCCGCCGCCGTCTACCTGGGCGGTATCTTCCCCTTCGCCCGGCCGACCGAGGGCCTCCTTGGACTACTCTCCCGCTTCTCCGTGCTCGACCGGCGGCGCAGCGGACGGCTCCATCTGAACTGGCTCCGCTCGATGGGGGCCGACCTGGAGGGCCTGGAGCCGGAGCAGCTGACCACGATCGTCCACAATGTGCGCGAGGACTCACGGGCCGCCGAGGCGTACTTCACCGAGCGGCTGGCGAGGCCCGCCACCGGGCTGGCGTCGCCGGTGGTCTCGGTGATCGGTTCGGCCGACCCGGGCACCGAGTTCCACCGTGAGCGGTTTCGGGAGTGGGGCTTCCTCGGCACCACCACCGCCGTGGCCGTACTGGACGAGGGCGGCCACTACTTCCTCAAGCACCGGGCGGCCGAGCTGGCCGAGATCGTCACATCCGTGCACCCGGCGGTCGTCGACGGCGACCCGGCCGGGCTGGCGCGCGAGCGCCGGCCCGAGCGCGCGACCTGGTGGTTGGACGGCGTCCACCGCGCGTCGGCCACCGCCGAAGAGTCAGCGGACGTGACCCGCACCCGGCGTGACACCCGACGGTTCGTCGCGGTGGCAGCCTCGCAGTTGGTCTCGCAGACGGGCTCCGCGCTGACCGAGTTCGCCCTCCCCCTGTGGATCTACCTCCACACCGGTTCGGTCGCTTGGTTCGGCCTCTTCGCCGTGCTCGGAATCGCGCCGGGGCTGTTGGCGGCGCCGGTACTGGGCGGTCTCGTCGACCGGATCGACCGGCGGCGGGTGATGCTGGTCTCCACCGCGGTCTGCGGCACCGCCGAGGCGGTGCTGGCGCTGTTGGACGCGTTCGGAAACCTGCGGCCCTGGCACGTGGGGGGTCTGATGGCGATTCTCTCCGTCTCACTCACCGGGCAGCGGCTCGCCTTCCAGTCAGCGATCCCGCAGCTCGTGCCCAAGCGCTACCTCGGCCATGCCAACGGCGTCGTCCAGATCTCGGGCGGTATCGCCCAGGTGGTCGCCCCACTGGCTGCGGTCGGCATGCTGGCCGCGATCGGTCTGAGCGGGGTCCTGCTCCTCGATGTGGTCAGCTACACGGTGGCAGCGGCGATTCTGCTGGTCGTGCGCTTCCCCCGCACCCTGCCGTCCCGGCGACGGGAGACCCTGCGTCAGGAGATCGTGGCCGGGTTCCGCTTGGTCATGGGGCAGCGCGGTTTCCGGGCGATGCTGGTGTTCTTCGCCATGCTCAATCTGTTTCTGCCGGTGCTCTTCCAGCTCGTCTCACCCCTGGTGCTGGGCTTCTCCAGCCTCGCGTCGGTGGCCACGGTGTCACTGGCCGGCGGAGTGGGCGCACTGGTCGGTGGACTGGCGATGGGCATCTGGGGCGGACCGCGGCGTCGGCGGATGCGCGGCATGCTGCTCGTGGTGCCGGTGCTGGCACTGTTTTGCGTACTGACCGGGCTGCGCCCTGATCTGCTCATGGTCGGCGCCGGGGTGTTCGGGATGTCAGCGTCGCTCTCGCTGCTCAACGGCATCTACCTGACGATCGTCCAGGTGAAGGTCCCCCAGCGGTTCCATGGCCGGGTGATGTCCCTGAACCAGTTGGTCGCCTGGTCCACCCTGCCGATCGGCTATCTGCTGATCGCCCCGCTCGGTAGCGAGTTCCTGGAAGCGTTGATGGCTCCGGGCGGCGGACTGGCCGACACCGTGGGTGCCCTGCTGGGAACGGGTTCCGGCCGTGGCATCGGTCTGCTCTACCTCCTGCTCGGAATCGCGATCCTGGTACTCGGCGCGGTGTCGCTGCGCATCCGCGCACTGTCCCGGTTCGACCAGGACGTACCGGACGCGCAGGCGGACGATCTGGTGGGCCTGGCCGCGCTCACCTCCGACCGCCGCGAGCCGGAGTGAACCGGGTGGGTGCGCTTCTGGCCGCGCCGACTATCTGTCTACGGTGCTTTCGCGTCAGCCCTGGCCGAGTTGTGACTCGACAGCGGAATCTCGCCCGTCGATCATGGCGCGCAGAACTAGGCAATGTGCTGAGGGAGGCCGCCAGGATGAGTGTGGGCGACGCGGAGGACTCATTAGGCCGGGAACCGACGCGACACTCCAGGGCGGGCGGAAATCCTCGCCCCGATGGTGGTCCCGCGAGCAACCCCGGTCCCCCACCGGCGTATCGCCCCTGGGTGCAGGGTGCTCCTCAGCCGACGGGCGGGGCGGACCTGCCCCACGCCGTCAGGTTCCTTCGGGGACTGATGCTGGCCATCGGGGGGATACAGGGCATCATCGGACTCGCCATGGTGACCAACAGCGTCGACATCGCCACGGCCATCTGGGGCGAGCGGCCGGACAGGCTCTTCGAGAAGAGCCATGAGAACTCGGGGCTCGTCGTCTTCTTCGGGGTACTCATGCTGGTGATGGCCGCGTGGGCGATCGCCACCTCCCTCAGATTCGGCGACCGCCACCCTGGCCTGTTGGCTTCGACCCGCGCCTACGGTTGGGCCCTGCTGGCCGTGGTCCTCTTCCTCGGACTGTTCATATCAGCCCTCGGGCTGGTCTTTCTGATACCGGCGATTCTGCTGGTCGTCCGCTCGAGGAAGCCCGAGTTCCAGTCCTGGTTCGACCGTCGGCCCCACTGACCACGGGACTGATCAGCACCGCGCGGAAGCACTCAGTGCGATGCGGGCTCGTACGCGCCGAACCACCGCCAGAAGCAGACCGGGGAGCGGAGCGCTGCTGACCTGGTGCCGTTCCCCGTAACCCTTCGGTCGGCCCCGCTGTGGCCCCTCCCCCTGTGCGACAGGGGGAGGGGCAGCCGAAGCCTGGTGTCCCGCCACGACCGGCGCGACAGCGAACACCGCGCCCGCGGACAGCCGGTGAACGTCAGGCCCGGTACGGAACGCCTGAGGTTCGGCCCGCGCCGGCTCGCTCGTCCGTGCTGCTGATCGGCTTCACATTGCGGGTGAACAGAATGGCGAACGCGGAGAGCAGGATGGGCAGACAGCCCCAGATCAGACCGGACCGTATCCACGCGTCGGCCTGCTCCTGCGAGCTGGACCCTGCGGCCGAGAGCGTCGCGGTGAAGAGCGCGCCGCCGATGATCGCCCCCACCTGTCCCAGCGCGTTGATGAACGAACTCCCGGTGGCCCGGGTCTCCACCGGGAACGACTCGCCCGTGAAGAACAGCATGGCCGCATAGGGACCGATGAGGAAGAAGGTACCCACCGCGTATGCGCTGACCAGCAGCGGGAAGTTGCCGGCCGGCCCGAGAACCATGATCGTGAAGCATAAGGCCGAGATCAGCCAGCCTGCGAAGATCGTCGTCCGCCGGTTGATGCGGTCGCCCAGCCAGCCGTGGAAGAGGTATCCGAGGAACCCGGCGGCATTGGAGACGATGAGGACCTCCAGTGCTCCGGTGAAGGAGACCTCCTTGCCGTTGACCAGGATCAGCGTGCCCTGGAAGGCGAACGCCAGGATGCCGAGCCAGTTCAACAGGAACGCGGCCGACAACGAGACGGTCGCTCTGAGCGACTCCCCCCGGAAGAGGCCCGCGAGCCCCGCCTTGTGCTCGCTGTGGTCCTGGCCGGTAAGCCTGGCCAGTTCGGCGGCGTCCTCATCCCGACCCTCCGCCTTGAGCTCAGCGACTCGCCGTTTGGCGACGAAGACCGGGCTCTCCTTGAGCTTGCGCCCCGCGAACAGCATGAAGACCGCCGGGAAGACCGCCACGATGAAGCACAGTTCCCAGCCGCCGATCGGTTCCAGGATGTAGATCGAAAGCGCGGCCAGAACCGCGCCGACGGGCCAACCTCCCTGCACGATGGAGAACAGGAAGCCACGGCGTTTGACGGACTTCTCGTCCGTGTAGACATGCGCGAACATCTCGTTGAGATAGGTCGCGTTGACGGCCTGTTCGCTGTATCCGACGCCGGCCAGCGCACGGATCAGTACGAGCAGGACGATGCCCGCGGTCCCGATCGCACCGGCCGCATAGCCTCCGAACCAGGTCAGCAGCGAGGCGACCGCGGCCCCCACAACGCAGCCCACGATCCCGGCGCGCCGCCCGAACCTGTCCACGAAGGGGCCGACCAGAAGAGCGACCAGAGCGGTGCCCGCGGTCACCCAGGTGTTGATGCCGGTGGCGCGTGCACTGGTCCAGCCCAGTTCATCGCTGATGACGGGCAGTAGGTTCGCGAAGAGAATGAAGTCGTACACGGCGAACGTCCAGGCCAGAAAGCATATGACGATCGAACGTCTGACGTCCTTCAGCGTCACACTCGCGTTGATGCGTTCAACCTCGTGTTGAACGCTGGGAAGAGGGGGCATGACATGGCTCCTTGCCGCACCAGGGGGTGCACTGGAAGGTGCTGGAGGTCCCCCTGACGCACTGGGCTGCGATCGCTGGGAAGTGTCCGCTCTACGGCGAGAGCGCCTTCCAAGTCACCCCGCGCGGGGGGCGTAGTGAAGTGCTCCTTGATGTCCGGGCGATCCGTGCCCGATGCAGGAAGGGGATGTGGCAGCAGCCTCGTCCGGGTGGAGTCGGCGGCGTTGGTGCCGATGGGCCCCTGGGCGAGCAGATCCTGCTCAGGACCGGGGACGGCATGGGTGGATTCGTGGATCTCGTCGCCACCGGCCCTGGTGGAGATGGCAACGGGGTTCTCGCTGGAGATCCACTCCAGCGATGCCATGCCAGGTCCGGGTCCCCTGCCCACCGCCAGACACCTCGACGACAAGTCCGTCCATCCCTGTGTTGTGCTCGGGCGGAAAGGGCCGGAGCGGGGTCCGATGCGGGTGCGGCCGACCGCTGGCAGCGGAGTGGTGAGGTTCCCGGCACGCAGGACCGTATACCCGCACGGAGTGAGCGAAATGCGTACCCGGCCCCGTCACCCAACTGATGGGCCCGGCGCCGGGCGGGCGAGGGTCACCGCATGGGAGCCGCTGGCCTTCCGAACGGGACCCCGAGGGTGGCTCTCACCGACGAGGACCACCGGCGGCCGAGGCACACCGCGGGGGATGGTGCACCCGGGCGAGGCCTCCCAACACCGTCGGCGGGGGCAGTAGCAGGCGAAGGACAGACCGCGCGCCCCAAGGTCACTCCAGCAGAACCTTGTTGCCATGGGCTGATCCGGATGGGGTTCTGGTCGGATTCGCTTTCGTTCCCCCGGGCCGGGGGAACGGCTTTGGGAGCCATCGATGTCTGGGGGTCCCGGTGGGGGTACGAGCTTCACCGCACTCAGGCCCTTCGCACCGCATCACGACGTGATGTACGGCATCGACTGCCCCGACGCGGACCCCACCACCACCGCAGTCCCCCACCGCAACCGGAGGACCGGGGGTCTTCGAACCGCGGCTGATCCATGGCAGTCGGCGCCCCTCTTCCACCCACTACCCGGATCACACTCCCGCACCGCCCCTCCGACCACCCCCGGTCACCAACTCCACAGTCACCAACCGCACAGTCACCAACCCGTGCAACCTGCTCCACAACGAACACAGGGGCAACCGCACGGCCAATGGTCATCAGCGCTGCGTCACTTACCACTGTCCTGGCGTCGTAGCTGTGCCGACAGGTGGTGTTGCAGCGGTAGGCCGACCGCTGCCAGGTCATGGACGAAGGTGAGCGTGTCGTCGTCGGTCAGGGCGTAGCGACGGCGGGTTGCGTTGACCTTCTTGGCTGTGGGGGTGAGAGCCACCTCGTGGG
>NZ_JAMQAW010000011.1:218473-292398 GCF_023701525.1 Streptomyces albipurpureus
CGGTGGGCTGGGTGATCAGCGCCTCCACCCGCCCATCGGGCTGTAGCCGCCACCAGCCGCTCTCCCGAGCCGACGGCCGCAGAGGAGCGCCATCCCCGTCGAGCAGCCAGGCGCGCGACTCATAGTGGAGGAAGGGACGCCCGTCATGGCTGAAGGTGACCTCCTGCGCATAGCTGAACTCCTCGTCGAGCGTCGGGTATCCACCACGACCCCGACCCGCCCAGGTGCCCAGGAACCCGATCAGGGGCGCCAGCAGGGCATGCGGCGCGGGCCCTTCGTCCGGCCGGAACGCGTCGGGGTACGGGTACTTCTGGGCAGGGTCGAACACGATGTGCGCTCCTAGGTCGAAGGCCGGTGTCATTCGGCAGCCTAGGGCGTCGATCCGCTGCCGCCGGACAGCGGTGTGTTGGACACCATGGCTGGGCCGTCAGCGGCCTCGACGCTGATGAGCGCTCTTCGGTTGCTCCGCGTGCACCGGCCTCGAAGGACCGTCTGTGCTCCACGCTCGCCATAGCCGCGCGTAGGGGCCGCTGGCGGCGACGAGTTCCTCATGAGTGCCGGTCTCGACCACCCGTCCGGCGTCGAGTACGAGAACGCGGTCCGCGGTCGCGGCCTGGGAGAGCCGATGGGCGATCACCAACGCCGCCCGCCCCCGGACAGCGGCAGTGGCGGCATGGTCCAGCAGGGCGGCGTCGACGGTGCCGGCGTCAGCGGTGGCCTCGTCCAGGATCACCAACTCCGCGTCGGCGAGCACCAGCCGTGCGAGGGCGGCGAGTTGTGCCTGCGCCGCGGTCAGCGGATGGCCGCCGTGCCCAACCGGGGTGTCCAGCCCGTCGGGCAACGCGGACACCAGGGCCGTGGCGCCGACCGCCGCTAGTGCTCGCAGGATGCGCTCCTCGTCCGCTACGGGGGTCGCGAGGGTGAGGTTGTCGCGGAGGGTACCGGTGAAGACGTGGGTCTCCTGGGTCACGGTCATGATCCCGGCCCTCGGGACGCTTCGGGTGATCCGGCCCGCAAGGGGCTGGTGAACGCCGGAGACGAGGGAGGCGATCGTTGACTTTCCGGACCCTGTCGCGCCGACCAGGGCGACCACCTCACCGCGAGCGATCCGAAGACTGACACCGGACAGCACCGGGTTGTGTGGGCGGTAGGCGAAGTGCACTTCCTCAGCCGTCACGGCAGCGACGGGGTCACCGTGGGTGGTTGTGCCCGGCCCATCGATGTCCGCGTCGTCTCCATCGGTCAAGGGCGTTGGCTCATGCCCATCCGGGGGGCAGGGGTGATGGATGACACCGATGAGTCGTCCGAGGGCTGCGAGGGCGGATTGCATATCGTCCATGACGAAGAGCAGCGCGTCGATCGGGGCGACCGTGCGCAGGAACAGCAGCGCGGCGGCGGTCACCTGGCCGGGAGTGGCGTCGCCGGTGAGGGCGAGCCAGGCACCGATGCCGAGGACGGCGATCAGTCCGACCGCTTCGCCGAGGTTGAGACGCCCGAAGAGCCGATTCTGCACGATCCGGGTGCGCATGGCCCACCGCACCGCCTGCCAGGTGGAGTCCCTGATGCGTTCCAGTTGGCGGTTTTCGAGGCGGTGGGCGGTGACGGTGGGAAGCTCGGTGAGGGTGCCCAGGATGTGTTGCCCGCGCAGGGACTGGGCGGCGCGTTCGGCGGCGTAGACCTTCGGGGCGGTGCGCAGGTACCAGTGCACGGTGAAGGCGTAGAACGGGATGGTGACCGCGAAACCGAGCAGGTAGCGGAGGTCGAGTGCGCCGAGGCCCACGGCGACGAGCACGATCGTGAACCCCGATGCGCACAGGCGGGGCAGCACCTCCGGCAGGGGTCCCGAGATCTGGGCGATGTCGTCGCTGGCCCGGGTGACCACGTCCCCGGCGCCGGCGCTCTCCACCACCGGGCGCGGGAGGTCGAGGGCGGCGGCGACATAGGCCTCGCGCACTTCCGCGATCAGCGTCTCCGCGAAACGGGCCAACGCCGCCGCGGCAACCCAGGCAAGTGCCCCCGCAGCGACCGCCGCACCGATCAGAAGCGCGACCCGCCACCAGAACCCACCCGGCGCCCCTGTCCCGTCGGCGGCGATCACCGTGTCCGTCAGACCGCCGACAACCAGGGGGAACACGAGGGACATGGCGGCCTCGGCCAGGAAGAGGAGCAGAATTCCGGCCAGGGCGAGGCGGCGGCCGTGCAGCGCCCTCCACAGTTCCGCAGCCACCTGCCCGCCTGAGGCGACCGGCAACAACCGGCCGTCGCTCGTTAGAACCGTCAGCGGCTCAGACATCGACTCTCGTCTCCTCGTGGATCACGACAACCAGGTCGGCGACGGTGCGGAAGGCGGCGGAGGCGGTGAGTACCAGTGTGGTCCGCCCGGCCCGGTGTTCCCGCAGTCGGGTGGCGATGCCCTGCTCGGTGACCGCATCCACCGAGGTGGTCGGCTCGATCAGTACCAGCACCTCGGGGTCGGCGGCGATCGACCGGGCCAGGGCGACCCGCTGGCGCTGCCCACCCGACAGTTCCCATCCACCGTCGGCGAGCACGGTGTCGTATCCGTCGGGAAGTTCGGCGGCGTCAACACCCGCGACGGTCAGCGCAGTCCGTGCCGTCTCGACCGAGTTCGGGGTGGAGCCGGCGCGGACGTTGTCCAGCACCGTCCCGGCCAGCACTCCCGGCGTACGCGGGGCGACGAGCAGGTGCTCACGGAGCATCGTGGGATGGTGCTGGTGCACGGCCCGGCCACCATAGGTGACACCTCCCGCCGACGGCGCCGCCCGGAGGGTGAGGAGACCGGTGAGAGTCGCCTGGGCGGACTGCGGTAGATCGAGCACAGCGAACTGACCGGTGCGGACGGCGGCGTCGAGCACAACACCCTCGACCAGGCCGAGTTGGTCGAACACCAGGGCCCGGTCCACCTTGTCGACCGGCGCCGCCGTGCCGGCCGCGGCAGGATGGGGTGGGGTGGCCGCCAGATCGAGCACGCGCTGGGCGGAGGCCTGTGAGACCGCCCAGAACGACCCGAGCGTGCCCACCAGGCTGTCGAGGGGTCCGATCAGGGTGACCCCGACTCCGGCGACGGTGACCAGTTGCCCAGGCGTGATCTCCCCGCTGAAGGCCCGCGCTGCGGCGGCGATCACCACCGCGGCGGCAAAGGCCTGCGCCGTGGCGGTGCTCAGACCCTCGAACCGGGCCTGCGCACCGCGCGCCGACAGGGTCGCCCGCAACGCGGCACGGCTCACGCTCCGGTACCGGGCAGCAGCGGTGTGCTGGGCGTGCAGGCCTCGGATCACCCGATATCCCGCCACCAGGTCGGCGGCCGCCGCAGCCGCATCGGCCAAACCCGCCTGCTCTGCCCCGCTGCCACGGCGCAGGGGCCGGGCGGCGAGATGCATCAGCAGCAGCACCACAGGCAGCGCGACGATCACCCCGATACCGAGGGCCGGGTGCACCCAGAACAGGATGCCGGCCGCGACGATCAGGCCGATGGCCTCGCCCGGCGGGTAGACGGTGACGTACAGGGCCAGACAGGCGCGGTGCACATCGGCGGTCGCCAGCGACAGCAGCCAGCCCGGTGCCCGGGCGGCCCCAGCCAGGCCGCGTTCGTCGAGGATGCGGCCGAGCACGGCCTGCGACAGCTCGTACTGCGCTCGCTGCACCCCGAACCAGCCCAGCCGCCCGCCGAAGCGGTATCCGATGTTGATCAGGGCGTACAGGCCCATGAGTACGGCGAGCCAGCCCGTCAGCGCCGATCCGATCGAACCGAGGCTCGCCCCCGTGGAGGCTGGTGTGATCACCGTGTCGACGAACTGCCCGACGGCAACCGGCACCGCCATCGTGGCGACGTTGAACACCACCAGCAGCAGCGCGCCGGGCAGCACCCACGCCCACGCGGAACGGATGATCGCCCCACTCAACCGCGCCGGTGACCAGCCGGGATCGACGCGCAGCCGGGGCTCCCGGGGTGCGGCGCCGGCCTCGAACAGGCCCCAGCGCTGTTCGTCTCGTCTGCCTTGCGGTGCACACATCCGGGTCAGCCCCGAGGGGCGAGGGTGTAGAGGGTGTAGCCCCACCCGACCGTGGTGCGCTCCACGAGGTGCAGTCCCGCGGCGGTGAACAGCGCGCGGTGTGCTTCGTGATCCCGTGTGCCGCCGCCGTACAAGGCGAAGTCGATCAGATCGTCCTCGTAGTCGTGCTCGTCCGCCACATCCGGGTTGAGGACATCACCGAACACCAGCACCCGGCCGCCGGGGTTCAGGCTGCCGGCGGCCTGACGCAGCACATGGGCCGCGTCGGCGTCGGTGAGGGTGCGCAGCACATCTGCCAGGAGCACGGCGTCGGCGGGCACGGGGCGCGGCCCGAGCAGACTGCCGGGCTCGTAGGCGATGTGCTGGTTTGCCGGGTACACCCGTTGGAGGGCCTCGATCTCCGAGGGGGCGGCAACGATCGTTGCGCGCAGTTCGGGATGGACCTTGGTGAGGGCGGTGGCGAAGCTGCCGGGAGCCGGGCCTGCGACAGCGACCGTGGAGAGGCCGGCGAACGCGGCGGCAGCGGCGAGTGCGCCGGCGACGTAGAGCGCCTCCTCGGCCTCGTGCTCGGTGCGGGCGGCAAGCAGGGCGGGGTCGTTCTGGACGCGCTGGGCGTACTCGGCGCCGAACCATCGGGCGTGATCGCCCTGGCCGGTGCGCACGGCGGCGAGCAGTGACAGTACGCCGCCGAGTTCACGCTGGGCGCGCAGCCCATCGAGGTGGAAGGCTTCGGTGAGGTAGTCGCTCTCCAACTCGCCGCCCAGGCCGGTGAGTTGGTAGCGGTCGCCGTCGAGCCGTTCGGTCAGGTTGACGGCGGCGAGATAGCGCAGCAGTTTGCCGAGCCCTGCCGGGTCGCTGCCGGTCGCGGTGGCGAGCTCTGCGATGGTGCGCGGTTGACCGTCGAATGCGGCCGCGAGGCCGATGGTCGCCGCGATCCGGACGGCGAAGCCGGGGAGGATCTCGGCGAGTTCATGGAACCGCTTCGTTTCGTCCTCGCTCGCGGTGAAGTCGGGGAGCGAGGCGTCTTGGTCGGAGACCGCGACCTGTTGGCGACGCCAGTACCCGGTGATGTCGACCTGTTCCTTGGCCAGGCCCTTCTCGTTCCTCAGCCACCGTCGGATCGGGGTGAGGGTGAGGGTTTCTCCGGCGATCCAGGCGTGTACCGTGCCCTGCCGCCAGGGAGCCTCGCGGATGGCGTCGAACAGCAGGGTGGTCGTGCCCGGTTCGGCACCGTCGCGGCTCAGCCAGGTCAGCGTCACCCCGTCCGGGACCGGGAGGTCCTGCCGGTGCTGGGGCTGGCCGATCTCGATGAACACCTGGCCGCGGGCGCCGGCGGGCCACTCCTCCAGCCACCGGCCGATCGCCGGTAGCGCGGTCTCGTCACCGGCCACCAGCGTCCAGTCCGCGCCTTCGGGAGGAAGCGAGGAGGACTTCGGGCCGGCGATCTGCACCCGCTCACCCGGCCGCACCCGATACGCCCAGGCCGCCGCGGGACCGACGCCGTGTTGGACGAAATCGATGTCCAGCTCTCCGGCCACCGGGTCCCAACGGCGCACGGTGTAGGTGCGGAAGAGCATATGAGGGTCTTCGCGGGGCCAGTTCAGCACGCCGTCCGCCTGCGTCGGTCCCACGGCGGCCTCGGCGTCGGGATGCTTGAGGATGATCTTGAATTCATCATCGAACCCCTCCGAGCGGAACGCCGCCACCGGGTATCCGTTCGCCGCGGTGTGGGCGGCCAGTTCGGGACCGCCCAGGGTGACCCGCCGCATCCCGGGCGTCACATCCGTCACACGGAGAACGTCCAGGGTGCGGGTGGTGATGGGGAATACCTCGATGGACCTCAGGCTGCGTGCCATGGCTATCACTTCTCCGGGTGGATGTCGGCCGTGATGGGGCTGGTGGACGGGACGGGGCCTGCCACCGATGCGTCTACGTCGAGTACGCCTGGTGTATCCGTTCCGCCAGGCTGAACAGGCACCCCAGGGGCAACGGGCGGAACGGGCTGGGCAGTCACCACGGGCCGCACTGGCCGGACAGGTGCCACCGGCGGCACTGGCTGGGCAGGTGCCGCTCGCGGGTCCAACGGCACCACCATCGGGGTACCGGTGACGGGGTCGGGAACGACCAGGGAACGCAACCCGAATACTTCCTCGATCAACTCCGCGGTGATGACCTCGCCCGGTCTGCCGGTGGTGACGATGCCGCCGTTGTTCATGACCACCAGGTGGTCGGCGTAGCGAGCGGCCTGGTTCAGGTCGTGGAGAACCGTCACGATCGTCTTGCCCTGGTCGTGGAAGGTACGGAACAGCTCCATCAGTTCGTACTGGTGGGCGATGTCCAGGAACGTGGTCGGTTCATCCAGCAGCACGATCGGCGTCTGCTGCGCCAGCAGCATCGCCACCCACACCCGTTGGCGCTGGCCCCCCGACAGTTCGTCCACCAGGCGCCCGGACAGTTCGGTCAGCCGGGTCGCCCGCATCGCAGCCGCGACGGCGTCCTCGTCCGATGGACGCCACTGATGGACCAGGCTCTGGTAAGGGGCACGACCGCGGGCCACCAGGTCCGCGACCCGAATCCCGTCGGGAGCGAGGGAGGTCTGCGGGAGTAGGCCCATCCGGCGGGCGATCTCCTTGGACCGGTAGGTGCTGATCGCCCTGCCGTCCAGCAGTACGCGGCCCGCCCTCGGGGTCAGCACTCGGGCGAGTGCCCGCAACAGGGTCGACTTGCCGCACCCGTTCGGCCCGATGATCGCCGTGAATGACCCATCGGGTATCCGCACCGACAGGTGCTCGGAGATGACGGTCCTGTCGTATCCGATCGTCGCCTCATCGACGACAAGCCGTGGCTGGGCTGCGACGGCCGTGTCATCGGGTGGTTGTTCGTCGGTTCGTTTCTGATCGGTCATGAGGTCCATGGGTTCGTTCTCTTCGGTGCGATCAGTGCGGTGGGTTCGAGGCGTGCGGTGAGTGATGCCGGTGCGGTGGGTTCGAGCAGTGCGATGAGTGATGCCGGTGCGATGAGTGATGCCGGTGCGGTGGGTGCCGTCATGGGGAAACGCCGTACTGCCGTCGGGACTCACGGATCAGTAGCCGGATCAGATACAGACCGCCCAGGCAGACGGTGATCAGACCGACCGGGATCGGTCGATAGAACTGGGCGATGAGCATCGCGAGGAAGTGCGCGGCCGCCAGCAGTGCCGCCCCCATCGCGGCGGCCGAGAGCATGCTCACCCCGGGTGAGCGGGTCAGTCTCCGGGCCAGTTGCGGGGCGACGAGGGCGACAAACCCGATCGGCCCCGCCGCGGCGGTCACCAGCGCCGTCGTCGCGACGCCTACCACCAGCAATGCCAGTCGGGCGGGTTGGACCCTGGTGCCCAGGGTGATGGCCGCGTCGTCACCGAGCTCCAACCGACGCAGGTACGGCGCGAGGAGCACCGCCGCCAGAACGATCACCACGGCGATGACCAGCGAAGGGAACATGCCGCTCCACGCCACTCGGGTGATGGACCCGGCGCCCCAGAACCCGACGGTCATCGCGTCGGTGAGGTCGGCGCGGGCGATCAGATAGGCATTGATCGAGCCGAGCATCGCCGACACACCGATGCCCACGATGATCAAACGGAAGCCCTGTACTCCGCGCCGGTAGGCCAGCACGTACACCAGCAACGCTGTGGCCAGACCGCCCACGATCGCCGCGCCGGCGACGGACCAGTAGCCGCCCCTGCCGAACACCAGGATGCACAGCACCACGGCCGTATAGGAGCCGGCGTCAAAACCGATCACATCCGGCGAGCCCAGCGGGTTACGGGTCAGCGACTGGAAGACGGCACCGCCGATGCCCAGCAGCGCGCCGAAGACGATTGCGGCCACGACCACCGGCAGGCGCCACTCCACCACGATCACCCGGTGGAACTCCGCCCCGGAACCGGTGAGTGCCGCGATGACATCACCGATCGTCAAGGCGTACTCCCCGAACCGAATCGACATCACCGCCAGTGTCAGCGCCGCGAGGAACAGAACCGCGCTCACCGTGGCCAGGC
Organism: Streptomyces albipurpureus; assembly: GCF_023701525.1. Taxonomy (GTDB): domain Bacteria; phylum Actinomycetota; class Actinomycetes; order Streptomycetales; family Streptomycetaceae; genus Streptomyces; species Streptomyces albipurpureus. The sequence goes on from NZ_JAMQAW010000011.1 coordinate 226,544, forward strand.
GCACACCCATCCGCACGGAGAACCAACGGCAGCGAAGGCCGCGGACCTCGTATCCGAAATCGACTCTGTTCGGGTCGCGCTCGCTGGCCGTTGAGGCCTCGCCGGACGGGTTCCGCGCGATATCCGCGTTCACAGCCCGCTCGCCTTCCGTCGCCGTACGAATGCGATCAGGGCGGGCGCTCCGATCACGGCGGTGAGGATGGCGACCTCTATCTCCCCAGGGCGGGCGATCACTCTCCCCAGCACGTCCGAAGCCAGTACCAGCACCGGGCCGGCCAGCGCCGAGTAGACGATGATCCACCATTGGTCCGGTCCGACGAACCAGCGCACGATGTGCGGCACCATCAGGCCCACGAACGCGATCCCGCCGGTCAGGGCCGTCGCGCCGCCGGCCAACAGGGTCACTGCGACGACACCGAGGATCCGTGTGCGTAGCACCTTCGCCCCCAGTGCGACCGCGAGGTCATCGCCGAGGGCGATCGAGTTCAGCGACCCCGAGACCGCCACCGCGATCACCAGACCGATGACCAGGAGCGGAGCGACCGCGACCGTGTCGTCCAGGCTTGTGCGGGAGATGGAACCCAGGCCCCAGTTGCGGATCGAGCGGAAGGTCTCCGGGTTGATCAGGGTCAGGAACGTGCTGAATCCGTTCAGGACCGCGCCCAGCGCGACTCCGGCCAACACGAGCGTCACCGGTGTGACTGTCCCTCGCTCGGCTGAGCCGATCAGATAGACCAGCACCGTCGCGGCGGCCGCGCCCGCGAACGCGAACCAGACGTAGCCGGTGATCCCGCTCAGTCCGAAGAACCCGACCCCGAGGGTGACGGCGAACCCCGCGCCAGCGTTCACCCCGAGGATGCCGGGGTCGGCCAGCGGGTTGCGCGTCAGCGCCTGGATCGATGCCCCGGCCGCACCCAACGCCGCACCCAACGCGATTCCCACGACCGTGCGCGGAACCCGGAGGGTCCAGACGATGACCGATGCATCCGATCTGTCACGGTTCCAAAAACCCTGCCATACCTGGGCACCCGACAACTGGTTGGCGCCGACGGCCAGGCTCGCCAGGATGGTCAGCGCCAGTACGCACAGGAGCAGCGCGAGACCCAGGAGGCGACGAGGCGGGTCGATGTTCCGTCCGGCAGGAGCGGTCAGGCGGCTGGCGTGCTCGCGAACAGTCGTCATACGGAGGGAACCGCCCAACGAGCAGCGAAACCGTTGGGACGACTTCCGGAGTGCCCGGGAAGGCCGACCCCAGGTGGCTGCCTTCCCGACGTGTTGTGTCTCAACGGATCGCCTTCGCACCGAAATCGGCGAGCTGGTCAATCAGCCAGGGCACACTCAAGACGCTCTGGACGTTCAGTCCCCATGCGAAGTGGTTGGTGCGCGTCTTCTTGTCTGCCGGATTGACGATCGCCCGCCCGTCGGCCACCGCCGGAACGGCCTTGACCAGTGGCGCGTCGACGAAGTACTCGGGGTTGGCAGACGTGCTGAGCAGCAGGAAGTCGGCGTCGATCAGCCCGACGAGTTCGTCGCTGATGGTGCCGTCCTTGGTGAATTTCGCCGCTGCTTCGGGCAGTACGAAGCCCAGTTGCTCAAGGAGCAGTGCGGTGTCGGAGCCGGGGGAGCTCGCGTAGTACGGGCCGTACTTCTCCTCGTACACAATGATGTGAGTGGCGCTCCTGCCCTTGAACTCGGGATGATCGGAGCGGGTTTGCGCCACCTTCTTCTCCGCCGACGCGACAGCGTCCTTGGCCGCGGCGGTGAGGTCGAGGGTGTTCCCCAGCTTCCGGGTGAGCTCTTGCCAGGTCAGTTCGCCCTGCGCCGCGTAGAGCACGGGGGCGATGGTGCTGAGCTTGTCGAAACGAGCCTGATCGAACGTCTCGTAGGCGGCGAGGGCGACGATGAGATCCGGAGAGGCAGCGGCCACCGACTCGGCGGACACCTCGGTACCCGCGTCGGCGTCCCAGAGCTTCTTTATGCCCTTGACATCGCCCTTGTCGAGCCATGGGTTGCGGTCGACGGTGGACGGCGCAAACACCGGTGTGCCACCGAGAGCGAGCAGGGCATCGGTATCGAGGGTGTTCGCGGTGACGATCGCGATGCGCTCGGGACGCTTGTCGAGCGATGTGTCGCCAAAGGGCGTCTTCAGTGTGAGCGGGTACTCGGTGACGCCCTCGGCAGCGGGGAGGGCGACGGAGGTGCCACCCGAGGTCTCATCGGCGACGGGATCACCGGAGGCTGTGCATCCCGTGACCAGAAGCAGACCGGCGATGACGACGCCCATCAGGCGGGTGGCACGTGTGCGGGGCGTGCGCATGGCTTTCATGGGACCTCTCGGATGTTGATGCTCGGATCTTGATGCTCTTGGCCAGATCTGTGTGTCGGCCGAGCAGAGGGACGCCAGGGGCTCGCAACTATGGTTAGCCTTACCTATGTGATGGCTCCAGTGCGAAAAACGACAACTTCGCTGCAGATCGTGACAATCGGAGTGAGCTCGTGACCGGGCGTAGGAGGGATTCGCGATCACATGCGTCCCTCTCCTCGCTCGACTTCCCGCTCCATATACCGAGCGTCGACATCCCCGAACGAGTGCACGATGACGAACACATGGCGCTCTGGCAGATCAGGGGAAGCACCCTGGTGCAGTGCGGGGAGAGCGCCGTCGAGATCACCGAGGGAGAGGTCATCTGGTTGCCCGCGGGGACCAGACACGCGCTGGAGGTCCGGGCGAACTCGGTGCTGTTCCCGCTCTCCATCTCGGTGGATGAGATCGCCACCGTGCTCACCGGTATCACCGTGGTGTCGATCCGCAACGACGAGAAGATCTACTTCCTCGCCCTCCACCAGAGCCAGAGCACGATCATCAGGCCATCTGCGAACATCCAGCGACAGGTACTGTCGATCCTCGAACGCCGTGTGCTGGCCTCCGACGATCTGCCGCTGCCGACGAGCCCTGGTGCCGCGGCGGTGGCGGGTGCCCTGCTGTTCAATCCCGGCGATGACCGGCGCATCCTCGATTGGGCGCTGGAGGTGCGAACCAGCGGTCGCAGCCTGGAGCGGGCATTCGTCGCGGAGACCGGACTGACGTTTGGACAATGGCGCACCCGAAGCCGGATGCACGCCGCAGCCCGGCTACTGCGCGCGGGCTCGTCGGTGGTCTCCGTGTCACAACGAGTGGGGTACGAGGACCCCAGCAGCTTCGCCCGGGCTTTCCGTGACTTCCATGGCATGAGCCCCACCGAGTACGTGGCACCGGATCGGGAGACCTGACGAGGAGCCGACCGGAGCTGCTGGCGTTGTGCATCGGGGATTTCGCGGAGGAGGCGGCGCTCAGCGATCCAGGAGTCCAGCAGGCCGGGGTCTGTCGCAGTCAGCTCGCCGAGGACCAGTGGGAAGGAAGAGCCTACGTCGGTGCCCGGCTCCTCCCCCGGCCCACGCAGGCCACCATCCCCACCGATGCCGATCTCGGCGGCCGCCGTAGTAGCGGAAGCAGCACACGGAGAATCAGATGACCATGAGGTGCCCGGCCAGCGGCGGGCGTACTCCAGCAGTCTCTTTGTGAGGGCTTGGCAGAAAGCTGCGGCAGCTCTCCAGCGAAACACCAGACGGCGGCGCCCGGCCGAGTAACGCCTATCGTCAAGCGGACAGAGCGGGTAGGGGGCTCACCGCACCCGGGAACTCGACCCACGGTCAGAGCTGCTCCCCGCGTCGTCGCCGCTGTCGTCGTCTTCCTCCGGGACATGGACGTCGAAGACATGGATGTTGATCTCGACGACCTCCAGGCCCGTCATCGTCTCCACCGCGTCCGTCACATGCGTTCTGATCCGGTGGGCAAGTTCATGGATCGGTACGCCGTACTCCACCTCGATGGCGACGTCGATCGCCGTTTGCTTCTCTCCGACCTCGACTTTGACGGAGCGTCCCGCTCCGGACCCCCCGGAGATCTTTCCCGTAACCGCCCCGATCGCCTTCGTAGCTCCGCGGCCGAGGGAATGCACGCCCTCCGTCTCGACGATCGCGATGCCCGCGATCGTCGACACAACGGTGTCGGCGATCGTGGTCGTACCCCGCTCGGAGGCCGCGGCCGTGTTCCTGTCGGTCGACAAGTTCCTGCCTTCGGTACCAGCCATCGCTGCCTCACAGAGATTCGTCGCGAAGGGCGGCATCCGCCCGGATCGAACCCCCCACCCCACTCTGCGCCCGTTGGGGTCGATCCGCCATTGGGGGACCCCTGGGGGCGCTCACTGACCGAGGACGGCAGGGCGCGCAGTGACAGTCGTACGAGGGGTACGTCCGCGATGGCGATGACCCGGTCCGCGCTGATCAGCACTCCGGTGGCCAGCACTCGGTCCAGCAGGTCCCACGAGTGACACCCCGATGGGCCCGTCAGGGGTTCCGACCGTCCCAGGGCACCACGCCCGGCGACATCGTCACACCAACGAAGCAGTGGTGGACCCCTGGCCCGGAGAGCTCGATCTGTGCGCCGGTACGTTCCCGCAACGCGTCCACCAGCATCGCGAACCCGTCCGTCCGACGATCGACGAGCGGAAGGTGATGGCCGCGTTCTGGACCACGTGCTCAAGCCGCTCGCCGACCGGCCCCGGCCTGCCGCTGATCGAGGGCAGAGGCTTCGCCTCCAAGGAGTCCGAGGCCGACCTCGTCTTCCAGGCAGCGGGGTTGCCCCACCCGCCGTTCAGGCGGGAGCAGCCCGCCGCTGCCCACCACCCTGCCGGCCGTCGCGGCGCCGGGCGGATCTGTCAGCGCAGGTCGAGCCGCATCAGGACGCGGGGGTGACCGGCCAGCACCGAGGTGGTGCCGGCGGCGTGGACGAACCCAGCGCGCTCGAAGTTCTTCCGGATCCCGACGTACGCCATCGTCACATCGACCTTGGCGCCACCGTTGTCGAGCGGGTACGCCTCGATGGCCGGTGCACCGTGGGCACGAGCGAACTCGACCGCACCGGCGATCAGGGCGTGCGAAATCCCCTTCTTGCGATGGCCAGGGCGCACCCGGACGCACCACAGCGACCAGACCGGCAGGTCGTCAATGTGCGGGATCCTACGGCTGCGCGCGAAGGAGGTGTCCGAGCGGGGCGCCACGGCGGCCCAGCCGACCGGCTCGGCGCCGTCGTACGCGAGCACCCCCGGCGGGGGTTCCGCACGGCAGAGCTCGGCGACATACTCACCGCGGGCCGGCCCACGGAGCTCGTTGTTGAGCTTGGACGGGACCCGATAGCTCAGGCACCAGCAGACGTTGGCCCCAGGTGACTTCGGACCGACCAGGGTGCGCACATCCTCGAAGGCTGAAGCCGAGCGAACTGCGATGGTCATGGTCCCACGATGTCACGACGTACCTGGTGACACCCCTTAACCCCTTAACCCCATAACCCGGCAGCACGGCAGCACGGCATCGGAACTACTCGCCGGGGTCGGCGGTCAGGGCGATGAGGGCCGTGTCGTCGGTGACGGATCCGCCGGTGTGCCGCATGACGTCGGCGACGACCATCTCCAGTAGTTCGGCGGGATGGGAGAACAGTGTGTCCGCAAGTGCTGTGAGGGGCTCGTAGAAGGTGCCGTGGGCGTTTCTGGCCTCGGTCAGACCGTCCGTGTAGAGGAGCAGGGTGGCCTGCGGACCGAAGGGGTACTCCTGGGGCCGTACCTGTGCGGAGCCGAGCCCGGCCATCCCCAGCGGCAGCGCCGCCTGTTCGGGCTCCAGCAGCCGAGGTGTCCGGCCTGGATCGATGAGGAGCGGTGCGGGGTGACCGCGGTTGACCAGCCTCACCACCCCGCCCGCTGCCGGGAACTCAGCGAGGACCGCGGTGGCGAACAACTCGTCGGCTTCCTGGCCTCCGCGCCTCTCCCTCTCACGGGTCAGCGCGCCGTCCAACCAGCCGGCCACGGTCGCCAAATCGGCCTCCCTCTCGACAGCCTCTCGGAACGCGCCGACGGCCACCGCGACCGCGCCGACGGCTTCGAGCCCTTTGCCCCGTACGTCTCCCACCACGGCCCGCACCCCGTACGGTGTCGTCTGTACGGCGAAGAAGTCACCGCCGATCAGGGCGTCCGCGGCGGCGGCCTCATAACGCGCCGCGACCCGTAGGCCGTCGAATCGTTGCGCGGGTGTCGGCAGGACCGCGCGTTGCGCGGCCTCGGCGTTTTCCCGGGCGGAGGCCAGTTTCACTCCTCCGCGACGAATCACCACGTTGATCACCAGGGCCAGCGCGGAGACCATGACCAGGGTGATCTGCTCCGTGTACGCCTGCGGCTTTGCCAGAGTGCCGCCTTGGAGGTGTTCGGCGGTGACGACGGCGGTGGCCGTCAGGGCCGTCAGCAGGGTGCCAGTGAAGGAGAAGAAGGGCGCCGCGGCCAGCGGAGCGGCGGCGAGCAGGGGTACGGCCGTGAACTGCCGAGGTGTGGTGAAGGCGTACGCCGCGCCCGCCACGATCAGCAGCACGGGCAGCAGCCGGATGAATCTGGCGAACCCCGTCACATGTCGCTGCCTGCCCCCGGCCGGTACGGCGCTAACCGGTACGTACGCCAAATGGCCATGCATCCGTCGGGAGCCTGCCCTCGGATCTGCGAGGACACCCGCCTGCTCCTGGCCAAAGCCAGGACCTCGCGCAAGTCGGGTTCGCCTCTCGTGGATCCAGGGCTCGTTTGGATGGTGAAACGTACAGTTGGCCTATGAGCGCGCGGCTTGCCCTGCTCACTGCCGTCGACGAGGACGTCACGGAGAGTGAGGCGTACAGCTGGCCGTGGCTGCCTACCGACAGCGGGTTTCCAGTTCCGGTGTGTGCTCCGGGGTGTGCAGATCCCACCGGACGCTACCGACCAGCTCCTACGCCTGCCGTTCTCGTGTACGTCGGCTCCGGCCCTGGGCGAGCGTCTCCCGGACCGGTGCACATCTGCTGTCGCCTTCCGCTATCCGTACTCAGCCAGCCGAAGCCACAGGACCCCGAGGATCGTGGTGACCTGCGCCCACCAGGTGACGCCGGGGAACGCCAGCCCGTCCCCGCGCCGGAGCGCACACGCCCTGCCCGCGGGGGCGCGGGCGGGAACACCGCGGCGGACTCTGCCAGCGCGGCCGCCGGCGGCGCCGTCGCGGCCCGACCGCTGTCAGGAACCGCCATGGCCGGCGGCCCCGTTCCCACCAGCTACAGCCTCCCCTACTCTTACTTCCGGGACACCCTCCACGGTGTCAACGCGCAGGCGACCACGGCCCTGGCCTACTGGACGCGGACGCACGGTGGGGTATTCGCCGGAGCTCCAGGCCTTCCTCCTCTCGGCCGTCCACACGGACAACGACATCGCGTTCGACCCGTGAGCCTTTGACCTCTCACCCGGCGAAACGCGGCAGACGGGCCTCTTCACCAGATGGCACATCCCTCATGCTCGGGAGACCTCGATGAGCAACGACCCATCCCTGCACCACAACGCCCCGTCGTCACCGGACGTCGGCCGGCTCCATGACGAGCAAGCCGAGATCGTGGACGGCGCGGCCGTCGACGGGAACATCCACGTCGGCTACTGGGACAGCGCCGCAGACGAACGCTCACTCAACCAAGCCACCGACCGGCTCACCGACCTCGTGGCGGAGCGGCTGGCCGCCGCACCCGGCCAGCGCCTGCTGGACGTCGGCTGCGGAACCGGACGGCCCGCCCTGCGCATCGCCCGGGCCACCGGCGCCCATGTGTCAGGAGTCTCGGTCAGCAACCAGGATATCGACCTCGCCCGAACCCGGGCGGAAGCCGCCTCGCTCGCCGATCGGGTGGACTTCCGGTACGCGGACGCCTGCGCACTGCCCTTCGAAGCCGCGTCCTTCGACGGTGCCTGGGCGATCGAGTCCATGATGCACATCGGCGATCGGACCACCGCCCTCACCGAGATCGCCCGGACCCTGCGACCAGGTAGCCCGCTGGTCATCACCGATGTGCTGCTCCGGTCGCCGGTGACCGGGGATACCGCGGATCTGGTCCGCCAGACATGCCGGGCGTTCGGGTCCCCCTCGTTGCCCGAACCGGCGGAGCTCCGCACGGCCCTGGACCGCGCCGGTCTGGAGCTGGTGGAGTTCAACGACATCGGAGAGCACGTCCGGCGCACTTACCAGGCGTTCGCCGACGCCTTCGACGATGTCGCACCCCCAGCCGACGACCCCCATCACGAGTTCTTCAACTCCACCCGCTCCCTTCCCCGGTTCGGTGCGCTCCCTCAGATCGGCTACGTCTTCCTGGTCGCGCGCCGCCCGTGAACGAATGCCCCGCCCGGGGAGCAGGAGTGGTACCGCGGGACCCCGCCGGCAGGCAGGGGCGGACCGGCCCCCTGCCGGCAGGCCCCTGCTACTCCGGGCCGCCCGGCGGCCGGTGAGCGGTGTCCTCGTGGCGTCCGAGCCGCTCCGAGGGAGGGCGTATGTACGTGCGGGGAGGCGGGCCAGGCGAATGAGTCATCGCCGGCGTCTCGATCTTCGTCCGCTGCTGCCTGCCGCAATGCCGTACTGAGCGAGAAGGACCGACGTCTCCTGGCGGCGGCACGCCAGGTTCTGGATGCTGCCGAGCTCGCGGTCCGGGCAGCCCAGCCCAGCGAGCGTCGCCTCCGGCGTGTCGATGCGGTCGACGGGCGGCGTCACCGAGCCACGGTGAGTGGCCAATCTGGCCAACCTATTCCACCGCGAAACGGTCAACCGTGGCAGAAATTGATGTTTAGGGCAAGCGCGATAAGGAAACCCCTCGCGCCACGGAGTAGGTGGATCGAGACCATCATGGCCCGCGGATCGGTACGGGCCGCGCGAGCGCCTACGCCCGACCGGATGCGCGGTACTCATCAGGCCACACCCCTCAACACGCGAGTTGACACTCTGTCAAGAAGAAGTTGAGGCGTCCCGAAGCCTGTTGTGAACCCATGCACCTCCTAGGAGGCCAGGTAGTGTTCAGGGCGGAAATGTAGGTCCGATATAAATCATGATCCGGTGAGAATTCGGGCTTCTTTTGATGTTGCCGTTTGAGTTGTTCGACTGTGCGCGTGTTCTACCCTGCGCATGGTGCACGTGAGTTCTCTGTGCAGGTGAAATGAGGCAAGAATGGCCAGCTGGTTCCGTGAGGCAAGGCCTGCGACCGTAGGCGCAGCTGGAATTTCATTCCTCCCTCATTCCCTCCAAGAGCCGTTCCCGGCCGCTGCCGCGAACTCGTCTACCGTGCGATGCCCTCTCACAGGGGAGCAGGGGGAAACCCGCCTGGCTGGACATCCCGACGCCCCCCGCCACCACCTGCCCTGTGACAGAACCGCGCGGTACAGCCGCGAGGCGGCGACACCGCGCGAAACGCCTTCCATCAGGTCCTCACCCGCGATGCGCCCCATCGACCGGGCGCGGTGAACGGCTGACGTGACCGAGGTGAACGAACCCCGACGAGTGGTGGGCGCGCTGATCCGCGACCCGTACGACCGGATCTTCGTCCAGCGCCGCTCGGCCGACCGACTTCTCTTCCCCGAGTGCTGGGACGTCGTCGGCGGAGCCGTGGAGGAAGGGGAATCCCTCCTGGACGCGCTCCACAGGGAGATAGCGGAGGAGACCGGGTGGCGGCTGCACCGCGTTCTTGCCCGGGTGGCGCACGAGGAGTGGACGGCGAACGGACTACGGCACATCGAGTCGGACTATGTCGTCGAGGTGGACGGGGACCTCTCGTCGCCCGAACTCGAATGGGACAAGCACACCGACTTCGCCTGGATAGCGGCCGAGGAAGTCTCGCTGCTTGACGAGAACGCACAACGCAGCGGAAGCACCTTCATCAAGGATGTTGTGACCGCAGCACACGCCTGGCTCGCCGATGCTTCCGGGAAGAGCCGCAGAGCTCTCTGAACCGCCCGCGGCCAAGAGACCGATGGGATCTCCACGGGCCTTTCCTGGCTGCCGGCGTCATCCTCAAATGATGTTCTGCGAGGGGGATATTCTGTATGCCCGGCTACGGATTAGAGAACGTACGTCCGCGACCGCGAGTAGTGGTGGTCGGATTCGCTGGACACCAAGGAAAAGAGTATCTGCCGATCGTGCGGGAGAGTGCAGATATCGTCGGCGGCGTCGACCCCGCCCCGGCGGCCTCATCCCTCGCCGACGAGTGGGGGTTCCCGCATTTCGATTTCCTCAGCGAGGCACTCGAAAGAGTCGAATTCGACGCCGCAGTGGTCACCGTGCCGCATAGCGAGCACTTCCCGGTCTGTACAAAACTCCTGGCGCACGGCAGGCATGTCATCAAGGAAAAGCCGTTCGCCGTCACCGAACAGGAAGCCCGGCAACTGATACACCTGGCGCAACGGGCTGACCGCAGCGTCTTCACGCTGCTGCAACGGAACTTCGACCCCGTTTTCCAGTTCGCCCAGGAGAACCTCGCGCGGATCGGGGAGCCCTACTGGTTCTCCTACGACTACCACTTCAACCTGGCTCATCCGACCACGGGTTGGCGCGCCTCCAGGGAGCAGGCGATGGGCGGTGTGCTCCTCGATATGGGCTACCACCTCATCGATGTGCTCAGCGGGCTGTTCCCCGAACCCCCTCGGGTGCACTCCGCCTTCGTGCACCGCTACCAGGAGATGCGGGATCGTCGACTGGAGGATCTCGTCAGCCTCATGTGCAGCTATCCCTCAACGGGACTTGCGGGCTCGCTGCGCATCTCACGCCATAACTACGAGAAGGTCGAACACCTCTGCGTGCTCGGTACGGAGGGCGCGTTGAACATCGCCCCCGGGGTCGCCATCCTGCACTCCGTCGGAGGGCTGCCGTTGGAGCGCCACACCTGGGACGGCCCCAAGATCGACGCAGTGCGTTCCATGATCGCCCACCATCTGGGGCACCTGGACGACCGCTACTACCGCCAGGGCCACCTCCAGCGTCAACTCGTCGCCGTGCGCACGATCGACGGGATCTACCAGGAGCGGCTACGTGAGCAGAACGAGCTCGCCGACCGGTGCGCCTGACTCACCGACCGGGCCCGACGCGCCGGGCCCGGGTCCACCCGCGAAGGCAGGAAGGACACATGGCCACCGCCGAACAACTCGCCCTCCTCGGAGGCGCACCCGTCATCGAACAGCCGCTGCCCCACGAGGTCTGGCCGCCTCCCGCCGACGAGGCGGAGCTGTCCGAACTGGCCGAGCAGCGGAACACCGACATCTCCATCAAGGGCAACAGCGGTCCCATCGGCCGGCTTGAGGCCGACTTCCTCGCCTTTCTGAACGACGGAGCCCGCTTCGCGGTCACCTTCAACTCCGGTACCAGCGCCCTCCTCGCCGCCTACTTCGCCCTCGGTGTGCGCGAAGGCGTGGACGTCGTGGGACCCGCACTCACCTACCATGCGGCGCTGAGTCCCGTCTTCGCGCTCCGCGGTGACGTGGTGCTGGCCGACATCGACCCCGACACCCGCGGTCTGGACCCCAAAGCGCTGCAAGCCGCGCTCACCGAGCACACCAAGGTCATCACGGTCGTCCACCAGTGGGGCCACCCCTGCGACATGGACGCGATCCTGCGGATCGCCGAGCGGCACGGGCTGCGCGTTCTGGAGGACTGCTCTCACGCCCACGGCAGCCATTACAAGGGCAAACCCGTCGGCACCTTCGGCGACGCCGCGGTCTTCTCCCTCCAGGCCAACAAGGCCGTCTACGCGGGAGAGGGCGGCATCCTCGTCACGAGCGACCCCCAGGTGCACGACCGCGCCACTCTCCTCGGGCACTACCGGGACCGCTCCCGTGACACCGTCCTCGACGAGGAACTGCGTGCGCACTGGGTCACCGGTTTCGGGCTCAAGCTGCGCATGTCGCCGTTCAACGCCATCGTCGCCCGACACTCGCTCGCAGCGTTCCCGGCCCGCAAACAGGCCCGCCACCGCTGTCTGCGCTACTTCGGCGAACAGCTCGGCGACGTGACCTATCTGGAGCCGGTACACGTCGCCGCCCACGTCGACATGGGCGCCTGGTACGGCTACAAACCGCTCTACCGGCCCGGGGCGCTGGGGGGCGTCCCACGCTCCGTGCTCATCGAGGCGCTGCGCGCCGAAGGCATGGAGGTGGGCGCCCCCTCCGGCCCCCGGCTGTCGACCCTGCCGCTCTACGCCCGCCCGGAGAACCCCCTCTTCCCCGGAACGCCGAAGAGGGGCATCGCACCGGAGACCGGCTCACACGCCGAGCACGTCGAGCGGCACGCGCTGTCCCTGCCCACCTTCACCAACTGGCCCGAGGACACGACGCTCATCGACCAGTACGCCGAAGCCTTCCGCAAGATCGGTCGTCACCGCGAGGCGCTGGTGCGGTACGCGGCGGGCCCCTCCCGATGACCACCGCCAACGAAGAGGAAGAGACCATGACTGTCAAGGAGTCCCCCGAGGCCGTGGCCCAGGTCCTGCAGCACGCCCTCGTCGGTGACGACCTGCCGGACTCCTTCACCCTGCTGGGGCGGGAATGGACCCTGCGCCGGGGCGTCTTCCCCAGCACACTGAGCGCCGCCACCGAGGTGATGGCCTCGATCGTGCCCTATCCCCAGGGCGGCTCGTTCCTGGAGGTCGGCTGCGGCACGGGCGTCATCTCCGTGACCGCCGCGCTCATCGGCTGTGCCTCCGTCACCGCGCTGGACATCAACGAAAAGGCAGTGGCCAACACGGCGGCCAACGCCGAGCGGCACGGTGTGAGCGACCGGGTACGCGTCCTCCAAAGCGACATGTACACGGCGCTTGAGCCCACGGAGCGCTTCGACGCCATCTTCTGGAACGTGCCCTGGACCTATGTGGAGGACGGCTTCGCGCTCTCCACCGATCTGCACTCCGCCGTCTTCGACCCGGGCTACCAGGGCCAGGCCCGGTACATCGCCGGCGCCCATGAGCATCTGGCCGACGGTGGCAGGCTGCTGCTGGGCACGGCCGACCTCGGGGACCGCGAACGGCTCGACGCCTTCGCCGAGGAAGCCGGTCTGCGGGTCGAACTGCTGCACCGCGTGCGCCGGATCGAGGAAGTACGGGTCATGGAGTACCACATGCTCGAACTGCACGCGAAGTGATCCGTCAGCCCCTGGCGCTCCGCCCGGATCGCCAGGGGCTGAGCCCCCGAAACCCACGATGTGTGCAGTGAGGCGCTCCATGTCACAACAGGCCGATCTCGAACTGGCCCTGCGACTCGGCGATATCGCCGACAGCATCACCAGCAGTCGCTTCCAAGCCCGCGACCTGCGGATCCAGGAGAAGCTGGACCGTACGCCCGTGACCGACGCGGACACCGCCGTCGAAACGGCCGTACGCGAGGCCCTGAGGTCCGCCCGTCCGGACGACGCCTTCGCCGGGGAGGAGACCGGCGGCTCCGTCACGGCCGGGCGCACCTGGATGGTCGACCCCATCGACGGCACCAAGAACTTCCTACGCGGGATACCGGTCTGGGCGACACTGATCGCCTTGCTGGAGGACGGCCGACCCACCGTCGGTGTGATCAGTGCCCCCGCCCTGCACAGCCGCTGGTGGGCGGCTGCCGAACGAGGCGCCTGGCTGCGGCGCGGGTCGGTCGACAGCGCCCCCCTGCCCCTGCGGGTCTCCGGCAACACCCGCCTCGCCAAGGCCTATCTGTCCACCACCAGCACACGTACCTGGGATGTCTTCCACTCCTGTGAGGCATATCTGCGCCTGGCCGAAGCGTGCTGGGAGGACCGTGCCTTCGGAGACTTCCTCCAACACTGCATGGTGGCCGAAGGAACCCTCGACATCGCGGCCGAACCGGTCGTGAACCCCTGGGACATCACCGCCGTACAGATCCTCGTGGAGGAGGCCGGCGGTGTCTGCACCGATCTCCTGGGCGCCTCGCCCCAAAGCGGCACCGGCGCCCTGTCCGCCAACCCGCGGTTGCATCAGCTCGCCCTGAGAGTCCTCTCGGCCCCGCCTGGTGCCGCCCTCGATGACGAGACAGATGACCCCGCGAGGGCAACATAAGCCCGTTTGATCCCGGCGCCCAACCGCCAGGTCGGAATTCCACAGAGAAACGGACCATCATGCTGATTCTTTCCCTCAAGGAAGGCCATGACGGGGCGGTAGCAGCCGTCGAGGATGGCAAGCTGCTCTTCTCCCTGGAGGCGGAGAAGGACTCGTTCATCCGCTACAGCGGCCTGACCGCCGAGGTGTTCGCCGTAGCGGCGGACCGGCTGGACAAACAGCCGGACGTCATCGCCCTGAGCGGCTGGATCAAGGGGACCCAGGCCACCGACCAACCCTCGCGTAGCGGGTACTTCGGTGTGGGCGAGTCCGCGATCTCGGACGAAGCCGGCCGGTTCTTCGGGAAGCCCGTGCGCGTCTTCTCCTCCACACATGAGCGCTCCCACATCATGACGTCCTACGGAATGTCGGCACTCCGTCGGGACCAGCCCTTCTACGGTCTGGTGTGGGAGGGGAACATCGGCTCGTTCTACCGCATCGACGAGCACGGGGAGGTGACCCATCTCAAGGAGGTGCTCAACCACCCGGGCAACAAGTACTCCTACGGCTTCGCGCTCGCGGACCCCGAGTTCAGCGCGCACCAGGAATTCGTCCGCTTCCAGGACGCGGGCAAGCAGATGGCGTTGGCCGGATTTGCCGAGGATCGATCGGCAACCCCTGCTGAGCAGGAGGTAATCGACTTCATTCTCGGCCAGAAGAAGGTCATCACCGGAAACCTGAAAGACCGGATGACCGATTCCCCCTTCCATAACATCGGCGTGGAATCGGATGCGTACAAGAGCCTCGCCGCCCGCCTGTCGAACGCCATCTTCGACCGGTTCCACGCATACGCCAGGGAGCATTTAACGGAGGGCCTCCCGCTGCTCATCTCAGGTGGCTGCGGTCTCAATTGCGAGTGGAATCGCCGCTGGCGCGAGTGCGGGCTCTTCCCCGCGGTCTTCGTCCCGCCGTGCCCCAACGACAGCGGCTCCGCGATCGGGACCGCCATCGACGCCCAGCACTTCTACACCGGGTCGGCGGACCTGGACTGGGATGTCTACGCGGGTGGCGAATTCGTCGAGGACATGGAGTTCGACCCGCAGCGTTACGAAATCCGCCCGGTGCACTACGGCGAGGTCGCACGCTACCTCCGCGACGGAAACATCATCGGCTGGGCGCAGGGCCGTTGGGAAATCGGCCCCCGCGCGCTCGGGAACCGGTCGATCCTGGCCGCTCCCTTCACCGTGGAGACGACAGTCAGGCTCAACAAGATCAAGCAGCGCGAGAGCTACCGCCCCATCGCCCCGATCTGTCTGGAGCAGGAGGCGAGCCGCTGGTTCGGTGGCGGGGTCCCCGATCCCTACATGCTGTACTTCAGCCAGGTCGAGTCCGGCGAGCTGCGGGCGGTCACCCACGTCGACGGAACGGCTCGCACCCAGACCATCGACCCGACGACGAACCCGGAGATGGCCGATCTACTGACCTGCTTCGGCGAATTGACCGGATTCAGCGTCCTCTGCAACACCTCCCTCAACTACTCGGGGCGCGGGTTCATCAACCGCAACAGCGACCTGATTGCGTACGGCGAACTCCACGGACTGGATGGATATGTCGTGAATGACGCCTTCATTACCCCGCGACGATGATTCTCCGGCCGCCGAATCCCGGGCATCCGCGCCGAATACCGCGAACCGGATCCGTTCCGGTGGGTGACCGGGGATTCCGCTTAAGGCTTCAGCGGGGGACGGTGGTTCGAACTGGAGCAGGCGGACGTCTTCCGACGTCATGGCCCTACCCGGCACGACACCGTCATGACCCGCCGGGCACTTGATGACCACCCCGTCCATGACCTGTTCCCCGGTCCGCCCGACAGAAGTGGTAACGCCGTTCCTGCCGCGAGGCAGCCCACGCCGGCGGATCCCTGACTGTGCCCGCGTCGAGGTCCGGCCCTGGCAGCGCGAGGGCCGTGGGCAGTGGGTGATCGCCCGCCACCAGCAGACTGTAGTGGGGTGAGAGTTGCGCAGGCAGGGCCTGCCGTGAGCCACCGCGCATACCGTGTGGTCCCCAAACACAGCGGGCAACAATCGGTCAGATACTGAAGGGAGGGCCGCCGTCACCGCTGCGGCAAGGGTGAGCGCGACAGAACCCTGACGGAGGCGGGCGGTGAGGGTACGGAGGCTGGCCGAAGCCGCGTGATCATCCTCGTGGGAACTTCCTCGACCGGTAAGCCTGTCGATTGACGCCCAGCTGTCGAACGCCGTTCGAACTTGCCAGGTCATGGGCGGTTTCGAGGACTGGCGAGAGTCTGGACCCCGCAGGCCCCGAGTGAAAAAATAGGGGATGACATCGTTCTGGACTGGTAAACGTGTACGCCTGCGCGGTATCGAGCCCGACGACTGGACCGCGTTCATGCGCTTCGCCGAGGACGAGGAGCGGCTGGGAAACCTGCTGAGCCCACCCCGCTCCGCCGAGGGCTTCCGTACCTGGGCGAAGGAGCAGGCCACTGCCAAGACTGATGGCGACTGCTTTGGATTGGCGATCGAATCCGTCGAGACCGGGGAAACTGTCGGGGCTGTCGGCTCGCACCACGCTGATCCACGTGCGGGCTGGTTCGAGTACGGCGTCACGATGGGCGCCGACCATCGGCGCAAAGGCTACGCGGCAGAAGCCGTGGTGATACTGCTGCGGTTCATGTTCGCGGAGCGGCGCTTTCATAAGTGTGGAGCGCGGGTCCTCGCGCACAACGAGGCATCGCTGGCACTTCAACGTCGGCTCGGGTTCACCGAGGAGGGCCGCCTCCGCGATCACGTGTTCTTCGCGGGTGGGCACCACGATGTCGTCATGATGGGCATGCTCGCTGACGAGTTCGCCCAACTGCACTCGATGAGGGAACTATGAGCCTGTTGTCGATGTCCGTGTCGAGCATGACTCGAACTTGATCTGTGTTTTCGCAGTTCAGCGGACGTTCGGGTGGCCTTCGCCTGATCCTGTGCTCCGACCAGGGAGCGCACGTGACCGTGACGAAGGCCGTGGAGACGAGTCTGCCGCACGAGGATGCCCGCCGGGAAGCGTTCGCGAATGCGTCGCCCTTCCGGTCGGAGTTCTATGCCTGTCTGACCAGACGAGGTGACGAACTGTTCGATCTGTGCGACGCGTATGTTGTGCGCCGACGGGCCGGTACGGACCTTGGTCGATCTCGCGCTCGCACCCGAACACCGCCGTGGACACGGCGCGTTGGTGGAAAGCGTGCGACGGCCCACCGCCGCGGGTCTGCGACCCAAGGGCGGTCGGCCGCCCGAGCACGCGGCGAGTTCGCCATCGGCGACCCCACCACCTGGGGCACCGAGCAGGCCGCGAGGCCACGGAAAACCGGTTCTACGGGAAGGCGACCGCGCAGGCGTGGGTCCGGCTGCACCTGCGGTTGACCCTCCAGGCAGCCTGGCTCGACCAGGACGGACCGCAGGCGGTTTCACCGGACGCTCCACCCGTACGTCGTTCCGTTGGAGAACCGGTCGGATGCCCGCGCAGCCACTCGGCCACCCGACCAACGGCCCGGCACCCGGTGGACCCGGGCGTCGCCGTTCCCGACCGAGTCTCGTATCACGCGCCGTACGATGGCGCGGGTGTCTCCGGAGCAGCCGCTGCGGGGGTTGCCGCAGTCACGGACGGCACGGGCGGCTCCGCTCCCCTACCCGCCAGGTCCCGCTGCTCGTAGATGACCCGCAACAACCAGAACCGCATGAAGCGCTGGACGCTCATCGCCGCGTAGACGATCGCTCCCAGTACGGTGATGCCCACTCCGAGGATGGCCAGGACGACCATCTCCATCTGATCGCGCAGGTCGGACTGGGCCGCAGTCTGGTTGAAGCACACGAAGACCCAGATCAGCCCGCCCACGATCAGGGCGATGCCGAGCCGGCCGATCAGTTGGTCCCGTGGTCCGGGTCCCGCGTCTGCTCTGAGTCTTTCCAGCTCCGCGAGGAAGGCGGTACGAGAGCCTCCGCGCATCCGTCCGCCGGTATCGCTACTGGCGGAATCCGAACCGGGAACGACCCCGTTCATTCTGTCGCTGTCAGTCATCACGATCCTTTCTGAGTCGGGACGCGGCTGGGGCACATCGGCCTGCGCACGTTGGCCGGAGGCGGCCGCTGTCACTGTGTGCGGTCCGTGTGCGAACGGATCGGCCCGGCGGCCAGGTAGAGGCCTTCAAGCGTCTCGCCGATGTCCGAGGGCACTCCCTCGGCGACGACGGTCCCTTGGCTGAGGACCACGGCGTGGTCGGCCAGGCCGAGGATCTCGTGGATGAACTGTTCGATGACGACAACCGCGACACCGGTCGAGGCCAGCGTCCTGATGTGCTCGTAGAGCTGTTCCACGACACGTGGAGCCAGGCCCATCGACAACTCGTCGACGACCACGACCCTGTTGTCCAGGGCGACGGCACGGGCCATGGCGAGCATCTGCTGCTCGCCGCCCGACATCGTCCCGGCCAGTTGCCTGCGGCGCTCTCCCAGCCGGGGGAACTGCTCGTAGACCCGGTTCTGGATCTCCCGTACGGAGGCCCGGTTCGGGGAGATCAGCCTGAGGTGTTCCTCGACGCTGAGCCGGGGGAACACCCCTCGACCCTCGGGCACCACGCACACCCCCAGCCGGGCCAGGGCGTCCGGGGCGGCGCCGGTCACGTCGACCCCGTGGATGACAACGCGCCCGTGGGTGGGGGTGATCAGGCCGCTGAGCGCCCGGACGGTCGTGCTCTTCCCCGCTCCGTTGGCCCCGAGTACCGCGAGCACCCCTCCCGGGTCCACCGACAGGGAGATACCGTGCAGCACCTCGATCTGCCCGTATCCGGCGTGCAGCCCGACCAGGGCCAGCGCGGCGGAACCGGCTGCGGGTTTCGTACCGTCGGGATTCGCTCCCGCGCGTTCGCCGAGAATCCCCATGGGCGTGTTCATGACCCGCCTCCCGCCGCCGTGCCGAGGTAGGCCTCCAGGACCGCGGGCACGGTCCGCACCTCTTCGGGTGTGCCTTCGGCGACCAGGACCCCCCGGTCCAGCATCGCGATCCTGTCGCACAGTTCCATGACGAACGACATGTCGTGCTCGACGAGGACGATGGTCAGGCCCTCGCCCGCCAGCCGCCGCAGCAGCTCCGCCGTCTGCTCCGTCTCGTAGGCCGAAAGCCCCGAGGATGCCTCGTCCAGGAGCAGGAGCTGGGGCCTCATCGCCAGTGCCCTGCCGAGTTCGATCAACCGTTGTGTCCCGGTGGGCAGGGAGTCGGCACGCCGGCCGGCCACCGGGCCAAGCCCCAGGGTGTCGATGAGTTCCGCCGCGACGGCCTGGGGCTGGACCGACCGGTCCCAGCCTCGGTGGGCTTCCGCGCCAACCAGGATGTTCTCGCGGGCGGTCAGAGTCCCGAAGGTCTCCAGCCGCTGAAAGGTCCTGGCCAGGCCGAGCTGGGCACGGATGTGCGGCCTGGCATGGGTGATGTCCTGTCCGGCCAGCTCCACACGGCCGGTGTCGGCGGCCTGGATGCCGGCAACCACGTTGAACAGAGTGGTCTTGCCAGCGCCGTTGGGTCCGATGAGTCCCACGATGCTGCCCGGGGCGACGTCGAGGCTCACATGGTCGACGGCGACCGTGCCGCCGAAGCGGACCGTGGTGTCGTGGACGCGCAGGAGGGGCGTCATCGTGTCCTCTCCAGTTCAAGGCCGAGGGACCTGTCGAGCATGGCGACTCCTGTCGCGGTGAAGGGGGTGTCGATGCCCGTGCCCGCGTCGGCGGGGCCGCCTTGGCCCCCGCCAGGCGGCGGGTCCGCCGGGAGCCGGCCGCCGTCGTCCCGGCGAGCGGCCGTGACGACGACCGCGGCCCAGGCGAGCAGGACCGCGACGACGACGCCCACGGAGCCGGGCAGGCCGAGGCCGATCCCGGCCGCGAGCCCAGCCGCCAGGCCGGTGGTCGCGGCGGCGAAGGCGAACGGCCGCTCCCGGATCAGTTCGCGGAACATCGGGATCTGCCCGCGGGGGTGGTCGCTGAGGGCGAGGACCGCAAGGGCGGGTCCGACGAGTTCCAGGGTGTGGGTGAAGTTCCCCGGCGCCCATTCCAGGCTGAGCGTGGTGAGCAGGGCACCCATCAGGCCCGCGGCGAGAGCACCGCTGACGGTGCCTACGCCCATGACGGTCAGCGACAGGACGATGGCCAGGCCACCGATCATCCCGAACTGGTCGGAACTGGCGAACCGGGCGCCCTGGACGAGCACCCCGCCGCCGATACCGCTGACGGCTCCCGCGATGGCGAAGACCAGCGCCTTGTGCCGGGCCACATTGATGCCCGAACAGGCCGCCGCCGCCTCGCTGTCGCGCAGTGCCACGAACCGTCTGCCCAGCGGCGACCGGCGCAGGCGTACCAGGGTGAGGGCGAGGAGCAGGTAGACGACGGCCGCGTAGCCCAGGAACCTCGCGGGATCGCCGATGTCCACTCCGAGCAGGCTCAGCCGGTCCAGAGTGCGCGCCTGTTCGAAGATCTCGGGCTGAGTGAGGACCACGCTCGCGGTCACCAGGGCCAGCGCGACCGAGCTGAGTGCCAGATAGAGGTCCCGAAGGCGCAGTGCGGGGAGGGCGACGAGCACCCCGACCACGGCTGTCGCACCACCGGCGACGAGCAGCGCCGCTACGGAACCGCCCGCCCAGTAGGTGAAGAAGCCTCCGCAGCCGGCGAGGGCCAGGGGTGCCAGGAAGGGGATGCCCGCCCATCCCATCAGCGGAACGAGGCCGAGCAGGACGATGGCCAAGGACATGGCCATGACGAGCCGGCCCAGGACGGAGTCTGAGGCCAGCAACCCGGCGAGGAGCACGAAGAGTGCCAGCGCCAGGGTCCCGCCGCCGACGCTCCGGCGGGAGGGCAGGCGTTCCATGGGATAGGTGCGTACCGCGCCGCCGAGTCTGATCGTGGCCTGCGGGAGCAGGAGTAGGACCGCGAACAGGGCGAGGGCGGGAAGCGCGTTGGGAAGGTTCGCCCAGCGTCCGCCGAACTGGAGGAAGGTGGAGGAGAACGTCACCAGGAGACCAAGGAGCAGCGCTCCGAGGTAGGTCATCGACAGGCTGCGAAGCCGGCCGAAGACCGCGGCGGCGAAAGCGTTGACGATGAGCAGGCTCAATGTCTCCGCGCTCATGTTGCCCACCTCGGGCGCGATGAGGATGCCCGCGAGGGCGGCGCTGACGCAGCCGATAACCCAGGCGGTGGCGGAGACCCTGGCCGGCCGCACCCCGTACAGGGCTGCGGTGTCTTCGCTGTCGACCACGGCGCGCATGGAGATCCCGAGCCGGGTGCCCCGCAGGATGAGCTGCACCGCGACCGCGAGGAGGATCGCGACGGTGATCGTGATGAGCCGGTGCCAGGTGAGCTGCACACCTGCTATCTCGATGCCCCCGGAGCCTCCGAGGGGGGACAGCGGGTAGGAGTTGTTGGGGTTCCAGGTGAGGGTGGCAAGGCCGAGGAGGGCGATCAGCAGGCCGACGGTTCCGACGAGCTGGGCGGCCAGGGGCGCCCGCTTGAGCCGCCGCATGAGCAGTTTGTCCAGCGCGATGCCGAGCAGGGGTGCGAACACGGCGACCACCAGGACCATCGCCAGCCAGACGGGAAGGTCTCGCCGGACGCTGAGTTCCCAGTACACGAAGGCGCAGAGCATACCGATGGCGCCCTGGGCGAAGTTGAAGATTCCCGTGGCGCTGTGCACCACGACCAGCCCGGTCGCGCTGACCGCGTAGATACCGGCCACTGGCAGGGCGAACACCAGGAGCTGGGTCACTGTCTCCAGGGTGACCGGACGGCCCGCCCAGGCTGCGTTGGCCACCAGGCACAGGCCGGCCGCCAGCACTACCGGGACCACAGCTCGGCCCCAGGGGACCCTCTGCATGGTGATGATCCTCGCCATGGCGGTCAGCCCTTGAACGCGGTCGAGGGGTCGAGGGTGATGTCGTCCATCTTGGCGCAGTGCATGGTGCCCCGCTTCTCGGGCCAGGTGCGCTTCCAGGAGCCGTCCTTCTGCAGCTCCACCGCGACCAGGCAAGGCGGGGGGATCTTGGCGCTGGGGTTGTTCTTCGCGACCATTCCCTCGTTGTCGAAGGAGTCGACGGCCTTCAGTGCCTCGGTCAGCGCGGAGCGGGTCAGGCCGTTGGGGCCGTCCTTGGCCACCACGTCCTCGACGGCCTTCTGGAACAGCCGGGAGGCGACCCAGGAGGGGGTGGAGAAGGTGTTGTGCGTCTTGACCTTCTCGGTGAAGAGGGCCAGTTCGTCGTTGGCGTCCTTCTCCTCGTACGGAAGGTGGGTGATGAGCGCGGTGGAACCGATCACCAGGTCGCCGCCGGCCTTGACGAACGCCGGGTCATAGCAGGTGGCCTGACAGATCCACTTGTCCACTGAGTTCACACCCTGAGTGGCGGCCTCCTGGCGGAGCAGGATGAAGCCGGGGAAGCTCATCGAGGACAGGGCGAATTTGGACTTCTTGTCCTTCATCGTCTGCGCCATCGGCGTGTAGTGCGTCTTGGGGTCGCTGCCCTTGGCCCCGGTCTGTAGGTCGGCGGTGAACCCCTGCTTCTCCTGCAGCATGGTGTAGAGGGGAACGATCGCCTGGACGGTCGCCGGAGAGGTGTTGGCGATCACGTAGGCGCCGTTTGCACCCTTGCCGACCGCGCTTTGGAGGTAGTCGCCGTAGGCGAGGGGCTGTGTCACCTTCTGCTGGCCCTTGACGGCTGGGCAGGGCTGGCCGCCTGCACCTGCGGGGAGGAAGGTCGACTTGTTGCACGCGTGTACGGAGCCCTGGGCGGTCCCGGGGATGTCCGGGAGTCCGGTCTTGGCGCCCGACTTGTCGGCGCACTCGCTCAGCGGCGCCGCGTCGGCGACCGCCAGCATGAAGCTGCCCACCATGGCGAAGCTCTTCTGGCACGCCTCGATCATGGCGTTGCGTGACTCGGTCGGGTCGATCTTGGTGTCGTAGGCGGATACCTTGACCTGGCGGCAGGCGAGGCCGCCCTCGGAGTTCATCAGCTCGGCCCACGCCTTGACGGCCTCGACCGATCCGTTGGCCATCCCGGGAATGGCCTGGGCGCCGGTGTCCGCGCCCAGGTGGATGTTGATGGTGTCCTTGGTGATCCCGGTTTCCGTGGCCTTGAGTTCTTCGTTGTCACAGCCGGCGGCGGTGGCCGAGGACTTGCCACCCGGCTTGGACGTCCCGGCCTGCCCGTCGGAGTCGCCGCGTGCGCCTCCCTCGCCGCATCCGGCGAGAAGAAGTGCGCCGACCGCGGCCAGCGCGGGAACGAGTGCAATCCTGAATCGTTGCATGGAATCTCCTGACGATCACTCTCGGTGACCCGAAGTGAAACAGGATTCTAAGTCTGCGTCTAGATGTCGGCAGCCGTATCCTGATTCGGTTTACTTCCGTGGCTTTATGACGGTGCATTACCAAGTGACCGGTCCGAGAGGGAACCGCACCCCGACACCCCCTCCCCCACCGCCCCGGAGGCCGGAAGACCACAGCATGGAGATCCCGCCCGGAGGGCGTCCGGGCGCCACCGGAACCAGCGCACCGAACCCCCGTGGCAGCCCAGGTCAACGGCTTGACGCCCCCGCCCCGCGACCATTCGCCCCCGTCAACGCGCCCTCCGCGTCTCCGCCGACTCCCCCGGCGGCTCTTCCCCAGGGGCTTTCCACGATGTGGCGAGCAGGACCACGGCACCGCCGAGCCCGGCACCCGCCGCCACCAGCCCGCCGGCCCAGCCGGTCAGCCCGAGGAGTTGGCCCCCGTCGCCGGTCACCCCGAGGGCATGGTCGAGGGACAGTCGCCCGGGGCCGAGCATCGCGAGCACCACGGCGCAGACGGCGAGCACCAGGACGTACTCGTAGCCGTCCCTGAAGACGAAGAGACCGTTGGGACGGTGGGCCACCCAGCCGGCCACCGCCATCACCCCCACCACGGCTGCGGCGGCGAAGGGGGTGAAGAGCCCGAGCACCAGGGCACCCCCGGCGGCGATTTCGATCCAGCCGCTCATCAGGGCGTGCATCCGGGCGGGCGCGAAGCCCATACCGCCGAACCAGCGCGCGGTCCCCTCAACACCACCGGGACCGAAGAGGTGGTTGCATCCGTGCGCGATCATCACACCGCCAAGGAGCAGGCGGAACAGCAGAACAGCGACGTCGAAGTCGTACATCCGGCGGCCTTTCACACAAGGGGCGGGAGGGATCCGGAAGAAGGAACGCGTCGGAGAGGGCACGAAACAGGTCGCCGAAAGGGACATGTAGGCGGCGCGGAAACGGAGGGCTAGGTCGTCGACCGTGGAGCGGGGTCACTTCCCACCGACCGGGGACATCGCAGCCGAACAGTCCGGCGGCCCCTTCCCCATACACACATGACGGCCGGTCAACCGGGCCCGGAACGGGGTCGAATCCCCGTCAACGTAGCAAAACTAGAATCTAATTATCACCCCTGGACACGAACTTAGAATCCTGTTTCACTTTGGCTGGTCACGGTGAGGAAATCTCCTGCGATGGCCGAGAACTGCCTCAACCCCCGCGGTACGCCCCCTGAAGAGCCTCAAGACAGGTGATGTCCGGTGAACTACTCCCTGGTACTTATCGACAACCCGGCCCCCTACGTACGGCGCGTCACACTGAACCGGCCGGAGAAGCGCAACGCCCTCAACGCGACCCTGCGCAACGAGGTCTCCCACGCACTGCGCGCTGGAGACCTCGACGACGACGTCCGCGTCACCATCGTTCGCGGGGCGGGTAAGTGCTTCTCCGCCGGATACGACTTGGCCGCAGGTGCCGAGGAGTACGGGATGGTGGGCACCGGCGAGGCCGCCTTCCAGCGCACCGTCGTCGACATGTGGACCGGTATCTGGGACCTAGACAAACCGGTCATCGCCCAGGTGCACGGGCACTGTCTGGCCGGAGGGTCGGAACTCGCCACCGGCTGCGACCTCGTCTACGTCGCCGACGATGCCAAGATCGGCTACCCGGCCGTGCGGTTCGGGACCCCCGACATGCAGTACCACGCGTGGATGATGGGCCTGCGCAAGGGCATGGAGGTCATGCTGACCGGCGACGCGATCAGCGGTGTGGACGCCGCGGCCAGCGGATGGGCCAACCGGGCCTACCCCGCCGAGGAGTTGGAGGCCCGCACACTGGAGATGGCACAGCGGGTCGCCAAGATCCGTTCCGATGTGCTCCAGATCAACAAGCGCACGGTGCACCGAGCCATGGAGCACATGGGCATGCGCCAAGCACTCCGCGCCGGTACGGAGATGTCCGGTCTGGCCGTCCACACCGAAGGGTTCAAGGCCTTTATCGCCTCGGTCACCGAGCAGGGCCTCACCAAGGCCCTCAGCGCGCGGGACGAGACATTCGGCGACGGGCGCACCGTCGAATCCCGCTGACCTCCCACTCCCCCAACGGTCCCGGCGCGCCCTCGCGCCCGGCCCCCTCAGCACGGCGGAGGCCGGCGCCCACGCGGCCACCCCCCTTGTGACCCTGCCCAGGCCCGCATCCGGAGGTCATGCATGTCCATAGCGCTCTTCGACGAACACATCCAACTTGCCGAGGCAGCAGGCAAGTTCGCCAACAGGAACGCCCCCGTGTCCGCCACCCGCGAGCTGTTCGCGGCGCTCGGCGCCGGCGGACGACCCGGGCACTGGGACGCCCTGGTCGGGCAGGGTCTGCACTCAGTCCACATCGACGAGGAGGCCGGAGGCGGCGGGGGCGGGGTGGAAGAGCTCGCGGTCATCGTGGAACAGGCGGGGCGCGCCCTGCTGCCCGGTCCGTTCGTGCCGACCGTCATGGCAAGCGCCGTCGTGGCCGGGGCGCCGACGGGCCCCCGGCGCAGCGCACTGCTGCGTGAGTTCGCCGGAGGCGCGCTCGGCGCCGTACTGCTCCCCGGCAACGGAATCACGGCACGCCGCAAGGGCAGTGGCGGTTGGACCCTCTCCGGCTGGACGACCCCGGTGCTCGGCCTGATGTCGGCCGAGATCATCGTCGTGGGTGTGGAGTTGGAGGGGCGGTCGGGATGGTTCCATCTGTCCCCGTCCGCCACCGGGCTGACCCGGACCGCCGAGGAGGGTGTCGATCTGACCCGGGACGTCGGCCGCCTGGAACTGGACGACGTACTCGTCTCCCCCGCGGATCAGATCGGCGGGGTGGACGACGTCGCCGCGGCGGCGGCCGTGGTCGCCCTGTACTCCGCCGAGGCCAGCGGGCTGATCCGGTGGTGTCTGGACACGGCCGTGGAGTACGTCAAGGTACGCGAGCAGTTCGGCAAGCCGGTGGGCTCCTTCCAGGCGGTCAAGCACAAGGCCGCCCGGCTCATGATCACCGCGGAGCTCGCCGCTGCGGTGGCCTGGGACGCGGCCCGCAGCGTCACCCAGGACTCGGTGCAGCAGCGCCTCGCCACAGCCGGAGCCGCCGTCGTCGGTCCGGGGTCGGCGGTCGACGCGGCCGTCGAGGCGGTCAGCCTGCTCGGCGGGATCGGCTTCACCTGGGAACACGACGTCCATCTGTACTGGCGGCGGGCGATCAGCGTCGCGGGGCAGGTCGGCCCGCACACCTCGTGGAGCGTGGCCCTGGGCAAGGTGTCCCTGATCACCCACCGGGACTTCAGCCTGAACCTGCCAGAGGAGGACACGGAGTTCCGCGCCTGGGTCGCCGGGCGGATCGAGGCCGCGCTCGCGCTGCCCGAGGACACCCCACGCAGCGAGGGCTGGTCCGGCGGCGCGACAGGCCCCCGGCGCACCCTGCTCGCGGATGCCGGCCTCGTCGCTCCGCACTGGCCCAAGCCGTGGGGTCTGGGAGCCTCGGCGGTCCAACAGGTGATCGTGGCCGAGGAGTTCACCCGCCGTGGCCTGGTCCAGCCGTCGACCGTCATCGGCGAGTGGGCGTTGCCGACCATCCTGGCCCATGGCACCGATGGCCAGAAGGAACGATTCGCCACACCCACCCTCCGGGGCGAGACCGTCTGGTGTCAGCTGTTCAGCGAGCCCGGCGCGGGCTCCGACCTGGCCGGTCTGTCGACCAAGGCGGTCAAGACCGACGGCGGCTGGCGGCTCGACGGGCAGAAGGTGTGGACCTCCTCCGCCCACGAGGCCGATTGGGGCATCTGCCTGGCCCGCACCGATCGCGACGCCCCCAAACACCGCGGCATCAGCTACTTCCTGGTCGACATGCGCTCGCCCGGGATCGAGATCCGCCCGCTCAAACAGGCGACGGGGGCCTCGGAGTTCAACGAGGTCTTCATGACAGACGTGTTCGTCCCGGACGACTGCCTGGTAGGACGGCCCGGTGAGGGGTGGCGGCTGACCGCGACCACCTTGGCCAACGAGCGGCTCTCGATCGGTACGACCATGCGCGGGCCCGGCGACCCGGCCCGGCTGCGCGACCTGATCGTCAAGGGTTCGCTGGCCGCCGCGCAGGACGACTCGCTACGGGTCCTGGGCCGGGCCGGGGCTTTCGAGGCCGCGCTGTCGGCCCTCAATCTGCGCGAGGCCCTACGCCGGGTCTCCGGCGGGCAACCCGGGGCCGGATCGAGCATCGCCAAGGTGGCGGGCGCCCTGATCCAGCGGGAGAACTCCGCGACCGCGCTGGCTCTACTCGGCCCCGAAGCCAGCCTCGACGTCAGCCCCGGCGGCCTGGTGGCCGACCAGATCTCCCTGCCCAACGTGCTCATCGGCGGGGGCACCGTCGAGATCCAGCTGAACGTGATCGCCGAGCGCATCCTGGGCCTGCCCCGATGACGGCGCCCGGAACACCACTCTCGCGGAAAGGCATGCGATGACCATCACACCGGAGCGGGCCGCCGATCGGCGCGACCCGCTCACCGCGCAGCGGCTGCACTCCCTTCTGGCTCCGGAGAGCATCGCGATCATCGGTGCCAGCGACAAGTCCGCCTGGTCGCAGCTCACCTTCAAAAACCTGCGCGACGGAGGCTTCACGGGGAACATCCACCTGGTCAACCGGCGCGGGGCGACCACCCACGGGCAGGCCACGTACACCTCGGTGGGCGAGCTTCCCGAAGTTCCCGGTCTGGCGGTCGTTCTGACCTCCGGCACGGCGGTCCCCTCGGTCCTCGACGACGGCGCCAAGCTCGGCATCAGCAACTTCATCGTCCTGGCGGGCGGCTTCTCCGAGGGCGGGGCGCAGGGACAGGCCCTGCAGGACCACGTGGTCGCCACCGCCCGGGCCAACGGGCAGCTCATCCTCGGGCCCAACAACCTGGGGTTCGTCAACACCTGGGGCAAGGTTTCGGCGTTCAGCCACTTCACCCCGGCCCCGATGCTGACCGGAGGTGTGGGCCTGCTCAGTCAGAGCGGCGCACTGGCGATCTTCCTGCTGCCGTTCCTGCAGTCGCGGGACGTCGGCATCAGCCATGCGATCACCCTCGGGAACGAGGCCATGATCAGCGTCACCGACGGCCTCGAATACCTGCTGCACGACGAGAACACCAAGGTGATCGCGCTCTATGTGGAGCAGATCCGCGACTGCGCCCGGTTCGCCGATCTCGCGGGCCGAGCCCGGGAAGCCGGCAAGCCGATCGTGATGTTCAAGGTCGGCCGGGGCAAGACCGCGGCCCGTGTCGCGGCGGCGCACACCGGCGCGCTCGTGGGCGACGACCGGGTGATCGACGCCGTCTGCCGCCAACAGGGCGTGATCCGGGTGGAGTCCATGGAGGACCTCGCCGTCACCGCGGGCCTCCTGGACGGGTACGGGGAGATGCCCGGCCACCGGGTCGGTTTCGTGACCGGCTCGGGCGCGATGTGTGCGTTGATCAGCGAGAAGGCCGACGCCGTCTCGCTCACACTGCCGGAGCTGTCTGCCGAGACCGTCGCGGCTCTGCGCGAGGACGGCCTGCCGGAGTCGGCCACCGCGCAGAACCCCCTGGATGTGACCGGTGTGGTCGCCGTCGATCCGTCGATCATGTACAAGGCCCAGCGCCGGGTCCTGAACGACCCCGACGTCGACATCGCGGTCTTCAACAGTCAACTGCCCCAGTCGAAAGAACACGCGGCGATGTCGAGCGCGATGGCCGAGGAGACGATCCTCTCGGCCGCGGGGAGCGACAAACCCGTGATCATGATGGGGTTCCTGCCGGTGGAGAGCACCGAGTTCGGCAGGCAGTGGCGTCGGCAGATGGGCATGGCGCATCTGGTGGAGTCCTACGACCGCGGGGTCCCGGCCCTGGCCAGAGCCATCTGGTGGTCGCAGCGGCGGCGTGATCTCGCGGCGGTCGATCCGGTGGCGCCCCCCGCGGTCATCGCACGCCCCGAGGGCACGGGTGACTGGACCGAGGCCGACATCGGCGCGTTCCTCGGCGGACACGGGGTCCCCTACGTTCCCGCCACCGTGGTCGGCTCGGCAGACGAGGCGGTGGCCGCGGCCGACGGTATGGGGTACCCGGTGGTACTCAAGATCGCTTCGCGTGACATCGCCCATAAGACGGACGTCGGAGGGGTCCGCCTCGATCTCGCGGACGGCGAGGAGGTCCGTGCCGCCCACAATGACATCCTGGCGCGGGTGGGCGCCGCGCAACCGGCCGCGCTCATCTCCGGGATCACCGTGTCGCCGATGCGCGGGCGTGGCACGGAGCTGCTGGTCGGTGTCGTACGCGACCCCGACTGGGGCCTGGTGCTGGTGGTGGGCTTCGGCGGTGTTCTGGTGGAGGTGCTCCGCGACACCGCCCTGCGGGTGCTGCCCGTCTCCCGCGACGAGGTCCGGAGCATGCTCGACGAGTTGCGGGGCATCGAGGTGCTGCGCGGCTTCCGCGGCGGCGAGGCAGCGGATCTGGACGCCGTCGTCGAAGCGGTCCACCGGATCGCCCTGGTCGCGGAGGGACTCGGTGACGGGGTCGAGGAGCTGGAGATCAACCCCCTACTCGTCCAGGGCGACCGCGTCGAGGCGCTCGACGCGCTGATCCGCTGGAGTGACAGTCCGTCATGAGTGCCTCCAAGGCCGGCCGGGAAGGTCCCGGCCAGCCGGGTACGGCCGATCTGGGCCATGGCCTCTGGAAACTGCCGGTCGCCGTCGTCCGCAACGTCCCGCCCACCGTGAACGTCTACGCGGTGGAGTCGGGCGACCGGATCCTCCTCGTGGACGCCGGCTGGGACGAGGAGAGCCTACGGTCGCTGGAGTCGGGTCTCGACGGTCTCGGGGCCTCTCTCGCGGACGTCGAGGGGATCTTCCTCACCCACGGCCACCCGGACCATGCGGGCCTGGCGGCCGGACTCCAGCAGCGGACCGGCTGCTGGGTGGCCGCGCACCCCCATGAGCGCAGATGGTTCGCCGCAGGGTCGGACGGACCTGAACCCGGCTGGACGGACTGGCTGGGCGCTCCGCCGAGCGCCGGGGAAGCAATGCGGGAACGGTTCGGCGGTAACACAGTCATGCGTGCCCCCGTCATCACCGACCTGACGGACGGGCAGGTGCTGCGCTCCGAGGGCGGGCGCGCGATCACTGCAGTGTGGACTCCGGGGCACAGCCCTGGCCACCTGTGTCTGCTCGACGACTCGGGCGCGCTGTTCACCGGTGACCACGTCCTGTCCACGATGTTGCCGAGGCTGCATCAGGAGATGGGGAGCGAAGAGGACCTGCTGGCCCGGTTCCTGTCCTCGCTGGGGCGCACCCGCGCCCTGTCGGCCCGGGTGCTGCTCCCGGGGCACGGCGAGAACGTCACCGACTCCGAGGCCCGCCACGGGGCGGTGGCGCTGCACTACCGGCTGCGTCTGGACGAAGTCCTGGCGGTGCTGGGCCCGCGGAACGGCGACGACCCGACGACCTGGGACGTGGCCGCCCGGCTTCCCGGGAGACGTCCGTGGGAGGAACGTTCCCTGGTGGCACGGGCGATGGCGGCGACCGAGGCGGCCACCTTCCTGTGCCACCTGGAAAGACTCGGCCGCGTCGACCGGAGGGGGCGCCCTCCCCGGTGGCGCCCGGCGGCCGGGTGCGGGGCCGCGCCGTCCTAGGGGGTCCGGAAATCACTCCCCAAGGATCTCCGAGCATGCGCAGGAGGGTGGCCGACTGACCATAGCCGGACCCGATCCACATTGACGAAATTAGAATCCTATTCTAGAATCCTCCCAGGCTCTGGGACCCTTGATGAAGGAGCACACCATGACAGAACCGGACTTCCTCGGCTTCGATGGGGACAACCACTACTACGAGGCCACGGACGCCTTCACCAGACATCTGGAGCCCGAGTTCGCGGGCGCCGTCCAGTGGGCCGAGATCAACAAGCGCCAGCGTCTGGTCCTGTCCGGAAAGGTGTGCAACTTCCTACCCAACCCGACGTTCAGCAAGCTCGCCGCCCCCGGCAGCCTCGAACAGTACTTTCGGGGCAACAACGAGTCGGGGGGCTCGATCATCTCCCAGTTCGGGGCTCTGGAGCCGATCCGCCCCGAGTACCGAGACCGTGACGCGCGCATCACGGTGATGGACGAACAGCGCCTGGAGGGCGCGTTCTTCTTCCCAACACTCGGCGTGGGCATCGAGCAGGGCATGCGCCACGACCTTCCGGCGTCCCGCGCCGCCTTCCGCGCCTTCAACAGGTGGCTGAACGAGGACTGGGGCTTCGCTTACAAGAACCGCATCTTCGCCGCGCCGTACATCACGCTCTCCGACCCGGACGCCGCAGTCGAGGAGTTGAAGTGGGTCCTGGAGCAGGGCGCCAGGATCGTCGTCCAGCAGACCGGTCCGATCAAGACGGCGGAGGGGTACAAGTCCCCCGCCGACCCCAGGTTCGACCGGTACTGGGCCACCGTGGCCGAGGCCGGCATCACCGTCTCCTACCACTCCGGGGACACCGCCTACAGCCAGATCCTCGGCATGTGGGGCGAGGACGAGGAGATGAACGCGCACCATATGACCCTGATGCGCGCCGTGGTCTCCCCCGCACCGGAACGCGACACCATAGGTGCCCTGATCACCGGGGGAGTGTTCGCCCGGCACCCCAACCTCCGGGTGGCGATCATCGAGTCCGGAGCCGATTGGGCCGCCCCCCTGCTCAAGTCCCTCGGCAAGTCCTTCGGTCAGCAGCACCAGCTGTATGCCGAGGACCCCGAGGACACCTTCGCCCGACATGTGTGGGTCACCCCGTTCTACGAGAACGACCTGCGTGAAGTCGGCGCGCTCCTCGGCGCCGACCGGATGGTGATGGGTTCCGACTGGCCCCACACCGAGGGCCTGGCGAACCCCCTCGACTTCAAGAAGGACCTCGACGCGGCGGATTTCTCTGCCGCCGACCAGCGCCTTATCATGAGGGAGAACGGCTTGGCGCTCTCACGCCCGCGAATCTCAGCACTCACCTGACAAACCCAGGGCGGCCTGAGGGTCGTTCCATCCGCTCTTGACAGATGCCGTCGCGTCGAATGCGTGCCGCACGTGGCCAGCCGGCGCGACGGCACCGCCATTAGCCCCCGATGCTGCAGCGGGGCCACAAGCAGGGGGTGCCACCGGTTTCGGCCCTGGCACCGGAGGTAGACGTATGTCTGGTCCGCAGTCGGCGGAACCGACGGCATTGGACGTCGCGGCGCTGCCCGCGCACCAACTCGCCCGCCGTCGGCGCATCATCGTCGGCGCCATGGAACTCCTCGAACGCGAGGAGTACGAGCAGATCCAGATCCGACACGTCGCCGAGCAGGCGGGCGTCGCCCTCGGCACGCTCTACCGCTACTTCAACTCGAAGGAACACCTGTACGCCGCGGTGCTCCTGGACTGGGCCGGCCCCTTCTGGGCAAAACAGGACCCCGCCGAGCAGAAGCTGCCCCCCGAGCAGCGGCTGCGCCGCCGGATGCGGGGAGCAATCAGGGCTTTCGAGCGTAGGCCGCAGTACTTCCGTGTCCAGAGCCTGCTCCAGATCTCCTCGGACCCCCACGCCAAGTCTCTGTACGCGGAGTTCGCCCTGCGCAACCAGGAGGCGGTGGGGCGTGAACTCGCCGGCATGCCCAAGCAGAAGGCACAGGACAGTGTGATGATCCTGATGTCCGTGCTCTCCCAGATGCTGGCCGCCTACGCCTTCCACGGCAAACCGGTCGAGGAGGTCTACCGGGTCATGGACCTGTGCGTCGATCTCATCGTGACCACTCTGCCGTCCTGACTCCTCCCCCTAGGTGTTTGGTCAAGGTCCAGGGTCAGGATGGCGGGGGCCTTGACCCCGGATTTTGGACACCGGAGAGACTTGGACCTTGATGGTCCAGGAGAACGGAGTCCCCGTGGGGATAAAGCATTACCCCGAAGGCGGACGCGGTCGCGTTGTACGGTCGAGGCCGGGAGCGACGATCAAGTCGGTCGCGGCTGATCTCGGGGTGAACAGCGAGACGCTGCGGAACTGGATCCGGGCTGCCGACGGGCGCCGCCCCGGTGCCCATTCCGTACCGCCGGCCGCTGCGCAGGCCGGTGGCGACAATGTTCAGGCGGATCTGGCAGCGGCCCGGAAGAGGATCCGCGAGCTGGAGGAAGAGCGAGACATTCTCCGCAAGGCGGCCCGGTACTTCGCCACGGAGACGCGCTGGTGAACCGCTGCCAGTTCGTTGCAGATCACCAGCGCCGGTTCGGCGTGAAGCGGCTCTGCGACATCCTCGGCCTCTCCCGCTCGAGCTTCTACTACTGGCGCCGCACCGCGGCCGCAAGGGCGGCCCGGCAGACCGCCGAGGCCGGGATCGCGGCCCGGACACGCAAGGTCCACCAGGATTCCGACGGCACCTACGGCGCCCCCAGGATCACCGCCGAACTCCGCGGCGAGGGCGAACGGATCAACCACAAACGCGTCGCGAGGATCATGCGGACCATCGGAGTGGAGGCAGTTCGTCCGCGGCGTCGGCACCGCACCACCGTCGCAGACCAGGCGGCGTCGAAGGCGCCGGATCTGATCGGACGTGACTTCAACGCATCCGAGGTGGACACGAAGTACGTCGGCGACATCACATACCTGCCGGTCAGCGGCGCGAAGCCGCTCTACCTCGCAACCGTCATCGACCTCGCCTCACGCCGACTGGCCGGGTGGGCGATCCCCGACCACATGCGAACCGGGCTCGTCACCGACGCCCTCAAGGCCCCCGAACTGCTACACCCCGCACTGAATCACTTCTGTCCGGTGCGTGAGCTCTTCGCCGCGGCGGACTGGGCGCGGGAGGCGAACCCGGTCTGCGCGGTCCGGCTGCCGGGGTTCATCGCGCCGGCGGACTGGACCCGGGAGGACGCCGCCGGGGTCATCCCGGACCGCTTGCCACCGCCCTGCTGCCCGCCGCCCGTACGGCTGTGTGCCACGGCTGCGATCACTGTACGGCCGGGCCTGTGTCTTCGTCCGCTGCACCCGCCGCTTCGGCGGCCCTGACGTCCGAAGCGCGTCCATGGTTGTACGTCATTGGGCTGATTGAACACGTCGGGCCCGCTGCGGTTGTATCGCGGATTACCCCGGTAGGGGTTGGGGCAGGGTCACGAGTGTTCGGGAGGGTACATGCGAAGGCTTTTACCTGCGGTGGCAAGTGCGTTGGGGGCCGGTCTGTTGGCGGCGCTGCTGCCGATGGGGACGGCGAGCGCCGACCCCGGCGGTGGTGGTACGGGGACGGTGCGGGTCAGTGTGGCCGCTGACGGGACGCAGGGCAACGACAGGTCGTTCAATTCGGTGCTCAGCAGGAACGGTCGCTACATCGCTTTCGCCTCGTGGGCGACGAATCTTGTGCCCGATCCGATCCCGACCCATCAGCTCCGGACGTACCTGCGCGACCTGCGCGAAGGCACAGTGGAGCTGGTGACCTTGGATGGCACCCCGGTGGACATATGCGACTTCAGCGCCTCGGGGGACCGGATGCTGATCAAGTCGGGCGATCGCCTGTATGTGCGCGATCTACCGACGGGCCTCACCCAGCGGGTGGACGTCGACCTCGGTGAGTTCACCGGCGGCTACCCGCGCGACCCCCGGATCAGCGGCTCCGGCCGCTACGTCGCGTTCGCGCAGAGCCGTCCCCCGGGGTCGACGGCGGCCGAGGGTTCAAGGGTGTATGTGCGTGATCTGCTGGAGGGCACGACGCAGTGGGTGAGTCGGCCCGACACCGCGACCGGGACCTACTACGCGGGCGGACCCGCCATCAGCGACGACGGGCAGCGCATTGCGTACAGCAACCTCACATACCCCTCCCCGGGCCCGGGCCCCACACCCCCCGCGAAGGGCCATGCCTACCTCCTCGACCGGAGTACCGGCGAGGAACAGATGGTGGATGTCGCGCAGAACGGATCGACACCTGAGCGAGCCCTGAGCGGCCGGCTGTCGATGAGCGCGGACGGCAACCGGGTGCTCTTCACCCGATCCGACAGAAGCCCGGTGACGGCGAACGACCAGAACTCGACCATTTTCATCCGCGATCTGACGACCGGCACCACCCGGCCAAACCCGTTCAGCCAGCCCACCAGCTTCGGCTCGCTCAGCGCCGACGGCCGCTTCGTGCTCCTCCTGCCGGCCGTCATGGGCCCGAACACGTCGCTTCCGCCGGCCTTCATGTGGAACCTGACGACCGATCAGGCGCAGCTCGTGACCCTCACCAAGGACGGCTATCCGGTCAGCGCCTATCCCGGGCAGGTGGCGGCGATGACCGGCGACGGCCGCACGTTCGCCTTCGAATCGCGCGACTCCGATATCGTCCCCGCTGACACCAACGGCACATGGGACGTCTTCGTTCGGACCCTGCCGCCCGAATCCTGAGACTCCCGTGGCGCGGGGGCGGTCGTTGCACGACTGCCCCCGCTCTCACTCGGCATGATGACGGGCAGCAGGCGCGCCGGTCCGCAGTGACGACGACCACGATCGTCCGCACACCGCGCTCGGCGCCGGCCACCCCTCCGCCGGACCGCCGAAAGCAACTACCGGATCACCTACGGCCAACCGCCGGAACCGCTCGTAGATACTCAGCAGCTCACCTGCGTCCAGCACCCGCTTCCCGCCCGTCGCCGCGTCGAGCGCCTTCGACTCGCCCAGCAGCGACAGGAACCGCTTGACCGTGTTGTAGCGCAGCGCCAGCGCACTCCGCAGCGCGGTCTCGGCCGCGTCGTCGTCCTCCGGCACCAGGCTCACCACCACGGCGGCCGCGTTGGAGAGCGCGGCCCCCGCACCTACGCGGACACCGAGGCCGATGCCGCGCGATGAGCTGGTCGCACAGGCGTCAGCGATGCCAGGCGGTCGCCCGTCGCTGTCCTTGTCTGCGGCGTTGCCACACGTTCGAGGGGCGGCCTCCGTGGGACCGCCCCTCGGCCGCCTCACAGCCCGCCACAGTCCGCAGGCCCCAGCGAAACCCGCAGGTCAGGCAGCGAGATCCTGGTGGAGTACTAGTGGTCGGTGGAGGTCCGGACGGGCTTGAGGACCTTGGTGGAGGTCGGATGGGTGCCCGGGGCCGGTGCCTGGATCGTGTAGACGTCCGGCAGGCCTTCCAGGGATCTGGAGGAGCCGCGGGAGGGGCCGGTGGGCTGGGGGTCGGCGGCGTCTCTGACGGGCCTCAGCGTCTCGCATTGCTCTGCCCCGGTGAAGGTCTGGGCGATGAGCGAGCTCGCGGTGACGGTGGAGGGGCTGTCGACGGTGATGTTCTCCACCGTGGCGTTGCCCGTGTCGTCGTTGACGTTCAAGGTGCCGGTGGTGCGGACCATGGCGTTCTGCGAGGAGAACGTGAGGATGTCCTTCGGTTTGAGGGTGGTCTTGTAGGTCATCTTCTCCGAGGTGCCGGTGGCGAGCTCGGTTCCGGCTGTGAGCCGGAAGGCCGCTTCGAAGGCTGCCCTGACACCGACTTCGAGCTGATCTCTGGCCTGGACGGTGCCGGTGGCCTCTGTGGTGTTGGTGAGCTGGTTCTCGGCCTCTTTGGTGACCGAGTTCTCCGCTTTGTTGGTCACGGTGTTCGTGACTTCGGTCGCGGCTTCGCTGGACGTGGTGGACTCGTTGTTGGGCCCGGTGTCCTTGGGAGCGGTGTGGAAGGTGTTGGAGCTGGTGTTCGTGTTGGTGCCCTTTGCCTCACCGGCGACCTCCTGGCTGCCGGTGGAGGTGTTACTTAGCTTCTCCGTGGTCTGCTGGGTGACTGTCTGTTTCAGCTCTCCGGAGACGGTCACCTCGGTTTGGTTGTCGACGTGTCCCTCGATCGTGGCGGTGCCGGAGATCTCGCCCTCGATGTTGTCGGTGATCGAGGAGGTGAGGGTGACCTCGCGTTCGACGGCCATGTCCTCGTTGGTGCAGTTGATGATGGCGCTGCCGACGTTAGTGACGGCGGTCAGGTACTCCGCCGGACCGGCGGTCACCCGAAAGCCGCAGTTGCTGCCCTTGCAAGCCTTCACAACCTCCTTGACCGCGACGCTCTGGCCCTTGCGGAAGGCCTTGGCGGCCAGGTTGCCGCCGGGTGGTGCGGCGGCGAAGGCCGGCAGCGCGGCCATCGCTGTGAGCGTGAGCGTGACGGCTCCCACGTTGGTGGTCAGTATCGGGCGGCAACGCAGGGGGGAGCGAAGGGAGCTGTTCTTGAGGTTGCGCATGGGACTCTCCTGTTGAACGAGGGGCGTTCCAGGGACGGAGATCCGGTCACGGCTTTGCCGCAGCCGTGATGGGGGTGAGCCTGGTCTCGCGGCTGAACGGTGCGACCGGGGTGTGCACCAAGCTGTCGCCTGCCTCATCGCCGCCCCGCATGAGGGAGCGGGTGCCGCCGTTGTCCGGGGTGACCTTCAGCGGGCGCTCGGTGAGACAGTGCTTCTTCTCGTCCTGGGTCAGCGGGCCGGTGCGCTCGTAGAGGCGGTCGGGCACCTTGCCGGAGGGGAGGTCAAAGCTCGCCTCGATGGTGACGGCGGTGTTGGTGGCGGTGCTGCGGAAGAGTCCCTCGACGCGCTCGCGTGAGCCCTGGACCTCGATCCAGCTCGCCTCGCCGGGCTGGACCGCGAGGTCCACCTCTTTGGTGGTGGTGCGGGACCCGGCGAACGGGTTGGTCGTGTTGACCAGGTTCGGGTTGCCTTCGTTGCGCTGGAAGCCGGCTGCGGCCTGCTGGAGCATGTTCGGGTTTCCGCCCAGACTCGCGGGCGTCGTCTGCGTATTGACGTCGTCCGCGCCGGTGTTCGCGGCGCTCTGGTCGACGGAGTGCGCGTTCTTGACCCGGCCCAGTTCCTGACTGATGCTGTCGAAGCCCTCTTCGGTCCAGGTGACTTTCCGCCGGTCCACGATCTGGTTGCGGGTGCAGTTCAGGTACGCCTCGCCCAGGATCCGGTTCGCCAGGTAGTACTGGTAGGTGTAGCGAGGGTCGGCGGTGAACCTGCAGGCCGTGGGGGCCGACTTGCAGGTGTTGCTGGCCGTGGCCATGGAGGTCTCGTCGACGCCGTTGAAAGCGCTGAACGGCATCTCGTTCTGCTCGACGTCGTGGTTGATCGCCACCGCCTGCTCCTCGGCCGAGACGTCCGTGACGAGCGGTCCGCAGCTGGCGTCGGCGGGGGCGTTCTCCTCAAGGGACTCGAAGACGATCAGCGGGTTGTCCTCGGCCGCGGTGAACTCGAACACCTTCGGCGCGTCCGACCAGGCGCCGTTGCCGGGGGTGGTGGTCCCGGTCTTGGGGTAGCCGAGGGTGGTGTAGTCCTGCGTGGCGTGCACAGTACGTGCGATCTCCTGGGTGTTGCCTACCTTGGCTGGCTCGCCGTTCGCTTCGTAGGCGGTCTCCTTGTAGGCCGTCAGCCGGTACTTCTGGCCGGCGGCGACCTCTCCGGGAGTGCAGGCGGCGAGAGTGGAAGCGGAGTCAGAAAACCGCACGCGGACCTTGGAGCCGACGTTCACGTTCCACAGCCGCTGTCGCAGCTTGCCCGCGCCGTTGTTGTTCAGCGACACGGCCTGGAGGTTCTGCGGATGCCGGGCGAGTGTCGGGGAGAACATCTGCAGGCGGAACGGGTTCGGGGTCGACTGGTACCAGCCGGTGGGCGTGTTCGTGTTCGACGCCGCCGGGGGCACTGCCGGAAGGGCGAACTGGGGATTCTCGATGTCCACCGGCGTCCATGCGCTTTCCGCGTGGGCGGGTGTCAAGGCCACCAGGGACAAGGACAGAGAGAGCAGGAGGACTCCTCCGAGAACGCAGGAGGCGGGAGTCCGCGAGACACTGATCAACACAGGTTCTCCTGTTCTGGCTGGGGCCGCCTGAGGCGACCAAGAGCAGAGGGGAGGCACGTCAGGGCGAGAGCGGCGGCACACTGCGGGCGCCCCGGGCCGCAGGCCGCAGACTGGCGGGGGACCTTCAGGTTCAGGAGGAAGGCAGCTGGGTCAGAGTGCCGCCCGGGGTGGGCCGGATCTGCTCACCGTCCTGGTTGGACAGACCGCCCTTGCAGTTCCACGTGCCGGGAACGTACTCGTACTGGTCCTGCGTGTACGCGCTGGTGTGCTGGGTGGAGATCCCGCACATCTGCTGCGCGGCGTTCTGCGGGCTGGAGTACCGGTCCTTGTTCACGATGCCGTCCACAAGACCGGCGGTGTAGGCGGTGTCCTGCTTGGTTGCCGCACCGTCGGTGGCGTACTTCGCCACACAGGAGGCGTTGCCTGGTGGGCATTCGTCGATCGCCTGCTGGTTCTCCGTCTGCTCCACACAGCCGGTCGGCAGGGAGCCGTCCGAGAAGGGCACGCACGTGTTGGAGTTGCCGACCGGCGGCTTGTCACCCGAGGGAATCGGGGGCCGGCTCGGATCCGGCGTGTTCGTCGTCGGTTTCGCCGGGTTCGGAGTGTCCGCGGCGGCGGAGGTCTGGTCGATCCGTACGTCGGCAACTACGGCACCGTAGATGCCGGTGTCCAGCGACGTGAACGTCAGGACGGGGTTTTCGGTGCCCGCGGTGAACGTGTAGGAGTTCGTGAACCGCCAGGGCGTACCCACGGTAGTTCGCGGCAGTGTGTTCAGCTCTTGTGTGGCCCCGCCTGAGGCGCTGACGTTGTACCGTCCGGTGGCGGGGGCAGCTGCGTCGTACTGGTTCGGCGAGTCGTCCCACCGCACGGTGACAACCGAGCCGGCCTTGATGTTCTGCAGCGTCTGCCGCAGGAACCCCGTCGTTGCGGGGTTCAGGTCGAAAGCCTGCAGGTGCCTGGGGTGCTTGGCAAGTCCGGAGCCGTACAGGTCGCCGCTGCCCTCCCAGAAGTCCGGCGCCCTGGTCTGGAAGCCGCCGGTGGCGACCGAGGGCTGGGCCATGGTTCCGTTGAGGGTGGTCGGCTGGCCGTCGGCGGCCAGCGCGGGCGTTCCGAGGCCGAACAGGCCAAGGACTGCCGCCGATCCCACCGCGGCCGTGAACGCGCCGCGCAGGTTTCGATGAGACATGTCTGCCCTTCGAATCGAACACATGTGAGGTTTTCCCTCACGGGAACGATGCTTTGGCCGCGCCGAGAGTTCAGCAAGCCGGAACGGCGGCGAGTAGGCCGTCTTGATCACATCAAGTCCGCAAACAGAATCGAAGATGAATCACTCGCGCCCGCTGCCCCGGCTCGGGAGGATAGGAGCCGAGGCAGGCGGTCAGTGACGCCTACGAGGCGGTGGGCGCGGGCTTCCGCTGGGACGGTGACTGCGAGGTTCCCCGAATGCGGGAAGTAGTGACAGGCTGCCACATGGGTCTCATGAGAAGAACCCAGACGATGCCTGCCGAGGAAGTACCCGTTGGGAACTGCGTAAGCGTGCGGTGCGGAAAGTTCGACCTACTGATCTGAAGCCGGTGATCCGCCGACGACCAAGGATCTCGGCGTCCATCACAAAGCCCTGCGGAGCTGAATCCGTCAGGCCGACGCCTGCGGGCGCGGTGACCTGCTGAGCGTAGGGAGCTTGCGGCCTGTGGACAGAGAAGGTTCAGCCGAGAGGACAAATGAGGTCCTTCGGACGGCTTCGGCTCCTTTCTCGGCCCAGTTCGACCCGACCCGGCCCTGGTGAGGGTGCTCGTCGACGAGCACCCTCACCTGGGAGACGAGCCCGTACTACGGGAACTGCACATCCCCCTCCTTCACCTACTATCGCTGGCTCCAGGTCGAGAAACAGCCGCGCGAGCAGCGTCGCCAAGAAGCTGCGAGAGGCGTGGAACGCGTGCTCCAGGCCATCATGGACAAGCTCAGCGAGTCGTAGGCTGCAGCCGTTTGAGCCCTTCAGCGCTCGGTGCGGACGCCCTGGTATCCGGCCCGCGCCCGCTCCGCCGCGCCCGGGACCGGGACGGTGCCCCGGATGCGGAGACGTCCTGTTGTCCGGTACGCGGTGCGGGCACAACCAGCTCCTTCCCATCCGGGTGGGGGCCAGGGTCAGTGGGGAGACTGAGGTGGCAGCGCGCCGTGGTCGTGTCCTCCGCCACGGCAGCGAGCGGCTCGGCTGTTTCCGGGCCGTGGGAGTAGACCTCTTCCCCTTCGCCGGTGTCTCAGAGGAAAGGAGAGAGGTGTCAGCGTGCCGGGAGGTACCTCGTCGGGTGGTGTGAGCTACGAGGTCGGGCGCGACGTGGGAATCGTTTACGGCACTGGACGCGGCACTGAAATCCGACCCGCCTGGGAGGCGTTCGGTACCCCTTGTCCAGGTCGGGCGTGGCCCCGGGACGGGCTGCCGGGCGCTGCTGGCGTATGTCATGACGAGGCTCCTCACGCAGGTGGCGCGGGACCCCGAGCAGAATCCCGTAGACCTCTGATAGAGGTGTGCGCGAAGACAACGGTGTGACAGCCGACCCGGCGACGTTTACCCAGCCGTGATCATCAGGCGGGCGTGGTGGCTGTCTTCCCACGCCGAACCGGGACCGTTTGCCAGGGAAGTTGGACAACCCTAGGAGAAACGAGGCGACCCCGGGCTCAGAGCAGGAGGGGGTTCAGCGGCTGCCCGACTTGATCCACGGCCACTTAACAAAGCAGACCACTACGGGTGCGACGAGCATGGCCAGCATCCACAATCCCACGCTCGCCGGCGAGTAGATGTAGTAACGCCACTGCTCTGGCAGGGGAGAAGGCGCGAGCAGGAGCACGATCAGCACGGCCCACGTGACCAGCACCGATCTCACCAAACGTCCTGCCACCACGCACCACCCCTGTCGGCACTGACTGCAACTGCCCGCCTCTTGGAGACGAATGATAGAACCCGTCGCCACCCGGTCGTGCCCCACCAGATCGGCCACGAGATGATCAAGCTGGCGCTTCCCAGGCTCAGATCGGCGAGGAACACACCGTAGGAGGCATGCCGGCGGGCACGACCAGGCCCTCCACGAGATCGCGCGGGCCAGACTTGCCGACGACGAGACGGGCGCACTCATCCACGACCGGGAACGGCAACCGCCGCGTGCCATCCCCGCAGTCTCCCAGCGGCACACCCCGAGCGGTAGTGGCTCTCCCCCGGGCGTCGCACCTTGTCGGGACGGAGACCTCTCCCCCATCGGTATTGGTGGTATGTCGCA
Source organism: Streptomyces albipurpureus (assembly GCF_023701525.1). Taxonomy (GTDB): domain Bacteria; phylum Actinomycetota; class Actinomycetes; order Streptomycetales; family Streptomycetaceae; genus Streptomyces; species Streptomyces albipurpureus. Next base: position 268,868 of record NZ_JAMQAW010000011.1, read on the forward strand.
CGTAGCGAACCCGGTCAGGAACAACGCGGTGCGTGGCAGGAGTGTCCGCTCGCCGTCGGTACGCGGTCTCTGGACGCTGGTGGATATCGGCTGCTTGGTGGCCAATCAGGACCGGTCTGACCGGGCTCGGCGGTGCGGGCCCAAACGGCCGGTTCAGGCATGGTCGCCTGGCGGTGGCGTCTTCACCGTCCGTGCAGCATGGCGAGCGTGGACCGTACTTCCTGATCTGCTGGAGGAATAGTGCCCCAAGCATCCTTGCTGGCTCGGCATCAGGCTGTCTCGCCACATTGGATGTCGCTCTGCTACGACGAGCCTCTGGAGATCGTGGGAGGACAAGGCGGCCGGGCCATCGATGCCCAGGGGCGCCGCTACCTGGACTTCATCGCGGGCAGCTGGACGAACAGCCTCGGCTACGACATCCCTGAAATCGCCGACGCGATCAGCCGGCAACTGGCCGAGGCAGAACTGCTCACCGCCGCCTCACACCTCCATCGCAGTGAGGTCGAGCTGGCGGAGCGGACCGCCCGCCTGTCCGACATCCCCGACGGACGCCAAGGTGTGTTCGTCCAGTCCGGTACCGAGGCCACCGAACTCGCCTTGATGCTGGCCTGCAAGTACCGGCACAGCAACCAGCGTTGTCAGCACTCGACGCGGTGTTGCCGTCTGGCGGAAGGTTGGTCCGGTAGCCGGGCCACATGTCACAGGCGCCGGAACCGTGGATCCCGTGCGATCGCCGAGAATAGCGACTCCACAGGCGCCTCCCGGGGCAGCTGCCCCCCAATCAGGCGGCATTGGTCACTGGCTGGCTCTGGGTGTGACGATCGGTAGGCAGGTAGGGAGTGAGCAGAGGAGGACGGGACCGTGTCCTTCGGTTGAGCTGCGAGGGAGGGGTCCCGTGTTTGAGGCGGAAGACATCAGGGAGTGGCGTGGTCACGACGTGGTCGACCATGAGCGGGACAAGATCGGCTCCCTGGAGGCGGTCTACGTCGACATGGTCACGGACCAGTCCGCGTTCGCGACGGTCAAGGTCGGGTTGCCGACCCGGCATCGGTTGGTGTTCGTTCCCTTGGGCGGCGCGACGGTCGGTCCGGACTACCTGAAGGTCGCCTACGACAAGAAGCGGGTCAAGGAAGCGCCTTCGATCGGCACGGACGGCGAACTGCTCGCGAAGGATGAGAGGGCGGTCTTCGCGCACTACGAGCTGGCCTATCGAAGGGGGGGCGGGCGGAGAACGCTGCCTCGCCCGTCGCTGATGCCCCCATCAACTCCTTCTCCTGTGAGGTGACGCGGATGGCTCTCTTCCTCCTGCTGGTCATTGTGGCCATCGCGCTCGGCGTCATCGGAGTGGTGGCGAAGGGCCTGTTCTACCTGTTCGTTGTCGGCGTGGTGGTTCTGGTCGCCGACCTCGTCCTCCTCGGCGTGCGTCGGGGCCGCCGCCGCAGGCGCCTGCCCCGGTGACGCGGTCACCCGGGACAGAACTGAGCGCGCCCTGGCCCTGGTCGAAGCGGGTGTCGACCGCTCCGGCCGCCCCAAGGGGCGGCTGAAGCGGGCTCTGGGTCATTGCCCAGGGGTGGTTTGCCCTGTTCGTGACCGTGCGGAGGCGTCGGCGAGGTCGGCGCCGGTGTCGGCGTTCCGGCGGGATTGGTCGACGCCGTGCCAGTCCAGGCACATGACGGTCGCGTCGTCCTGTAGATGGCCTTTGTTGGCGTCGACGATCGCCGCGATGAGAGTGCGGGCGGCCTCACGGGGATGCAGTGCACGGGTGCGGACCATCAGGTCCGCCAGGTCGAGGCTTCCTGCGTTGCGTTCCAGCATGCCGTCGGTCAGCATCACCAGCCGGTCGCCCGGCCGCAGGTCCAGCGACTGGACCCGGTAGGTGTGAGGGGTGTGGAAGCCGAAGGGCATATCGACCTTCGGAGTGATCTCCCGCACCTCGCCGTTCCGCAGCCGCAGCGGCCAGGGGTGCCCGGCGTTGATGAACTCGGCCGTGCCGTCGATCAGGCTGATGCGCAGGAGTTGGCCGGTGACGTAACCCTGGCGGCCGTGGTCGCGCATGGCCTGGTCGGCCTGGCGGGCCTGCTCGGCGAAGTCGGCACCGGCCCGCCGCGCCCGACGCAGGGCACCCACCACGAGGGTGGCCAGCAGCGCGGCCTCGACATCGTGCCCCATGGCATCGGTGACGGAGAGTTGGACCGCGTCCCGGTCGATCACATAGTCGAAGGTGTCACCCCCGACATGGTCGGCCGGCTCCAACGCCCCAGCCACCGCGAACTGCGCCGCCTCGCACGTCAGCGACGCCGGGAGCAACCGGTGCTGGATCTCCGCTGCCAGACTCAACGGGACGGTGCGGCGGCCCCACTGGTACACATCGGTGAAGGACCGGTTCGCGATGACGATGTACGCCAGCGCGTGCGCGGTCTCGCCGATCTCCCTCATCACCTCCGCGCCCGGCGCCGCGGGCAAGAACAATTCGAGCAGCCCGATGGCGTCCCCGCGATTGGTCACCGGGGCCACGACCCGTACTACGCCCTCGCCCCCGTCCTCCACACTCGGCCGCTGCGTGCGGATCACATCGTCGTACAGAGTGCCCCGCAGCGGGATACGCCGTGCCGGTTCATCGGTATCGACACTGCCCGCCACCCCCAGCCGCACCACCGAGCCACCCGTGAAATCGGTGATCAGGAACGACACCGCCGCGGCCCCGAGGTGCTCCTTGAGCATGCGGGCGACAACATCGAGCGACTCCACAGGCGCCGCGGTCTCCGCAGCCGCCAGCGCCCCCGCCAACGTCATCTCCCTGCCCCGGCCACCACCATTCTCAGGAGCACCAGTGGCCGGCCCATGACCCCCGTCAGGCCCGTCAACGGTCACGGTGACTCCTCACTACTCGCTGGCGTCAAGAGCTCCGTCTCGGATGCGCGAGAGGCCGGCGCCAAGCCCGGTACCGGGCCGGAGCCATTGCACCACAAAGCCCGGAACGGCGAGGGCACCACGGGCAGGACTCACCTCGACCGGACGGAGACTGCACTGCGAAGCCCCAGAGGGATGCTGTTCCCTCCAGAGCTCCAGTTCTCCGTACCGAAAGCCATGCTCCAAGCCCGTGCAGGCGTGTAGCGCGTACTGTCCGGGCCATTGCTGTGCCAGCGCCGTCCGGCGGTGGTGCGATTGACCAGCGGGCCAGCCGCCGAGGACGGTGCCGGTCGGCTTGAGACCGAGGCGAGTGCTGAGGGCGCTGGTTCAGGCCTGCGATGTGCGGGGGCCTCTTCCGGTCGTACCGCCGGTGACGTCTCTGCATAGTGACCCGGGAGATCCGGAATGCTGCAGAAGCGGGGCACAAGTGCCCCGCGCGCTGTAGGTCTGCTTGAGGCCCGACTGTTCTTGCACTTCCACCGAGAACAGCTCTCGGGCGAGAAGGATGGTCTCACGGCCGTCAGCGCAGCTGCCGATCCATTTCCCCTTGGGAGACGTCGTCAGGAACGCGTGATTGCTTGCTCAAGAAGGCTCCGAAGGGCGTGCTGCTGTTCAGGGTTGAGAGTGGCCAGGGGTGAGTCCTGGCCGAGGAGTTCGAGGAGCCGTTCGCGGGAGGCGTTGCCTGCCGCAGTGAGGACGAGGTGCTTGGCGCGGCGGTCGGTGGGGTGTGCGCGGCGCTTGACCAGGCCCTGTTTCTCGAGTTTGTCGATGACGAAGGTGGCGTTGGAGGGCTCGCAGCTCATGCGTTCGGCGAGCTCTCGCATGGTCATCGGCCCAGTCATCTCCCGCAGCGCGGTCGCTTGGGCCGCGGTGAGGCCTAGCGTGACGGCGCGTTCGCGTACGTGGTCGGCGATCTGCTGGGCCAGCCCGTTCACCAGGCAGCACAGCTCTCGCTCGGCGATGGCGTGCGGCTCCAAGGGCGTCGTCATGCATCCCAGCTTAACAAGTCCTTCAAGTAAGAGTATTCCAAGCTTGCATGGTTCTAACTTGATGCTTATGGTCGTCACCGTCGCCTCCAAGGGGCACGGTGACGACCCACCAGAACGCAGGGGAGATGGACATGACGTATTCCGCGATGGACCGGGATGGGCGGCTGCGGAGGCCAGCCGGCATCCGTTCGATACACCTGGGCGACACGAGGGTGTCGTACGTGCCGGACGGAGCGGTGCAGCTGCGGCCGCGCGATTTAATCCCCGACACAACCAGCGAGGTGTGGGCCGCCCATCCCGAGTACCTGGACGAGTCCGGCAGCCTGGTGGCGAGTATCGGCGGCCTGCTGGTGGAGAACAGCGACCGCGCACTGTTGATCGACGCCGGGTTCGGACCGCAGTCATGGCCGCCTGCGCCGGACGGCCCGCGCGGTGCGATCCACGGGGGCGCGCTCCTGGACAGCCTGGCCCAACTCGGCCGCAAGCCCGAGCAGATCGAGGCGGTGGCCCTCACTCACCTGCACCCCGATCACACCGGTTGGGCCTGGCATCCCGCTCCTGGCGCCGACCGGCCCGCATTCGCCCATGCCGACTACCTGGTGTCCGAACCGGAGTGGGCCCGACGCGACCTCCTTGAGGCACAGGAGATCGCGGGCCTGACACCGCACGTCCGTACCGTGGCCGGCGGGCAGGAGATCTTCCCAGGCGTACGGATGCGGATCACCGCCGGTCACTCGCCCGGACACGCCGAGTACGTCATCACCTCGGGCGGGCAGCGGCTGATCGCTTTCGGCGACGCCCTGCACTCCCCGATCCAGGTCGCCCACCCCGAATGGTCCACCGTCTTCGACCACGATCCCGTCCGCGCCGCCGACCACCGGCGTCAGCTCGTCGCAGAGCTAGCAGAACCCGACACGATCGGCTTCGGCATCCACTTCGCCGACGTGGTGTTCGGCCGTGTCCGGCGGGACGGCGACGACCTTGCCTGGCGCCCCCTGGACACCTGACAGCGCAGAAGTGAGTGGTGGTCCAGTCCGCGCCGGTGATCCGTGAGTCGGGCTGCGATCCCAGCACGGTCACCGGCGTCTGATGCGCTGACTGCGACCTCTCGGATGTCCGAGCCGTGGAACGGTGAACCCCTCGGGGTGGAGGCCGGCCCATGTGGGGTGCTCGGACAGCTGGCGAGAAGAGTGTGTGCCTTCTGGCGAGAAGTTCCTGTTCAGCGGCGCGGGAATCCCCATGATGCGCACCACCGGTCCTTCGGGTCGTGCACTACATGAGGGTCAGGTGCACCGGATGCGGAGTCGCCGGTGCGGGATGCGCGTCGAGGGGCCTGGCCCACGCCGACTGCCTTCAGTTGCCGGAGGTGTCGGCGACGTCCTCGTGGCCCTCGGTGAGGATCTCGGCGGTGAACCGGATGATGCTGTGGGCGATGCCCTGGGCCGCGTCCGGTCCGGTCTGCTCCCACAGGCGCAGAGTGTCCGGGAAGACGCGTCCGAGTGCCTCCAGGGCGAAGGTATCCGCTCACGGCTCGTCCTCGTCGGGGCCGTCCAGCTCGGTGACGGTTCGCCGCCTCTGCATCGCGACATCCATGAGCCGCGCGGCTGTCCGCGGTTCGGAGGCGGCGAACCTGGCGGCTGCTTCGGTGTCGGCGGGCCTGGACCGCGCAGAGGTAGCTGAAGGGTCACGGCGTTCGGGGTGAGCGGAAGGTCCGGGATGTGTACTGCTCCGTCCGGTCCTCAGTGTCGCGCACTCCGCCAGGTCACCGTCCGTTCCGTGGAGATTGCGCCATCCAGGAGACCAGCGCCGGGTCATTTCGGTTAATTCGCTTGCCGCAGGGCGACCGGGGCAGGCGGAGGGGGAACCACCGTGTCGAGCGCCGCCGCCAGCAGTTTCGCCCAGCCGGGCGAAAAGCACCCTGAGTGCGGGTGGCGCGGCACCATTCTGGAGGTTTCCGCATGTCTGGTTCCGCTGAATACGGTCCGCTTGCCGATCTGTCCGCTGCGGGGGTGTCGGTCTGGCTCGATGACCTGTCCCGCGAGCTCTTGGCCGGTGGAGAGCTCAAGAAGCTGATCACGGACAAGCACGTAGTAGGGATCACCACGAACCCCACGATCTTCGCCTCCGCGCTGTCCCGGGGGGACCGCTACACCGCGCAGCTACGCCGCCTGGGCAGGGCGGGTACCAGTGTCGATGACGCGGTGTTCGCGCTGACGACCGATGACGTACGGGACGGCTGCGATGTCTTCGGCCCGGTCCATGAGCGCACCGGCGGCATCGACGGCCGGGTCTCCATCGAGGTCGACCCCCGGCTGGCGCAGGACGCCGACGCCACCGGCGCCCTGGCCCGCAGGTTGTGGGACACGGTCGACCGGCCCAACCTGTTCATCAAGATCCCGGCCACCAGTAAGGGGCTGAAGGCGATCACCGCCGTCATCGCCGAGGGCATCAGCGTCAACGTCACGCTGATCTTCTCCCTGGAGCGCTACCGCGAGGTGATGGACGCCTACCAGAGCGGTCTGGAGCAGGCTCAGGCCGCGGGCCGCGACCTGGCGAACATCCACTCGGTCGCCTCGTTCTTTGTCTCCCGCGTCGACACTGAAGTCGACCGCCGTCTCGATGCGATCGGCACCCCGAAGGCCAGGGCACTCAAGGGCAGGGCTGCGGTCGCCAACGCCCGACTGGCGTTCCAGGCGTACGAGCAAATGCTCATGGACCCGCGCTGGCAGCGCCTCGCCACAGCGGGAGCACGCGTGCAGCGCCCCTTGTGGGCGTCCACCGGGGTCAAGAACCCGGACTATCCCGACACGATGTACGTCACCGAACTCGTCATCGCGGGCACCGTGAACACCATGCCCGGCACCACCCTGGCCGCGTTCGCCGACCACGGCACCCTCCCCGCCCATGCGCCGACGGAGGATGACTTCGCGGCCGCCGCCACCCATCTGGAGGCGCTGGAACAGGTCGGCGTCGACTTCCCGGACGTCACCGACACGCTGGAGCGCGAGGGGCTGACCAAGTTCGAGGACAGTTGGACGGAGTTGGGTGAGTCGGTAGAGCGCGAAATGCACGCCAAGGCCGACAACGCGAACGCCGACGGCGGGAGCCGGGACGACGACTCCGAGAGTACCGACCTGCTGGCGATCTACCTGAACGACCACTACGCCGGCGCCACCGGTGGCCTGGAGCTGTTCCGCCGCGCCGCGAAGACGCGCACCGACGCGGAGGGCGGCGCGGCACTGGCTGAACTGGCCGAGCAGGTCGACGAGGACCGTGACGCACTGGCCCGCATCATGACTGATCTGCACGTGCCCACCAGCCAATCCAAGGCTGCCATGGGCTGGCTCGCGGAGAAGGCGGGCCGCCTCAAGCCCAACGGGCACCTCTTCACCCGCTCCCCACTCAGCGATCTCGTGGAGGCGGAGTCGATGCTCCTGGGCGTCCAAGGCAAGGCAGCCTGCTGGCGGACCCTGCGCGTCCTGGCAGACTCTGACGAGCGACTTAGCGCCGACCGCCTGGACACACTGGTGGAACGCGCCGAGCAGCAGAGCGCCACCCTGGAGAAATTGCGCTCCTCGGCGGCTGCCCGGTCGGTGCTTCCCCAACCAACCAAGACGCAGTGACGTTGGCCAGGACCTACGCCCATCACGAAGCGCACGGCAGCGAAGCCGCATCCGTCGGCGAGCGGCCGGCAGGGTCCGCCCGCCGTTTCGACGAAGGGAGCAGCGGCATGACTGACGAGCAGTCTTCAATGGAGCGGTGCGACAGGTCCGTGCCGAGTCCATTGGCGCAGCGCGCGGGGTGGGACAAGGTAGACGTACGGGCCGTGGACACAGTACGGCTGCTGGCGGCCGACGCGGTGCAGAAGGTCGGAAACGGCCACCCGGGGACGGCGATGAGCCTCGCCCCGCTGGCCTACCTGCTGTTCCAGAATGTGATGCGCCACGATCCGAACGACGACCAGTGGCTGGGGCGGGACCGGTTCGTGCTCTCCTGCGGCCACTCCAGCCTGACCCTCTACATCCAGCTCTACCTGGCCGGCTACGGCCTGAAGCTGTCGGACCTGGAGGCATACCGGACCTGGGGCTCGGCAACCCCCGGGCATCCTGAGCACCGGCACACCCGAGGTGTGGAGATCACCACCGGCCCGCTGGGACAGGGCCTGGCCAGCGCGGTGGGGATGGCCATGGCGGCCCGCCGTGAACGCGGCCTGCTCGATCCCGACGCGGAAGCGGGCACCAGCCCCTTCGACCACCACATCTACGTCATCGCCTCCGACGGCGACATGATGGAAGGCGTCACCGCGGAGGCGGCCTCTCTGGCAGGTCACCAGGAACTCGGCAATGTGACCGTGTTCTACGACTCCAACCACATCTCGATCGAGGACGACACCGACGTAGCCTTCAGCGAGGACGTCCCGGCCCGCTACACCGCATGCGGCTGGCACGTACAGACCGTCGACTGGACTATCACCGGAGAGTACATCGAAGACGTCGACGCGCTCCTGGCCGCCATCGGCGCCGCCCGGAAGGAGACCGGCCGCCCCTGCCTGATCATGCTGCGCACCCTCATCGGCTGGCCGGCCCCCACCAAACAGAACACCGGAAAGGCCCACGGCTCCGCCCTGGGCGAGGACGAGATCGTCGCCACCAAGAACCTGCTGGGCTTCGACCCCCGAGCGCACTTCACCGTCGAGGACGACGTCCTGGCCCGCACCCGCGAGGCCCGCGACCGCGGCCGCCAGGCGCACATCGTGTGGAACGAGGACTTCGCGGCCTGGCGAACCGCGAACCCGCAGCGCGCCGCGCTGCTGGACCGCCTACAGGAGCAGCGGCTGCCCGACGGCTGGGAGGACGTTCTTCCCGTCTTCCCCACCAACGCCAAGGGAATGGCCACCCGCGCCGCCTCGGGCAAGGTTCTCAGCATGCTGGCGCCCGTCCTGCCGGAGCTGTGGGGCGGCTCCGCCGACCTCGCCGGAAGCAACAACACCACCATGGAAGGAGAGCCCTCCTTCCTGCCCGCCGACCGCCAGACCAAAGAATGGAAAGGCGATCCCTCCGGGCGCACCCTGCACTTCGGCATCCGAGAGCACGCGATGGGCGCCATCCTGAACGGCATCGCGCTGCAGAGCCTCACCCGCCCCTACGGCGGGACCTTCCTCACCTTCTCCGACTACATGCGCCCCGCGGTACGCCTGGCCGCACTGATGCAGCTGCCGGCCACCTACGTCTGGACCCACGACTCCATCGGCCTGGGCGAGGATGGCCCCACCCACCAGCCCGTAGAACACCTGGCCGCGCTGCGGGCCATCCCGGGCCTGGACGTCGTACGGCCTGCCGACGCCAACGAGACCACCGCGTGCTGGCGCGCCATCCTCGAACACCACGACCGCCCGGCCGGACTGATCCTGAGCCGCCAGAACCTGCCCGTCCTCGACCGCGAGAGCGCAGAGTACGCCCCCGCGCGGCTAGCGGGCAGGGGCGGGTACACCCTGACCGACACGGCGACGGAAGGCGACCCCGACGTCATCCTCATCGCAACCGGTTCCGAGGTCCACCTCGCCTTGGAGGCCCGAACCCTGTTGGCGTCCGAAGGTCTCGCGGTGCGAGTGGTGTCGATGCCGTGCCGGGAGTGGTTCGCCACCCAGCCACAGGACTACCAGGACCATGTCCTGCCGCCGTCGGTACGCGCCCGGGTCAGCGTCGAGGCCGCCATCGGGCAAGGCTGGCGCGACGTGGTCGGCGACGCCGGAAGGATCGTCAGCCTGGAGCACTACGGTGCCTCCGCCGACTACCAACGGCTGTACACCGAGTTCGGCATCACCCCCCAGGCAATCGCCGCCGCCGCCCACGACAGCATCCACGACACCCAGCAGCCACCGCGTCCCGGCGGACACCAACAGACCTCCACCCCCACCAAGGGGGCTACTGGAGACCGGCCCTGACCCCCGCTCCGCCGCCGACCTCGCCCAGACCTCAGAACCAACGCAGGCCGCACAGCTCTCGCCATGGCAGAAGCACCACCGCACGGGTGCCGAGCCGCAGACCGTGCAGCGCCCCGGGCTGAATGCGGCCGCCGCTGGAGGCCCGGGGCGGAATATGCCTACACCGGATCTGTCGGGAACCCCAATCACCGTGCCCGTACCGACAAGCGGGTCGTGGACCGGTCCAGCCGCCAGATCGCGAACGCCAGTGCCGCCCTCACCGCCCACCTCAACCCCGTCCGCGCGCCCCTCAGTCTGGCCGTCCAGCCCGTCCCCGGAAGGCGTCGCTAGACCGTGTGGTCCCCAAATGGTCCCCACGACATACGGAAAAGCGGTACCGGATTTCTCCGATACCGCCTACGACCTGCGAAAACACAAGTCGGGACGACAGGATTTGAACCTGCGACCCCTTGACCCCCAGTCAAGTGCGCTACCAAGCTGCGCCACGTCCCGATGCGCGCCACCTGCTGGCCCTCAGGCCGGGCGCGCAGCACAAGATTACCCCACTCGCGGAGTGGACTGAGCGTCCGGGCTGCGGGCAGGCATCGGATTCGGGGAGAATCGAGGGGTGGACACCGCGCCGAGAGATCGCGACGACGAAGGGCGCGCCCGTAACGCCCGCCCCCGTGACGGGCTCGGGCGCCCGTTGCCCTATGGAGCGCCGGGGGTGGAGCGGCAGCCTGAGGGGGTGGTGCGTACTCCCGCTCAGACGTTGAAGGAGGCGCAGCGACTGCTGGACGCGGGGCAACCGTTCCATGCCCATGAGGTGTTCGAGGACGCGTGGAAGTCAGGTCCGGAACCGGAGCGCGAGCTATGGCGAGGGCTGGCTCAGTTGGCGGTCGGGCTCACCCATGCGGCACGCGGCAACACGACGGGGGGTGCGCGTCTGCTGCTGCGGGGGGCGGAGCGGATTGAGGGGTTCGGGGACCCGCATGGCATCGATGTGTCCGGGCTCGCCGCTTGGGCGCGTGATCTCGCGTCGCGGTTGCGCGGTCCTGTGGACGCGCGCGCGGAGGCACCTCGGCTAACCCTCGGTCTCTAGCAGAACGACCTCCAGTCGCCGCGGGCCGTGCACGCCCTCCACCCGGTCCAGTTCGATATCGCTGGTGGCCGAGGGGCCGGAGATCCAGGTCAGCGGGCGGTCCGGCGCCAGCAGGGGCAGTGCCAGCGGTACGGAGGGCACGATCTGGGCCGGTGTCCGCACCACGCAGATATGGAGATCGGGTACGAGGGTGAGGGCGCGGCGGCCCTGGTCCGGGCCGCCGTCCAGGACGATGGTGCCGGTCTCCGCGATGGCGAGGGCACAGCCGGTGATCACGGCGTCGATGGCGTCGAGCGCGGCTGGGGTCAGGGGCCCGCGGTCCCCGTATCGCTGGATGGCGCAGGCGCTGAACCAGGCGTCGGGCACTCCATCGGGTACCACGATCGACTGTGCTCCCTGGGCTGCGAGCCGTTCGGCGAGCAGGGTGGGCAGCCGGGTCGGCGTGGCGCGGTGGACGATGGCGCGGTACTCAGTGAGGTTTCGGTGCAGTCGTTCCGTGTTCTGGGTCGGGTCGTCGCGGGTGTGTGCGGTGAGGTAGTCGCGGGTGGGCGGGGGAACGTCGGGGGTTTGTTCGACGGCGGATCTGATCCGGGCGAGGATGCGTTCGCGGGCGGCCTGCGTCATCGGTGGTTCTCCTTCCACCAGTCGCGGAAGGACTGGGCCGGCAGTTCGGGCAGCTCACGACCGGCGGTCCAGGCGCGGACGCCTGGGGGCCGCCGGGGATGCAGAGCGCGGGTGGTGGTGGCGAGCCTCTCGGCGGTGGCCAGTACGGACGGGTGGCGCAGGGCCCAGCTGACGGCGGCCATGGCGATTGACTCGGTCCGATGTCCGGCGCCGGACTGGTCAACGACCCGTTCGCGCAGATGGACGAGGACTTCGGGGATGTCAATGGCCACGGGGCACACCTCGTAGCAGGCGCCGCAGAGCGAGGAGGCAAAGGGGAGGGAGGCGTCGATGGCGCTGGTGGTGCCGCGTAGTTGGGGTGTGAGGATGGCGCCGATGGGGCCGGGGTAGACCGAGCCGTAGGCATGGCCGCCGGCCCGCTCGTACACCGGACAGACGTTGAGGCATGCCGAGCAGCGGATACAGCGCAGGGCCTGCCGGCCCACGGCATCGGCGAGCACATCGGTGCGGCCATTGTCCAGGAGGACCAGATGGAAGTCCTGGGGCCCGTCCCCGTCGACTGTTCCGGTCCACATGGAGGTGTAGGGGTTCATCCGCTCGGCGGTCGATAAGCGGGGCAGTGTCTGGAGGAAGACTTCCAGGTCACGCCAGGTGGGCACCACCTTCTCGACCCCGACGACGGAGATCAGCGTACGGGGGAGGGTGAGGCACATCCGACCGTTGCCCTCGGACTCCACCACCACCAGGGTGCCGGTCTCGGCGACCATGAAGTTGGCTCCGGAGATGGCGACCCGGGCGCGTAGGAACTTCTCCCGGAGGTGGAGTCGGGCGGCTTCGGCGAGGTCGCCCGGGGAGTCGGTGAGCCCATCGGGGGCAGCTCTGCCCCAGGCCGCCATTTCGCTGGTGAAGATGGCGCGGATCTCGGCGCGGTTGCGATGGATCGCCGGTACCAGGATGTGGGAGGGACGGTCATCGCCGAGTTGGACGATCAGTTCGGCGAGATCCGTCTCGTACGCGGTGATCCCCTCGGCGGCGAGTGCTTCGTTGAGTCCGATCTCCTGGGTGGCCATCGATTTGACCTTGACCACTTCGCTCTCACCGGTGGCCTTCACCAGATCAGCGACGATGCGGTTGGCGTCGTCGGCGTCCACGGCCCAGTGGACCGTACCGCCGGACTCGGTGACGGCCTGCTCCAGCTGGATCAGATAGCGATCGAGGTGGCGAAGGGTGTGGTCCTTGATCTGGCGGCCGGCATCGCGCAACTGTTCCCAGTCGGACAGTTCGGCGACGGCCTGGGCCCGCTTGGCCCGGATGGTGTGAGTGGCGTGGCGGAGATTGGCGCGCAGGGTGGTGTTGTGCAGGGCAACCCTGGCCGCCTGGGGAAACGCGGGCATCCCGAGGAAGGTGTCACTCATCGGGTCAGCTCCGCGGGGAGATAGGGGTGCTGTTCGGTGGCGCTGAGGATCTCCGCGATGTGGAGGGGTCTCAGGGGCTCCTGCTGGCGGCGGATGAGGCCGCCGAGATGCGTCAGACACGAGTTGTCGGCGGCGCACAGCACATCGGCACGCGTGGAGACCGCGCTGCGCACCTTGTCCTGGCCCATGGCGACGGAGACATCGGCGTTCTTGACGGCGAAGGTGCCGCCGAACCCGCAGCACTCATCGGCGCCGGGGAGTTCGCGCAGCTCAAGGCCCTTGACCGCGTGCAGGAGCCGGCGTGGCCGATCCCCGAGGCCGAGGGTGCGCAGACCGTGGCAGGAGGGATGGTAGGTGACGGTGTGGGGGAAGTACGCGCCCACATCGGTGATGTGGAGGACATCGACCAGGAACTCGGTGAGTTCATAGGTCCGCTTCGGCAGGGAGGTCTCCCCCAGGCGGGGGTACTGCTCGCGCACCATGGCCGCGCAGGAGCCCGAGGGGGTGACGACGTACTCGTACGCGGCGAACGCGCGGGCGGTGTGTCGTACGAGCCCTTCTGCCGCTCGCCGGTAGCCGGAGTTGAACTGGGGCTGCCCGCAACAGGTCTGGGCGGCGGGGAAGTCCACGGTCACGCCGAGTCGCTCCAACAGGGTGACGGTCGCGATACCGGTGGCGGGGAAGAGGGCGTCGTTGACGCAGGTGACGAAGAGGGCGACACGCATGACGTGAGGATAGGGGGCGACCCTGAGCGTCGTGGGCGGCGACGTGGGCCGAGGATGTCCGGATGCGCGCCCTGTTGGGGACCCTGGGGGCGGCACGGCCGCTCGGGTGAGGCAGACTCGGCGGGTGAGGAAAATCTATGTCATCGGTATTGGATCGGGCGATCCCGACCAGCTGACGCTTCAGGCAGTGAAGGCACTGAATGCGGCGGACGCGTTCTTCATCCTGGACAAGGGTGCGGAGAAGTCGGATCTGATCCAGTTGCGGCGGGACATTCTGGACGCGCACATCGAGGATCCTTCCTACCGCCTGGTGGAGGCGCGCGACCCGGACCGCGACCGAGTGACACCGGAGTACGCCCCCGCCGTCGAGGACTGGCGTCGCCGTCGGGCCGATCTCTTCGAGCGGTTCATCGCCGATGACCTGGGCGAGGACGAGTGCGGGGCGTTTTTGGTGTGGGGCGACCCATCGCTCTACGACTCCACGCTGGGCTCTCTTGAGGAGGTCATCCGGCGGGGAAACGTCGCGTTCGACCATGAGGTGGTGCCGGGCATCAGCAGTGTTTCAGCCCTGCTGGCCCGCCACCGCACGGGGCTGAACCGGGTGGCCCGCCCGGTGCAGATCACCACGGGCCGACGGCTGGCGGAGGGCTGGCCCGAGGGCGTGGACGATGTGGTGGTGATGCTGGACGCGCGCCAGGCGTTCACCCGCTATCTGGACCAGGACCTCTTCATCTACTGGGGCGCGTACGTGGGAACGGCCGACGAGATCCTGGTCTCGGGTCGGCTGTCGGAGGTTTCGGACCGTATCGAGGAGCTTCGGGCGCAGGCCAGGGCCCGCAAGGGGTGGATCATGGATACGTACTTGCTGCGGCGGGGCTAGCGACCGTCCGGGCGAGTGCCCCCGGCTGGGGGGGCGCCCCGGGCGATGTCTGACCCTGCCGTCCGGTCCGCCTTCGCGGCGGATGACCCGGACGGGTTTCGCCGCCCATGAGCGGGGGTCCTCCCCCGGCCCGGGTCCGGTTCCCTCGCGTCGGACCGCACGCCCGGCCGCGATCAAGGCGTATACCGCCGTATGCGGGGACGGGTAGGAGGTGGTCCGCAACGGCGCGCGGACGGTGCTGAGAAGCCATGACCACCGCCTGGGTCTTCACCGCCTGCCCCTGGCATGGCGGCCGGGCACCGTCCGCCTCAGACGGTGAAGCCGACGATGGGCCCTGCCGTCGTCGGCCGCCCATCCGCTGGCTCATTGGGACACAGGGTGTGGGTGAAGTGGCCGGTGCGGGGAAACCCGTTGTCGCGTAGCGGGGCCCTGTCTACGCTGTGGCCTCTGCCTCTGTTGACCGAACCCGGGGCGTGCGCGCACCGAACACGGTGGAGGGCCCATCGAAGGAAAGCGTGCCCATGACGCAGACAGAAGACGTCACCCAGCTGGTCCACCGGACCCTTGGTACCGATGTCATCGGTATGTACGTCCATGGCTCCGCCGTGCTCGGTGGTCTGCGTCCGCACAGCGATATCGATGTCTTCGTCCTTGTCCGCCAGCGCACGACGGCGAAGGTACGGCGAGCGCTCGTCAAGGGGTTGCTGCCCCTGTCCGGCGCCAGGGCTCTCGGCGGTCCCGCCCGCCCCGTCGAGCTGACGATCGCCGTTCAGTCCGATATCCGGCCCTGGCGGTATCCGCCCCTGAGTGACTTCCAGTACGGAGAGTGGCTCCGCGACTTCTATGAGAGCGGGGGGACACCATCGCCCACGCCGGACCCGGATCTCGCCCTGCTGATCACCATGGTCCTCCTGGGCGACACCCCTCTCGCCGGGTCGCCGCCACCGAACGAGGTCCTCGATCCGGTTCCGGAGCAGGACCTCATCCAGGCTCTGACCGCCGGTGTGCCCGGCCTTCTCCATGAGTTGACCTCGGATACCCGCAATGTCGTGCTCACCCTCGCGCGTATCTGGATGACCCTCACCACCGGGGAGATCACATCCAAGGAAAAGGCAGCGGACTGGGCACTGCCCCGCCTTCCCCCCGGGCCCGGATCCGTGCTCGCCCATGCGGCGGCGGTGTACCAGGGCAGTGTCCCGGAGAGTTGGGACGAGCTCCTGCCGCAGGTGGGGCCGTACGCCGAGACCGTTGCCGAAGCCATCGGACAAGTGGTCGCCGCGAAGGGGAAGGGCCGCTCCGACAGCGGTGAGGAGCACCAGAACCCACCGGCTGAGGGCTAGTCAGCCAGCGGTCGCACGCCGTCCTTTCGCTCCTGGTCGCCGAGCTACTGAACACAGGGTGATCAGCGCACCTGCGGGCGGGCGGAATCTGGACGAGGTGTTCGACGGGCCGGCCCGGTGGTGACGTACAGGCCGGTAGTGCCGCACAAGCCCGCTGGGTGTGTCCGGGCCTCCCAAGCCCTGCCGGGTGCGGATCCATCACTCAGATGGTCTCGCTCTCCCGCAGGTTGCGGAGGTAACGCCCGGGAGTCAGCCCGTACTCCTTGGCGAAGGCCATCACAAAGGCCGAAGGGCTCGCGTATCCAACACGGCGGGCGACCGTGGTGACCGGCTCGGTCCCCAGCAGCACCCGGGCCGTGCGCAGCCGTAGGCCGGTGCGCCAGTGGGTGTACGACATCCCGAACTCCCGCAGGAAGTCACGTTGGAGCGTCTTGGTACTGATGTGGAGCCGTGCGGCCCATTCGTCGAGCGGGGTGGCGTCGCCCGGGTCGTGCGAGAGGACTCGGGCGACGGCCAGGGCATGGCCATGGCCGGTGGCGCCCAGGGCGGTGACGTCACAGGGCGAGGGGAGCAGGGCCGCCATGATCTGCTCTCGGGCGATCAGCGCCTCACTCTCCCCACAGCCGGGGGAGCCGATCATCTGGATGAGCCGTGCCGCCTCCCGACCGACCTCCACCGGGCCGATCCGCAGGTCCGTCAGCGCTTCTGGCGTCTGGCGCAGGCAGATCCGGTAGACGGTCTGCCGGTCCGCCGCGCGCACCTCGTGGTTCACGGCGCGCTCGGACCAGAACGCCTCCTGCGGGCCGACGAAGCGGCTGTGTCTGCCGTAGACGGTTGACAGCATTCCATCGGGGGACCAGTAGAGCTGGTGGAGGAAGTCCTGGCGATTGGCGCCGAACTCCATCGCCCCCGCCGAGCGGTAGCGGAACACCAGGATGCCGGAGGGACGGCCGAGACCGTAGCCGTACTCATCGCAGCGGGCCGGGGCCGTTCTGATGTGTCCTGTGACCGACATGAACTGTCCTCTCATCGACATCGAAAGGAAATCAGGTAAGGCTAGCCTAAGTGTGTCGCTCGCAGTTTCCGGGGTGACGTACTGGTTGTGCACCCCGAAGGAACACGCTCATGTCCTCTCGTCCCTCACTCCGTCTCACCGGAGTTCTGACGCTCACCACCGTCCTGCTGGCCGGGTGTGGCTCGTCCGACTCCGACGCGAAATCGGACGCGGAATCCACCCGTGTCTACTCCGCGGACAACGGAAAGATCAAGATCCCGGTCAAGCCCAAGCGGGTCGTCGCCACGGGCTACGCGGTGCCGGTGCTGATCGAGGCGGACGCGCCCCTGGTGGGGATATCCACCTGGGACCGGGGTCTGGCGATGATGGAGAAGGACGATCTCGCCCGGTACAAGGATCTGAAGAAGGTGGCCGGGGCCATGGCCGCGGAGACGAACTACGAGGCCATCGCCGCGGTCAAGCCCGACCTCATCGTCATCGGGGTTCCCAAGCCGGTTCTCGCGGACATCGACATCAAGCGACTGGAGACCATCGCTCCGGTGGTCGCGATCGGCCCCACCCGTCCCTCCGCCTGGCGTGAACTCTCCGAGCGGCAGTCGGACGCCGCCGGCCGGCTCGACGATTTCGAGAAGGGCCGCGAGACCTACAAGAAGAAGTCGGCCGAGCTGACCGCCAAGTACGCCGATGCTCTCAAGGGGCTTGAGTTCGGCCATGTCGGTGGCTACGGCGATATCGCCAAGGGCACCTTCCAGCGTGAGTTCGGATCGTCCTGGGGCACCAACATCGCCCAGGACATCGGGGTGAAGTACTACGGCGAAGTGGCGAAGAAGGCCGGCGGCGCACTCGATGTCTCCGAGTTCCCCTCCATCGAGAAGCTGCCCCAGAGCCTGGGCGACGCGGACGTCATCACCTACTCCGTACAGGACGACGGGTCGGTGAGCGAGGCGGTCCAGTACGTACTCGACTCCAAGCTGTGGAAGAGCCTGCCCGCCGTCAAGGCCGGCAAGGTCATCCCGCTCAGGTACACCGAGGCGGCGACCTACTCCTCGGCGATGAAGTCGCTGGAGGCCACGGACAAGGCCCTCGCGCCACTGCTCGCTTCATGAGCGGCGCACCACTCCAGGAACACCGTGACGAACCGCGGGACCGGCAGCACCCCCGCGGCCGGGTCGCCGCGCACCACCGGGAAGGCAGCGGCATCACGCGGATTCCCTATCCCATCGGCATCCGCACCGCCGAAGTGCTCCGCAAGGAGTATCTGAACGAGCGGATGCTGCGGCTGACCGTCGGCGGACCGGCACTCGATGGATTTCACAGCTACCAGGCCGACGACCATGTGAAGATCGTCTTTCCCGATCCCCAGGGCACGCTCCGGCTACCGACCGTCAATGAGGGGCTGACCCTCGACTGGCCCCGTCCCCTGCCCACCACCCGGAAGTACACCGTCCGACGGTTTGACGCCACGACCGGCGAGTTGGACCTCGACTTCGTGATCCACCCGGGCGGAACCGCGTCCGAGTGGGCCGTGGCGGCCGAGCCGGGGGACCCCGTCTCCCTCGCCGGTCCCCCCGGGGCAAAGGCCTTTCCGCACACCTACGACCACTATGTCTTCGCGGTCGATGCCACCGCCATCCCGGCCACCGCGCGCTGGTTGGAACAGGCCCCGGACGATGTCTCGGCGCATCTGGTCATCGAGACCGGCAGCATCGCCGAGCACACCTATCCCCTGGCCCAACGCGACGGAGTGCGGATCACCCGGCTGGTACGGGAGGGAGACCGGTCCCATCTCGCGATGGCGGTCAGGTCGCTCTTCCTTCCCGCCGGACGGGGGTTCCTGTTCGCCGCGGGTGAGGCGGAGGACATCAAACCGCTCCGTGCTTGGGCCAAGGGACGGATGGACGCACTGTTCACGGGGTACTGGAAGCGCGGTGTCGCCGGCCTTGAGGACTGATCCACCTCCCGCCGCCAAGGCTGCTCTGTCCCCTTCCCCGGGGGCAGGGCACTCCGCGTCCCCGGCGGCCGTCGCACACTCTGAGCCGGCTGGTCCGCGCTCTGATGGTGCCCGAGTCGCCATCTTCTTCGCCGGTGTCCTGCTGCTCCTGGTCGTGGCGAGTGCGAGTGTCAGCATCGGAGCGCAGACGATCGCACCCCTGGAGATATGGCGCGCCTTCACCGACTACGGCGGCACTGACCACCAGTTGATCATCCGCGATATCCGGGTGCCCCGAACGGTCCTGGGGATCTGCGCGGGCGCCGCGCTCGCCGTCGCGGGTGCTCTGATGCAGACCCTGACCCGCAATCCGCTGGCCGAACCCGGCATCCTCGGGGTGACCGCCGGTGCCGGTTTCGCCATCACCCTGGGCACCGTGTTCGGGCTCACGAACTCCCCGCCCGCGCAACTGGCGCTGGCGCTCCTCGGCTCCCTGCTCGCGGCCCTCGCCGTGCACTCCGTCGGGCGGACCTCTCCGCTGCGGCTGGTCCTCGCGGGTATCGCGCTCAGTTCCGTACTCGCGGGGGTCTCGCTCGGTCTGCGTCTGATGCTGCCCGATGTCTTCGACCACTTCCGGTTCTGGGCGGTCGGTTCGCTGGCGGGCCGCGAGCAGTTGCCCATCGCCCTGCCCGTGGCCGCCATCGTCGTCGCTCTGATCTGCGCGATGGCGCTCACCAAGGCGCTGAACGCACTCTCCTTGGGGGAGGACGTCGCCCACGCGCTCGGCATCCATGTCGTCCGTTCCCGGCTCGCGGTACTGGCGGTGATCACGGTGCTCGCCGGTGCGGCCACGGCCGTGGCCGGGCCGATCGCCTTCCTGGGGCTGATGGTTCCGCATATCGCCCGTCGACCGGCCGGCGGGTCCGTCCCCTGGTTGATCGCGTACGCCCTCGTCCTCGGGCCGGTGCTGCTCCTGCTCTCCGATATCGGGGCCCGGGTGCTCCTGACGACCGGTGAGGTCCCCGTGGCCGTGGTCACCGCCTTCCTCGGCGCCCCGGTCCTGATCTGGACCGTCCGCCGAGCCGGGGCGGTGACATTGTGAGCACCCTCAAGCAGTGGTCGGCTTCGCCTCCCAGCCTCCTCGGGCCGGAGCGGCGTACGGTCATCGGCTGCGCGGCGCTCCTGGGCGTCCTGCTCGTCCTCGCCGTGGTCGGTCTCTGTCGCGGTGACACCTGGGACACACCGGTGGAGGCACTGAGCGCGCTCGCCGGGCAGGGCGAGTCCGCCGTGGTCGTCCAGGAGTGGCGACTGCCCCGGGTCACTGCAGCACTCGCCTTCGGCGCACTGCTGGGATGCGCCGGTGCCGTCTTCCAGAACCTCACCCGCAACGCGCTCGGCAGCCCGGACGTCATCGGTCTCGACGCGGGCGCCTACACCGGCGCGCTGGTCGCGATCACCGTGCTGGCCGGCACATCCGCGCAGCTCGCCGTCAGCTCGGTCATCGGCGGACTGGCGGCGGCCGCCGTGATCCTGGCGCTGTCGGTGCGCTCCGGGATCAACGGGATACGGCTCATCGTCATCGGTATCGCCGTGAACGCCATGCTCACCGCGGTCAACTCATGGATCGTGCTGCGGGCCGAGCTCGATGTGGCCTTCGCCGCGGCCGGCTGGAGCGCGGGCTCGCTCAATGGCATCGGCTGGGACGACCTCACCCTGCCGCTGTTCGTCGCCGTCGCCCTGGTGGCACTGCTCATGGGCGTGTCCCGCGCCATGCACCAGACCGCTCTCGGCGACGACCTCGCCGTCACCTCCGGCGTCAGCCTGGGCAGGCACCGACTGCTGACCATCACCGCGGGTGTGGGGTGCACCGCCATCGTGACCGCGGTCGCCGGGCCGATCGTCTTCATCGCGCTCGCCGCGCCCCAGATCGGACGCCGCGTCACCGGAGCCGCCGGGGTGCCCCTGGTGCCCTCCGCGCTGACCGGCGCGGCTCTGCTGATCGCCGCCGACCTGATCGCCCAGACCCTCATCGCCCCCATCGCGCTCCCGGTCGGAGTGGTGACGACCGCGATCGGCGGTCTCTACCTCCTCTGGCTGCTCATCAAGGAAGTCAACCGACCGTGACCGCACGATTGACCGCGCAGGACATCAGCCTCGCCTACGGCGACCGGACGGTCGCCACCCATCTCACGCTCACCGTTCCCGACCGTGCGTTCACCGCGATCGTCGGCGCCAATGCCTCGGGAAAGTCGACGCTGCTGCGGGCCTTCGTACGACTGCTGAAACCAACGGCCGGAACGGTCTCCTTCGACGGCCGTGATGTCACCGCCTACAAACCCAAGGCGATCGCCCGGGAGATCGGGTTCCTGCCGCAGGAACTCACCACTCCCGACAACCTTCTGGTGCGCCAACTCGTCACCCGCGGACGGTTCCCCCACCGCTCCGCGCTCTCCGTGGGTACGGCCGAGGACGAACGCGCCGTACGGGAGGCCATGGCGTCGGCCGGGGTGAGCGAGCTGACGGACCGCCCGGTCGCCCAGCTCTCCGGCGGGCAGCGCCAGCGGGTGTGGGTGGCGATGGTGCTGGCTCAGGAGACCCCGTATCTGCTGCTGGACGAGCCGACGACCTTCCTTGACCTCGCCCATCAGTACCAGTTGCTGTCGCTGCTCGCAGAGCTGCGGGACAGGGGCCGGACCGTCATAGCGGTGCTGCACGACATCAATCAGGCGTGCCGGTTCGCCGATCACCTCGTGGCCATGAAGGACGGCCGGGTCTTCGCCCAGGGGGCACCCGCGGACATCGTCGACGCGCCGCTGATCGAGGAGGTGCTGGGACTGCCCAATGTGGTCGTCCCGGACCCCGTGACCGGCACCCCCATGGTGGTTCCGGTCACCTGAGGGAGCCGTAACCGCCAGGGCCGAGCCCCGGAACTACGGGCGCGGGAACCACCGCGGTCCGTTGCTCACGACGACGGTGCCCGCTGCTGGTCGAGGCGGTCGGCGGCGGACAGCAGCAGTTCGGTGGTGTGCCGGACATGGGTGCACAGGGCGTCGGCCGATGCCTGCGGATCCCGGGCGAGCGCCGCGTCGAGAAGGGCACGGTGTTCGCCGGCCAGGTCCCGACTGGGCTCGTCGCCGAGCGGTTGTGACCAGCGGCGGTAGAGCTCTGCCTCGTCCCGCAGCCCGAGCGCCATCTGGAGCAGTCGCCGATTGGCGCAGCCGTCGAGCAGCGCCTTGTGGAAGTCGGCGTGGGCGACGGACCAGCAGTCGTCGACCCGGTCGTCATCGCCCTGGGCGGTGTAGGGCGTGCGTTCCAGCGTGTGATGGGCCGCGACGAGCTGGGACTCCCAGGCGAGATCACCCTCGGTCACGGAGCGTCGCAGTACGAGCGTCTCCAGTTCGATGCGCGCCTCGGTCAGCTCGGTGAGGTTCTCCCGGGAGAGCGGGGTCACCAGGAATCCCTGGTGTGGCTCGGACTGAACGAGGCCCTGCTCGGCCAGCCGGACGAGGGCCTCCCGGAGCACACTGACACTGACGTCGTAGCGCGCGCTGAGGGTGGGGAACTTCAGTCGGTAGCCGGGGAGCAACCGCCCGCTCAGGATGTCGGCGCGCAGTCGTGCCCGCACATCGTCACTCAGCGTCTGCTTGCCGCCCTTGGTTGCCATGCGCGCATTGTACGCATGGATCGAATCGATCACAAACTTTCGAAACTCTATTGACTCATCGAATCTCTCCGCTTAGAACGGTGGTGTACCCCTCGGCGACAACGCCGAGGAGACCACTCCAGGAGCGTGCGATGCGTGTTGCGAATGTGGCCGGACGGGCCGCGCTGCTTACCCCTGCGGGGTGGACGGATGTCGAGCGCGCCAGCGGCGGGCTGTTCCCGGCCGACCCCCAAGAGCTCTTCGAGCGGTGGGACCACTTCCGCCAGTGGGCGGCCACCGCACCGCCGGGCCACGATGTCGAGCTGGCCCCGTCCGCACTGCGTTCCCCGGTGCCGCGCCCCCGCCAGGTGCTCGCGATCGGACTGAACTACCGCGACCACGCGGACGAGTCGGGGTTCTCCGTCCCGGAGCATCCTCCCGTCTTCACCAAGTTCGTCTCGTCGATCACCGGACCGTACGGGGACATCTCCCTGCCTGAGGGCAGTGTGGACTGGGAGGTGGAACTCGTCGCGGTCATCGGCCGCCGTGCCTGGCAGGTGGGCGCGGGCCAGGCCTGGGACCATGTCGCCGGTCTCACCGTGGGGCAGGACATCTCCGAGCGGGACAAGCAGCTGTCCGGGCCCGTTCCGCAGTTCAGCCTCGGCAAGTCGCACCCGGACTTCGCGCCGATGGGGCCGTATCTGGTCACCCCGGACGAGTTCGACGACCCGGACGACCTCGAACTCGGCTGCGCGATCAACGGCGAGGAGATGCAGAAGGGCCGCACATCGAGCCTGATCTTCTCCGTGCCCGAACTGATCGCCCGGCTCTCCGCCGTACTGCCCCTGCTCCCGGGAGATGTGATCTTCACGGGCACCCCGGCCGGAGTGGGCCTGGGCCGGCGGCCGCAGCGTTTCCTGGCCGCGGGTGAGGAACTGGTCAGCCATATCGAAGGCATCGGTGAGATGCGGCACCGGATGGTTCGGGGCTGAGAAGTCACCCAGGGGACTGCGCCTGCCCACCTCGGCGATCGGC
>NZ_JAMQAW010000011.1:292440-365367 GCF_023701525.1 Streptomyces albipurpureus
GCCGGGAAGGCCCCGGTCGCCCGTCACCGCTGCACGAGCGACCGGGGGCAAGCGGACGGCCCCGCCAGCAGACAGACCCCGGAGTCCGCGACATCGCCCACGCTCCTCCGCCGGGACGCTCCTCCGGCCCCACGGCCCTACCAACGGCGGCGGCCACGGGCAACGGCCGGCCCTTGGGCGAGCCCAAGGCGGCTTCCACAAGGGGTAGTTGCCCAAGGCCCCCGCGTTCATCGGCGAGGGGCTCGAAACAACCCGGAGTCCGCGCGGGGATCCCTCCGCGCCCCTGACCGACCGGTGCGCCCACGCGCCGGCGACCACCTCGGACAGCTCAGTATCGAGAGGCTTCGATGCGTACCATCGACACATCCGTGCTCATTGTTGGGGCAGGTCCGGCCGGTTTGACGGCCACGGCCCTGCTCGCCCGCTCGGGCGTTCAGACGATCACCGTGACCAAGTACGGGGGCACGGCGAACTCGCCGCGCGCCCACATCACCAACCAGCGCTCGGGCGAGGTCTTCAGGGACCTCGGCATCGAGGACCGGGTGGCCGCGTT
This sequence comes from Streptomyces albipurpureus, assembly GCF_023701525.1. GTDB lineage: Bacteria > Actinomycetota > Actinomycetes > Streptomycetales > Streptomycetaceae > Streptomyces > Streptomyces albipurpureus. The sequence continues at coordinate 292,994 of NZ_JAMQAW010000011.1, forward strand.
GGCCACCCCCCACCACCTGATGGGGAACAACGTCTGGGCCACCAGCTTCACCGGCCAGGAGATCGCCCGACTGATGACCTGGGGCGCGGGCATCGAACGCAACGCCGACTACCAGGCCTCCAGCCCCTCCCAGATGTGCAACGCACCCCAGCACATCCTTGAACCAGTGATCCTGGAAGCCGCCCGGGAGTCGGGCGCGGACATCCGGTTCGCCACCGAACTCGTGGCGATCAGCCAGGACGAGGACGGCGTGCTCGCCACCGTCCGCGAGCGCACCACCGGCTCCGAGTACGCCATCCGCGCCCAGTACGTGATCGGGGCCGACGGGGGCCGCAGCACCGTCGCCACCCGGCTCGGCTTCACCTTCGACGGCGAGAGCGGCCTCGGCGCCGCGGTCAACGTATGGCTGGAGGCCGACCTCACCCCCTACACCGCGCACCGGCCGGGCACCCTGTACTGGATGTGCCAGCCGGGCAACGACTACTGGGTCGGCAGTGGCACCTTCATCTGTGTGAAGCCGTGGACCGAGTGGGTCATGCTCTTCATGTACGACCCCGCTGACGGCGAACCCGATATCAGCGAGGAGGCGATGCTGGCCCGCGCCCGGACCACCATCGGCGACCCCGAGGTCGCGGTACGCATCAAGGCGGTCAGCCGCTGGGAGATCAACCACCTGGTCGCCGCCGAGTACCGCAAGGGGCGCGCGTTCCTCGTCGGTGACGCCGCACACCGGCACCCACCCGCCAATGGACTGGGCTCCAACACCTCGATCCAGGACTCCTACAACCTGGCCTGGAAACTCGCCGCGGTCGTCCACGGGCAGGCAGGCCCGGAACTGCTCGACAGCTACGACGCGGAACGCCGCCCGGTGGGAAAGCAGGTCGTGGACCGCGCCATGAAGAGCGTGGCCGACATGCTCCCCATCTCCCAGGCCCTGGGATTCAGACCTGGGCAGAGCGCGGAGGAGGGCTGGGCGAGCCTGGCCGAGGTCTTCGCCGACAGCGACGCCGCACAGCAGCGCCGCACCGCGCTGAAGCAGGCCGTGGCACTCCAGAACTACCAGTTCAACAGCCACGGCGTGGAGATGGGCCAACGATATGACTCCGGTGCCGTCATCGACGACGGCACCCCGTATCCGCCCTTTGAGCGCGACCCCGAGCTCTACTACCACCCCACCACCCACCCCGGGGCCTACCTCCCCCACGCCTGGCTGCAACACGGCACCCAACGCCTCTCCACCCTCGACCTCGCCGGAAGAGGGAGCTTCTCCCTGATCACCGGAGTCGGCGGCGAACCCTGGCTGGACGCGGCGAAGAAGATGGCCGCCGAATACCGCATCGACCTCCCCGCGCACAGCGTCGGCGCCCGGTGCGCCTACGACGACGTGTACGGGGACTGGGCCGACCTCCGCGAGATCACCGACCACGGATGCCTACTCATCCGCCCGGACCGGCACATCGCCTGGCGCAGCCATGACCTGCCCGCCGACCCCGAGCAGGCACTGCGCGAGGCACTGGACCGGATACTGGCCCGCCCTGCCGCGGTGCGCCGCCCGGCGAACTGACCCCGCGGCCCCGCGCGTTCCCTCACCGGCCAGACCCTGGCGTCCGCGCGAGCCGACCAACGCCAACCGCGCCTTTCCCCGAAGAGGTCCCATGGACAAGACACTTCCCTCCGCCGCACTGGCGGTCGGCGACATCGGCGATGGAGCATCCATCGCGGCGGGTGGCTTCGGCCTCTGCGGAATCCCGAGCTTGCTGATCGGAGCTCTACTGGACACCGGAGTAAGCCGACTCCATGTGGTGTCGAACAACTGCGGTGTCGATGACTGGGGACTCGGCCTGCTGTTGACAGCCGGCCGCATCGCCCGGGTCACAGCGTCCTACGTGGGTGAGAACAAGGAGTTCGCGCGTCAGTATCTGGCGGGCGAACTGGAGTTGGAACTCACCCCGCAGGGCACCCTGGCGGAGCGACTACGCGCCGGTGGGGTGGGAGTCCCGGCCTTCTACACCCCCGCTGGCGTCGGAACGCAGATCGCCGAGGGCGGACTGCCGTGGCGGTACGGGCCGAACGGACAGGTCGCGGTGGCCTCCCCCGCCAAGGAGTCGCGCACCTTCGGTGACCGGGTCCATGTCCTGGAGCAGGCCATCACCACCGACTTCGCACTGGTACGGGCGGCGAAGGCGGACCGGCACGGCAACCTCGTCTTCCACGCATCCGCACGGAACTTCAACCCGCTGGTGGCGATGGCCGGGAAGATCACCATCGTCGAGGCCGAGGAACTGGTCGAACCGGGCGAGCTGGAACCCGACGAGATCCATCTGCCCGGTGTGTTCGTCCAGCGCGTCATCGTCGCCTCGCCCGGGGACCCCCGGGCCGCCAAGCGCATCGAGCGACGGACCGTGAGTACCCCTTCCGGCGCAGGCTCACCAACGCCGCGGTGACCGCGAACAGACCTCGCTCCGGCGTTCCGGGGCCCCACTCATCGGTGTTGTGCGCAGAAGGAGAACGACCGTGGCTCTGACCAGGGACCAGATGGCGGCCAGGGCCGCACAGGAATTGGCCGACGGACAGTACGTCAACCTCGGCATCGGCCTGCCCACCCTCATCCCCAATCACCTCCCCGACGGTGTCGAGGTGATGTTGCACAGTGAGAACGGCATTCTCGGGGTCGGCTCCTACCCCCTCCCGGAGGATGTGGACCCCGACCTGATCAATGCGGGCAAGGAGACGGTGACCACGCTGCCGGGCGCCTCGTTCTTCGATTCTTCCCTCAGTTTCGGGATGATCCGGGGCGGCCATCTCGATGTCGCGATCCTGGGCGGGATGCAGGTCTCCGCCACCGGCGATCTGGCCAACTGGGTCGTCCCCGGCAAGATGGTCAAGGGCATGGGCGGGGCGATGGATCTGGTGCACGGCGCCCGGCGGGTGATCGTACTGATGGAACACCTCACCAAGGACGGCGCGCACCGGATCCTCGACAGCTGCACTCTGCCCCTGACCGGTCGCCGCGTGGTCCATCGCGTCATCACGGACCTGGCGGTCCTGGACATCGGACCGGACGGTCCGATACTGCGGGAGACGGCACCGGGCGTCACCGTCGACGACATCCGGGAAAGGACCCAGCCGGCGCTCCTGGTGCCGACTCCGCCGGTGACCATGGCGGTCTAGCCCCTGGGCCCGATGGGGCCCCGGTGACCATGGCGGTCCAGCCCCTGGGCCCGATGGGGCGGGCCCGCACCCCTGGACTTCGCCGTCCTGGGGTGCGGGCCTCGTACGCGTTGGACCGACCCGCTCGCAGCAGCGTGCCGCACCGAGGGCTTCGCCCCCTCTCAGGCCGCCCCCTTCGACGCCACAGGGCTGCTCACCACCCTCGTGGAGCCTGCCGCGCCCTATCCCGGCAACAGCGGGACGACCCGGCATCCGCTGGCGCGGCACATCCTCGGCGTTCTCGCAACTCGGGCAGGAATACCCGCCAAAACACTCATGTTACATTCATGCGCATACAAAAGGATTCGGATGGGAACTGCCCGAAGCGGCACCTGGGCAGTGACACCGCAGGGAACCCGGCCACCGGTACGGACCGCACGCCCCGTCGTGGCGACGGAACCTTCTCCCACTTCCGAATCACGGCAGCCCTCAGTGCCGCGCGGCGGCTGCCCTCTCTCCTCGATCACCATCCTCTGAGGTCTGAGAGAGGACGACGATGCTCCCCTCCGACGGTGTGAACACCCCGACCGCCGCCATCCCCTGCCCCCGGCCCACGAGCCCTCACGCCCTGCTGGCGCTCCCTTCCCAAGGGGAGTGGGTGGCGACCGCGCGCCGCTTCACCACGGACCTGCTCCGCTCCTGGAAGGTCACCGACGAGGACCAGGAGTCCGCGGTGCTCATCGTGGACGAGTTGACCGTCAACGCGGTGCAGCACGGCCACGCCGACACCACACTGGCCGTGGCGCTGGAGGACGGGATGCTGCTGATCGCCGTCGCCGACTCCGGGGCGTGTGTGTCCCATCAGCCAGCGGAGGGGTTCGACCCCGACGAGCACGGGCGGGGCACCCACATCGTGGAGTTCCTCGCGCACCGGATGCATGTCCAGCTGGAGGAACACGGCTGCCGGGTGAGTGTGGCACTGCGGGTGGCAGCCGATGATCCGAGCGGGCAACGGTAGGCGGCCCGCATGTCCGCCGGCCTGTCGATTCACGCCCCATGGGCGGATTCCCCCGCCGATTCCCCTCCTGGCCCGGAAGCGCGGCCCCACGTCAGGGCAGGAACAGGGGCCGCGCTCCCGGAGTCGGCGGCGTCTCGGTTCGCCCGCTGTCCGCGGGCGATGCCACCAGACGCCTCGATGGCCACGATCGCGCCGGGCGCGGCTCAGCGCGGCGGGCAGCGAGGGGCCGCGGAAGGCCGGCGGTGGAGCACGCCATACACCCCTGGAACCGTTATAGACCTATCTTTTTCGATAGGTCAATCAATTTTCGAATGTTTACTAGATATTCGACTATCGTGGCCGCTCTGCTCTCCGATCGATCGTCTGGGTGCGCACCCACTCCCCCTCCGGTCGATTCACGCAGGTCGGGCACCGAGTCCCGCTCACTCAAGGGTCCGCCAGGCCGGACGCCGGCCCTCCCCGGCACACCCAGCCCACCCAGCCCGATCAGGGGCGCCGCTCCCGCTTTCCGCCACGGCGATCGACGTCGAATCAAGGTCACAGCGAAAGTGCAGCAAACTTTCGAAAGCTTATTGACTCGCCGAATGTCGTGCCGTACACATATGACATCCGGATGGCAGCCGATGCGGCGGTCGTCCGACAAAGGAGTCGCGAGCCTCGCCCCGCGAGCGTCGTCCGACCGCCCCCGGCGGTGGACGCGCCCCCGGTACAGCACCGCTCGACCGGCTTCACCAACCACATACGGGACATCCGCGAACGGCGCACCAGAGGACCGCAGAGCGGGCTTCTGAGATCACTTCAGCATCCGTAAGGAGTGTGGAACGATGCCGCTCCACCGCCTCAACTCTCTTGTCATCGGAGTGCCCAACGTCGGCGAGACATCCGCCTACTACTCCGACTTCGGCCTCACTCAGGACGACGCGGGTTGGTTCACCACCCGCGACGCCGGGCGGCAGCTCAAGATCGTGCACGCTCCCACCAGACGTCTGATCGAAGTGAGCATGGGCGTCGACGACTCCGACGACCTGGACCGGATCGCCGGCCGCCTCGCGAAACTGGACATCCCCTCCTGGCGCGAGGGCACCGCGTTGGTGACCCATGAGCCCGTCGCCGGGTTTCGCGCGGTGATCCGCATCGCCGACCGCATCCAACAGGCCGAGGAACCGCCGACGCCCTACAACGGGCCCGGTCGACTGGAACGCGGGCCCGGGCGTGCCCCCGGAGTACTGCGCAGCCATCCCGTCCGCCCACGCAAACTCGGTCATGTCGTCGTCGGGTCGACCGACCACGAGGTGACCCGGCGGTTCTTCACGGATGGGCTCGGCTTCAAGACCAGCGACGCCATCAAGGGCCACGGCACCTTCATGCGGTGTTCGACCGACCACCACAACGTCCTGGTCCTCGCCGCCCCGGTGAACTTTCTGCACCACACGTCCTGGCAGGTCGAGGACATAGACGAAGTCGGCAGAGGTGCCTTCAGCATGTTGGAGGAGCACCCGGAACGTCATATCTGGGGGCTCGGGCGCCATCACGCGGGCTCGAACTTCTTCTGGTACCTGAAGGACCCGGCGGGCAACTTCTCCGAGTACTACTCCGACATGGACAGCATCCTCGACGACCAGCTGTGGACTCCCGAGACGTTGGAGGGCGCCAAGGGGCTCTTCAGCTGGGGACCGCCGCCGCCACCGTCCTTCCTGCGTCCCGAAGACCTCGCGGCGCTGATGACCGGCTCCCACCAGGCCTCATGACCCTCCCATCAGCCCGATCCCCCCGGCACACCGCCCGGCAGAGAGGTCGATCCACCCATGCGCACTCTTGAGACCGACGTCCTCGTCGTGGGCGCGGGGCCGGCAGGCCTCACCGCCGCCGCACTCCTCGCGCGGTCCGGCGTCGACGCGGTCACCGTCACCAAGTACCCCGCCACCGCGCACACTCCCCGCGCGCACATCACCAATCAGCGCGCGATGGAGGTCTACCGCGATCTGGGCGTCGAGGACGGGGTCCGCGCGGTGGCCACCCCGGGCGAACTGATGGGCGACAACGTCTGGGCCACCAGCTTCGCCGGCCAGGAACTCGCCCGAATGAAGGCATGGGGAACCCGCGTCGACCGCAAGGCCGACTACGAAGCGGCCAGCCCCTGCGAGATGAGCAATGTGGGACAGCACCTGCTGGAACCCATCATCCTCCAAGCAGCCCTGGACAACGGGGCGGACATCCGCTTCAACACCGAACTGGTGGAGATCAGCCAGGACGAGAACGCGGTGTACGGCACCGTACGCGACCGGGGCACCGGTGAGACCTACACCGTCAGGGCCAAGTACGCCCTGGGCACCGACGGTGGCCGCAGCACGGTGGCCGAGCAGCTCGGATTCCGCCTGGAAGGTGAGACGGGCCTCGGCCACGCGGTCAACGTATGGCTGGAGGCGGATCTCACCAAGTACCGGGAGCACCGCCCCGGCACCCTGTTCTTCACCATCCAGCCGGGGAAGGACTTCTGGCTCGGAGCGGGTACCTACATCTGTCTCAAGCCGTGGACCGAGTGGGTCCTCATCGTGGTCTACGACCCCGCGGTGGAGCAACTCGACATCAGCGAGGAGGCCATGCTCGCCCGGGTGCACGCCACCATCGGCGACCCCTCCGTCGAGGTGCGCATCAAGGACATCAGCCAGTGGCAGATGAACCATGTGCTCGCCACCGAGTACCGCAAGGGGCGCGTCTTCCTCGCCGGGGACGCGGCACACCGCCACCCCCCGGCCAACGGCCTCGGCTCCAACACCTCGGTCCAGGACTCCTACAACCTCGCCTGGAAGATCGCGCTGGCGGTGCGCGGCAGGGCCGGTGACGGTCTGCTCGACAGCTACCACGCCGAGCGCCATCCGGTCGGCAGACAAGTGGTCGACCGGGCCTTGGCGAGCGTTGGACTGGTCGCCGAGATCCCCTCCGTACTGGGTATCCGCGCGGGCCAGAGCGATGAGGAGGGCAAGGCCGCACTCACCGAGTTCTTCAGCCCGAGCGAGCAGGGCCGGGAGCGCCGGCACAAGCTGGAGACCGTGCTTCGGGAGAACGACTACCACTTCAACGCGCACGGTGTGGAGCTCGGGCAGTGCTACACATCCGGCGCGATAGTCCCCGACGGCACCGAGGAACCTCCCCACCTCCGCGACGCCGAGTTGTACCACCGCCCCACGACCTACCCGGGCGCAAGCCTGCCGCATGTCTGGCTCGAACACCGGGGCCAGCGGATCTCCACCCTCGATCTCGCGGGCCGCGACAGCTTCACCCTGCTCACCGGCATCGGTGGGGAGAAGTGGCTGGACGCCGCAGAACGGATCTCGATCGAGTTGGGTGTCGAGATCGTGCCCCGCGCGGTCGGCTATCGGCTGGCGTACGACGACGTCTACGGCGACTGGAGCCGGCTGAGGGAAGTCGACGACCGCGGCTGTCTGCTCGTACGCCCGGACCGGCACATCGCCTGGCGCTCTCAGGACCTGGTCGATGACCCCGTACAGACCCTGCGGCACGTCATGCGGCAGCTACTCGCTCTCGGCTGAGCGCCCCCAAGGAGAACCATCATGGAAATCGGCCTACTCGTGCTGCGACTGCTCCTCGGCGGGCTCCTCTTCGGGCACGCCGCCCAGAAGATGTTCGGGTGGTTTCGCGGGCACGGCCCGGACGGAACCGGCACGGTCTTTGAGACCTGGGGGTTCCGGCCCGGAAAACCGCTGGTCATCCTGGCTGCGGTATGTGAGTTGACCGCCGCGGCTTCGATGGTGCTCGGACTGCTGACCGCCCTGGGAGCGGCGATCGCGCTGGGCACGATGCTGGTCGCGGGCTCCGTCAATGTCTCCAAGGGCCTCTGGGCGCAGAGCGGCGGTTATGAACTCCCCCTGGTGTACGGCGGCCTTGCCATGGGGCTGGGCTTCACCGGGCCCGGGGAGTGGTCGCTCGACCACGCCTTCGGACTGTCGGAGCTGTCCGGCGCGGGCTGGGGCTCGGCGGCCGTGGCCCTCGGCCTTGCCGCCGGATTGATCCCCATCGCCAGGGCGGCCCGTGAACGCCGTAGCCAGCCCGCTTCTTAGCCCTCCCGCTGTCCCCACACACCCGGGCTCCCCCGCGGTGAGAGAGAAAGGCACCACTCATGGTCGGACCAGGTAGTCACGTTGTCGTCATCGGCGGCACCAAAGGACTGGGATTCGAGGTGGCGAAGGCCTGCGTCGCGCGCGGCGCTCGCGTCACCCTCACCGGCCGTGACCAGGCCACCGCACAAGCCCGTGCGAAGGAACTCGGCGATCTCGCGGTCGGCGCCGTCTGTGAACTGACGGACTGGAACTCCATCAGAGCCCTGTTCGCCGAGATGGACGTCGTCGACCACATCGTGCTCACCGCTCTGGACCGGGACTTCAACACCATCGCCGACTTCCGCCCGGACGACTGCGCCCGGACGACGCTGATGAAGACGGTCGGCTATGCCACCGCCGTCCATGAGGCGTTGCCGAAGTTCTCCGACGACGCCTCCGTTGTGATGTTCAGCGGACTGTCCATGTGGCGCCCCGTCCCGGGGTCCACGACGATCTCCATGGCGAACGCGGGGATCATCGGACTGGTCAACTCCCTCGCGGTGGAGGTCCCGCCGGTACGGGTGAACGCGATCACCCCGGGAATCGTCACCGGAACCGCTGCCGTGGACGACGCGGACGACGTCCGCGCAGACTGGTTCGAGACGATGCGTCAGCGCACCCCCGCGAAACGTCTGCCGACCGCTGACGACATCGTCGCCTCGACGTTGTTCCTCCTGGAATGCCCCGGCGTCAACGGAGCGAATCTCGTCGTGGACGCCGGAATGCACCTCGCCTGACCGCCGTCCCTCGGGTGCGGGCCACCGGGAACAGCCCGCACCCGAGGGCGCACAACGCCAAGGACCCAGCCAAGTCCGCACTGATCTCCCTACCGTAAGGAAGACCCGCCATGACCGACACCGGCCTCCCCCAGTCTCCACGAGCCATAGCGGATGCGTACTTCAAGCGAATGGACGCGGGCCAGGACTTCCTGGACCTGTTCGCCGACGACGCGTACGTCGTTTTCCCCAAGCACGCTCCGGCCAGGGGCATCGAGGAGGTCCGCGGCCTCTTCGGTGACATCTTCGTGCTGTTCACCTCAGTGGTGCATGAGATCGCCTACTTCAACCACATCTCCCAGGGGGACCTCCTGGTCGTGGAGGGGACCACCCACGGAGTCCTGGCCGATGGGACGAAGTGGCGTGCTACCGAGGGGCTCGGCGGGCGGTTCTGCAATGTCTTCGAGATCCGCGACGGGAAGATCCATCGGCTGCACATCTACCTCGACCCCGACTACGGCGACGCCGACACCGCTCGCTACCCCTGGCTCTCGGCCGCCTGACAACCGCGTCACACGGACTGCGGGGACTCCACCGCTGTGCGCCGGGCGCTCAAGTCCACCCCAACTGACACCGGCCCGGCGCACCAGGACCTCCTCTGCGAAGGCACCGAACCAACGGCCTCCACGCCTGCCCGCGCAGGAGCTCTGCCCGCGGAAAGCCGACCCGACCTGCCGCCTACCCCGTCTACCCGAGCGGGACCGAGCCCGGCCCGGCCGCCCCCGCTACGCCGCGGGCGGACCATACGCGTCCCTGGGCATCGCCGAACGCCACTCGGCCAGACCTTGGGCAACAAGCCGAGGGCTGTTGGAAAATCACCGTGCGGGTCGTTCTGCTGGTCAGCGGTGTGGTTCCGGTGTGTCCATCAGCCGGCTCTCCCAGGCCCAGGCGGCGACCTCGACACGGTTGCGCAGGCCGAGTTTGGTCTGGATGGTCGACAGATGGCTCTTGACGGTGCTCAACGAGATAAAGAGCCCGGCTGCTATCTCCCGGTTGGTGCGACCTCGCGCTATGGCGCGGGTGACTTCCAACTCGCGGTCGGAGAGGGGACGATCGGGTCGGGGCGCGTTCGCCGCCTTGACCGGGGCGAGTTGGCGCAGCAGACGAAGGGTGATCGAGGGGGATATCAGTGCGTCTCCGGTGTTGGCGGCGCGGATGGCCTCGACAAGCAGGGCCGGGCCGACGTCCTTGAGGACAAAGCCAACAGCCCCGGCCCGCAGTGCTCCGTAGACATACTCGTCGAGGTCGAAGGTGGTGACGATGACCACGCGAAGCGGATCAGGAAGGCGGGGGCCGGCCAGAGCGCGGGTGACCTCGATGCCGTCGAGGCGAGGCATGCGGATGTCGACGAGGCATACGTCGGGCCGTAGCCGCCGGGCCATGGCGACCGTTTCGGCGCCGTCGGCTGCTTCACCGATGACGGTGATGTCGGGCTGGTCCTCAAGGATGAGCCGCAGGCCGCGGCGGATCATCGCCTGGTCGTCGGCGAGGAGGACCTTGATGGTCAACGGCGGTCTCCCACGGGGATCGGAACGGTGGCGAACACGGCCCAGCCGCGACGGGGTTCGGGGACCCCGAGCGTACCGACGGGGGCCTCGACGCGCTCACCCAGGCCCGATGATGATCGCAGTCCCATGCCGTCCGCCCGGTGGTTCCTCCGTGTTCACGCATGCCACGCTAGGCGATTCCCCCGAGCAGCACACCGGCCGAAAGTACGAGCGGCCGGGTGGCAAGGTACGGGGCTTCGCTTTCGCCCAACACGCACCGTCATGGAGGCGAGGAGACCCGCTCCGGCCGCCCGCTCCCTATCCCGCTCCCTATGAGGTGGAGCGTGCCCTCGATATGGCAGACGGGCCCCGTGGAGGTCGCGAGATCAGACCCTCGGTGGGTCGCCGGGCGAGCCCGTGGTTGATCTCAGAGGCCTGCGGGGTGTTCGCCAGGGGCGGGTGTTGTCAGTCCTGGATGCCAGGATCACACCATGGTTATGTGCAACTACTTCTCCGCGCCCGATGACGGCACGGCTGTCGGCGTTCTTGAGCAGCCCGGTGGTCCGGACACCGCGAATTTCGATGTGGTGTCCCTGAAGGGGATCGATCCGGTCGTGGTGATGGCCCAGCTCGAAGCGATCCTGACCGACTCCACCTATGACGAGGCGATCCAACGCCCTCGCTCGGGGCAGCTGCTCTCGTCCCCGGACGCGGAGAGCGCGTTCATCGTGAGTGTGTCCGACACCCTCCAGGAGGCGCTGGCATCGGCCTCGCCCGGCGCCCTCGTCGAAACCGCCGGTCCGTGGTCTGCGAGCGATGAACTCCAGGCGTCCGGCATCACCTCCGAAACGGCGGTCCAGGTGTTGGTTCTGCTGTCGGGACTGGCCAGCCGCGCACGATTGGCTGATCGCCGGATGTACTGCTGGTGGGCCCTGTGAGAGGTGCCGGTACGGACCCGCTCGCGGGAGGGGACACAAGAGAAGGAACCCCTTCACCGGGCGGAGTCAGGTCGCGCCGACCCAACCGACCGACCAGGAAAGTAGTTAGGGTAACCTAACTTCATGTCGGTTGCTCATGTCTCCGGTCGTGACCGCGTCGAGGCGGCGCCGGTCGTCTCCCTGCGGTGGTCCTCGCCGGTGATCGGCGGGGCCGAGGTGACTCCCCCGTATCTCCTGACCACCGCCATCTTCGACGGCAGCGAGCGCATGGGCCCGGTCTTCAACGGCGCGCACACCCACAGCGACGCACTCCTGGTGTGGCCGCACGTCGGGTCCATGACGCTGCACACCCAGACCGGGGTACGGCGGCTGGTCCCGGGGCAGGGGCTCTGGGTGCCGCCCGGCACCGCGCACGCCTCCGCCGCCGATCCCAGCGGCGTCGGCTGCTACACCTATGTGGCCCGGTCCGCGATCCCCGCCACCTGGACATCGCTGCGGGCGATGAAGGTGGGACGGGCGCTCCAGGAGATGCTGCTCCACCTGGACGCGACCCCGATGATCGATGACCTACGGCTGCGCACCCAGCGGGTCATCCTGGAGATGCTCCAGGACGACCCGCTCCCCGTCCTGGAGGTACCCCTCCCGGCGGACTGGCGCATCCAGGCCCTCGCGGACGACGTCCTGCGCGACCCGGACAGCGACCGCTCGCTGGAGGAGTGGGCGGCACGGCACGCGCTCAGCGTGCGGACGGTCACCCGGGTGTTCAGCCGTGACATCGGGATGTCGTTCACCCGCTGGCGCTCCCTGGTGCGGATGTCAGCCGCGACGGCACTGCTCGCCCAGGGACATCCGGTCAACCTCGTCGCGCACCGCTGCGGCTACTCCACGACCAGCGCGTTCAGCGCGGCATTCCGCCGGGTCACCGGCGCCAGCCCGACCGAGTACCTCAGGGAGCGATCCGTCCCCGCGACAGCGGATTTGACCACCGATGGGCACTGACCATTCGGCCGGTGGCCGATTCGCGACGCACCCTGGCCGGGACGCGACGCCCGACCGCCGCCAAGTTCCCTAGCGTTGGTCGAAGTGAGGGTTACCTAACCTCCGGTACGGCAGCCAAGCGCCCCGTACCCGGCCGCGCACACGTATGTCCTGCACCGCTGTGACGGCTTTCACCCCCGACCGCCGTCGCGCGCCGTCCCCGCGGTGCGCAGAACCGAGGAGAACCATGTCCGTACCCACGGCCGCCCCGACCGCCGCCGCACCACCCCCGGCACCCCGGCGTGCCAGGGCCTGGGCCCGTGTCGCGGGGCTGGCGGTCGCCGCCGCCCTGGTCCTGACGGGCTGCGGCACCACCTCCTCGGGCTCGGACGGCGCCGGGGACGGCAAGTCCGCCAAGGCCGACTCCTCCGCCGCGTTCCCGGTCAGCGTCAAGCACGCCCACGGCACCACCGAGATCCCCGAGAAGCCCAAGCGTGTCGTCGCCATCAGCTGGATGAACCAGGACATCGTCGCCGCGCTCGGAGTCATCCCCGTCGGTGTCGACAAGCAGTGGGGCGGCGACAAGGACGGCCACCTGCCCTGGTTCCGCACCCAGGTCGAGAAGCTCGGCGGGAAGCTCCCCGAGACCCTGAACTACGGGGACGCCGGTGAGATGGACTTCGAGCAGATCCTCTCCCTCGACCCCGACCTCATCATCGGCCTGTACTCCGGTGTCTCCGACGTCGACTACAAGCGGCTCACCGAGATCGCGCCCACCATCCCGTATCTGGAGAAGGCCTACGACGGGGGCACCTGGCAGGACATGACCCGCACCATCGGCAAGGCCCTGGGCGAGAGCAAGAAGGCCGAGGCCCTGGTCACCGACGTGCAGGGCCAGCTCGCCACGGTCGCCAAGGAGAACCCCGAGTTCAAGGGCAAGACCTTCACCTTCGGTCCCGCCCTCACCGCCGGCTCCACCGAACTCGGCCTCTATGTCGACTACGACCCCAGGGTCAGGCTGCTCACCGAGATGGGCTTCGAGAACACCCCCTCCATGAAGGCCATCGCCGACACCGTCAAGGGCACCAACTTCTACGGCGGCGTCAGCCTGGAGAAGCTCGACACCATCAAGGCCGATGTCTTCGTGGGCTGGGCCTACGAAGCCAAGGAAGTGCCCTACTCGCTGAAGGACCCCCTCTTCCAGCGCTGGGAACCCATCAAGAACAAGCGCTACGCGTTCATCCAGGACGCCACCCTCGGCATGGCCGTCAGCGCTCCGACCGTGCTGTCGATCCCGTGGGCCATGGAGCGCTACACCCCGATGCTCGCCGACGCGGTCGCCGGCAAGGGCGTCACCGGCGCCCCGGCGAGCTGACCCTCCCACCCCTCTGCCGTACCCGCACCGCCCACCCGCGAGGAATCTCCCGTGACGACGACCGCATCACCTCCCGGTGAGACCACTCCCGCACGGCGTGACGCGCCAGGCCCGCACTCCGGTACGGGCCTGGTCCCGCGTCGCCGGCACCGTTTCCTGGCGCTGCTGGCCGCCATCGCGCTCCTGCTCGCGATGACCGTCCTCAGCGTCATGGTCGGCGCCCGCGGTATCGCCCCGGGCACGGTGTGGGACGCCCTGGTCCACTTCGACTCGTCCGCCGACGAGCACGTGATGGTCCGCGAACTGCGGGTGCCGCGGACGGTGATCGGTCTGCTGGTGGGCGCGGCCCTCGGGCTGTGCGGCGCGCTCATCCAGGCGTTCACCCGCAACCCCCTGGCCGACCCCGGTGTCCTCGGTGTCAACGCCGGCGCGGGCTTCGCCGTGACCTTCGCGGTCGCCGTACTCGGTCTCACCGACCCGGCTCAGTTCGTATGGTTCGCGCTGGCCGGGGCGTTCGGGCTGACCGTCCTCGTCTACACCCTCGGCTCACTCGGAGCCGACCGTGCGACCCCGGTGAAACTCACCCTCGCCGGGGTCGCGCTCACGGCCGTGTTCGGCGGACTGACCTCCGCGCTCACCCTCAAGAACCTGGGCGCCCTCGATCTGATGCGGTTCTGGGGCGTCGGCTCCATCGGCGGACGATCCCTGGACATCCTCCCCGTCGCCCTCCCCCTCATCGGTGCCGGACTGGTCCTTGGCCTGTTCACCGCGGGCTCCCTCAACGCCCTCGCGCTCGGCGACGACAACGCCCGCTCCCTGGGCGTCCCCCTCGGCGTCATCCGGGTGTGTGTGGTCCTCGCCGTCACCCTGCTCGCCGGGACCGCCGTCGCCGTCGCCGGTCCCATCGCCTTCGTCGGACTGATGGTGCCCCATGTGGTGCGCTGGTTCACCGGTCCCGACCAGCGCTGGATCCTGCCCCTGACCGTCCTGGTCGCCCCCGCCTTCCTGCTGGCCGCCGACATCGTCGGGCGGGTGGTCCTGCCGTCCGGGGAACTGCGGGTCGGTCTCGTCACCGCGCTCGTCGGCGCCCCCGTCCTGATCGTCCTCGTCCGGCGCCGGAACGTGAGCGGACTGTGAGCACCCACCCCACCCAGGAACGGGAAACCGTCGTGAACCCCGCTCGAAACCCGGCTCCCGGACCGGCGTCAGCCACCGAGCAGCCGCCCCTGTACGTCGACTTCGGACGCCCCACCTGGATCTGGCGACGGCTGGGCACCGCACTGCGCGTGGACCGCCGTACCGCCCTGGTCTGCGGGGTGCTCACCGCCGCCGTCCTCGTACTGGGCGTCCTGACCCTCGGTACCGGGTCCATCTCGCTGACCCCGGCCCAGGTGCTGACCGCACTGACGGACCCCGGATCCGACCGCCGCGCACGGCTCGTCGTCATGGACTGGCGGCTGCCGAGACTGCTGTTCGCACTGGTCTGCGGCGCCGCCCTGGCCATCAGCGGGGCGCTCTTCCAGTCACTCACCAAGAACCCGCTGGGCTCCCCGGACATCATCGGCTTCTCGTCGGGCTCGTATGCCGGGGCCAGTGTGGTGATGCTGCTCCTCGGCACCGCCAACTACCTGGCGATCGCGACCGGCTCGCTGATCGGCGGGGCCGCCACCGCGCTGGTGGTCTATCTGCTGGCCTACCGCCACGGACTGCACCCGTTCCGGCTCATCATCGTCGGTATCGCCGTCGGCGCCGGTCTCAGCTCCCTGACCTCGATGCTGCTGCTCTCCGTGAGCCCGCAGCAGGCGATGCTCGCGGCCACTTGGGCCGCCGGGTCGCTCAGCGGACTCGGATTCGAGCAGCTGGGGCCCACCATCGCCGTCTTCCTCGTACTGCTGATCTGCTCCACCGCCACCGTCCGGCCCCTGACCCAGTTGGAGCTGGGTGACGACGCGGCCGTCGCCCTCGGCGTCCGGGCGAACCGCGCCCGGCTCGCCGGAACCGTCGTCGGGGTCGCGCTCACCGCCCTGGTGACGGCCGCCGTCGGCCCGATCGCCTTTGTCGCCCTGGCCGCCCCGCAGATCGCCCAGCGACTGACCCGGAGTTCCACGACGCTACGGATCGTGCCCGCCGCACTCACCGGCGCCCTGGTCCTGGTCGCCGCCGACTTCGCCGCCCAGCGCGTTGAACTGCCGGTGGGGGTGGTGACCGTCTGCGTCGGCGGGGCCTACCTCGCCTGGCTGCTCGCCCGCCAGTACGCGACCCGCCGATGAACCCCGCCCCGCTGCCCTCCCGAGGACCCCTCATGCCCCCGAAGACCGACCAGCCAGGGCCGAACCGCCCGCCCAAGGCTGGCGCTGTGTCCGAACCCGCCCAGACCACCGGGCCCAACCGGGCCGCCACGACCGTGACGGACCAGCCGACTGCCCCCACCGCAGCGGTCCTGCGCCCCGCACCGCTGGAGATACGGGACGCAACCTTCGGTTACGCCCGCCGCCCCGTCTCCGAGCACTTGGACCTGCGGATACCGGAGGGCTCGTTCACCGCCATCATCGGTCCCAACGCCTGCGGCAAGTCCACCCTGCTGCGCGCGGTGGCCCGACTGCTCGCGCCCACCGCGGGTCAGGTGCTCCTCGACGGCCGCTCCATCGCTGAGTACCGCTCCAAGGAAGTCGCGCGCCGCCTCGGACTACTGCCGCAGACCTCCCTCGCCCCGGACGGCATCAGCGTCGCCGAACTCGTCTCCCGGGGCCGCTATCCGCATCAGAAGATCACCCGCCAGTGGACGTCGGACGATGAACGCGCCGTCGCCGAGGCGATGGCCGCGACCTCCGTCACCGAACTGTCCGGTCGGCTCGTCGACGAACTGTCTGGTGGGCAGCGTCAACGCGTCTGGGTCGCCATGGTGCTCGCGCAGCAGACCCCCCTCCTCCTCCTCGATGAGCCCACGACCTTCCTCGACATCGCCCACCAGATCGAACTGTTGGAACTCTTCACGGATCTGCACCGCTCCGGCCACACCCTGGTCGCCGTCCTGCACGACCTCAACCACGCCGCCCGCTACGCGACCCACTTGGTCGCCATGCGGGACGGACGTGTCATCGCGGAGGGGCCACCGGCCGAGGTCATGACGGCCGACCTGGTGCACGAGGTGTTCGAGCTGCCCTGTCGGGTCGTGCCCGACCCGGAGACCGGTACCCCCATGGTCGTGCCGCTGGCCCGCCGAAGGGACACCCCGTGAGTCGGGCGGAGGAGATGGAACAGAACGGTCAGACGGTCCCGGCAGGACAGTTGTTCAAGATCGCGCTGCTACGCGGCGGACGCGGTCTGCGGCTGGGCCTGACCACCCTCGCGTTCATGGCCCACCAGCTCTGCGAAGCCCTGGTTCCCATCGTCATCGGCGTGGTCATCGACCGGGCGTTGGAGCCGGGCGACTCCGGGGCCCTGTTCCGTTGGCTCGCCGTGCTCGCCGTGGTGTTCCTGGTGCTGTCCCTGTCCTACCAACGGGCATCGAAGGCGATGGTCGGCGTCTATGGCTACGCCGAACACGAGCTGCGCCAGCTGACCATGACCCGCCTCCTCAACCCCTATGGGTTGCGCCGCCGCCCCGGCCCCGGTGAGGCCCTGTCCCTGGTCACATCCGACACCTACCGGGTCGCGGGCGTCTCCTGGAGCGTCGTGGAACAGGCGGCCACCATCACCGCGATCCTCACGGCGTCGACCGCGCTGCTCCTCATCTCCGTGCCGCTGGGGCTCGGGGTGATCGTCAGCACCGTGCTCGTCCTGTTTCTGATGCGGCGGATAGCGATGCCACTGGAAGCCCGTGGCCTGACCGAACAGAGCTCCGCGGCACGCGCGGGGGAGGTCGCCACCGACATGGTCACCGGCTTGCGGGTGCTCACCGGGATGCACGCCCAGAAGGAGGCCGCCGACCGGTACCGGACCGCGAGCGACGCGTCCAAGCGGGGCGCGATCGCCGCATCGCGCGCCGTCCTCGCGTACTCCGCCCTCAGCTTGCTGCTGTCCGGCGTCTTCCTCGCCGCGCTGGCCGGCGCATCCGGCTACCTCGCTCTCGACGGGCAGCTCACCATCGGCCAGCTCGTCACCGTCCTCGGGCTAGCCCAGTTCCTCCAGGGCGCCCTCGCCCATGTCGGAACGTTCGCCTCCAACTGGGCCCACAAACGGGCCTCGGCCAGGCGGATCGGCGGTCTGCTGGCCGAACCGGCCCTGATCACCCCGCCGGTGGCCGCTCCGGGGACTCCGCCGGGCGGGGCGCCCGGATCGAGTGCGGGTGCAAGGACCCCGGCGGATACCGAGCCCCACCCCGACGCCCGCGTTCCCCGTCCTCGTCACGTGCCGGTCGTCTGGCATCCACCCGGCCACGGGAAACCGGTCACCCTGGTGCCCGACTCATCCGACGCCCACGGCACCCTGATCGGGATAGTTCCCCGGCACCCCGCGCACGCTCGCCACCTCAGCGACCGGCTGGCCGGCCGGGTCCCACCGGACCGGGGGGAACTCCTGATCGACGGGGCTGACGCCGTCGATCTCGGCCCCGAAGTGGTCCGCACCCATGTCGTGGCCCCGCCCCACCAGGGCACCCTCTTCTCCGGCAGCCTGCGCGCCAATCTGACCACGCCGGGCGGCGTTCCCGACCCGGACGTGATCCGGGCGGCCGTGCTGGACGACGTACTGGAGCACATCGGCGGTGCGGACACCGACATCGGCGAACACGGCCGCAGGCTCTCCGGCGGTCAGCGGCAGCGACTGCTGCTCGCGCGGGCACTGCACACGGACGCGTCCGTGATCGTCCTGGACGAACCCACGACCGCGGTCGACCCGGTGACCGAACGGCGGATCGCGCACGGGCTCAGTGAACTCCCCGGCACCACCCTGCTGATCACCACCAGCCGCATCCTGCTCTCCTCCTGCGATCACGTGGTCGATCTCACCGACACCACCGGGGACGACATCGTGGAAACAGGCGACCAGGGCACCCGAGACGACAACCCGAACGGAACCCTCCGGTGAGCTCGCCCGCGACAGTCCCCGAGACGGACATCGACATCGCCCCCGGCACGGACCCGGACGCCGGCCCGGACCCGACGCCCAGGCGACTTCCCGTGGCCACGCCGAGCCGTACCCGACGGGAGATCGTCCGCCGGCTCGCCCACCACCGCGAGCGGCTGACGCTCACCCTGCTCGTCCTGCTGGCCGGTACGGCCGCCGCCCTCACCACCCCACCGCTGCTCGGTGCGGTGGTGGACGCGGTCGTCGACCAGTCCGGCCGCGGCCGGATCACCGCACTCGGCGGCGCCCTCGTCGGTGCCTCACTGGTGAGCGCCGCACTCACCTACCTCGGCGGCCGCATGCTGGTCAGCCTGGTGCAGGACACCCTCGCCGAACTCCGCGAGGATGTGTTCGAGGCGGCGGTGGGGCTGCCCGCCGACACCCTGGAGTCATCGGGGAGTTCCGATGTGGTCTCCCGGGTCACCGGCGATGTCGAGGCCATCTCGGAAGCGGCGTCCGGCGTGCTGCCCGACATCACAGGGGCGGCGCTCACCATCGTGCTGACCGTGGCCGGCCTCGCCGTCCTCGACCCGCGGTTGGCGCTCGCCGGACTGGTCTGCCTGCCACTCCACTGGTACGCCACCCGCCGGTTCCTCGCCCGCTCACACCAGGTGTACGGGGATATCCGCCGGCTGGAGTCCAGCCGCGGGCAGACGGTCATCGAAGCGGTACGCGGCGCGGAGACGATCCGGGCGTACCGCACCCAGGACACTCATCTGACCGAACTCGCCGACCGCAGCGAACTGGCCATCGACCGGCAGCGCGACGGGGTGCGGCTGCGCAATCGGTTCTACGGCTGGCTGAACGCGGCGGAGTTCGTGGGCCTGGCCGCCGTACTGGCAACCGGGTACGCGCTGCTCGGCCAAGGCGCCATCACCCTGGGGACGGCCACCGCGGCGGCCCTGTACTTCCACCGGCTCTTCGGCCCGATCGGCCTGCTGCTCACCAGCCTGGACGACATCCAGCGCGCCACGGTGGGCCTGGCCCGCCTGGTCGGTGTCACCGACCTAGCCCCCTCGCACCTGGGGCCCGCGGTGTCCACAGCGGGATCGCCACTCCCCCCGGCCATCACCGTGACCGGAGTCTCGTACACCTATGGCAACGCCGGCCGTGCGGCCCTGCGCGATGTCTCCCTCACGGTCCCCGGCGGTGCGACCGTCGCCCTGGTGGGCGCCAGCGGTTCGGGCAAGAGCACCTTGGCACGCCTCCTCGCGGGGGTCGGCCGGCCGGACCGGGGCGAGATCACGGTCGGGGACGGGCCGGAGCGGGGCCCCCGATACCTCGTCACCCAGGAGGTCCACCTCTTCGGCGGGACGCTCGCCGACAACCTCCGGCTGGCCAAACCGGATGCCACCGACGGCGAACTGCTCGCGGCCCTGCGGGAGGCGGGGGCCGACTGGGCACTGGAGCCGGGACGAGGGTTGGAGGCGGTCCTCGGCGGCCCGGACGGCACGGCCCTGGACGACGGATCGGTCCAGCACCTCGCGTTGGCCCGGGTCCTGCTCGCCGATCCGCCCGTCCTCGTCCTCGACGAGCCCACCGCGGAATCGGGCCCCGCGAGCCGCGCGGTCCTGGGGGCGGCTCTCGCCCGGGTAACCCGCGACCGGACGAGTGTGATCGTCGCCCACCGCCTGGAACAGGCCCGTGAGTGTGACCACATCGTCCTCCTCAGGGACGGCCAACTGGCCGAAGAAGGCACCCACGAAGCCCTCCTGGCCTCGGCGGGTGAGTACGCGTCCCTGTGGTGGGCGTACACCGGCGGGCCTGTTCCCGCCGGTGGGCGGCACACCGCAGGACACTCGGGCACGGACGCATCAGCAGGAGCACAACACCCCGGCACCCATGCCGCACCGGAACCGAACACCGGTGTCGGAACTGACAAGGAGCACTGAACCATGGAGATCTACCGAGCCATCGTCGCCCGGGTCGAGACCCTCACCGCCACCATGGTGCGCGTGACGCTGACCGGCGGCGACCTGCCGACGTTCACCTCGACCGGCGTGGGTGACGAATACGTACGGCTGTTCTTCCCGCACGGCCCCGACCGTCACGACCTGTCCCTGCCGATCGCGACCGAGACCAGCTGGGAGACCCCCCAGGGCCGTCCCACCGCCCCCATGCGGACGTACACCATCCGCGCGGTACGGCCCGAGCTCCACGAGATCGACATCGACTTCGTCGTGCATGACCACGGTGTGGCCGCCACCTGGGCGGCGGCGGCCCAGCCGGGTGACCCGGTGGGCCTCAACGCCCCCACCGGGCTCTATGACCCGCCCGCGGACTTCGAGCGTCAGATCCTGGTGGCGGATCAGACGGGGCTGCCCGCCGTCGCGCGACTGCTGGAGAACACTCCGGACCACATCGCCACCAGGGTGATCGTCGAGGTACCTGACGAGGCATCGGTGCAACCCCTCCCGCCACACCCCAAGACCAAGGTCACCTGGACCTACGGGGGCAACGGGCACTCCCCGAGCCGCCTGGCGGAACTGGTCACCACGGCGCTGCCCGAGGACAGCGACCTCACGGGGACCTACCTCTGGACGGCGGGTGAGACCACCGCCCTGCGTTCGGTGCGCAAGCACCTTCGCAAGACCCTGTCCCTGCCCTCGGACCGTTTCAAGGTCGTCGGCTACTGGTCCCCCGACGCCGATTCCTGGACCGAGCGCTGGGAAGCCCTACCGGCGACGGTGAAGGCGGAGCTGGAGGCCCTGTGGGAGGCGCCGACCGAGGACCTGGAGGACGTCACGATCGCCTACGAGGACCGGCTGAGCCGCCTCGGTCTCTGAGCCGGGTGCGGCGTGCTGGGGGCCTGTTGGGCGGGGACGTCCGACACTGGCCCCGGCAGGCCCCGGTCAGCCGACGCCGGTCCACGCCTCGGCTCCGAAGGTCCCTTTCACATCCGAGGCGATGGTGGTGGCGTTCACCTTGGCCCGCAGGGCGTAGACGGTGGTCTTCCGCGCACCGCGGACGCTGAGGCGGACCGGGCTGTCACCGGGGTGGTCGGCGAGGATCCTCTTGAGTTCCCCTACCGTTCGCTCGGTGATCCGGTGGGCGGGGAGCGCGAGCCGGACGGGAGGCTTCCCACCGTGCTCGGCCGATGACACGTCCAGCACCGCCAGCTCCCGGCCGAAGACGCTCACGGTTCCCTCCCGGTCTTCGACCCTGCCCCTGACGGAGACGACGTTGTCCTCGGCCAACGCGTGCTGAACGAGTCGGTAGGAGGCGGGGAAGAACAGGACCTCGACGCCGGCGTCCCGGTCCGTGAGGTGCACCACCGCCCAGGGGTTGCCCTGTTTGGTCATCCTGAGCTGAACACCGGTGATCAGCCCGGAGAGCTGCACATCCCCGGCGGTGCGGCCGGAAGCGAGCAGTTCGGCGACGGAGCAGTCCCGTGCGCCGGAGAGGATGTGCTCGGCGCCGTCCAGCGGATGGGCCGAGACATAGAGGCCGAGCATCTCCCGTTCGGTGGCCAGGAGTTGTCCGCGGGGCCACTCGGCGTTGTCGATGGGGAAGTCCAAGCCGAAGACCGGTCCATCGCTTCCCTCTCCGCCGAGTTCGGCGAAGAGATCGTCCTGCCCGAAGCCGGCCGCCCTCTTCACGGGGACAGCCGCGTCGATGGCGTCCTCGTGGATGGCGGTCAGTCCCTTGCGTGAATGCCCCAGCGAGTCGAAGACACCGGCCTTGATCAGGGACTCCACGGCCCTCTTGTTCAGCGCGGGCAGCTCGGCCTTGGCCAGGAAGTCGGAGAACGAGGTGTATTTTCCCTTTCGGCGGCGGGCATCGACGATGGCCTCGATGACCTGGTCACCGACGTTGCGCACCGAACGCAGCCCGAACCGCACATCATCGCTGACGGCGGTGAACTCGCCGGTGGACTCGTTGACGTCGGGCTGGAGGACCCGGACGCCGTTCTTACGGGCGTCGGCGAGGTAGACCGCGGCCTTGTCCTTGTCGTCGCCGACCGAAGTGAGCAGGGCGGCCATGTACTCCGCCGGGTAGTTGGCCTTGAGGTAGGCGGTCCAGTACGAGACAAGGCCGTAACCCGCGGTGTGCGACTTGTTGAAGGCATAGCCGGAGAAGGGGAGCATGACGTCCCACAGGGCCTTGATGGCCTCCTCTCCATAGCCGTTGCCCCGCATGCCGTTGTGGAACTTCTCCCACTCCGCGGCCAGCACCTCCGGCTTCTTCTTGCCCATCGCGCGGCGCAGCAGGTCGGCGCCACCGAGTGTGTAGCCGGCCAGCTCTCGGGCGATGGCCATGATCTGCTCCTGGTAGACGAGCAGATGGAAGGTGTTCCCGAGGATCGGCTCCAGGGCGTCCCGCAACTCGGGGTGGATCGGGGTGATCTCCTGGCGGCCGGTCTTGCGGTGCGCGTAATTGGTGTGGGCGTTGGCTGCCATGGGGCCGGGCCGGTAGAGGGCGTTGACCGCCGCGATGTCCTCGAATCGGGTGGGTTCCATCTGCTTCAGCAGGACCCGCATGCCGCCGCCGTCGAGCTGGAAGACGCCAAAGGTGTTGCCCTCGGCCAGGAGCCGGTAGGTCCTGGGGTCGTCCAGGGGGATCACGGTGGTGGCGCAGACGCCGTCCAGTGGGTCCACGGTCGCCAGGCTGATGCCCCGGTTCTCCCGGATGTTCTCGATGGCCTGGTCGATCACGCCCAGGTTCCGCAGTCCCAGGAAGTCCATCTTGATCAGGCCCATCGCCTCGCAGGACGGGTAGTCGAAACCGGTGATCCGCACGCCGTCCGAGGCACGCATGTGCAGCGGGATGCGGTCGGTGAGTCTTGTCTTGGACAGGATCACCGCGGCGGCGTGCACACCGGTGCCGCGGGTGAGGCCCTCCACTCCGCGGGCGGTGTCGATGACCCGCTTCACGTCCTGTTCGCCCTCGTACATCTGCCGGATCTCACCCGCCTCGCCGTACCGCTCGTGGGAGGGGTCGAGAACGGCGGCCAGCGGTGCGGACTTGCCGTTGTGGTCCGGCGGAAGGGCCTTGGTGATCCGCTCGCCGTGGGAGTAGGGATAGCCCAGGATGCGCGAGGAGTCCTTGATCGCGTTCTTGGCCTTGATCCTGCCGAACGTGTTCACCATCGCGGTGTACTCGTCGCCGTACTTCTCGATGACGTAGCGGACCATTCTGTCGCGCTGGCGGTCGTCGAAGTCGAGGTCCACGTCCGGTGGGTTGATGCGCTCGGGGTTGAGGAACCGCTCGAACAGCAGGCCGTGCTCCAGCGGACACAGTTCGGTGATGCGGGTGGCATAGGCCACGATGGAGCCGGTGGCCGAGCCGCGCCCCGGACCGAGGGGAATCCTGTTGTCCCGGGCATGGCGGCAGATATCCGCCACCACGAGGAAGTAGGAGCTGAAACCCATGGGGCCGATGACTGACATCTCGGTCTCAAAGCGTTCCCTGACATGCTCGGGGATCGGGTCCCCGTACCGCATCGCCAGGCCGTTGAGCACTTCCCTGCGCAGCCAGGACTCCTGGCTCTCCCCCTCGGGCACATCAGGGAACTGCGGCATCTCGTCGGCGTGGTCGAAGACCTCGTCGTAGGACTCGATCCGTTCGGCGATCAGCAGGGTGTTGTCGCAGGCCTCGGGAAGCTCCGAGAACAGGCCGCGCATCTCGGTGGCCGACTTCAGGTAGTAGCCGGAGCCGTTGAAGCGGAATCGTCTGGGGTCGTCCTTGTTCTTGCCCACCCCGATGCACAACAGGCTGTCGTGGGCGTCGGCCTGGTCCTCGGTGACGTAGTGCGCGTCATTGGTGGCCAGGAGGGGGATGCCGAGCTCTCTGGCCAGGCGCAGCAGGCCGTCACGGACTTCGCGCTCGATGGCCAGGCCGTGGTCCATCAACTCCAGGAAGTAGTTCTCCCGGCCGAAGATCTCCTGGTAGGCGGCGGCAGCGGCTTTTGACTCGTCGTACTGGTTCAACCGCAGCCGGGTCTGGATCTCTCCGGAGGGGCAGCCGGTGGTGGCGATGATCCCGTCCGGCCGCTGAGCGATCAGCTCACGGTCCAGGCGCGGTTTGCCGGCCGGGAACTGCCCTTCGTAGCTGGCCCGGGTGCTGAGCCAGAACAGGTTCCGCAGGCCCTGGACGTTCCGCGCCCACATCGTCATATGGGTGAAGCGGCCGCCTCCGGAGACGTCCTTCGATCCCTCACCGTCGTCGCGCACGGCCCGGCGGCCGCCCGGCCCCCAGAACTCCTGCTTCCGATGGAAGCGAGAGGAAGGCGCCACATACGCCTCGATACCGATGATGGGTGTGATGCTGTCGAAGCCCTTGGCCACCTGCGCGAACTCATGGGCGCCAAACATGTTGCCGTGGTCGCTCATGGCGATGGCGGGCATCTTCTGCCGGGCCACCTCGCCGAACATCGGTGTGAGCTTCTGTGCTCCGTCCAGCATCGAGTACTCGGTGTGATTGTGCAGGTGAACAAAGGAATCGGGCATGCTTGAGTCACCTTTGGCGAGTGGGGAGCCGCCACCGGGCCGAGGCGGCGACGGCGTCCTTGCGAACGGCCGACCACGCCGACCGCGTGGACGGGAGCGGATGGGTGCGGTCGACCCGTTCCGTAGCGGTGTGCTCACCTCGCCAGGCGATCACCGGGTCGAACACACCGGTACGGGCGATCGGCCGAGTCGAGGTGATGCACCGGCGGCCCTCTGGCCTCCAAGCCCAGCACCCACCGCGACACCGAGCACCACACGTTGACCTGAGACATCAAAGCGGGCACCGCGCGGGGGAATCAAACAACCGTTTCGCCGCTGCCGATCAACGTTTGGTTGTCCTCCTAGGATGAGCCGTGTGGATCTCACCGCAGTGCGCACCTTTGTCACCGCCGTGGACGCGGGGCAGTTCCAAGAGGCGGCCGTCGACCTGTCCATCACCCCGCAGGCGGTCTCCAAGCGCATCGCCGCGCTGGAGAAGGACCTCGGTGTGCGGCTGTTCACCCGCACGGCGCGCGGAGCGCGTCTCACCATCGACGGCCGGGCGTTTTTGCCGCACGCCCGCGATCTCCTGCGGGCCGAGGAACGGGCGGCCACCTCCGTACAGCGGGGCCTGCGCGCGCTACGCGTCGATGTCGTCGGCCGACGGGCCGCACCCGCGGGGCTGCTGCGTGACTTCCACCGCGCGCATCCGGGGATCGGCCTCGACGTGCTGGCCCTCTACGGCGCTGACACGGCCCTGGCCGCCGTGCACAACGGCACGATCGACGCGACATTCCGCGCTGTCACCATGCCCGGACGGCAACTCCCCGACGGCCTCGCGGCCACTCCGGTCCTCGATGAGCCGCTTCAGCTGTTCACCGGGCCCGCCCATGAGTTCGCCACCGCCCGGGCGGTGTCCCTCGGTGAGCTCGCCGGTCACCGGATCTGGATGCCCGGCAATCTGCCCGGGACCGAGTGGACCGCCTACTACGACGAACTCGCCGCCGCGTTCGGGCTCACCATCGACACGATCGGTCCCGACTTCGGCATCGAGTCGCTCCTCGACACGATCGCCGGTACCCCGACACTGGCGACCTTCCTCAGCGGGCGGACCCCGCTGGTCTGGCCGGCCGGTCACCAGCCGCGGCTCATCCCGTTGCACCGTCCGACCCCGGTCTACCCGCACTCGCTGATCTGGCGCACCGACAACCCGCACCCGGCCCTCTCCGCGCTCCGCACCCATCTGGCCTCCGCGCGAGCCCAGCGTGTCGACCCCGCCGAGACCTGGACTCCGGCATGGGTCCAGCGGCCCGAACAGCCCTCAAGGCAACCGATGTGACCACTTGCGACCCCGTGACTCAGCACAGGGCGCTCGCCATGCGGTGTCGCGCACACCGCGGTTCACCACGAGCGGCTCGCAGAACGCTGCTTCCACAGCTTGCCGGCGGGCAGCCCGGTTGGTTCTCGTGCCGCTGCGGGTCCCACTGTCGAAGACCCGCGTCCCGGCGCCGTCAGCGGTGGGGCCCAGCCCAGGTCGTCGCCCAGGATGAACAGGATGTTGGGCCGGCGAGAACGCCTCCCCGGGGCCGCCCGGAAGGGCCGCTCCCGAGCGGCGTCGGCAGCGGCTGCGACAGCCGGTCCGGCAGTGAGACCAACGGCCGCGGCACCCGCGCCCGCGCTGACGACACCGCCGAAGGCGCGCCGGGACAGCCTGTTGTTGTGCGAGGTCACAGAGTCTCCAGTGGTGGAAGGGCACACCGACGGGCCTCATGACGGCACGGGAAGCGCACGGAGAGACCCGGTCAAGGCGGCAGGGATCGCGGAGAACCGCGACGGGCGAGAGGGAAGAGGTGATCGGCGGAGCGCGGGACGGCGGCTACGCGCAGCGACAGATGGCGCTCGCGACACGGACCAGGTCGACGTGGCGGCGCTCCACCAGCGGGACCGGATGGTCACCGACAGGCTGCATGGCCAGGATCCTGTCCGAGCCGCCGCGCACATGTCAAGATCCTCCCGCCAGCTGGACAGCCAGCCGGTGTCCCCCGGACAGCGGTGACGCTCCGTCAAGAGTCCTCAGCGCGGGGGCGTGTGATGGGGAGTTGGCGAAGACCGCTGCTCTTCGATGCTTCCTCAGTGGCGGTCGGGCACCCGTCGGCGTGGGGCGGGCCAGGAGGGGCGCGGCCGGGACGCCGGAGTCCACCGGGCACGAGCCGCCATGCGGCAACCAGCCCGCGTGGAGCGCCCGGTGACTGCCGTCGGCGCCCAGCACTGCGGACGCGTGCCTGCCCACGGCGTAGGGGGCCGCCGGGTGGTCTGCCCCTCAGCGCGCCACCAGCATCACCCATACCGGCCCGTCCGCGATGTTCAGCGGATCGCCGTCCCGGGTGGTGAAGGTCGTGCCGCCCCGCACCGACGTACGCTTCCACTCGCCCGGGTAGGCCCGCCCGTCCCGCAGCATCTCGGCGCCGCCGGAACCCACGGTCACCGTCAGTGGGGAGTTGCTGCCCCTGAAGTCCTGGAACTGGGACTCCTTGACCTCCACCCGCTGGATGACGACGGTCGCCGCCGTCACCGCCGTACCGTCCGGCTCGACCGCCCGGCTGCCGTCGATCGCGATCCCCCACCGCTTCTGCTGAGCGGACCAGGTGAAGGTGAACCGGGCGCTGGGAAAACGCACGGTGCGTTCGGCCACCGGCTCTCCGCCGCCCGGCGGTTGACCGGTACGGAAACCGGCCCGCTCCAGCGCTTTGGCCCCCGCCGTCTCGTCCTGCACCCGAGGCGGCCTCACATAGAGGTTGTAGGGGGCGGACCGCTCCCGGTCACGGACGAAGGCGCCCGCCGGGGCGTCCCTGGGAGTCACGGGCCGCAGTGGAGCCGCGTCGATCAGCGGTAGCAGTTTGGACTGGGCTCCGGAGAACACCAGCGTCGGGTTCGGGAACTGCGCCAGCAACTCAAGATCGGACTCCCGGGCGCTGCGGACCGGGCCCACGGAGTTCGGGAGCCGGGTCGCGTACAGCGCCATCAGTCTGCTCAGCCCCGCCTCGACCTGCTCCGCGTACACCACGTCCGCCGCGTTCAGCCCGGTCTGCGGACGCGCCGGCGGAGCGTTGTCGATCTTCACGGCCAGTACCGGACCCGCGGCGGTGGTGGGCGACTCCTCGGGAGAGCCCTCCGAGCCATCGGAGCATGCGCCGAGCAGCGTGGCGAGGAGCACCGCGAGTACGGCGCCGAGCGCGCCGAACCGTGTCCGAGCCGACCGTTCCATTTGTCTGCACCCCCGGGGACCAGCGTGGGTTTCGCGGTACGTCCGCGAGGACGGTCCGACCTCTCAGGATGTTCCTTCGGCCCAGCCGACGCACACGGCGCGCAGCCACGACCCACGCCCCGGATCTCGCTCGCCCACGTCGTACCGTACGGTTCATCGAACCGCACCAACGTACAGCCGTGCGGGGTCCAGATGGCGCGGTGGCGGCCCTGTGCCCCCCGGTATCCACCGGACGGCGGAGCGGGACGGTACGGCGGCGACCGTCATTTCAGCCTCGGCACGGGTCCTTCCAGGAGACTTCGGCGTCGACGCACCGGAGCCCCGACGCCAGCGGTCCGTTGTGAGCCGCAGCGGGGAACCTCGAAGTCAGCTGGCCCGTACGCCGTCCTCGCGGGAGTCTCCTGCGACGCGATGGCCGCGCTCGACACCCGAACGAGCCCTGCTATCAGTCCCGATGATCGGTGTGAGCACCGATGTGTATTGGTCTCAACGATGCCGGGACGGGAGACTTTTCATCAAGCCCCACAAGGGCCATCTCGATTGACCGCGAGGAAGCGCTCATAGGACTTCGCGATCATCTTCTCCGCGGAGTAGCCCACCAGAGCATCACCGAACGCCGGCCCAGCGGGAGTTTCCTTCCATACGACAAGGGACTTCAATGAATTCACAGCAGGCACCATCGCTTCCTCATCCGTTTCACCGGTCAGCGGGCTCCTTCTCGGTCCGACCGACAGGGTGGAACACTCAGCGCGCCAGTGGGATGCCCTTTCACCGGTACCGGCCCTATTTCGACGAGGTCGAGCCCTTCGCACTGCCCGACCGGACCTGGCCCGAAACGGTCGCCACCAGCGCTCCCCTCTGGTGTGCTGTGGATCTCCGCGACGGAAACCAGGCCCTCGCCGATCCCATGTCGCCCGCGCGTAAACGGCGGGTGTTCGACCTGTTGGTGCGGATGGGTTTCAAGGAGATCGAGGTCGGGTTTCCCGCGGCGAGCCAGGCCGATCTCGATTTCATCCGATCCATCATCGACGAGGACGCGATCCCGGGGGATGTGCGCATCCAGGTGCTTGCTCCCTGCCGCCCGGAGCTCATCGACCTGACCTTCGCCGCGATCGACGGCGCGCTCAGGGCGACGGTCCACATCTACAACCCCACCTCCGCCCTCCAGCGGCGGGTGGTGTTCCGGCAGGGCCGCGCGGGAGTCAAGGCCCTGGCGACATCGGCGGCGCAGCGGGTCGCAGCACAGGCCGAGCGGTCGTCGGCCGACCTCCGCCTCCAGTACTCGCCGGAGTCCTACACCGGCACTGAGCTGGGATTCGCCGTAGACGTGTGCAACGAGGTCATGGACATCTGGCAGCCCACCCCGGAGCGCCCGGCCACGGTGTGCCTGCCCGCCACCGTGGAGATGGCCACGCCGAATGTGTACGCGGACTCCGTCGAGTGGATGGGTCGCCATCTGACCCGGCGAGACTCCGTGATCCTCTCCCTGCACCCGCACAACGACCGGGGCACCGGGGTGGCCGCGGCCGAGCTCGGGCTCCTGGCCGGAGCGGACCGTGTCGAGGGGTGCCTCTTCGGAAACGGCGAACGCACCGGCAATGTGTGCCTGGTGACCCTGGGCATGAATCTCTTCAGCCGGGGCGTCGACCCCCAGCTCGACTTCTCCGACATCGACGACATCCGCCGCACGATGGAGCAGTGCACCGGCATGCAGGTCCACGATCGGCACCCCTACGCGGGTGACCTGGTGTTCACCGCGTTCTCCGGCGGTCACCAGGACGCCATCAGCAAGGGTCTGCAGGCCCAGGCCGCCATCGGACAGCAGGGCTCCCCGCCATCGACGTCCCGCTGGCAGGTGCCGTATCTACCCATTGACCCGAAGGACGTGGGTCGGGACTACCGGGCGGTGGTCCGGGTCAACTCGCAGTCGGGCAAGGGTGGCACGGCCCATGTGATGCGGTCGGAGCACTCTTTGACCCTGCCCCCTGGGCTGGGCGCGGATTTCTCGCGGGTGGTACAGGCGTTCACCGACAAGGCGGGCGGTGAGGTCTCTCCTCGGCAGTTGCGGGAGATGTTCCACCACACGTATGTGAATCCGGGCGGGCCACTGGGCCTTCTGCAACACCATGACCCCGTCGGCGATTCCAGCGGCTTGCACAACTTCACCCTGAGCTTGGGCAGTGGCACAGCGGAACTCGTGGCCAAGGGAGCCTCCGCGCTCGACGCGCTCATCGACGTGCTGTCCCCCCTCGGTGCACAACTGCGGGTGGCCCATCACGTCCAGGACACCACACCCGGTCGCGATGACACGCAGGCCGTCATCTATCTGGAGGCCTCGATCACCCTCGGGGACGAAGAGCATCCCGCCCCGGGCCGGTACTGGGGTGTGGGCATCGCGCCCGACGCTGACACGGCGACCCTCCATGCCGCCTTCGCCGCCCTGAACCGCGCCCACCTCGCCCGAGACCGCGAACCCACCCATCCCGGCTGAGACCACCTCGCCCGAGACCGCGAACCCACCCATCCCGGCTGAGACCACCTCGCCCGAGACCGCGAACCCACCCGCCCCGCCGCCTCGATGTGCGGCTCACCGCCAGAGAAACGGAACACACCATGCCGCAGAACTTCACCGTCCAGGGAAATGACCTCTGGGACCCGACCACCTTCGACTCGCTGCGCCGTCAGCTGATCCCGTCCTTCGACCTCCTGTATGACAGCGCGGTGCAAACAGTGGCGATGTCCGTGGGTGAACGACCGCGCGTCCTGGACCTGGGCGCGGGTACCGGACTGCTCAGTGCCCGTCTGCTGGAGAAGCTCCCCGACGCCGAGCTGACGCTCATGGACCGCTCCGAGCTGATGCTCTCCCAGGCCCGCGGGAGGTTCGCGGCCCAGCAGCGGGTCCAAGTGCTGGTCGGGGACCTGGTGGACCCCCTGCCTGAGGGCCGATTCGACGCGGTCGTCTCAGGTCTGGCCATTCATCATCTGCCGCATGAGGAGAAGCAGCGGCTCTTCGGGCGCATCCGGGCGAGCCTGAACCCGGGTGGGGTCTTCGTCCACGTGGAGCAGTTGCTCGGCAGCCAGCCGTGGTTGGAGAAGATGTACGACCGGATGCACGAGGCTCATGTGGTCCGCTCGGGCACGCCCGAAGCAGAGTGGGACGCGGGCCGGGAGCGGATGAAGTTCGACATTCCCATCGATCTCGGCACCCAGTTGGGATGGCTTCGCGCCGCCGGCTTCGCCGAGGTCGACTGTCTGGCGAAGGACTGGCGCTTCGCCACCTACGCCGGCTGGGTCACACCGTGAGGCATGCCCCCGGGACGAAGTCACCGAACAGCCGGCGCACCCTGCGATGAATGAGGACCGGTCATGAACCGCGCCACCCTGGTCGACAGGATCTGGAATCAGCACGTCGTGGACCGGGGTGGTGGCGATGAGGCGGATCTGATCTACATCGATATGCATCTGCTCCATGAGGTCAGCTCGCCCCAGGCGTTCGAGGGGCTGAGGCTCGCCGGTCGCGCGGTGCGGCGTCCTGATCTCTGTGTGGCCACCGCCGACCACCAGGTACCGACCTCCGCGACCCGCAATCGACTGCCGCTCGCCGATGACGGTGGAGCGCGCCAGCTGCGCCAACAGGTCGACAACTGCCGGGAGGCGGGGATCGAGTTGCACCCGCTCGGCTCCCCGGGCCAGGGGATCGTTCATGTCATCGGCCCGCAGATGGGCCTGACACAGCCCGGGATGACCATTGTGTGCGGTGACAGCCACACCGCCACACACGGAGCTTTCGGCGCCCTCGCGTTCGGCATCGGAACGAGCGAGGTCGAGCACGTACTGGCCACTCAGACGCTCCGCACGGCGAGGCCGCGCACCATGGCGGTCAATGTCGAGGGGGCCCTGCCTCCTGGCGTCTCGGCAAAGGACCTGGTGCTCGCCGCCATCGCCCGCACCGGGACGCGAGCCGGAACCGGAACACTCATCGAGTTCCGCGGCCGGGCGGTTCGGGCGCTCTCCATGGAGGGCCGGATGACCGTCTGCAACATGGCGATCGAAGCGGGCGCCCGCAGCGGTCTGATAGCACCCGACGACACCACCTTCGACTACCTCGAAGGACGTGAGCGCTCCCCCCGCGGGCGCCTGTGGGAGCGGGCCCTGGACCACTGGCGGACGCTGCGGAGCGATGACGGCGCCTCCTTCGACCAGGAGGTGAGCGTCGACGTCTCGGCCATCGCCCCGCAGGTGAGTTGGGGCACCAACCCCGGCCAGACCACATCAGTCGACGCAACGGTCCCCGACCCCGCGGTCATCGATGACCCGGTGGCACGGGATGCCGCCGAGCGTGCGCTGGAGTACATGGATCTCACCCCGGGAACCGCGATGCGTGACATCGCCATCGACATCGTGTTCATCGGCTCCTGCACCAACAGCCGCATCGAGGATCTGCGCGCGGCTGCCGGGGTACTTCGCGGTCGCAGGGTCGCCGACACGGTACGGGCGCTGGTCGTCCCCGGCTCCGCGCAGGTCAAACACCAGGCGGAGCTGGAAGGGCTCGACCGGGTCTTTGTGGCCGCCGGCTTCGAATGGCGCTCGCCGGGCTGCTCCATGTGCGTGGGCATCAACGGGGACACCGTGGCGCCCGGTCTCCGCAGTGCCTCCACCTCGAACCGCAACTTCGAAGGCCGCCAGGGGCCCGGCGCCCGCACCCATCTCGTCTCGCCCGAGACGGCGGCGGCCACCGCCCTGGCCGGTCATCTGGCCGCCGCAGGCGACCTCGTCTGATCCCAACGAGACCACGGAGCGTTGGATGCGACCGCTCACCACACTGACCGGCCGGGGTGTGCCCCTGGCGCGATCCGATGTGGACACCGATCAGATCATCCCGGCCGCCTGGCTCAAGAAGACCAGCCGTACGGGATACGGCGAAGGGCTGTTCTCCCAGTGGAGGAAGGACCCGTCCTTCATCACCAACCGACCCGAACGCCAGGGAGCCACCATCCTGGTCGCCGGACCGAACTTCGGCTGCGGCTCCTCCCGCGAGCACGCGGCCTGGGCGTTGCGCGACTTCGGATTCACCGCCGTCGTCGCCCCCGGATTCGGGGACATCTTCCGCAACAACCTGCCCAACGCCGGCCTGGTCCCCGTGCAGGTGACCACGACCGTCGCCGACTCCCTCCTAGAGGCGATCACCGAGGACGCGTACGCGGAGATCACCGTCAACGTCGTCGACCGGACCGTGGACTGCGCGGCGGCCGGCGTCAGCGGTGTCCCGTTCCCTCTCGACGGCTCCGCCCACCACCGGCTCGTCAACGGCCTCGATCTGCTGGACCTCACCCTGCGACTCGACTCCAGGATCACCGCCTACGAACGCGAGCGCGCGCCATGGCTCCCCACCGGACGGGCCGGGTGAAGGGGCGGCACTCCAACGGAAGGCGTCGTGAGTCGGAGTGTGCATGAGCCGCCGGCTCACACTCCCCCGAATCCAGAACCGAAGGCGACCCAATGAGCGACGAATCCCCGGCGATGCCCCCTTGGGCCCGTGCCATGGCCGATCTGCATGTGCACTCCTCCCCCAGCCTGCTGCCCAGGCACGGTGACGACCTGAGCACCGTCGACGCGATGCGGGCCCAGGGATTCACCACCATGGTCCTCAAGGCGCATGAGGGAAGCACCGTCGAGAGGGCCGCGATGGCCGGGGAGGGCGTGTACGGCGGGGTGGTGCTCAACAGCTGTGTCGGTGGAGCCAATCCCGACGCGGTCCGGGTCGCCGCGGAGCTCGGCGGCCGGATCGTCTGGCTGCCCACCCTGTCCTCTCCCACCCACCGGGCGGCGGTGGCGGCGCCGGAACTCACTGTTCATCGGAACATCGAGCTGCGTCACGTCGAGGTGATCGACGACGGGCGACTCCGTACGGAGTGGTTCGATGTGCTCGATGCCGTAGCCGCCCATGACCTGGTCCTCGCCAGTGGTCATCTCAGCGCCAGTCAGACGCTGGTGGTGTTCACCGAGGCCAGGCGGCGCGGGGTGCAGCGGCTGCTGGTCAACCATCCCAAGCTCGCCTTCCTCCACTGGCGAGACGATGCGGCCGACGCGTTCCGCGCCCTCGGTGCCCACCTTGAGTTGGGCATCGTTCCCGATCTGCTGTGCTCCGAGGAAGCCTCCAGCCTCACCCTGACGGCCCACTACCCACTCTCCTTGCTGGTCTTCGGCGGAGACATGGGACACACCGACTTCCCCGCGCCGGCGGCTGCCGTCGGCCCCTGGCTGCGGCGGCTGGAACAGCGCGTCGGTGCGGACGCCGCGGCCACCCTGATGACCACCACGACCACCAATCTGCTGCTGCCGTGACCAGCCGGCCCAGAGCCCGGCACTGCTGATGTCACCGGAGCACCCGGACCCACTGCTCAGGAGAGGGAACCCTCATGCTGTTCGAGACCATCAGGGGCATCGCCGCTGGCCGACCCGAGGCGCTGGCGGTGGAGACCACCGACGGAGAGAGCTGTACCTATGCGCAGTTGATCGAACGCACCGAACTCATGGGTGCGGGGCTGAGCGCCCAGGGGGTTCGCCCCGGGGACACCGTGGTCTGTCACGGTCTGCCCAACACTCCCGACTACGTCGCGTTCATTCTCGCGGTGGCCGCGCTGCGCGCCTGCTACGTACCCGTTCTCGCGGACTTCGACCGTTCGGCGGTCGACCGTGTGCTCACCCTGACCCAGCCGGTCCTCTGGGTCGGGTCACCACATCCGGGTGCGGGTGAGACCGCGCCGCCGCGAATCGACCTCGCCGCCCTCCCGGTCACCGGAACGACCGAGGCGCCGCTGGCGACGGGGCACGCGGACCGTGTCTTTCGCCGACTGTGGACCTCGGGGTCGACCAAGCTGCCCAAACTGGTGTCGTGGAAGCAGGGACCATTCGTCCGCGAACGTCTGCGCTGGGTGGCCGACGTCGGTATCGAGGAGTCCGATGTCGTCTTCTGCCGGCATACGCTGGACGTGGCTCACGCGACGGATCTCCATGTCTTCGCCGCCCTGCTCGTCGGTGCCCGTCTGATCCTGACCGATCCCCGCACACCCCCCGCCGAGCTGCTCGAACAGCTCTCACAACGCGGTGTCACCATGATGAGCGCACTGCCCAGCCACTACGAGGACCTCGTCAAGGCCGCGAAGTCGCACCCCACCGGTCTGCCGACGCTACGCAGGCCACTGTGCGGCGGTGCGTACATCAGCCCCGCTCTGACGAGGATCAGCGCGGAGACCCTGGGCATTCACATCAGACAGGTCTACGGCTCAACCGAGTTCGGCCTTGGTCTGGGCAACATGGACGACATCGTGCAGAGCCAGGCCGGCATGGTCCCGGTCAGCGGTGTGAAGGCCCGTCTCGCTCCGCTTGACGAGAGCTCGGGACCCGATCTGGGGGTGCTGGTCCTGGTCTCCGACTGCACCAGCGAGGGGTACCTCCACGATGACGAGGCGAATGCCAGCACCTTCCGGGGCGGGGAGTTCTGGACCGGGGACATCGCCGAGCGCACCGCGGACGGCTCGTACCGCGTTCTCGGCCGGACGACGGACGCCATCAAGTCCGCGAACGGCCCACTGCCGGCGCCGGTTCTCGACGCCCTGATCACCGAACGGTGTCCGGCGGTGGCCGACTCGGTCAGCCTGACCGCCGATCCGGAAACCTATGCGCCGAACGTCCTTGTCATCGCGCGGGCCTCGGCGGATGCCTCGGCCGGCACGGCGATCGCTCAGGTGGAGGGTCTGCTGCGCGAACTGAGCCTCGACGGCGTGGTACGCGAGGTGGAGTCCGTACCTCGCACCATCGTGGGCAAGCCGGACAAGCCCCTCATCCGCCGGAGTTGGGCCGCGCCCTCCGCACAGTGAGGCGTTCACCTTCAGGGCACATCACCGTAGGGCTCGCTCATGAATTCGGCCAGCTCTGTCCACATCTCAAGGAATGCCCGCAAAGGCGCGCCCA
Organism: Streptomyces albipurpureus; assembly: GCF_023701525.1. Lineage (GTDB taxonomy): Bacteria > Actinomycetota > Actinomycetes > Streptomycetales > Streptomycetaceae > Streptomyces > Streptomyces albipurpureus. Next base: position 329,568 of record NZ_JAMQAW010000011.1, read on the forward strand.
ACCGTCGGTCCAAGCGCCAGGCGAATACCTTCTGGAAAGAGATGGCGGGAACCAAGGGAACCACTATGGTCCGCCGGTTGGCCGACAGTGCGGGACTGGAAGACGGAGCCAGGCCGATGCCGACATTCTCCGCCACCAACGCCAACTGCAAAGGAACACTGTTCGTCGCATAAGTGACGTTGAAGGCCAGTCCGTTCTCGGCGAAGGCCTCACTGATGAATCCGTGCACCCCGCTGTCCGAACTGTAGGTGATGATGGGCTCCTTGGAGACCTCATCGAGGGTCAACGGCTGGTCCGCCGCCCTGGCCCCGGCGGGCAGGACCGCGACGATCCGGTCCCGCTGGAGCACACGGGTCCCAATGATCTTGGACAGATCCTCCTTGGGCGCCGCCATGACCGCCGCGTCCAGGGTCCCGTTGCGAACACCCGTCAGCAACGAGGGGCTCGACGCTCCGACGAGGTTCACCGTTACACCCGGGTGGCGACGGTAGTACTCCCCCAGCAGACCCGGAACACAGGTGCCTTCGAGCCCGCCGACGGTACCGAGCGCGAGGGAGCCGCCCAGGAGACCGGCGCGATCGGCGAACTCCACTGCGGCTGCCGCGGCCGCCGCCAGACATGCCCGGGCGTGCGGCAGCAGGGCCACGCCGCCACGGGTGAGTACGACGCGTCTGTGCAGACGCTCGAACAACGGCTCGCCGAGTTCCTTTTCCAGGCCCAGGATCTGCTGACTGATCGCGGGTTGGACGACGTGGCAGCGCGCGGCAGCCCTGGTGAAAGACCCCTCCTCCGCAACCGCGACGAAGTATTCAAGAGTCCGCAACTCCATGGTGTCGACGTTACCAAGGGAGCGTTTACCGTCCGGCGCCCTTTGAATGCTCTATCAGTTCGGTAAATCCGATGGCCCTCTACGCACGATATTCCTGTGGGCGCACTAGAGTGCCGCGCCATTGTTTCGAAAATACTCGGCCATTCACCACTGGACCACGCGTCAGAACAGGGAGCGTTACGGATATCGCGCGCCTCTTGTATACGTCCGCACGCCCCTGCCGACGCCCCGCGGGCCAGAGGCTCCCCCCTCGCACCGTCGCCAGGACCCCTGTCCCCTTGCCCGCCCTGGCCGTAGCGGGCAGCGGCCGCAGGCCGTGCCGGTTGCCGTGCCGGTTGCCGTGCCGGTTGCCGCCAGCCGCAGCAACGCGGTCGGCCTCGGCACAGGCCTCCAGGACGTCCTCGCCCCCAGGTGGGGTGTGGAGTCGCCCCCGCCCGGCGACCCTTGGGCGCGGTGGTGGGCGATGGACCCGAACGTGCCGTTGGGCGCCGCTGCTCAGCANNNNCGCCGCTGCTCAGCAGCGGCGCCCAACGGCGTCCGGTGTCTCAGGTGTGCGGGGCGGAGCCGCTCACCGGGCGGCCGCTACTTCTGACGTGCCCGGCGCAGGGTGGTCAGGCCGTAGCAGGCGACAAGGACGACGGTGAAGGCGAGGCCGATGCCCGCCGCCTGGCGCATGTCGGGGACCTCCACCGCGGTGGCGGCGACGGCGAGCACCCCGATCAGGGCCACGATCGCCAGCTTCCCACCTGCCGGGACGCTGAACCCGGTGAACTCCTCGGGGTGTGCCGTCCGGTAGCGCTGGAAGGCGATGTACGACACGAGGATCAGCAGCCACACCAGCAGGACCGCGAAGAGGGCGATCGACATCAGGATGCCGAAGAGGCCGCTGACGTCGTAGAAGGCCAGCAGCGCGGCGGCTGCGATACCCAGACTCGACGCGGCCAGGGCGACGACCGGGACGCCGCGCTTGTTGAGCTTGGCCATCGGCGCCGGGGCCAGTCCGTCGCCGCCGAGCGAGTGCAGCAGCCGGGAGGCGCCGTACAGGTGGGCGTTGGCGGCGGACATGGCGGCGATGAGGACGACCGCGTTGGTGATGGTCGCCGCGGCGGGCACACCGATCTCCGAGAAGACCTGCACGAAGGGGCTTGTCTCGACGCTTCCGTCGCTGTCCGCCATCTTGCGCCACGGGATCAGCGCGAGGACCAGGGTGATGGCGAAGAGGTAGAAGAAGCTCAGTCGCCAGGCCAACTGGCGCATCGCGGTGCGGATGGTGCGCTGCGGGTCGATCGCCTCCGCGGAGGCGATGGCGACGACCTCGAAACCGGCGTACGCGAACATCACCACGGACATGGCCAGCCAGATCGAACTCGCTCCGTGCGGAAGGAAACCGCCGTCGTCGGAGAGGTTGGCGAAGCCGGTGGCCTCCGTGTCGGGCAGCCCGAAGAAGACCAGCAGGGCGGCGCACAGGATGAACACGCACAGCGCCACCACCTTGACGGTGGAGAGCCAGAACTCGGTGGTGCCGAAGGACTTCACACTGATGACGTTGACCGCGAGGACGATCGCGGCGACCGCCAGGATCGCCACCGTCATCGGCACTTCGGGCCACCACCAGCGGATGTAGAGCGCGGAGGCGACGACCTCCGTCCCGATGACCACGACCGCGCTGAACCAGTACAGATACCGGCTGAGGAACCCGGCCATCGGGCCGAGGTAGCGCTGCGCGATGGTGCCGAACGATCCCTGGACCGGGTGGGCGGCGGACATCTCACCGAGCAGGACGGCGATGATGGCGACCAGTACCGCACCGATCGCGTAAGCGACGATCACGGCGGGCCCTGCGACGGATATCGCGGAGCCGGAGCCGAGGAAGAGGCCGGTACCGAGCGCGGAGCCCAGCCCGATCATGGTGGTCTGCCGGTGGGTGAGGGAACGGACCAGTCCCTCACCGGCGGGTGCCGGTCTGGTGCCTTCGGCGTCGGATGAGGCCGGGGCGGGCGGTGCGGAGTCGCTGGGTGCGGCCATGGCGGCGGTGCCCTTCTGGAAGGTTGCGGGGATGGGAGTGGGAGAGGTCCGGCGGCTCAGAACTCGCTGTTGCGGAACGGCTTCGCCGGTGCGTCCAGGTCGGGCTTGCCCAGGACCTTCGGCGAGGACAGTGCGTAGATGCCGTGGTTGGTCAGCGTCCAGGCGATGTTGCGATCCCACTCCACGTAGACACCGTGGGTCTGGTTGCCGTACGCGTACTCGGCGGTCTCGGCGCCGTACGCCTTCGGGACAAAGTAGGCGGAGATCTCCGGCGACGCGGGTTTGGAGACGTCGAAGAACTGAACTCCCGCGTTGTAGAAGCCGTAGCTCAGGACACCGGGGGTGTGCTGGCCCGGGTTGGTGTAGTAGCCGGTGCGCTTGGGGCCGAAGCTGCCGCGGCGCTGGCAGAAGTCGGTGATGCCGGCGGCCTTGGGCGGGGTCGGGCGGGGGAGGACGCCGACGACGCGGGGCTTCTTCGGGTCCCGGGCGTCGATCTGGTAGACGTCCTTGTACGGCTCGTAGCAGTCCTCGGTGAGCGGGTAGCCGGAGTAGTAGATCATTCCGGTCTTCTCGTACTGGGAGACATCGATGTTGTCGCCCTCGGTGCCCGCGACCGAGGCCGGCAGGTCCAGATGGCTCACGGTCCTCATGTTCGACGGGTTGGAGACGTCCAGCACCGTCAGGCCGTAGCCGCCCATGGCCGCGAAGGCGTAACGCCCGCCCTTCTCCACGGGCTTGGGCAGGAAGAGCGGCATCCGGGCGCCCATCCAGCTGGTTCGGTTCCCGCAGCGCGGGTTGCTCCGGTACGCGGCGTCCTCGCCGGTCCGCTGGCCCGGCAGGTGCCAGGTGTCGAGGAGCTTGGGGCGGGCCGGGTCGGACATGTCCCAGGACTGGTATCCGGCCGAGTGCAGATTGGTCGGATACTCGGTTCCGGAGTAGGTGTCGTTCGGCGCGGTGGCGATGAACATGTACTTCTCGCCGGTCCAGTACGGCACGTCGATCGAGCCGGAGCCCTGCTGTGCTTTGGCCGGGTCGCTGTTCAGGGGGTTGGCCTGGGTGGAGTCGGTGGAGACCGTCGTCAGCAGCTTCCAGTCCTTCTTGCGCGGGCCGTCCAGGCGGTACACCTTGAAGCCCTTGAGCCCCGGCTTGGCACGCACCTTCCGCACGCCCTCGGGGTTGTTGTACTTGTCCCCGGGGGGCTGGTCGGAGAGTTCCGAGATCTGGCGCTTGCTCTCGAAGCTCTGGACCATGACGTACGCGTTCAGCTTCTTGTTCCACTGGATGGTGGAGGCGCCCCAGTAGTCGTGCGCCGCCCAGTCGCCGTTCGCCCGGGTCTCGTCGCCGCCCACGTCCCCGCGGCTCAGCTTCTCGACCACCTTCACCTTCTTGACGTTGGTGATGTCGTAGACGCGGCCCTCGGAGCGGCCGTACTGGAAGAGGTAGCGGCGGCCGTCGAAGTCGACGATGTTCTGCCAGCTGTGGAAGTAGTCAGGGGTGAAGCCGGCGCCTTCGTAGGCGGCCTCGACCTTCATGTTCTTGATGTACGAGCGGGTGTCGTACTTCTCGTTGAGGCCCGGGAAGGGGTGGTTGGACCCCTCGTCGACCGGAGTGAGCGCGGGGTGCCGGAAGCTGCCGTCCAACTGCATGCCGTACGAGCCGGGGTCGGCCTGCGCGGGACGGCGGTCGGCGCACACGTCAAGGAGATTCGGGTCGGTGGCGGCGGTGGCCGCGGCAGGGGCGGCCGTGGCCGCGCCGGTGTTCGCGCCGGACACACCGGGAGCGAGGAGGGTGGCCGTGGTGGCGGCCGCGACCACCGCGGCAAGGGCGGCGTTTCTGCGGAGGGGACGCATCTGACGGTCCTTTTCGGAGAAGGAAGGCAGGGGACGTGCGCGGTGTGGACCTGGGCCCTGTGGCGGGCGAGGGTGGGGCCGGATCAGGTGACGGTGGGGCGCTGCTGGAACTCGGGGGCCCGGTGCTCATCGCTGGTCACGACGGTGTGTAGCTCCCGCACGGCGTGCAGGACGTCGGCGTGCGTGACGTACAGGGCGTTGAATCCGAAGCGGAGCAGGTCAGGGGCGCGCATATCGCCGATCACACCGCGGGCGGTGAGCGCGGCGATGAGCGGGTACGCCTCCGCGTGGCGCAGGGAGACCTGGCTGCCACGGTGGGCCGGGTCGCGCGGGGTGGCCATGGTGAAGCCGAGCCCGTCGAGGAGCGTGTCGGCGCACTCCTGGAAGAACCCGGTCAAGGACAGGCTCTTGTCACGTACGGCCGTCATCTCCACCCCGTCGAAGGCCGTCAGCGCGGCCTCCAGGGCGATCAGCGACAGCAGTGGCGGGGTGCTGATCCGGGCCCGGCTGATGCCGGCCCCCGGGGTGTAGGTGCCGGACATCGCGAAGGGCTCCGCGTGCCCGTGCCAGCCGGTGAGGGGCTGGTCGAAGTCCGGCTGGTGCCGGCGGGCGACGTAGGCGAACGCCGGTGCCCCCGGGCCTCCGGACAGGTACTTGTAGCCGCAGCCGACCGCGAAGTCCGCCTCCACGGCGTCGAGCTCGACGGCCAGGGTGCCCGCCGCATGGCACAGGTCCCAGTGCATCAGGGCCCCGGCGGTGTGCGCGGCGGCGGTGAGCGCGGCCATGTCGTACAGCTCGCCGGTGCGGTAGTCGACCGGGGCGTAGGCGGCGACGGCGACGTTCCCGGCCTCGGCGGCCAGCACCGCTGCGGCCTCCCGCGCCGGTACCCGGCGGACGTCGAGTCCGAGGAGGCGGCCCACCGAGTCGGCGATGTACTGGTCGGTGGGGAAGTGGTCGGGATCGGTCAGCAGCAGTCGGCGCCCGGGGCGCATCCGGGCGGCGGCGAGCAGTGTGTTGAACAACTGGACGCTGGTGGATTCCCCGACCACCACCTGACCGGGGGCGGCGCCGATCAGCCGCCCGACGGCGTCGCCCGTCCGGGTCGGCGCCTCCCACCAGCCGTTGCCGTTCCAGGAACGGATCAGGTCGGTTCCCCACTGGCGGTGCACGGCGTCCTCGACGGCCGCGGGAACGGCGGAGGGTAGGGCACCCAGGGAGTTGCCGTCGAGGTACACGACCCCCTCGGGGAGGAGGAAACGTGAGCGAATGCGGGCAAGCGGGTCGGCGGCGTCCAGCGCGGCGGCGCGTTGGGTCAGCATGGGGTGTCTCCGTCGTCAGGTGAGGGGGTGGGTCCGGCGTCGCCGTCCCGGGCTGGATCGAGCGCAATGGCCGTGAGCAGGTCTTCCCGCCCGCCGACCAACCGCCGCCGTTCCGCCTCGACCAGCAGGTCGCGGGTGTCGAGACTGTGGCACACTGCCCCACCGGCCGCGCGCACCGCCCGGTCGACCACCTTCCGGGGCGCTTCCGGTACCTCGCCGACGACGCGCCCGTTGACCGGGTGGACGAACGGGAACGGCACGCCGGACGCGTCGAACCCGCGTCCTACGTAATGCCGCACGGGTGGACTCACCTTGCAGACCTCCGTTGCTGGGCCGGGGATGTCCGAAACTCGCCCCCGGGCGTGCCGGTATAGTGCGCCACCCAGCTATGCCGATCCAATGCCGATTAGCGTGAGAGATATAGCGATCCGGGTATATCGCTCTCCCGCGCGGGCCCGGGCCGCCCGACTACCGGAAAGAGCCCACTGCGTTGGACCTCCTGGACGGCCGGCTCAAGTTCCGGCACCTGACCCTGCTCATCGCGGTGTACAAGCACGGGAGCGTCGTACGGGCGGCGGAATCGCTGCACCTCACCCAGCCCGCGGCGACCCGGACCCTCCACGAACTGGAGGCCATAGCCGACCTGCCGCTCTTCGTCCGCGTACCGCGTGGCATGCGGCCCACCGTCTACGGCGAAGCGCTGGCGGAACACGCCCGCGCGGTGGTCGCCGAGGTACGCCGGGCCGGGGACCACCTCACCGGACTGCGGCAGGGACAGGACGGCACCGTGACCGTGGGAACGCTGCTGGCCGGCGCGAACGTGCTGCTCCCCCGGGCGGTCGCCGGGCTCAAACGGGAACGGCCCCGGCTGACGGTGGTGGTACGGGAGGGAACCCCGGACGTCCTGCACCCGGCACTGCTGGCGGGCGAGTTGGACGTCATCGTCGGCCGGATGGGGTCGGCCCCCTCGGAAGGGGACGGGCAGCGCCAGCGGATGCTGTACCGGGAGCCCATCCGGCTCGCCGTCCGCTCCGGCCACCCGCTCCTCGACAACACGGGCGTCACCCTGACGGACGCTCTCGGGTTCCCCTGGATCCTGCCGGTCGAGCAGACCGCACTGCGCCAGGAACTCGGTGCCCTCTTCGTGGACCGGGGCCTCACGCTGCCCGCGGACCGCGTCGAGTGCACGTCCATCCTCACCATGCGGGCGCTGCTCCTCCAGACGGACATGGTGGCGCTCCTGCCCGAACTGGTGCTGCGCGAAGACGAGCACCTCGCCGCGCTGCCGGTCGAGCTTCCCTCGGTGGGACGCACGGTGGGCACCACCGAGGCGGCCCACCGCACACGCACCCCCGCCCTACAGGCGCTGCTACACCACCTCGACCAGGAGGCGGTGCTGCTGCGCGAGACGCTCGGCGGGACACCGGCGGTCCATGAGGCACGTACGGGAAGGTAGGCGCGTACGGGAGGGCCTTCGGACGGCACCCGGTGTGCCGGTTGGCTTTCCGTCGCACACCTGCCCGGGCCCGCCACCCCGGGTCTCGCACACCGGCCGCGGACGCGGCGTCACAGCCGACGGCGTCGACGGCATCGCGCCGCTCACCACCGGCCCCGGCCCGGCGGGAGCCCCGCGCGTCGGTGTGCCGGTGGGTCGGTGCGTCGGTGGGTCGGTGCGTCGGCGGCGCGGGTGTACGCCTGGGGCGTCGGCAGCCGCTTGTACGGTTCACAACAGCTTGTAGGTTCACAACACCGCACCAGCCACGACGGCTGGTGTGGTGGAGCCGCCGAGGGCGGCTCCACCACACTGGTCGGCACGTCCGTACCCGTCCGCTCACCGACGGCGAGCCGGTGCCTCAGACCGACGCGTACCGTTCCGGACTACTGGTCCACACAGACCACATAGGACTGGAACCCGCCGCCGAGCAAGGTGACGGAGGCCTGGGTCTGCCATCCGGTAGCCGGCCCGGCCTGAGTGCCGGCAGCCTTGGGAATCGGCGCGTTCTCGATGACGTTGATCGCGCTGAGGAGCCCGAAGGTGTCATAGCCGCCGCCGGTGGCCACATCACCGGCCAGGCAGTTGGCCGTTGACGTCACGCCCACACCGATGAGCACCGGGGTGGCCTGGGGCCCCCTGATGACATAGGTGCTCAGCGTCGCCGGACCCTGCGGTCCCTGTACGCCTTGGGTGCCCTGGGCTCCCTGCGTGCCGTTCGTGCCGTTAGTCCCATTGGCACCCTGAGTGCCCTGGGGTCCCTGCGTACCGTTCGCGCCCTGCGTACCCTGAGGTCCGGCAGCACCCTGCGCACCGTTAGTACCGTCGGCGCCCTGAGCTCCCTGTGCACCGTTCGTACCGTTCGTGCCATTGGCGCCCTGGGTACCCTGAGGCCCCTGAGTGCCGTTCGCACCGTCGGCGCCCTGAGCACCCTGAGCGCCATTTGTGCCGTTAGTACCGTTGGCGCCCTGGGTACCCTGAGGCCCCTGAGTGCCGTTCGCACCGTCGGCGCCCTGAGCTCCCTGAGCACCGTTCGTACCGTTCGTGCCATTGGCGCCATTCGCACCCTGAGTGCCGTTCGCGCCCTGGGTACCCTGAGGTCCGGCAGCACCCTGTGCGCCATTTGCACCGTCGGCGCCCTGAGCTCCCTGAGCACCGTTCGTACCGTTCGTGCCATTGGCGCCATTCGCACCCTGGGCTCCGGTGGCACCCTGAGCACCATTCGTACCGTTGGCACCGTTGGCGCCGTTGGCGCCCTGCGGTCCAGTAGCTCCCTGAGCGCCATTCGCGCCGTTGGCGCCCTGAGCACCCTGAGCACCCTGAGCACCGTTCGTACCGTTGGCACCCTGAGCACCTTGAGCACCGTTCGTACCGTTCGTGCCATTGGCACCGTTGGCGCCCTGGGCTCCAGTGGCACCCTGAGCGCCCTGCGATCCGGTGGCACCCTTTGCGCCGGTGGCACCCTGGGGGCCCTGCGGGCCAGTGGCGCCTTGTGGGCCCTGCGGGCCACGCGGTCCTCGCGGACCCTTACCGTTACCCCCGGGGTCGAGGCTCTGTCCACTCACCGTCATGGCACCGTTCGGCCCTGGCAGGCCCAGGCTGTGCTGATTGCCCGAGCGCTCGACGGCATCGGCGACGGCCATCGCGCTCGGCGCGACGTTGAGCACCGCGGCCAAGGTACCCGCCGAAACCATGGTGATGGCTCTCACCCGGTTGCGGCCGATGGTTTTACGGTTCACCAGAATTCCTTTCGCGAAGAAATGGTGGAGACGGGTCCTAGCTACCAGGCGAGAGGTAGGCAGAGGGCCCACAGCTACCGTGGAGGGCAACTGCTGACCTACGACGCATTTGTGCGACGTTCGTAGGGAATGATGAACCAGGTCATTTTCAGCAGGCATCAGGCCAGGCGCGTACACGGCTCACGGCAGACGGAAAACATCACCCGAATAGAGACACCAAGCTCCGAAGCGGCGGTATCCGTAATGGATCGAGCGGCTACCCAACCCGTTGCGTGTCGGAATATGGAGGCCGTCATGGTTCCTCTACGGTGACCCTCATGGTGCGTCCTGAAAGCTGGCCTAATCCTGCGAGTGGAAATCCCATCCGGGTAGAAACCGCGGTACCCGGCAGTAGGTCCCGGTTCGTGGTGGAGACGCGGCGGGCTGAATAAGCGTTCCGAGTTAACGGGCTGAACATGACGGCGAGAACCTCGTTCTCCAGGGGTACGGAGTACTGCCCGTGCGCATGGTTTGGGTGGGAAACGAAGAAGCCCGTCTACCCAGGCCAGACGTCAGGCATGAGACCCGACGTATAAGCCGATGGTTAAATCGTCAAGGGACAGCGGGAGCCCGAGCAGGGCGCAATACCGCTGATCGGCGCGCGACGGGACGCGCTGGGAGAGAAGGGCCTGAGAAAGGACGCGGCCGGTACTCTCTGCGTGGAAAAATCCGCTATCCGAAGGCAGTGCAACCCATGTCAGGAAGGTCACCGGTAAGCCGTATGCGGGAAAAGCACACATGGCGAGCGAAAGGGGGACGGGGAAGCAGGCCTGCACAGGCACCGCGCCCCTGACTACCCATGCGTGGAATTCTGCTGGCCGGCGGTACCGGGTCGCGGCTCTGGCCGTTGACCCGTTCCGTTTCCAAACAGCTTCTACCGGTTTTCGACAAGCCGATGGTCTATTACCCGCTCTCCACTCTGGTACTGGCGAGGGTGAGTGAGGTTCTTGTCATCACGACCCCGGAACACCAGGAACAGTTCCGCTCGCTGCTCGGCGACGGCAGTCAACTCGGTCTGCGCATCGACTATGCGACGCAGGAGCGTCCGGAAGGAATCGCCCAGGCGTTTCTGCTGGGTTCCGATTTCATCGGGGACGAGTCCGTCGTGCTGATCCTCGGTGACAACATCTTCCATGGCTCGGGGCTGAGCGCCCGGCTGGCACAGGACGACCGCACGCGCGGCGGCCATGTCTTCGCGTACCAGGTCGCGAACCCCTCGGCCTATGGCGTGGTCGAGTTCGACGACCACGGCAGAGCGCTGTCGATCGAGGAGAAGCCCGCCCGCCCGAGGTCCCGGTACGCCGTGCCCGGACTGTACTTCTACGACAACCGCGTCGTGGAGATCGCCCGTGGGCTGCGGCCCAGCGCACGTGGCGAGTTGGAGATCACCGATCTCAACCGTGCCTATCTGGAGGCCGGCGAACTCCGTGTCACCCGGCTCGACCGGGGCACCGCCTGGCTGGACACGGGCACCTTCGCTTCCATGGTCCAGGCGTCGGAGTTCGTCCGGGTCGTCGAAGAGCGCCAAGGTCTCAAGATCGGCTGTGTGGAGGAAGCGGCCTGGCGGGTCGGCTTGATCGATGACGACCAACTCCGCACCCTGGCCCGTCCGCTCCTCACGAGTGGATACGGGCGGTACCTGCTGGACCTGTTGGACCATGACGGCCAGTGCGCCGTCGTATCGCCGCGGGACGGCGGATCGCAGGGGCAGTCAGTGGCGACCGTCTGACGGAAAGTCGGCGGAGACGGAAGGAACGCTACAGGTGAGACCGCTGGGTATCGAAGGCGCCTGGGTGGACAGACCACGGGTGTTCACGGATCGGAGGGGACGCTTCCATGAGTGGTTCAAGGCCGATCGGTTCCGTGAGCTGACCGGTCACCAGCTGCCCCTGGAGCAGGCGAACTGCTCCAGGTCCGGGCGCGGCACCCTGAGGGGCATCCACTACGCCGCGGTCCCGCCGGGGCAGGCCAAGTATGTGACGTGCGTCAGCGGGGCGGTGCTCGACGTCGTGGTGGACATCCGCACCGGCTCCCCGACCTTCGGCACCTGGGAGGCGGTACGCCTCGATGACCGGGAGCATCGGGCGGTGTATCTCTCGGAGGGCCTCGGCCACGCCTTCATGGCGCTGGAGGAAGGCTCCATCGTGGTCTACCTCTGTTCCGAAGGGTACGCGCCGCACAGGGAGTTCGGGATTCACCCGCTCGATCCGGAGTTGGCGATCGACTGGCCCGACGGTCTCACCCCCGACCTCTCCGACAAGGACGCCGCGGCACCCACACTGGCGGAGGCCGAGCTGCGGGGCCTGTTGCCCACCTACCAGCAGTGCGTCGCCCATCGGCAGCAGCTGCGGTCCACACACCAGGGGGAAACATGCGTCTCCTCGTGACCGGCGGAGCCGGGTTCATCGGTTCGGAATTCGTCCGCGGCTGGCTGCGATCCGATCCGGCGGCACATGTCACCGTCCTCGACGCACTCACCTATTCCGGGGTCGAGGAGAACCTCGCGTCCGTCGCGCACCATCCCGGGTACCGGTTCGTTCGCGGCGACGTATGCGATCCCGATGTGGTCGACCAGGTGATGGCGGGACAGGACGCGGTCGTGCACTTCGCGGCCGAGTCGCATGTGGACCGGTCGATCGAGGGCGCCGGGCCCTTCGTCCGCACCAATGTCGTCGGCACCCAGGTCCTGTTGGACGCGGCGCTGCGCCACCGTGCGGGCCGGTTCGTGCAGGTGTCGACGGACGAGGTGTACGGCTCGATCAGCGAGGGCTCATGGACCGAGGAGTGGCCGCTCGCGCCCAGTTCCCCGTACTCCGCGACCAAGAGCGCGGCCGACCTCCTCGTCCTCGCCTACCACCGCACCCACGGTCTGGACGTCGTGGTCACCCGGTGCACCAACAACTACGGGCCCCACCAGTTCCCCGAGAAGGTGATCCCGCTGTTCATCACCCGCCTGATCGACGGGAGAACCGTCCCCCTCTACGGCGACGGTCGCCATATCCGCGACTGGCTGCATGTATCCGACCACTGCCGCGGCATCGAACTCGCCCTACACGGCGGTAAACCCGGCGAGGTCTACCACATCGGCGGCGGGACCGAGGTCAGCAACCACGAGCTCACCGGACTGCTCCTCGACGCCGTCGGCGCCGACTGGGACCGGGTCACCCGGGTGGCCGACCGCAAGGGCCACGACCTGCGCTACTCGCTGGACGACAGCAAGATCCGCGAACAGCTCGGCTACGCGCCCGAGGTCCCGTTCACGGAGGGCCTCGCGGCCACGGTCGACTGGTACCGGGGCAACCGCTCCTGGTGGGAGCCGCTCAAGGCCGGGTCGGAGCGAGCATGACGGAAGCGACCGCGAGCACGGCGTGGCTGGTGACCGGCGCGGGCGGGATGCTCGGCCGGGACGTACTGGCGGAACTCGTCGCCGCCCCGGGCACCGCGGTGACCGGGCGGACCCGCGGCGAGCTGGACCTCACCGACCCGGAGGCCGTGCGCGCGGCGGTCGCCGCACACCGCGTGGTCGTCAACTGCGCCGCCTGGACGGATGTGGACGGCGCCGAGGCGGACGAGGCCGCGGCGACCGCCGTCAACGGCACCGGCGTACGGCATCTCGCAGACGCCTGCGCCGAGACGGGGGCGGTCCTGCTCCACATCTCCACCGACTACGTCCTCCCCGGCGACGCCGACCGGCCGTACGCCGAGGACGCGCCGACCGGGCCGCTCAACGCGTACGGTCGGGGCAAACTACTGGGCGAGCGGATGGTGGCCGAACTGCTCCCGCGCAGCGGCTACACCGTGCGCACCGCCTGGCTGTACGGCACCCGCGGACACAACTTCGTGGCGACGATGCTCGAACTCGCCCGCCGAAGGGCGACCGTGGAGGTGGTCGCGGACCAGTACGGCCAGCCCACCTGGTCGGCGGTGCTCGCCCGGCAAGTGGCCGCGCTGGGCCGTGCCGCGCTGGCCGGACGGGCCCCGGCGGGCGTCTACCACGGCACGGCGGCCGGGAGCACGACCTGGTACGGGCTGGCCCGGGAGGTGTACCGACTGAGCGGGCTCGACCCCGATCGCGTCCGGCCCGTCGACTCCAAGGCGTTCCCCAGACCTGCTGTCCGACCGGCGTACGGGGTGCTGGGACATGGCGGATGGGCGCGGACCGGGGTCTGCTGTCAGCCGAGCTGGCGGGACCAACTGGCGACGGCTCTGGAGACTCCCCGGTTCGCGGAACCGGCCGCCGCCGCTCGTGCCGCGGCCCTCGCCCTGGTGGCAGGGTGAGGGCGCGGTACGAGCCGGCGTGCTGCCTCAGACCAGCAGCGGTCCGCCGCAGCGTGTCGCGCCCTCCTTCATGGCGATGAGGTTCGCCACCACGTAGGAGATGTTGTTCGAGGAGTGCCACTCCGTCGGGAAGTACGTCACCAGACGGGAACTCTGGAAGCGTGCCTCGATCTCGGGGACGAACGCCCGGTACTGGTCATCCGTGTAGTACCAGAAGGAGTTCTCGTTGTAGAACGCGACATGGGTGGGGTCCTGGTAGGCCCCGCGCCCGTCCGAGCTGGGCGTCGTGGTCAGCAGCATCCCGCCGGGTGCCAGCAGCCGGTACAGCTCGTTGATCAGCGGCACCTTCGCGGGTACGTGCTCCAGGAAGTCCACCGCGCGGATCAGGCCGACCGAGTTGTCCGGCAGGTCCAGCCGATCGGGCAGCGTCGCCACGATGTCCACGCCCTCGCCCGGGTGCTGGTCCACACCCAGATAGCCCGGGGGCTTCCGGTGGGCCGCGCCGAGGTCCAGCGCGAGCAGCCCACGGCGCCGGCTCCAGGCCAGGGCGTTGGCCTCGACGTACTTGTCGTAGAGGGCGACGGTCTCCCGCTGGATGTGAGCGTTGACCTCCGCGTCACGCTGGGTGTTTTCCGCGTGCATGCGTTGGAGGTAGAGACAGCGCTCGATGTGGTGGAAGTCGCCCACCTGGAACAGTCGGCACATCAGGTCCTGGTCGTCCAGGACCGAGCGGGTGGCGTCGTAGCCGCCGACCTTTGTGTAGGCGTCCCTGCGGAACGCGCGCACATGGTTGGGCGCGTACCAGATGTACGAGACGTTGTGCGGCGTCGGCGCCATGGTCTTGGCGGCCAGCAACTGCTGGCCGTCGACGACCACCTCCTCGTACTGCCAGCCGTGCGCCTCGTTGAACCGGGAGTCGTCCCGCCCGCCGTCCTCGGTGATCTGGGCGGTGTTGCTGTGCACGAAGACGGCGTCCGGGTTGTCGTCGAACGCCTTCTCCAACTCGGCCAGACAGTCGCGGGCCAGCAGGTCGTCATGGTCGAGTTCCACCAGGATCTCGCCCCGGGCGAGTTCGCAGGCCCTGCGCTTGGTCGCGCCGACGCCCCGGATCTCGTCGGCGATCTCCACCCGGACCCGCTCGTCGGGTCGCTCGGGCCGCCACCGGGCGCCGTTGTTGAGGAGGACGATCCACTCCCAGTCCCGGCAGGACTGCGCCTGGAGCGTCGCCAGGCACTCGTCCAGGAATCGCGGCCGGTGACTGGGCGTGAAGATGGAGAACTTGGGTGTCGCGGTCGACGTCATCTGCGGCTACCTGTCTGGGGTCTCGGAGTTCACGGCGGCTTCGGTGTCCTCGTTGGGTGCTGGGCTGCGGTCGACCGATTCCTGGAAGGATTCGGGCACTTGGGAGCGCAGGGAGGCGTTGAGCTCGACGGCGTGGCGGTAGGCCTCCCGCGCCTGCTTGTCCTGGCCCTTGCCGGCCAGCGTCTCGCCGATGTGGAAGTAGGCGGTGGACGCCTTCGGGTCGACGATGACGGCCCGTCGCAGCAGCCTGAGTGCCTCATCGGGGTCACTCGTCTTCAGCAGCAGCGCCTTGTTGAAGAGCGCCGAGGTGTACGACGAGTCGGTCTTCAGTGCGGCGTCGTAGGCCTTGCGGGCGTCCGCCCGGCGACCCTCGTTCTGGGCGAGGACGCCGAGGTTGTACCAGGCGAACTTGTTCTTCGGGTCCAGGGTCAGGACGCGTTCGAAGGTGGCCTTCGCGTTGGGGATGTCCTGGTAGCGGACCAGCAAGAGGCCGGACTCCAGCAGGGCGTCGGTCTTGAGCCGGTCGTTGTTGACGTTGTCGAAGGCGGTGTCGTTCGATGCCGGGTCCGAGGGCGTCACGACGGCCCAGACGACCGCGCCGGCAGCGAGCGCGAGCGCCGCTCCGACTCCTGTCCAAATTCTTCTCATTTGTCATCATTCAGGTCGATACCGGATACGGCGGTCAAGGTAACGACGCGCCCGCCGTGCCGCCATCTCCCAGGGGCCCGGCTTCCCGTAGACCACTCGAACGTACGCAGAGCCCGCCGAGCCCCCCACCTAAAGGGAGTCCGGTTCGCGTATTTCGCAGCCGATCATCCTATTTACCTCTCGCCAGCTGGAGGGGGTTCCAGCCGTTTCGCGTCCAGAGCGGACAAGGCCCACTCGTCGCGAAAGATCCACGGCCAGCCGCGGCGCCACGAGACCGAAGCGACCAGCCCCGCGACCAGCCCCGGGCGCCGGACCGGATCGCCCATCACCCATGCCGCACAGGCCAGACACACAGCACCCACCTCAACCCCGCCCGCGCACCCCTCAGGGACGCCGTCCAGCCCGCCCCCGGGAGGCGCCACCAGACCGCCTGACCCCCAACCGGTCCCCAAGAACGACGGAAAGGCGGTACCGGATTTCTCCGATACCGCCTACGACCTGCGAAAACGCTGGTCGGGACGACAGGATTTGAACCTGAGACCCCTTGACCCCCAGGAGTGAGGGTCAAGGAAATTTTCTAGACATAGCAGACTTTATTGGGGTGGGATTTGTGCAGGCGGGGGCCTGCCGTGGGCCACCGCGCATACCGTGTGGACCCCAACTGGTCCCCAAGCATGGCGGGCAACAATCGGTCAGATATAGAAGCGAGCGAGGGCCGCCGTCCCCGCTGCGGCAAGGGTGAGCACGACAGAACCCTGCCGGAGGCGGTGAGGGTACGGAGGCTGGCCGAAGCCGCGTGATCACCCTCGCGGGAACTTCCTCGACAGGTAAGTGGATGTCCGCGAACACGAGCCAGGCGCGGCTGCACTACCAGGACGCTCAAGCCTGTTCCGCAGTATCTGATGCCAGCTAGCGTCATAGCCGTCGAAGAATTTCCGGGCGAGAATACTGTGGCCTTGCGCCCCGTCTGACAGCAGACCGCGAAGGGAGCCTGCCCTAGCCTCAATTCAAACCAATGCATTCGCTCGATCGATTCAACGCGCATTGAGGACAAAACAACACTGAAGCAGACCGAGAACCGAAGGCCATAAATCTTACGCAGGGGGTGCGTAGGATTCGCTCATGGGTGAGATCGCGGCAGCCGAGATCAGAGCGGTACGTGAAGCGCTGGGGTGGGACCAGGCGGAGCTGGCGCGCCGGGTCGGTGTCAGGCACCAGACAATCAGCCGTTGGGAGCGTGGCGACACCTCACCCAAAGGAAAGCGCTTGGACCGTGTGCGCGCCGCTCTGGGGCTAGACGGTGCGGCGCCGCCGCCTCGGCGTCCCCTCCTGGACGAGTTGCCCTTCAACCGCCTCAACGATGAGCAATTTGAGGCGTTCTCCGAGGCCTTAGCCTCGCTCTTGTATCCCGATGCAGTGGTCCTTCGATACGGCATCAAGGGGAACAAGCAGCACGGGATCGACATCCGCGTCGTCACGGCCGAGGGCGAACGGATCGGGATTCAGTGCAAGAAGTACGAGAAGTTTGGGCTCCCTTCCTTCACGAACGCGGTGGCGGAACTCGATCGCGCCAACGCCCGTGTCGACCGCTGTGTCCTTTACCTGTCCACACGAGCTAGTACACCGGTGGCGGACGCCTGCGACAACCTGGGCGACTGGCTGCTCTGGGACTCAAGGGTCCTCTCCCGCGAGGTAGGCAATCTCCCGACCGAGCAGGCGCTCACTCTGGTCGACCGCTTCTTCCCGGGCATGCGGGAGGAGTTTCTGGGAGTTCGGACGCCCAGCGTCTGGCAGACCGTGGAAGAGGCGTACTCGGTCTCTGTGCCCAGTCCTATCCACTCGCACGAGTTCGAGCTCGTCGGCCGTGCCACGACACTCGACGCGATGCGGGCGTTCGCCGCCGGGGACAAGGGGGCCCGGATCGCCGTACTGACCGGTGCCGCCGGCGAGGGCAAAAGCCGACTGTTGTGCGAACTCGCTCGCGAGCGTGATCTCTCTTCCAAGGCAATCACCCGGGTGCTGCTGCCTGGGCCCTTCTCTCCGGAGGAGTTCGAGCGCCTGCCGGCGGAAAACGGACTGCTCGTGATCATCGAGGACGCGCACGAGCGCTCGGACGATCTCGCCATGGTGGTGAGCGGCGTGCTCCGAGCACACTCCGGCGCTCGCGTACTGCTCTCGGCCCGGCCGTACGGCAGGCACCTCGTCCAGCAGACCCTCCGGGCCGCCAAGACCGACGAAAACGTCATCCCCTGGTGGAACTTGGCCGCTCTCCGACCTGAGGAAGCATACGCGCTGGCGGGCGAGGTTCTCGGCGAAGGCAAGGAATACGCCGCTCGCGTCGTCGCCCATGTGGCCGCGGACTCTCCGTTGCTTCTGGTGAACGTGGCAGCCGCCATCCGGCGAGGGAGCGTCTCTGTGAACGACATCCAGGACCACACCGATGTGCACCGCCAACTTCTGGAGCTGCTTGTCGAGTCGGCCTTGTCTCAGCCGGGTCGCTCAACCGACGACCGAGCCCTGCTTCACGCGGTGGCGGCCCTGCAGCCTGTGGTCACCAGCGTTGATCACTTCCAAGAGGCCCTCTCCGGCCTTCTGGGCGTCGAGTTCAACCTGATCCGCCCTCGGCTCGATGCCCTGCAACACTCCGGGATCGTGGTGCGCCGCGGCGCCTCCATGCGAATTTCCCCCGATCTGCTCGGGGACGCCCTCCTAGCCGAAGCGTCCATCGACCCGCACGACGGCTCCTCCACCGGATACCTTCGTGATGTCCGGAACCACGCGAGCGGAGACGCGCTGGCAAACGCGCTCATCAACGCCGGCCGCGTCGATTGGCAAAGGAGCGGCCCCGGCTCCCGGCGCGGAGATGTCCTCGACCCCCTCTGGTCCGTACTAGAGAGCGAGTTCAAGCAAGCCGGTGCTTGGACCCGCACGACTCTTATGCGTCTCCTGGTGAAGATCGCCCCCTTCCAGCCGCAGCGGGCCCTCCACTTGACCCGGTGGGCCCTCGCCAACCCTACGGAGCAGGACGATCGGCCGAGCGAGATCAACTGGGTTCCAGGACAGTTCAGCCATGCGGATGTCCTCGGTGAGGTACCTCGGGTCCTGGCAGCCGTAGCGGTCGATTTGGACCAGGTGCGCGGCGTGTACGACCTCCTGTGGTCCCTGGGCCGCGACGACGAACGGCCGCTGGACCGCCACCCGAACGCGCCACTGCGCATTCTCATCGACCTTGCCTCATACACCCCAGGCAAGCCCCTTGCGTACCAGGAGATCCTGCTCGACGCGCTTTCGGAGTGGCTGGAGGAGACCCCGCCGAAGGTCGCCAACCGCATGCCGCTCGCACTGCTCGATCCACTGTTCGCCGATGTCGCCGAAGGCCAGACGATGGAGGCCTGGACCCTCACTCTCAGCCGACATCCGGTGCGTGCGGACGTGGTGGCACCCGTCAGAGAGCGCGCGACCCGAATCCTGCTCGACCAATACGCGTCGGAAGACGATGCACGAGCAGCCCTTGCCGCTGCAACTTTTCAAGAGATTCTTCGATATGAGAACGAAGAACCTCCGTCGCACACCGTCGGGTTCCTCCGTGAACTCGCAACCCAAGTCACCGTAACTCGGCCGGGGCCCTTGGTGGCCCTGGCGACGCGACGCTCGCTGAGTTGGACAGTCAGCTACGGCGCGCCCCCCGTGCGCGAGGCAGCACAGAAGGTCGTTCACTCCTTGCCGAACACTCTTGAGCACCGACTGGCCCTTCTGCTCCACACCGGAATCTACGACACGGACCTCGCACCCCGGTCCGGGAACGCCGACAGCCTCGAAGAGGCACCGAAGCACTGGGAAGCACTGCACCACCAGACGGCGGACGAGCTAAAGCTCAACTCCGCAGACGAAACAGCCAGGCTTCTCGTCTCACTGGTCACAGACGGCCACAGGTTGCTCACGCGCCACTCCGAAGGCGTCCACGCCATGTTGGACGTGATACTGAGGAAGGCCCCGGACACGATTCCTCCACTTCTCGACCTTTTGGGTTCGTCGGCGGAGGGAACAGTCGGCGTCATGCTCCCCACCGCCCTGCGCGCCGCATTCGAAGCCGACCTGGCCGACTCGATGGACATCTGCCGCCGCCTCGCCGCTGACGGCAACCCCGCAGAGGTCCTGGCCGTGACCCAAGCTCTCCAGGCGACCATCATGAAGCCAGAGGTCCAGGAGGGGGGCGCGCTGGAACTCGCCCAGGCTCTCGCGAACCACCCCGACCCGGCGGTACGCGCTGGTGTCCTTGGCGTGGCCGTACCCATGCTGCGGACGTCCAAGGACATGGCCCTTGAGCTGATCGCCTCCGTACCGTTCGGCGAGACGGGTGCCGTGCCGCATCGCCTCTGGTGGGCCTTCACGTTGGAGGGCCTCCTGTCATGGCGAGACCTCACAAACGCCCACCGCGCCTTCTTCCTGCACCAGTTGACCACTCTCCCGACGCTCAACGACTACTCCGTGCAGCAATTCGTCTCCCACATAGCTGAAGCCGACGCCCCCGCCGCCGTCGGGCTCCTGCGTGCACGGGTGGAGCACGGGGAAGAGGAACCCGGGTTTGATTCCCTGCCATTCAAGTGGACCGTCCGACTTCCCTTCGCTGACAGCCCTGACCGACTGAAGCTACTGCGATCGGTGCGTGACTGGCTGGCCGAGCCCCGTGAGAAACCCTGGCGTCGCGAAATGCAGGCTCCAGAGCTGTTCTGGACCGTGGCGGGCAATGCGGACGAGCCGGTCCTCCGCCTCCTCCTCGAGCCCTACCTCAGAGGCGAAAGCGACCTCGCACACGCTGTCGCACCGCTGCTGGAGAAAGTACCGAAGGACATAGTGTGGGAACGGGTGGACTTCGTAACTATCCTTCTCAAGTCGGCCTCCCGCCTCTCCGAAGAACTAATGCGCCGCAGTGGAGGACGTCTCCACTCAGCGATCTCCACCGGATTCCGGTGGGGAAGCCCCGGCCAGCCTTACCCGGAGGACGTCGACATCAGCAAGCGTGCCCAGCTCGTCCGAAAAGGGCTTCCCCGCGGCTCTGTCGTCGACCAGTTCTACCAAGCTCTGCAGGACACCGCCGAGCGGAACATGGAGCGCGCCATCGCCGAAGGGTGAGAACTCGCCCATGCACCCCACGGTCGGGTTTCCCTGCTGGTTCTTGTGTCAGCCGTGACGTGAGGAGGGCTGGATCGTGCGGTGGAAAATGTCAGTTGTGGAATCAATTGCCGGTCAGTCCGTACTGCTTCGTCGTGGCACGGGTGGCTAACGCGCCCGCCTACCGTGCCGCTCTGGCGACCGAGGAGCTGGCCTGGTGGTGGAAGAACGGCGGCCGGACGTCGAGGTCGATCTGGCGAAGCCGGATCACACCACGCTCACGATCGAGGCCAGCGGCGTGGTGGTCGGCATGATCCGGTGGTGGGAAGAGACGACGCCCATCACGCACCAGTGCGGTATCGACATGTTCCTCCACCCCGACCATCACCACCTGGGGCTACGGAACAGACTCACTACGAACCCTGATCCGCTGGCTTCTGGGGCTCGGAGGGCCCCACCGGGTGACCATCGCCCCGCGACCGGCAACCTCCCCGCCATCGCCGCTTACGAGAAGATCAGATTCCAGCGAATCGGCGTCGCCCACGAATTCTGGAAGGACCGGGACGAAGTCTGGCGCGACAGCCTCCCCCGCCATCTTTTTCGCGGTCCTGCAATGGGGCCGCTGGCCTCCGGGCCCGGTATGACTGTGTCCCCTCTGTCGAAGGCATGACAATGCCGTTGCTTTTGCCGGTGTCGGTCGG
This sequence comes from Streptomyces albipurpureus, assembly GCF_023701525.1. GTDB lineage: Bacteria > Actinomycetota > Actinomycetes > Streptomycetales > Streptomycetaceae > Streptomyces > Streptomyces albipurpureus. The sequence goes on from NZ_JAMQAW010000011.1 coordinate 350,902, forward strand.
TTGAAGCGGTGTGCTGATATCTCGATTGGAACGACTGGGGTTGGGGGTCCTGACCCGGTCGTGCCCGCCGGAGTTAGTGGACCAGGTGGTGGTGGAGGTGGGGCGTTCGGAGAAGCGTCGGCGTCTGTTGTCGGCCCGGTTCACGGTGTACTTCGTGCTGGCGATGTGCTTGTTCCCGCAGGCCGACTACCTGGAGGTCCTGCGACTGGTGAAGACCGGTGACAAGGGGCTGCGGTCCTGGTCCGGGGTGAACAAGTCGTCGCTGACCAGGGCCCGGCAGCGGCTCGGCTGGCCGGTGATGCGGGAGTTGTTCCGCTCCGTGGCCCGGCCGCTCGGCGCGGACGGTGAGCTGTTTCGGGGGCTTCGGGTGCTGGCCCTGGACGGGATGCTGCTGGCCGTGCCCGACTCCGCAGGCAACAACGACGCTTTCGGCAAGTCCGGCTCTCATCGCAGTCCGATGGGATATCCGCAGGCCAGAGTGGTCGCAGTGGCCGAGTGTTCCTCCCCGTCCTGGACGCCGCGATCGGCGGGTTCAAGGACTCCGAGCGCATCGTCTCCGACGCGCTGGACGCCCATGTCGGGCCTGGCACGCTGTTGCTGGCCGACCGGGGATTATGGGGCCTTGCTCGATGGCACCGGCTCCGGGACCAGGGCGCGCATCTGCTGTGGCGGATCGAGCGGCGCAAGGCCCGCAGGGTCCAGGACGTCCTGCCCGACGGCAGCTACCTCGCCCGCATCGAGGCGAACAAGCACAGCAAGGCGGCCGGGACCGTCAAGGCGCCGCCGGCGCTGGTCCGAGTGATCGAATACCGCGTCGACGGGCAGGCCGACATCGTCCGGCTTATCACCAGCTTGACCGATCACGAGATGTTCCCCGCCGAGGAACTCGCCGTTCTCTACGCCCGGCGCTGGGAGATTGAACTCGTCTTCGACGAGATCAAGACCCATCAACGGGGCCGACCGGTCCTCAGGTCGCAGACACCGGACGGCGTGCGGCAGGAGATCTACGCGCACTTGCTCGTGCATCACGCCACTCGAGACCTACTGAACGAGGCCGCCCGCTTGCACCACAGCATCGCCGAGCGGACCTCGTTCACCAGGGCCCTGCACGTCGTCCGCCGCTCGGTGATCTCACCGAGCGGCATTTCCCCCCTCGGACCGCAACCAGGACCGGCGCTTGGGACTCTCCGAGATCGGGCACAGTCTGCTGCCCCGCCGAAGATCCCGTGACTGCCCCCGCAGGATCCGTTCCTGCATTACTGGCTACCCCAGCAAAGCCCCAGGTCAGGCCGCCAGCGTCCGTCGTCCACCGGTCACCGTTGTCTTGAACAACCGGTGGCAGGACCACTAAAAGCAACGACATTGTCATGCCTTCGACAGGGGGACACAGTCATGCCGGGCCCGGAGGCCAGCGGCCCCGTTGCAGGACCGCGAAAAAGATAACGGGGAAGAACACGATCACCATCGGCGGGACCGTGTCCGGGACCGTGCAGGCCCGCGGCAGCGATGACACCGTCACCGTCAACGCCACCCCCGGCACACCCGGGAGTGGAGGACGGCCTGTCGACGGCAATCCCGGCATCGCACCAAGCGGACGCCTGGACGTCACCGCCGCGATCGCCCGCGTGACGGTCAACGGCTCCGCCGCGCTGCCGAGGCCGGGTGGAGGAAACCCGGTGGGCGGCGAGGGCAATGAAGGGATCATCACGGGCGGCACCGGCCCGGTGGACATCAACGTCAACGGGGGTATCCGGCCCGGCACGGGCTACCTGGACGGGGGGTCCGGGAACGCGGGGACCATCACCGGCGGCGGCTCGGGCACCGTGACCGTCACCGCGGGCGAATCCGGCGCGGGTGGTGTTCCCGGCAACCTGGACACCGGCATCATCGACGGCGGTACCGGAACCACGGCCATCGTCGTCGAGGGCGGCGACAACGCAGCCAATCTCCCCAGCTCCGGCATTCTCGAAGGTGTCGGCAACGACGGCCGGATCACCGCCGGCACCGGCGGCGGGCCGGTCACGGTCACCGGCGGAAACGCCACCGGCATCCTGGGACGCGGCGCGGCCGGGAACGCCGGCACCATCCACGGCGGCCCCGGCAACGACACCATCACCGTCACCGGCGGCACGACCGCCCGGCTGCGGACCGGCGGGGACGGCCACACCGGCACCATCCACGCCGGCCCCGGCAACGACACCATCACCCTGACCGGCGGGCTCCCCCAGACCGTCCTGCTGTTCGACAACACCGGCAACTCCGGCACCGTCAACGGCGACGAAGGCACCAACACCTGCTCCATCACCCCACCCACCGACTCCTCGGGCACCGTCACCCACTGCACCCTCACCTGACACCCCGGGATCCAGCCCCCGCAGCGGAAGGTGAGCCACCCCGGACGGGACCGGGCGCGCGTTCCCGTGCGAGGAGGCCATGGACGGCCGCGGACACGCGTACGGTGTCGTCGCCGACGTCGGCCAGGCCCCCGGCCGAGGCGCCCCCCGCCGGGGGGCGCTCACGGGGCCGCATGAAGGGGCGAGGTGGTCTGAACCCCACGAGCGAGAGCACTCCCGGGCTCGCCGCCCGTTCACCCGTGCGAGGTCACCGGGACCCGCCCGCGCCCACGCCGGGGAAACAGACACAGCGTCTCCACCCGGGACGGGTCCGGCCATGTCCGGCCCAGGTGCCGGGTCACCACCCGGGAGCGCAGTGCCCGCGGCGCGAGCGAGGATCATCCGCTCCCCGCCCCGCACTGCCGCGCAGTCCGGTGTGCCCCACACCTGTCGCAGGCAGTCCGGCGACGGCGGCGCCGGGCACTGCGCGCCATCGGCACACAGCCCCTACCCGGCGTGGGGCGTGGACCGGACCCTGGTGGCGGGGCGATGGCCGCCCGGTGCCCCCCGGCGGACGGGCCGGCCTTGTGGCACGGGCTGCCCGACGATGATGAGGAGGTAGGCGGTCCAGCGCGGTCGTGTTCGGGGGGCAGGCAGCCGCAGGGGCCTGGTGGTGGAGGAGGCCGTGGGCTGTCGGTGCGCCTACTTCGGCCCCAGTCGCCTCCCGGAGGCGCCGGGGGGACTCCCGGGGCGAGGACCGTTCGCCGTTCGCCGCGACCCTGCCCGGCGCTCCGGGCGGACCCGGGCGTTCATCCCCGGTCCCGCACCGGCCGCCGGGGGGCGCGGGAGCCGCCGGTTTCCGCTCCGGCGCCGTTGGCCTCCTTCGCCGCCCTGTCCTCCTCCCCGCACGGGTGAGGAGCCCGGGATCGCCGTCGAAGGCGGCGTACGCGACGCCGACCGTGGTTCGGCCCCCGGCCCCCGCCGTCTCGGCCCCCTCCGCCGTTGCCTGCGTTTCCCGTGAGCCCCGGCCCGGCCGTGTCACCGCGGGTGCTTGTCCCACCCGGCCCGCCGCCGAGGGACAGCGGCAGCAGGAGCATGGTGTCGATCAGGGCGTCGGGCCGGTAGGTGTCCCGGGGGCGCACGCCCCGCTGCCCCCAGGGCACTCCCCCTCCTGCCACCGGTGCCGGCGACCGCTCCCGTGTCGTGCGTGCGGCAACCGGTGAACAGGGGGTGTGAGTGTGGTGATCCGGCTCCGGCGTGGTCCGGCTGTTCGCTGCACCCCCCTGGCGGGCGGGGGGTGCACTCGGGTGTGTGTCGCCCCGTGCGCACCGGTCCCGGTGCGGGTGTTCCAGACAGGGGGCGGGGAGGGCGCCTTGCCCGTCCAGGGGCTCCCCCGGACTGTGGGCGGACGGGGACCGTGGGGGGCCGCACTGCGGGTCCGGTCACCGGAACGGAGCGATCCCCGCAGGGAGGAACGGGACGCGCGGTGGGCCAGGGCCTGGTCGCCGGCGGCTGATTTCTGCCGTCACCACGAGAGGGGAAGCCGCCCCGGCCGGCCCCGCCGCCGGCCCGACGCCCTGCTCGGCGACAAGGGCTACGACTCCAGCCCCAACCGAGACGCACTGCGGCAACAGCGGATCCTGCCCGTCATCTCACGCAAGGGATCACCGAATCAAGGGCATCGGCAAGCTCCGCTACGTAGTCGAGCAAACCTTCGCCCCTTAGATTCAACCGGTCAAGGCAACGCTCTCGGCTGGTGTGCGGAATCCCAGGCACTTGCGTGGACGGTTGTTGAGCTTCGTCGCGGTAGCGTCAAGATCGTCCTGGCTGAACGTCGAGAGGTTCGTTCCCTTGGGCAGGTACTGTCGGAGCAGCTTGTTGGTGTTCTCGTTGGTGCCGCGTTGCCAGGGGCTGCGCGGGGCCGCGAAGAACACGTGGACACCGGTTTCGGCGGTGAGTCGCTTGTGAGCCGCCAGTTCCATGCCGCGGTCCCAGGTGAGCGCGCCGTGTAGCCGGGGGTCCATGCGCGTGTAGGTTTCGGCGAGGGCGGGAACGACGACGGTGGTGTGACGGCTGGCGAGTTTCACGACGGTGAGGAAACGCGACTTCCGGTCGACCAGTGTGGCGACCTGGCTGTTGTTCGAGCCGATCACCAGATCGCCTTCGAAGTGTCCGGATTCGCTGCGGTCCTCGGCCGTTTGGGGGCGTTCCTCGATCGGTCGGGCATCGGTGATCTGCGAACGCCACTGGCCTTTCACTGTGTGGCGCTTGTTCTTCCGGATCGGGCGGCCGGTTCGAAGGCGCTTGCACAGCTCGCGGGGTATCGCCTTCCAGCGGGTGGTGTAGATCGACCGGTAGATCGTTTCGTGAGTGATCTGCATCTGCGGGTCGTCCCCGTGATGCAGACGCAGGTGTCCGACGATCTGTTCGGGCGACCACTCCTCCTTCAGGAGGGTCAACACCGTCTGTCGCAGAGCAGGTTTGCCCGCGAGGAGGCACTGCTTCGGGCGCCGGGCGCGATCAAGCGCCCGTTCCTGTGCGGCAGTCGCCCGGTAGACTTCGCGTCCGCCGTTCTTGTTGACTTCACGGCTGATCGTCGACACCGACCTCCCCAGGAGGCCGGCAATGGTCCGGTAGGACTCGCCGGCGCAAAGCCCGCGAGAGATCTCCTCCCGCTCGCCGGCGGTCAAGCTTCCAGCACGCGCCCTGCGGGGCTCGGGAGCGATTCCTCCATGGTGCTTGAGAACAGTGAACACCGAGCCGGGCGGCTTGCCGATCTGTCGTGAGATGACACTGATCGACTCCCCGGCCCTCCACCGCCGCCACAAGTCCGCCTTCATCTCGTCCGACATCCCCGGCCGACCCAATCTCGCCACGTATACCGCCCTCAACCAGCACTGTTGCTCTCACCGGTTGAATCTAAGGTTGCGGATCTGGACCGATCTGGGACGGGCGCCCCGAACGATCGATGCCTACGGGCGTGGTCTGGCCGAGTACCTGCTGGCCTGCGAGCGGGAGGGGACTGATCCGGTTGCCGCGAACCGGCTGCATGTGGCCGCGTTCGTGAAGGAGCTGAGCACGCGGCCGAGCCGTCGGGGGTCCAATGTCGTCGTACTCGACTCCGGAGCTGGGCTGGCGAACGCGACGCTCCAGCAGCGGCTGGTGCCGGTGCGGTTGTTCTACGACTACCTGATCGAGGAGGGCCTGCGGGAGTCGAATCCCGTGGGCCGTGGTCGCTACACACCCGGCCGGAGGTTCGGCGGGCACCAGCGCGGGCTGGTGCCGCGGCTGACGAAACTGCCGTGGATTCCGAGCGAACAGCAGTGGCTCGACCTGCTGGAGGTCGTGCGGGACGAGCCCGTACGCAACCGGCTCATGCTCGCTCTGGCCTACGACGCCGCCCTGCGGCGCGAGGAACTGTGCTCTCTGCGGACCGATGACCTCGACCCCGCTCACCGGCACCTGCGGGTTCGAGCCGAGACGACGAAGACCCGCCGCGAGCGCATCGTCCCCTACTCGGCGTCGACCGGCGTTCTGCTGTCCGGCTACCTTGCCCACCGGGCCACGATCAGCCGGGCCCGCGGACCGTTGTTCCTGTCGGAGTCACGCCGCAACCACGGCCAGCCGCTGACGCTGTGGACCTGGTCCAAAGTGGTCCGGCGCGTCGCTCTGGCTGCCGGCCTGCCCCGCTTCTCGACGCACACCACGCGGCACCTCTGCCTGACCGACTTGGCGCGGATGGGCTGGGAACTGCACGCCATCGCGTTGTTCGCCGGACACCGCAGCACCGAGTCCACGCTGACCTATATCCACCTCTCGGGCCGTGACCTGGCGGAGAAGCTGAACCGCGGCATGCAGCAGATTCACTCCTGGAGGGTGGACATGCTGACCCGCACTGGGGCGGTCGCCGAGTGAGCACACGAATAGGCATATCGGGTCAGACGACCAGCGCTGCAGCCTGGGCATGGCCGGTCGATCTTGCTGGCTTTGACCGTCGCGGTCTGCTCACTGAGGCCGAAGCCGGCACGCTCCAGAACCTTGGCATCGAACAGATCCGACGCGGCGGGCTCACCGCCAGCGCACCGCTTCTGCGGCCGGCCGCCCGGGTGGTGAGGCCGTTGGCAGATTGTCTTGAGGCCCTGCACTGGTCACCGGACCAGCATCAGCGGCGATTCGCACGAGACGCCGCCGAGCTGATCCTGGTCCGCTGCGGCGCACTGCGACGGGCCTTCTGGGGCTGGTCAGAGCAGGACTGGGTGGATCTCATCGACGCGGACGGCGCCGAGTTCCGTCGTTCGTGGGGAGGTCAGATCGGTCCCAATGCCCGTCCGTTCGTGATCGCCTACGCCTATCTGCTGGGCGGGTTCACGGCCTTCGACCGGCTCGGTCGCTTCCGGCGGTCGTCTCTGGCCCACCGGGTCTTCGGAGCCGGCTGTGTCGAGGACGCCGTCCGCCACGTCTGCAAGATCCTTGCCGAATGGGGCTATCGCCGCGATGCCGAGCGGTTGACCTCGGTGATCTGCCAGGTGCTGCTGCTGAACCGCAGCCCATACCTGGAGGATCTGTCCACCGACGCCTTCGCCACGCTCCGCGTCCACCCGGCGATGAGCGGGCAGTGGGGCAAGGACCTCTACGGTCTTCACCGGGCGGTCGCCGCCCTCGGCTACGCGGAGCCGCCACCATCGGGACACACATCCGGACCAGCGGCGATGGAAGGTGTCCCGGCCCGTGGGCGGACTGGGTCGAGCGCTGGTACACGACGTCGACCCTCACGCCCAAGATCCGCAACAGCTACCGCAGCGTGCTCGCCAATATCGGCCGCTGGCTGGCCACTGAGCACCCTGAGAATACCGAACCTGGACAGTGGACCCGCCAGACCTGCGCGGCCTGGGTCGCCGCGGTGGACCGGATGACCGTCGGCGACTTCTCCCAGTGGACACACGGTATGCGTTCCCAGAACCGCCTGGGCAAACCGCTCACCCCGGAGACGAAGTCCGGCTACCTCAAGATCCCACGCGCCTTCTTCCGTGACCTGCACGAATGGGAACTGGTCCCTCGCCGGTTCGATCCCGCCCACGCTCTGAGAACACCCCGGAGCGTCCGTGCCCTGATGGGCCCGGACCCGCGGGTGATCGCCGACGAGATCTGGGCCAAACTCCTATGGGCCGGCCTGAACCTTGAAGCCGGCGACCTGCCGACCGCCGACGGCCGCACCTACCCCGTCGAACTGATCCGGGCCGTCACCCTGACCTGGCTGTTCGCCGGACAGCGCAGTGACGAGATAGCCCGGCTCCGTGTCGGCTGCGTCCGCTGGCAGCACGACGGCCTCCCGATCCCCGGCGACTCCGGCGAGGTCCTCGCCCGCGACGCCGTCTGTCTGCTGGACATCCCCACCCACAAGACCGGCACTGCCTTCACCAAGCCCGTCGATCCGCTCCTGGGCCAGGCCATCGAGGCATGGCAGTCAGTCAAGCCCGCCCAGCCCCGGATGCTCGACCCCAAGACCAACGAGCACGCCGAATTCCTGTTCGCCCACCGTGCCCGCCGGATCGCCAAGCACAGTCCGCAGGGGATCGTGCGATGCGGGACCGGTCGGTGGTGATCCGGCGCCGGGGTCCCCACCGCTGCCGGACACCACGGTGAAGCCCCGATCAAGCGGAGCAACCTGCTCATGGTGTCGGCGGTGTGCCCCTTGAAGGGGCACACCGCCGACGTGATCCGGAATGCTGCGTGAACTATGCGGAGACGCTACGGGTCAGGCGCGTTCCGCCGGTCCGCCGAGGCTCTCGGCCACGGGGGGCTGTTCCTTGTTCGGCTTCTTCTCGAAGCTCTGCTGCGGTGCTTTGGCGGTCTCGTCGGCCTTGGGTCCTGTGGGCAGTTCGTCGGGGTTCTGGTGACGGTCTGCCGTCCGGTCCCGCCTCGATTCCTGAGGCTGGGCAGCCTTCTTGCCCTTGCCCTTGTCCTTGTCCTTGACGTCGACCGTGCCGTGCGTGGTGCAGCGGCTGTCAGTGCTCCCCGCCGGGCAGTTGTTGCCCGGGGTCGTGGAGACGACGGTGTTGTCCAGGCGCAGGTCACCGAACGGACGCCGCTTCACCGTGACCGAGAAGGTGATCGTCGCAGTCTCGCCGGGTGCAAGTGTGCCGCTCCACTCCAGGTCGGGCGAGGAGAAGGTGACGCTGCCGACGGTGGCGGTCGCGTCGTCGTTGTAGACGGCGTCGTCGAGTAGATCGCTGAGGTCGTCCGTGAAGGACGCGTCGACGATCGCGCCGCCGTTGTTGCGGACGGTGATCGTGTACGGGACCTCGGCACCGGGCCGTACCTTTGAGGGGCCGTTCTGCTTCTTGGTGATGGTCACCGAGGTCACATTGGTGGTCGTGGTGCTGGTGTTGTTGTCGGGGTTCGGGTCGTCGTTGTCCCCGGTGACCTTGGCGGTGTTGGTGATGGTGGTGGCACCGGCGGCGGCCGTACCGGTCACGGTGATGGTGTCGCTGTCGCCGACCGCGAGCGCGCCACCGTCGCAGGTGAGGACACCGCCGGTGATGGAGCAGCCCGGGGTGCTGGTGGAGGCGTTGCTCAGACCGGCAGGGAGGGTGTCGGTGACCGTGTAACCGGTCGAGGCGTCGGGACCGTTGTTGGTGACCTGGAGCTGATAGGTGATCGTCCCACCGGGGCTCACGCTCGCCGGGCCCGTCTTCGACATGGCCAGGTCGGCCTCGATCTGCGTGACCGTCGTGGTGAAGGTGCTGGTGTTGTTGTCCGGGTCCGGGTCCGGGTTCTCGCCCGTGACCGTCACCGTGTTGACAATGCTGGTCGCTCCGGCGGCGGCCGTACCGGTCAGCGTGATCGTAGTACTCGCACCTGCGGCCAGGGAGTTGGCGGTGCAGGTGAGGGTGCCGGAGCCGATGCCGCAGCCAGGGGTGCTGGTGGAGGCGTTGCTCAGACCGGCGGGGATGGCGTCGGTGACGGTGTAGCCGGTGGAGTCACCGGGGCCGTTGTTGGTGATGGTGACCGTGTAGGTGACGGTTCCGCCGGGGCCGACCGTGGCCGGTCCGGTCTTGACCGCGGCCAGGTCCACCTGCGCCGGTGGCACGAAGGGGACGATGACCGTGTTGCTGCTGTCGTCGGCCTGCTCTCCGTCGGGTGCCATGCCCGTCGCCGTGGCGCTGTCGGTCACATTACCGTTGGTGACATCCGCGGCCGTGGTGATGTAGGTCGCGGTGCAGTCGAACGAGTCACCCGGCGCGAGCTGGCCCGCGGGGCAGTTCACCGGCGGGTTGCCGGGGCCGACATCGGTCACTGAGATGTTGTTCAGCGGGACCCGGCCGTTGTTCGTGACCGTGAAGGTGTAGGTGATCGTCTGGCCGGCCGCGCTGAAGTCGGCCTGATCGGCGTCCTTGGTGACCGTCAGGGAACGCAGCGGAATGACCACCTGGTTGCTGGTTGCGGTGACGGTCTGGCCGCTGACCGTTCCGTTGACGACCGCCGAGTTGGTGATGGTCCCGGTGACCGCGTCGGCCGCGGTCGCCGTGTAGGACGCGGTGCAGGTCGTCGAGGCTCCGGCGGCCAGCGTCGTCTGCGCACAGGTCACGGTCGGGGCGCCGGGGCCGCTGTCCGTCACCGTGAGGTTGGTGAGCGGTGTCGTCGCGGTGTTGGTCACCGTGTACGTGTAGTTGATCGTCTGGCCGGTCGCGAAGGTCGACGCGTCCGCCGTCTTGACGATCGTCGGCGAGCCGACGGCCACGACGGTCAGTGTGGCCGGGCCCGGTGGGTTCACACCGTTCGGCACCAGATCGGCGGGCTGGTTGACATGATCGCCGAGGGCGCTGGACGTCACGTCGACCGTGACCGTGCAGAACGCCGTGCCGGAGGTGAGGCTGCCGCTGGTCAGGCCGACCGTGCCGGTGCCCGCGACAGCGCTAACCGTGCCCGAACCGCAGGTGGTCGAGGCGTTGGGGGCCGCCGCGACAGTCACCCCCGCCGGAAGCGTGTCGGTGAAGCCGAAGCCGTCCTTCTCCGCCAGATCGGTCGTGTTGGTGACCGTGAAGGTGAGGGTGGACGTGCCGCCCTGCGGGATCGACGCCGGGCTGAACTCCTTGTCGAGCTGCGGCGTCACATCGAGGATCCTGATGTTGTCGAACGCGTGGTCGTTGCCCAGGCCGCTGCCGTTGGCGTTGGTCATCTTGATGCCCGCGGCCGCGCCGGTGAAGAGCACCGAATTGTCCGCGGGGAACGAGCCCGCCCGGATCGGGCGCGGTCCGACCATGTAGGTCTGGGCCCTCGCGTCCGTACACGGGTTGATAGGCGAGTTGGAGAGCGGAATGTCCGGGCCGCCGCCCGTCAGGAAGAAGTTCAGCAGCGGTGCGGAGACATTGCAGTTCACCGCCGCCACGTCCACCGAGAAAGTGATGAAGCGGTTCGCCGAAGTCAGCGGAATCGGGTTCACCGTCTGGAACTCGACAAGATTCGCGCCGGGGTTCGCGCCCTCGGTGTACGCGGCGACCGCGTGGTTGTTGTTGGGCGTCGGCGAGGCCGCCACCTGGCCCAGCACATTGGCCATGTTCTTCAGCTCGGACATGGCGAACGCGCTCTGAGCCTGGCAGGCGGGCTGGTTGGCGCCGGAGCGGTTGAGGATGATCCCGTTGCAGTTCGCCGCGCTCAGCCAGGGGGCCGCCGCAGTGTACGTGGCGTTGACGGGCGGCGCGCCCGTGTAGGCGGGCAGCAGGATCGGGGTCTGGCCGGTGCCGTTCTCGAAGTCCTCGGCGTAGACCACGGTCGGCGCCTGCGGAAGGCCCGGAGTACCGGGTGTGGTGGCGTGTGCGACCGGGACGGCGGCGCCCAGGGCGATCGCCTGGGACGCGAGGACGAGGGCGGTGGAGGCAAGGGCACCGAGGCGGCGCCGTCTGCCGGGAGAACCGCGCATGTCGACATGTGCTCCGTTCATCGGGATCAGGGTCCCCCCGGGGCCAGGAGTACCAAGTCCGCGGGCACACCGGGCAGAGCCCGCCGCAAACAGGGCCGCGCGTCACTCCGGGAGCCCCCTGAGCCGCATCCGGTTGGCGCAACGGCTGGCTGGCCCCCGGCACCGGCCCCCGCCCGGTCCCGCGCGTTCGGCCGCCCGGAGCAGTCGGCGCGTACCGGCGGAGACCGGCCGCGCTCCCCCGTACGGGACGGATCCGGCCGCCGGGCGCCCCCGGACGGCACCGACCGGACCCGTCGGAGTGACCCGGGCCACTCCGGTGAGCCCACTGGAGTGCGCTCCGGGACTCGGCATTTGAGCGTGCGCGGCCTACGGCCTACGACCTTCGGTGTGATGATGACCGTGACGCTCACCTCCGAGGGCCGTGCCGAATATCGAGCCGGGAACAACATCGGCCCCCTCCTCAGGTCGGTAGTGGAACTGACGGACTGGTCCTGGGAGATGCTGGCCAAACTGTGGGTCCGAGACCAACGGGAGAAACTACTGACGTGGGGGTATAGCACCCACCATCGAGCATGTCCTGATTGACAAGCACCATCTGGCCGAGCAGGCGGCCGGTGGATACCGCCTGACTGATTCAGGTCGGACGTACTACCGGCACTACTGGGCCGAGTACGCCAAGGTCTCCCCAGAGGCCAAGGCGCCGCATCCGGACGGCCTATTGGTCTGGCCGGAGGCCGAAGACGTCGCGCTCAGGCGAGTCGGCCGCCGATAGGACCAGTTCCGTGACTGGTGATGTTCCCGCGGATGTCGGTGGTGGGGACGCCGGCCTTGCGGCAGAGCATCGGGATGATCGCCGTGTTGATGTAGTCGGTCGCCGGTCGCCGATGGCCCCCGTGGCCCTCCGGGCACGGGTGGTGGTGCCTCCGGCGGAGTCTGGGGGAGTGCCCCCACCGCATGGACTCTCCCCCAGGGCTTCGCCTGGGAGGGGCCCCATACTCCGCCTTGCGATGCTCCCCCACAGCCTCCGGCGCGGGTGGGGGTCCCCCCGGCGGAGCCAGGGGGAGGACCCCAGCCAGACCCCGCTCACTGATCCAGCCCGATCCAAAAGAAAGGCCCTGGGTCATGTCCCGTTGATGCGGTAGACCGTCGTGTCGTCCCGGGAGAACACCTCCGTCAGACCCCGGCCGCCCGGGGGGAGCGCCAGGTTCACCCGGCTGGGCAGGTGGGACGCGCTGACGATGACATAGCGGATGCCGTACGCCCGCAGGCGGCTGCCCACGCTCGGATCGTCACCGAGGCGCACCAGATCCCGGAGCAACTGGTTCCGGCCCCGCTCCGCCCATGCGGTGTACGCGTACGGCTGGAACGGCACCACGCCGTGCGTCGCATACATCCACTCCGTCCCCTGGACCCAGTCGTTGAGCACCCGCTCACGCGGCCCCACCTTCGCCTTCAGCCAGCCGAACGCGGCGACCTCACCGTCCGTCACCAGCGACGGACGTCGGGAACCCGCGACATACTCCCGCGAGGGCCGCGCCTGCGCGTCGTACCAGATGACACCGCCCGCCAGCCCGCAGATGACGACGAGCAGCGCGGCCATACCCGGGTTGGGCCGCACATCGGGCACCGCGAGCAGACGCACGGCGGCGCCGACCGCGGCCCCGATACCGAGGGCGACGAGCAGGACGACCGGGGGAAGCAGCCGGTACCAGTCCGAGTACCAGAGGCCGACGACGGCCCGGCGGTACGGGGAGGAAGTACCGGCGGCCACTACGAACAGCGCCCCGAAGCCCCCCGCGGTGAACAGCGGCCACCAGGTCCGGGCGCGCACCGCGAGCCAGAGGAGACCGGCCCAGCCGAGCCCCGTCGCGACCAGCGTCGCGGAGAAGAGCCCCGAGCCCCGCTGCCGCCAGTCGAGCAGCACCAGATCGACCAGCGCACCCCGCACCCCCGTATACGCGGGGCGGTCCGCGCTGACGATCCCGACGGCGGCGTCCAGCCCGGACAGAGCCCACGGCAGCATGGCCGCGACCGCGAGCGCCGTGAACCCGGCGACCCGGAGGATCTCCCGGCGCCGTCGCGGCGACCGGATCAGCGCCTCCACGACCGCGGCGCCCGCCGGGACGGCCGCGCAGACTGCGGCGGCGGGGTGAGTGGCGAAGAGCCCGGCCGTGGCGGCGGCCGACGCCACACAGCCGGACAGCGGCCAGCCCTCCCGCCGGGTTCGCAGGATCAGCGCCACGACCGCCGGGGTGAGGGCGATACCGGCCGCGTACGAAGGGATCGCGGAGATCTTCGGTCCGAAGCCCGGGGCGAGGACGACGAGCACGGCGGCGAAGGGCCCGGCCAGAGGCAGCCGGGGCACGACCTGCCGGGCGAGCGCGACCACCCCCGCGGGCACGACGGCCGCGGCCAGCAGGAACTGCACGGCGTTCACCGCCGGCACGACCGAGGTGGGGCCGGTCGCCGCGAGGGCCATGACGTTGTGCATCCCGATCGGATAGAACTGGCGCAGCCCCGGGTTCAGCGGGTCGAGCGGGACCAGCTGCCAGGGGGCACCGGACTGGAGATTCCGTACGGTCGCGACGACATAGCCGTGCCAGTTGAAGTCATAGCTCTGCGGTACGCCCGACAGCGCGGGCCACCAGACCCACCCCGCGAGCAGCACCGCGACGGCCGTACCGATCAGCACACCGCGCGGAACCCCTGATGCGGCTGGAACGCGCCCAAATGCCGCAGCAGGAGCCGGGGCGGGCGACCTCGTACGGCGCCCGCGCGGCAACAGCACTCCCGCGCCCAGAACCGCGACCCAGACCGCCCACGTCATCAGCGTGAAGCCGCCCAGCAGATCTGGCGTCAGGGCAGCAAAAGCAGTGAAGCCCACCGAGACCGGTGGCGCCAGGGCGATCGCGGTCCACCAGGTGGTGCGCGCCCACCCGCGCAGCACCAGCAGACCCGGCAGATACAGGACCAGCATGCCGATGACCAGAGCGGAAACGAGGAACATGCGACCCACAATGCACGGCGAGCATTCCATGCCCCACGACGGCTCGCTGACACCGCCGGCCCCACCACTCAGCCAGCCGGACTCCCGGCCACGGCTCTCTTGGCCACCACCTGGGCCGGTGCCCCTGTCGTCCGCGACGCGCTGATCGGGGACCCTTCCCGATCAGCGCGTCAAACGCACACTGGCCAGCTGGCCGACAACGTCCC
>NZ_JAMQAW010000011.1:365483-365697 GCF_023701525.1 Streptomyces albipurpureus
TTCTTTTGGATCGGGCTGGATCAGTGAGCGGGGTCTGGCTGGGGTCCTCCCCCTGGCTCCGCCGGGGGGAGTACCCCCACCCACGCCGAAGGCCGAGGGGGAGAGCCGTGCCAGGGCACCCGAGCCCAGCAAGATCCGGAAAAGAGGCCCTAGTGCTCTGACCGCGTTGGTTCACCGGGTTGAGCGGTGAGCTGGTCGTGGTTGAGGTAGCGGC
>NZ_JAMQAW010000110.1 GCF_023701525.1 Streptomyces albipurpureus
GATCCACGGGCGCCGGACAGTGGACCGTCGCAGCGGCGCTCGGTACGGCTGTCCTGTTCGGCTCTTCCCGTTGCGGCCATGGAACACCAGCTCGTCCTCGCGAAGGCCATCGGCCGGTTCGGACTCAGCCCGACTGGCGCTCGGGGACGCTGCCAGGATTTCGCGGAGGACGGTGACGGCGAGCCCTGTGAGAGGCACGGTTCTGAGGCTGGCGTCAGATTTTGGGTAGACCTTGCGCTTGATCTTCCCGCCCACCTCGGTGAGCACTTCACGGACCTGGAGGCGTCGGCCTTCGAGATCGACCCAGCACCAGCGGAGGCCCGCCAGCTCGCCGAAGCGCAGGCCGGTTTCCTGGGCGAGCACCTGAAGGTTGTGTAGCCATGTCGGAAGGCAGGCCCGGACTCGCCAGAGCTGGCCGTAGGTTGGTGGGCGCCGGTCTTCGGGGTGCTTCTTCTTGATCTTCGGCAGCTTCACGCCCTCGGCCGGATTGAACGGAATCCGACGGTCGCGCTTCGCTGCTTCGAGCATCCGGTCGAGGATCTGGAAGGTCTTCACGACGCTGCTCGGGGCGAGGGGGCCGCCGTTCTCGTCCACGAGTCCGTTTACCCAGAGCTGGATCTCTCGCCACTCGAACTCATACAACTTCAGCGAGCCGAAGTGAGGTTCGATGTGGTTGCGCCAGGACCTCGAATCCCGGTCCAGCGTCGACTCCTGGCCAGTCTGAGTCGGCCACCACAAGGTGTGCCACCGGCACAGAGTGATCTCTCCGCGGGCGGGGTCGATCCAGGTGCGCAGCCGTACTTCGGTGCGTGTCTGCTCAAGGAAGTTCGTCGCCTCGGTCTCGGTGGGCCAGTTCTTGCTGCGGCCACGACCGCGAGGGTCGGTGTAGCGGGCCTCCCACGTACCGGTGTGGTCGTCGGTCGGGGGCCGGCTACCGGGGAACTTCTTCAGGCAGGGAGGGCAGCCGCACTTCATGCTTGGGTTGGGGCGGGGATTGTTCTGGCGCGGGTTTGCAGTGCTCCTACGAACCACGAGTGATTCCCTACTGATCAGATCGAGCGCCGTCTCCATTCTGCTCGCCCGGTAGAAACACGGGGTCGCCACAGAAACAGGTGAGGCCGGCGGTGGAATTCGGTGCGCCGAGGTCGATTGTCAGGAGCGCGTGAATTTCCCTGATCAGTAGGTGCTGGTGGGTTCCCCTTTGGACGAGAATTTCGACTTCGTCCGGGTCCCATACTGCGATCTCCGGTGCTTCATCGGCCTCGGTGATGCGGATACACACAGGTGTCCCCCAGGATGCGCGATGGCATTAAGCCCGAAGCGGGAGGACAACGGGAGCCTGAGGCTACCCCTGTGCGGGCCCTGTGGGGAGCCCTTTCGGCATATGCGTTCGGAAGTGGAAATTCCCCCTCTTTATAAGGCAACCCTTACTATCGCTAGCCAGACCTGGCAAGGAGTTCGGCATGTTGGATAAGTGCTCGCTGGGACCCGACGGGCAGGGCTCTGTAGATAGACAGCAGTCGTTGTTCTCGCTCTGCGCTGCTGGGCCCCGGGACCTGTCGGCCTGCCGCCCTGAAAACGTCTCCTGCTCTTATCTGACTACCCCAGTTACGTAGGGCCTTTGCGAGTCGTCGGAAGTCCTCTGGATCAACCCTGCTGGTACCACGCGTGCCTTTGATCCAGTGGTTCAGCGTGGAGTAGGTGATGCCGGCGGCAGCGGCGAGATCCTTCTGCGTCCGGCCGACCGTGTCCAGCTCGCGCGTGAGCAGCGCCCCCAGGTCCTCGCCCTCGCGGGGGAGGTCCTCGGCGGCGGCCTGAGGGGTGTCGCCGGGGTGGTGCGGGCCTGTAGTCACACCCGCAGTGTCGACTACGCCCATCTACATACGCAAGTAGAACGCCCATCGCTGACCTGCATTTGACCGGGCTTGCGAATCTACCTGACCCCTGTGCACCCCATTGGGGCGTAAAGAACCAGTCGGGACCAACTATTGACCGAATCTGCATCTACATGCAGACTGTAGATCGTGCAGCTCGGGGAGACCTGAACTGGACATCCACCCTCATGTCCCACGACAGGTGCACCACCATGCGACGACTGGACAACGGACGGCCGCTCCGCACTGCCATGAAGGCCAGCGGCATGACCATCCCCGACCTCGCCGCCAAAACAGCTGAGGTCGACCCAGCACGGGAGGGGCTTTCCACCTCCTATGTCGGCTTCATCGCAGGGGCCGGCAAGACCTCCCGCGAAGAGTGCAGCGACCGAGCCGCTCAGCTCATCGCCGCCGCACTCGACAAGGAGGTTTCCGACCTCTTCGAGTCAGTCGTCTACGTGCTCAGCGAATCTACATCTGCACGCAGATCGAAGACCGAAGAAACCCAAAAGTCGGCTGCGCTGCCCGAGTTCCTGATGACGCAGAAAGAGCTCGCGAAGTACCTGCGGAAGTCCAACTCCTGGATCGACAAGCAAATCCAGGAAGCGAAGCTGCGCGGGGAGGACTGGCCCGGCTTGATCTACGTCGGCGAGTCCCGCCGTTTCGACCCCGTCCAGGTCCTCGCAGG
>NZ_JAMQAW010000111.1 GCF_023701525.1 Streptomyces albipurpureus
GTGATGAACGCGATGTTCGCGATCGTCGCGTCTCTACAACACGGAGCGGCAGAACGCCCGTCGGGCCCGGCCTGGGTGGCCGGGCCCGAAGACACAAGCCCGGGACGGCCCTGGTTACCGGCGGCGTCCGAACCAGCCGCGGTTCTTCCTCGCCTCCGCTTCGGCCACCTCCCGGGCCGCGGCTTCCTCCGCCTGGCGCCGTGCGGCCTTCTCCGCCTGCACCTGTTCCCAGTGTTCGTGCAGGCACGGTTCGCAGAGCTCGCGGTGCTGCTGCGCCGGGTAGTGCCGGATCGTGTCCCAGCGGTCGTCGGTAAACGTCGCCCCGCAACGCGCACACACCGGCCGCCGCGCCTCCCGCTCCACGGCCTCACGCTCCGCCTGACGCCGGTGGACCTCCTTCCGCTGCACCGCGTACAGCCGGTCCCCATCCGGGTTGTCCAGTGCCTCGCGCAGCGTCTGCCACTCATCCTCACCGCGCCCGAGCCTGCGCCACACCTTCCCCGCCGCGCCCCTGGGGTCGGCCATGATCCGCTCCAACTCAGTGACGACTACGGGCAGCGCCTGGTGGTAGTCGACGGCCGTGATACCTGAGGCCCGGCCCGGATACGGCTCCCCGGCGAAGTACGGGCGAGCGGCCTCCTCCAAACGCCGGATCCGGCTCTCCCGCTGCGCCTTCGTCTTCCCCGTGAACACGAACGCCAGGGGCACATAGCCCTCGTGGCCGGTCGCCGGGTAGACCCGCGACCACAGCCGAAAGTCGTGCACCGCCGCACCCTTGTGGCGGGCCGCCTGTGCCTTGTCCTTGTCGGCCTTCGGGGCCAAGACCTCGAACCACTCGCTGTAGCGGCGCACCTTCGCCACCAGATCATCGACCGGCTCGGTCACACGGTCGACCTCCAGGAGCATCGCGGGCACCCGCGCGTCCGGGGCACGCATCGTCAGATCGGCGTACTGGGTGTACCCGTAAGGGAGCTTGTGACCGATCTCCGTCTGCCACGACAGCGAGGTGCCGAACCCGGCCCCGGTGAGCACCGCGGCGGTCGTCGTGACGGCGGCGGCGTGTTCGTCATAGCCGTCGTCGGCGACTGGTTCGCCCTGCGCATTGAGCTTCGGCTTACGCAGCGCGGATATCCGCACATTCTTCGGCAGCAGCTGCTTGGCTTCCTTGTGACCGATTTCGGTGAGCACCCACAGTTGGTGCCCGGACTCCAGTCGTGTCTCCACCCGCACCTTCCCGTCACGTTTGAGGGCGTTGAGGGTGTCCCTCGTACACCGGTCATGCGCATCGCCCGGGCGCAGCATCCGCCACAACTGATCGGCGGTAGCGCGCTGGAAGACCCCCAGAGCCTTCAGCACTTCCTTCCTTCGGGCGTGGGTCGGCTTCCATGTCTGCCTCGAAGACTCAGAAGGGTTGTCGAACGTGCCGGGAGCCCTGTTCTGCTCGGGCTGACCTGCGGATACCCGCCTCGCAGGCGAAGACGTCGTGGAGGGGGTGATGGAGGGGCCCATGGAGGGGGCCTGCGGGACCTGGTCGACGCCGCCGGCGGGTGCCTGGTCGGCGACGGAGTGCGGCTCTCGGACGGGGTCGGGTATGCGGGCGGTGGGCACGGTGTCCTCGGTCTCCCCCGGCCAACAGGCCGGGACGGCAGTCATCCAGCCCACACGCGGAACCGCGCACGAGCCGGAGCCACCGTCGGAAACCGCCCCTTGACCGCGATCTGACGGTCAGCACCGCGCGCCGTCCGTTTTGCCACTGAATGGATATCGACCGCCAGGATTTGTCCGTGACCGACGCCACGGACAGAACCCGACTCGGCGCAGGACCGGAGCCCGGCCGGCTGCTACCCGAGCAAGGCGAAACCGAAGCAGCCGGCCGGAGGACGGAGATCCCTCCTCCAAGACGGTGACATGTTCGGGCGATATGTCGCACGTAGCGAACCCGGTCAAGGAACGACGCGACCACCCCGACCACGGCCGACATCCATCCCATGCGCAGCGGCAGACACCGGACACGGTGCACCCCGACACGAGGCCGTGCACCGGATGCAGGACACCACCCGAACATCGAGTACATCGAGTACGGCCCGCTACCCACGATGTCGGACACTCCCCGCCTGATGGTGCGCGTCGCGGTGCGGTCGGTGCGCGCACCACCGATACCGGCGAGTCTGACGGTGCGCGCACCACAGCGCGCGGCGCGGTCCAGGACGGTGCGCACCACCGAATCCGAGAGCCAAATCGGGCCGGACTCCTTTATCACACAGGCCCTTGACCGCTACCTCGACCGGAGCCCGAATGTGCGGGAGGTCACATGAAATGGGTGTACTGGCGGGCCCTGCCGGGCGCGTGCCGCCCCCAGGGCGGCTGCGGCCCGATCGGGGAGACCTCGACCGGGGACAGAGACTTCTCCTCCCCTCCCCGGAGGCGGCCTGTCCGGGCGGGACGTCGCACGCAGCGAACCCGGTCGAGGAACGATGTACCGGCCCGGCCCCGGCAATGGGCACCGGAGGCCGGGCACTACCCCGGCGATGCCGGGCACCGGATGCACCGCATCGGATGCCGAACACCCCCGCACCCCGGTGCGATCCATCAGACGGGAGTGCCCAGCATCATCGAGTGCCGCGCACCGGAGCTGACAGTGCCCGACCCGGCGGAAGGCAGAGGACTCCCCCACGGAACGCCGGGCAGGGTGCACGACATCGCCAGCACGGTGCAGGGCGGGTGCACGGCATCGTCACCGCAGGCACCGAATGCCGGGACACCCCCGCACCCACCGCCGACGGCATCGGCGAAGGCGCGCGGCACACCGGCCAGGCGAACACCGGCCGGGCCATGCAAATACTGCGCGACAACCACCACACACACCTCACCAGCCTCAAAAACAGCCGCCTCTCTCGGGCGGTGGGCCGCTGTCTTCGTCGATGCTGTCGCGCTAGAAGGGGCTACGCGCCCCCTGGGTGGTCTGGCAGATCTCGCACCACCAGTAGGTGCCGGGCTTCCCGAGCTTCGCTTCCGCCGGGCTGGGTGCAGCCGCCGTCCCGCAGGTCCCGCACATGGGCGCGTCGCCGTAGACGAGGGGAGCGTGCAGGGCCTTCTTCTGGAAGCTGGTGGCCTTGGTCAGTAGCTTGGCGCGCAGGTCCGCGTACTCGTGGGCGTCGGCTTCCTTGGCTGCCTGGGCGAAGGTGTCCTTCGTGACGGCCCGGTTCAGGGCGTTCAGCACGGTGATGGCGTCCTTCAAGGCGACGATCGACTCGGGCACGATCTCCGCGTCCGGAATGTCGTCGTCTACCTCTGCGCTTCCGCTGGCCTCGGGCTCCGTCTCCGGCTCAGTCTGCGGGGGCTGCTCGGAGTCGTCGTCCGTGTTCGGCGTGCCAATTGGCACGCCTCCGTTCGATTCCCCTTCGAACACTGGCGTGTCAATTGGCACGCCTTGTCCGAGGGCTCGTCGGGTGGACCGCTCGATCTCGGCTCGCTTCTGTTCGGGCAATTCTGGCAGTACGGCGGGGAGCTGCTCCCGGGCGGCGGCCACGGCTTCGGCGGTGACCTTGTCTCCCAGTTCCTCGGTCACTTCGGCCACGACCTGGAAAAGCAGGATCGCGGCGTCTTGGCCGTACTGCTGCTCGGCTTTGACCGCTTCCCGGTTCTGTCCGGGGTTCTGGACAAGGCCGGTTCGGGCCGCCGTTTCCAGAGCGAGGGGTGCGCCCGCGCGGAGACGGCGAACGTAGGAGGCGGAGCGGCCAGTGAGGTTGTGGATGTACGCCGCGTAGGTGTCGTGCGTGCGGCGCCACCAGCGCCCCTTGGCGGCGCGCTGGAGGCCCTCCGCGATGACCCAGATCGACGCCTCACCCGATGCCACGGCGGCACGAATGATGTCCTCGGTCTGGTCCTTCTGTTGCTGTTCGGTCTCGGTCAGCTCGGACGTGTCGTCTTGGGGAACCTCGCGGACGTCGTCCAGGTTGGGCAGTCCGCGGGCGAGGTTCACCACCAGGTCGACGGGCTCGGTCGGCCGGGCGGCGAGGATGGACTCCGTCCGGGCAGCGACAGCCGCCATCTCGCCGCTCTGGTAGTCGTCGTCCTGTTCCGGAGCGGCTGTGCCCTCCGTGCCCTCCGTGCCCTCCGGCGACTCGGAGTCGTCGTCCAGGCCCTCGAAGATGTCGTCCAAGGCGTCGGCCGCGTCATACCCGGCCATCAGCGCGCCGCCCTCTGCGCCGGAACCGTCGCGCCGATCAGGAGAGCAGCGGCCAGGTCGTAGTCGAGGGTGGTCGACGTGCCGGGCGCGAACAGGCGCAGCGGCTTCATCGCGAGCTGGGCTTCGCCCACGCGCACCGACCGGCGCGCGGGCACGACCAGCGCTCCGGGGAACGCCTTGGTCATCTTGGCGCCGATCGTGCGGGCCAGGGACGACTTGTCGAAGTCCGTCAGGATCGTGGCCGCGATGCGCAGTTCGGGGTTGAGCCGGGTCTTGACCTGTTTGACGGTCTGCATGAGGGAGGCCGCGCCCTTTACGTCCAGGCCGCTCGCCGCCTGCACCGGGATGATCACGTCATGGGCGGCCACCAGGGAGGCGACCGTGGGCAGTCCGAGGCTGGGGCCGGAGTCGATGACCGTGACGTCGAAGTCCTTCTCCGAGGACAGGTGGTGCTGGATCAGCGACTCCACGCCCGGCGGCTTCTTGTGGGAGTTCTCCACCTCGCCCAGGTCGGGAGCGGAGACGACCATGTGAAGGCCGATGTACGGGGTGGGGTACGTGGCGTCAGCGAGGGAGCAGCGCTCCATCAGCACGTCCGTCAGCGTCCAGCGCTTGCCCTCGGGGAAGCACGCGATCAGCCAGGCGGTAAGCGCGGCCGATTGGGGGTCGGCATCGATCAGGCGCACCCGCAGGCCGCGGGCGACCAGCCCCATGGCGAGCTCGAAGGCGGTCAGCGTCTTGCCCGCGCCGCCCTTCTGGTTCGCCACGGTGATGACGCGCGGCATGCGCGGGTTGGGCCGGAACGTGTCCGGGACGACGATCGAGACCCGCCAGTCGTGGTACGGCGTCTCAAGGTCCCACGCGGTGACGATGTCGAGGAACGCCAGGTCGTCGCTCAGCGGCGATACCTGTACGGTCTGTGCTTGTGTTTCGCGCATAGCCCGCCACGGTAGCGGGTGAAACACAGGGCTCGCCCCGTCTGGTCGTATGACTGGTCGGGGCGCTTCCGTTGGGTCGTTCAGATGCCTTTGATCAGGAGCTTCGAACGTCCGCTCGCGCGCGGCGGGTTGGCTTGCTCACGGAAGTCGCGGTGTGGGACAACAGGCCCAGGTTCGAGGTGCTCTCCTGAGAACGGGGGGCCTGCCCGTCTCGACGGACAGCATCCTGGCTGCGCGCCGCCTTTCGGGGCGGGGCCTGGTCAGTCAGAAAACCTCAGAGGCCCGGCCGCCGGCGGCTGGGCCTCACCCCGTTCTGGGCCCTGAAACGCAAGAAGGCCCGTACTCCCCGGCGGCGTTCGCGGGGGAGTACGGGCCTTCATGTTGGACGGGTTCAGACGGCTGTCCCACGCCTTCGGGGAAGCGGACTAGCGGTGCGGTGGAGCCCCGGGATCTTCTTCCAGCATTCCGGAGAGTGGGGTGGGTGTCGCGCTAGGCGGTGCGAACCGTGGGAGGGCTTGGGAGTGGTCGCGGATCTGGTCGAGGACGTTAGCGGGTGCCAGAAGCC
>NZ_JAMQAW010000112.1 GCF_023701525.1 Streptomyces albipurpureus
GCGCGCGGAACCGGGAACATCCTCCCCGACCGGGCTGCTGAGGTGCTCCAACAGACCCGTGGCGATGACCAGGTCCGGGAGCGGAGCGGTGTCATCGGCCAGCAGCCCCGCAAGCTCCGGATAGCACTCCACCGCGACCGCGTCGGGCAACGACGACACCAGAGCCTCGGGAACAACCCGACCCACAAACGCCACCCGCCCGGCCTCAACCACATCCGCGCCAGGCACCGAACTCCACGCCAAACGGAACAGCTCATCGCCACCTCCGCTCCCGGCAGCCCTCGCCAACTGCCCCATCGTGATCGGCCGCATAGCCAGCGAATCCACCTCAGCGACAAGCCGCCCCGCCAGATCAGCGAGCCTGACCCGCAACCCCCCAACACCAGAACCAGAAGGCATGATCTGAACACGCAACGCCCGAGCACCCACAGCATGAAGCCGAACACCCGACCACGCGAACGGAAGCAGCACCTGATCCCCACCCCGCTCGGGACCCACCGCGACCACCGGATGAAGCGCGGCATCCAACAACACCGGATGAATGCCATAACCGACAACAGCATCGGCAGTACTGCCGATCACATCCTCGACCGGCAGACTCACCTCGGCATAAAGAGTCTCACCCTCACGCCAGACAGCGGACAAACCCTGGAACGCGGCACCATAAGAGTAGCCACGCTCAGCAAGATCATCATAGAGACCGTCAACCGACAACGCGGTAGCACCCGCCGGCGGCCAAACCGCCGAATCCGCCCACCCCACCACACCCGACACACCAGACGCCTGCACAGCCAGAACACCCCTGGCATGACACGTCCAAGACCCCTCAG
>NZ_JAMQAW010000113.1 GCF_023701525.1 Streptomyces albipurpureus
GGTTCTCCCGATTGTTCGAAGGCAGCATCGACAGGAGATACCGCACCTCCGCGATGCACGTCTCCTCATCGTCATACGCGAAATGCGCGACACCCGAAGTCTCCGCATGCACATCCGCACCACCGAGACCGTTCTGCGTAATCTCCTCCCCCGTCACCGCCTTCACCACATCAGGACCCGTGATAAACATCTGCGACGTCTCACGCACCATAAACACAAAATCCGTCAACGCCGGCGAATACGCAGCACCACCCGCACACGGACCCAACATCACCGAAATCTGCGGAATCACACCAGAAGCCCGCGTATTACGCTGGAAAATCCCCCCGTACCCAGCAAGCGCCGAAACACCCTCCTGAATACGCGCACCCGCACCATCATTCAACGACACCAACGGCGCACCCGCCGAAATCGCCATATCCATAATCTTATGAATCTTCTCCGCATGCGCCTCACCCAACGCACCACCGAAGATCCGAAAATCATGGGCGTACACGAACACGGTCCGACCCTCGACCGCGCCCCACC
>NZ_JAMQAW010000114.1 GCF_023701525.1 Streptomyces albipurpureus
GCACGGGCCGATGATCGAGGGCAGGAAAACGTACCTGTTCGCGTTCATCGACGACCACTCGCGGGCCGTGGTCGGCCACCGGTGGGGCTTCTCCGAGGACACCGTCCGCCTGGCCGCGGCCCTGCGGCCAGCCCTCGCATCCCGCGGCGTCCCGCGCTTGGTCTACGTCGACAACGGCAGCGCGTTCGTGGACTCATGGCTCCTGAGAGCCTGCGCGAAACTCGGCATCAAACTGGTCCACTCCACCCCCGGCAGACCACAGGGCAGAGGCAAGATCGAACGGTTCTTCAGGACCGTGAACAGCGAGTTCGTCGTCGAGATCGCCTCCGGCGACGGAAAACCGGGACGACAGATCACCAGCCTGCTGGAAATGAACCGGCTGTTCACCGCCTGGGTCGAGAACGTCTACCACCGCCGAGTTCACTCCGAGACCGGAGCCGCCCCACTGGGCCGGTGGATGACCGGCAGCCCCTTCCCGGTCCCCGCCCCGGCCGACCTCGCCGAAGCCTTCCGCTGGTCCGAATACCGCACCGTCTCCAAGACCGCGCTGGTCTCCATGCACGGCAACCGCTACCAGGTCGATCCGCTCCTGTCCGGCCAGCGCGTCGAGCTGGTCTTCGACCCCTTCGACCTGTCCTTCCTGCGGGTC
>NZ_JAMQAW010000115.1 GCF_023701525.1 Streptomyces albipurpureus
GGGCGGCTGCGGTGGTCCACAGGACGGTGAGTCCGGACGCGGCGAGGGTGACCCAGGCGAAGGCCGCAGCCCACAGGCATCCGCCGATTCCTTTCGGATCGCGAAGATCGGCGTAGGTGTCGGCGAGGCGTGTGTGGAGAGCGGTGAGCGGGCCCATGTCCGTATACCAGCGCCCTTGCCGGTCGATCTCCCCGACGTGCTCGCCGTCGGGGTAGTGGCCGGCGTGGAGCTGGAGGCGGTGGTGCTCGCCCTCGGCCGTACTCTCAGCCGGGCTGAAGCGCACGCCACTGGTCGTTCGGCAGACGGGGCAGCGGTAAAGGTAACGGCGCACGGGTTGAGGCCCCTTCGAATGGCGGTCGTGAGCGCACCCCCCTCCGCATGCCCAAAAGGTGCTCCCAGGGCCGGCATGGAGGGGGGTGCGCGGGTTGATTGGATTGATTGGTTTTCGCAGGTCAGCATTGGTTTGCTGATTGGCTCCCGATTGGCTCTGATCGGCTTTGCGGGGCCGATCAGCGCCGATCGGGAGCCAATGAGAATCCGATCGGGAGCCGATGACCGGACAGGGCTCGGACGTGTCAGGCGGGCGGGTTGAGGGCGGCTTCGACGGCTGCGAGGTAGTAGCCGCGGGGCTGTGCGTCGAGTTCGACGATGCGCTCGGTGGAAAGGTCGACTCCTGCCTTGCCGAGGAGTCGGGAGAGCTTCTTGCCGAGTTCACGCAAGCGGCTGACGTCGTCCCGGTCGTCCCAGTCGCCCCACTCCTTGGGATCTGCCTTTCGGAGGTGATCATGGATCTGGTCCATGGTCAGGAAGTCAGGGTTGCTTTCGTGAACGAATGCCTCATGGATCAGCCGGAGGATCTCGGGTACTTCGGCCTGGGTGTCGCCGGGTGCCCCGGGGGTGGTGTTGCAGATCTTCTGGAGTTGGTTCCAGTCGTCGTGGAGTCCGGCTTCGGTGAGGGTGTGGGTGAGGTCGGGCAGTCCGGCGGCGCGTTCGGTGGCGACGCGGTGGGCGTATGCGGGGCTGATTTCGCGGACTTGGTAGCGCATGGGTTTGTTGGGCATGCCGGGTAGTCCGTGGGCGTAGATCTGTCCGGCGTCGTTGATGGCGGTGTGGGTGGCCGCTTGGATGAGATCGGCGCGGTAGCCCTCGGCGAGGGCGCCGGCGCCGAGGAGTTCGGTGACGTCGATCCGGCGGGAGGCGCCGATCATCTTGGCGGAGAGCTTGGGGCCGATGGCTTCGCCGAGGTAGTCCTTGGTGCCGTACTGGCTGCCGCCGTAGCCCCAGAGGGCTTCCTTGCGGCCCAGGAGCAGGAAGCGGATCCACAGCTTCTTGGCACGGTCGGAGAGCTGGGGCCATTCGTCGAGGAAGACGCAGATGGCCGGGTGCTCGCGGGTGACCCGCCATTTGTTGCCCCAGCCGTAGGCTGCGCGCTGGCGGGCGCGGGCGGAGCACCAGGCCAGCAGGAAATCCAGGACGGCGCAGATCTTGTCGTCGTCCATGCAGGCGTTCAGGGCGATGGCCGGCTCCAGGTCGCCGATGCCGGTTCCGGCGGGGTCGATGTTGATGACGGCGGCATCAACACAGGCGGTGGCCACTTCGCCCAGGGCGAGCATGACTCCGGACTTCCCGCCGCCGGAGTCGGCGACCATCAGCAGCATCAGCCCGGCCATCGAGAACGCCAGTGGAGTGGCGTCCATAGCCACTCCGTAGTCCGCGATGTCGACGATCGACATCGATCGCGGGGCCCGGTAGGGGACAGGGCCGACGAGTTCGGGACTGAAGGGGTTGGTGAGGATCATCCGGACGGTGCAGGTGTCGCCGTGGTCGGGGTCGGCCTCGATCAGCAGCCCGTTGCGACGGAGTTTGAGCAAGGTGATCAGGGCTTTGTAGGTGGCGGGCTCGTTGAGGTCGTCAGGGCTACCGGACGCGAAGACCACCCGCGCCGACCAACCCCACGGCTCCCTACGTCCGCCCGTGACCGCCTCAATGTTCCCGCCCTCGTGGATGATCGCCCGCCGCAACGCCTCCTCAGCTTCCTCGGTCGTGTCGGCGTCGCGGATCGGGAACGGCCGCAACTCCTCCTCACTGCTGTCCTCGACACCCAGGCCGTGGTCGACGGTGGTCTTCTCCGCGGGAAGGGGTTCGAGCTCACGCGGCCCGACCAGGTCGGCGGGGAGCGCGCGCTGGGTGAGGGCGAGGGGGTGATGGCCCAGCCACCAGGCCGCACCAGCCAAAAGAGGTAGGGCGAAGAGTCCGGCGGCCGGAGCAGCGAGCACTAGGCCCAGGGTGGCAAGGCCGGCGGGGATGATGATTCCGGCGAACCGGCCGAGGCCGCGGGTGGTGCGGTAGCGGCGGATCTGCTCCGGGGTGGGCTGCACCATCCGCACGTCGAACGGCACCTTGGCGAGCACCTGACCCGCGCGGGCTCGGCGCTTCAACTCACCGTTCGTGCTCCTCAGCCGGGCGGCTTCCTCCGGGGTGAGGCCGAAGTC
The DNA here is from genome assembly GCF_023701525.1 of Streptomyces albipurpureus. GTDB lineage: Bacteria > Actinomycetota > Actinomycetes > Streptomycetales > Streptomycetaceae > Streptomyces > Streptomyces albipurpureus. The sequence goes on from NZ_JAMQAW010000115.1 coordinate 2,493, forward strand.
GACCGCCTCCCGCGCCATCTTCTGCGCCTTCTTGTTGAGGCGCTCGATATCGGTGCGAGTGTCGTCGCGCTGCTCGGTGTAGGTGTCGAGGTGGTGTTTGACGAGGCGGCGGCGGATTTCCTCGTCGGTCATGTAGGCGAGGGTTGTCCAGTGGATGGTGGCGGCCCATCCGTGACGCAGGCCCGGCAGGGTCTGTCCGGCGATGACGCGGGCGGCCGTAGCGGCGTGACGGGCGGCCTTACGTGCTCCCTGCCACCTGTCGGAGGAGCGCTCACGGTCGTCCTCCTGGGTGTCGGTGCGGGGGCCGGGGTGGTCGTCGTCGAGAACTTCGGCGTAGACGTACTCGCCTTCGTACGGCTCCATCCCGCCGACGGGGCGGGGGTGGTGGGTGGTGCTCACAGTGGTTCCTCCAAGGCGCGCGGAAAGGCGCCGGTCGCGGGGCGGCGGTGTGTAGGGGGCAGCAGAAGGACCGGGGT
>NZ_JAMQAW010000116.1 GCF_023701525.1 Streptomyces albipurpureus
GAGCGGCTCCAGCCGATCCAGGATCAGCGTAAGGACAAGGTCCGCCGACGCCGGGAGAACCCGCCCCCGCCCAAGCCCCCGACCACCTGGCGACCGGACATGATCACCTGCCCCTACTGCTCAAGCCCGCCGAATGTCCCATGCAGGGAAATCGGCAGCCCGCACCGGGCACGCGTGGCGCGGGCGGAGAAGATCAACCGCAAGTACGGGTCGGGATCTGCCACAGCACGCGCGTGTGCACCCCCCAGGTCTGGCTGATCGACTTCCGGTACGCCGCGCAGAGGGCGTACCCGCATGGCGCGTGGTTCGTCCGCGCGCCGTCGGTGACCTTCCAATCCGGATGTCCCCTGGATCCGGCCGTGAAGATGAGCACAGGCGGTGGCACCGGTGCCGCCGTCACTCTCCTCGTCGTGGGGATGGTCCCTGGGTCCACAAGCCGTATGTCGCGTCCAGGTAGTGGTCCCCACGCTGCGGGGATGGTTCCCGCGCTGAGATGCCTCCCTCGTTCGTGTGTGCACCCGCTCGCGGTCTGGGGTGGTCGGGGCGCGGCCGCGTACCGTTGAGGCGAGGAAGGGAGGCGGGTATGGAGACTGGACAAGCCCCTGTGTGGACGGCGTGGGTGGACGGTGAGCCGGTTGAGGTCCCCGCGACGATCGCCGGGGTCCGCGAGCAGCTCGCTCCGGAGCGCCGGGAGGAGTTCGACCGGGTGATCGCCGAAACCCCGGGGGAGGACCTGCACCGGGTACTGGCCATGTGGGCGCTGCCGGACGGCGCGTGGGCACAGATCAACGCCGACTTCGACCGCATCGAGGCCGCTGGAGCGGCTTCCACGTGAGCTACCGCATCGAATACGCGGACGCCGCCCGCACCGCGCTCAACGCCATGCCCACCGCCCGCAGGACGGCGTTCGAAACCGGCATGCGCAAGATCGCCGCAGACCCCTACGGCAAAGGAACCGGACCCGCGGTCAGCCCACGGGAGCCAGACCGTCGCTCCGCCCCCGTCGACCAGTACGTCGTCGTCTACTACGTCAGCCGCCCCGTACTGCTGATCACCACAGTCCACATCATCGGCTGACCCGGAATATCCGAATCTCTCAAAGTGAGTAAATACCGGGGCCCACCACGGATAAAGTCGCAGGTCAACAAGTTTCGGCCCCGCGCTGCGGGGATGATCCGCTCTGGTTCGTGCCGGATGACGTGATCGCCTCGTCGGCCCCGCGTTGCGGGGATGGTCCCTCATTCCGGGTGGGATTTTTGAAACTTCCGGCTGGTTGGGCAGCCGATGGCACTCTCGTCGCGCTCTGACGCGAACGGTTCGCGCCAAAGCAGACACCGGCCTGGTGCTGGGTCACACTGGAGACTGCCCGGAGGAGGCCGGAGGTGAGAGGAACGTGAGTGTCGCCCACAGCCACGTCGGACCGTGGACGCTGGAAGACGTGCTGGCGCTACCCGAGGACACGACGCAGCGCGTCGAGCTCGTGGGGGGATCGCTGATGATGAGCCCCGCGCCCGGGCTGCCGCACCAGCGGGCCTCGCACCGTCTGCACAACCTGCTGGAGCAGGCCGCCGCAGCCGCCGACCTTGAGGTCGAGGTCTTCGAAGCGATCAACGTCATCGTCCCTGACGGGCTGGTGATCCCCGATTTGGCGGTCGTGGACGCGGCCGCCGCAGAAGAAGCGGGCGCCGCTGTCATGGCCCACGACGTCCTCGTCGTGGTCGAGATCGCTTCCCCGTCCACCCGGGTCACCGACCGTAAACTCAAGCCCGCGTTGTACGCGGCAGCGGGGATCGAGCACTACTGGCGGATCGAGTTGGAACCCGCACCGCGAGTCCTGGTCGGACGCCGCCACGGCGCGACCTACGCAGACCTCCCGCCACTCCTGGCGGGCACGATCGGCAGGATCGACGAACCGTTCCCCATCGAGTTCG
>NZ_JAMQAW010000117.1 GCF_023701525.1 Streptomyces albipurpureus
AGGTCCATGATGGGGTCGACGCTGATGAAGCGGCCGACGGTGGGGTCGTATTCGCGGGCGCCGAGGTGGGTGAGGCCGGTGTCGGTGTCCTTGGTGCCGCCGACGAAGGTTCTGTCGCCCTTCCAGGTGGTGGGCTGGGTGCCGCGGGGGGCTCCGAAGATGGTGGTCTTGCGGCGGGTGACGGCCAGTGCGGTGTCTGCGGTGACCTGGGTGGTTGTGGTGTTGTGGTGGTCGGTCAGGGTGAAGGTGAGCTGGGTGCCGGTGCGCATGGCGAGGGAGCTGTTGCCGGCGCTGTAGTAGCGGGTGCCGGTGGCCAGGCCCACTTTGTCTGTGTGGAGTTCGTTGCCGCCGGGGAGGTAGAGGGTGGTGCCAGTGGAGTCCTTGCGGATGAGGCGCTGGCCTTCGGTGTCGTACAGGTAGCTTGAGGTTTTGGTTCCCTGGGTGACTTCTTTGAGGTGCCCTTCGTCGTCCCAGACCAGGTTCTGGATGTCGGCGGTTCCGGCCTTGCGGGTGGCGGTGTTGCCGGCGGCGTCGTAGGTGAAGTTCTCCTCGTGCGGGTTGATTCCGGTCTGGGTGACTTTGGGTAGCGAGTGTTTGCCTGCGGGAGGGGCTTGGTAGGTGCGGGTGGTGTCAGCGGTGGGGCCGGATGCGGTCTGGTGCTGGGACTCGGTCGTGCGGTTGCCGACCGCGTCGTAGGCGTAGCTGGTCCAGTACGGGTCCTGGCCGCCGACCACTGATGCGGAGGGGGTGGCCGCGCAGGC
>NZ_JAMQAW010000118.1 GCF_023701525.1 Streptomyces albipurpureus
AGCAGTCGCGGACGTCATCGCGGCCAGCCCCTCGCACGTGATCGTCTCGCCCGCGATTGCACACCGCTGGGTGGCGGAACTGCGGCAGCACGCCGACCACCTCACCGCGCTCGCCGACGCGTTCAACGAGTGCTACCCCACGCCCACTGAGACCACGGCAGGATGAAACACATGAGGATCGACATCGAGTTCCCGGACGGCACCTCCGCCCTCACCGACGCACCCAGCCACCTGCCCAGGGAAGGGGAAACCCTGCTCTGGACCCACGTTGACGCCACCAGTGAGCAGAGCACCATCTACCGAGTCGCCACCGTCTCCTGGGCGCTCAGCACGGACTCGCCCGCCTCCGTGTGCCTACGACTCGCCCACCCCTAACCAGAGCCCGTACCCGCGCACCCAGCCCCGCGCGCACCCTGCCCGCGGGGCCTCACTACGCCAGTAGTTGACATCTCCACCCCGCACACCCCATCCTGGACCCGTCTTCGGCGTGCCCAGAAACACCAAGCCCACCCAATCCGGTGGGCTTCGTCATTTCTACAGACACTCCACCCACCCCATGCCACGATGCCCCCTACACCTCCAGGGGGGAGAGGCCAATGGGCCGATCACAGCGCGTCGTCGAGAAACGCGGCGCCAATCATGGCTTGCACGTCTTCCTATCGATCATCACCTGCGGACTGTGGGCCATCACCGGCTGGCCCATCGCCACCGCCATGGGACGCAAAACCGTCACCCGCGTACCCGTCCAGCAGATCCCGCCGCAGCAGTACCCGCCCCAGCAGGGATACGGCTACCCACCACAGGGCCAGCCCCAGCAGCCGTATCCGCCGCAACAGCCATACGGGCAGCAGCAGCCCCCACCCGGCCCCTACCAACAGCCGGGACAGACCCTCCCGTACGGCCACCAGCAGCCACCCCCAGGGCAGCCACCCGGCCCACCCCCAGGCCAATACCCGCCACCACGGCAGTAACCCGAGCCCCCACCCACCAGTGGGGGCTCACCCATGTCACAGACAGGTGGTGAGAGCGTGTGCCACCCCGCATCCCCGCCGACACCCGCGCCGCCATCCTTGCTGACATCCAGGCCGGCCACCTCTCCTGCCGGGCCATCGCGAAAGCCCACGGAGTCAGCCCAAGCACAGTCTCAAAGCTTGCCGCCGATGCCATCCCTGTGGACGCATTCGAACGTTCGCAGACCAAAAAGGCGACCGAGGCAGCCACCGCCGATGCCGCCTCTCGCCGTGCAGTCCTCGGCACCGCCTGGCTGAGCCTGGCTGAAGAAGCAGTCGCCCAGGCCCGCGCTGAACTCGCCGACGCCCGGGCTGACAAGGCCGCCACCATCGCCGGTATCGCCACGGACAAGCACCTCGCCCTCGACAAGCACGGCGTAGACCCCCATGGTCTCTCCGCTGTAGACGCCTGGCTGACCGCCATGACCGGCGAGGACGACACATGACCATTCAGAAACTTGCCGGGAAACAGCGGGAATCGGTCCACCTCGCCACCGCCCGCGGAAACCTCTGGGAAGGCTCCGTTCGGTCATCCAAGACCGTGTCCAGCATCGTCCGGTGGCTCCGCTACGTCCGCCAGGGCCCGCTCGGCCCGCTCCTCATGGTCGGCAAGACGGAACGCACCCTGAAGCGGAACATCATCGACCCCATCACCGAGATGGTCGGCACCTCCCGATGCCGATACCGCACCGGCGCCGGAGAACTCGACCTCTTCGGCAGGATGATCTACACCGCCGGCGCGAACGACGAACGCGCCGCAGAGAAGATCAAGGGCCTGACCCTGGCTGGCGCCTACGCCGACGAGGTCACCACCTATCCCGAGTCGTTTTGGTCGATGCTGATGACGCGTCTGTCTGTTGAGGGTGCGCAGTGGTTCGGCACGACGAACCCCGAAGGTCGCAATCACTGGCTCAAGCGCGACTACCTCGACCGGGCCGCACTCCACCTCACCCGCAACGGGCAGATCCTCCGCACCAGCGGCGACGAGACGCTTGATCTCCACCGGTTCAGCTTCCAGCTCGACGACAACCCGTACCTGCCGGACGACTACGTCGAAGCCCTCAAGCGGGAACACGTCGGCCTGTTCTACAAGCGGTACATCCTGGGTGAATGGGTTGCCGCCGAGGGTGCGATCTATGACATGTGGGACGACGACAAGCACGTTGTCGACACCCTGCCGCCGATCGTCCGCTGGCCCGGCATCGGCGTGGACTATGGCACCACCAACCCGTTCTCCGGCCTACTCCTCGGTGTAGGCGCAGACCGGCGCCTCTACCTCGCCAGCGAGTACCGGTACGACTCACGCGCCAAACGGCGGGCTATGACGGACGCCGAGTACGCGACCGCGCTCCGCACCTGGGTGCGTGGCGCGGCACCTCTGGCCGGGCTGCACCCCGAGTGGACTGTCATCGACCCATCCGCCGCATCCTTCATCACGCAGTTGTTCCGCGAGCAATGGCCCGGAGTCACCCAGGCCGCCAACGACGTCCTCCCCGGCATCCGCACCGTGGGCACCCTCCTCGGCAACGATCAGCTCCGCGTCCACGCCTCATGCCGCGGCTGGATCGACGAAGTCTCGGGCTACTCCTGGGACCCCAAGGCCACCGCGAAGGGCCTTGACCAACCCCTGAAGCAGGACGACCACAGCATGGACGCTGGCCGATACGGCATCTACACCACCGAGGCCCTGTGGCGGCCGCACATTCCGACCCTGCTGGAGGTGGCCGCATGATGCCCACTGCGGACCAGGCCATCGCCAACGCCGCCCGCCTGCTGGAGCGAGCCGAGATCGAACTTACCAACCTTCCCCTCATGGAACGCCTCGACGAACTCGCCGCGTCCTGGCTCCAGCTCGCCGCCCTGGTCATGGAGAAGGAGCGCGTCTGATGCCCCTGCCCACCGCAGACACTCCGTGGCCACCCGTAGACCCCACCGTCCAGACCGCACTCGCCGACTGGGACGCCTGGTACTCCTCCGAACCCGAGCGGCTCGCAGAGCGCTACCGCAACCGCGGCAGCCAAACACCGGCCAACCGGCCCGCCCAGTACGCCGGCGGGGTACGGGGGAAGCTCGCCCGCTGGTTCTGGGGCGAACCCACCCCCGCGGGCGAGACAGTCAGCAAGTTGCACATCCCCCTCGCCGGAGACATCGCACGCACCAGCTCAGGCCTCCTCTTCTCAGAGCCCCCCGCCCTCATCGGCGAGAACGACACCACCCAGACCCGCCTCGACGCCATGGCCAAGAGCCTCCACCCCACCCTGCTGGAGGCAGGCGAGCTCGCAGCGGCGCATGGTGGTGCCTATCTGCGGGTGGTCTGGGACACGGAGGTCTCCGATCGGCCCTGGATCGACGTGGTCGCGGCCGACCGGGCCGCTCCCGAGTTCCGGTACGGGCGGCTGACCGCCGTCACCTTCTGGACCGTGCTCGACTCCGGCGACACCTCCGACCGGCGCGTCTTCCGGCACCTGGAGCGCCACGAGAAGGGCCGCATCTACCACGGGTTGTACGAGGGGAGCAGCAGCACGCTCGGCGCCGTCCGCCCGCTCGCCGACCACCCAGCCACCGCCCCGCTCTCGGAAGAGGTCGACGCCGAAGGGGGGCTCGACACCGGCGCACCGCAGCACCTGACCGCCTCCTACATGCCCAACGTCCGCCCCGCCAGGGCCTGGCGACATGTCCCCAGCGCGGCCTACTGGGGGCAGTCCGACTTTCAGGGCATCGAGGGCCTGATGGACGCACTCGACGAGGCCTGGACGTCGTGGATGCGGGACATTCAGGACGGCAAGAGCAGGATCATCGTCGCTGACTCGCTGCTCCAGTCCCTTGGCCCCGGGCAGGGCGTCTCGTGGGAGGACCGCCGGGTCTATACCGGGCTCTCGATGCTCCCGCGCGCCGGCGACCCCAACCCGATCACCTCCGTCCAGTTCGCGATCCGAGTGAAGGAGCACGCCGACACCTGCGCCGCACTCGTACAGGAAGCCGCTCGTCAGGCTGGCTACTCGGCCGGGACGTTCGGCGAGCATGGTGAAGGTCAGGCGGTCACCGCGACGGAGATCAAGGCCCGAGAGCGCCGGTCACTCGCCACCCGCGCGCGGAAGGCCCTCTACGCCGACCCTGCCCTGTCCGACATCCTTGCCGCGCAGTTGGCGGTGGAGGCTGGGTTCCGCTTCGGCGTCCGAGGCCTAGACAGCAAGCCGCCCGAGGTGGAGTTCCAGGACTCCATCAGTGAGGGCGTAGGCGAACTGGCCACCACCGCCGAGCTGCTACGACGGGCCGAGGCCGCATCCACGCAGACGTTGGTGGAGATGCTGCATCCCGACTGGGACAAGGACCAGGTGCGGGCCGAGACGGACGCGATCCTCGGCGAGTCCGGCCGGGCGGTCTCTGATCCCACCCAGACCGGAGCCGAGGGGGTACCCGATGCCGGTGTCCCCGGAGATGGCGGAGAACCTCGCGGCGGAGGTCCGGGGGCTGTATGACGCCGCTGAGACTGTGCTGCTGGAGAAGTTGGCGGCAGCGCTTGAGGCGGACATCGACTCACCTCGTTGGGCGGAGTTGAAGCTCGCCTCACTCGGCAACCTGAGGCAGTCCATCGAGCAGGTCGCGGAGGCACTACAACAGGACACCGACGGCGCAGTACGACGAGCGCTCATCGAGGCATACACCCGCGGCAGGCAGGCCGCCGTCGCCGAACTCGGAGCACTGGACATCGGCCGGGAACTCGTGGCCCGGGAGACCCTGCCGAACGCCCCCGCGGTGGACCGGCTCGCCGCGTCACTGGCGGAGGACACCCGGCCGGTGTACGCCCGCATCACCCGGGCCATCACGGACACCTACCGCCGTGTCGTCGCCCGCGCATCCGGGACACAGCTCCTCACCGGCATCACCCGCCGACAGGCCAGCCAGCGGGCCCTCGACGAGTTCGCCAACCGCGGCATCACCGGATTCATCGACTCGGCCGGCAGGTCGTGGGACATGGCCGCCTACGCAGAGATGGCTGTCCGCTCGGTCACCGCCCGGGCCGCGATCGAGGGGCACACCGATGCGCTCACCGAGATGGGCATCCAGCTCGTCATCGTCTCCGATGCCCCCCTCAACTGCCCACTGTGTGCCGCGTGGGAAGGGGAGATCCTCGCCATCAACGGGCAGTCCGGCCCACACACCATCCGGGCCGAGCACGCAGCACCCACGGGTCGGCGTCGTGGCAGGCGTCGCACGGTCGCTGTCCACGTCGCCGGGAGTCTCGTCGAGGCCCGTGCTGCCGGCCTGTTTCACCCCAACTGCCGCCACTCCCTCGCGGCCTACCTTCCCGGCATCACGACCCGCCCGCCGCACCATGCCACCCCTGGCACCACCTATGAGGACACGCAGCGGCAGCGGGAGATCGAACGCCACATCCGCCGGTGGAAGCGCCGGGCCGCCGCTGCGATGGACGACAAGACCCGCGCGACGGCGAACGCCAAGGTCAGGGAATGGCAAGCCGAGATGCGGAAGCACGTGGCTGCGCACGACGATCTAAGGCGCAAGCCCGAACGCGAACAGATCCCCCCGCCCACACAGGACGCTGCCCCCGAGCCCCCACCCAGCTCACCAGCGCCCAGCGACGCCGAGCCCGACGAGCAACCCAGCGCGATTCGTCAAGGCCCCGCAGGCTTCCCACTCCTCGACGACCTGATCTCTCCCGTCCCATCCGATCAGCTCACCGACGAGCAAAGAGAAGCCGTGAGACACGCGATCGCCGGTGTACTGGATGGCGACTACGCCGGACTCACCATCCGGACAGGGCGAGTCAAGGTGGAGCAGAACTACACCCATGTCTCCGCCGGCATCTATATGGGGGAGAACATGGTCGGTGACGTCATCCGCCAACTGCGACGTGACGACACCGGCGCGCTCTACGTCGTGCATTCCTACTTCGATATCGCGGACGAGCACCAGAATTCCGGTATGTCCGGGGCGTTGAACGCGCGCCTCGAAGCTTGGTATCGGGATTCGGGTGTGGAGCGCATTGAACTGCACGCGTCCATGCAGGTCGGCGGCTACGCGTGGGCATCAGCGGGATACAGCGCCCGCGACGCTGAGGCCGCCCAGTACCTTTTGGAGCGGCTACAAGGGGCGATCGAGCGAGCCAAGGAAGACATCCAACGGCTGGAGGCTGCCGCCGAAACTGGTGGCGGAGACCCGGAGGAACTGGCCTCACTGCGAGCTCAAGTCCTCGAGGCCGCCGCTATCCTGGAGCGGGCCGCGCCACTGTCATGGGGCGAAGAAGGCTTCCCGGAACCCCAAGAGATCAGTCAGGCCGGACGGGGCAGAGCGATCCCTCCATCGGACGGATCGCGTATGACGTGGGTGGGGAAGAAGGCTCTCATGGGTTCGTCCTGGTATGGAGTGAAGTGGCTGTGAAGGAATACCAACCTCCGGAGACCCCTCCTCAGCGCCCGCATCCTTCGGCCCTCCGTCAGTCACGTGCGCGGGCTGCCGCTCATGCAGAGTGGACGGAAGCACACCGCGATGCCGACCTCCCCTATCGCCCGACCGCTGAGGAGCGGCAGACGCCGAGCGATTACGGCTACCACCGGCTAGAGATGGAGGCGACACCGGAGATGCTCGATGATCTAGAGCGCCGGTATCGCAAGCATCTCCGGCGTCTCGAAGCCGAGGACGGCTGACCCCAGACCACACTCGAACACCTCTTGGCCCCGCCTTTGTGCGGGGCCTTTCGTATGCCCGAACACCGCACGGTGCATCGGGCTGATCCCGGAACGGGAGAACAACATGCCCCACCCTTTCAAGCACCCGCTGGCCAGTCACGCAGCGGGGACCGTTCTCGGCAGGCGTCGCAACGGCTCACCGATCTATCCCATCGCGGGTGGCAACGGCGAGGGCGAAGGCGGCTCCGCATCCGGACAGGACGGCTCCGGTGAGTCGGGCACGTCCGGACAGCAGGGAGACGGCGCCACCGGCCAGGGCGGACAGGCAACCGGACAGTCCGGACCCGGCACATCCGGTGACGGCACGGACTGGAAGGCCATGGCGCGGCAGTGGGAGAAGCGCGCCAAGGAGAACAGCGGCGCGCAGACGGAGCTGGAGAAGATCCGTGCCGCGAACATGAGCGAGCAGGAGAAGGCCGTCACCGCGGCAGAGAAGGCAGGCCGCACGGCCGCTCTCTCCGAAGCCGCCCCCCTGATCGCTCAGGCCAAGCTCGAAGCCGCGGCGGCTCTCGCAGGCGTCGACCTCACCACGCTCGCCGAGTACATCGACCTCAAGCGCTTCGTCGACAAGGACGGGCAGGTTGACGACACCGCGATCAAGAAGGCCGTCACCACCTTCGCCAAGCTCGCGCCTGCGCGTGGGGCCGGCCGCTCAGGCGGAGACATGGGCGGCGGCTCAGGCTCCGGCGACCAGGCGGCATCCATCGACAAGCAGATCGCCGACGCCACCGCGAAGCGCGACTTCGCGACCGTCATCCGACTCAAGCGGCAGAAAGCCGCACAGACCTAAGGAGGGCTCATGGCCGGTATCACCGGGATGGGCGACAGCTTCAACCTTCCCAACTACGCGGGCGAACTCTTCGCCCTCACCCCGGCGGACACCCCGTTCCTGTCGGCCATCGGCGGCCTCACCGGCGGCCGGATGACGAGCAGCACCGAGTTCGAGTGGCAGACCTACGACCTGCGGGACCCGTCCCAGCGGACCCGGGTGGAGGGCGCGACCGCTCCCACAGCGGAGAACCGGGCACGGGCCGGCGGCCGGAACGTTGTCCAGATCCATCAGGAGAAGGCGTCCGTCTCGTACACCAAGCAGGCCACCGCGGGCATGTTGACGACGCCCGGGTCCGCGCCGTACCGGGGTGTCGACGGGTCGAACCCGGTGAACTCGGAGCTGGACTGGCAGGTCGCGCAGGCGCTGAAGTCAATCGCGCTGGACGTGAACTACAGCTTCATCAACGGGACGTTCAACAACCCGACCACGAACGCGACCGCGAGGCGGACCCGGGGTCTGCTCCAGGCGATCACCACCAACCGGATCGCCAAGGGCACCAGCGTGACCGGAGCCACCAGCGCGACGGACACGATCACTTCCACCGGTCATGGTCTGGTAGACGGTGACAAGATCGTGTTCACGGCCGTCGGCGCGGCCACCGGAATTGTCCCGGGCCGGATCTACTACGCCGACCAGCAGGATGCGAACACCTTCAAGGTGTCCTCGACCCTGGGCGGGGCCGCGATCACCCTCGGGACCGCGTCAGGGATCGCGTTCACCGAGCCGTGGGCCACCACCCTGACCCCGGGGCACGTCACGGACCTGCTCCAGCTCGCCTACGACAACGGGGGCATCAGCGAGCAGGAGACCGCCACACTGCTCTGCAACTCCTCCCAGCGCCGCGCGCTCACGGCCGCGTACGCCTCGGCGTACGGGCAGTTCCACGAGACCAGCCGCGACGTCGGTGGTGTCGCCGTGGACCAGATCGTCACGGACTTCGGCACATTGGCCGTGATGATGGACCGGCACATGCCGCAGGACACCATCTCGGTCGTCTCGCTGGAGCAGTGCGAGCCGGTGTTCCTCAACGTCCCCGGCAAGGGCGTGATGTTCGAGGAGCCGCTGGCGAAGACCGGTTCAAGCGACGAGGTCCAGCTGTACGGAGAGATCGGTCTCGCGTACGGCAACGAGCGGGCGCACGGCGTCATGACCGGGCTGAAGGTGTGATGACTGTGGCTGTCTACGAACGCGGCGTAGGGCCGCACGTGGCGGAACGCGTCCGCCCGGCACCGGGGCCGGAGGCGGAGCGGTACGCGGCGCTGGCTGCCGACCCGGCCTCGGGCTGGCGCTGTGCGGAGCCCGACCCGGCCCCCGAGCCGGTCGAGCCGAAGCATCCGACCAAGTCCGCGTCCAAGGCGGACTGGAAGGCGTACGCGGTCGCCCAGGGCATGGCCGAGGAAGACGCCGAGAAGGCAACCCGCGACGAGCTGGCCGCCCAGTACACCGAGGGAGGTGGCCCTGGTGGCAGTGACGACTGATCTCGGCATCTCCGCCTCGATCTACCAGTCCAAGGCGCAGGACCTCACGGTCTCGGAGGACCGGCTGAGCTTCCGGCGAGCCGTGCACCTGGCCAGCGGCACCGGGGCCGGGAAGGCGGACAAGGTCTTCCACGACCGGCGCACGCTGGCCGCTTCGGCAACGGAGGATCTCGACCTCGCAGGCGTCCTTCTGGACGCCTTCGGGACGGCGATCACCTTCGTGAAGGTCAAGGGCCTGTTCGTCGCGGCTGCTGAGGGCAACACCAACAGCGTGATCGTGGGCAACGCAACCAGCAACGCCTGGAGCACCCTTCTGGGGGCGACCGGCACGGTCACGCTCCGCCCGGGTGCATCCTTCGGCGTCATGGCTGGTGCTGCTGACGCAACGGCGTACGCGGTCACGGCTGGGACGGGGGATCTCCTGAAGATCGCCAACTCGGCAGCGGGTACGAGTGTCAGCTACGACATCGTCATCGTGGGTGCGTCCGCGTAGGAGGTGGTCATGGCCAGGGTCTATGCCACCTCCGCTGACTATCAGGCCTACACGGGCGAGACTCCGCCTGAGGGTATCGATGCCGTCCTCGGTCGCGCGTCCACGTTTCTGGACAGCAGGGTGTTTCGGCTGTGCGGATACGACGCGGACCCGGCCACCGGGATGCCCACCAACGCCGTGGTGGTGGCCGCGTTCACGGCTGCTGTGTGTGCCCAGGTCCAGTGGTGGGGCGAGACGGGCGACGAGCTGGGCACGGCGGGTAGGTACGGGACGGTGAAGATCGGCTCCGTTGCCCTGTCCGGGCCTGGCTCGTCGGCCGGGGGCTCTGCGGCCTCGGTGGGTGGCCGGGAGGTCGCTGACGCGGCCCTCGAAGCGCTCCGGTCACCTGACCTGACCCCGGACATCTTCGTCCTGGGGCTGGTGGTCTCATGAAGATCCCCGGGTTTCTGCTGCGGCATGAGGTAACGGTGGAGCCGTATCTCGGGGACTCCGCGTACGGGCCCCAGTACGGACCGGCTGCCAGCCTCAGGTGCTTTCTGGATGAGCAGACCCGCACGGTCCGCAGCAAAGAGGGTCAAGAGGTGATCTCATCCGGCACGTTCTATGCCCGGCTCGATGCGGTCTGCCCTGCCGAGTCCCGCGTCACCCTGCCCACCGGTAGGCAGACCACCGTGATCGCCGCTCTACGGCGGGATGGCGGCGGTCTCGCCACTCCTGACCATCTCGAAGTCCAGCTCGCCTAGGAGGTGCCTGGTGCAGTACACGCGGTTCCGGTTCGACGGCCGCCGGCAATGGACCAGCCGCGGCAGGCGGCTCGCCTCCGAAGGGCTGGAGAAGGGCCTGGAACACGTCCTCGGTGAGGCTCGCAGGCTGGTGCCGCTCGACGAGGGCACCCTGGAGCGCTCCGGCAAGGTCGTGATGACCGGCCCGCTGAACGGCGCGGTCGTCTTCGACACGGTCTATGCGGCCCGGCAGCACGAGGAGCTGTCGTGGAAGCACCTGCCGGGTAGGAGCGCGAAGTACCTGGAAATCCCCATGAATCGGGAACGCCAGGTCGTGTTGGACCTGATGGCAGTGGGATTGAGGAGGTGGCTGCGTGGATGATGAGCCGGATCTCCTCGACGGGATCGCCCGCCATCTGTCCGAGCGGGGCCTGGTCGACTACGACCCGACCGGGGTCGGCGGGGACTGCTTCATCGAGTCGATGCCGTCCACGCCTGGCGTCGCTGTGGTCCTCACGCTTTACGACGACGGCACCGAGCCGGACTCCAGGCTGCCGTACGACGAGCCGCGGATGCAGGTCCGCGTCCGTGGCGACCAGGACCCGCGTACCTCCCGGCGCCTGTGTGCCCGTATCCGAATCGAGCTGCACGGCCTCGGGCCGGTGACTCTGCCGGGCGGTGTGGAGCTGATCCTCTCGGTGGCGCTTCAGGGTGCCCCTGCGGCGCTCGGCGTCGACCAGTCCCAGCGGCACGAGCACGTCGCCAACTTCCGTATGGAACATCTCAGCCCCACGACGCACCGCGTCTGACCCCTTCACTTTCCCCAGGCCCGCAGCCCACCGGCAGCGGGCCTTCGTCATGCCCGGAGGAGCCATGGCAGCCACCAAATACAACGCCAGAGATTGCCAGTTCGAGATCGAAGACTTCCTTAACCCGGGCACCTGGGTCGCGATCAGGACTGCCCAGGGCGGTGCGGGCGAAGGCGGCATCAACACTTTCTCCCTCTCTCATGAGTATGAGACCGCCGATACCACGACTTTCGGCAGCCAGGGCCGCGCTGAATCGCAGAACATGCAGGAAGGGAAGTCCATCACCCTGGAGGGCTTCCGTCTGAAGGACAAGACAACGGGTGCTCTCGATCCGGGGCAGGCGCTCGCCGAAGTGCAGGCGGCCCGTCTCGGAGACGACTCTCTTGTGGGCTTCCGTATGGCCGCCCCGGGTGACACCACCTGGGAGGTGTGGCCTGCGGCGACCTTTCAGCTCGGGGACCAAGGCGGCGGGAACAACGACAAGTCGTCCTGGTCCGTCACCATCACCCGGTCTGGCGCGTCCACCACGGCGGTGAAGGCATGACCGCCCGCAAGGCGCCGATTGAGGAGTCGTTCGACGCGTTCTGGGAGGAGCTCACCGGCGGCAGCCGGACCACGGTGATCGAGGGCGTCACCGTCCCCGTCCCGGTCGATCTCCCGCTCGGTTTTGGCGAGCGCTTCACCGCACTTCAGGCCTCCGAATCGGACGAGGACGCTGCCGAGCTGGTCGCACTCCTCTTCGGTCAGGCTGCGGCTGATCAGTGGCTTGCCCCGCCGAAGATCGGCACCCGCAAGTTGATGACAGTCCTGTTGTGGGGCATGGCCCAGGCCGCTGGTGAGGACCTGTCCTTCGCTGAGGCGTACGAGCGGCTGAGGACTCAGGCCGGCACGGGAAAAGCCCCCAACCGGCAAGCCCGCCGAGCCGCGCAGAAGAAGCCATCCGCCGGTACTGGTGGGCGATCGAGGCCGACTTCCAGCGCGAGTACCGGTACGGCCCCCGCCACATCGCGGGCATGAGCCGCAGACGGTTCTACGTCCTCCTCACCGGCCTTTCACCGGAAGCGATGTTCCGGCGGATGGCGGGTGACGAGCTGTCGATCGTCGATGACCCCGATCAGATCCGTGCCGCTCTGCGGTCCTGACACACCCTGGGGGTGATCGCGTGTCGCTCACCATTGGGTCGCTGACAGGTCTGATCAACGCCGACGACTCCGGCATGCGGAGCGGGCTGTCGGCTGCTGAGCTGCGGATGCGGGGCTTTCAGCGGGACGTGGAAGGCCGGCTGCGTCATCTCGACGGGACGTTCGCCACGTCGGGTCAGCTGATGGCCGCAGGGCTGTCGGCTGGCAGTGACGAGGGGGATCGGCTCGGTCTCTCACTGGGCCGGCTCGGCGGGATGGCGGGTGGTCTCGGGAAGATCGCCATGTCCGTCGGCGGTATGGCGGCCAAGCTCGGAGCCGCGGCACCCGCTGCGGCTGGGCTGGCGGCAGCGGTGGCCAACATCGCCCCGGCCAGCGGTGTTGCGGTCACAGCGCTGTTGGCGATCAAGCAGGCCCAGATGGTGGTCAAGCTCGGTACGCAGGGCATGGGCGACGCTCTGTCGAACGCACTCGACCCGGCAAACGCGGAGAAGTTCGAAGAGGCGATCAAGAAGCTGTCTCCGTCCGCTCAGGCGTTCGCGCGTCAGGTCAAGGCGCTCGCTCCGGAGTGGAACGCGTTCCAGCAGGGCATTCAGCAGGAGCTGTTCCGCGGGCTTGGGGAGAACCTCAAGCGCACAGCGACCAGCGTGATGCCCGTCCTCAAAACCGAGTTGAAGGGCACCGCCACCGCGCTGGGCGATATGGCGGCTGGGGTGATGGGTGCCGCTCGGGGTCTGGCGGACTCAGGGACCCTCGGCACGGCAATGCGGTCGGCGACGAACGGCCTCAAGAACATGCAGGGCGTGCCCGGCATGGTGGTGACGGGGCTCGGGCAGATCGCGGCTGCTGCTGGCCCGTCCTTCGAGAAGTTGACCGGGGCCGCCGCTGACGGGCTGGCGGGGGTGTCGCAGTCCCTGGGCGCCGCGTTCGAGTCGGGCGCGATGCAGAAGGCCATCGAGCAGGCCATCACCCTGATCGGCCAGTTGATGGATGTGGCCGGGAACGTCGGCTCGATCATCGGCAGCGTTTTCAGCGCCGCCCAGGTCAGTGGCGGCGGCTTCATCGGGGTGCTTCAGGAGATCACTGGCGCCCTCGCGACCGCCTTTGCGTCGCCTGAGGTTCAGGGTGGTTTGCGGGCGATCTTCGAGACGATGGCGACGGTCGCTAAGACCGTCGCCCCACTCCTCGTGTCCGCGCTGAAGGTGATCGGCCCGGTGTTCGAGCAGTTGGGACCGCCGATCCAGACCCTGGTGCAGGCACTGGGCACGGCACTCGCGCCGGTGATCGAGGCTCTCGGCCCGGTACTCGGGGCAGCGGCCAGCGCGATTGGTGCTCTGATCACGGCAGCGGCTCCGATCCTGCCGCTGATCGGCACCCTGGTCGCCGCACTTCTGCCAGCGGTCACGCCCCTGTTCGCGGCGCTGGAGAAGGTCTTCGTGGCCCTCGCACCGGTGATCCAGCAGGTTGTGGGAATCCTCGCGGACACCCTGACACCGATCATCGCCGCTCTGATCCCGATCGTGGAGATCCTCGCCGCATCGATCGGTGACCAGCTCGTGCTGTTCGTGGGGATGCTGGGTGATCTGCTGGTCGAACTCGGTCCGACCCTGGTCACCATCGGCCAGACGTTCGGCGACCTGCTCATCGCTCTGACCCCAGTGATCGCGGAGATCGCGGCGCTGGGGCTGGAGCTGATGACGTCGCTGATGCCTCTCCTCACGCCGCTGATCGAGCTGATTGCCCAGCTGGTGGCGATCTTCGCGGATGAGCTGGCCGTGGTCATCGAGACCGTGGTCGTCCCCGCGCTGGAGATGATCGCCGCCCTCCTCAGGGGCGATTTCGACGAGGCCTGGAAGAAGGCGAAGGAGCTGATGCGGGGGGCTGTCGACACCATCGTGCGGTGGTTCACGGAGTTCCCCGGCAAGGTGCACAGCGCGCTCGCGTCCTTCGGATCCAAGCTCGGCGAACGGGTTCGAGGTGCCGGTGAGGAGATGAAGAAGGCACTAGCCGCGAAGATCGCAGAGTCAGTCACCAAGGCCCGCGAGTTCCCCGGCAAAGTGCGCTCCGCGTTGGGTGACCTGGGAAGCAAGTTGCGGGATGCGGGCCGGTCGCTGATCGCCGGGTTCATCTCGGGCATGTTGTCGAAGCTGGGCGATGTCGGCGGCGCCGCCTCCAAGCTCGTCTCGAAAGCCCGCGACTTCTTCCCCTTCTCTCCCGCGAAGGAGGGCCCGTTCGCGGGCCGGGGTTGGACGCTCTACTCCGGGCAGTCGGTCGCGCAAGCCCTCGCGGCCGGTATGACTTCCGGTACAGGGCTCGTCGGGAAGGCCGCATCGGGCATGTTGGCGCACGCTCAGCAGCAGATCGGCGCGGGGCTCCACCTCGGCGCCGGCCTACCTGCCCTCGGACTGGCAGGCGGACCAGCCATGGCGGGAGCCGGTAGCGGACCGCCCCGCATCGTCCTGGAGGTCCGCGGCGACGGGACCACCTGGTCCTCGTTCCTCGCTGAGCAGATCCGCGACCAGGTCACGATCAAGGGCGGCGGCGATGTCCAGCGCGCGTTCGGTCAACGACGATAGGGGACGGACAGATGGTGGTGCCTGATGCGCGGGTGGAACTGGAGATCGGTGGCGTACAGGTCGACGTCACCGACCATGTGCGTCACGGAACCCGGATCACCCACACCCGTGGACGCAGGAACCGCGGCGGCAGGGCAGAAGCGGCCGAGGTTGCCCTCACCCTGGAGTCCCCCGGCGGGCTCTACGACAACCGCAACCCACGTAGCCCGTACTACGGACAGTTGGGGCGGAACACGCCGCTCAGGCTGTCGGTGGAGTCGGGTGTCGTCGCCCTCCAGGTGTCCGGTGCGAACACCGGCGCCCGGGCATCCACGCCGGACCACGCATCACTGGACATCACCGGGGACCTCGATGTTCGGCTCGATGCCACCTTGGACAACTGGCTGATCGCCGGGGACAACATCGACGTCAGCTCGGTGCAGCTGGCCGGCAAGGGGAACATCTTCACCCCTGACCGTTCCTGGCTGCTCATCACCCGCCACGGCCGACTCCAGTTCGAGTGGTCAGCGACTGGTGCGACGACGATCGAGACGGCGTCCACCGTCCCCCTGCCGGTGCCGAGCGATCGGCGCATGGCCGTCCGCGTGACCCTCGATGTCAACAACGGCAGCAGTGGCAACACGGTCCGCTTCTACACGGCTCCCACCATGGCGGGACCATGGACTCAACTCGGGGCACCCGTGGTGACGCCCGGGACGACGAGCATCTTCGCCAGTACTGGCCCCCTGAGGGTCGGGCTCGGGTGGACCGGGCTCGCCTTCCAAGGCTCGTCAGGCAGTATCCACGGTTTCGAGATGCGCTCGGGCATCAACGGCACCGTCGTGGCCAGCCCGGATTTCACGGCCCAGACGTCCGGCGCGTCCAGCTTCACCGACCCTCAGGGCAAGCTGTGGAGTACGACCAACGGGGCGGAGATCACGAGCCGCCGTATCCGCGTGCGGGGTGAGGTGCCGACGTGGGCACCCCGCTGGCATCTCAGCGGCAACAACATCACCGCCCCTATCACCGCTGCGGGCATCATCCGCCGTCTGGAGGCTGGGCGGGAGGCGCTCCAGTCCACCCTCCGCCGCCGCATCCCATCCGAGCCGTCGTGTGTGGCGTATTGGCCGATGGAGGAAGGGGAAGATGCCGTTCAGGCGTATAGCCCGTTTCCCCGCGTGCCTCCATTGAGGACTGTGGGCTTCGACTTCGGAGCGGACAACAGCCTTGTCGGATCGGACGCGTTGCCGCGACTGACCGGTGGCGCGGCGTCCAGCATGGACGCTCTGGTGCCTCCGCATCCGGCGACGGGTGAGTGGATGGTGACCTACGTCTACAAGATCGACGCCGCCCCGGCGACGGCTACGAAGATCTTGGAGTTCGCGGTCTCGGGCACGGTGCGCCGGATGATCGTGACGCTGGAGCCAGGAGGGCTGTACGCCCGCGGGTATGACGCGGACGGGGATCAGATCCTGAGCGTTGGGGGCGGCACTACACCGGCGTTCTACGCCACCTGGAACCGGTTGGAGGTCCTCGCCCGCCCGGGCGCGCTACCAGGTCAGGTGACGTATCACTTGGGGTGGATTGACGTCTCTGGCGGTGGTCACGCCAATGTGCAGACGATCACCGCTACCGCTGGGATCGTGACCCGTATCGTCACCAAATGGGACGCTTCCGGTGATGGCCAAAGCATCGGGCACCTTGGGGTGTTCAACTCCCAGAACACCTTGATTTACAACGGCGCGGACGATGGATTCCAGGGTGAGGATGCCGCTGATCGCATCATCCGGCTGACTGGCGAAGAGGCCGTGCCGATGTCGGTGGGCGTTGGCGAGACGACGCTCATGGGGCCGCAGCGTCCCGGGCAGCTGCTCGCGCTGCTGGAGGAAGCGGAAGACGCGGACGGTGGTCGGCTGTATGAGCTGTCCGGGCGGCTGGCGCTGGGATACCAGCCGCGGGTGGCGCTCTACAACCGTGAGCCCGTCCTCACCCTGGACTACGGCCAGCTGACGCAGCCGTTCGAGCCGATCGAGGACGACTCAGTCCGCAACGACATCACCGTCAGCCGGCAGGGCGGTTCGTCGGCGCGGGTACGGCTCGATGACGGGCCGATGTCCGTACGCGAACATCCGGACGGTATCGGCCCCTACCAGGAACCCGTGACCCTGAACCTGTTCCATGACGGGCAGCCGGAGGCGATCGCTGGGTGGATGGTGTCCCACTCCGCTTGGGACGAGTACCGCTGGCCACGGCTACGGCTCCTCCTCCACAAATATCCGCAGCTGGTCCCTCAGGCGGTCGCTGTTGCTGAGGGCGACATCATCCGGATCGTGAACCTGCCGGACCATCTCCCGCCCGGCCCGCTGGATCTGATGGTGGAGGGCTTCTCCGAGACCTTCGGCGAGCGCGAGTGGACGATCGATTTCGTGTGCTCACCAGCGGGGCCGTGGACAGTCGGCGTGGCAGAGGACCCAGTGCTGGGGCGGGCCGACACCGAGGGGTCAGAGCTGACCGTTGGGGTGGCCGCCGGAGACCCCTCGTGGGCGGTCTCGACCACCGCTGGCCCCCGCTGGATCGATTCGGCGGCGTTTGCCGCGATGTTCCCGTTCTCCGTCACCTGCGGCGGCGAGGAGGTCACCGTCACCGCCATCAACGGCACGGGCACCACGCAGACCTTCGTGGTCACCCGCTCCATCAACGGCATCGTCAAAGCCCACCCGACCGGCACGCGCCTACGCCTCACCCACCCCATGCGCGCCGCACTCTAGAAAGGAGCCGCCCGTGCCGATCCTCGCAGGCCAAATCGTTACCGCCGGGCAGCTGAACCGGCTTAAGCCGACCGTCTATTTCGCGGTGGGCTCCGCCGCCCACACCGGGCCGGCCACCAACATCGACATCACTGGTGCCGCCATCAACCTGGTCACCGAGGTACCTGGAGCTACCTACGAGGCCGAGTGTGTGTGGGACGCGGACACGATCGGAACCGGTGCGGCCACCGGCACGGCGAGGCTCCACGTCGACGGGGCGAACCTAAGCCCCTTGGCTGTCTTCTCGGACGCGGTCACGTCCGACCGCGGAACGTTCTCGCAGAACTATTCCGGCACGCTCCCGGCGGCTGGCGCGCACTTGTTCAAGCTCGTCGCGTCGCCGGGTACGGACCAGCGCATCCAGGGCGTGAACTGCTCGATCAAAGTCACCATCCATGAAGTCGTCTGAATAGGAGGACGCGCGTGACATCAGTGCTCGTACCCGCCCCGCCGGTCTGGTCCGACCGGCTGGAAACCTCCGCGATCCCGATCGACCGGCACTCGGCGACCAGCTCGCTGCTGTACCGGGTGGTTCTGCCGGCCACTGCGGCGGGGGATGTCCTCGACATCACGGCTAAGGCCGGGGTGACGAACGACGCCGGGCACCCGGGCGGGCAGACTTACATGGTGGGCGTTGGCTGGCATATCTGGTGGTACGACTACAACCACCCGGATCGCTCCGCCGGGCCGTGGACGCAGATCAAACCGTGGTCGGGACAGAACGTTGACCACGCGCTGCACCACCTCGCCCTGAACGCGGCGTTCTGCTGGCGAGTGCCCGACGACTGGCCAGAGGGGCACCGCATGGTCGTCTGCCTCAAAGCGAGTGCGCACAGCACCGCTTGGCAGCGCAACGGCGGCGGCGA
>NZ_JAMQAW010000119.1 GCF_023701525.1 Streptomyces albipurpureus
ACCGAATTCGTCGCGTGGCTCGTGAAGAAGGCCCACGAGCGCCGGGCACTCGGCAGGCAGTACGCCAAGCAGGCCGAGTTCATCGGCGTACTAGCAGACAAGGCACATCGGGGCGCAGTTCGCGTGTTCCTTGAGGCCGGGCCAGAACCGCTGATCGTCGATCGCTTCGACACCGCAACCGAGCCAGCGCCGGAGGAAGAGCAGCTGCTCACCATCGGGTGTATCGCCGAGGACGGGCGCCCCGTCGCGCTCCTACTGGACCCGGAGAACCGGGCCAAGGTCGGCCGCTGGCTGAACCCGTCGACCGCCAACGGTGAGGATCTGCCGGCCTACCGGGCCGAGCACGACTCGATCGTCATGGGCCTCTACCAGACCCCCGAGGAAGCTCGACGGCACTGCGAGACAAAGGTCCAGCAGGAGGAACCCAGCGGCTCGATTCAGCACATGTCCTGGTGGGCCGACGACACCGGCGACGAGGCCACATACGAGCTGCACATCACCCCGGCGGAAACCGATGGCCTGATCCGCGGCACCGGCTACGTCGTCACCCCCCTGACCGTCGCCGCCGCATATGACGCGGAGGCCGACGAATGACTCTCTCCGACGCCGAACTTGACCAGCTCATCATCGATCTCCGCCTGGGCCAGCCCCGTCGTGGAGGCAGTAAGCGGAAGCCTATCGACCACGGCACCTACCGGGGCGCCCGTCAGCACCGCTACCGCGGCGAACCGGTCTGTGAGCTGTGCTTGCCGGAAGAGGCCGCGTACACGGCAGAGCGGCAGCGCGCCCGGCGAGCAACTGCTCGGGGTGATGCCGGATGACGATGACACCGTTGGGCGGGACCTTGACCCCCAAGACCGACACCAAACCCCGATAGCCACCCGCCGGAACCGGCTACAGCCGGTCCCACATAAGGAGAGATCCCCTTGTTGCCCAGCATCGCCGGCACCGGCCGACTCACCGCGGACCCAGAGCTCCGCTTCACCCAGTCCGGCAAAGCCGTCGCCTCCGTACCCCTCGCCTTCAACTCACGCCGGCTCAACAAGCAGACGAACGAGTGGGAAGACGGAGATGTCTTCTACATCCGCGGCACGGCATGGGAGCGCCTAGCCGAGAACATCGCCGAGACCTTCGCCAAGGGCATGGAGGTCATCGTCACTGGCGAGCTGCGTACGGAGTCGTGGGAGAAGGACGGCCAGAAGCACGAACGGCCGTCGCTCATGATCCGCTCCATCGGCCCCTCGCTGGCGTTCGCCGTCGCAGCAGTGTCGAAGGACGCAGCCTCACAGTCCGGCGGCCAGCGCCCCCCTCAGAGCTCAGCACGACCCCAGCAGGGCCAGGCACAGCGCTCCCGCCCGACCGCACCCCCGACTGACGACCCGTGGGCCGTTGACCAGCAGGCCGGCCACTCAGCCGAACCCCCGTTCTAGACCTCTATCGCTTCTAAGGAGCACCCGTTGAAGATCTTCTACGACACAGAGTTCCTGGACGATGGCCGAACGATCGACCTGATCAGTATCGGCATGGTGGCCGAGGATGGCCGTGAGCTGTACGCCGTCAGCTGCGAGTTCGACCAGGCCGCAGTCTGTCGGCACGACTGGCTGATGGCCAACGTCTGGCCCTCACTACCGATCATCAAGAACCCACACGGCAAGCGCGGCGTGGATCACCTCGACCTCGACCACCCCGATGTCAGGCCCCGCGCCCAGATCGCTCGCATGGTGCAGGAATTCATCTACGCGACACCTAACCCGGACCTTTGGGCCTACTACTCGGCGTACGACCACGTCGCCTACGCCCAGCTCTTCGGCCCAATGAGCCAGCTCCCCGCCGGCCTTCCCATGCAGACCGACGACTTGGTCACTGAAGCCAAACGTCTCGGCCTCTCGCCCAACGATCTGCCCACGCAGACCGAAGGCCACCACAACGCCATCGAAGACGCCCGCCACAACCGAGTGATGGCCCAATACCTCGACGCCTACGCCGGACGAACCGCACTCGGCAACTGACCACCACCCGCGCTACCGGACTTGGGGTCCACCACTCATGGACCCGCCCCCGGGCACACCCGCCTGGAGCCCACCATGTTCGGACTCACCACCCGCCGCGAACTCCACGACGAGATCGACGCCCACCACACCACCATCCGAGCCCTCCGCACCATCGAGGAACTCGTCCCCGCCCAGCGCACCGGCGTACCCATCGAGCACCCCGACGAGCTCTGGTCCCTCATCGACTGGAGCCTGTGGGCATCCGGCATGGGCGACGCCTTCCGCGAGCAGCTGGCCGACGCACTGTTCTCCGCGATCACCCCAGAGCAGCACCAGACCGCCCTCCGACTCATCCAGGCCTGGACCGACAGTGGCCGCGAGCCCATCGGCCGCAGGAAGTACGAGAACCTGCGAGCACGCCTCTCCCGCGCCGTACGAGGCGCAGACCGGTGGCGGAAGGAAGCCCACCGCCAAACCCGCAGCGCCCACGTCCTAGCCGAGCAGCTGCTCCAGGCCACCAGCGGGCACTCGGCTGGCGCCCGCCGCACCCTTGGCCTCCCCGAAGACGGGCCGTGGGAGCGAGCCGTCGAGGGGCTCAACGCCCTCGTCGACGCCGACATCCCGTTCCACATCGAGCCCGACGGCCACATCTCCAACACCTCCGGTGACGAGCACATTGAGTGGGACCGCAAGGCCAACCGGTGGCGCCTCGTCCATGACGACGAGGACCTCCTGGCACCCACCGCCGGATCGGTCATCCACGCGGACACTCCCGTAGCCGCCAGCGGACTCGGCTCAGTGGTCACTGCGGCACGCGGATGAGCCACGACCCGTTCGAGCCGCTCGTCTGCCCGATCACCGACTGCCCGGAGACCGTGACCGAGTTCGCGATGTACGGGCACCTGGAGGACGAGCACGACCCCGCCGAGCTGATCACCCGGCTCGTCGAACTCGCTCCCGACCTCCCGTATCACCGCTCGGTCGAGTGCCAGAAGTGCGGCACCTCCGGGGCCCGCCCCGGCGACCACCCGCTGTGCGCGGAGTGCGAGCGAGAGGTCGGCATCAGCCCGTGACCGACCCGGCCCTGCCTCGGCAGTGCCGGATGTGCCACCGGCGGCTCCGTGACCCCGCGTCCCGGGCCGCCGGTATCGGCCCCGTCTGCCACCGCAAGCTTCGCCCCACCCGCGGCACCCCCACCCCGGAACAGCTCACCCTCGACGAGGAACCCCATGGCCCCGAACACACCCAACCCTCCTGATCAGGAGGACCCCCCGGCCCCGGACGATGCCCTGCACGATGCCGAGACTGCGATCACCCGCACTCGCGCCACGTTGCGCGACTACGCCGCACACGGCTGTACGACGGTGAACATTCAGCAGGTCCTCGGTCTGCTCTCCCCGGCCCAACCGATCTACAAGGACGCGCCGATGACCGAGCCGCTCACCACCGAGGAGCCGACCTCGCCGCCCCGCCTCCTCATCGACCTCTGCGAGCAGCACCGGCCCGTAGTCGAACCCGACCCCGTCGCACGAGGTACCGGCCGGTACCTCGTCAGCTGCAAGGCATGCGACGGGAACCGCCAGCACCCCATCAACGCTCGGCAGCCCGTTCCCGAATGCCGGTTCTGGACCATGGCAAAGGCATACGGCTACGTACAGGACGCCACCGGGGAGCCGAGCCGATGAGCAGTCCATACCGCATCCTCGTCACCGGCAGCCGCACCTGGGACGACATCACCATCAACCAGCCCAAGGAGACCTGACCTGATGCTGCACTACGCCAGCGACGGCCGCGAGATCCACCACCACCCCCGCTACCACCTGCCCAAGCTCTACCGATACACCGTCGCCGACACCGCCCCCCGCGCGTTCTGGAACCGCTACCAGAACCGCGTCAGCAAGGCCACCATCGGCGCCGGCATCGTCATCGGCCGCTACGCCTACTGCATCAAGTGGGCCAACGCCGAGACGAAGCTCCACTGACCACCCGCACATGCAGCAGGGGCGTCCCGCGATCTCCCCAGACCAGGACGCCCCCAGGTGGCCACACCGTATCCCGCCCAGCACCACGGAGACGCGATGACCACCACCACCGCCACCGCGCAGCACCTTCGCACCATCGCCACGACATGGGGTGACCTCGAAGACGCACTCGGCGCCGCCACCCAGGCCGGCTGGCCACCCGTCAGCCTCCGCAGCTACCTAGCCGGACTCGACCAGGCCGACATCGAGGAAGCCGCCGCCCTCCGGGCCATGGAGCGCTCCCCGGACCAGATCGGGCAGCGTCCCATCCCCATCAGGCTCGACATCACCGAC
>NZ_JAMQAW010000012.1:0-1424 GCF_023701525.1 Streptomyces albipurpureus
ACCAATCCGACCACCGAGCGCCGACTGCTGATCAAGGGCGCCACCGTCCTCACCATGGACCCCGAGTACGGCGACCTGACCACCGGGGACATCCTGATCAGCGGGGACCGCATCACCGCCGTCGGCGCCGACCTCACGGACCAGGCGCCGGCCGACGCCGAGGTCATCGACGCGCGCGGCATGATCGCCATCCCCGGCCTCATCGACACCCATATGCACGCCTGGCAGACCCCTCTGAAGGGGCTGTACGCCGAGGGTTGGACCCTCGATGACTACCTGAGCAAGGCCTTCTACCTCCGCGAGCACTTCACTCCGGACGACATCCACGACGCCACCTTCTCCGGCTCCGTGCAGATGCTCGACGCCGGTGTCACCGGGGTCCTCGACTTCTGTCACAACGTCATGTCCCCCGAGGCCGCCGACGCCGGACTGCGCGCCCACCGCATCACCGGCCAACGCGCTCTTTTCGCCTTCGGCATGCTCGGCAGCTTCGGCGCCCCGCCCGAGGACCACGCCTGGCGCCTCGACCACGTCCGACGCCTCCACGAGGAGGTCAACCTCGGCGGTGACGGACTTCTGCGGGTCGGCTTGGCCCTCGGCTCCATGGAGTACGGGTCCCTGGAGCGAGTCACCAAGGAGATCGGCCTCGCCCGGGAACTCGGGATGCGGATGAGCATCCACCAGAACCCGCCCGGCCAGATCCAGGCGCTCCACGAGGCCGGACTCCTCGACTCCGACATCGTCCCGGCGCACGCCAATGCCGCCTCCGATGGTGAACTGGCCGCCCTCGCGGCCTGCGGCGGAGGGATCTCCTTCACCCCCGAGGGCGAGTTCGGTGGCGGTGGAGCCATGGACATCCTCAACCGCGCCCACCGCATGGGCGCCCGCCCCAGCCTCGGTATCGATACCCACACCCGGGTCTCCATCGACCTGTTCGCGGCGATGCGTCTGACCTACCTGTTGATGCGCAACGTCGACGCCGAGACGGAGCGCCGGGCAGGCCGCTGGCCGCTGACGTACAGCCCTGACGTTCCTCTTGTCCGGCCCCGCCACATGCTGGAGTTCGCCACCGTCAACGCCGCCACCCACCTCGGCCTCGGCGACGAGCTGGGCCGCCTCACCCCCGGGCGCCTCGCGGACGTCGTCCTGGTCAACACCGAACCCTACGGCGTCGCCCTCGGCGACCCCGCGGCGCACATCGTCCTCCAGACCACCCCGCGTGACGTCGACACCGTCATCGTCGGCGGCCGGGTCCGCAAGCGTGACGGGGTCCTCACCGACCTCGACCCCACCGCCGCGGGCGCCGCGACCCGCCAGGTCCGCGAGCGGGTCTTCGCCGACGCCGCCGCCCACGGCGGGCCCGTACCGGACCTGGGACCCATCCGGTGACCTGAGTACCTCGTGCGGTCGGGCGCCGTCCGCGC
>NZ_JAMQAW010000012.1:1439-2290 GCF_023701525.1 Streptomyces albipurpureus
CCCCCCCCCCCCCCCCCCCCACGACGCTCCTCGGGGACTTCGCCCCGGCCGTCGGCGCCACCCGTGATGTGGAGGTGCCGAGGCCGGTGCGGATGCTGGTCTGGGTCTCCATGTCGAACGGCCACAGCACGTCCGGGAGGAAGAGGGCACGGTCGACGGCTTCGAACACCTCCGTCCACTCGGGGGCCATCACGCCGGACTCGCCCAGCCGGCGCCCCAGTTCGACCCGCGCGGGTCGAACTCGTCGTCCGATGAGGGTCATTTCCTGTGCTTGCCGTCTCCATCGGAAGCGGATCCATCCCGGATGGGCGGATCCTGCGGCGCAGTCCAGGGCTGACCGGGGTGCCCGTCTCCCCCACCACCGCTTCCCAAGCCCCCACCACTCGCCACGATCACACCAACCCCCACACCGCTCCTCCACATCGGATACCGCGAGGGCACTCCACGCACAGGGCGGGCCGCAAGAGGGCCATGGGGCCTGTTGATCGCAGCCGCCGCATGATAAGGATCGCTTCGGTCATGAAGAAGTGGGAGGGCTGAAGGTGGAGCGGAGAACGGTGCTGAGGGGAGCGGTGACCGCCGGACTGGCGGTTGCCGGCGGCGCGGCCATGGTGCGGCCGGCTGCCGCGAGTACGGACTATCTGATTGTGGTCGTGGAGCAGGCCGCCAACGAGATACAGCGGTTCAGCAACGGCACGGCCGACTGGAACGGAACCCCCGGCTGGTACTGGAGCGCACCGAACACCGACACCTGGAAGTACCTGGCCGACGTCCGGCGCCGCCTCACCGCCACCTGGGACGACGTCCTGGTGTGCTGCGCGAACGGGACGTCAAGCACCGGCGGACGGGCC
>NZ_JAMQAW010000012.1:2349-2698 GCF_023701525.1 Streptomyces albipurpureus
ACGGAGCCATCGTCACCGCCTCCTCCAGGGCCCGGACCACGGGCCCCGCGTACCAGTCGGGCGGCGGCATCAACGTCTTCGTACCGGGTACGCACGGCGGCCTCCCACCGACGTCGTTCGCCGACAGCATCAGCACCGGATTCCCCGGCGCCCACGGCGTGCTGTGGGACCACAAGCTCCAACTCCTGCTCGCCATCGGCCACGAGGAACTCCGCGCCTACAGCCTCGTGACCAACACCAGCGGCATCATCACCGGCCTCTCCCGAGTGGCGACGCTCACCTTCACGGGCACCGGCCACGACCTGCAGCCCGACTACGCCTCCACGGACATCCTCTACACGGTGGGCGG
>NZ_JAMQAW010000012.1:2761-288609 GCF_023701525.1 Streptomyces albipurpureus
CGTGGAGCTTCGCCACCCCGGTCAGGCTGTACGACTGGTACTTCACCAAGTCCTTCAGCAAGCTCCCCGACGGAACGGAGTTCTGGGTCGACGCCCCGTCCGCGGCGACCTGGTGGAACGACACGGTCGGCTTCTCCGGCCGGGCTGACTCAGTCCGCACCGGCGCGAAGTTCTACAAGGCCCGATTCTGGTCCCACGCCCTCACCTAACACCCCCCACCCGGACCAGAAACACTCCTGCCCACCATCTGAAGGCGGTCTGGTCCGGTGCGTTGAAGTCGGTGGCCCCTGCGGTGGATCATCGGGTGCGCAGCTTCCGCCGACACGACCTGATGTTGCGTCAGGCGATATCACGTCGGGATGGCTTCGTCCGATTCCGTGTCCTCACCCGAGACGGCGCAACTGGACCGAATGTGCACGCCACCGGCTGGTCCCTCTGGCGTCACATCGGTGAGTACTGAGGCCGTTCGGCGGCGCTCGCCGGAGGTAGGGCGGTTGGGAGCGCGGCCCACCGGCACCGGGCCGGGAGGCCGCGCCGGGCAGTGCCCGGTACGCTTGAAGTCGCCCAGGGCCGGTCGGGGGCGTCCTGAGTGTCCAGGGCCCCGGGGGCGGCCCGCCCGTGTGTACGTCCTGGAGGGCCAGCCGCTCGAACCGCGCCTCCGCTCGGTCCCGACATCCCCCAAAGTGACCAGCCACCCCAACGGGTGAAACACCCTGGGTCACCGGTCAAGTGACCGGGGGGCATCGCGCACCGCGCAAAGCCGGGTGTCGTCGCGCGGCGATGTGCGGCACAACGGACCGGGTGTACGGCACAACTGGACCGGGTGAGCACGCCGCAGCATCCGCCGTCTCCCGCCCGGAGGCTGAGACCGTTCTCGCGCGAACGCAGCAATGCGAGCGCCGGGGTGAACGGGCACAGGCTTCTAAAGCTCCCACCACCAGGTTTCGAGGTCGTAGTGATCGGCGAACTCCACGGGAACCGCGTAGGGCGACCGTTGTGCGATGGGTAGGGCGTCGGTACGGCGGACTACAGCGCGCAGGTCACGTACGGCAGGCATCTCGGCGAGTTCGGCGACGTCGAAGGGGCAGCCCGCGGGGCCGCCGAGGAGGGTTTCACAGCCGAACGCGTACCACATGCCGATGAGTTCGCGGTCCTGCTCCATCTCGGCGGCGGCAGCCACCTCGTACGCTACTTCGATCAGCCGGGTGGGGCGCGGCGGGGCGGCGTCGGGGCCGCGGAGTTCGCCGGCGACGACCATGCGCCGCCACAGGTCGGTGCCGGCGTCGCAGTAGAGGAACGGCGGTTCGACGTAGCCGTCTTCGAGCCAGGAGTCATAGCCCTCGAAGTCAAGGGCCTCCTCGTCGAACGTGCGCAGGCCGGTGAACTCGGCCAGTGCGTCGAAGTACTCGGGCCGCTCAGCGTAGTCGGGGTGCCGGTCGACCGGAAACCGGTACGTGTACCCCCGACGCAGCAGAACGTCCATCACACGGAAGTGCGTGAACGAGCAGTCGTACCCGCGCTGGAAGTCGTACAGCACCGCGAACCAGTCCCTAACGCGTGGATCGTCCGACGCGGTGTGGGCGTCCAGCACACGGACGGAGTCCGCGACCAGATCCTCGATCTCATGCATGGACATCGAATTCTCCCTCCTTGAGCCCGCGACAACGTACCCGCTCCCGTCCGCCGGGCCGACCACCGCACACGACGCGAACACAGCCGCCGCCAGCCGAACCGACCACCCCCAGGGCCTCAACCTCCTCATCGAAGCGCCCGCTCCCTTCGCCATGAGGCCGGCTAGGGCCTGCGTCGGAAGCGGATCTCTTCAGGCGTCGAGTGGCAGTTCCAACAGCTCCTCTGGAGGTTGGAAGCCAAACCGCCGCCAGACAGGGCCGGCGGGTGTTTCGGGCGGGTGGGCGCCCCAGCGGAGTTCCCGCCTGACGACTGCGACGGACGCACCTGTCCGCCTCCGTGACTAAACGGATCACTAGTCCCGCCCTCAAGCGCAGGGCGGACATAGGCTTCTCTCCATGGACGTGAATGCAGGCCCCGAGACCAATCAGATGTACGAGATCGGACCGCTGACGTACCGCCAGGGGTACGTCTCCGTGTCGATGGAAAGCTACGGGTGCAGAGCTGATGCGCTCATGAACGACCGTGCGATGGTCACCGTGTACACCGGCACTCCAGAGCACCAGGGAAACCAAGTGTTCCGGGCGTGGGTGGACGCCGCGGAGCTGCCTTCAGTCCTGGGCCACTGGGCCAACACACTGAGCTGACCACACCCGCTGCTCCTCACCGGCTGGAAGGGAACAGTGCCGACCCTGAAGGCTCGGGTTGGCTGTTCCACCTGCTGGTCGACCCGCCACCGGAGGCATACCGGCGGTTTCCTGAGGACTACTACGAGATCCCGGTCGGCATCGACGCGGTGCGCCATGTGTGCGCCGCCCGCTGACACAGGAGGCCTTCCTAGGGCTTGGCTTAGAGCTTGCGCACATGGGCGTGCCTCATGGGCAGCAGTTCACCCGCTGCCGTACGTTGTTCCCGTAACGGTCTTGCTGGGGCCACAGCGGAATACTGTGTGCGTTCGGGTGGGATGGGGCTTAATGATGTAGGTATGTCACGTAGCTTTGAAGAGTTGGTCGCCGAAGCTGAGTCGGCTTCCGTGGAAGGCTGGGATTTCTCCTGGCTGGATGGCCGGGCGACCGAGGAACGCCCGTCGTGGGGCTATCAGCAGGCGATGAGTCGGCGGCTCGCGGTGGTGTCGGCGGCGCTCGATATCCAGACCGGTGGCGGTGAGGTCCTGGCCGCAGCGGAGAAGCTGCCGCCCACGATGGCCGCGACTGAGTCCTGGCCGCCGAACGTAGCCAAAGCGACCAGGCTGCTGCACCCGCGCGGGGCGGTGGTCGTCGCCGACCCGGACGAGCCGCCGCTGCCGTTCGCCGATGAGGCATTCGGCCTGGTGACCAGTCGGCATCCCGCGACGGTGTGGTGGTCCCAGATCGCGCGAGTGCTGCGACCGGGTGGGACATACTTCGCCCAACACGTCGGGCCTGCCAGCGTGTGGGAGCTGGTGGAGTACATCCTGGGGCCGCAGCCCGAGGCGCGCCGGAAGCGGCACCCTGACGACGAGACCGCCGCGGCGAAGGCCGCCGGCCTGGAAATCGTCGACGTGCGCACGGAGCGGCTGAGGGTGGAGTTCTTCGACGTCGGCGCCGTGATCTACTTCCTCCGAAAGGTGATCTGGACGGTGCCCGGTTTCACCGTCGAGCAGTATCGCAGCCGCCTGCGCGAGCTGCACGAGAAGATCGAGTCCGAGGGCCCCTTCGTCGCCCATTCCTCCAGGACCCTCATCGAGGCACGGAAGCCTGAGCGTACGTAAGAGCTCGCGGAGGCAGGCGTGTCCTCACGGACGGCGGTTCGGCCGGTTGTCCCAGCGGTGGGTGGGCCATGCCCGGCGGATCAGGCTACGGACGGTGATGATCGTGTCGGCAAGGTCGAAGAAGGCGTTGACGACGGTGGTCCGGCGTTCGTAGCAGCGGGTGAGCCGGTGGAAGGCGTTCTGCCAGGCGTGCGTGCGCTCGACGTGCCACCGCTGGGTGGCCTGGGCTGGCGCCTTGGTCCTCTTGCGGGCGATCCGGCCACGCAACCCCTCGTTCGTCGAGCAGCGCACGTGAAGTGGCCGAGTCATAGCCGGCGTCGAGGTGCACGGTGACCCGGTCGAGTAGTGTCCCAAGTTCGTTCAAAAGATCCAGAGTTGGAGCCAGCGGCGGCGAGTCGTGGCAGTTGGCGCGGGCCAGGACTCGGCCGATGGGGATGCCGTAGCCGTCGGTCATGCCCGAACGCTTCATGCCTTGCTTGCCTCGGTCGACCGGTGAGCGTCCGGCCACTTCACCACCGCCGGGGCCTTGGTGATAGCCCCGTCCACAGAGATCTGGTCGAGAACGAGACCGACGATGCGGTCGTAGGCGTCGAGCGCGATCTGCTTCAGCCGGGCGAACAGTCCGAGCTGTATCCACTCGTCGCGGCGGTTGCGGATGGTGGTGGCCGAGCAAGCGGAGTCCGCGATCGCCTCGTAGGAACAGCCGAAACAAAGGACTTGCAGGAGCTTGCCGAAGATGATCCGGTCGCCCGATCCGGCGTGGCGCTTCAGCAGTTCGGTGGCCCCGCTCGGTTTCAATGTCCTGACCGGCCGTCTGGCAGTGGAGGAGCTGATGTGGTGAGCGGGATTCCGGCGCGGGGTGCGATGGATGTCCGGGGGAACCCGTCGCGTCGGCGGCTGCTGGCCGCGGCGGCGGTGGCTCCGGTGCTGGCCGGCGCAGGTCCGGGGGTGGCCGCGGCACAGGCGGCACGGCAGCGCGGGATGCTGCCGGTGCCGACGGCGGA
This sequence comes from Streptomyces albipurpureus, assembly GCF_023701525.1. GTDB lineage: Bacteria > Actinomycetota > Actinomycetes > Streptomycetales > Streptomycetaceae > Streptomyces > Streptomyces albipurpureus. Next base: position 7,145 of record NZ_JAMQAW010000012.1, read on the forward strand.
GGCGGACTGGAGCAGGGTGGCCGATGTCCTGGGCCGGACGGGGACGATGGTGGACGGCTCGGTCTACCGGGTGCGCTTCGCCCGGCAGGACCTGCCGGTGACCACCTACGGTGTCAGGCTGTTCCTGGGCTCCTACGCGGCGTTCACCCGCTACGGCGACGGCCGGACACTACTGATGGGCAGCCTGGCGGTGACCGAGTCCGAGCTGCAGCACGCCGCCGACGCGCTCCATACGGGCGGCCTGGAACTGACCGCGGTTCACAAGCACCTGCTCGCCCACGAGCCGGCCATGTGGTGGATCCACTTCCATGGACATGCCGGGGACCCCCTGGCCCTGGCCCACGGCGTGAAGGCCGCTCTGGCGGTCACGACCACGCCCTCCACAGCACCGGCCGCCTCGCGACCGGAGGTGGACCTGGACATGGCCGCCATCGAAGAGGCGCTGAACGCGAGAGGCGTCAACGACAGCGGAATCCTCCGGTTCACCTTCAACCGCCGGGAGACGGTCACCACGGACGCGTCCTGCCCCCGGCCACGGGCATGACCACGCTCATCAGCTTCCAGCCGATCGGCGCCCGCCGGGCCGCGGTCCACGGTGACTTCGCCATGACCGCCGGCGAGGTGCAGAACGTGCTGGCAGCCCTGCGCCGCAGCGGCATCAGCATCGTTGAGATCCACAACCACGGCCTCACCGAAGAACCCAGGTTGCTCTTCGCCCACTTCTGGGCAATCGATGACGGCGCGACCCTGGCCCGCGCACTGCGCACGGCACTCGACGCCACCAACACCACCCCAGCCGCCTGACCCAGGAGAGGAGTTGGCATGGCACATTCGGGCGCTGGTGGCCGTATTGCTGCGAAGGGCGCACACACTCGCGCTGTCCGAGGCATGCTCCCGGGGATGAGGAGTGGTGTCCTCACCATCAGGGAGGGATGCGAGGTCTCATGACGTTCCATCATGCGAGTGATGTGATCATGACAGTCCTTGTTGTGAGGGTTGATCGGCCGCTTCGGGATACCGTCGACCCGATCGGTTAGTTGGAGGAGAGCCTCAGCCTCGTCCAACGCCATCAACAAACTGCCGCCGCCTCAGATGGACGTGGAGGAACACGGAGGAATCGCCTCGGTGGACGAGGTCGAAACTCGCATACGACAGCGTGTACGGACTTCCCTCTCCACGGTCTGGCAGCCGCCCACTCCTTGCCGCGGTCCCACCGTCGACCCAGGCAGCCACCGGGGGGAACAACTGGAGGGTCTACGCCAAAGCCCCTTTATGCTCACGCTGTCGCGAATCCTCCAACTGCCTCTTGCGCCTCTCTTCCTTCTCGCGCTCCTTTACCGCCCACTGCTCCACACCGACCGATTCGTTCTCCAACTCCTTCTGTCGGAGTGTCAGTTCCTCCAGAGCCTTCAGTTGCTGCTCACGATCGCTCAGATATTGCAGGTTGTAGTAGGAAGTTCCCAACGCTCCAAAGGAGCTTCCAGCCCTCCGGTGGGCTTCAGCCTGCTTCGAGTATCCGAGTAGCGGTTCAATGGTGGCGAGCAAAGCACTAAGAAATCCCATGCCCGCAACAGCCGTTGCCCACCCACCAGTCAAGCCGGCCAGCAGCGATGCGCCTGCCGTCGCTGCCAACAGAGCGCCTACTACACTGATCACGCGAGACCACCTGCGGTAACGGTCATGCGACAGATTATGCTCAATCGACCTGTTCGAGACACGCATACTGAGGTGCATGCCCCGCTTCGCAATATCAGACTGGCCATCACTCATATAGCCAGGATACCGCCGAAATTTTGTTGAATTAAGCATCACACAGCTATTGTTCAGGTTTGGAATACGTTCCACACTGCGGTAGCGAGTCGAGACGGGCATCAGCATCTCGCGAATTGAGGGCCACAGGTACCGTGGACAAGGGCTCTCCCGCGCCGAAGGCCATCCCGGCGGGCCCGTTCTTCATCAGAGACGGCCCAGCCCCAGCCACTCGCCTAGATCGGCCGGCGGTGCGCGCGCCGGTCGCGACCTCATCGCCGGGTTGACCACCCTGCGCGTGCTCTGATGGCGGGCCCAGAGCCTTGAGCTCCTCGCTCTCACCCGCCGGGACGCAAACCGTCTACAGGCCCGCGAACTCCTGGAACAGGCGCGCGTGCTCACCGCGGCCAGCACCGCCTACGCCGCCACTTGCCCAGGACCACTCGCGCGAGGCACGGTATCCGGCCCGGGCCGCTCCGTCCGTCCCTGGGTGAGACCCATGGTGTCGGGGAATGGTGTCGGGGAATGCTCGGTCCGGTCGCGGCAAGCTGAAACGGAAGAGAGGACATACCCATGGCGTGGTAGGCCGGTTCAGCATTGTTCGACGGTTCCCCAGCCATCCCGGTCTAGTTTTTGCCAAGGGTCGAACCAGTCCACCCAGTATCTCTCCGCGTGCAGATTGGTGACGTGGAAATTGTTGTGTCCGCACGCTAGTTTTACCCCGGGACTCAGTCTGTGCTGGTAGACAATCCCGCCGGCTGAACTCCTGAAATTCAGTTGGACCGCCATCGGTCCGCCGTCGTAGCCGTCGAAGATGCGATAGCCATGCGAGGTCAGGCGGTAGTCCATGCCCAGCCAGAGCAGCGGCTTACCCGTCTGCGGGTCCGTTCCCTTGGTCGCGGCAACGGTGAAATCCGTAAGCGTAGCGATGGGTGTTTGGTCGCCTGTGTCAACGAAGCGCATGCGTTTGATCTTCCTGGTCTTCGATGTCAACTCGAAGTGGAAGTCGTCCCAGACGGAAGAGTCCAGAGGGAACCAGAGGCCGAGCTGAATGAGAAGTTGCGCCGGTGCAGAGAAATCACGCTGCACAATCTCCTGCTGATCGTCTTCATCGGTGATCAGTTTACCGTTGTATACGGGAGGGATTTTTCCCTGTACGGGCGAGGATGCCTCTTGCGGGCTCTTCTGCGTCATGGCTTCTCCCTTGTGCGTGTCTGGATGAAGTCTTGATCTGGCGCCCAGACCGCGCGAGCCGGAGTAGCCGACTGGGCTAGGCACGGCCCGACACCTTCCCCCTCTCGACCAACGACGTCCTTCTCTTCATTACCGACGGAGTCACCGAGGCCACACCCACGCGGGAGCCTTCCGCGACCTCACCGCACTCACCATCCCCGCAGTGGCCACACCGCCCGCCGACGTACCGACGATGCGTCCCGGTCACGGCATGGGTGGCCGCCCGCGTCGATGTGGAGATCCGGCGCGCCGTCCCCGGTCCGTCTCGGACCTACGCGATTCATCCGGCGAGCTCGTGTGTGGCGATGAGTTCCGCCATGGATTCGGGTCTGTACTTTTGATGTGATCAAACTGTGTTCAAGGAGAGCACGATGACGGTTACCTACACTTTCGACGTCTTCTCCAGCCTGGACGGCTTCGGCTCCTACAGCGGTGGGGACTGGGGCGGCTACTGGGGTAAGCAGGGCCCCGAGCTCCTCGACCACCGCCTCGCCCAGTACGGTGCGGAGCAGCGGATGGTCTTCGGGGCCAACACCTACCGGGAATTCCTGCAACTGCTGGGCCCGGGTGCCCAGGGCTCCGACGTGGCTGACCCGTGGGTCGCACGGATGCGGAGTCTGCCGACGACGGTGGTCTCATCGACGCTCGAAGAGCCCCTCGACTGGCCGGGGGACGCACACGTCGTGCGGGGCGACGCCATCGATGTCGTCGCCCGGCTCAAGAGGGAGTCCGCGGTGCCGTTGCGCTCACACGGCAGCCTGTCGATGAACCGGGCGCTGATGGCCGCCAACCTGGTCGACCGCGTCCAAGTGACGATCTTCCCGGTCATCACCGGTCAGACCGGCTCCGCGCCGATCTTCCCGGGCGCGGCCGACTTCGACCTTGAGCTGATCGAGCACCGGACGCTCGACGGCCGCATCCAGGAGCTCGTCTACCGGCCCACCCTCCACGTCTGAGTTCTTCCTGACCGGCCGTGGCGTGGGCGGAGGGCGGTCAGGCTGATTCCCGGGTCACAACGCGGTGTGCCAACACCACCTCACGTGCCGGTCCGTGGTCGTCGTCGTCCAGTCGCTGCATCAGGATCCGCGCTGCGGAGCGGCCGATCTCACGGGCCGGGTTGAGCACGGTCGTCAGCGCGGGGGAGACCAGGGATGCCGCTTCGATGTTGTCGTAGCCAGTGATCGCCACTTGCCCGGGCACGTCCACACCCCGCTCCCGCAAGGTGTCCAGGGCCCCGATGGCGATCAGGTCGTTGGCGCAGACCAGAGCGTCTGGCGGTTCGGTCGCGGCCAGGAGCCGCGCCGCGCCGATACGTCCGCCGTCACGGGTGAAGCTGGTCCAGACCACTAGGTCGTCGGGGATGTCCAACCCCGCCTCCGCCAGTGCGTCCCGATACCCCTGGAAGCGTTCGCCCCCGGGCTCGACGCCCTCTTCGCCGCCGATGAAACCGATGCGGCGGTAGCCGCGCTCCTTGACCAGATGCCGTACCAGATCCCGCATCCCCTCGACCTCGGCCGCGCGCACCACGTCGCCGGGACCCGCCTCCAGGGGGCCGCCGAGGCGCACCAGTCGGGTTCCGGAGCCGGTGATCAGGTCGAGGTCCCGGCGGGTGGCGCCGTAGCGGCCGAGCACGATGCCGTCCATGCGACGGGCGACCAGTTGCCGCAGGACGGCGGGCAGGTACGGTCCGCCCAAGGGCGCCTCGCAGACCACGGTGAGGTAGTCGTGGGCCAACGTGATCTCCTGCATTCCGACGGCGAGTTCCGCGTTGAAGGGGTTCGCGAGGTCGGGCACGACCAGGCCCAGGGTGCGGGTGCGCTGGGTGCGTAGTCCCCGGGCTGAGGGGTCCGCCTGGTAGCCGAGTCGGTGTATCACCTCCTCCACCCGTGCCCGGGTGGCCGCTGACACCGGGCGGCGGCCGCTGATCACGTGCGACACGGTCGTGACGCTGACCCCGGCTTCGGCCGCCACGTCCCCGATCTTCGCGCGGCATCCACCGTGCACAGCGCCCTCCCGTTCTCCGCGCGCCGAGGCGCCCCACTGTTCCGATGGTCACACTACCCAGAACGCAAAACGTTTTGTAGTGTGCCGTCCAAACGTAACCGGATCTCACCCATCCGGTCTTCTCATGCAATGCAAAACGATTTGGACATACGATGGTCCTTGATCCGAAGCGGACGCCATGACCGGCCTCCTCAGCCGCAGACGCCTCCTGGGCACGGCCCTCGCCGCCGCTTCCGGTGCGGCCCTCGCCGGCTGCGCCGACGACCGGCCGGCCGGCGGAAGAACAGCGGTGCGCTTCCTCGGCCCCGAGACCGCTGACACCTTCCGGCCCGTCATCCGGGGCTTCGAGCGGGCGCATCCCGACCTCCGCGTGGAGTACACCCCGGTCCCACCCGCCCAGCTGAACGACGTGCTGCAACTGCGCCTGTCCGCGAACGACACCGCGATCGACGTGTACTGCGTCGATCAGCCGCGCGTCCCCGCTCTCACCGCCCGCGGATTCCTCACCGACCTCCGCGCGGTGGACCGCCGCACGCGAGCCGCGGTGAGCCAGGAGCAGTACGGGATCAGCACCTGGGAGAATGTGCTGCGCTGCCTCCCGGTGTGGACCTCCACCCAGTACCTCTTCTACAACGCGGACCTGCTCAAGAAGGCGGGCGTCACGGCGCCCGGCGCCGATCCCGCCGACCGGTGGTCCTGGGAGCACATCCTCCAGATCGGGCGCCGCACCATGGAGCGCTCCGGCGCCGACTACGCGCTGCTCATCGAGCAGACCGACGCCTACTACGGCATCCAGCCGCTGGCCGAGTCACTGGGCGGTGGATCCGGCATCACCGGCGACGACATGCTCACCCCCGCCGTCACCACCCACGGCTGGATCGCGGCCATGACCTGGTACGGAAAGCTGTTCGCCGACGGGCTCTCCCCCCGCGGGGTCTCCTCATTCGAGATGGCCTCGCTGTTCACCGCCGGCCGGGCGCCCTTCTTCGTCGGAGGCCCCTGGAACCTCGGAGCCTTCGCGTCCCTGAAGGCCTTCTCCTGGGGAACCGCGCCGCAGCCCAAGTTCGCCCAGGGGCGGGCCGTCACCCCGACCGACTCCTGGTCCTGGGGCATCAACCCCTACTCCAACCGGGCGGACGCGGCCCTGCGCTTCATGGAGTACGCCTCCCTCACCACGGAGGGCAGCCTCGCCACCATCGCCGCCTCGCCCCTGATCCCATCCCACCGCGGGGCCTTCGACCGATACGCGGCCGACCTGGACCGCAACGCCACCCGAAGCACCCAGGGAGTTGCCGCGATCATGCGCCATGAACTGGCCGAAACGGCCGTCAGCCGGCCGAGGAGCATTGGCTACACACAGTTCGAGACCGTCATGGGCTCGGCGTTCTCCGACATACGCAACGGCTCGCCTGCCGAGGCCCGACTGGCCAAGGCGTCGGCGGAACTGGTTCGCACCTGGGAGCGATTGAGATGAAGACCGAGCCTCCCACCCGTAGGCGTCCGGTAGGTCCCTCACAGGGCCGGCTCGCGCTGTACTTCCTGGCCCCCGCACTGCTCGCGCTCGTGCTGCTGCGCCTGCTGCCCGCGCTGATGGCACTGATCAGCAGCCTGCGGCACCACAGCCTGACCGACGGCGTCACGCGCTTCGTCGGCCTCGCGAACTACGCAGACCTCTGGGCCGATCCGCAGTTCTGGCAGAGCACCCGAGTGACCCTGCTCTTCAGCCTGGTCATCAACCCGCTCCAAGTGCTGCTCGCACTGGGCCTCGCGGTGCTGTTCAACCGGCGATTCGCCGGCGCCCGCTTCTGGCGCTCGCTCGTCTTCGCGCCGATCGCGGTGCCACCTGCCGTGTCCGCCGTCATCTGGGGCATCCTCTACCGGCCGGAAGGCCCGCTGAACGCCTTCCTCGGCGCACTCGGCATCCCCGCCCAGCCCTTCCTCACCAGTCCCGAGCAAGCGCTCTACGCCCTGATCGTGCTGATGTCGTGGGTCGGCGTCGGATACTGGATGACCTTCCTGATCGCCGGGCTCCAGGACATCCCGCAGGAGGTGTACGACGCGGCCGGAATGGACGGCGCGAACGCCTGGCAGCGCTTTGTGCACATCACCCTGCCGTTGCTGCGTCGCCCGCTCTCGTTCGTCCTCGTCGCCGCCACCGTCTCCAACTTCCTGGTGTTCGCACCCGTGCAACTCCTCACCGGCGGCGGCCCCGACGGATCGACCAACCTGATGATGCACGACGTATTCCGCCGCGCCTACAGCGTGGGCGACATCCACTACGCCCAGGCGGAGGTGGTGGTGCTGGTCGCCGTCACGCTCGCCGTCGTCGCCGTGCAGTACCGGCTGATGCAGGGCAAGGGCGAGGAGTAGCCATGGCCATCGAAACGCACCGGAGCCCACGGCGCCGGATCTCCCCCGCGCGACACGCGCCCCTGATCGCCGCCGTAGTGATCGGCCTGCTCTTCACCCTGCCCCTGCTCTGGGTGCTGGCCGGTTCGCTGCGCCCCGGCGACCAGGTACTCGCCGGACTCGAAACGCTGTCCTGGCGCAGCGTCGTCCCCACCGACGCGACGCTCGACAACTACCTCACCCTGTTCCAGGGGGACTTCGGACGAGCGGTCCTCAACTCCGTGGTCGTTGCCGCGGTGACCGTCTGCGTCGGTCTGCTGCTGTCGGCCACCGCCGCCTTCGGCCTCGCCGTGTTCGACTTCCGTGGCCGCGGGGCCGTGTTCGCCGTGATCCTGCTGAGCTTCATGATCCCGTTCGACGCCATAGCCATCCCGCTCGCCTCCACCTTCCGCGCCTGGGACCTGCAGAACACCTACGCGGGACTGATCCTCCCGGGCATCGGCAACGGGCTGGCCATCTTCCTGCTGCGCCAGTTCTTCCTCGCCGTACCCCGCGAGCTCGTCGAAGCCGCCCGGCTCGACGGTCTCGGCTGGTGGGGCATCTTCCGACGGATCTACCTGCCGCTGTCCCGACCGGCCCTGATCGCCGCCGGCCTGACCCTGTTCACGTTTCAGTGGCAGTCGTACATGTGGCCGCTGCTGATCGGCACCGAGCCTGCCAAGCAACTCGGCCCCATCGCCCTCGGGACCCTCCAGGGACAGATGGTGGTCGACTACGGACAGGTCTTCGCCGCTGCCGTCGTCCTCACCGTGATCCCCCTGGTGGTCCTGCTGCGACTACAGCGCTACTTCACCCAGTCCATCGCGGGCAGCGGCCTCAAGTAGCCATCAGCGCCCACCGGCCGCACCGCCCTTCCACCCGCACTCCCGCACTCCCGCACTCCCGCACTCCCGCACTCCCGCACTCCCGCACTCTCCAAGAGGTATCCCATGAGCGCCCCCCGACCGTATGACGTCCTGCTCGACACCGACATCGGCAGCGATGTCGACGACGCCCTCGCCCTCGGCGTACTCCTGGGATCGCCCGAGGTATCCCTGAGTGGGGTGACGACGGTATACGGCGACACCCTGCTGCGCGCCCGCCTCGCCCACCGCCTCGCCTCGCTCGCCGGGCACGACCTCACCGTGGTCCCGGGCACCGCCGAGACGCTGTCCGGGCGCGAGGTGTGGTGGGCCGGACACGAGGGCAACGCCTTCGACGACCTCAACACCGAGCGGGTGCGCGATGACACCAGCGCCCCCCGCTTCCTCACCGAGTCCGTGCGAGCCCGCCCCGGCGCGATCGACCTCGTCGCCATCGGACCGCTCGCCAACGTCGCCCGGGCCATCGCACACGACGCGGACTTCGTGACCGATGTGCGTTCGCTGTATCTGATGGGTGGCCGGTTCCGTTCCGACGGCGCGCCAGAGCACAACATCGTCAGCGACGTCACCGCCGCCCGTGCCGTCTTCACGTCCGGTCTCCGTACCGTCGTGACCGGCCTGGAGATCACCACGCGGATGCGCATCGGTCCCGAGGGGATCGAGACGATCCGCGCATCCGGCCCCTACGGCACCGCGCTCGCCCGCGAGATCGACGCGTGGACCGGCTTCACCGGGGAGGGGTGGAGCGTCCCGCACGACCCGATCACGGTCCTGTCGATGCTGCGCCCCGACCTCTACACCACCGAACGAGGCACCGTCACCGTCGCTGACGACGGAAGCACCCGCTTCCACCCGGACTCGGACGGAACCGTGTCCCTCGTCGTCGACGCGGACCTGGAGACCATCGCCGACGAGATCGTCACCCGTATCGTCCGCGCCTCCGAGGGCGTCCGCTGATGCCCACCACCTCGCCGGTGCCCGACGTTCCGCTGGTGGTCGTGGGCTCCGCCAATGTGGACCTGGTGGTCCGGGTCGAGCGCAGGCCTCTCCCGGGGGAGACCGTGCGGGGTGGCGACCTCGCCGTCCACCCCGGTGGCAAGGGGGCCAACCAAGCGGTCGCCGCGGCTCGGCTGGGCGGTCGGGTGACCCTGCTCGCACAGATCGGGGACGACCCGCACGGAGAGCTGATCACCCGTGCACTGCGGGATGCCGACGTGGACTTCCCCGAGCTTCCGCACCGGGACCGGCCCACCGGAACCGCGATGATCGTCGTGGGCCCGGAGGGTGACAACAGCATCGTCGTCTCCCCCGGCGCGAACGCCCGACTGTCCCCGCGGGACATCGCTGAGCACCGGGAACGACTCTTCGCCGCGCGGGTGCTCTCCCTCCAACTGGAGATCCCGCTCGCCACGGTCACCGCGGCGGTGCGGGCCGCCGGCCCCGGCACCCGTGTGGTGCTCAACCCGTCCCCGCCCGCCGACCTGCCCACCGAGGTCCTCACCCGCTGCGACCCGCTCGTCCTCAACCAGCACGAGGCGCGGTACCTGTCGGGCTCGGACGCCACGCCCGAGGCGGCGGCCGAGGCACTGCTCACCCGCGGACCCCGTTCCGTCGTCATCACCCTCGGCGCGGAGGGAGCCCTGGTCGCCGAAGGCGACGGAACGATCACCCGGGTGCCAGGGGTGCGGGTGCCGGTGGTGGACACCACCGGCGCGGGCGACGCCTTCACCGCGGCTCTCGCCTGGCGGCTGTCGGAAGGCGAAGGCATTGTCGCGGCGGTGCGGTACGCGGTTCGCATCGGAGCCGAAGCAGTCTCCGCCACCGGAGCTCAAAGCCTGTCACCCCGCGGTAGGGCCATCGCCGCCGCCGGGGCCGATGGTTCGTAGGGCCCCCTGGAATCGCCCCTGGTAGCCCCCTGAGGAGGGGCGGACCTCACCCCCGGGATCCGGACCTCAGGCAAGAGCCGCCCCAGAAAGCCGGGCGGCTCTTGCGCTTCCCGCCCACTCGCACCGCCCCAGCCTTCCCGCGTCGGCTCATTGCCAGGAACGCCGCGTGGTCTGCGAAGTGGGCCGTTTCCACGTGGCTGAAACCGCGTCTCTCGGTCAGATGACGCATTGACCCCACAGCGCCATCGCGGTTGCATGCTCGTGGTCCTCCGGTGGGGAACCGGAGGAGAGACCGTGTCCTACATGGGGGGGAGAATGAGGGAGAGAACTCGAACCGGGGCTCCACCAGACGACGGGCCGTTCTGAGCGTGGCGGTCGCGATCTGCGCGGTCACGGTGGTGCTGCCCGGAGCGGCCTCGGCCGAGCCAACGGCAGTTGCGGGCAACCGCGGAGCCGGTGTCGAGAGGATCAGTGTCGCGGCTGACGGCACCGGGGCCGACGACAACTCCGTCGGCGCCTCGATCACACCCGATGGCCGGCATATCGTCTTCTCCTCGTCGGCGAGGAACCTCACACCCGACGGCACGACAGGAGGCGACCGGGTGTACGTCCGCGACCAGCGGACAGGGCAGACCAAGCGGATCGGCTCCTACTCCCCACTCCAGTCCCCGGTGATCACCGGGGACGGAGCATATGTCGCCTATCCGGTGCAGTGGATGAACGGCGATCGGATTCGCCAGTATCAGGTGAGCACGGGAGCCACCGCGTCCGCCAACTGCTCGGCCCACAGCTGCAACCAGCCCTCACTGAGCGCGGACGGCCGCTCCATCGCCCTGGTCATTCTCTTCAGGCAACCATCGTCCGGCCAGCGCATCGAGGTGCAGGGCTGGAACGGCACCGTGCAGACCGTCGCCAACCTCCATCACACCCACTCGTCCCGGCCGTCCATCAGCGGCGACGGACGCTCTGTCGCCTACCAGGACGGCCAGACGGAGGACGTCTTCGTGTGGGACCGCACCAGCGGCACCGCCTCAGGGCCGGTCGAGGGCCCGACCACGGGGGCGACATTCGTCCAGCTCAGCGACGACGGCAGCAAGGTCGTCTACCTCTCGGGCTCCGACACCCACGTCCACGACGTGCGCCTGGGAACAGCCCAACTGGTGCCGAACGTGCGGGGCGTGGCCATCGATCCCACCGGCCGCTATCTGCTGTACGCCCCACACCACACCAACGGACCGTCCCTCACGCTGCGCGACCTACAGACGGGCACCGAGGAGATCGTCTCGAACCAGCCCGCCTCGGCCCGGACCGACGCGGTCAGCGCCGGGGGGCGCGACGTGGTCTTCCAGTCCACGGCCGACGACATCGTGCCCGGCGACACCAACGGCAAGTCGGACGTCTTCGTCCGCCACTTCTTCTGACCGCCCGACTCCCAGGACCGTGGGCGTAGTTGAGGAACCAGCAATCCCGGGGTGAACGATCTCACCGACTTCCACCTGCTCCGGAGGGAGATCGGGCGCGCTGTGGCCGCTGTCTGGCCAGGGCGCGCTTCCTCCGCAGGTGTCGATCGCGCTATCGGTTGCTTCGCCACCGCGTCAGCGGTGGCGCTTGGCCTCCGTGTCGGTGGCCAGCGCCCCGGGGAGATCGCTCCCCGGGACACATGGCCTCGCGGCGCTCGTCGCGCTACCGCAGTCCGGTGTCGATCGCGGTCAGGAGTTCACCGTCGTCGGTGTCACTGCGGAGGTCGGAGAGGAAGGCTCCCCCGAGGCCCCACTGCTTGGTGTAGGCCATCTTCTCGGCCACCGAGACCGGGGTGTCGTAGGACCACCATTCGATCCCGCAGTGGGAGTAGGCGGCACCGCTGACCACCTGGGGCCCGGGGCACCTGGTCTTGATGGTGCGATAGGCCTCCATGCCCCGGCCCAAGGAGCCGTACGCGGGTCCGTAGTAGCCGTAGTCGGGCTCAGGGCGGGGGACGCCTTCCCATCCCCGGGCGTGGGAGGGAACACCGAAGACGATCTTGTGGGGGTGCACCCCCCGTGCCGTCAGATCCCGGTAGGTGTGGTGGCCGCCCCTGGCATCGTCCCAGTAGCCATACAGGGTGGAGTGCAGAAAGGCCGTTCCCCTGCCCTGGGAGCCCGATGTGGGGGTGTAGTAGTCGTAGGACTTGACATTGATCCAGTCGAGGTAGGGAGCGGCTCCGGCGTAGTCGGCGCCTTCGAAGACCCGGCCGGGGGTGCCGTGGATCGTCGCGGTGAGCAGCTTGTTGTCGCCCAGTGCGGTGCGGGAGGCTTGTGCCAGTGTCTTCAGGGCGGTGTGCCCGCCGGTGTCGCAGGCGGCGGTCACGGGGCATTTCCCGGGGAGTTCCCAGTGCAGGTCGATGCCGTCGAAGACACCTGCCCACTGCCGGTTGTTGATCATGTGGGCACAGGAGGCGGCGAACGCGGCCGGGTCCTTGAGCGCTTGGGGGAAGCCGGCGGAGTACTCACTGCCGCCGAAGGACCAGAGGATCTTGAGTTGCGGATGCAGTTCCTTCAACTTCCGCAACTGGTTGATGTTGCCGCTGACCGCCTGACCCGAGGTGTCTCGCTGGCCATCCACGCTCAGTTCGGCGGGAACCATGCGCTGGAGCGCCCGGTAGGGGTCGCCGAAGGTGCACTTGCCATTCTGGATCTTGCCGGACGCGTAGGTGAGATGGGTGAGCCTGGCGGCGCTTGCGCTGGTCACCAGATTCTTGACCTCAAATCTCCGCGGGCCTTGGTCGTCCTCGGGAAAGATGCCCATTTTGACGGGGTTCGCGGGCGGCGCGGGAATCGTTCCCGTCGTACGGGCTTTGAAGTGGACGCTCGAATAGCCTTCTCGTCCGTTGTTGCCCGTGGCGACCACGCTGAAGTCGTATTCCGTGGCCACATTGAGCTGGGTGGCGGTGAAACTTGTCTCCGTCGTGGTGTTCCGACTGTATCCGTGTCCATTGACATACACGGCGTAGGAGGCGATGCCACCGGGCGCGGTTGAAGGGGACCAACTGATCCTGATAGTGGTGTCGGTGATCGTCACAGCCTTGAGGTCACCGGGCGAGGTGGGCATGTCCGGGTCCGCCGCCAAGGCCTCCCGTGCTTCCCGGTCGGGCGTGGCCGCCTGTGCGGTGGTTGCCAGGCCGGCCGGCAAACACAGCGCAAGCGCCAACGCCCATGAAGCGGCGACTCTGCCCCTTCTCGACCGTGCGGGGAATAAGCCGACTTTCAACGTCACTCCTCAATCCGAATCCGTCATCCTGGAAGGGGACGCGGGGAACCGCACGGCTGAATAAAGCCGATCCACGGTGACCGCGGTAAGTGGAGGCTAGGACCGAAAGAGTGCAGGGGTCAATGAAACTGAAACGAGCACGGCAAAATGAAGTAACTCTCATTTCTGCAATGAAATTCCACTTTTCAAACACCCCGTCAACCGCACGAGGGGAATGCGCCGAACACCCCCGGCAGGGCATAAACCGTCGGCCGTAAGCCACCGCGACGGGGAACGGCCGACGCCGAGCACCAGACCGTGGAGGGCGTGCCGAGGGCGGCAGTGGCCTCGCCGACCGTCCGAGCGGACATAGGGCAACAGCGCAGGAGGCCTGAGCGCTCTATCCGGTTGCCCGCCGCCCGCCGCCCGCCGCCCGACCCGGCGAAACCGCCTACCGCCCCGCCCACGCGTGGGGCGTCGCCGACACCGGGCAGGTCGCCGGCGGCTGGGCTACCGAGGGGTGGAGATCAGACGTAGGCCGTCATGCCGGCTCCGCGGTTCGCGATGGCCGGCCGGTGGGCCAGATGGCGCCGGTCAACACAGGACGCCGATCTGGGTCCAGGACAGGGTGAGCGGAGCGCTGGTGGCCCAGGCGTGCGCGTTGGTGCCTGGCGGGGTGTACAGACAGCCGATCATCCAGGTTTCACGAGGCAGGTAGCGATAGATGACTTTGAAGCGGAGGTCGCCGGACGTGTTGTTGACGATGGACAGGCCCGATGGCGAGTACAGGTCGTAGACCTCCGTGGTGGACTGCCAGGTGGGAGGGCCGGAGTAGGTTCCGTTGGCCCAGACGCAGAGGTGTTCGTCGGGGCAGTCGCTCTGATCGGCTGTCGCCGAGGGGGCGAGCACCAGGCCCGTGGCACACAGAGTGAGGGAGATGGCTCCCATCGCTGCGGTTCTCCGTAAGCTCCTCATCGCGACCCCTTCCGATTTTCTGTTCGAATATCATCCTGCGGCCAGCATGCAGAACCGCCCCAAAGTCCGGAAGGCAGCGTTCCGGCCGTACCCGCAGTGGCCGGAACGCGCGCCCGGTTGCCTGTCCCCTCGGCTTCCGTTCGGCCTTGTCGGGGACCTGGGGGTATCCAGGTCTTGGATCATGTGAGCCGCGGTGCACAGAGCATTCGCCAGCGACCACGACCGGCTGCGGCCTGAAAGCACAGCCCGGCCTCGGCGCCGACGCGATGGCCGCCCTGGCGCGGCTCCACGGGTCCAAGGGGTGCCAGACGCTGGGCGGGAACCGGTGCGACTGTCCCCGCTGAGTCGGGTCGGGTCGGGTCGGGTCGGGTCGGGTCAGGTCAGGTCAGGTCAGGTCAGGTCAGGTCAGGTCAGGTCAGGTCAGGGCATGATGGGCGTCGCGAGGACTTCCAGGACGGGGTTGGCCAGTACGCCGAGGGCGATGGACGCGGTAGCCGCCATGCAGGCGACGCCCGCGGCCGTCTTGGGGCCAGCGGCTGCGGGCCCCGGAGTCCGGGGCGAGAACGTCGGAGCGATCCAGCGCAGGTAGTAGAAGAGTGAGGCGACCGTGTTGACGGCGGCGAGGATCACCAGCCAGGCGTACCCGCCGTCGAGCGCCGCGCTGAACACCTGGAGCTTGCCGAGGAACACGGCGGTGGGTGGGGTACCGACCAGGCCGAGCAGGCAGACGACCAGGGAGGCGATGAGGAGGGGCCGTTGTCGGGCGACTCCTCGGTAGTCCTCGATGGTGTGCGCGTCGGGCAGCGCGCAGACGACGGCGAACGCTCCGAGATTGGTGATGGTGTAGGCAGCCAGGTAGAAGAGCAGTGCCTGCTGGTCGAGGCCGGTGGCGCCGACGACGACGATGGGCATCAGGAGGTAGCCGACCTGGCTGATGGTCGAGTACGCGAGCAGGCGTTTGACGTCCTGTTGGAAGAAGGCCGCCAGATTGCCCAGGGTCATGGAGGCCGCGGAGATCACGGCCACCAGTTCGGGCCAGGGGATCAAAGTGTCCGAGAGGGGCACCGCGGCGAGCCGGTAGAGGGCGGCGAGGGCGCCGATCTTGGGCAGGGTGGTCAGGAACGCCGCCACGGGTGCCGAGCTGCCCTGCACCGCGTCCGGAACCCAGAAGTGTGCCGGCACTCCCCCGATCTTGAAGAGGACTCCGGCCACCAGTGCGGCCGTCCCGGTCATCACCAGCCCGGTGGAAGCCATGGGTAGTTCGGTTCGCAGCATCGGATACATGCTGGCCCGCCCGGCGCCGAGCAGGACGGCGACCCCGGCGAGCATCACCACTCCGAGCAGTGCGCCTACGACGTAGTACTTGAGCGCTGCCTCCGTTCCCGCGGCGTCCTTGCGGAATCCGGCGAGGGTGTACGCGGGAACGCTGGCCAGTAGATAGCCGGCGGCGAGCAGCAGCAGGTCCTGGGCTCCGGCGAGCATCAGGGCGCCGAGGGCCGCGAGTTGCAGCAGCACGTAGAACTCGGTCTCGCGGGGGTGCGCGTTGAGTGGACCGGCCGCCAGGGCGAGGACGAGCAGGGTGCCGGCGAGGATGATGATCCTGCTGGCTCCGGTGACGGGGTCGATGGCGAAGGAGTCCCCGAACGCGGTGGTGTCAGGACCGGCTGCGGCGACGGCGGCTGCCGCGATGCCCGCGATGCAGGCTGCGGCGGCGAGGGCACCGGTCATCCACTGCCGGTGTCGGGGCAGCCAGGCTCCGAGGAGCAGGCCGATGACCGCTGACGCCGCCAGCATCACCTCGGGGAGGAGGTCGAGGGGGTTCTCGTTCATTCCTTTCATCGCGCGAGCAGCTCCAGCACGGTGCGGGAGGCGGGTTCGATGACGTCGAGGACGAAGCGGGGCAGGAGGCCCAGCACAATGCCCAGGGCGATGAGCGGAATGACGGCGGCGCTCTCGTGCGCCCGGAGGTCGGGGAACGGTCTGGCCGCGCCGGGGGCCAGGGCGGGGAGCCGGGTCGGGCCGAGGAAGATCTGTTGCATGGCGCGCAGGAAGAGTGTGGCGGTGATCAGGATGCCCAGGATGGCCAGTCCGGTGGCCACGGGCCGGGGGCCGAGACTGCCGGCGAAGATCTGGAACTCGGCGATGAAGCCGGAGAGGCCGGGCAGCCCCAGTGAACCGAAGGCCGCCAATCCGGTCAGTGCCGCGAAGAGCGGGGCTCGATCGGCCACTCCCGAGTACGCGGCCATCTCGTAGGTGCGCCCGCGTTCGTAGAGCACGCCGGAGAGCAGGAAGAGCGCACCGGTGAGCAGACCGTGGCTGACCATCTGGAACACGGCACCGGTCACGGCGAGTTGGCGCGCCTGCTCGCCGGCGTCCACGGCGGCCGCCGCGCCGATCGCCAGCAGGATGTAGCCCATGTGGTTGACCGAGGTGTAGGCGATCATCCGTTTGAAGTCGGTCTGGGCCATGGCGACCAGTGCCCCGTACAGCACGGAGACCACACCGACGACGACGAAGACCAGGGCGTACTCCCGCCAGGCGCCGGGCAGCACGGGCATCGCGATCCGTAGGAACCCGTAGGTGCCCATCTTGAGCAGTACGCCGGCGAGGACGACCGACCCGATGGCCGGGGCCTCGGTGTGCGCGGGCGGTAGCCAGGTGTGGAAGGGGACGGTGGGGGTCTTCACCGCCAGGCCCACGCCGATGGCGAGCAGGACCAGTGCCCCGTACAGCGAGCGGGTGGCGAGGGGGTTGGCCTCGGTGAGTTCGATGATGTCGAAGGTGTGTGGATCGGCGGCGAGGTAGAGGCCGATGAAGCCGAGCAGCAGGGCGAGGGAGCCGAGGAAGGTGAAGAGGAAGAACTTCAGGGCGGCCCGGGGCGCCGCGGCGTGCCCCCAGCCGGCGATGATGAAGTACATCGCCACGATGGACAGGTCGAAGAAGACGAAGAAGAGGATCAGGTCGAGGGCGGCGAACAGACCGAGGCAGGTCGTTTGGAGGAAGAGGAAGAGCGCGGCGAACTCCCGTACCCGCCGGGTCTCCCGCAGTGCGTAGACGGCGCAGGCGAGGAACAGCACGCAGGTCATGGCCATCAGTGGCAAGGACAGTCCGTCCACACCGATGTGGTAGCTCACCCCGGCGCTGGGGATCCAGTTGACCTGTGTCTCGTACTGCATTCCGCCGCCGGGGCGGTAGCCCGCCCACACGGTCGCCGTGAGCGCGAGTTCGACTGCGGCCGTCGCCACCCACAGGGTGAGGAACAAGCGGCGCGGAGCTGTCCGCGGCACACACATCAGCAGTGCCGCGACAGCGGTGGGGAGCAGGATCAGAGCCGTGAGCAATGCGGTTACCTCACGAAGACGAGTGCGATGGCGAGGACGGTGAACGCGGCGACGGCCTGGGCGAGGTACTGGTGGAGCTGTCCGCTCTGTGGTCTGCGGGCCCATCGGCCCAGTGCGCGGGTGGTGGACGCGACGCCTTCGACGGCCGCGTCCACGCCCGCTTCGACCCGGCGGTCGGTCCAGCGGGCGAGTGAGAGGGCGCTGTGCGCGGCGGCGTCGATGGTCCGGTCCAGGACCCGGTCGTCGAAGACGGCCAGCGCGTGTGCGGCCCGGATCGTCGGGCGTACGAGGAGGAGTCGCGCCGCGGCCTCCAGACGGAGCCAGTCTCGCCACGGTGCTCCGATGGCGGGCGCGCCACGGGTCCACACCACGGCGGACGCGAGCAGGGCGAGCCCGCCGGAAAGGACGAACTCCCAGGCGAGGGGGGCCGGTTCCGCCGTGGTTCGAAGGACTCGGGCGACGGCTTCCCGCGCCGGAGGCAGGGCAAGGGCTGTGAGGCCGACGCAGGCGACGGCGAGGAGGAGAAGCGGTGGTGGTTCCGAGTGCGGCAGGCGGCTGCCGGACACGGGTGTCGGACGCCATACGAACCAGAGCGCCTTGACCGCGTACACCGCGGAGATCACCCCGGCCGCCAGCCCCACCGCGTACAGCCAGACGCTCTCCTTGAGCGCGCCGGCCAGCAGGAGGTCCTTGGCCGCCCAGAGCGACAGCGGCGGAATCCCGGCGAGGGTGAGCGCGGATACGGTGAAGGCGATGCCGGCCGTCCGGTAGCCACGGGCCGCTCCGCGCAGGGCCCGCAGTGTTTTCGCGCCGAGGGCGGTGAGCCAGGCGCCGGCTACGAGGAAGGCCAGGCTCTTGGCTGCCGCGTGGGCCATGAGTTGCACGGTCCCGCCGGTCACGGCGCCCGTCCCGGCTGCCAGCACCATGAAGCCGATCTGGGCGCAACTGGACGCCGCGAGGAGTTGCTTGAGGTCGGTTTGGGCGACAGCGACCAGACCGAGCAGTACCGCCGTGACGGCGCCCGTCCACGCGACGACCGGACCGCCCCAGCCCGAGGCACTGAGCAGCGGCTCCAGGCGGAGCAGCAGATACGCCCCGGCCACCACCATGGTGGCGGAGTGCAGCAGTGCCGAGACCGGGCTGGGGCCCTGCATGGCGCTGGAGAGCCAGAAGCTGAAGGGCAGTTGGGCGGACTTCCCCAGTGCCGCCACGATCACCCCGGCGGTGATGGCCGAGAGCCAGGGATCGGCGGTGTGGGCGAGTTCGTTCAGGGCGAGGGTGTTGGCCTGGCCGCTGGCCAGAGCCGCGCCGGCGGCCAGATAGAGACCGAGATCGGCCGCGCGGGTGGTGAGGAAGGCGGTATTGGCCGCGTGTCCGCGTGCCGGGTCCCGCCACCAGAAGCCGATGAGGGCCCAGGAGGTCGCTCCCATCACCTCCCATGCCATCAGCAGGACGGGGAGGGAGGCGGCGGTGACGGTGGTGAGCATCGAGCCGCTGAACAGGAGCATCAGACCGAAGAATCGGGCTCGGGATTCCCCGCGGCCGATGTCGCCGACGCTGAAGAGGAGGACGGCCGCGGTGATCGCCGCCACGGTCACCGCCATCAGGCCGGACAGGCCATCCACCGCCAGGCGTACGGGCAGGTCCTCCAGCAGCGGCGCCTGGGCGGTCGGGTGCCGCAGGGCGACGGCGATCGCGAGACCGAGGGTCACGGCGGCGCAGGCCACCCCCACCGCCGGGGCGGCCCGGTCGGCGTGCCGTCCGGCCGCTGTCAGCAGTGTCCCGACGGTCAGCGGCAGGGCGATCAGGGCCCACAACAGCGCGCTCACTCCCTGAGCTCCGCCGCCATGTCGGTCATATCGACCTCGCGTGTCCGAAACAGTGCGGTGACCACCGCGAAGCCGACGGCCATTTCCACCGCCATCACCGTCACCGCCAGAACGACCAGGACCTGCCCGTCCGCCGTGTCGGGGGTGATGTAGTGCCAGATCGCGGACGCGCCGACGATGATTCCTCCCAGCATCAGCTCCAGGCCCATCATCAGCATCACGATCGACTGCTGGGTCAGCGCCCCGAACAACCCGATGCTGAACAGGGCCGCGGCGAGCAGCAGAAGCAGGTCCAGACTCACCGGCCGCCACCTCCCGGGACCGGGTCATCGGCGGGACGGGTACGCAGATCGTCGCCGAACCGGTCGTAGCGGCCGCGCCGGGTGGCCAGGACGACGGTCGACACGATGGTGGCGAAGAGGGCCATGCCCAAGGTCACCATCGTGAGCATCTGCGGCCCCATGAGTGACATGCCGAGCGACATCGTGGGGTCGGTGGGCGGTCCACCCCGTCGGGCCGGCCACCGGGCCAGGAGAACCCCGCTGGCGAGTGCGGCGAACACCGACACGCAGATGACGGCCGCGCCCTTCTTGTTGTGCAGCATCGACATCGGCATCAGACCGGCCGGGTTCATCATGTACATCACCATGAAGACGGCCATGATGGCCATCTCCAGGGTCATCATCAGCACGATGACGACACCGAGGTAGTCGAGCCCCAACAGCAGGACCTCGCCGCCGACGCAGAGCAGCGACAACAGCAACGCATAGGTGGCACGGGCCATCGAGTCGAACCGGAACACCATGACACCGGCAGCCACGGCAAGGACCGCCAACACCCAGAAGACGATGTCCTCGGACACCGGTGACACTTCCTCTCCGTCATTCATATGAGTCAGCGATTCAGTACGACCACGGCGACGACAAGGGCCTGCAACAGCGTCGCGGGCACCAGCACCAGCCAGGCGAACTCCGTGTAGCGCTCCATCCGCAGGGTGGGCAGGAGCCTGCGGCCGGCGACCAGCGCCGCCAGGACCAGCGCGGTCTTGACCAAGGTCCACGCCCAGGCGGGCAGTAGCGGACCGTGGCCCCCGCCGAGGAACAGCGGCACGCTGACACCCGCGGTCACGACCATCAGCAGCCATCGGCCGCCCAGGAAGACCAGGCGGTCGACGCCCGACAACTCCATGGCCGCGCCGCCCGCAGCATCCCTGCCCAGCGGATGTCCGAACGGTCCCCAGAAGGACATCGCCATCGCACTGAGCAGATAGACGAAGAACGCGACCGGCATCCACACCGCGAACCACAGCCCGTCCTGAGCCGCCACGACCTCCCCGACCTGGAGCGACTCGGCGCCCAGTGCCGCGGTCGTGATCGCGAACATGTGCGGCAGTTCGTACGCCAGGCCCTGCGCGAGGAACCGGTATCCACCGATCAGTGACAGCGCGGAGTTCGGACCCCACCCCGTCAGCCACACCGCGGCCCAGGCCAACGCCTCCATCGCGTTGAACCACACGATGCCGACGGTGGGGTCGCTCAACGAGCGGAACCCCAGCGGCAGTACGGCTCCCGCCAGTACGGCCGCCACGGGTACGAGCACCACCCCGATCCGGCCCAGCGCGGTATCGGCCGCGGTGGTCCGGCGTGACGGCTGGACGAGCAGCCGCAACACCTCACGCAGCGGGGCCGCCGCCCGGAATCCCAGCTCGCGCAACGACCCCGGGCGCCCTCGCACCGCCGCGGCGGACAGCACCGCGTCGAAGCCGACGGTGACGACCGCGACGGACACCAGGGCGATCGGTAGGATCACCACCGCCCACGGGGGTACGGCCTCAGACATGCGCACCGTCCCCGGCGGATACGGCGACGGACTCATCCACGTCGGGGTCCAGGCTCGCCACGATGAGCCGCGCACAGCCGAACTCGGCACCGGCCAACAGCTCCGGAAGGACGTCGAGCAGCGCCTGCGACGGAGGTCTGCTCCCCCCGACCGTGCCGCGTGGTCCGATCAACTCCCCGGCAGGCAGCGGCCGTACGTCGTCGAAGTCCCGGACCGCCCGGCGGGCCTCCCGCAGCCACACCAGAAGCCGGTCGTGGACATCGCCGTCCGCCTCCAGCGCGGGACCGGTCACTCCCCACCGCCGCGCCCGCTCCGCGGGCAGCCTCCCCAGACCGGCAAGGCCCCAACGCAGCGTCCGCGAGCGTTCGACCCGTCCCGCCACGGCCCGGAGCCGCTCACCGCACTGTCCGGCGGGCGCACCGTCCAGTACCTCGTCCCGCAGCCGCCTCAGACGCGCTGCCGGATCGCCCCAACCCGCGAGGGAAAGAAGCCGGCCGAGGCTGTCCAGATGAGCTGCACAGCGTCGGCGGGCCCCAACGCCGAGCGCGACCGGCTCCCCACGGGATGCCCGCAGCCAGGGCTCGTTCCAGAAGGAGGTGCCGTCCGGTGGACCAGGGAGGCGGTCCACGCGGACTTCCTGCACGATGTCGCCCTGCAACGCGCAGCGCAGGATCAGCCCGGCGGGCCAGTCGGCCAGCACGGGGCCCAGCGGCAGGAGCAGCCGGTCGAGTCTGAGCCCGTCCCGGTCATCGGCCCGATCGGCCATCGGCAACCCCGCCACCGTCGACATCGCATGGTGGTCATGGCCCCCATGACCACCGTGCGCATCCTGCTCCGTGTGACCGGCCGCCTCGTGACCTGGATGCTGGTGCTCGTGCCCGTGGGGTGCCCCATGGCCGGGCTCGGCAGGGGCGGATCCGCTGCCGGAGTGCGCCTGGTGCTCCCCGGCACCGGCGTCCTCGTGCCCGGACGCGGATTCGGAAGGCGAGGCTGCCCTTTCGCTGAGCAGGGCGAGACCCTCGTCCAGGGCCTGTGCGGCGCGACCGGGCCGAGACACGTCGACGCGGAGTGCGGGTTGCGGCATGGCGCGTCGCAGGGTGTCCAGTCGCCGCCCCACATCCGGGTCCGGACTGCCACAGACCACCAGGAGATCCGCGACCGCCGGAGCGCCCGCGATGTCCCAGCCTCGCCGCCGCAACTCCGCCTCGACGTCGAGCCGCAGCTCCGTCGCTCCCGGCAGGACCGCCACCAGAACCACCGGGCTCTGCACCGCCCTACGCCGCAATCGGCTTCTCAGGTCCACCGAAACGCCCCCTCGCGCCCGGCATACAACACACCGGCGAACAGGATCGCGAGGAAGAGGAACATCTCGACGACCGCGGCGACTCCTACTTCCGAAACCACCTTCACCCACGGGTACATGAAGAGCATCTCCATGTCGAAGGCGAGAAAGATCATGGTGATCGGGTACCAACGCACATGGAACCGTGAGAAGGCGTGCTGCTCCGGTGCGAATCCACCACTGAACGGCTCGACTTCCCCAACGGAACGGGCGGGCGCGAGCCACATCGACACCCCGTAAACCACTACCAGCCCCGCCACCACCACCCCCAGGAGCAGCAGGATCGACGCCCATGCGGTCAACACACCGGGTCCTCCGCTCTCTTCGTCCATGCCCCCGGTGCTTCGGCGATCCGGCAGCGAGAAGGGCCGGCGAGAGCGTCAGGGGCTCATGGTGGCTCACCCGGAAGGCAGCGACGGGGAGGCGCGACCGACGAAAGTCCCAAATCGCTGCGAAATACCCATCACCTACTAAAAGGGCGACGCCCCAGAGACCGATGATCCGACCACCGCACGAAGTCGTCTCCACCTCCCCTTCGACCGCAGCCGACCCGGTGACGCCCTCGGCCAGGGAGCTCGTGGATTTCGTCGAGTTGAGCAGCTCGAACCCGGTGCCGGCTGCGCGCCGTCGTTGCGACGGTCTTTGCGGTCTGGAGGAGGTCCGAGTCGTGGCGCGGGGCCTTCTTGGTTGGGAGTGGCCGGTCACTCGGCCTTCCAGTTGTGCCGAGTGCGTCAGGCTGCCGTCTGCCGGAAGAGCGCGCGGAGACCTCTCCAGGCGGGTGCCAAACGGCGCCCGCGTCGATCCCCTTCCGACGGAGTAGCGAGCCGTGGCCGTCCAGCGCCGAACCTGCTCGCCGGCAAAGCCCGCTCCTGGCATGGCGGTTCACCCGGATCTGGCATCCGCTGGCCACAGCCCTTCTCCCCGCGGCGCCAGGCTTCACCGACCGCATCCGCGCCATCACCACAGCGGCGACTCAACCCGCCGCCTCCCCCGCCCGAACGCCGTACCGTTCCCCTCGGGTAGAGCCGCAGGCCCCGGAAGAGGCGGGCGCGGCCCGCCGGCACCGGGCCGGGAGGCCGCGCCGGGCGCGTACGTCCTAGAAGGCCAGGCGGTCGAGCCGTGCCTCCCACTCGGCCCCGCCATCCCCGAAAGTGACCAGGAGCGGGCCCTGCACCAGGGGGAGGATCACGCTGAAGGGGCCGGACATGCTGAAGATCGAGTCACCGTAGTCGGGGAGTTCGCTGCGGTTCGCCACCTCGTAGCAGCGCACGTTGACATACGTCTCGCTCCGGACGTCCAGATACAGATCGGCGGGGCCACCCGTGTGCAGGAAGACCTCGGGGCCCCTCCCGCTCAGGGTGCCTTCGAGCCGGCGGGCGGCCGTCAAGGGCAGGACGCGTACCGTCCAGGGGCGCTTGTCGTCGATCTCCAGGCGCAGGGGTCGGTCCCGGGGGACCTCGACGGTGGCGGATCCCTGGAAGTCCTCCATGCTGCCGCTCAGGAGGTAGCTTTCGGCCTTGTCGTCAGGGCCGAGCGGGCGAAGGGAGAGGTACCCGTCGCCCGTGCACTCGATGTGGACCAGGGCGGGACCCGGCCGGCACGTGCCGGCCGGTGTCCACCACCTCCCTGCCGTGTCCCGCCACGACATGGGGTACGAAGGCCTCGCCGAAGGACCAGTCGGAGGCCGCTGTGTCCGGCCCGTGGGCGCCGACGGGTGCGGTGGGGTGGGGTACGGGCGCGGCCGGGGCCGGGACGGGAGGCGCTGCGGGCGCTGCCGCAAGCGGTGTCGCGGGGGCCGGAGCAGCGGGGTCGTCGGCGACCTCGATGCCGTGAGCCGATACGAGACCGGCGAGCCCGGAGGCATACCCTTCGCCTGTCGCGGAGAATTTCCAGCCGCCCGAGCTGCGGTGAAATGCGCCGAGTACGAGCGCGGTCCCGGCCGCCGCGTCGTCCACCTCGTACCGGAGGACACCCTCCCCGTCCTCGGCGAACGCCTCCATCACCAGGCCGGTCCGCGCGGAGAAGGGGATGCCGTCCCTGGAGGCGACGACGAGGACCCGTTCGATCTCGGCCTCGATCACGGCGAGTCGGAGTTCCAGCCACGGCCCACGGTCATTGGCCCCGAGGTACCGCACCGTCCCGGAGGGGTGCGCGGGCTGTCCGTCGAACCGGGGCGGCTGAGGGCCGGCGGCGACATGGCGACATCAGCCGTTGCGCTACAGCGGGGGCGTTGGTGTAGGGAGCAAGCAGGCCACGGGGAGCGCTTGGGGGCTCACCCTTCTTGTCCCGTTGGCATGAGGTCTACGCGTGGAGGGTGAGGGGGTTGTCCGGGGTGTCGAGCCAGGCGTGGTTGCCCCGCCCCGGGTGTCCACCGTGAGGCCGAAACGTCCGGGGGTTGGTTCACCGGCGTCGGTCCACCAGCGGTAGGCGGCCTCCAGTTCGTCCCACAGTCGTCTCGGACCGCTCTGGTACACGGTCGACGTGGGTGTGTGGTCGTGGAGGACCGCCGCTGCCCAGGAGCGGTCGGTGAGTCCGTAGAGCCAGACGCTGCGGCTCTCCCGACGCCGGTCCCCGAGGTAGGCGCAGCCGCGCACCAGGAGGCGGGCCGCGGTCATGAACGGGTGGCGAAGCGGGGCGTCGAATCCGATGGTGCGGGAGGTGAGGGTGGTGGGGCTGGTGGTGGCGTCGCCGGGGAATCCGTTGGAGAGGTAGGCGGCTTGGTCGAGGTGGCGGCGTTGGGTACGGGCTTTCATGAACTCGACGGGGTCGCCGAGGGTTCCTGTGGCGCTGGTGCCGTCATGGGAGACGGTGAGGCGGAGGATGTGGTCGGCGTTGGTGAAGTGGGTGCCCCAGGGGGTGACGATCAGGCCGCCGGGTCGGGTCTGTTGGACCCAGGTGTAGGGGATGGTGCGCAGTGCCAGTTGTTGTCGAGGAGACGCCTATACGGCTGCAGCGCGACCTCGGCCGTGTGGAGACACTCGCCCGCGCCGCCCGGGTCGGCTTGTTCCGCCAGCCCTCCCCCAGTCCCGTCGCGAGCGAGGCCCCCGGGTGGACAGGAGGTCACTCGCCATGGAGCGGGAGCCTAACCAAGCTGGTGGCAACCGCTGAGGTCTAGGTGGTTGTCGCCGATGCGAGGGATAGCGGCTCGATGGAATGGTCGAAGTGTCGGCGGCAGAACGGGCCGCGGACCGACACGACCAGCGGGAGAATTCATGGCAGCCCAAGGCATCACCTATACCGGCCTCGACGCTCTCCTCACCCCGGAGAACTCCGTTCTCCTGTTGATCGACCATCAGGGCGCCCAGTTCGCGGGCATGCGCAGCATGGACGCCAGCCTGGTGGTCAACCATGTGACGGCGCTGGCCAAAGGGGCCAAGCTGTTCGATGTTCCGACCATCCTGACCACCGTCGTGGCGGATCGCGGCGGCCGGCTCATCCGCCAGGTCCAGGACGTGTTCCCCGATCAGACTCCGATCGACCGTACGACGATCAACACCTGGGAGGACCAGCGGGTGGTGGACGCGGTTGCCGAGACGGGCCGGAAGGACATCGTCATGGCGGGTCTCTGGACGGACATCTGTCTGGCCTGGCCGGCTGTTCACGCCATAGCCGACGGCTACCGGGTGTTCGCGGTGACGGACGCCTCGGGTGCCACCAGTGTCGAGGCCCATGAGCGCGGTATCCAGCGGATGATCCAGGCTGGTGTGATCCCGACCTGCTCCGGAACCGTCATCGGGGAGTGGCAGCGGGACTGGGCCCGTGAGGAGACCGTACCGGGCATGAGCGAGATCCTCCTTGAGCACGGTGGTGTCTTCGGCACCAGCCTGGCCTGGGAGTTCCAACTGCTCGGCCTCGACAAGAGCTGACCCGGTCGGACCCTCGGCGACCGGCCAAAGCCGCTGAGGCCGTCCGGACCTCAAGCCCCGCCTTCCGAACAGAGCCCGCTCACGCGGCCCTGCGGCGCCGTTACAGGCCTGCCGCAGGGCCGCCCCTCGGCCTCGGACCCATACCCCGACCTCAGGTCTTCGGCACACCCACCGGCTGCCATTCGACCGCAGGTCTCGCGAACCGGGCCATCGGACACCCTCAAGGAGTCGCACAATGAAGATCACGATTGTTGGCCGTGGCCGGGTCGGCGGCGGGCTCGCCCGCCTGTGGACCAGTGCGGGCCATGCGGTGACCGGGCTCGGGCAGGACGGCGGGGACGCCGCAGGCGCCGACGTCGTGGTGGTGGCCGTGCCCGGTCACGCGATCGCCGACGCGCTGGGCAAGGTGTCCGGTCTCGCCAGTCAGATGACCCTCGACGCGACCAATGTCTACCAGGAGCGCGACAATTCGTTTCCGTCGCTCTCCCACCAGGTCAAGTCGATCGTCGGGGGCCCGACCGCCAAAGCCTTCTCCACGGTCTTCGCCGCCGCCTACACGCAGATCTCGGCGCAGAGGATCAGGCCGAGCAATCTCTTCGCGAGTGATCCTGCGGCCCGCAGCACCGCCGAACAACTCATCCGGGACGCCGGTTTCGACCCTGTCCACGTCGGGGAGCTCGACCCCGGGGCGCGGCTGCTCGAAGACAGTTCAAGCCTCACCCGAGCGCTCGCCACGCAGATGGGGCCCTTCTTCTACCGGTACGGCCGACCCGGCGAACTCTGATCCACGGCGACTCCGGCGTCCGGCGGTCATGGCTCTGCGGCCGGGCCCGCCGAAGGGCACCGAGCGCCCTGTGCTGGGGAAGAGCCATCGGCGTAGGAGCCGGGTGAGCACGGGCATGACGGCGTAGGACATCAGGGTGCTGAAGAGGGCCGCGATGATTCCGGTGCGTACGACGAGGGGCAACCCGGCCATCGCCGGCTGGAGCACCGTGCCTGCCAGCAGCGAGACGGGGAAGATGCCGAGGAACGCGGTTAAGGTCATCTTCCCCTGGGAGGGGGCCTGTCGGGTGTCCGCCCCGGGCACCGGGAACCAGCCCTCCAAGCCGGTGAGCCAACGCCTGTCGATCTCCCGGTGGTGGCCATCCGCGCGGGCGAACCAGGTGGTGCGTTCGCCGGAGGCGTGCCAGTGCTCGTACGCGTCGTTGTCCCGGAAACGGTGGACCAGGAACCAGGGTTCACCGGGTGAGGCCGGCCGAAAAAGGCCATGGCCGAGGTGCCCGGGGAATCGGGCCGCCACCGAGAAGAGGCCGTTCGCCCATTCCTCGAAGGCCGCCTCGTGGCCGGGGTCCACCTGGCGGGCTATCAGCAGGGACACCTCACCGGAGGGCAGCGGGGCCGACCTCTGCTCATGACGGATCTCTGGACTCAACTCCGGGCTCCCCTCTCATGTCTGCGCCGAACGGTGATGCCCGGTTCCGGTGGTCTGTCCCCTGGCCTTTGGTGCTGTCCGGTCAACCCAGAGCGGGACCGCGGTCACCTCCGGGGCCCGCGACTCCGGGCGGGGCGGAATCATCCGTTGAGCAGGCGTTGCAGCCAGCGCAGCCGGGCGGCACGGGCAGCCTTCGACAGGGTCGCCTCCGGTACGAGGGCGTCGAAGCCGTGGAATCCTCCGGGCCACACATGGAGTTCGGCCACTCCCCCGGCCTGCCAGACACCGCTGGCGAAGGCGACGACCTCGTCGCGAAATGTCTCGGCGGAGCCGACGTCGAGGAAGGTGGGAGGCAGCCCCGACAGGTCCTGGGCATGGGCCGGTGACGCGTAGGCGGGTATGTCCGGGGTGCCGCGGAGCGGGCCGAGCAGGGCGTCCCAGCCGGTGTTGTTCGACGTCCGGTCCCAGGCTCCGAGCCCCGCCATCTGATGGCTGGAGGGGGTGTTGTTGCGCTCGTCGAGCATGGGGCAGACGAGGAGTTGTCCCGCCAGGCGCGGACCACCCCGGTCGCGGGCAAGCAGGGTCAGGGCGGCGGTCAGGCCGCCGCCCGCGCTCGGGCCCGATACGACCACTCGCCCGGGATCGGCATCCAGTTCGTCAGCGTGGTCGACCGTCCACGTCAGTCCGGCCCATACATCGTCCAGAGCCGCCGGGTAAGGGTGTTCCGGGGCCAGCCGGTAGTCGACGGAGACCAGGACGATCTCCAGTTCGACCACCCAGTCGAGCATTTCCCCGATGAGGTTGCGGTTGTCGCCGAGGATCATTCCACCGCCGTGTGTGAAGTACACGAGGGGCAGTGGCCCCCGGACCCCTGAGGGGCGGCACAGCAGAAGGGGCACATCGGGGGCGCCGGGAGGTCCGGACACCAGCCGCTCCTCGAACTCGATGGCACCGCCGCGCCGTATCTCCTCGTCGGGTGTCCGCATGCGATGGAGAGTGCGGCGCAGAGCGGGGATCGCGCCCGGAGTGATGGCGGCCGGGAGCCGTTCGCTCAGCGGGCCGAGCGCGGGTTCGAGCTCGGGGTCGAACGGTGGTGGCGTACCCGCGTGGGCGGGGCGCGCGGGCATCGGGTCGGAGGGGGATGCGATGGTCATGAGAGCTCCTGGTTGAGACAGGGTGCGGCCGGCCGGTACGGGCGGCCTCGGGGCATGGCCGTGCCTGCACCGGCAGGGGGAGTGGGTGGTCCGGCGGGGTGGATCGGAGGGTGATGCGGCCACGGTCAACGGGGTGCACACCACCGGTCGCGCAGCAGGTCAGCGGTACGGCGAGGCAGCGGACCTGGTCGACCGTCCTATCGGGTCGTGTGTCCTGGCTTTCGTCATGGCGCTCTCGGTCAGGCCCGGGACGGTCGTGTCGCGGCACACCCCCCTTTGGCGTAGGCGACTGCCCCTGTCGGGCCGACAACCCTGTGCCTCATGACCCGATGACCCGATGACCCGATGACGCCTGACGCCACTCTGTCAGCGAGGTCTCTCGTTTCGCGTCGGCGATCGCTACCTAGGACCACAACCCGGGGGCGACAACGGGGAAGCCTTCCCCGCCGAGGGCGCGTTCCGCGGCAGCTTCTTCGCTTATGCCGAGGAGGCGGGTACGAGGCGGCGCCTTCGCCGGTGGTATCGCCGATTCGGGGCTCGGCGGGGACAGGTGGGGAGACGGTTGAGAAGACCGGGGCCGGGGCGACAAACGGCTGGGGGATTTCGTGGAATCCAAAGAAAGAGCGCCACTCAAGGCGGAAATGAACCCAGTATCCAGAACCAGGCCGCAACTCGAAGTCGCCTGCTTTGCGCCCATCAGTATCAGGAACGAGCCTCCGAAGAGGTGCGAGACTTGGTCCTGGCCGGATTACTCAACCTTGTTCACGGCTGAGCGCGTCCAGCATTTTCCCGATCAGGGTGCCCAGTTGCTCCACCTCGTCAGAGGTAAGAGGATCGAAGAAGTACCGGCGAACCGTCTCCACATGCTGGGGGGCGGCGCCTTCGATGGCGGCCCGCCCCGAAACGGTCAGCCGCACCATGGCCCCCCGGGCGTCATCGGCGCATGCCTCTCGGGTGACGAGCCCCCGCTTCTCCATGCGGATGATCTGATGGGACAGCCGACTGCGCTCCCACCCGACCTCCCGCCCGAGGTCCCGCGACCTCATCAGACCGTCAGGAACCTCGGACAGCGGAACGAGCAGGGCGTAGTCGGCACCCGACAGCCCGGAGTCCCGAAGGAGCTGACGGTCCTGTGCGCTCTGCAGATCCCGGCGCAGGTCCCGGTACTTCCTCCAGACCTGCGCCTCCTGCTCGTTGAGCCATCGAGGTTCTCCCATGGCAGGAATGTAGCAGAAGGTTGATTTATCACCGAAGTAGCCTTTCCCTATCGACTTCCCGTATCCGCTGAGCCTGGCAGAGAAGAACCAGGTTGCACAGAAAGGGAACTTGGAGGATCAGGAATGCACAGCCAATCCATTTCCCTTTCCCCACCCTCGCCCAATTCGGCTGAGCACTGTTTCAACGAAGGGGAATCGTGCCATGGAGTTGCCGGCGAGAAGAGATGCCCATCTTCTTGAAGACGCTTCTCAGATGGGCGTCGACCGTCCTGGGGCTCAAGTAGAGTTCGGTTCCGACTTCCCTGGAAGTGGCTCCTGTCGCCACCAGTTGTGCGATCTTCAGTTCTTGTGGGGTCAGACAGGAGAAGTCGACCGGTCCGGTCCGGAGTGTGCGGGTGTGCTCCCCCGCCGCGCGCAGTTCCCGGGTGGCGCGGGCGGCGAAGGCGGTAGCGCCACAGGAGGAGAAGACGAAGTTCGCTTGCCGCAGTTGTCTTCGGGCCTCGATCCGGTACCCGCCGGCTCGCAACCATTCTCCGTAGAGAAGTCGGCCACGGGCGGCGTGGAGTGTCGCATCGCTGAGATCGAGCCGCCGAATGGCCTCCTGGTGCAGATCCCCGGCCTCCGATCCGCCGCTGAGAAGTGCTACGGAGCCAAGTCGCACGCCGAGCGCCCAGTCCGTGGAACTGGTTTGGGTACGTCGCAGGACCTCCTCCAGCGCGGCGACGGCGACGTCGGGACTTCCCGACCGGGCAGCCGCCTCCACGAGTTCGACCAGACCCCAGGTGTGTAGGCCGGTCTCATCGAGGTGGTGGACGGACCGCCACATCCGCACGGTGTCGGCAGGACGGCCGAGCCCGTTGAACAGCACCGCCCTGGCGTAGTCGACGGCCGTGAGCAGGTGCCCCTCCCCGCGTGAGATCGCGTCCCGCCGGGCCTCGGAGGCGAGTTCAGCCGTTCGGGCCCGATCTCCTCGCCAGGCCGCGAGGGCGGTCCGTACACAGGGCAGACCCCAGCGGCCCGTATCGCCGGGCAGTGAGCCGATCTCCCGGATGAGCGCCGCCGCCGCCTCGAACTCGCCGGCATGAAGATGGACCAGCGCTCGCCGGCTCAGGGCGGCGGGGAGCAGGGTGAGCGCGCCCGCGTGCCGGGCGTTGCTCATCTGCCGGTCGGCGAGTCGTCGCCACGCGGAGTCGTCCCACAGGTCGATCGCCGCACTGCACACGGCCCATGCCTCACTCTGTCCGTAGGGATGGGCGTCCTGGCCATCGAGATACGCGCGCAGCGCACGCTCAAGCGCCGGCGCCGCGACCGTGATTCCCCCGCTCGCCCGGTCGGTGAGGCCGTCGACGAGCAGGTCGAGAGGGCGGGGGAAGTCGGATGGTGCGGCGCGGGGTGGGCTGTCGGCTGTTTCCAGGGGCTGCGGCTCGGTGGCGAGGCGGCCGGCGCAGGTGGTGGCGGCCAGCTCGTCCAGGCGGATCTCTCGGGCCAGGAGCGCGTCCACGGACGACATGAGAGTGGCCGCACGCCGAAGGAGACCGGCGGCGTTGTCGCACCGGCCGCGATGGAGGGCCAGGCGGGCGCGCACGGTCTCGACACCGGCGGTCAGGCGTTCGTCGGGTTGCCCGGAGTGTGCGAGCGCCAGGAGTCGTTCGGCTGCGTCGTGGGCTCCGGCGTCGCATTGCGACCCGGCCGCGCTGAGGGTCCTCGCGGCACGGTCCGAGGCGTCAGGGGTGAGCCGGGCCGCAGCTTCGAGAAGGGCAGCCGCCTTGCCCGGCGTCCGTTCCAGCGACGCGGATCGCTCAAGGGCTCTTGCCGTGGCTTCGTCCGGGCCCGCGAGGGACTGGGAGTGATGCCAGATCGAGCGATCCGGCTCGTGGGCCGCAGTAACCACGGCGAGGGCGCGGTGGGCGGTCCGGCGGTCGGTCAGTTCGGCATCGTGCCAGACGATGGACCGTACGAGGGGGTGGCTGAACCGGATCCACAGGTCGACGGAGAGGAGTGCGGCCTCTTCGGCGGGTGCCGCCGCCTCGACGCCGATGCCCAGGTGCCGCGCGGCCCGCCACAGGTGCAGGGGGTTCCCGGTGGGTTCAGCGGCCGCTACCAGAAGGAGCTGCCGGGTGTCTGCGGGGAGTGCGTTGATGCGTCTGCGGAGACTGGCTTGTAGGGGCGTTCCGGGTGCGGCGGCGCCGGCTGGGGTGTCCAGGTCGGGGAGGCCGGCGGTCCGGGAGAGTTCGAGAAGGGCGAGCGGGTTGCCTCGGGCTTCCGCGATGATGTGGTCCTTCACGGGGCGGTCGAGGGGAGCTCGGACCCGTTTCGACAGGAGTCTGCGGGCGTCCTGCTCCGGAAGTCCGGTGAGGAGCAGTGAGGGAAGGCTCGTCAGTTCGATCCGGTCGTTGGGCTGCCGGGCCGCGACAAGGAAGGCGACCCGGGCGCCGCGCAGTCGTCGGGCGGCGAAGGCGAGCGCCCGGGTGGAGGCCCGGTCCAGCCAGTGCGCGTCGTCGACGACGCACAGTACGGGGCGTTCGGCCGAGGCCTCGGACAGGAGGCCCAGAGTGGCCGTGCCCACGAGAAAGGGGTCCGGATCGCCGCCCGCGTTTGACTGGAACGCCGCTTCCAGGGCCTGGCGTCGCGGTTTCGACAGCTTGGTGACCGCGGCCAGCAGGGGGTCGCACAACTGGTGCAGCCCGTCGTAGTCGCGCTGTCTGTCGATCTCCCTGCCGCAGGCGCGCAGGACGGTAGTTGGTGGTGCGGTCCGCACCGATTCGAGGAGGGCGGTCTTCCCGATGCCCGCTTCGCCCAGGATCAGCAGCGCTTTTCCGTTCCCGGCGTCGAGGTCATCGACGAGCCGGTGGAGCCGGCGGGTCTCATGGGATCGACCGATGAGCGCCGGTTCTTCGCGTAACACTCGGTGTGTGGGCACGGTTCGCGTCTCCCGCTCCTGAGATGCGGCTGCCGTACACCGAGTCGCCGACCCGCCCCGGTGACGCCTGCCATCCCCGGGCGGCGTGCCCGGACCGGCCCTCGCTGGAGCCGCTACGGGCGCCAGCGCTGAACCGAACGATCCAGCACCCGCCCATGCGGCACCGGCGCGTCCACCGACACGTTTGAGGACACGTCAACAATATCGCCTCGGCAGCACGCCGCGACAGATGCGGCGGTACGCGGATCGCGGCCGTCGGCCGGGCGGACACCCCTGGCGCCCGAGTACGGCTCAGTCGTTCCGATGGGCCCGGCCGTGGCTTCCTCCCCGCGGGTCATCACGCCACAACGGCATATGCCTGAGTTGTCTGCGTGAGGTGATGCCGAGCTTCCTGAAGATGTTCCGCAGATGAGCGTCAATGGTCCGGGGGCTCAGAAAGAGGCGCGTTCCGACCTCCTTCGAGGTCGCGCCCGTAGCGACCAGGCGGGCGATCTGGAACTCCTGGGCCGTCAGCCCGACCGGAGGTGGGGTCTTGCGGCCCCGGGGGTGCTCCCCCGTGCTGTCGAGCTCGCGAGCCGCGCGGGCCGCGAAGGCCCCGGCACCCATCGCGGAGAGCCTGTCGTGAGCGGCGCGCAGCATGGTCCGGGCTTCGAGCCGGCGCCCTTCGCGCCGCAGCCATTCGCCGTAGACCAGGCGGGCACGGGCCGCGTGTACGGCGCCCTGGGTCCGATCGAGTCGTGTGATCGCCTCTCGGTAGTACTCCTCGGCTTCGGAACCTTCCGTCAGGAGTGCCTGGCTGCGCAGGGCCGCTCCTGACGCCCAGTCGGTTCCGGTGCTCTCCGTGCGCTCAAGCAGGCGCTGGAGCGCCGGGAGAGCGATCTCCCGGTCGCCCGTGCGGACCGCCGCTTCCACGAACTCGGTGAGAAGCCATGCGTGGAACCCCATCTCGTCGAGTCGGCAGGCAGGACCCAGGGCTTCCAGGGCGGCGCCGTAGCGGCCGAGACCGTTGAACAGAACGGCTTGGGCGTACTCCACCGCGGTGACGAGTCTTCCTTCGCCCCGGGCCTTGGCACCGGTCCTCGCGAGGTCCGCCAACTCCCGGGTCCGGGTCTCCTCCCCGCGCCACGCGGCCACGGTCACCTCGACGTACTCCAGGCCAGGCGCGCCGACCTCGTCGGCGATGGCATAGGCCTCGGCGACGAGGCTGGAGGCGTCGTCGAACTGCCCGGCGTGGACATGGGCGAGTGCCCGATAGCTGAGCGCCACCGGCAGCACCGTCAGAGCGCCCGCCGCTCGGGCGTCCGCCAACTGACTCTCCGCCAGAGCGAACCACGCGCCCTCCTCCCACAGATCCATGGCGGCACAGCAGGCAAGCCACAGCTCGCCCGTCGCGGGACGGCGGCCGTCGCCCCACTCCCCGTAGGTCCTCACCACGCGGCGCAGCAACGGGACCGCCGCTGAGAAGCCCTTCGTCGTCTGGGTGGTCAACGCGTCGAGGAGTAGATCCCCTGGCCGCGCGGGGGCGTCGTCACCGAGCATGGCCTGGGCGGTCTCGGCCACGTCGGACATCCGCACCGAGTAGGCGAACCGGCCGACGAAGACAGCGGCGGCGAGGGCGTCGAGGAGCGACGCCCTCGCCGCCGGAAGGTCGATCGCCGCCATGGCCCGTGCGGCGTCGAGGAGTTGGGCGACGGCCGCGGAGTCCCGGTTCTGGTCGAAGGCGATCCTGGCGCGCAGGGTCCGGGCCTGCGCCCGCTCACGCGGTCCCAGTGGTCCCCTCCGCGCCACGGAGAGCAGCCCGAGCGCCTCGTCGACGGCTCCGGCCTCGTGCTTCGCTGCCGCGGCGGACAGTGCCCGTTCGGCGCGCAGAGCCCGCTGAGGGGTCAGTCGGGCCGCCTCGGCGAGGAATACCGCCGCCGCGGCGGAACCGCCCCGGGCCCGAGCACGAGTGGCCGATTGGTACATCGCGTCAGCGGTTTCCTCGTCGGGTCCGATCGCGGCCTGGGCCAGATGCCAGGCCCTGCGGTCACCGTCGCTCTCCCCGTCCAGGACGCGGGCCAGCGCTCGGTGGGCGGCGCGGCGCTGGTCCGGCGAGGCGGAGCGATAGACCGTGGAGCGTACGAGGGGGTGGCGGAACCGTACCCAGTTCCCGAAGGAGACAAGTTCGGCCTCCTCAGCGGACTGGGCGTCGCCGGGGCCGATGTCCAGTTCCGCCGCGGCACGTATCAGGAGCGAGGGGTTGCCGGTGGGCTCTGCGGCAGCCATCAACAGGAGGGTTCGCGTCCGGGCCGGAAGTCCCGCCAGTCTGGCTCGGAAGCTCGACTCGATCACGGCCGGGGCGGCGGAGGCGTCGGGGCGCGCGAACCCTCCGGCCAGTTCGCTCGCACGGGGTAGTTCGAGCAGGGCGAGCGGGTTGCCACGGGCTTCGGCGAGGATGCGCTCCCGTACCCCCGGGTCGAGGGGAGCCCGGATCCGGGACATGAGGAGGCTCCGCGCGTCGGCTTCGGCCAGCCCGTTCAGCGGCAGGTGCGGCAGGCCACGCAACTCGGGGCGGGCGGCGGGGTCGCGTACCGCGAAGACCAGCGCGATCGGCTCGTCCCCCACCCTGCGCGCGGCGAAGGCCAGCGCCTGCGCCGATGCCGGGTCGAGCCACTGGGCATCGTCGACGACACAGAGCAGCGGGCCGCTGTCCGCGGCGTTCGCCAGCAGGTCGAGTAAGGCCAGGCCCATGTGGAAGGGGTCGGGAGTGTCGCCCTCCCGCAGCCCGAATGCCGTCCCCATCGCCTCACGCCGAGAAGCCGGCAACGCGGCGATTCCGGAGAGGACCGGCCCGCACAGTTGGTGCAGTGCGGCGAAGGCGAAGTCCCTCTCGAACTCGGCCCCCTCGGCCCGCAGCACGCGCACACCCGCGGCGGACCGCGCGTACCCCAGCAGGGCGGACTTACCGATCCCAGCCTCGCCGCAGATCACCACACAGCCCCCGTTCCCGACGGTCAGCGCTTCGATGAGGCCGTCGAGAGTCGCGCACTCGCACTCCCGCCCGATGAGACGGGGCCGCTCCGGCCCAAGGTGAGGATTCGGACCAAGGTGAGGTAGGGACACACCGCCATTCTGCGGTGCCCGGCATTCGTACCCTCAGCGCGGCCCACTTGACGCCCACGGCCGGGACCTGCGCATCCGCCCCGCGCACCCCACCGCCCTCTGACCGGTCGGCCGTGCCCTGGTGCCGGTGGACCGCTGGAGACGGGATGGCCCGCCGGCCGCAGTTGATCAAACTCCCGACAGGGTTCGGCCGCCAGTCGACGACTACCAGCGGTACGCGGCCCTGCCGCGGCAGGCTCCAGGGCCGACCCTCGTGGAACAGGTCCGTACCTCCGCGCCGCAACACGGTGATCAGTCCGCCGAACTGAGGTGGGATCAGCCCGCTGGAACGCGGCTGTCCAGGCAGGGCTCCGACGCTGTGATCGCACCCCGTCGAACCAAGACCGTCCCACCCGTGAACTGTCCTCGCGGGACGGTCCTTATGGAGGATTGCCCCTCGAATGCGAGCCGGGAGCCAACAGCGGATTGGTTATCAAGAACCTGTCGGTTTCTCCCAGGTCGGCAATGCGGTGGCAGGGTGTTCACGTCAGCGGATGACGCCTTCACTCATAAGGGCCGCACAGCAAGAGCCAAAGGAGAGAGAATTGACGAGTCCTGATCCGGTGACGCGTGGCATCGGGCGACGCGGCATCCTCAAGTACACCGCGGTCGGCGCGGTAGGCGTGAGTGCCTCGGCACTCGCGCCGAATGGCGCCTTCGCGGCGTCGGCCGCGGTCGGCGGCGACTCAGCTCAGTACCTGCGGAAGTTGTACCAGGACGCGCTCGACGAGGGCGGCAAGCTTGTCGTGTGGGCCGGCGGCAGTTCTCCCCAGCAGGAGGTCCGGACCCGTGAGGCGTTCGTCACCGCCTTTCCCGGAATCGACGCCGTCTTCACGGTTCGCTACAGCCCCGTGCAAAGCGCCCTTGTCAATCGGCAGTTGGCCCTCGGCGGTCTGGAGCCTGACCTCGTGCAGATACAGACCCTGTATGACTTCGACCACTGGAAGGCCCAGAACGCGCTCCTGCCGTACCGGCCCCCAGGCGCCCAAGCGGTGTTCCCGCAGTACCGGGACCCCGACGATGCCTACATCGGCATCATGACCCGTTCCTTCGGTCGCGTCAGCAATAGCGCCCTCCTCACCGAGGCCCGGGCTCCTCGGGACGCCAGTGACTTTCTGGCGCCCGCGTTCCGCGACAGGATCGTGATTCCGGACCCCACCGCGGAGGACGCCATCCTGTTCGCCTTCTACCTGGTGACACAGAAGTACGGTCTGCGATACATGGAGCAGTTCATGGAGCAGAGGCCGCTGATTGTCGCGAACGCAGGGGCGACCACGGCGTCGCTGGTCAGCGGCGAGCGCACGGCGACTCTCGCTCACATCGCGTCATTGGCGCCCGTCCCTGGGCAGCCCCTTCGCTACGTCGTGCCGCGGACGGACCAGTTCATGAGCTGGCCGCAAACGGTGGCGATCTTCCGTAAGGCGCGCCACCCGGCGGCTGCGAAGCTCTACATCGCGTGGCAGCTGACCGTGGAACGACAGCGCGGGGGCTTGCAGTGGCCGACTCGCCGCGACGTCGCACCCGCTGGCGGCTGGAAGCCCATTACCCAGTACAACAGTCGATTGAACGGCTTCCGTGAATTCCTGCGCGATCGCGCTGCGGTCGAGCGCTACCGGGCGTTGATCAAAACCTTTGTCGCTCCCTAGCGAATCCATCCGACGTTTCCCTCCCGGCGTGACCGATAGCGCGCTCCGGTCGTCACCTATGCACCCACTGCCCGGTCCGATGGTGGACAGGGAATTGCGCGCAGGTGAAAGACGATCCCCGTATGCAGTCCTAGGGCCTCCCATAAGTGATTTCCGCGTTGCCTCAGGAGTGGTCGGCCGTCGGTCGGGTGGACCGCTCGCCATTCCGCGGAGATGGGATTTCGCGACCAGCAGTGCCCGGTCCTCCCGTGGAACGGTCCACGGTCGGCCCTCGCGGACCGCGTCCGCGTCTTCGCACCGCGGAACCGTCACCAGCTTCCCGAAGGCGCGCGGGCCCAGCCCGGCGAACGGGCCGTCTAGGAAGGCCCGGACCTCATGTTCACACGGGTCACACCGCGATCATCTCGCCTGGGAACAGCGGTTACGGGACGGTCCTCGGCCGGTCCCACCCGCGGCAGCTCCAGGACGAAGGCGGTGGCGCCCGGCTCGCTGCGCAGGGTCAGGGTGCCGCCGTGCGCGGTCACCAGGGAGCGGGCCACCGCGAGGCCGAGGCCGCTTCCACCGTTCTCGCGGCCGCGGGCCGTGTCGACGCGGTAGAAGCGGTCGAAGACCCGGCTCTGGTCGGCGTCCGTGATGCCGGGTCCCGTGTCGGCCACGACCACCCGGGCCGCTCCCGGCGTCACGCCCACCGTGATGGACACGCGCGTCCCCGCGGGCGTGTGGACAGCCGCGTTGGTGAGCAGATTGTCGAGCACCTGGCGGACCCGGACGGGGTCGACACTCAGCGGCAGGGGGCGGGGCCCGGAGTCGAGGGTGAGCGGATGGCCGGGGTGGGCGGCGCTGAAGGCGTCAGCCGCCTGCCGGGCGAGGTCCGCCAGATCGCACGGTTCCCGGCGCAACGGCGCGTCCACCTCGGCGGCGTCGAGCCGGGCGAGCAGTAGCAGGTCGTCGAGTAGGACGCCCATGCGAGCGGCTTCGGAGCGCAGCCGGGCGAGGTGCTTGTCGCGCTCTTCGGGGACGTTGGCGGCGGCGTACTGGAACAGGTCCGCGTAGCCGCGCACCGACATCAGCGGGGTGCGCAGTTCGTGCGAGGCGTCGGCGACGAAGCGGCGCAGCCGCTGCTCGGCCTCGGCGCGCACGGCCAGGGAGCCGTCGATGTGTTCCAGCATGGTGTTGAAGGCGGTGCGCAGTTCCTCGACCTCGGGTCCGCCGCCGGAGCGGTCGGCGCGCAGTGGCAGGCGGGCCGCCGACTCGGTGAGGTCGTGTGAGGCGATGCCGTGTGCGGTGTGCGCCATGTCGCTGAGCGGTTTCAGTCCGCGTCGCAGCAGGAGCCGCCCGAAGACGACGAGGGCCAGCAGCGCGACCGTGAAGGCGATCACCTGGACCGTGATCAGGTACTCCATCGTGTTCTCGATCTCCGCCATCGGGGCGGCGCTGACCAGGATGACTCCGGGCACGACCTCGCAGGCTCGCAGCCGGTAGGCACCCTTGCCCGCGACCTGCGCGGTGCTCGTCACATCGCCGCTGGAGTCGGCGCGCGTCTGGGCGAGGGCGGTGAACTCCTCAGTGTCGTGCGGCACATCGGCGGGCCGGCGCAGCGCCGCCGTGCCGTCGCTGATGTGGTAGACGGCCGTGTACCACCCGTAGTACGGCTGCCGCTTGACCGTGCCGTGCTGGGCGGCGTCTTTGGCCTGGATGTTCTGGACCAGCTTCAGCTGGGCGACCTGCTGGTGTCCCAGGTGGTCGCGCATGTATGCGGTCAGGGCCGTGCCGACGACGGCGAACGCCGCCAGTGACAGCACGCCGAGACCGAGTGCGAGCCGGGTTCCGAGGCGGAGTCGGCGGTAGGTGTCGCGCGGCCGCGCGCTCATTCGGTGGTCCGCCTGACCACGTAGCCGAAACCGCGCACGGTGTGGATCAGCGGACTGCCGGTGGCGTCGAGCTTGCGGCGCAACCGGCTGATGACCAACTCGACGACGTTCGAGCGGCCGCCGAAGCCGTACTCCCACACATGGTCGAGGATCTGCGCCTTGGTGAGCACGGTGGGGGAACTGCGCATGAGGTAGCGCAGCACGTCGTACTCGGTCGGGGTGAGCGTCACCTGGGCTTCTCCACGCCGCACTTCCCGCGTGTCCTCGTCCATCGTCAGATCGGCGACGCGCAGGGAGGACCGCTCGAATCCCGGCCCCGCACTGCGCCGCAGCACGGTGCGCAGCCGGGCCATGAGCTCCTCCACAGCGAACGGCTTGACCAGGTAGTCGTCGCCTCCGCGGGTCAGTCCCGCGACCCGGTCGGCGACGGTGTCGCGCGCGGTGAGGAACACCACGGGCACCATCGCCCCGGCCGCGCGCAGCCTGTCGAGCACGCCGAAGCCGTCGATGTCGGGCAGCATCAGGTCCAGGACGACGATGTCCGGGGAAAAGTCGGCGGCCAGCCGCAGCGCTTCCCGGCCCGAGTGGGCGGTGACCGCTTCCCAGCCCTCGTAGCGGGCGACGGTCGCGACGAGGTCGGCGATCGGCGGGTCGTCGTCCACGACCAGCACTCGTGTCTTGTCCACCTGTCCATCGTGCGGCACGGGGACGGCGGCGCGCTCCCCTCTGATCAGGGCGGGCTCACCTTGATACGGAGTTGACAGTTTCCTGACAGGGAATCGACAGGTCCCAGCGGCCGGGCTCTCGCCGACGACTCGATCCAGGGTCAGGCCCCTGAGCGCGGTCCGCACCCCCCGGGTGCTGCCGTCCGCGCGGTGACACCTATTCGGGCCTGATGATGCCCATCGCCCGTTCCACCATCTCGTTGCTCAGGCTCGGGGTCGCCAGTGAGGGGTTGTCGGGGCGCTGGCGAAGGCCGTTGAGAAGGATTTCAAGGTAGCGGCGCCAGATGTCCGGCTGTTGACCCCGGGTGAACTGGGCGGCGGCGTACAACATGTGCTGAATGACAGGAATATCGGAAGGGGTCACCTCCGGGCGGAGATCCCCGCTTTCCTGCGCCCGGCGAATCAGGGCTTCGAGGAAGGGCAGCATGCCGCCGCGTGCTGTCTCGATGGGCCCGGACGTGTGCTCGCCCAGCATGAGCACTTCATGCAGGCCACGGTTCTCGGCAAGGCCGGCCGACATCTCCACCAGGAAGTCGACCAGACCTTCCCAGGGGTCAGGGTGGGCGAGAGCGCGCTCGGCCGCCTCCTGGCGCATCTGGAGGTCCTGTTCGAACAGGGCGCGGATCAGGGCTTCCTTGGTGGGAAAGCGGCGATAGACGGTTCCGACACCGACTCCCGCGTGGCGGGCCACGCCGTCGAGCGTGACCCCCAGTCCCTGTTGACCGAAGACCTCACGTGCCGCGTGGAGAATGCGCTCACGGTTACGGGCGGCGTCTCGCCGTAGCGGGCGGCCGCCCTCGACCGGATCGCGCGGCCCGGAACTCTCGGTCATGCGACACAGGGTAGTCCTCTTGATCAGGCCGGTTCTCGGTGCCCCCGCTCGCGTGTGACCAGCCATACACAGCCGAGGCTGAGCAGCGTGACTCCGGTGAGGTACAGGGTGATGGGCGTGGTGGAGGCCCAGTTGCCGTAGAGGGCCGTGGCGACGGTCGGCGCGATGCCGCCGCCCAGGATGGACCCCAACTGGTACCCGAGAGAGGCTCCGCTGTAGCGGATCTCGGCCCGGTAGAGCTCGGAGAAGAGCGCGGCGATCGGTCCGTGGACGATGCCCATGAACACGGCGGTCGCCAGCAGGGCGAGCAGGATCAGCGCGGAGTCAGCGGTGTTGATGAGCGGGAACAGCGCGGCCGCACAGATCACCAGGCCGATCGAGCCTGCGGGGAGAACCCTGCGTTTGCCCTGCCGGTCAGAAAGTGCCGAGGCCAAGGGGATGGCCGCGAGCCAGACTCCGGAGGCCAACAGGATGAAGGTGAGGATCAGGTCCCGGCTCAGATTGAGCACCGCGGTCGTGTACACCGGCAGGTGGGACATAAAGATATAGCCCCCGGCATTGATTCCAATGAACGCCCCCGCGGAAAGCAGGAATTCCCGCCAGTGCTCGCGGAGTACGGACACCAAGGGTATTCGGTGTTCCGTCCTCGACTGCCTTACGGCCTCGAACTCCTCGCTCTCCGAGATGGTCAGCCGAATGACCAGACCGGCGATCACCATGACGGCGCTCGCCAGGAAGGGAACCCTCCAATCCCATTCCAGGAATTCCTGATCACTCAGGCTCGCCGTCAGGCCAAGGAACATGAGGTTGGCGATGATGAGGCCTCCCGGAACGCCCATTTACGGAAAGCTTCCATAGAAGGCCTTCCTGCGCTCCGGGGCGTGCTCGATGGCCATGAGGACCGCGCCACCCCATTCGCCGGCGACGCCTATCCCCTGAATGAAACGCAGCGTCACCAGCAGGATCGGGGCCCAGGCACCGATGGTCTCGTACGTGGGCAGCAGCCCGATGCAGATGGTGGCGAACCCCATGGTCAGTAGGGAGATGACCAGCATGGACTTGCGGCCGACCCGATCGCCGAAGTGGCCCATGACGATGCCGCCGAGGGGACGGGCGAGAAATCCGACCGAGTATGTGGCGAAGGACGCCAGGGTGCCCGCCGCCGGGGAGACGGAAGGGAAGAAGAGCGGTCCGAAAACATCGCAGCCGCCACGCCGTAGATGAAGTAGTCGTACCACTCTATCGCGGTCCCGATGAAACTTGCTGTCGCCACTCGAAGCGGCCGAATCCTCTTCTCTTCGGGCGAATCCAATGGGCTTCTGTCGATGGTCACGGCTGTCTCCTGGCAAGTGAGGTCTGCCACCGCAGATATTTGCAGAGAGTGCAGCACAAGAGGAGAACTGTCGCGCAACTCAGAGATTTACAGGCCTTGTTCGCACCCAACAAGAAGAGGCTCGGGGCGTGGTGACGCGGCATTCCGCACTGCCGGGCAACCGTCGCCCCGAGACACCGACCGAACGATTGGTCGCCTGATGCGCGGCAAGCGAAGGGAGCCTCCGCACCGCCTGCCAAGGGACCGGAAGCGGAGGG
The DNA here is from genome assembly GCF_023701525.1 of Streptomyces albipurpureus. Lineage (GTDB taxonomy): Bacteria > Actinomycetota > Actinomycetes > Streptomycetales > Streptomycetaceae > Streptomyces > Streptomyces albipurpureus. Next base: position 50,234 of record NZ_JAMQAW010000012.1, read on the forward strand.
ATGTCCGGCCGGCCGGACCGCCCCCGCGCCCGTCGTCTCCGAGCACCCCGGGAGGGGCGCCGAGGCCTGGCACTCCGACCTCGGCGGTGCTACGGTTCCAAACTGGAGAACCTTTCTCCACTTAAAGGAGGCTCAGCTCAGATGACTGCACGCGGCAGGTTAGGCGCGCTCGCGGGGACCGCACTTCTCGGCCTGGGTGCGACGGCATGGCCGTCCGCGGGACCCGCCATATCCCCCGAGCCGGTGGCACTTGCGGCCTCGATGAGGTCGGTCGACTGCCCGCGATCCCCCGTCGGCCCCGGCGGGCCGCCCGGCGGGGCCGTTCCGATCGCGAAGACGATCAAACCGACCAGTACGAGATCCAGCAGGGTCATCATTCCGAACGGGCCGCAAATCAGTTGCGGACAAACGCATGTGACGATGCATCGGGACCTTGTGTACGCATCGCCGACGGCCGGAGGCGAGCGGCGCGACCTGAGGCTTGATCTACAGGTACCGCAGACGAAGGGCCCGAAGCCCCTGGTGGTCTACATCACCGGCGGCGGGTTCATCACGGCGAACAAATCGGGCAACCTCGACCAGCGGACCTACGTGGCCGAGCAGGGTTACGCCGTGGCGAGCATCGAGTACCGCACCACGAGTACCGGCTCCACCTACAGGGACGGCGTCGTGGATGTGAAGTCGGCGATCCGCTATCTGCGGGCCCACGCGGATGAGTTGGGCATCAGCACGGACAAGGTGGCTGTCTGGGGTCAATCGGCCGGCGGCTACTTGGCGGCCATGACAGGCGCAACCAACGGCACGGACCGGTTCGATCAGGGTGACAACCTCGACCGGAGCAGCGACGTCCAGGCCGTCGTCGACCAGTTCGGCGCCCATGACCTCTCCAAGGTGGCCGACGACTTCGACCCGGAGACCAAGGCCGCGTACATGGATCCCGGCAGCTTCATCAACGCATACGTCTTCGGCCCGAATTCGACCAGGACCGTCGCGACGGACCATGCCGCTAACAGGGCGGCCAACCCCGCCACCTACCTCAGCCGGTCATCGGCAGCCGTCATCCTGCTCCACGGCGACAACGACCACATCATTTCGCCCAGCCAGTCACTGATCCTGCTCGACGCCCTCAGAGCGAAGCGAGTGGAAGGCACTCGATATGTCGTCAGCGGAGCCGACCATGGGGACCTGGCCTTCCTCGGCGATCCCGAGGCCGGAAAGAAGTGGACCACGCAGAAGGTGATGGGCACGATCACGCGATTCCTGGACAACAAACTGCGGGACTGATGCCAGGTGCCGCGCGATGGTGCTCGGCAAGGTGGTCGGCCGGTGCGCCGGACAGCCGCGCATCGGGGAGTCCGGAACATCGTCGCGGATGCAGATCGGCGACTCCCCACCACAGCCGAAGACATGAAGTGGCAGGGCCAGGACCGAACCATGCGGGACAGTGTTCCTCCGCTCCAACACGCTCCACACCCGCCGGGGTCACCTCAGCCGGCTGGAGTCCCGTTCAGCCGACCCGATGACGAAGACCGTCGAGGATGAGGTCAAGCCCGAACTCAAAGCGATCGTCGAAGTTCACGATCGCTTCAACGGGTGTGGCGAACAGCTGAGGGTATGCCTCACGCCCGGCGGCCGAGTCGAGTCTGTCGAGGGCACCGGCGCTCTGGCCCTGTTGCTCCAGGGCCTCCCCCAGGACATAGCAGAAGACCGTGGACGTCGCCCAGAGAGCCGCGGTGCCGTCGAGACCCGCCTGCCGCATGATGCCCACGAGCCGATCCGCGTACGTCAGGGTGTTCCGTTTCGACGCATAGCTGCCGCCGACGATCCTGGCGCCGTCGCGCTGCGCCAGGAGGGCTGTCCTCAGTTGCCCGGCGAGCAGGGCGACCTCCTCCGTCCAGTGGTCCCCGTGGCCGTCCGGCAGGGCTTCGGCCAGAATTGCCTCGGCCAGCTCGTCGAGGAGCGCCTGCTTGTTGGTGAAGACGCGGTAGATGGCTGGCAGTTGCAGCTTGAGCGCGTCCGCCAGGCGCCTCATGGTCAGCGCCTCAAGACCGTCTGCGTCCACGATGCGACGGGCAGCGATCACCAGCGCTTGGGCGCGGACCGCGGGCGGCGGAGCGCTGGATTGCCCGGATGGGGATCTCTTACGAGCGATCGGCATGTTAACGATGTTATCGCCCTTCGGGGGAGCCGCGCACGACCCACGGCATGCGCGGCTCCCGCCCCGGACACGATGAACGGCGGATCCGCTCGGTCATCGAGGAGGCGGTCCGCCTTGGGGACGACACCACCGAGGCGAACAACTCAGGGGCGCCCGGCCCCCACCAGATACCGGGAGTAGTCGTCGAGGAGCATGGAATTGGACATCCGGACCGTGCTCCGCAGAAGAAGCTCCTTGCGGGGAAGATGTCCGGCCAGGCGCGTCACTCCGTTGCGCAGCGCGATGCCGCGCGACGTCCGGGGCGTCATCACTCTGCCCTGACCGGGAGCCGACCGCTGGATCCGCTCGACCCATGGGCGCAATCCGGCCTCGTACCGTGCGAACGCCCCCGTGATGTCGTCCGGTGTGCGGGCCAGTTCGCCGGCGAGGACGTACGCGCCGACCATCGCGATCGTCGCGCCATGACCCGACAGCGGCGAAGCGCAGTACGCCGCGTCGCCCACGAGCCCGACACGTCCGGCCGACCAAGCGGGAAGGTTCACCTGACTACAGGTGTCGAAGTAGAAGTCGGGGGCGGTGTCGATCTGCGACAGCAAGGCGGCCCCCTCCCACCCCATGCCATACGCCCTGGCCTGGGCGATGCGCTTCTGGGCATCGACATCACGCCAGTCGTACGAAGGCCGCCCCCCGCGGAAGGTGAGAAAGGCCATCACCTTGGTGCCGCCGAGGATGGACCGCATTCCGATCGTCCTGTCCGGTTCGCTGTAGACGACCGTCCAGTCCTTCAGCGCCAGATGGTTCCGGGCGGTCCAGAAGGACACATAGGTGCCGAGATGGCGCACGAATTGGGCCTCGGGGCCGAACAGCGTCCCGCGCAGCTCCGAGTGCAGCCCGTCGGCTCCGACGACGACGTCGAACGATTCGGCAGGTCCCGTCTCGAACTCGACCCGGACCTTCGCACCCTCGTCGCGCACCGAGGTGATCCGGTCGCCGAAGCGGTAGTCGACGCGATCCCGCGACCGTTCGTAGAGCACGCGCGACAGGCTGCCGCGCAGAATCTCGATCTCGGCGACCGGTCCGTCACCACCGAACTGGTCCGACCTGATCTCCCCCCTGGTGCGCCCTCGGGTGTCGACGAAGGAGAGACCGAAGTTGTCCTCGCTCGCGGCCCTGATGTCGGCCTCGACGCCCATCCGCCGGATCACCTCGCGTGAGACCCCGCGGAGGTCGACCAGTTGACCGCCCGTGCGCAGCTCGGGCCACCGCTCCACCAGGGTCACGGCCGCGCCGTACCTGGCCAGCCATAACGCCAGGGCGGGACCGGCAATGCTCGCACCGGAGATCAGAACCTTGAGTTGCCGCATCAGCTGCCTCACTTCGCCGTCGACCCGACCGCCACCTGTTAACGCTGTTATCGCCACGCTAGTGTTAACGCCGTTACCGCGTCAATGGTTCGATGGCGCTCTGTCGCACAGCAAGTGCCCCGGCCGGAGCCCTCATGCCCTCATGCCCACATGCCCACATGCCCACATGCATGCAGGATGTCCGCACGTCCGCATGACCGCGCGCGGCAGCCGCGTACCCGGCAATGGCCTCCCAACCAGGGGTGACCCTAGGAGAACTCCAACGGTGGGTTCCCTCATCGGCTTTCCGCCGGCTATCACCACGTGGTCGGGAACCAGTTGCGTGGAGCGGGGTTCAACCCGCTCACCAGGGGCATTCGCTATCCGATTGACGGCTGTGGGACACACACCACGGGTGCCGGTCGCCACGACGACGTAAAGCTCGGGGCCGAGACGGGTGACGGCATGGTCGGCTCTTCATCGAGCGGACGGGTCCCACCCCTCGCCGCGAGGACTGATAGGAAACACCGGACGGAGTTGCTGACATCATGAAGTGGATACTGTTGATCGTCGTTCTGATCGCTGTCGCCATGTGGTTTCAGGCGAAAAGGAAACGCTAGCGCGACCTGTCGACTTACTCTCCACCAGGGCAGCCATTCGGTTTCATCATGCGCGTTTTTCCATCCGGCAAGACCGGATGGAAAAACGCGCATTTCTGTCTTCGGGCCAGCGAAAACCATGCGGATCCTAGGCGACTCCTGCTGTATGTATATGGGTTTTCAGGGCACTCGAAGGTCAACGATTCATGAGCACAGCACATTCGGACAGGTGAGATGCCAGCATCCACTTGGCCTTTGACAGGAAGGAAATCGTCGTGTCGTTGAAGAAGTCTGTCACCCTTGCGGTCGCGGTCTGTCTGGGAACAGGCGCCCTGGTGGGCTGCGGAGAAAGCGGTTCGGATGAGCCGTTCGAAGGGAAGAACGCGGACAAGATCGCGGCAGACGCGGTTCAGGCGACACGCGACGCGAAATCCGTGCGCATGGCCGGCAGTGTCAAACAGCAGGACGGAAGCACCATCCAGGTCGACTTCCGTGTCGACGAACAGGACAACTGCACTGGGACCCTGTCCGGGCAGGGCACGAAGGCGGAGATTATCCAGACCAGTCAGTCGGCGTATGTCCGGGGCGACGCGGCGTTCTGGAAGAACTCCCTGAAGGGACAGCCCGACGCGGACAAGGCCATGGGCAAACTCCAGGGGAAATGGGTGAAGGCCCCAGCGAACGAAGGCGGTCTTCAGGGAATGTGTGACAAGCAGGCCTTCCTCGCCGCGATGGACGGTGACAAGTCCGAGCGCAAGGGTATGAAGAAGGGCGAGACCACCAGTGTCGACGGCAAGAAGGCCCTGAACCTGGAGAAGAAGCAGCCGGGCGGCGAGAAGCTCACGCTGTTCGTCGCCACCGAGGGCAAGCCTCACATTCTCAAGTCGGTCTCCCAAGGAGGTAAGACCCCCGGAGAAATGGTCTTCACCGAGTACGACAAGAAGGTCGACGCTCAAGAGCCGCCCAGCGATGAGGTTGTCGACCCCAAGACGGATCTCCGCTAGAAATCCGTACGCGCTGATCCCGGTGCGGGACGCCCCGGCCGGCAGCCGCCCGGGGCGCGCCTCTCGGCCGCTCCCCCGCTTCCCTATGACCATCTCGAAGCCGCCCTGAAGTCGCCAGACAGTGCGTGGCGGCCGCCAGCCCCGAAGCTACGCGGGGCCCTCCGGCGGTTCCTCCCGCACACCGAGGAGGGAGTTGCGGAGCGGCCAGGGCGAGCACCGGTACCCGCGCACCATGGACAGGCCGGTGCTTCAGTTCCAACTCCGGGGGGACAGCGCGTACACCTCGCGGGTGCGCTGTGCGGGGCTAGATCCGGCCGACGCGCGGTTCAGGGAGCTGATGGGGCTCGTCCATCTGATCGAAGGGCTGGAGAGGTATCACCTTGCCTTCACACGTGCGCTGTAGGGGCTTGCGGTGGCGGATAGCACCCCGGCAGTGTCCCGCCGCTCCATGGTGCGGAGGCAGAGCGGTGAACACACCTCCAGGGCCTGCCCGGCGGATCGGATCCTGCCGGACAGACCCTGGGCCCAGAAGGACTCAGCGCTTGAGCACAAAGGTGAAGTCGGCGGAGAGCTTGCCGCTCAGACGCACGGTGGATACGAGGTTCCCCTCGGCGAGCAGTCTCTCGACCTCGACTCGCGGAAGGCCGAGACCCTTCGCGATCAGTCGCACCGGCCGCACAGGAATCCGTGCCACGAAACCGACGGAGACCTCGATCGCCTCGCCCTGCGGCTGATCCGGTTGGTCCGGCCCGCCGCTGTCAAGGCGCCAGGCGTTGTCCCAGTCGAGGGCGATGCGATTGCGGCGCCGCACGACCGGGTCCTGGAGCAACTCGGCAGCCAGGCCGCGGTCGTTGTTGTGCAGGAGGTCCAGCAGCTCAGGTCGTACGGAACGGACGTGCGTCCGCTCCAGGACAGTGAGTTTGGTGGTGTCCCCGCACCCAGTGCACAGCGCCAGAATCCAGGCGTCGAGGAGCTTGTGGTTCGCGTTGACACGGAATTTGCCGTTCGCCCGGAAGCGCACGGAGGCACACCTGTGGCAACGGCGGAGAACGATTGGCAGGCAGGTGGGAACGACCACCCAGGTTCTGGACACAGAAACACCGGTTTCCAGTGAGAAGACCGCAGCGAAAAGGAGCACGGCGCACAGGTGCGCCGCGCGACGGATCAGCGCTAGGGGTGTCTCACTTGGTGTACAACGGCACGTCCTTGACCGGGTGGCGAGGGGCGGTAGCACGCTAGCGCCACCTGGAGGCGCGATTCCACTGGTTTTCCGGGCGGAGGGTCAGCAGACCTGCCGGTGACCTCTGTCAGCCTCTGTCAGCGGTGGGGCGACGTGATCGGTACTCCCCGGATCGGGGCGACCTGAACATCGGCGTGCGGCCGGCACCGGCATCGACAAGCCCGCGGCCACCGCCCTCACTTGGGATGTCGACGCGCACGTGTACCTCGAACTACCGCCTCCGGCGCACCAGTCTGGGCTCCGCGCACGCCTCGGGTTCTCGCCCACCGTACTGCGGTCAGGATGGGGAAGCGCCCGTGGGAAGTGGCCTTCCCGCCCGTGGGAAGTGGCCTTCACACACACCACTCCACTGCCTGGGGCCATTCCCGGCTGTTCTGCGATGCTGTCGTCATGCCGAGCACAGAGCGCTCCCTGGGCCCCGTCAGCCCGGACGCACCCAGCGCGATATCGAGTCCGCTACTCACCCAACGGTGGTTGGACCTCGCCTTCGTCCATTGGGAAGTGGACCCGGCCCTCGCGGCTGGGCTGCTACCGGCAGGGACCGTTCCCGACACACTCCACGGGAAGACGTACGTCGGCCTTGTGGCCTTCCGGATGGACCGGGTCGGTTGGTTCCGGTTGCCCGGGGTCCCCTACTTCGGAGCTTTCCCGGAGACGAACGTGCGCCTCTACTCGGTCGACGCCCATGGCCGGCGCGGGGTGGTGTTCCGCTCGATGGACGCCGCCAGACTCGTGCCGGTGCTCTTGGGACGGGCCGGCTTCCGGCTGCCGTACGTGTGGTCCCGCATGTCCGTACGCGCCGATGGCGACACCCTCGTATACGACAGCTCCCGGCGTTGGCCCGGGCCTCGCGGTGTGAGCAGCCGGATCACCCTGCGCAAGGGCGAACTCGTCGAGGAGCCCACAGAACTGGAGCACTTTCTGACCGCCCGGTGGGGAATGCACAACGCCTTTCCCGGCGGTGTCGCCTATCTGCCCAATGACCATCCACGCTGGCCGCTGCATCGAGCAGATCTCGTCGAATGCCAGGAGGAGCTGGTGGCGGCGGCCGGATTGCCCGAACTCCAAGGGGAGCCGGTCAGTGTGCTGTACTCGCCGGGAGTCCCGGTCCGCCTCGGCCGACCCGCGCGCCCGCGCGCGATGTCCACCCCGTCCGTCCCTTCGCAGTAGGGCGGCGATTCAGGCTCTCACCCGGGTCAGCCTGTGTGACGGCCTGTCCCAGGGGTGGCCAGCCGGGTGCTCAGGGGTCGCGTGTCCGGTGGATCGGATCGGTGCCTTTCAGCATCGCTCCCACCCGGTTGGCGATACCGACTCCGGAGTCGGCGCACGCGTCCACTACCGGGCGCCTGTCAGGTGCGGATCAGATCGTCTCCACAACGACGTCAAGGTGGGTGTGCCTTTGCGGTGCCGGGCGTTCCCCCTACACCGCGGCACCTGTGCCGGCCGCGCCGAACCCACTGGGTGAGGGAGTTCAGCGCCCGCCCCTTACCGGGGGTGGGACGGAGGCGGGCGCTGAAGTATGTGGCCGGTTGGCGAGACCGTACAGTCCTGTGCGAATTCCCCGGTGCCACCCAGCGGACGGCCCGGAACTCAGGACGGCGCTGCGGACGCCGCAATCGAAGAAACGGTTCAGCTTGTGATGGCAGTCTGCCATCACAAGCCGACTTTGCACCCCGCCGCGCACCGGCAGTCCAGCGACTTTCGGCCACCATTCAGTGTTCAGTTCTCGTCACAGCGGTGAATGCGGGTGATCTCGGGTGCTGATGGTGGCCTCTGGCCGGCTGGTAAGGGTGACCGACAATGACTACCGACGGATGGTCGCGGCCCCGGAGCGGCAGTTCTCCGGGGCCGCCAGAGCGCCCAGGCGTAACACCTTGGAGTCTGCCGTGCGGACAGCCGTACCAGGCGCGATCCGTGTGGACGGTGGCGACCTGCCGCACCGGTGGCCCCGGGAGAGCGGGTGGATCATCTGGATGGCTGTCGGGGCGAACCGGACTCGGCCGGCCAGAGACCCGCCCCTGCCGACTATCGCTCCGGTGTTTCCCGATCAGCCCGGGCGGATCCGAGTCGGAGCGGTGGTGAGGGAAGCCCAAAGTGGTCGGCGATGATCCGCACCGTGTAGGCGCCATCGGCGTTGAAGCCGGGATCGGTGTCGTACTTCGAAGCGTCTCGGCCGACGATCCCCGCCTCCAGTAGCTCCTGTACGAGCAGGTCGGCCTCGCCTCCACCACGCCGGGATTCACGGCGCTGTCCGACGTTGAAGTACACCTGCTCGAACCCGGCGAGGCTGTAGACGAACTGCAAGGGGTGCTCGGCACAGTGGGGAACCATGAGGTTTCGCCCGTGTGGGCACGTACACGCGGGCGTGGATGCCAGGAACACGGTTTCCACCCGATCCGGAGCACCCAGGCGACTCGCGAGGCGGCTACTGGTGATGCCGCGCGCCAACTCCAGGGCGGTTTCCCGGTACGGGGCGGCGTAGGCGTCGTGCGTCGCCCAGGCCCAGCCGCCGGATTCGCCGACGGCAAGGGCAGGACGCCCCGCCTCGGAGAGGATGCCGGACAGGATGGGCAAGGTCAGTCCCTTGCAGAAGGTGACGAACGTGTTCGGGGCCAGCCAGGTCACTTCGCCCTCACCTCCGGCGGCAGAGACGGCGCGGGCAGGGAGAAGGCATCGGTGATCACTTCCACCAGACGGTGTTCGACGTCGAAGTGGTCGAGGCAGTCGTCACCGGGGCAGTCGGGAAATCCGCATGTCCTGTTGGGGCCGATGAGGTGTGCCGCCAGGAGTTCGGCGGACAGGTAGTCGGGGTTCTCGCCCACCCGCTGCTGAAGGTCCTCGAAGCTGAAGCAGAGGATCAGGCGACCGTCCCGGTAGTACTCGAACTCGGGCGGAAAGCCCTTGGGGCTGCAAGGCTCGGTCACAAACACAACGATCTCCGCCCCGCCCGGGCACATGCTGGCGTAGTCGACGGCGCCGTAGTCCTCCTTCTCCCGGTTGTGCATGTCGTGTGCCGCCCACACCCACCCGTTTCCCTCGCCACTCGCCAGGGGTTCTCGCAGCCGGTCGCCCAAGCCTCGGGTGAGCTCATCACGTGGTATGCCCCGAGCGAAGACCACGTTCGCCTCGTGGTGGGGGACTGGACTGTCTATCCAACTGGTCATGCCAGCACCCTAGGAGGAGGGACTGACAGTTGGACGTTCTCCGATCCCGGTCGCCGCCGCGGTGCCGGGCAACGAGGCATCGCTGCCCGGCGGTAGGGGCTCACACGATGATCGAACGCTGTCTTGGGCGCACTCACCCCACGAAGTCGCAGTACACCGTGCGGGGCTGAAACCCCGCGGCGTCGTCGACCGCACGGACCGCGTCTCGCGGGGGCATCCCGTGCGCCGCCGGCTCATGTCGCGTTCAGAGCCACTGTCGGGTGCAGGCGGGAGGCACGGATCGCTGGATAGAGGCCGGCGACCACGCCGATCAGGAGGGTGGCCGCCACGCCGCCGGCCAGGGACCAGAGCGGAACCACCGCCGTCCACCCCTGGACCTGGGCGAAGCCATAGGTGGCCGCCGCGCCGAGCAGCGCGCCCGTAGCCCCGCCCAGCCCCGAGAGCAACAGCGACTCGGTCAGGAACTGGAGCCGGATCGCACTGCGGGTCGCGCCCAACGAGCGGCGTAGGCCGATCTCCTGGCGCCGCTCCAGGACGGAGATGACCATGGTGTTGGCGACGCCCACACCGCCCACCAGCAGGGCCACCGCGCCCAGGCCGAGCATAAGGGTCGTCAGGCCCTCATGGGTGGCGGCCTTGGCGGCCAGCGCGTCCGAGGGGCGGGAGACCTTGACGCCCGACCCGTTGCCGGGGCTGATGGTGCGGCCCAGAACCGCCCAGACATCCTCCACCGACGCGTCCGTGGAGCGCTCGAAGATGGTGGTGGGGTGGCCGTCGAAGCCGAAGTAGCGCTCGGCGGCGGGGAATCCGACCATGGCCACCCGATCCAGGGTGGGGACCAGTTCGATCGGTTTGAGGATGCCGACAACGACCACGCGCGTCTCATTCATCATGATCGTCTCGCCGGTGCGGGTGATGCCGAGGCGATCCGCCGCCACCGAGCCGAGAACCGTCGTCGGCAGGCGTTCGCCAGCCTGATTGAGCCAGCTGCCCTTGTCGACCTCGCCACCGAGCGTGGACAGCAGATCGATACGGACCGCCTGGGCGATGACACCGGCGGTGCGTTCCCTGGGAACCACATCGCTGCGGCGGATGCGGGCGTCGATGTCGGCGCTCGCCGTGGCGTGCTGCACCGGACCGATGCGCTCGACCATCGCGACCGCGCTCTTGGGGAGCTTGATCGGGTTCCCCCGCTCGTCCTCGGAGGCCTCCGCGGTGAGGAGATTGGTGCCGAGGCGGTCGAGCTGGGCCATCAGATCCGCGCGACTCGACTCGGACAGGCCGACCACCGCGACCATGGTCGCGATACCGATGGCGATACCGAGCGCCGAGAGCACCACCCGCGCGCGACGCGCCCGCAGGCCGACCGCTCCGACACGGAGGATGTCGCGCGGGGAGAGACGGGAGGGCTTGAGGTCGCTCTTCATGAACCGGCCTCTTCGGTAGGGAAGATGGGGCGCGAGTCCGAGACGATCTCGCCGTCCTTGAAGCGGACCCGGCGCGGCAACGAGGCCGCGATCTCACTGTCGTGGGTGATCACGCAGATGGTGGTACCGGACGCGTTCAGCTCGTGCAGCAACTCCATGACGATCTCGCCGGACGCGGTGTCCAGCGCCCCGGTCGGTTCGTCCGCAAGCAGCAGTGTGGGATCTCCCACCAGGGCACGGGCGATGGCCACGCGCTGCTTCTCGCCACCGGACAGTTCGCTCGGCGTATGCGAGTAGCGATGCTCCAGTCGCACCTTGGCGAGCGCTTCCCTCGCCCGCGTACGCCGTTCCCTCAGCGATACACCCGCGTACAGGAGCCCGTCGGCGACGTTGTCCACCGCGTCGCGCCCAGCGGCCAGGTGGAAGTGCTGGAACACAAAGCCGATATGGCGGGCGCGCAGTGCGGAGAGCCGGGAGTCCGACAGCTGGGACACGTCGTATCCGGCGATCCGGACGGTGCCCGTGGTGGGCTTGTCTAGGGTGCCCATGACATGGAGCATGGTGGACTTGCCGGAGCCGGACGGGCCCACAACGGCGACCAGTTCGCCTTGGTGAACGGTGAGGTTCACTCCACGCAGGGCGTGGACGCCGCCGGGGTAGGACTTGGTGGCGTCCCGTAGTTCGATCACCGGTGCGGGCGTCATGACTTCGCCACTCCGACCTTCAGTCCCTCGCGCACATCCGGGCCGCTGACCTCGATCTGCCCGTCGGCGGTCATGCCCGTCTGGACGCGCACCATCTTCGAGGTGTCGCCGTCGACGGTCTGGAGACCGTAGCCGCCGTTCTCACCGCGCAGGGCGACGACCGCCTCGACGGGGACGGCGAGGACTCCCTCGCGTGCCTCACTGACGAACTTCACACTCGCCGACGCCTTGCTGTCCTCGCCGGACAGGGCGCTCGCCCCGCCGTCCAGGACGACCTCGACGGTGATGCCTTCCGCGGCGACCGCGCCGCCCTCGGATTCGGACTGCTCGGGACGTACCGTCCCGGCGACCTTGCCCGTCACGGACTTCCCACTCGGGAGGGTGACCTCGACCTTGGTGCCGCTTGAGGCGAGCGCACCGTCGTTCTGGTCCAGTTGCGCGCGCACGACGGGTTTGGTGGAGGCGATCGTCAACACCGTGTCGCTCGGGCCGACCTGATCGGCGAGCACCGCATCGGCCTTGGCCACCTTGACCTGTCCGGTCTGGAAGACGACGTCCCCCTTGCCGACCCTGCCGGTGGGGTCGCGGTTGAGGGACTTCTGCCACTGCTTCACGGCCGCCGCGGTGTCGTCGTCGTACCAGATGTCGACATACAGCTTCGACCCGTACCCCAGGTCGCGCAGATTGCGCTCCAGCTGGAGTACATCGCTCCCCCGGTCGCCCGCCTTCATCTCGCGGAACATGGGGACCGGCCCGTACAGGAGGGTGACGGGCTTGTCGTTCAGCTCGTACAGTGCCTGCCCCATGGTCAGGGTCTTCCCTTCGGAGGCGGCCACCGTGACGGTGCCGTCGACGGCGGACTTCACCGCGCGGCGCTGCGCGAAGTCGAGCTTGCCGTCGACCGTCTTGGACAGCACGAGGTCGGTGCGTACGACGGTGGTGGTGGCGGGTGGGAGATCGCCACCACCACCGGAGTTGCCCGCGTCAGCTCCGTTGCCGAGGAAGAGGACTCCCCCGGCGACCGCGGCGCCGACAGTCACCGAGCCGAGGGCGAGGAAGGCGGTGCGGCTCCTCACTGCATGCCGTCCAGGCCTTCGAGCAGCTTTGACTCGCACGCCTTGCGGGCCTGCTTGTACGAGGGCGACTCCTCGTCGAAGGCACGGGACATCGGGTTCGGCTGGCCGCCCGGCTGTGCGTTGCCGCCGCTCATGGTCGGGTTGGTGAACTTGGAGATGCCGTTGTCCCGCATGCACTGGGCGTGCGCGAGCATCGACTCGTACGCTTTCTGCTGGTCGATCTTGGGCGTTGCCGCGGACGCGGCCAGCAGCTCGTCGACGCAGGCGCGGTTCTTGCCGCCCTTGATGCCCTCGTTGCGGCCGGGCTGGGAGCCGATCTCGTTGATCTTCGCCCAGTCGAAGTGGCCGCTGAGCTTGGGGTCGGGGAAGTCCGGGTAGCCGCCCTTGGCGCGCATGCACTGGACGTACTTCATCTGGGCGTCGTAGAAGGCGCTCTTGCCCGCGGGCTGGGTGGCTGGTGTGGTCTCGCCCTTCGTCGCGCTTGAGGTCGGCGCGTCCGGTACATCGGCGATCGCGTTGTCCTTCTTGGCGCCGTCGCTGTCATCACCGCCCCCGCAGGCCATCGAGAAGGCGAGGACGGGGACCGTGACGAGCGCGGTCAGGCGCAGCCGACTACGGGTACGCGGGGTCGTTTTCAAGATCATGCCCCTACTCTCGCGACCCCGTGTGACAGGCCCTCCATGGCCACATGATGAGAACGTAACAATGCCCCCGACCTGCACATCCACCACCCGTCGGGGCAGCGGACGGGCGGTTGTGGCGCCCATAATCGACGGCATGCCGCATGTACTGCTCATCGAGGACGACGCGTCCGTAAGGGACGGAATGGAGCTCGTGCTGCGCCGGCACGGGTACGACATCGACACGGCGGCCACCGGCGAGGAAGCCCTCGCCCTGCTGGACGGGCCCGGGGGCGGGAAGGTTGAGCTGGCCGTACTGGATCTCATGCTGCCTGGAATGAACGGCTTCGAGGTGTGCCGCCGCATTCGTTCCAGGACCACCGTGCTGCCGATCATCATGCTGACCGCGCGCGGCGACGACCAGGACGTCGTGACGGGTCTGGAGGCGGGCGCCGACGACTATGTGGTCAAGCCGGTCACCGCACCCGTGCTGGAGGCCCGCATCCGGGCCGCCCTGCGGCGTGCGGAACCGTCCGGGCAGACGCAGGGGGCGGACGCCGACAGCGCCGGGTTGGTGATCGACCGCGCCGGGCTGACCGTCACCAAGTACGGGGTCCTCATCGCGTTGCCGCCCACGGAGCTGCGGTTGCTGCTGGAGTTGTCGGCCGCCCCCGGACGGGTCTTCAGCCGCGAGCAGCTCCTCGACTCCGTATGGGACCACACCTACCTAGGTGACTCCCGGCTGGTGGACGCGGCGGTCGGCCGGCTGCGGGCCAAACTGGAGGACATACCGGCGAAGCCGCGGTACATCCAGACGGTGCGGGGCTTCGGCTATCGCTTTGGACCCCTGTGAACAGGAGGAACCAGGGCGGTGGTCCCACCGCGAAGCGCCGCTCCCGGCGGCTCGCCGGCGGGCTGCGCACCCGGCTGGTCGCCGGCTTCGTCGTCGTCGCCCTCATCAGCGCGGTGACCGCTACCGCCCTCGCCTACCGGGACGCCCGCACCGCCATCCTCCAGCGCACCCAGAACACCGCCGTGGACGATCTGCGGGAGCGGGTCAGCACGGTCGCCGCCGACTTCGACGTACCGCCCAACCGGGAGTCGCTGTCGCGGTTCGCCGTGAAGGTCTCGGAAGGCATCGGCGTCGGCACCCCCATCGTGCTCGCGCGCTACCAGGACCTCGTCGCGGTCTCCGACACACTCGCCGACACCGAGGGCCGCATAACCACCGAGCTGCGCGCCGCGGTACGGGGCGGGGGTGGTGCCAGGTTCCAGCGGGTGATGTGGCGGGGCCAGCCGTACCTGATCGTCGGCATGCCCGTGCTGATCTACGACGACGGGAAGAGCCGCGTCTCCGGCCTGGAGGTCTTCGCCATCACCGATCTGCGGGCCGAGCGCGATGACACGGCCGCCCTGCTGGACTCCGTACGGACGGGCGTCGTGCCGGTGGTGGTGCTGGCCGCCGTTCTGGCGCTCCTGGCCGCGGGTACGGTCCTTCGTCCGGTCCGGAAACTGGGCCGGGCCACCCGTGAGCTCGCGGCCGGAGACCTGGGCAGCCGGGTGGCCGTCACCGGGCACGACGAACTCGCCGATCTGGCCAGGACGTTCAATGAGACCGCCGACGCGCTCCAGGCATCCGATGCCGAGCTGCGCGAGCAGGAGGCGAAGGCACGCCGCTTTGTGGCGGATGTCTCGCACGAGCTGCGCACACCGCTGGCGGCGATGACGATGGTGGCGACCGTTCTGGAGGAGGACGCCGACCAACTGCCGCCGGACGCGGCGCGGGCAGCCCGTACCGTCGGCGCGGAGACGGCGCGGCTGGCCCGGCTGGTCGAGGATCTGATGGAGATCTCCCGCTTCGATGCGAAGGCGGCACGGCTGAACGCCACCGAGACGGACCTCGCCGACACCGTACGAGCGTCGCTGGCACTGCGCGGCTGGACGGACCAGGTGCGGCTGCGGCTACCTGGCGGGGTACGGGCGGTGGTCGACCGGCGGCGCATCGATGTGATCGTTGCGAACCTGGTGGGCAACGCGCTGCGGCACGGAGCCCCGCCGGTCATCGTGACCCTCAAGGTCGCCCACGCGGTGGACGGGGAGTGGGTGACGTTGGAGGTGGCCGACCACGGCCCGGGACTGCCACCGGAGGCTCGGGGGCGGGTCTTCGACCGGTTCTACAAGGCGGATGCGGCACGTACGCGGAGCACGGCTGACGAGAGCGGCCAGGGCAGCGGCCTCGGCACGGCGATCGCGCTGGAGAACGCGCGGCTGCACGGCGGCACGATCGAGGTGGCCGACGGATCCCGGGGCGGCGCGGTGTTCACACTGCGGCTGCCCCTGCGACGCGACGGAGAGGAGACGCGGTGAAGGTCCGACCGGTGCTCTTGATCACCGCGCTGGGTAGCGCCCTCATGGGTTGCGGCGTTCAACCGACCGGAGTGGTGGACGCGGGCGGGCCCGCATCCGGCCTGACCAGCGGGATGCGGCTGTACTTCGCGTCCGACAGCGGACTGCGCGGGGTGTCGTTGCTCGACCGGAAGACCGAGAGCCTCGGCGGTGTGATGAAGCGGCTCGCCGAGGGGCCCTCGCCCAGCGAGGTGCGCGACGGGCTCTCCTCCGCCTACCGGATAGGCGGCTACACGGTGACCGGTAAGGGCACCCGCGTGACACTGCGCCTCGAAGGAGGCTATGCGGGGACGGGGAGCGACCAGGGCACGGGACAGCTGGTGTGCACGCTGTCGCGGGCGCAGTCCGTACTCGATTCGACGGTCAGGGCCGATGAGGTCGAGGTCACCTTGCGACCGTCGGAAGGCGCGGTGCTGGGTCCCTACCGGTGTGCGGAGTTCCTCAACGGGTGAGGCGGGCCGCTGATTTGGCCGCGCCGATCCAGGCGGGCTGCCCAGCCCGGTGCACCGATCCGGCTGGGCCGTTGATCTCGGCGCGCCGACCAAGCGGGCGCGCGCCGCCGTTCGCTCCGTCCCGTACGGGTGCGCAGGCCGAGCGAAGCCGGTGCCCACGAACAGCGGTGTTCATCGCGGGGTCCCGGCCAGCACCGGTGGTCACGATCGGAGTGTTCATCGCCGGTCCCGGCTGGCGCCGGTGGCCGCACGACCTTGAGCGGCCGCCGAAGCGCGGGTTTCGGGTACACGGGCCGGGTGGCCCGACTCGTCGTCGAGGAGGGGAACGGCGGAACCCCCGACGGTGGACCGCACCCCTCACCCTCACACCGCGCCCGGCCGATGGCTGTGATGGGCGAGAGCCGCGTGCGGGTCGCTCCCCGTGGGGATGTGGTCGGTGTGCACGGTCACGGCGGTCAGTCTCGGTACCGCGTGGATCAAGGCATGCTCCGCAGCCACGGCCAGTTCATGGGCCTGAACGACGGTCAGATGCGGGTCGACGACGATGTCGGCCTCCGCGCGCAGAGCGTGGCCGATCCATCTCATCCGCACCGGACCGGTGTCCCGCACCCCCTCCACATCGCGCAGCGCCGCCTGGGCGGTGTCGACGAGGGCGGGGTCGACCGAGTCCATCAGACGGCGGTAGACCTCGCGGGCGGCGTCCTTGAGGACGAACAGGATGGCGATCGTGATCAGCAGGCCGACGACCGGGTCGGCCGCCCGCCAACCGAGCGCCGCGCCACCAGCGCCCAGGAGCACCGCGAGGGAGGTGAAACCGTCGGTGCGAGCGTGCAGGCCATCGGCTACCAGCGCGGCGGAGCCAATCCTCCGCCCGGTGCGGATCCGGAAGCGGGCGACCCACTCATTGCCGACGAACCCGGCCAGCGCCGCGGCCGAGACCGCCCCTAGATGCGTGATGTCACGGGGGTTGAGTAGCCGGTCGATGGCCACCCAGGCGGCTAGGCCGGCAGAAGCGGCGATCGTCGCCACGATGACGATGCCGGCGAGATCTTCGGCACGGCCGTAGCCATAGGTGTAGCGGCGGTTCGCCGCCCGCCGCCCCAACAGGAAGGCGATGCCCAGCGGGACCGCGGTCAGGGCGTCCGCGGCATTGTGGATCGTGTCGCCCAGCAAGGCCACCGACCCCGACAGGGCAACGACCGCCGCCTGGACGAGAGTGGTCACTCCCAGAACAACCAGGGAGATCCACAGTGTGCGCATCCCCTCGCGGGAGGTCTCCATGGCCGCGTCGACCTTGTCGCCCGTTTGATGGCTGTGCGGTGTGATCAGATGGGCGAGCCGGTGCCGAAGTCGACGGCGGTGCGGCTCGACCCGCCCGTGCTGGTGCCCGCTGGCGCCGTGCCCGGGGCTGGGGTCGTGGTGGTGATCGTGCGGATGAATGGGCCGATTCGCCTCCATGCCCGTCACCGTGACACATCGAATCGATTGCGGCTACCACCGTCATACACTCCCTGACCAGGTGCGAAGTACCCGCAGCTGCGACCGGAGAGCATCTGGTACCCCGCAGCCGGGGTTCATGGAGGTCAGCGCCTGCTGTCGTCGAGCACAGAGACCGGTCATGGGAGCGATTCCTTCAGCGGCGGCTTGAAGGAGGAGCGGACATGGTCCGACTCCCGCTGCCGGGCGCCCCCGGAAGCGGAGCCCTCCGAGGCCGTCAAGAACCGCCTGGAGACCGAGCTCAAAGGCTCTGTCGGGGGCTGCGCCGTACTCGGCGGCGTGCGTTGCCCAACCCCGTTGCACCGTTACCGCGCGGCAGGCCGACCCGACGACCGCGCAGAGCCCCCGACTCAGACACCGCCTCATGCGCCGCTGTGCCGCCGACCGAGGTCGATGTCAGTCCCGTCCGCTTCAATGGACGCGATGGACGACAACGAAGATGTGCTCAGGGCGGTCCAACGGCTGGCCCGGCCCGGCATGGGCGATCTGCACTGTGATGAGGCAGGGCACTCGGCGAACCACTGCTGTCTCGCACTGTCGGAGAGGACCCCGCTCCCCATGCTCCAGGATGCGCTGAGCGCACGATATGGACAGCCGCGGAACCTCGCCATGGACGGTTATGTCGATCCGACCGTGACCGAGCGGACCGGACTGCCGCTCCTGGTTCCCTTCGGTGAGCGGGTCGTCGAGATGCGCGCATGGACGTACGGAAGCAGGTGGATAGGCTGCGGAACCATCCAGTTCGGCAACGGCATCCGGCCCGTCGTGCTCGTGGCGGAGGAGCAGGACCCGGCGGCGGAGTTGCCGGAGGGGGCATCCTGGGCGGAGGGGGTCATCGCCGCGACCGGATGGGACACCACTCGTGCGCGTACGGTCGACTGGGCGGCGGCCGAGGCCCGGTTGGGGACCGCGTTGCCCAGCGACTACAAATGGCTCGCCGAGATGTTCGGACACGGCGCCTTCGATGAGTACCTCGAACTGTTCGTGCCCGGCGCCTGTTTCAGCAGCCGCGACATCATCCTCAACACCAAGCGGTCGGGAGAATGGGCCAGAACCAACAGCGGCGACCTGTGGGAACCATACGATGTGTACCCGGCCCCGGGTGGGCTGCTGGAGTGGGCCCATTCCGAGCAGGCCGATCAGTTCTTCTGGCTCACCGAAGGTCTCGACCCCGACAGATGGCCCATCCTCGCCACGCCGGACCTCCCCGACTCGTGGGTGCGGTTCGACGGGACGACCACCGAGTTCATCTACCGGATACTCACCGAACGACAGCACCCCTTCTCAACAGCCCGCTACTTCGACAGTCACTGGTTCCAGAGCTGCGAAAGCGAGGGCTGAAGGCCGCCCGCGGACTCAGCCGGGACGGGAGGTGGTGACAAGGACCGAGAAGGCACGTCATCGTGCGTTCGCTAAACCTGCGTCGGGGACAGCCCTGGGGCATTGGTGGCGGCCAGCCAGGTGCTGACGTCCTTCCCAACCGTGCCGATGGGCAATTCGGTGGTGGGCGATGGGTGGCACCCGGCCGGGCCATCGCGTCAGCGCCCACGACGCACTCGGTTGCCCGCGGTCCACACCTTCACCACGCGTTCGGCTTCCGCCGCCCGGAGTACGGGCGAGTGTCGGCGCGCCTCTGGAAAGGGCCCGTACTCATCCCGCTGTCGGCGCAAGAACCCCGTCAAGCCGTGGCGAGTCGCGGCAGCCTCGCGGAGCGAGCAAGCCCAGAACACATCAGGGCCGTCGGTCGAAACCGTTGTCCGCGGGGTTGAACACCCAGGGGGCCGATGGACAGACGAGTTCATACTCCCGTCGTGCCCGGGTAGACCTTCGACCGATGTTCGGCGCGCGCCACCGTTCACCAGACTGGGATCCCGTCGCAAGCGGCGGAGACGACCAGGAGAGGTGTGATGCGCGGTGCGGAGCGATGGAATCAGCCGAGCGCGGTTTCTCGCGGGAGCGGGAGCCATGGGTGTTGCCACCGCAGTCGGGACAACGGGGTGGGCAACGGCCGCTGAGCCGACGCCCATTGGTACATCGGATGGCAACGCGAGGCGGCGCGGGCTCACCCACCGGGGTGTGTGCTACACGCTCGGAGCCGGTGAGACCCCCGGTACCGCGTGGCAGCCGGCGCGGGTGCGCGACGATGTACGGGCCATCCAGCGCGAGCTACACGCCGACTCGATCAAAGTCACCGGAGACGGTGTACAGCGGTTGACGACCACGGCAGCTGAAGCCGCGGAACGCGGCCTGCACATCTGGCTGGAGCCCACTCTCGGCGATCAGCCAGAACAGGACATTCTTGACCATCTTGCGGAGTGCGGTCGGTTCGCTGAGCGGCTGCGACGGCAGGGCGCGAAGGTCGATCTCAGTGTCGGCTGCGAGTTCTGGCTGTTCGTCCCCGGCATCGTGCCCGGCGCACATGTGCTGGAGCGGATCGCGAACCTGCAGAACGGCACCTTCGACCCAGTCCATATGCAACGTGAGCTACGGCGATTCATCGGCCGGGCCGCACGGGTCGGCAGATCCGTTTTCCACGGGCGGTTGAGCTACGCGTCCGCACAGGGCGATGAGGTTGACTGGACGCTCTTCGACATCGTTGGCCTCAACTACTACTCCTCCTTCCCCCGCCGATCGTCCTACGTCCGTGAACTGGAGAAGTATCTACGCTGGGGTAAACCACTGGCGATCACGGAGTTCGGCACCTGCACCTTTGTCGGCGCACCGGAAGCAGGCGGCATGGGGTGGGCAACGGTCGACTACACCAAGGATCCGCCGGAGATCATCGGCAATCCGATCCGAAGCGAACATACCCAGGCGGTCTATCTGCTGGAACTCCTGGATGTGTTCGAGTCGATGGGACTGTACTCAGCGATGGCATTCGAGTTCATCACCCCTGACCAACCGCATCGGAAAGAGATCCGATACGACCTCGATCTGGCGAGCTACGGCATCGTCAAGGTGATCAAGGACAACCCCAATGATCCGGAATCCGACTGGCACTGGAAGCCGAAGGAGTCGTTCCACGCCCTGGCCCGGCGCTACGCCCGGGCTGCCACCGACTGACCAGGTCCTGCTCATAGCGGTGCGGCGGTCACATCCGAACGGTGGCGGCACCCACGTCGGTGATCTTGCACTTCACCCGTGGACCGTGTTGCCGTTCGCCCTATTTCCTCTCTCCGTGGCGCATGAAATCATAAATACGTTACTAACGGTAAAGCGCCAACACCGCGCATTCTGCCTCAAGAGCGCCAGTGCCGTACTGTCTCGCAGGCTGGAAAGCAGCCAAGTGATTTGGTGATAGACCTCTGACTCTAGCCCTCGGGGAAAGCGCGCGGTTAAGTTGCTCGGTGGAATTCAAGTTCCACCACGAGGAGAGTGAATGCGTACCGCACTGAGATGGTTATTGTCGATTGTGGTGCTTTCTAGCGCCGTGAGCGTTTCCGGTGGCCCGGCTGCGGCATCCTCCGAGGACCCCATATCAGACATCAATGGACGCCTTGCCGCGCTTCCGGGAGTGACCTCCTCGCAGGAGATCACCAATAGCGAACACTTCGGTCTGCGCGCATACCGGGTCCAGTTCGAGCAGCCCAAGGACCATCGGCGACCAGCGGCGGGCACGTTCCAGCAGCAGGTCATCGTCTTCCACAGGGGCGAGACCCTCCCGACCGTTCTCACACCCACACAACACGGCCAGGGAAACCCCACCGGCATCCTCTTCCCGAAGAACGAAGTGAAGGTCGAGCAGCGCTTCCTGCCCGATTCGTCACCGCATCAGAAGGACCTGACAAAGCTGACCAGCTGGCAGTTGGCCACCGATCTGCACCGAGTGACGGTCGCAATCAAGGGCATCTACGATCAGAAGTGGCTCTCCACAGGTATGGGAGTGACGGGTCAGATCGCGACGTACCACCGCCGCTTCTACCCGGCTGATGTGCAGGGGACGTATGTCCTCGCCGCTCGGAATGACGCGCGAAACAACGACGATTCGGCGTACGACGCGTTCTTCGCACGGGTGGGCACTCCCGAGTGCCGGGACCGGATCGCATCCTTCCAGCGCGAGGCCCTGGTGCGCCGAGACGAACTGGTGGAGCTCTACCGCCAGCAGGCCCAGGCGGACGGCGATACCTTCGAGCTGATCGGCTCGGTGGACCGCGCCTTCGAGATCTCGGTCACGGACTACCCATGGAAGTTCTGGGAACACCGGTCCGAGCGACTCTGCAAGATCGTTCCGCTGAAATCGGCCACCACGGCCGTGATCTGGAACGAACTCCGCTTGAGTGCCGCCTACTTCCGGGGCGACAAAGACCTACGCTGGAACGAGCAGAACCTCTACCTGGCCGGAACTCAGACCGGCTGGCCCACCGTCAGCACACCGCACCTGGACGACCTCCTACGCTATCCGGGTATCAACAGCCCGCGAACCTTTGTCGACCGAAGCATCCCCATGACCTTCGACAACAGGGCGATGGCGGACATTGACAACTGGGTCCGCAAGGATTCCTCCGAGATGATCTACATCTACGGAAAGAACGACCCGGTGAGTGCCGAGGCGTTCCGGGTCGACCAGGGCAGCAAGGATTCCCAGGTCTACTTCGGTGCTCCGTACGGAGGGATCGCCTATCTCACTCCGGCCGAACAGCAGGAGATCACCGGGAAACTGAGGAAGTGGGCTGGTGTAGCGGACCAGCCGCCCGCAATACGCTAACCGACCGGCTCAGGGCTGTCTCGCAATCCGGGTGGGACAGCCCTGGGCAACGACTCAAAGCCTGGACGGGTAGCGGTGGCCCGCCGTGCGTCTCCGCTCGGTGGCCACCGTTGCGCGACGCTACAGCCTGTTCGTCAAGGAATGCACCGAGGGTTCCCAGATCTCGAAGCGCCAGCGCGCGGCCGCATCAGCGAGCAGTTCACAACCCCTCTTGCCCACCGGCGGTGGCCACGACCCCGAGGGGCGGGTGGGCACGCCCTTGTCGCCCGTAGGCGATTCGTCGCCCTGCCGACCGGCGGGGAAGGGCCCCGGTTCAGCGAAGGCCGCGGCCACCGCCGGTGGGCGCCGTTGGCCCAGGGCGCGTACCCGTCGGGGCCTCAGCCGATTCACAGGATCGAGACCCCTGCGAGTGGATAAGAGGGCAGAGCTTGCCCGACGGTTCATCGGAGCCGGGACTGAGGCCCGAATGCACCCCTCAGCTGGTCTCTTTCGGACATCAGTGATCGTTTGGCCAACCCAGATCACCGGAACTCCGCTTCTCTCAGGGTGAACGAGGCCGCACCGGCACGCTCAACTCCCCGCAGGAGGTCATGTGTTCCAAAGACAGCAGCGCGCCGGGATGGCCGCGCTCACAACCGCGGTCTCACTGGCGCTGGTCGCCGGAATGACCGAGGCCGGTACTGCCGCCGCCGTCCCAGCGCCTGCCGGAAACGCCTCGCAGGCACGGTCGGCGGCCGGCCAGCCGAGCTGGATCACACTGATCACCGGAGACCGTGTCCGGGTCGATGCGAAGGGCAAGGTCACGGGCTTCGACCATGCCGAGGGGCGGGCTGGGATACCCGTTGGGACCTATACGGACCGCGGACACACCTATGTGGTGCCCCATGACGCGCGCCGGCTGGTCGCCGATGGCA
Source organism: Streptomyces albipurpureus (assembly GCF_023701525.1). Lineage (GTDB taxonomy): Bacteria > Actinomycetota > Actinomycetes > Streptomycetales > Streptomycetaceae > Streptomyces > Streptomyces albipurpureus. The sequence goes on from NZ_JAMQAW010000012.1 coordinate 73,543, forward strand.
GACTGGACCGGCGGCTCTTCGATATCACCGAGCTGGGTAGGGCGGAGAGCCGAAACGCGCATCGGGACGGGCTGCGGCTGATCGTGGCGTACGGCGGTTCCGCCGGAGCGGGTGCCCGTAGGTCGGTCCGTGCTGCCGATGGCACCGAGTTCAACCGGGCGTTGAAGACGCTGAACGCGGACGCGGTGACCAGCACGCCGGAGTTGTGGGAGACCATCACCAGGGATTCGAACGACGGAGCCAGGGTCGCAGCGTCCGGCATCAGCCGGATCTGGTTGGACGGCATCCGCAGCGCCACCCTGGAGAGGAGCACCGGGCAGATCGGGGCACCGAAGGCCTGGCAGGCCGGGTATCAGGGCAAGGGCGTGAAGATCGCCGTCCTTGACACGGGCGTTGACGCGGATCATCCCGACCTCAAGGGGCGGGTCGTCGCGGCCCAGAACTTCGGCGATTCCCCGGACACCCGGGACCGTGTCGGCCATGGCACCCACGCGGCCTCCATAGCCGCGGGCAGCGGAGCCCATGCCAACGGAACCCACCGGGGTGTCGCTCCCCAGGCTGAGATCCTCAACGGCAAGGTGCTGAACGATCTAGGCCGTGGCACCGACTCGGGCATCATCGCGGGCATGGAGTGGGCGGTGGCGCAGGGAGCGGACATCGTCAACCTCAGTCTCGGCGGGCAGGACACCCAGGAGATCGATCCGCTGGAAGCCACTGTCAACAAGCTCTCGGCCCAGACCGGTGTGCTCTTCGCAGTGGCGGCGGGGAACGCGGGACCGAACGGGATCGATTCGCCGGGCAGCGCCGACGGCGCTTTCACCGTCGGCGCGGTCGACCGCGCGGACAGGCTCGCCGGCTTCTCCAGCACCGGCCCCCGGGTCGGCGGCGGTGCGGTCAAGCCCGATGTGGCCGCGCCAGGTGTGGACATCTCCGCCGCGGCCACTGGGAATGGATCATCCGGGAGCACCCCGGGCTACCTCTCGATGTCCGGTACGTCGATGGCCACCCCGCATGTCGCCGGCGCCGCCGCCCTGCTCAAGCAGCAGCATCCCGGGTGGAAGGCGAAGGAGCTGAGGAGCGCCCTCGCCTCATCGGCCAAGGACACCGGACACACCCCCCATGAGCAGGGCAGTGGCAGGATCGCCATCGACAAGGCGATCATCCAGACCGTGATCTCCGAGGAGACCTCGCTCGACTTCGGCAAGCAGGCGTGGCCGCACACCGACGACACACCAGTCACCAAGAAGATCACCTACCGGAACAGCGGCAGCGCGGACATCACCCTCGATCTGGCGGTCACCGCCCATGGCCCCGGGAGCACGCCCGTACCGGCAGGCTTCTTCACCCTCGGCACGAACCAGGTCACCGTCCCAGCCGAAGGCACCGCCTCCGTCGACTTCACTGCCGACACCCAGCGGGGTGGCGATGACGGCCACTACTCCGCCACCGTCGTGGCATCCGGCGGCGGCCAGACCGTCCGGTCCACCGCGGCGATCGAGCGGGAGGCCGAGTCCTACGACGTCACCTTCAAGCACATCGGACGGGACGGGAAGCCGAGCAGGCACTTCAGGTCCGGGCTGAACTCATTGACCGCGCTGCATTCACCACCGCGATTCATCGATTCATCCGCCGGTGACCTCACCGTCCGGCTGCCCAAGGGTGAGTATGTGCTCGACTCCAACGCACCGGTCGACCCCAAGAACCCGGCCGACGGCATCGATGTGCTGCTCCAGCCCAAGCTCACGGTGGACAAGGCCCAGACGGTGACTCTCGACGCCCGCCTCACCAGGCCGGTGAAGCTCACCGTGCCCCATGCGAAGGCCAGGATCGCCGCCGGAATGATGGAGTACAACCGGACCTCCTCGAACGGTCGGGGCACCGGCGGGTACTTCCCCGTGGACTCGTTCGACACATTCAACATCGCTCATCTCGGCCCGCAGATCACGGACGGGTCCCTGAACCAGATATGGGTCGGGAACTGGCGCAAGAACTCCCGCACGGAGTACAACGCCGCTTCCGGCGGCCCGGTGAAGCGGATCGCCACCGGCTACACCCGCGACTTCAGGGCCGCGGAGTTCGCCACGGTGAAGGTCGGTCTCGGCGCCTCGGTCAAGGGCAAGCGGGCAACCGTGGAACCGACCGCGTACATCCCGGGAGGCCACTGGGGAATGGTCGGCTTCGGTGTCGCGCGGCCCTCGCCCGACACCCGCACGGTGTATGTCTCCAACGGTGACAGGGTGAGGTGGAACTTCTACGTGGGCCAGGTCGCATCGGACGACCCGAACGGCGGGTACCAGACCGATCTGCTCCTGAACTCACCGCCCAAGACCTACCGGGCCGGCAAGACCCATCAGGAGACCTTCAACACCGCTGTCTTCGGGCCGATGCTCGATCAGTGGTCGGGGCTCTGGCGATACGGCGACCAACTAGTGGCCCAAGTACCGCTGTTCGCTGATGGCCGGGGCAACTCCGGCACCGGCGCCGTCCAGTCCGCCCGCACCACGCTCCACCGGAACGGGACGAGGATCGGCGAGAACTCCGACGCGTTGACCGGTCGCGAGACGCTGCCGATCGGTCGGGAGGCGGGTCAGTTCACGCTCACCACCTCGGTCACACGGAGCGCCACAACGACACGGGTGAGCAGCCGAATCGACGCCGAGTGGACCTTCCGCGCCGATGCGGCACCCACGGACGGTCAGGTGACGCTACCGATCTCGACAGTGCGTTTCACCGGTGCCCAGGTCGGTCTCGACAGTACCGCTCCTGCAGGTGCCACCCAGACCATTCCGCTCCAACTCCACGGCGCGGCGGCGAAGGGCAACATCGCATCGCTCACCGCGCAGGCCTCCTATGACGGCGGCAAGACCTGGCGGAAACTCACGGTGACCAAGAACAAGGTGACCGTGAAGAACCCGGCGAAGGGCAGGTCGATCACCCTGCGCGCCCAGGTGGCCGACAGGCAGGGCGGCATGCACAAAGTCACCGTGCACAACGCCTTCTTCGGCGGATAGGCACCGCAGCGGAGCCCGCACCGCATGATGACGGCGGCCGACCGGAACCTGGTACCGGGTTCCGGTGGGCCGCCTTCCGCAGGGTGGAAGTGCGGCCCGCCGGAGCCTTGGTACGAGGTCCGGACGGTGACGCTCGGGCGTCGCCCGAATCAGATGTGGTCCAGCGCACGGGCCTGGCCGAGGGCGACCGATCGTTGTGACGGCGGATACTTCGGGCCAGAGTGCAGGGCGCATGGGACACATGGGTGCTCGGCTCTCGTGCGCCCAGCGGACGCACCACCTGGTGATCCGCCGCCCCACCCCGCGTGGACCGCGCCCAGCCGGTCAGTCAGTCACCCACTCGCTCGGGCCGAACCCACCGATGGGGGTGTCCATCCGCACCTGGAGTCCTCGGTGTGATCCGAGCGACGGTCCGCTGGGGCCCACACTCCGGGGTGGGACAGCCTCAGGCGATATCGATGTGCATGTTGAACCGCACCCCGCCGATCTTGACCAGCAGATTCCCCTGCACCTTTCGCTTGGCGAGCGTCTCACCGACCGAGCCCTTGCCGAGCGCGGCCTTGTTCTGCGGAGCGTGGCTGACGAAATCGGTGAAGACTCCCCCCGCAGCGAGCCCGGAGGCCTGTCTCCACTCGCTGCGCAACTCCCCGTAGGTGTCGGGGTCCATCGGAGATCCACCGAGGCCCAAATTGACGCGCTCCCCACCGACATAGGCGGCGGCGCACTGGGTGAGTATGGTCGGGACAAGGGTGTCCTTCAGCAGGTAGTGCCCCTTCACCGTATCGAGGAGCCCGCTCGCGTCCGCGGCGAGTCTGGCCTTGCGGGCGTCCTTGGCGCCAGCTCTGACCATGTCCTCCTTGTCGCTGTCGATGGTCTTGCGGGCCTGTTCGAAGCCGTGGTCCTTGTCCTGGGCGATCCTGATCGACGAGGCCCACTTGTCGGGGGTGACCCACTCGGGGTCGAACCCAATCTCCTCGCAGTACTCCTGGAGGTTCTGCTCGGCTTCCTGCGCGGACTTGGCGTACTTCGGCATGCGTCCCCCTGGGTGTGTGTTGTGCTGGCGCGGTGCAGCGTCCCACGTGGAGCCGAGTCCGTCAGACGTTCCGGAAAGATCGTGAAAGGGGCCTATAACTGGGGCTATTGGTGCGCGTTCACGTCGTTTTGCGACTCGATTCGCTCGACTCTGAACGGAATATCAGTCATGCGGGATTCTCGGTCCAGGCGGTATCTGCTCGACCGGCACCATCGGAAGGAGACCCGCTGCAACGGTGCGGGCCAGAGCCGGATCCACCGCGACAAGCCAGTGGGGCGGTACCAGCCGAATACACGGACGCGACGACACCACGGTCTCCGCTTGACACTCAAGGATCAACAGCGGGCTGGTGGCGCGCCCACCCGATACGAACACAGGCTAGGCCGGAGCTCCCCCGGTGTTCTGGATCATCCGGTGGAGCACCTTCAGAGTGGTGACGTAGTCGGCGTCGTCGATGCCCTGGTGGATGTGGTGACGGATTGCCGGAGCGTGCTGCTTGAGGCGGACCCGAGCCTCCTCGCCCGCCGCGGTGATCCACAGTCTCTGCCCGGCGTCGCGGGTGAGCCAGCCACGCTCCAGGAGGACTTCCGCCTCAGCGGTCAGTTCGTCCTCAGGCCTGAGGTAGGAGACCATTGCCTGTTGGAGTTCGGCGATGGTCATCCCCTGGCCATCAGTTGAGATGTCGTTCTCAGAGAGGTTGCGCAGCAGCCAGAACTGGGGCTGGGTGAAGCCTTGTTCGGCCTGTTGGGCACGGGTGAACGAGATGAGGGCCTCATAGGCCACTCCGGTCCAGTACGCGGCGGGCTGGGCAGCGAGCTCGGCGTCGGTGATGTGCTGGGTCGTCATGTTCGCTCCTGAGTGAGGATCACCGGGTGCAAGCACCGTAAAACCTCAAGCGGAGCTGAGGTCAAGGCCAGCGTTGTCCCGATAGCGGTGAGGGACACCGACCCTGGGCAGTCACTCTGCACGGGCACTTCGAGGACAGGGGCGGAGCACAGGCACTCGGGGGCGTCGTAGCGGTCGGCCTCGGCTTCGGGGAGGCCGGCAGTGGCCTGCGGAACCCTGCGAATTCTTCGCCGTTCCGGCGGGCGCGAGTGCTTCTTCCTCATGGTGGCGCGCTCTCGTTCCCGAATCGACCGGACTGAAACCACGATGTCGAGTGCGTGAGATGTCGATAGCGGGGCACATGATTTTCCGGAGGTTGATAATTATGGTTCCCCTGCTTCTTGTTTTGCTTCTGGCTCTCATCCTTTTCGGCGCTGGTTTTGCCTTGGAAGCGTTGTGGTGGATAGCGGTCATCGTTCTTGTGGTGTGGCTGCTGGGGTTCGTCGTCCGGCCTGGCGGTGGTGGCGGTCGCCGTGGCCGGTGGTATCGCTGGTAGAGCCGAACAACCGGTTCGCGTGGCGGGTCGGATCAGGTTCTCCCTGGTCCGACCCGTTTGCGTGGTGCAGGAGGCCGCGTAGCCGACGGCCGGTGAACCTCGGGAAAGTACTGGAATGCAGAGGTGTTTTCCAGTTTTCGGGGTAGGGACGCGCGAGCCCGGAGACAACCAACCCCTATGGGGTATTTCTCAGACCTCGCCAGGTTTCCTGGATTATTGAGGAATGGCATGGCGCGGTGTGGGAAGGCGCTTCATCGAGCAACGAGTCGGCACCTATTTGAGTATCGACCCTCATTTCTTACCCATCGATCGAAAGGCTTTATCGTGACGGACAACATGTGGGGTTACCCGGCGGCGTCGGGACACCAGGCCGGATCGGATCTGACCGGCTTCAAGGTTGAGGCGACGGACGGCCAGATCGGCAAGGTCGACAAGCACTCCGAGGACGTCGGCTCCGCCTACATCGTGGTCGACACCGGTATGTGGATCTTCGGGAAGCATGTGCTGTTGCCGGCGGGCACCATCTCCCGTATCGACCCCGCCGAGCAGAGGCTCTACGTGGACCGCACCAAGGACGAGATCAAGGCCTCCCCGGAGTTCGACAAGGACAAGCACGTCGGCGACACCGGATACCACCAGCAGGTCGGCACGTACTACGGATCGCCGCGCGCGTAAGCAGCGCACATGAAGCGGGGTGTTCACCTCCCGAGAGGGTTGGGGTGAACACCCCGCTTCATGTGTCGGGACCCAGGTCATAGCGGCCAGGCTCAGACCTTCGATGGCCGGCGGCAGAACCCGGATCGTCGGTGCGGCCGGTGCCTCAGGTCCCGCGTCGGCAGCCGACGATCCGACGAGGTGGCCAGAGGGTCCCCGCGGACGGTTGAAACCCGGCGTCCCCGGTCCGTGCGCCATGGGCGACGGGCCGGGGACGGGTATCGGTGACACGGTCATGACAGCCTGGCCATCATGGGGTGCAGGAACAAGGGGAAGACGCGGTGACTCGGACATCGTCGATGACGGGTCCGTAGGCACCGGGCAGAGTACTGGCGAACCCAAGGGTGGTCGTCGGCGTGTTGGCCACGAAGGTCACCTGCCGCTGCACATAGCCCATGGCGGCACGCGTCTTCCCGGTGGAGTCAAAGGAGAAGTCCTGGAAGTTCTGCCCGCCGACCAGGACCCGGCCGGTCTTCACCGCCGGGCCGCCCTCCGGGTTCGCGGCCAGCGCATAGGTCACCGTGTAAGTCCGCCCCACGATCGTGGAGAAGGTCTGCGCCACCGCGCCCGCCTGACCGCCGTTGAGATCGACGGACTGGTCACCCTCAGCCGCTTGCCAGAACCCGGTACCGATCAGGTCCACTGACCCGGAGGTGACCTTCCACGGCCCGATCGACTGCCCGCTGACCAGGGTCGTGAAGGAGTTCGCCGGGGCGGTGGGGTACTCGAAACTGCCGTCGTCGAACCGGCTCACAGCCGCCGCCGACGGGGCGGCCAGCGCCGCACCCGAACCGCCGACAAGGAGCCCTGCCGCAACAGCGACGACGCCCAGGGAACGTGCAACCAACATGACTGCCTCCTGAAGAGATGGAATTCCTCGTCCAACACGATCATCTTTCCGTCAGCTCGGAAGGGATGAGAAGGCCCGCGCCCAGGCGTGCGGGAGTACTGGCGAGGGGAACGTGATCCATGAACACACTCGTGCGCCCCAACAAGCCGATTGAGCCCATCGTTACCGCGTTCATCTCCTGTTGGCGTCCCGGGTCGGAGCCTCAGGGCCGTGCTTCACTGAGCAGCTCCGCCGGCCCGGGGTGGCCGGTCGGCTCTGTTTCCCCGGCAACCGGGCGTCCTCGGAGAAGAAGTGCAACAGTTCGTACGGTGGGGCGTGCATGGGCCAGGCCCACGCCCTGCCGGGGCAGCCGGGGCAGTGGCAGACCAGGCTCGTCAGGGGAGAGACAAATCGGAGACCTGGACCGCGCACCAGTCAGGCAGCCGTTTCCCTGCCGGAGGGGCATTGCACCGGCCCGCGTGGACCGCTGCCAGGGCCGGCAATCCCAGCGACCTTGAGTGGTCGCACCACCGGGACTTCCTCGTTGCCTCCCCACGGCGGCTCACGATCGCCCGCACGACCGCTCGAACCAGCTGGCCGCTTCGGAGCGGCGTTTGGCGCGACTCGGCGAGGTGCGCGGCGATGCCGGGCCCTGGGGTGCGGATGGGAGGAGCGCGGCTCATGCCATCCAGCGCGATCGTCCCAGCGCGTGACCCAGCAGAGCAAGGTGGTCGGCGGGTGCGCCCGGTCTACAAGCAACGGTGTGGGTGAGAGCGGGAGCGAGATACTCGGTGCCATCGTCGAGGCTGTCGATGGCATCGCCCGGTACGGGGACCCGCGCTCCCGACTACGCCGTGGGCGGGTGTCGTTGATCGGGCCCTCGGGGGTATTCAGACCTTGCGGCCAACACCGACGTACAACGGGGTGCCACCGGCCGCTGTGGACGCTGCTTCCGGATGCCAGTCGTCCACCAGCCGAAGGCCGGGTTCAAGAAGTTCAAGCCCGTCGAAGAAGGTGGCAACCTCGGCTTCCGACCTCAACTGGGCCATGACTCCATTGTTGCGATAGACCTCCATGACCCGTTCCATGGCTTCGGGGTCGAGATCGGCCGTTCCATGGGACAGCACCAGATGACTTCCCGAAGGCAGCGGGTCGAGGAGGCTTCGTACCAACCCGCGAGGGTCATGCTCATCGGAGACGAAATGCAGCAGCGCCACCAGCGACAGCGCTATGGGCTCATCGAAGTCGAGCACATTCCTCGCCCCACGGAGAATCACGTCTGGGCTGCGGACATCCGCCTGGACGTACTCCGTCCGCCCTTCCGGGCCGCTGCTCAAGAGGGCCTCGGCATGTCGCAGCACTATGGGGTCGTTGTCAACGTAGACCACGCGTGCCCCGGGAACGATCCCCTGGGCGATCTGGTGGAGATTCGGCTCGGTGGGTATCCCGGTCCCGATGTCCAGGAACTGCTTCACACCGTGCTGGGCTAACAGCCTCACAGCCCGGTTCATAAACCGCCGATTGGCCTGTGCGGCCAGCCTGCCCTGAGGGTAGAAGGAGAGGACCTGTTGGGCGGCGGCAGCATCGACGGGGTAGTGGTCCTTCCCATTGAGGTAGTAGTCGTACATGCGCGCAGGATGGGGTTTGGTGGTGTCAAGGATTCCCGATCCGTCGTCAGCATCCGTCATGGGCCGTCCTTCGCTCTCATTGACTGCGGTAGGGCAGGTACGGGTGCCGGGTGACTCCTCGCCACCACTCAGGAGATCAGGAAGTCGGCGCCGCCGTCCTTCGCCCACTGGATGAAGACACGCATTTCCTCGGTCGTACAGACCAGGGCCGGGCCGTGTGGATCGCTGGATTGACGCAGCGCGATCCTGCCACCGGGGAGTTTCTTGGCCTCCACGCACGAGGCCCCGTTGGGGCCGCTCCACGGCCGGCGCCAGTTCTCGTCGCCGAGGTCGGCGGCGGCATGGTCGACATGGTGGGTACGCGCGGTCATTGCTTCTCCTTGTGGATGTCCGTCCAGGACATCTCTGATCCTGCTAGGGGTGTCGCTTTGATGGTCAACGGGCTCGATGGCCGGGAAGGGGCCCGGGCGGTGGGTGATGGCATTCGCAGCAGATTCGGCGGGGCGGGCCGCGGGGCCATCGGCAGATCCACTGCGACACCCACCCTTCCCACCTCGCTGTGTCCTGGCGTACGGTCACCGACCGCCGCTCCCGCCTCGGGCCATCCATTGATCCGACACGCCTTCGGCATGACCTCGACGGCACAGGTCTCCGCGATCGGTGGGGCCTATGCCCAACGCCGACCCCCGGTAGGTGTGAACACGACTCGGCTCGCTCACACCCCACAAACTCCCCTGCACCATGGGCCCGTTGAAGAACAGTTTGCCACGCATGGGGTGGAGTGCACAGAGCACTTCGTGACAATGCACTGTGCATACTTCGCGGCGTGATAGGCCCTCAGGAGAAGGTACGCAGGTCAGCGGCTAGCTGGCCCAAGAGGCGAGGCCCGACGTGGCCCTGGCCGGGAGGGCACCAAACCCCATCGCGTGGCGGGAGGAGGGGCGTGAGGACACAGCCGCCGGCGTTCTGGGCGGCGTCACCGTAGGCCCGGCCACGCGGTACGAACATGCCCCATGAGGGGGTAGCAGCTGGCCATCCGCAGGGAGAAGGCTCAGTGGCCGGGGCAAGCGGAGGAGATCGCGGCATCCGCTCGACTCCGCTAACCATAGGAATACGGTGGATACTCACCCATCGAGGGCAACACACGCCCATGCGGGGTGACTTCACTCGCACGGACAGCGGAGGAAGCCCAGGGACCGGGGTGCTTCAGCCGCTCCCGGAACCAACCTGACGCGTACTCGGCCCCACCCGCCAAGCGCCCGAACAAGCCAACCGCCTACGCGGCCCGACGCCCCTTGAGTAGATTCCTACCGTCGCAGTCCCGCACGAGGACACCATAATCTACCGGCTTTAGCTCGACCTTCAATTCCGACAATTGAAACGCTGCCACCTCTCTCTGGAATTCACCACTCCCGCAGGGCAATCAGGGCCGGGATCCGCATAAAGGACATCAATATGCCAGAAGCCAGAAGGGGACATATGAATCGCGGTAATGGCATCACCTTGCTCGCCGTAACGGCCGCACTAGCCATCTGCTCGATTCCATCGTCTACGACCATGAGCGTGCAACCCCTGCGGAACGTGGCAGCCTCCGACCCCGGCGTACTGCTCACCGGCAAAGTGGTAACCATGAACGATGCAGGGGAAGTCTGGCCGGGCGCCCGCCTCTGGGTTCGAGCTGGACGTATCGAAGCGATTACCAAAATGGGCGATCCATTACCGGCAGGCGCAAAAGACGCACAAGTCATCAACACCGATGGTGTGATTTATCCAGGGATGATCGATCTGCACAATCATCCTGAATTTTCCATCTATCCGTTAATGCCCATTCGGAAGGCATACAAGGATCGCTATGAGTGGCGATTCTATGAAGCCGCCTACAACAAGCGCATCACTTACCCTCAACTCGTTCTGGCCGCGAACGACTACTACGACCTCGGCATGGAAATGGGCCGATACGGCGAGTACAAGGCCATGGCGGGTGGCACAACGGCTCTCCAGGGTGGGAGCGTGGACCGACCGTACTCCACCAGCGAATGCCTGGTACGCAATATCGAGAATTCAAGAGTTGGTCCGCGACTGGCCGTGAGCCGTGTGGATATCGGTCGCGACGCGATCGAATGGGCTGATCTACTGAGGGTAAAAGAAAAAGGCCTGCTGGCGCTGCACCTGGCCGAAGGAACCAGCTCACGTATGGCGACCGAGTACGAGGCCATCAAGAAGAGCGGTTTGGTAGGTTCCGAACTCATCACCATTCATAACGTAGGGCTCACCCGAGATCAGTTCAAGGATATGGCGGCTCATGGCGCCAAAATGGTCTGGTCGCCACTTTCGAATTTCCTCCTCTATGGAAAGACCGCTGATGTAGCTGCCGCAAGGAAGGCTGGTCTCGCCATCAGCCTGGCACCCGACTGGGCGCCCTCCGGGAGTAAGTCGATCCTGGGTGAGCTGAAAATCGCGGATCTCGTAAACAAACATCAACTCAACGGCCTGTTCAGCGATCGCGAACTGGCAGAAATGGTGACACGAAACCCGGCCCAAGCTATGCGCTGGACCGACCGTGCCGGTCAGATCGCGCCAGGTTTCGTGTCCGACCTAGTGGTGATGGATGATCAACACAATGATCCCTATCGGAACCTGATCGAAGCCACTGAAGAGAATGTACGGCTACTGGCTGTGCGCGGCGAAATGCTGTATGGGGATCAGTACATCATGCGGAAGGTCCGCCGCGCGGTGGACATCGAAGGCACGGCGAAATTCGACAACAACCGGACCAAGGTCATGGCGGTGGACTGCCCTGGGACGAAACTACCGAAGATGAGCTTCGCCGAAACAAAGGATCGACTGCAGCGCGCACTCGATATGGATCCCAGCTTTCTCCTGGAACAGGTACAGAGAAGACCAGATTCCGTAAAGAGGATTGTCGCCGAGCTATCCAACTGTCCGGGTGGCAGTTCAGCCGGCAGATTGACGGCTGCGGATATGAAGCGCCTCCTCAGTTGCCGCCTCGGGTTGCCCTACGAGAGAACAACGCTGAGCCCCCTGGTCACCAACGACGATGAAGAGTGGATGGCTCGATTGCTGGCCAATCCAAATATCCCGACATACCTGAAAGCCTTGCCGCATTACTATGAGAGGAAGCAGGAAGAGGGAGAACATCAGGGTAACCAGGGCAACGAACAGCACACTCGAAGGTAGGCGCCCGGTGTTGTGCCAGAAGCGTTCCCGAGACGTTGAAGAAGCGCTTGCGAAGGTCGGTGGCCGAGCAGACCGGCGGGTGCCCGTACGAAGGCGCCGGAGCACACGCTGACCGCTCGTGCTCCCCCATGGAAGGTCCATCCCATGGAAGGTCCATTCAGCCCGGGGGCCCGAGCCTTGGACTCCTGGTGACAGACCCAGAGCATGAGTATTGACTGGTCAGTGCGGTCCACTCCCCCGCTCGCCCCGCCCCGGGCCATCGGGGGCGAAAAGGTCCAGTTCCTGCCAGACCGTCGATACCCGCTCGGCAGCCGATCGGCTCGCCGCCGGGTCACTGGCCGTCAACTCCGCCACCAAGCCGTAGGCCACGCTGGTGGCCACCGTCATGGACTGGATGTTCGCGATGCCCTCGGTCGGCACGACCAGGACATGGTCGGACTCCTGGGCGGGCGGGGAGTACCTCGTATCGGTCACCACACAGGTCACCGCACCCGCCCGGCGTGCCGCCCGAAGCGCCGCCCGAGTGTCCCGGTAGTGCGGCCAAAAGGTCCAGGCCACCAGGCAGTCGTCAGCGCTCAGAGCAGCGAGTGCGTGGGCCAGATGCGCACCGCCCCGATCCTCGCAGCTGACGGGGAAGCCCCGGCTCGCGGCCACCATGGCGAGGGCCTGTGCGGGAATGGCGTGGGTGCCCGCGGCAACGACGAGGGTACGTCGAGCATCACGGATGGAGCGCACGACCGTGCGCGCGGTCTCGAAGTCGAAGGACCGTTCCAAGGCGCCCAGGCTCTGGGCGTCACGGGCGAATGCGGTGGCGAGAAGGCCGCCGTCTGCCTTGGACGGCTGCCCGGGGACGAACCGCCCGGTGAGGTAGACCGCCCGGAGGTCCGCCTGGAGGTGTGGCCAACCGGCGTACCCAAGGCTCTGGGCGAAGCGGACGACCGTCGCGGGGTTGACCTCGGCCCGCTCGGCGACGTCAGCCGCGGTGGCGTAGGAGCAGTAGGTGGGTTGGGTGGTCAGCACCTGACGGACGAGTACGGCCTTGGGGCCCAAGGGGACTTCGTCCGTCAAGCCGTCGAGCCACTGCGCGACCGTGGTCCCGACTCCGTCCGGGTTCTCGCTCGCGCCGAGGGCGCCAGGCGTGTCTGGGTCTTCCATCACAGCCCCATTCTCCCCTTGCACGAAACCATGCACTGACTGTTGTGTGCACGTAACCATGCGACTAGGGTCCTCGCAATCGAGCACCGCCCGCGAGCCGGCAAACCAGCGCGGAGCCGTAGCCACACCCTCAAGGAGCTATGTCCATGTGCGTTGACCCCACCACCCCGCCTCCCCCTTCCCGGGTCACGCGCCGTGGCGTGCTGGCCGGAGCAGCCGTGCTCGCGGGCGGCGCGGCGCTGACCGGTACCGCAGCGGGCACCGCTGCGGCGGCTGAGGATCCGAAGGCCGCAGCGCGGGGCACTTCGTCCCGTCCACCGCGTGGCGGCACGCTGATCATCGACGGCGGTACGCTCCTGGACCCGCTGACCGGTCGGGTGACCGAAGACGCCGTGGTCGTCATTGAGGACGGCACCGTGCGGGCGGCCGGCACCCGTAAGGCGACCCGCAACGACGTCGCGGCGGTACGGAAGACGGCACGCGTCATCCAGGCAGAGGGCCGCTGGGTGCTGCCGGGGCTGGTCGACTCCCATATCCACCTCAGTACCCTCACCGACGCGCACCGCGCGCTCAGTCTCGGCGCGACGAGCATCCGCAGCGGCAGCACCGCGTTCTACCAGGACATAGCGCTCAGGGAGTTGGCGCGCTGGTCTCCCGAGCGGGTACCGCGGATTCGGGCGGCGGGAATCTTCGTCACACCGAAGCTCGGCGACACCATCCTCGCGGACCCCGATCTCGCCCCCCTCGCCCGCCTCAAGGACGGGGTACGTACCCCGGAGGCGCTGCGCCGCGTGGTGGAGGTGAATCTGTCCCGGGGCGTCGACGTCATCAAGACGCGGGTCAACGAGCGCGCCGGCTCGCCCACCGAGGACCCGCTGACTCAGGTCTACAGCCGCGAGCAGCTCTCCGCCACGGTCGCGGCAGCCCGGCGGGGCGGTGCCACCGTGCTCTGTCACAGTTACAGCGAGAAGGGCATCCACGACGCCGTGGTGGCGGGCGTCAACAGCATTGAGCACGGTGTCTACCTCGGTGAGCACACCATGCGGGAGATGCGCCGCCGCGGTACGTACTTCACTCCCACCCTCGCCGCGATGGCGAGCCTTGCCGCCGACCCGAACCCGATCCTCGCCGAGCGCGGTCGCCGCTTCCTCCCGATCGCCAAGCGCGCCGTGCTGCGGGCGCATGAGTTGGGCGTTCCCATCGCCTCCGGAACCGACTCCTCCGGCGGTGCGGTCGACCCCATCGGGCGCGAGGTCGAGTTGATGCGCGAGGCCGGGCTCCCGGCGCTCGAAGCGATCCGCACCGCGACCACGGGTGCCGCCCGCCTGATTGGACTGTCGCGGAGCGCCGGCCGCCTCGCACGCGGTTTCCGCGGGGACGCCGTGCTGGTCGACCGCGACCCGCTGCGGGATGTGTCGACACTCAAGTCCCCCAGCACGGTGATCAGTTACGGATTCGCGGTCGAGGCCTGAGTTACGCCCCGCTAACCCTTCCCCTCGCCCGGATGGCCATCCTCCGGGCGAGGGGTCTTCGTCCGCCCATTCCCGTACGACTGGTCCGGTCCGGCTGATCCGTACGGACTCCGGGAGCGCCGTGCACCGGGCGAGTTCCCCAGGCGCGATGGGATCTCCGCGGCCATCCCGGGCGGTTCCCCACCCTTCTCACGCGCCTTCGGTCGGACCTGGTGCTCAACGGGCCGGCCGGAAACGAGGGCTGTCGCCCTCGTTCATCGCGCCGGCCGTTGCCGCACCCCTCCACCGGGAAGCCCCCGCGCTCGCTACCGCGCGGGTGGCGCGTCTGGCCTTGGACGGAATCCCGGCCTGGCGTAGCAGCGCAGGCCAGGTTGTACTCCCTGGTGACACTGCTCGCTGGTGAGGACCCGCGCATCGTCGGTGCCTCAGCGGGCGGCACCGTGATGCCTCTTGCCGCCGTGGAACCGCCGCTGGAGTCGGCTGGTCCCTGAGCCGGCCAACGTCGTCGCCTGTTCCGCAACAACGCATGAGGGGGCGGGTTTGCGGGCACTCGCCGCCCGTGCGGACGCGGCTCGGTACGCTGCGCTGATGGATGCCTCGGCACGGTGGATCAGCCAGTTCAGCGGCTTGCGTCAGTGGGCCAGGGCTGGTGAGCGAGCCCCGCACAAACCCCTGCTGCTGCTGTACGCGCTAGCGCGATTCCAGCGGGACGGCGCGGAGCCGCTGCGGTACTCGGCGGTCGAGCGGGACCTTCGGGGGCTGCTGGCCGAGTTTGGACCGGCGAGGCGGACCACCCCTGCGTATCCGTTCCACCACCTGCAGAGCGACGGGCTCTGGGTGGTGCGGACCGCGCAGGGCGAGGGCAGTCCCGGTACGGGAGAGCGTGCTCTGCGGGAGAGCGGAGCCGCAGGGGAACTCGCCCCAGAACTACGGGCAGCGCTGGAGGCCGACCCCGGGCTGTTGGAACGCCTGGTGGGAATCCTGTTGGAGCGCCACTTCGCGCCGTCGCTGTTCGAGGACATCGTGGCCGCGACCGGTTTGCAGCCGCAGGAGCCGCAAGTCCAGTCAGCCGACGGCTCGACCGGTGTGGCCTACGCCCTGGGAATGCGACAGGTTCGTCGTGGTGCGGTCAAGATGCGGGCGCGGGTGCTTGAGGCGTACAGCGGCCAGTGCGCCTTCTGCGGATTCGATGGACGGCTGGGTGAGGTGGCGGTGGGTCTGGAGGCGGCCCATGTGCGGTGGTGGGCGTTCAACGGACCGGATGAGGTGTCCAACGGCCTCTGTCTGTGCACCCTGCACCACAGACTCTTCGACAAGGGAGTGATGGGGCTCTCCCCTCAGCGGCGGATCATCGTCTCCCAGCGTTTCGCGGGGCACGGTGAGGCTGCCCGTACACAGGTGTTCGCCCTGGCGGGGCGCCCGCTGCTCGGTCCGGGTGACGCGGTCCTCGATGGTGCACACATCAACTGGCACACCGCCCAAGTCTACAAGGGCTGAGGCCGCCGCACCCCCGTGCTACCGGGACAGAGGACAAAACCAGGGGGAGTTCCCCAGTGCGTTCGCGGGCAGTCGACCAAGCGGAGGTGACTCTATGCAACCCGAGACTGAGGTGACGAACTGCGGCACATCGGCAGCACGGTGGTCCGAAGTCCTCCATGAACTGTGGTCCGCCGCGGACCGGGCCGAGGATGTGACGGCATTGGCCGGCCGCCTCTACACGGTCCTTGCCGAGTTCCCCGGCGTCTTGACGGTTGTGGGTACGCGCTGGCACGGGGGGCAGTTGCGATATATGCGTGGTCTGCGCACGGCTGATTCCCCACCCGCGCTCCTGGACACGGATCAAGAGGGATGTGCCGAGGCGGCAGCCCGTGCCCCCGGCTCGGGGACTCGGGTCCGGGAACATGACACCGCCGATCTCGCCGCCGGCTGGCCGGAGGCCGAGTTGCTGCGGGCAGTGGGCGCCAAGCGGGTTGTGGAATGCGTCTTCGCCCTGGACGCGGGGGATTGGGCCTCCCTGGTGATCGGGCTCGTCTCCGCGGAGCCCGCCGATCCGGCGCTTTCCCTGCGACTGCGGCAGGCATCGGAGGTCGTCGCGACCTGCAATCGACGCATCGTCACTCAGCGCGAGCACGAACGGCGCCAGGTTCATGACGCGTTCCTGGCAGAAGCGTCGTTGCAGATGGACGCGAGCCTCGATGTGGAGGAGACGCTCCAGCGCGTGGCACGACTCGCGGTGCCCGCCGTCGCCGAAGGCTGTCTGCTGCACCTGCGGCAGGGGCCACGGCTGGTGCCGGTGGCATCCGCGCACATCGCGGCAGACCGTCAGTCCTGGCTCGCGGACACCGCAAGCGGTGACGCATGGCTCACCCAAGTGCTACGGCGTTCGGTCGAGGGCGAAGGAGGACTGATCCTCAGTGGGAAGGCACTGGTGGGAGGCCCATTGGGCGCGAAGGCAGCAGGGGTGGGCACATCGGTACGAGTGCTCAGCGTCAACCCGCTACGGGCCCGCGGGCGGGTTCTGGGCACCCTGACGTTTCTCTTCCACCATGAGGACGCGAGTACCCAGATGCCCCGCTTCCTCGCCGACCTCGCCAACCGTGCCGCCCTCGCGATCGACACCAGCACCCTCTATGAGCAGCGAAGACAACATGTGGTGTCGTTGCAGCGACATCTGCTGCCAGCGGAGCTTCCGCACTCCCCCGGGCTGGTCCTGAGCTCCGCCTACGAGGTGGCGGACGACTCGCTCGATGTGGGTGGCGACTTCTACGACGCGATACCCGGACCGAGCGGGCGGATCGCTCTGCTGATCGGGGATGTGTGCGGCCGGGGAGCCGAAGCCGCGGCACTGACTGGTCTCGCTCGCCATACGCTACGGACCCTGCTGGAGGACGGGAGCCCTGGCGCGCACACTCTGGTCCGGCTGAACCAGGCACTCCACCGGGAGAGGGCCCGGCGGTTCGTCACCGCGCTCGTGGTCACGCTGGTGCCCGAAGGGGACGGATTCCGTGCCGAGGTCGCCAACGCGGGCCATCCCCCGCCACTCGTGCGGCGAGCGAGCAGCAGGGTGGAGCGGGTCGAGTGCGGCGGTCTGCTGCTGGGGGTCCAGTCGTCCGCTGCGTACACCTCGGTCTCCGTTGATCTGGGGCCGGGCGACAGCCTGGTGCTCTTCACCGATGGGTTGACCGAAGCCCGGGCGCGTGACGGCCGGTTCTTCGAGGACCTGCTCCCCGGCGCTGTGGCACGGGAGGGCGCCGGCGACCCCCGTTGGCTGGCCGGACGGCTGGTGCACGCCGGGGTCGACTTCCGGGTCAGCGGGGAGGACGACGTGGCCGTGCTGGCCGCCTTTGTGAAGGAGGTTCGATGAACGAGGTACAGCAGCACCATCAGCGGGTGGACCGAAGGCGCATTCTCGTGGTGGAACCCTCCGCGGAGGACGCCAAGACCATCGAGCAGGCCCTGAGTCGTACGCATCCGCATCTGCGGCTGGAATTCGCCTCTCGGGAGGACGGAATCGCCGAGCGGCTGCTAGCGGCGCCGACCCTGCCCGGTCTGGTGCTGCTCAACGTTCATCTGCCCGAGCACCAAGGGCATGCGGTACTGCGAGCCATTCGCTCGCACCCCCATCTCAGTGAGGTCACGGTGGTGGTCTTCACGCCCTCGACCTCACCGACCGAAGTCGACTCCTGCTATCAGGCGGGAGCCGACAGCTATGTCTACAAGCCGGTCAACTTCGCGCTGTTCAGGACCGCGCTCAAGGGTGCGATCGACTACTGGCAGGATTCAGCGTCCCGGATACGCGGATCGTTGGATGGGTCCTGCCCCACGCCACGGTAGACGGTTCCTTGTGCCAGGACGCGGTCGTGCTTCAGCCCGAGCCGCCGACCCACTTCAGGCTCCACGGCTCTTCTCACGCCCCAGCCCGATCTCCACCGTCCCCGGAACTGCGGGGCACGGCAACGGGCTCCGCCGCCCGGGCCACCGGACCGTCACCACCATGGGAGAGTTCCCCACGGTCGTTGCGAGCCCTCACCCGGTTCACCCGGGCTGTTCGGTGCCGTCGTTGCCCGGTGATGGTGCTCCCCACCCGATCGCTGGCGCCCGATGGCTGCGCCTCACCAGTGCCTTCTCCCGTGCACATGGCCCGCACGGCTCTCCTGGCGCTCCAGGTCCAAGGAGTCACTTCGCCGCCGGAGAACCGTCCTGGGCACGATGGACACGCAGCAGCCACTGTCGGCCCGGCCAGCCGTCGCGCTGAATGAGTTCAGCGGTGAAACCCGACTCCTGCAAGGTCTGCGCTATCAGCGCCAGCCGCTCCCGACGGTGCTCCGCCGCGCCCGGCGGGTCCGGCACATTCCCCGGGGGACGCCGGAACTCAGCGGGTGGGTAGTAGGTGACCTCGACACAGAGCTCCGCACCGGGAGGCCAGCTGTCTGGATGCACTGCCTCCACGGCGCAGAATCCACCCCTCCAGTGACCTTTTCGCTCGGCCCGGGAAGGAGTCAGCCCTGTCTCCTCCAGGACACGCGCCACCTCCGTGGCTCCCCCGTAGTAGTCGAAGCCTTCGGGCACCGGGCTGGCCGGCTGCTCGGAAGCCGAGTCGAGGGGCGGAACGGCGGAGAGAGGATGCGCACGACCGCGGTTGCGCTTGGTCATGCCCCATCCTGCCTCTCCATACCCGCCGCCACCGCCGCTTTCCGGCCAGGTCCTAGAGGCGGGAGAGCAGAGCAGAGACCGGGCGCCGATGACCGTTCAGGAGTAGCTGACGCTGAGCGGTCCCGGGCGAACGGCCGGTGCTGACGGCGAGCCGTGCTCCGAGGGTTTTCATCTGATCGATAGCGCACAAGAGTTGATCGTATGATCCTGCCGATTCCCTTCGTGTGCGAGCAGGGCACATACGCTTCGATTCCCTCGCTGCTCGCTGGAGTGTTCCATCCGGGTGGGGGTGAGAAGTGCTCACCAGACACGCATACGGATTCATCCCGGTCAGCCGATGCTCCGCGCAGACGCTCAACAGATCAGTCCCTCCCCGGTCGCGGACGCTCCCAGATGCCTGGATCCCACCCACCGGGTGGGGTTCGGGCTGCCACCCGTGGACACGCGCCAACTCATCGGCCGCACCTCGTGCCCACACCCTGCGACGGCTCCGCCGGCGCCCGCCACGAAACCAAGCGTGAGCGGACAACTCCCCCTGATCGGTGGTGAAGTCGCCCTCTGGTGGACCGGGACCAGACTAGAGGGCGGCCTCATCGCGGGCCTTACTTTTCCGTCAGTACGGCTGGAGAGCGATGTGTGCCGCTGAGGATCCCCGGTGAGGTCAGCGCATCGGGGTGGAGGTGCCGATCCAGTACAGGGCGATGTCGATCTCCCGTGCCGTCCAGTCGGCGGCGAGCGGGTCGGCGTGGGTGAGGAGCCCGTCCAGAAGGTTCATATAGCGGCTGTAGCGCCCGGAGTCATCGGTGAGAGTCAGCCCCAGGGATGTCAACGCGTGGTGGGCGCGCCGGTCGTAGACGGCCATACGGTGGGGAGCGGCGGCGGTCAGCAGGGTGGATGCCAGGGCGTCTCCCGTTCTGCAGCCTGGCAGTTCCCAGACGATGCTTCGTCCTTTCCGGGCGGCCTCGCCACGCGGTTCGGCCATCTCACGGACCGCTTCCATTGCCCTGGCGGTGATGGAACGTATCTGGACGTCCGGGAGCCCCATCAACTCGGCCACCCAGGCGGTCCGGGCGGAGAGGCGTTTCCACACCATGAGTGCACCGATGTCGACCTTGCCCAGGCTGCCCGTGTCCTCGGCTCGCTGGGCCACCTCCCACAGGACTTCGTCGTACGCGGGTGAAACCGCGGCCCGGTAGGAGGCACGGGCGGCGAGGAGGGACGGCCAGACCCGTCTGGCTTCGATGGCGGTCAACGGTGTCGATTCCATGACTCTGTTTATCAGTCAAAGGGTTGATGGGCCCGAGGTTCTGTCTGGCCGCGGAGGTGACGGGTCGGCCAACCAACCACGGCGGACGATCAAGGGCGCGCACTCCGCCGCGCCCTATCGCCCCCAACCGATCGGCTCCCCGGCATCCGGAGATCCGACCGCGATGCGAGATGCCTCAGATCAATCGGCGTATCTCACCGCGCACCCGGTAGAACCCACCCGAGGCAGGGTGGAGCGCATCGACCACATAGCGGGCGCCCGGCTCTCTGATGCCCCGCGGGAACTGCACGTTCCAAGAGGGGTCGAAGCCCTCGGAGACCACCTGTACCCGCATACGGCCGGCGTCTTGGACGCACTGCACCACCACCCCTCCAGCAGGTGCCACCACCACGGTGGCCACCTCGGTCGGCGAGGCCGCCGGGGTGTAGGCGGTCATCGCGGCGGCCGACTTGATGTCCCGTGCCAAGGGGACCGTGCCTTGCTGTGCTGCCGCTATGGCCGCGGTACTCGCATCCACACAGACCAGTGAACCGTCGGTGGTGACCATGTACAGCCGCTCATCGAGATACTGCATGGACAGCGCCGAGCCACCGCCGGTGCCCAGTTTCCACAGTCGATTGCCCTCAGCGTCGAAGCAGTACACGGACGAGGAGGAGTCACCGGCGAAGACATAGGCCCCACCCGGCGCGGTCGCGCAGGAGTAGACCGAGGTGTCACAGCGATAGGTCGCCTCGACCACGCCCTTCGCCTTGGACAGCCGCTGAACCACATGGCGGCTGGTCCCCGCGTACACCGAGTCGTCTTCCTGCCAGCCGAAGAGGACGCCTCCTGTCGTGGGGGTGTGCCAGAGTTCGCCGCCGCCATGAGGTGCGTAGGCGGTCACCCCCTTCTGGTGACCGTGGTAGACACCCCGCTCGTCCGCCCGGACCATCCAAGCGTGGTTTCCGGCGGACTTGCGCGACCACTGGTGCTCATCCTCATGGTCAATGACCGTCAGCCCGCCCTGGGCATCGGAGACATTGAGCACCCCCTCGCGAATGTCCAGCCAGAAGATGTCCACGTCGGCCGCTATGTCATAGGCCCCGAAGGGCAGCTTCGACGAGAGGTCGTACACCGTGCCGTTGTCGCATCCGGCGTAAATCCAGAAGTCGTCAGCGACCAGACACTTGACGCCGTCCGGCAGCGCGTAGCGAGCGAGCACATCGCCGCCGTGGCTCAGTGTGTAGACATCGCCGGCCTGGTTGCCCACCCAGCAGCGGTCTTCGTCGATATGGATTCCAAAGGCCGCGGAACCCGTGCGGAACCTCCAGAGCACGGGGGCGACCGAGTGGGCGGTCGAGGGCGCGGAGGTGGCCTGACGACGGGTCACCGAGCGCGCGGCCCGCTGCCCCTGGACCGCGGGCGCGTATCCCTTGCGGACCTTCTCCCCGACCTTCTTCGCGGCTGCGGCCTGTGCCTTCTCGACCGTGGGAAACGTCGAGACCTGGGACTGACCCTGCGCGCCGATCCTCCCGTAGCGCACGGAGACGACCGTGCCGGCCACGGTCACCTCATAGAACTTGTGCGCTCCTTCGCCATCCTGTGACAGCTCCAGATACGTGGTGGTACCAGACACAGCAGACCCCTCCCCTGGGTGGAACCGCGGTCCGATCCGCCGGCTCCCACTGCTGAAAACTCTAGGCGGCACCACTGACACTCGTCCGGGCCACGCGACGGGCCAGCTGCCGGGGACCCTGCGGAGGATCGCAGTCCGCACGCGGTGGAACAGATCGCCGTCCCCTCTCGGATTCCGGAATGTGAACAGTGGTATCCGCGTAGGCGCCGGTCCCTCTAGTCTGGTAGGGCAACTGGTTCGCCCTGTCCGCCAGGCAGGCGCGTCGCAAGAGGGAACCCGGTGGGAATCCGGGACTGCCCCGCAGCGGTGAGTGGGAACGACCGCCGTCATACGCACTGGGCCCGTCGGGCCTGGGAAGCGACGGCCAGTAGGTGTCTGCCCCGGCAGATGTGCCCGCGAGTCCGAAGACCTGCCCGTTGCCCGCGTACGTCCATCGTGCGCGGACCGCTGTTCCGGTGACCTTCGAGGGCGGGTCGACGTAGATCGAACGGATGGCCGCGTCCCAGCACGCGGAAATGGTCCGGTCGGTCGGTTCGTCATACCTTTGCGTTCCTCTCCCGTCACCGGGACATGTCGGACGACATGCTCGCGAAGGAGAGTTCTGTGACATCCAAGTCCGCAGTCGCGGCGGCACGGGCCACCGTGTACGGCTATCCCCGTCAGGGGCAGGGCCGAGAGCTGAAGAAGGCCATCGAGGGCTACTGGAAGGGGCGCGTGAGCGCCGATGCCCTCCAGCAGGCGGCAGCCGGCCTTCGGCGCAGCAACTGGCAGCAACTGGCCGACGCCGGTATCCACGAGGTGCCGACCGGCGACTTCTCCTACTACGACCATGTTCTGGACACCAGTGTCATGGTCGGCGCGATCCCCGACCGCCACCGGGCCGCCGTGGCGGCCGACGCCCTCGACGGGTATTTCGCCATGGCGCGAGGCACCCAGGATGTGGCGCCCCTGGAGATGACCAAGTGGTTTGATACGAACTACCACTATCTGGTGCCGGAACTGGACCCGAACACGGTCTTCACCGCGAACTCCTCCCAGCAGGTGGCCCAGGTGCGGGAGGCACTGGCGCTGGGTCACTCCCCCCGGCCGGTACTGGTCGGCCCGATCACCTATCTGCTGCTCGCTAAGCCGGCCCCCGGTGTTGACGAGGGGTTTGACCCGCTGACACTGCTGGACCGACTGCTTCCGGTGTACGCGGAGGTCCTCGCCGATCTACGGGCGGCGGGCGCAAGTTGGGTGCAGCTGGACGAGCCCGCCCTCGTCCAAGACCGCTCCCCGGCTGAACTGAACGCGGCATCCCGTGCCTACCAGGCCCTCGGCACGCTGACCGATCGGCCCAAGGTGCTCGTCGCCTCCTACTTCGACCGCTTGGGTGAGGCGCTCCCCGTACTGGCCAAGTCCCCGGTGGAGGGCCTCGCGCTGGACTTCACCGAGTCGGCGGCCGCCAACCTGAGGGACCTCGCCGCTGCCGGTGGGCTGGCCGGCAAGCGACTGGTGGCCGGTGTCGTCAACGGTCGCAACATCTGGATCAACGACCTGGAGAAGTCGCTGTCCACCCTCGGTACCCTGCTCGGTCTGGCTGACCGGGTCGATGTCGCCGCTTCCTGCTCGCTGCTGCACGTTCCCCTCGACGCGTCGGTTGAGAGCGAGATCGATCCTCACATCGCCCGCTGGCTCGCCTTCGCCCGTCAGAAGACGGCCGAGATCACCCTCCTCGCCCGGGGGCTCACCGAAGGTACGGAGGCCATCGCCGCCGAGCTGGCGGCCAACCGAGCCGATCTCACGGCCCGCACCACCTCGGCGATCACCCGCCACCCGGCCGTACGCGCCCGTACCGCGGCCGTCACCGACGCCGACAGCCGCCGTCCCCAGTCCTATCCCGAGCGGGCCAAGGCCCAACGGGAACAACTCGGTCTGCCCCTGCTCCCGACCACCACGATCGGCTCCTTTCCGCAGACCGCGGAGTTGCGTACCGCTCGCGCCGAGCTGCGGTCCGGACGCATCGACATCGCCGCGTACGAGGAGCGCATCGAGTCGGAGATCCGGGAGGTCCTCGCCTTTCAGGAGCGCGTGGGAATCGATGTCCTGGTGCATGGGGAGCCAGAGCGCAATGACATGGTGCAGTTCTTCGCGGAGCAGCTGACCGGTTACCTCGCCACCCAGCACGGTTGGGTGCAGTCGTACGGCACCCGCTATGTGCGTCCGCCGATCCTCGCCGGTGACATCTCCCGCGCCAAGCCGATGACCGTGCGTTGGACGACCTACGCCCAGTCACTCACCGATCGACCGGTCAAGGGGATGCTCACCGGGCCGGTCACCATGCTGGCCTGGTCGTTCGTCCGGGACGATCAACCGCTCGGGGAGACCGCCCGCCAGGTGGCGCTCGCGCTGCGTGATGAGGTCGGCGATCTGGAACGGGCGGGAGCATCGGTCATCCAGGTGGATGAGCCAGCGCTGCGCGAAACCCTGCCGCTGCGGGGCGCCGACCGTCCCGGCTATCTGGCGTGGGCCACCGAGGCGTTTCGGCTCACCACCAGTGGGGTGCGCGCGAACACCCAGATCCACACACATATGTGCTACGCGGAGTTCGGTGACATCGTCGAGGCGATCGACGATCTGGATGCCGATGTCATCAGTCTGGAGGCGGCCCGCTCGCATATGCAGGTCGCGACCGAGCTGGCTGCCCATGGGTATCCGCGTGAGGCCGGTCCGGGGGTGTACGACATCCACTCGCCACGCGTTCCGACCGTGGACGAGGCAGCCAGCCTCCTGCGCAAGGGTCTCGCCGCCCTCCCGGCCGAGCGGCTCTGGGTCAATCCAGACTGCGGTCTCAAGACCCGCGGCTGGCCCGAGACCCGAGCGTCCCTGGAGAATCTGGTCGCCGCTGCCATCAGGGTGCGGGGTGAGCTTCCGGCCCAGCCCTCCTGATTGAGGGGATCCGCCGGGCCGGGCGGTGTGACCGCCCGGCCCGGCGGTTCGAGTCGGCTTCTCGACGTCCCCACGCTAGGGGAGTTCCTTACGGATGCGGTACAGAACGTCCTTGGTCGTCCGCGGTGGGGTCGCTCTGATGACCATCTGGTCGAGGACTTCCCGGTACACCGAGACCTCCGTCGGCTCCTCGATGTAGGAGGAGCGGGTCAGGCTCTCGCAGTAGATGACATCGGGAAAGTCGAAGCCGTCGAAGCGGAAGAGGGCGAACGGCCCGTATGCCCCTGGGTGGGCGCCGGCACGGAACTCGGCGAGCTGGAGTGCGACATTCGGCAGATCGCAGGTGTCGAGCAGACGGTCGATCTGCCCCTTCATGACCTCCGGTCCGCCAACAGGACGCCGTAGCGCCGTCTCGTCCATGACCACCCAGAGCTTGGGAGCGCCGGGGCGGCTGAGTACCAGCTGGCGCTCCTGGCGGAGGGCGATGCGTCGATCCAGCTCCCGCAGATCCACCCGGGGAAAGCCGAGCCGCAAGACGGCTCGGGCGTAATCCTCGGTCTGTACCAGGCCCGGGACGAAGTGTGGTTCATAGGTGCGGATCTGGGCGGCTGACGCCTCCAGACTCACATAGAGGCTGAAGACGTCTGGGAGCACATCGCGGTACTTCTGCCACCACCCGGAGACATTCGCCTTCTCGCTGAGATCGAGGAACTCCCTTTTGTCTTTGGCGCTGACGCCATAGAGATCGAGCATCGCGGCCACGGTCACATACTTCAGCGCGACCTCAGCGCGCTCGATGCGCGTGACGGTGGTGTGGGCCTGGCGTAGGTGCTGACCGGCTTGCTGTGCGGTCATGCCCGCGGCTCTGCGCAGCTTCTGGAGCCGTCTGCCAAGGACCATCTGCAGAACGGTGGGAGCGGACCGCGACTCGCTCACTCCCACAACCTCCCCTGTTCATAGGCCCTTTGAGGAGCAGTCTGCCATGGCCGCGGGAAGGTCGCCGCCGGCCGCCAGTCAGCCTGCACCCGGCGTATTCGATGTCACCGGGGACGGGACGGTTGACCAACACATTCAGCTGATGGCTTGTGCCCGATCGAGGGGGGTGAGTCGGGATATCTCGGCATCCCGCTCACTGGACCGGGGACCGAATCGGCCGTCGGCACCGTAGACTCAGCAGTTGCTCCCGGCCACGGGAGCGAAACTCGTGTGCGGAGAGGACTGGTTGCCCGTGTGGCAGGAGGCGCCGATCTACGACCGGCTCATAGGGGAGCTCGGCGATGTGCCTACTCAGGTCCGCCGGGAGGCCGAGCGCGTACTGCGGGAGCTGGAGCAGGTGATGCGGTTGGCGACGCCGCTGTCCGGGGGGCTTCCGCAGCAGATGTGGCCTCCGTCGCCCCGTCAGTGAGGCTGTCGCGACACTCGTTGAACGACGATGGCCGGGGCCGGCTGCGTCCGGCCCCCCTCGTCGAGCATGACCGCCTCGTATGACCCATACCCCGCACCGGGCCTTGGGCCCTGGGGCGGGGTTTTGGCGCGCCGCTGAACAGTGCCGCGCGCGCATCAGGCGGTGCTTCGCCCTTGCCCGACGGGTACCTCCCGCCTGGGCGCGGTGCCCATGCTCCCGTGGGGCGGGCGTCCTGGCTGCCTCGGTGACGAGCCCACCCGCCGTCTGAGGGGACGGCCCACTTCACAGGGCGACCCCTCAGGAACCCTGCGCGGCACCTGGACCGGGGCACAACAGACTCGTTCACCGGACCGCGTCCCACCCGCCCGAGAGCAACACTTTTTTCGATGCTCAGACAGGAATAGCTTCATCATCTTCCATTCACCGGTTCCCTGCTGCCAGCATCGGCGCACCGTCACCGTGTGAGGGAGAACCCCATGAGAAATCTCAGACGTCTCAGCTGTGTGGCCGTGCTGGCGGTCACTCTCGCGACCGCCGGCTGTGGCCGTTCCGACCAAGGCAGCACCTCGTCCGGGAGTAAGCCGGCCGCTGGAAAGACCGCGGCGGAACTACTGCCCGCTCAGTTCAAGAAGAGCGGCACCCTGCGTGTGGCCACCGCGGTCGGCTATCCGCCGATGGAGATGTACAAGCCCGGGACCACCGAGCTGACCGGCGTCGATCCCGATCTGGCCAAGGCCGTCGCCGACCGACTCGGGCTGAAACTCCAGCTCACCAACGCCGCCTTCGACGGGCTCATCCCCGGGCTGAAGTCCGGGCGATTCGATCTGGTGATGTCGTCCATGACGGACAGCGCCCAGCGGCGGCAGGCCGTCGACTTCGTCGACTACTTCCGTACCGGCGGTGTGGTGATGACGAAGAGCGGCAATCCCGAGGGCATCAAGACCCTCGCGGACCTGTGCGGAAAGTCCGTCGTCCTCGCCAAGGGAAGCTCCAACCTCGACATCGGGCAGCAGCAGAACGCCAAGTGCACCGAGAAGATGCGCATCTCGCAGAGCGAGGACGCACCGACCGGCCTCCTCCAGTTGGAGAGCGGGCGGGCCGTCGCCACCATCGTCGACTACCCCGTTGCTCAGATGTTCGCCGAGAAGAACAAGGCGTACGAGGTCGTACCGACACAGTACGGGGCCGCGCCCTGGGGCATCGCCGTCGCCAAGAACCAGAGCGGTCTGCGTGATGCCGTGCAGAAGGCCCTCCAGGATCTGATCGATGACGGCGGCTACAAGAAGATCCTCGACTCCTACGGGGTCGCGGGCAGCGCCGTGCCCAAGGCCACCATCAACGACGGACAGTGAGTTCCGCGGTGAACACGGAGACAACCGATGTCAGCAAGGCCGGAGTGGTCGAGCCTGGCGGGGGCGAGCTCGCGCTGCGGGTGACTCGACGGCCCCGGCCGGGCCGTTGGGTCGCCGTCGCGCTGGCCACACTCTTCACGGTGTGGCTGGCCTACACCGTGATCATCAACCCCAATCTGCACTGGGATGTGATCGCCGAGTACCAGTTTGACGGTGTGATCCTGAACGGTCTGTGGGTGACGGTGCAGCTCACCCTCATCTCCATGGTGGTGGGCATTGTCATCGGGGTCGTCATCGCCGTGATGCAACTGTCCGAGAGCCCGGTGCTCAGGATCATCGCCAGCGCCTACACCTGGTTCTTCCGGGGCACGCCCCTGCTCGTTCAGCTCATCTTCTGGTTCAACCTGGCCCTGCTGTTCCCGGTGATCAGCATCGGCATACCGTTCGACGGGCCCAAGCTCATCGAGTGGCAGACCAACATGGTCATCACCGGATTCGTCGCGGCACTGCTGGGTCTGTCCATCAACGAGGGCGCCTATATGGCGGAGATCGTACGGGCCGGCATCCAGAGCGTGGACCCCGGCCAGCGGGAGGCCGGTGAATCCATCGGCATGTCGAACCGGAAGATCCTCACCCGGATCATCCTGCCGCAGGCGATGCGCGTCATCATCCCCCCGTTCGGCAATCAGTTCATCTCCATGCTCAAGACCACATCCCTGGTCTCGGTCATCGCCGGAGCGGATCTGATGACCGTCTCCCAACACCTCTATCTCGCGAACTTCGAGGTGATCGCGCTGCTGATGGTGGCGTCGATCTGGTACCTGGTACTCACCACGGTCGCGAGCGTCGCCCAGCACTTCATCGAGCGCCGGTACAACCCCGGCACGACACCGGTGCGCCGCCGGGTCCTCGCCAACCTCAGACCCGGGCACACCACCAAGGGGGCAGCAGCGTGACTGATCTGGTACTGCGAGCCCGCGGAGTGCGGAAGAAGTTCGGTGACATCGAGGTACTGAGAGGTATCGATCTCGAAGTCCGCCCCGGGGAAGTGCTGTGTGTCATCGGCCCCTCGGGATCGGGCAAGTCGACCCTGTTGCGCTGTTTCAACCATCTGGAGCGCATCGACGCCGGCCGTATCTGGGTGAACGGCGAACTCATCGGCTATGAGCAGCACGGCGCATCGGAGGGGACGCTGCGGGAGCGCCGGCCGCGCGATGTCCGCCGGCAACGGGAGCGGATCGGCATGGTCTTCCAGCGGTTCCATCTCTTTCCGCACCGCACCGCGGTGCAGAACGTGATGGAGGGGCCCGTCACGGTCAAGGGGTTGAAGTGGGCTCATGCGCAGCGACAGGCGAGTGAACTACTGGACCGGGTGGGGCTGGCGGATCGTGCCGATCACTATCCGGCCCAGTTGTCCGGTGGGCAGCAGCAGCGCGTGGCGATCGCCAGGGCACTGGCCATGGAGCCGACGCTGATGCTGTTCGACGAGCCCACTTCGGCGCTCGATCCTGAGCTGGTCGGCGAGGTCCTCGGTGTGATGCGCGATCTGGCCCGCAGCGGTATGACGATGATCGTGGTCACTCATGAAATGGGCTTCGCTCGCGAGGTCGCCGACCGCGTCATCTTCATGGACGAAGGGGCCGTCGTGGAGGCGGGGCGTCCCGATGAACTGTTCACCCAGCCGCGCCATGAACGCACTCAGGCCTTCTTGTCGACGGTTCTGTGATGGGCCTTCCCTACGATGTCCTCCTCCGCGGGGGCACCGTCGTCGATGGCACGGGAGCTCCCGCCCGCAGAGCCGATATCGGTGTGCGGGCCGGGCGGGTCACCGTACTTCCCTCAGGTCGCGATGAGCGGGCAACGGATGTGGTCGACGCGACCGGGCAGATCGTCGCACCCGGCTTTGTCGATGTGCACACCCATTCCGACGCACTCGCCGCGCCGCACGCCGATGACCGCGCGGGCGCGATCGAACAGCTGAGGTTGGCGCCGCTGCTCCAGGGCGTCACCACCGAGATCAGTGGGAACTGCGGTATCAGTCTGTTCCCCTCGTTGCCCGAGCTCATGCCGGAACTCACCGAGCACATAAGGGTGTCGTTCGGGCTGGGAACGGTTCCGCCCGCGGTGGACTTCGATGCCTTCGCCGCCGGACAGAACCCCGCACTGCGCACCACCCACATCGCCTCGCTGGTGGGTCATGGCACCCTCCGTGCGGGAGTGATGGGCTTCGACGCCAGGCCGCCCACCACACATGAGCTGGGTACGATGTGCGAGCTGCTGGATCAGGCGTTGGGGCAGGGGGCGGCGGGGCTTTCCACCGGGCTGATCTACCCGCCCGGCACCTATGCCGGGACCGAGGAGATCATCGCCTTGGCGAAGGTCGCGGCCCGTCATGGCAAACCGTATGTGACCCATCTCCGCGATGAGATGTCCCAGGTGGAGGTCGCGCTGGAGGAGGCGTTGGAGATCGCGGTGCGTTCGGGCGCGTCGCTGCAGATCTCCCATCACAAAACGGCGGGGCGTCATGGCTGGGGCGCCACGCTGCGGACGCTGCCACGGTTGGAGCGTGCCCGCGCCGAGGGTGTCGACGTCCTGTGCGATGTCTATCCGTACACGGCGGGCAGTACGGTCCTGCACGCCATGCTGCCGCCGTGGACGAGCGAGGGCGGTGTCGGCGCCATGTTGGAGCGGCTGCCTCAGCCGACTGTGCGTGACGGTATCCGTCGGGACATCGCCCAGGGCGTGCTGGGCTGGGAGAACACCGTCGGCAACGGCGGTTGGGATCTGATCGCGGTGGCGGCGGCTCCCTCACGGCCGGAGGCGGAAGGCCGGCGAATCGCCGACCTCGCCGGCGAGCGAGGCATTGATCCGGTGGACTATGTATGTGATCTGCTCCTCGCCGAGCGGGGCGAGGTGACCATCATCAGCCACTCGATGCATGAGGACGACGTACGCCGGGTGCTGGCCAGTCCCCTGGCCATGATCGGCTCCGACGGTGTTCCCAAGCCCGGCCGCCCCCACCCCCGCTGGGCGGGCAGTTTCGCCAGGGTTCTCGGGCACTACGGCCGTGAACAGGGACTACTGTCCTTGGAAGGTGCGGTGCACAAGATGACCGGGCTACCCGCACGGCGTTTCGGGCTGACCGGGCGCGGTGTGCTGGCCGACGGTGCCCGCGCCGATCTGGTCGTCTTCGATCGGGACACGGTTGGTGACAGGGCGACCTTCGACCGTCCGCTGTTGGGGCCCACGGGCGTCGGCACCGTCGTGGTGGCGGGGCGGATCGCGGTGCGTGACGGTCTTGCGACCGGGGTTCGGGCAGGCGAAGTGGTGAGGGTGCGATGAGTCTGGCAAGGGTGGCCGCCGCCGCGCGGAGCTCGGCAGCGCTACCGCTGGTCCTGGCGGTGGCGGCCGTCGATGTGGACGACGGCGAGATCGTGGGCGTCGACGACGATGTGGTGCTACCGGTCGCCTCGGCATCGAAGGCGCTACTCCTCGCCGAGGTGTCTCGTCGACTGGACTCGGGCGAGCTGCGCTCGCAAGCCCCGGTGACGATCACCGACGAGGACGCGGTGGGTGGCACCGGCCTGCTCTCCCGGCTGAGCCGGCGTGTCTGGACGGTTGAGGATCTGGCGTGGTTGACCGCGTCGGTCAGTGACAACACGGCGACCAACGCCTTGCTCAGGACCGTTGGGCTGGATTCCACCGCCGCGTTGGCCGGGAAGCTGGGGCTGCGACAGCTCGCTCTGCACGATGTGGTCCGCGATGTCCGGGGCCCGGATGTGCCGCCCGTCTTCGCGACCGGCACAGCGTGGGACCTGGCACACCTGATGGCCCACGCGGTGCGCGGCACGATGGTCTCGTCTCAGGCATCGGCACGGTTGTTGGGCTGGATGCGCGCCAACACCGACCACGGTCTGGTGCCCGCGTTGGTGGCCCACGATCCCTACGCGCCGTTCCCCGGCCCGCCGGCGGCCGGCGGGCTGCTGGTGGCCAACAAGACCGGAACCGATCCGGGTACGAGGGCCGACACGGGGGTCATCATCGGGACGCGACGGCTTGCCTACGCGGTGGTGGCGCACTGGGATACGGCGCTCGGTTCCAGTACGGAGCGGGCGGCGGTGCATGCGATCCGCGATGTCGGCCGGACGCTGGCGGGGTGCGCTCTGCGTGCCACCCGATGACCGTGCTGTGGCAGGTCCGCGGAGTGTCAGTCTCTCGGCGGCTATGAAGGCACGGTGGGGGTCTTCCACGGGTGGGGTGTGGCAAGCCGCCGAAGCAGCGCAAGGAATGCGGCGCTGGGCCCCGCACCGATCACCTCGTTCCCAGGAGGCCGCAAGCGTCCGAGGCAGCGCCGCCGAGGGTACCTAGGCCCACTGGGCCTCCAGAAGCGAGCCGACCTCGTCGGCGGCCGCCCGTAG
This sequence comes from Streptomyces albipurpureus, assembly GCF_023701525.1. Lineage (GTDB taxonomy): Bacteria > Actinomycetota > Actinomycetes > Streptomycetales > Streptomycetaceae > Streptomyces > Streptomyces albipurpureus. The sequence continues at coordinate 105,602 of NZ_JAMQAW010000012.1, forward strand.
ATCGGTGAGAAACGCCTGGAGCAGCGGGTTGCGGTTGGTGGCCCGGGTGGCAACCCCGATCCTTCGGTGCAACTGGGGGTGGTCGAGCCGGCAGACATGCACCCCGGCCGTGTCCCCGATGCCGAGGGCGGGGACCAGTGCGATGCCCATCCCGGCGCGGGCGAGGTTGATGGTGACCTGGTAGTGGTCGCTGCGGCAGCGGACTCGGGGAAGGAACCCCTCGGCCGCACAGGCGCGTTCGAGCACCGGCTCGCCGGTGGCGGCGCCACGGGTCCCGATCCAGGTCTCGCCCTCCAGTTGTGCCAGCCGAACCGCCGCTCGCTGACCGAGCCGGTGCCGTAGGGGTACGACGACCAGCTGCGGCTCGTCGAAGAACATGTCCACGTCCACGGCCGACTGTCGGCACCAGGGGTCGAGTGGATGCTCGAAGACGACCGCGGCATCGAGTCGCCCGGCTTCCAGGTCCGGTAGGAGTTCATGCGGCTGGCCGAGGATCAGTTCGAGTTCTACCTGGGGGCGCTGTGCCGCGAAGACCGAGAGCGCTCTGGGTAGCAGCTCCAGACCCGATGACGCGAAGAAGCCCAGGCGCAGCAGTCCTGCCTCACCGGCGGAGTGTCCGCGCAGATCGTCCTGGGCGACGGCCATCAGATCGGCGATGGCCTGGGCGTGTTCGGCCAACCGCTGCCCCGCCGCCGTCAGGCGCAGGCTCTGGGGTGCCCGTTCGACGAGGGCCACCCCCAGTTCTTGTTCCAGCCGGGCCAGCTGATGGGAGATGGCGGAGGGGCTGAGATGGAGCGCCTGTGCTGCGGCCACGATGGTGCCTCTGCGGGCGATCTCCAGTAGTACGTGCAGGCGGGCGCTGTTGAGCATGGGGCCAGGTTAGTACTGCGACGGTGCGGGGCATGGCGGCTGGGTGGCCGGTACTCCTGTCCTCTGTGGGTGCTGGCGCCCCGGCTTGGTGGTCGCCGCCAGTACCGACCGACTCGCACTCAACTGCGACACCGACACTGACACTGACACCAACGCAACTGCGACAGCGACAGCGACAGCGACGAGATTCCGCGACAGTCCCGCCCACCGTCACCAGGGGGCCTGCTCGCCGCCCCCACTGAGCACCGCCTCTCAGCTATGCCGTCCGCGTCCGTGGAGAGCCGGACGGGCGCGCCCTGGGCCCGGCGGCACAGATGGGGGCCCTGGCTCTGCTGGACCGCCCGTGAGCGGGCTGTCCGGCTGTTGGTCGGGGCTGTTGGTCGCCGAGGACAGTGGCTGCGGCGCCCGTCTCGGTGCGCTTTGGTGCCTCCCGGTCGCCCAGCAGAAGGAGGGTCCGCGGCCGCCGGTATGGGGCGCCCCGAGCCACCCAGCAGGGGGCGGCAACTGATTTCGCATCAGAATGCCAATGGAACAACGAATTCAGTTATTACAAAGCCGCATATCTGCGGTATAGCATGCCCAACTAGCAATCCAGGTCCGGAATCCGCACATCTCTTGTAGGGGTTGGGCATGCCCAGATTCAGTGATCGCGAGCTCGGAATGACCCGGAAGATCACCCGCAGGGACTTCATGGATGGTGTGGCGGTCAGCGCCGCCGGTGTGGCGATCGCAGCGGCAGTGCCCGGCGTCGCGCAGGCCGCACCGGGTACTCATGGCCGTGGCCCTGGTCACGGCCACGGACACGGCGGGCACACCCAGTACCCGCCGACGGAGACGGGTCTGCGAGGCCAGGAGCCCGGGTCGTTCGACGTCGCCCACTCGGTGCGCAACGGCGACTTCAAACCGGGCAGCATCAAGGACACTCGCGAATCCTTCGACCTCGTCGTTGTCGGCGGAGGGTTGAGCGGCCTGGCGGCAGCGCACTTCTACCGCAAGGCCGTTGGACCGCGCGCTCGCATCCTCATCCTCGAAGCACTTGACGACTTCGGCGGGCACGCACGGCGCAACGAGTTCCGGGTGGGCCGCCACACGCTGCTCTCCAACGGCGGAACCGTGAACATGGACACCCCCAGCACCTGGTCCCGCGAGGCGTACAGGCTGGTGACCAAGGACCTCGGCGTCGACCTCAAGGCGCTGGAGGCAACGGTGAAACCCAACGCCTACCAGCAGTACGCACTGCGCAGCGGCACCCTCTTCAACTCGGAACGCTGGGGCAAGGACCGCCTGGTGATCCGGGAGTCCGGCGAATCCTGGGCGTCCTACGTCACCAAACTCCCGATGAGCGACGCGAGCAGGGCCGCGCTCGTCCGGCTGTACACCACCACCGAAGACTTCCTTCCGGGCCTCACAGACGCCCAGAAGAAGGCGACCCTGGCCCGTATGCCGTACGAGACATATCTGCGCGAGAAGATCGGCATGGACACCGACGCTCTGGCGATCATGAAGCGCGGGACCAACGGGCTGTGGGGAGTCGACGTCGACCGAGTCGCCTCGGCCGACGCCTGGGCGACGGGTCAGCCGGGCTTCAACGGCCTCAACCTGGAGAGCACACCCTGGCCGGGTGCCGGGTTCACCCCGCTGATGCAACTCGCGGCGACCGAGGGCGACGGCAACTACTACTTCCCCGAGGGCAACGCCACGTTGGCGCGGCTGCTGGTCAGCAAACTGGTCCCGCACGCCTTCAAGGAGCGCCGCCTGGACTGGACGGAGGCGCCCACGGCGACGGCTCGCTACGCCAACCTCGACGACTCCGACTCCCCCGTCCGCATCCGGCTGTCGAGCACGGCGTTCCAGGTGCGCAACGAGGGTCGCCACGGCGCGACCGTCAGCTACTCCAAGAACGGGCGCAGCTACCGGGTGCGCACCAAGGGCGTCGTGATGGCCTGTTGGAACTCGGTCGCCTCCTACATCGTTCCCGAACTGCCCGCCGACCAGGTCGAAGCGATGCGCTACGGCGTGAAGGTGCCGCTCGTGTACGCCCGGGTCGCCCTGCGCAACTGGCGTGCCTTCGCCAACGCCCGCGTTTCCCGGGTGAGCACCCCGTCGCTCTACTTCAGCAGCTTCGGATTGCCCACCGTGACGGAGATCGGCGACTTCAAGATGCCGCACCGCCCCGAACTGCCGACCGTCATCTCCCTGTCCGCGACTCCGAACCTGCCCGGCTCGGGCTCCGCCCGCAACCAGCACAAGGCCGGCCGGCGCGCCCTGGCCGGGATGCAGTTCGAGAGCTTCGAGCGGGAGATCCGCGATTCCATGGCCCGCTCCCTGAGCGCTCACGGATTCGATCCCGGCAAGGACATCACCGCCATCACCGTGAACCGGTGGGCGCACGGCTACTCCTATGAGTACAACTCGCTGGACGACCCGGCGTTGTTCGGCCCCGAGAACCAGCGGCCGTACGTCAAGGCCCGCCGCCCCGTCGGCCGGATAGCCATCGCCAACTCGGATGCCGAGGCCTTCGGTTACACCCATGCGGCCTTCGACGCCGCCTACCGTGCCGTGTCACACCTGGTGTGAGAAGAGCCGGGCCGCTCGGCCCGGCAGACCCCAGACCCCAGACCCAGGACCCAGTCAACCTGGCACGCTTCCCCCGCGTAACGCCAACGCACCCAACGTTGCCAACGCACTTGCCGCCCCGGGCCCCCATACCTATGGGCCCGGGGCCACAACCGCCGACACACCAGCGCCCAAGACCTGAGCGGCGTTGCCGACAGCCCAGCCAGCGCCGTGCTGATCAGAGACCGCGCCACGCACGGTCAGCTACGAACGGCGGCATCCCCAACCGAACGGCCGGCTTCCCTCATCAGCCGACGAACCAGGGGTCCCAGCCCAGCAGTCACCTCCACCGAGTGCCGCCGTATCGTCGGCGGCGGCGTCGCAACAGCCCGTGGCCCGCACCTCCACACCAGATAACCCTAACCCTAGACTTGAGGTAGAGACTGAGCCTCCGCCGGTCCCTCCCAGCTGCCCCGTCGAGGCCACCCCCGCAACCACCGGCCGGGCCCTATGCCGTCCCGGGGTGCCGGGCCGCGACCAGCCTCCCCACCCCGGAAGGAATCACCACCCCGTCCGGGGCGCTGTCCATGTCCAGGCGCAGCAGGTCCTCCTCGGTCTCACGGCGCACCACGATCCGGGCTTCGCCGTTCCGCACGAACACAACGGCGGGGCGCAGCAGTTTGTTGTAGTTGGACGCCATGGCATAGCCGTATGCCCCGGTGACCGGTGTGGCCAGCACATCCGAGACCCGAAGGTCCAAAGGCAGTGCCGCGTTGTCGATGATCACATCGCCGCTCTCGCAGTGCTTGCCGACGAGACGTGCGCGCAGGGGCCGTGAGGAGCGGGGGCTGCGCGGGAGGAACGCTTCATAACGGCTGGCGTAGAGCGCGGGGCGAAGGTTGTCACTCATTCCACCGTCGACGCTGACATAGGTTCGTACGCCTTCGATCCGTTTGATGGTGCCGACCCGGTAGAGCGTCATCCCCGCGCGGGCCACGATGGAGCGGCCCGGTTCCACCGCCACCTCGCCGTTCCACCCCGCGCCACGAGCGGCATCGCGTACCTGCCGGGCCCATTCGGCGAAGGTGGGCGCGCTCTGCCCGGCCTCGTAGGCGACACCGAGTCCACCACCCACGGTGAGTCGGCACACCCCGGCGTGGGCGGCGAAGCGTGCGACGGCAGCCGCGCCGGCCGCGAGCTCACGGGCGTCGAGCACTTGGGAGCCGACGTGTGCGTGGATGCCTTCCAGGTTCATCGCCGAAGAGGCCGCGGCCCGTCGCACTGCCGCGTCCGCGACTCCGTCGGCGAGGCCAAAGCCGAACTTGGAGTCATTGCCACCGGTGCGTATCGATTCATGGGCGCCGGCGGCGACACCGGGTGCCACCCGCAGCTGGACCTGGGCGGGGGGTAGATCCCCCGCGGCGTGGAGGCGTTCGATCCGATCCATCTCGTCGAAGCTGTCGACCACGATATGGCGTACTCGGGCAGAAACGGCGGTACGCAGTTCGTTCTCGTCCTTGTTGTTGCCGTGGAGGACGATCCGATCGGCCGGCACACCCGCTCGCAGAGCCACCCGCAGTTCGCCGCCGGACGCGACGTCCAGGAGCATTCCCTCTTCATGGGCGAGCCGGGCCATCGCGGTGCAGAGGAAGGCCTTGGAGGCATAGGCGACATTGTCCCGGCCGAAGGCGGAAACGGCCTCGCGGCAACGCTGACGCAGATGCTCCTCGTCGTAGACGAAGAGGGGGGTGCCGAAGCGGCGCGCCAGTTCGGTGAGCGCGATGGCCCCGACGGACAGTCCTGCCGGACCGTCCTCGGAGGTGAGGGGCAGCAGTTCTGCTTCGATGGCTGACGACATGGTTCCTCCCCGGAAGCTGACTCACTCCCAATCCTGTGTCCTGACGGTGAGGCAAAAAAGCGCATTGTTCTCGTGCTGAGCCTCAGCTTTTACGATGCTCTGAGGATCTGTCCCTTTCATCCCGGTGATGCAGTGTGGCCAGGGACCGAGGGTGACCGCTTCGGCTGTATCCGGGTGTCGGTCCACCGATGGGCGGCCACCGGCGTGGGACGCTCGGCACACACGGCCGTAGCCCGTGGCCAGGGCATGCAGCACGGCCGGGTAGGCACTGTGCCGACCCAGGCCACGGAAGCGGTGCGCGACGGCTGCCTGGGGCGTGGGCCGCGACCTGCCGGCCAGCCCCATGACCCTGTGCTGGAGGCCAGATGGATGTCAGTACGTTCTACGCGCTCTTCTCAGCTACGTGTTTCACCCTGGTCGGGCTCTGGTGGAACGTCGTACAGAACCATGCGGACTGGCTGCGCACCCCGACGCTGCGCCGGGTGGTGGGCGGCGTCTACCTCTCCTTTCTCCTGCCCGCGCTGATGGGGCTGTTTGCCCAGGTGGGTGGGGTTGGGACCCCCGAGATCTGGCGAGCGAGCTTTGTGGTGCTGGCGGTGATCGGCTGTGTTTCGACGGTACGTCTGCTGGGGCGTAGCCGGGGCGATGAGGGCGCGGGGACGCTGGCGGCACCGCAGGTGGTGGCGTGTCTTCTCTATCTGCTGATCGCGGTCGTGGGAGTGGCACCGAAGGTCGCGGACCCCATCGGCCTGCGCCCCATTCAGGCGGAGGCGATTCTCTTGAGCCTTCTGGTGCTGATGGGTCATGGCCTGGTCTGGCGCTTCATGGCCGGTGTGGGTCGACCCGCCGCTGACTGACCGGCGCCGGTACACCACCGCGGGCGCGCTGGGGACCGCGGCGAGCCGAGGTCCCCTCCCACCGTGCGGCGGCGCCGCTCTCCGCCTCGGCCCTGACGCACCGATCCGGTCCGCCGTTCCGCCCTCAGGGTCACAGCGGGGAGGTCAGCGGCGAACCGCTTGCCGCCTCCCCGCTACGACCCGGGCCCCATGACCGTCTGCGAACAACCGAAGCAGCCGCTTTCGCGGGTGCGGCCGGGGGCTGAAGGACACGGGCAACCGGGCGGCTACCGGCCCACATACTGGCGCAGATGCCGTGCGGTGAGTGTGTCGGCCGAGGCGACCAGTTCCGCTGGGGTTCCGGTGAACACCACCTGTCCGCCGTCATGGCCGCCTCCGGGGCCAAGGTCCACCAGCCAGTCGGCGTGTGCCATCACCGCCTGGTGATGCTCGATGACGACCACGGTGTTCCCTTCGTCAACCAGCCGATCGAGCAGCGCGAGCAGCTTGTCCACATCGGCCATATGAAGGCCGGTCGTCGGCTCGTCGAGGATGTAGGTGGAGGACTTCTCCGCCATGTGGATCGCCAGCTTGATCCGCTGCCGTTCTCCTCCGGAGAGCGTGTTGAGGGGCTGTCCCAGCCGAAGGTAGCCGAGCCCCACCTCGTTCAGTCGCCCCAGGATGGTGTGCGCCTGGCCGGTGGGGAAGAAGTCGAACGCCTCGGCGATCGACATCCCGAGTACCTCGCTGATGTTCTTGCCGCGCAGCTGGTAGGTGAGCACCTTGGGTGTGAACCGCTTGCCCTCGCACTCCTCGCACACCGAGGCGACACCGGCCATCATCGCCAGATCGGTGTAGACCAGTCCGATCCCGTTGCACTTGGGGCAGGCACCTTCCGAATTCGCGCTGAACAGCGCGGCTTTGACGCCATTGGCCTTGGCGAACGCGGTACGAATGGGTCCCAGTAGACCGGTGTAGGTGGCGGGGTTGGAGCGCCGGGAGCCGCGGATCGGTGACTGATCGGCGACGACGACCCCGTCCTGATCGGCGAGATAGCCATGGATCAGTGAGCTCTTGCCCGAGCCCGCCACTCCGGTGACGACGGTGAGCACGCCGAGCGGAATGTCGACGCTGACGTCCTTCAGGTTGTGGCGATCGGCGCCCTTGACGGAGAGCTGCCCTCGGGGCTCGCGAACGGGCTGACGCAGCTCGGTGCGATGCTCCAGATGGCGTCCGGTGAGGGTGCTGGAGGCGCGCAGTCCATCGACGGTGCCGCTGAAACAGATCTCGCCGCCCGCCTCACCGGCGCCCGGGCCCAGATCCACCACATGGTCGGCGATCGCGATGACTTCGGGCTTGTGCTCGACCACGAGGACGGTGTTCCCCTTGTCCCGGAGCAACAGCAGCAGGTCATTCATGCGCTGGATGTCATGTGGGTGCAGCCCGATGGTGGGTTCGTCGAAGATGTAGGTCACATCGGTGAGGCTGGAGCCTAGGTGGCGAACCATCTTCACGCGCTGGGCCTCACCGCCGGAGAGGGTGGAGGCGGGCCGATCCAGACTCAGATAGCCCAGTCCGATCTCGGTGAGCGAGTCCAGGAGATGGCGCAGATTGACCAGCAGCGGGCCCACGGAAGGATCGTCTACCGAGCGGACGAAGGTGGCGAGGTCGCTGATCTGCATGGCCGAGCACTCGGCTATGTTCACCCCGCCGATCTTCGACGAGAGGGCGGCCTGGCTGAGTCTCGTACCCTCGCACTCAGGGCAACGGGTGAAGACCACCGCGCGGTCGACGAAGGCACGGATATGTGACTGGAGTGACTCGCGGTCCTTGATGAGCCAGGTCCGCTGGAGCTTGGCGGCGAGCCCTTCGTAGGTGAAGTTGCTGGAGCCGACCTTGACCTTGACCGGCTCCTTGTGGAGCAGATCGGCCCATTCCTGCTCGGTGAACTCGTTGAGCTTCTTCTCCGGGTCGAAGAAGCCGGAACCGGTCACGATCGACCAGGGCCACGAGTCCACCGCATGGCCGGGGACGGTGATCGCACCCTCGTTCAGGCTCTTCGCGCGGTCGACGAGTTGATCGGTATCGATCTGTGATACTTCGCCGAGCCCCTCACACCGAGAGCACATCCCCTCGGGGACATTGAAGCTGAAGGCGCTGGAGGTGCCGATGTGTGGTGTGCCGAGGCGGCTGTAGATGATCCGCAGCATGGTGTACGCATCGGTCGCGGTGCCCACGGTGGAGCGTGAGGTGGCGCCCATCCGCTCCTGGTCGACCACGATCGCGGCGCTGAGGTTGTGCAGTCCATCGACGTCCGGGCGGCCCTGGCTCTGCATGAACGACTGGATGAAGGCGGTGTAGGTCTCGTTGATCAGCCGTTGGGACTCGGCGGCGATGGTCCCGAAGACAAGGCTCGACTTGCCGGACCCGGACACTCCGGTGAAGACCGTAAGGCGACGCTTGGGTAGGTCGATATCCACATTGCGTAGATTGTTTTCACGTGCTCCTCGAACCTTGATGACACTGTGACTGTCGGCGGGGACCTGCGGCGGGGAGTCGGCGGCGGACATACGAAGGACCTTTCCTGTACTTGGTCGTTGGCACCTGGAGACACGGCCGGCTGGAGCGGGGCGCGAGCGGCCCTCCCCTGACACACCAGGACAAGCACGGATCTCCAACCCCATCTTCGCGCACCGCGGTGGAGTTCTTGACGATGAGAAGTCTCTCCTTCGGCGGGCGGCCCGGGCCGGGAGGGACGAGACTCGCTGTCAACGAGGAACCGACCGGGCGAAGGGGCGCGGCCCAGGCGCAGCGCCGCGTTCATTGACACCCAGAGGTACCCAAAAGGTCCAGACCTATTGACGCGCTGGTCTAGTCCTTTTAATCTCTGCTCACCTCGGATGAGGTCCTCGGCGTACGCACGCCTGGACCCAACACGCTGTACCCCCACGCATTTTGAGCGAGGCCGAACCACCCCCGCTGCCCCACATGGGCGGCGGGCCCCCCACCAGGAGGACCGACCGTGCTGTCCCTCACCCGTAAGAGAGCATCGCTGCTCGCCGTCGGCGCTGCCGCCGCCGCGCTGGTGGCCAGTTCGCTCTCCTCAGGCGTCTCACAGGCCGCCTCCCAGGAGGCCTGCCGTCCCGACGGCCTCTACTCGACGCCGGGCGTCGATGTGCCTTACTGCTCCGTCTACGACGCCGACGGGCGCGAGAAGATGGGCACCGATCACCAGCGCCGCATCATCGGCTACTTCACCAACTGGCGTACCGGCAAGGACGGCACACCCGCCTACCTCGTCAACGACATTCCGTGGAAGAAGATCACCCACATCAACTACGCGTTCGCGCATGTCGACCAGACCAACAAGCTGTCGGTCGGCGCGGACGGTCCGGACAACGCCTCCACGGGCATGACCTGGCCGGGTGTGGCCGGTGCGGAGATGGACCCGGGCTATGCCTACAAGGGTCACTTCAACCTGCTGAACAAGTACAAGAAGGCCAATCCCCATGTGAAGACCCTGGTCTCCGTGGGTGGTTGGGCCGAGACCGGCGGCATCCTCCAGGGTGACAGCCGGATCAACTCCGGTGGCTTCTACTCGATGACCACCAACGCCGACGGTTCGGTGAACACGGCGGGCATCAACACCTTCGCCGACTCCGCCGTCGACTTCATCAAGAAGTACGGCTTCAACGGCGTCGACGTCGACTACGAGTACCCGACCTCGATGAAGGACGCGGGGCACCCCGCCGACCACACGCTGGCCAACGGCCGCCGCGCGGGTCTTGCCAAGAGCTACTCCGTACTGATGAAGACCCTGCGCGAGAAGCTCGACCGCGCGGGTGCGACGGACGGCAAGCACTACATGCTGACCGTGGCGGCTCCGTCGTCGGGATATCTCCTGCGCGGGATGGAGACCTTCCAGGTACAGAAGTACCTGGACTACGTCAACATCATGTCGTACGACCTGCACGGTGCTTGGAACGAGCACGTGGGTCCCAATGCCGCGCTGTACGACGACGGCAAGGACAGCGAACTGGCCGGCGCGGGCGTCTACAGCACCTCGCAGTACGGTGGCATCGGGTATCTCAACACGGACTGGGCCTACCACTACTTCCGCGGTTCGATGCCTGCCGGCCGCATCAACGTCGGCCTGCCGTACTACACCCGCGGCTTCAAGAACGTCCAGGGCGGTACGGACGGTCTGTGGGGCAAGGCCGCTGCAACCACCTGTCCCGCCGGGTCGAACCTGACTAAGTGTGGCGACGGCGCGGTTGGCATCGACAACCTCTGGACCGAGAAGGACACCGCGGGCAAGGAGTCGCCGGCCGGCTCCAACCCGATGTGGCACGCCAAGAACCTGGAGAAGGGCGTGGTCGGCGACTACGTCACCAAGTACGGCTTCCCGGCCGACACCAAGCTGACCGGCTCCTACGTCCGCAAGTACGACTCGACGCTGGTCGCGCCGTGGCTGTGGAACGCGCAGAAGAAGGTCTTCCTCTCCACCGAGGACGAGCAGTCCATCACCGCCAAGGCCGACTACGTCGTGAACAAGGGCATCGGCGGCACCATGATCTGGGAGCTGGCGGGCGACTACGCCTTCAACGCCGCCAAGGGTCAGTACGAGCAGGGTGAGACCCTCACCACGCTGATGTACGACAAGTTCAAGGCCGCGGCCCCGTACGGTGCCAAGAAGTCGAACGTCGCCCTGCCGGCCGAGGCGATCAACGTCGATGTGGACTTCGGGCAGTTCGCGCTGGGTGACAGCAACTACCCGATCAGCCCGAAGCTGACCATCACCAACAACACCAAGACGGCCCTGCCCGGTGGCACGGAGTTCCAGTTCGACTACGGAACCTCCGCTCCGGCCAACGCCAAGGACCAGTCCGGCTTCGGTGCCACCATCATCAAGAGCGACCACACCGGCAACAACATCGGTGGCCTCAAGGGTGACTTCAACCGGGTCTCGCTGAAGCTGCCGGCGTGGCAGACGGTTGCCCCGGGCGCCTCGGTCCAGCTGGACTTCGTGTACTACATGCCGGTGTCGACCCCGTCGAACTGGACGGTGAAGATCGGCAGCAAGACGTACGCGATCGCCAGCGACCTGACGCGCGGCGCCAAGGTGGTCGAGCCGGACGGCGGAACCACCGGTGGCACGACCACGGGCACCACGGCAGGCACCACCACCGGCACCACGGCTGGAACCACCGCCGGCACCACGGCAGGCACGACCGCCGGCACCACCGCCGGAACCACGGCAGGCACCACCACCGGAACCACGGGCGGCCCCGGTGGCACCTGCACCGCACCGCCGTGGAGCGCGGGTACCGAGTACCCGGGCAGCACCACGGTCTCGCACAAGTCGAAGAACTGGAAGTCGAAGTGGTGGACGAAGGGCGATGAGCCCGGAACCACCGGTGAGTGGGGCGTCTGGACGGATCTCGGTCCTTGCTGACCGGGTGAACCCCTGCTGAACCCCTAGAACCCGAAGGCCCCCGGCGGCGCAATCCCTGACCTTGCCGTCACCGGGGGCCTTCGTCATGCCCCAGGGCAACTGACTCCGGGCCCACCACCCTTACCGCGGCGGCCCCTTGCCGTTGTCACTCGCACCGTGCGGCATCGACGATGCCGTGAGCACAACCCTGGATGGACATCGAGAATGGCGAATAGCGACCCTAGACTGATGCCTTCGGCGACCGAACGATCTAGCGTCTTGCCCATGGTCAAACTCACTCGCACGGCCACGGCCGTCACCCTCGCCCTGTCACTCGCGGCTCCACTCACCATCGCCGGCAACGCGTCCGCCGCGGGCACCGGACAGGACACCATCGCCCAGACCGCACCGGCCTCGGTCGCGGAGTACCCCCGTCTGCCGCGCCCGACCGGCAAGTTCGCGGTCGGCAGCAACACGCTCCACCTGGTGGACCAGTCGCGTACCGACCCCTGGGTCCCCACCGCCGAGGGCCGGGAGTTGATGGTCACCCTGCACTACCCCGCCGCTCGCTCCGGCGACGGCCGCCACGCGCGCTACGCCACCGCTGAGGAGGCCAGGCTGCTCGTCGAGGGTTACGGTTTCGGCCCGGCCGTGCTGCCGGAGAAGCTCAGCGGTATGCGCACCCACAGCAGGGTGGGGGCACGACCCGCGCCGGGTCACTTCCCCCTGGTCGTGCTCTCACCGGGCTTCTCGGTATCTCGCTACACCCAGACCGCTCTGGCCGAGGATCTGGCGAGCCGCGGCTATGTCACAGCCTCCGTCGACCACGCCTATGAGTCGTTCGGTGTCGCCGTCCCGGGCAACCGCATGCTGACCTGTGTCGCCTGCGAGGCGTTGGAGGGGGGTACGCACGGCAGTGTGGTGACATCGACGCGTGCCAAGGATGTGTCCTATCTCCTGGACGCACTGACCGGGCCCTCGCCCGTGTGGCGGAACGCAGAGATGATCGACAGCAAGCGCATCGGCATGGCGGGCCACTCCATCGGGGGTGCCAGTGCTGCCACCTCGATGGCCGCCGATCGGCGGATCGACGCCGGCATCAACATGGACGGCGCGTTCTGGGAGCCGTTGCCCGCGGAAGGGCTCCGCGGGCGGCCGTTCATGATGCTCGGCACCGATGACGACGTGCATCGCCCCGGTGGCCAAGACACCACCTGGGACACGATGTGGCCCACGCTCGACGGCTGGAAGCGCTGGCTCACCGTCGCCGGATCGGATCACATGTCGTTCTCCGACGCTCCCCTGATCACCGAGCACTTCGGGCTGCCGCAAACACCCTTGCCGGCCAAACGTGCCGTCAAACTCACCCGCACCTATGTGGCGGCCTTCTTCGACCAGCATCTCCGAGGCCGGCCACAGCCACTGTTGAAGGGGCCGAGCGACGCCAACCCCGAGGTGAAGTTCCACAGCCCCTGACAGGGCATCAAAACCCCTGCGCACGACCTGGTGATGGCCCGTGCCGCTCCAACGCCCGGCCACCGGAGTCCGATGGCCACTGGCCCCACGGTGATCACCGTGGGGCCAGTGGCTTGAGCCGAGGCGCTCCCGGCTCGGCGCACCGGTGACGGCCTCGCTGGCCATGGGCTGTCCCGCGACCCCGGACCGTCGTGCGGGGCAGACCTCAGGCGGGCCGGTGGTGCCAGCCGCGAGCGGTACGGGTGAGTTCGACGAAGCCGTGCCGCAGCATTCCCTCGATCTCCTCCTTCTCGTCGTGGGTCGCATAGGCGAGGAGCCGTCCCGCGCCGCACAGGGTCAACCACGCCCGCGCCTGGCCGAGGAGCCACGGCAGCAGATCGGGGTGGGCGTCCTGGGGCAGTTCGAGATCGGAGACATCGGCCATTCCACCGGAGCGGACATGCCGCTCGGGGCGGTCCAAGGTGGTGTCCAGCTCGATGTAGGCGATCTCCTCCGCGTCGACCACCGCGCTGAGTCGGGTGCCGAGCACACCGAGTGTGCGCCGCAGGGTCAGCCCGGGCAGCGGCGCGGGGGCGGGTGCGGGCAGATCCGCGACCCGGGCGAGGAAGAGGATCTCCGTCTCCCCCAACTGGACGAACCCCGCCCGCTCCAACACCTCTCGGATGTGCGGCCACTGGTCGGGGACACCGTAGACACCGGGAATGGGCAGCCGGCCGTCGGCGTGGCGCGAGCTCACATGCCAGCGGTTGAACTGCGCGAAACAGGCCGCCATCAGGAGATCGGGGGCCTGCTCGGTACCAGGGTCCTCGGCGACTGAGGGGTGGTGGAGAAACCAGACGATGTGGCCGGTGTCGCGGTAGTCCTCGCTGACATCGGGATCGTTGGCGTAGCGCACCAGGTGGGCGGCGGCAACGATCCGGCCGGCGTGCTCGGCTACCAGCGTCGCCCGTTCGGCTATCCAGGGATCGGTGACGAACTCTTCGGGAGAGCGCTCCAGGCTGCTGAGAACCGTATTGACCGAGGCGACAGCGCCGGGGACGACAGCAGCGGCATGCACATTGATCAGTGTGGTGAGCTGGTCGCGGTCTTCGCGATGAAAAGTGCGCACATGCAGGGTAGCGGGCATGACAGAGCCTCCGTGGAGTCGCGGATGGGGAGGCCGCCATGAGGTGCGGTACGTCAAGCACCATAGCACCCGGCCAGGAAACCCCGTCCGAGCTGGGCTTTCCCTCCGCTCGGGGGGACGGTCAAGGACCGTCGCCAGGATGCTCCAAGGCTCGGACGGGCGGACCGCGACCTGGAGCGGGTGTCCCGTGGAACGGATTTCGGCCGTTCGTCGAGGGCTTTGCGTCCGCGGGCCACCACGCGTGGTCGAGAGCCGGAGCAGCTTGGGACCGCCCCGGCACCTCAGTGGGGATGGTGGATCAGTTCCCCCGGCTCCAGTGGAACTCGATCTCGGGGAAGCGTCGCGAGGGCGCCCTGAGCAGGGGTGCTGGACGGCGGGCGAGAAAGCGGCCGAAGAAGGCCACCGCGTAGGCCCGGGTGATCTCGGCACCCCGATCGGGTGCGAGGGTGCCGAAGGCGTACTGCCACTCCGCAACGGGCCATACTTGACGCAGCCCGATGGCTTCGGCGTAGGCGGGCAGGTCGGTGGCGGTGAGATGACCGCCGCCGTTCAGACGCAGATGCCGGCCCCAACCGTGGTGCGCGGCTCGCCAGCGGCCCCAGCTCTCATGGTCCGGCGCTGAGCTGAGCAGCAGATAGGGACGGTCGAGACCGACATCGGGGACGGTGGTGCCGAACAGTCCGCCATCGAGGTTGAGCCCGGCCAGGAACCGTCGGTCCTGCCGCATGGCCTCAGCGGCTGCCGGACCGCCCATCGAATGCCCGAGCACTCCGATGCGCGGACGCAGCGTATGGCTTTCGGTGAGGCGATCAGCGACAAAGCGAAGATCGGCGGCCCGCACCCCGATTTCCAGGCGGTCCTGAGCGTCCCAGTCGTCCGGGTTGGCGGGCAGGTTGCCGAGCTCCAGTCGCCCATCGGGGAAGCTGACCACCGCGGAGTCATAGGTGTGATCGATGGCGGCCACCAAGTGCCCGTGCGAGGCGAGCTCGATCGCGAGGGAGGTGGTCAACGCCCTGACGGAGCCTCGGCCGTGGCTGAGCAGGATCAGCGTGGGCAGGCGCGGCGCCCGACCGCCGGTGGTCGCCCCGGTGCGTACCCGCGCCAACGAGCCCGCCGGCGCGGCCCAGCCGGTCTCCAGTATCTGCGCAGTACGCGGATTGACGTACTCCGCTTCTTTGGTGCCGGTGGGCGCGCTGGGGAACCAGAGTTGGACCATCAGCTCGCGCGGCCCGGACCGGGGTGCGAAGGGGTCGGTACGGGAGTGATCCACCAAGGCGAGGGAACGAGTGGCCACCAAGAGGCCACCCGAAGGTCTGGGCAGTGGCAGCGGGCCTCCGGATTGGGGGGCAGCGGCGTGGGCGACGCCGGGCAGGGCAGCCGCAACGGCCGCGCCTCCGGCCCCCAGCAGCAGGGAACGACGAGCGAGCACCGAAACCTCCTGGGACCGCGGGCGCTGAAGTGCACCCGGGGCACGCACACCATAATTGGTCCGGACCAATTTTCGGGGGCGTTTGGGATCACTCATCGGCCCTTCCATCAGCCGGAGTTGGCCGGCGACGGCCCCTCGCGACACCGCCCACCCGACCCCGGTGGACCATAGGGCCGCAAACCGCGGGGCGGTCATGGGCGGGGAGGGAGCCGGGGCTTCCCCGTCCGGGTGACAGCCGGCCGCCGGTGTGGACACTCGGACCACTCTTTTGGGTCGGGCATACCCACACGGAAAGTGCCGCGAAAGGTCATCTCCCCAGTTCCAGGAGTGCCCGATACCACCGGCACGCCTGCCGATGGGTCTCAAGGCGTCCTCGTGGGAGCAGAGTTACCACCAAACAGCAGCCGAGTCGGGGCCGCGAAGACACCATCGCGGCAGCGACGAAGTCAACGACCCAACCGGAAGCCGGGAGCGTGCTCCCAGGTGTGCCCGGTGCGCCGACTGGGCAGTGCTGTGACGTCGTACGGCGCTATCCCGCGCACTGGGGTAGCGGCGGACCAGGTGGCTGGAGTTGAACGAATGACACAGACCGGACAAGCGCCCGACGGGGCGCGCATCCACGTGACCGGTGCCGGGCTGCGGGTGCGGGGTGGCAGGGAAGCACTCCGCGATGTGACGCTCGACATCGCGCCGCGGCAGCTCACGGGAATCGCCGGCGGCAGCGGCGCGGGCAAGTCGCTCCTGCTGGAACTCCTCGCCGGGTTACGCCTCCCCTCGACCGGGCTGGTCCGGCACGACGGCCAGGAACCCGCCCGGGCCGCGATCCCCTCGGGATTCGTCCCCCAGGACGACATCGTCCACCGCGGACTGGGGCTGCGCCGGAGTCTGGAGTACGCGGCACGACTGCGGGGCGCGGACCCCCGGATCGTCGAGGGGGTGCTGCTGGAGTTGGGGCTGGCCGATCGCGCCGATCAGAGCGTGGCGACGCTCAGCGGGGGCGAGCGGAAGCGCGCCGGTATCGCGGTTGAACTGCTCACCCGCCCACGGGTGCTCTTCCTGGACGAGCCGACCTCAGGGCTCGACCCGGCCACCGGCGAGCGGCTCATGGACACACTCGGCGAACTGGCCGCCACCGGTGTCACCGTCGTACTGACCACCCACTCCCCCGCCGATCTCGCCCGCTGCGATCTCGTGGCCTTCCTCACCCCCGACGGCGAGTTCGCCGGCTCCGGTACACCGGACCAGATGCTGCGGCGCTTCGACGCGAGGACCTTCACCGAGGTGTACGCGGCGGTGGCCGTCAACTCCACCGAACCGGCTGAGCTCCCTGCCACGACTCCCCCAGCTGATCCCGATGGCCCCTCCTCCGCCACCACCCCCATGGTTTCCGCCACCCCCGCGACCGCTGGCCACCCCAGCGCCACATCGGTCGAAGGCCCCGCACCACGAGAGACCGATGCCTCGCAGCGCGAGGGAGCGGAGCGGGGCAAGCAGGCTGGACGGTCCCGCCTCGGTCCGGGCGCTGTGGGGCAGTGGCTGTTGCTCACCCGACGTGGCGGGGAGCTTCTGGTGCGCGATCGACTCTCCGCGGCCATCATGGTGGGCTCGCCGCTGATGATCGTGGCGATGTTCGCCCTGCTCTTCCGTCCCGGGGTCTTCGATCCCGGCCTGCCGAGTCCCTCGTCCACGGCGATGGTGCTGTTCTGGATCGCCTTCGGTGCGTTCTTCTTCGGTCTCGCCTATGGACTGCTGCAGATCTGCGGGGAACTGGGCGTGGTCCGTCGGGAGCGCCTGACCACCTTGCGACTCGGGCCCTACCTGGCGTCCAAGGTGACCTTGCTTCTTCCGGTCCTCGCCCTGGCTGACGCGCTGCTCCTGCTGGTACTGCGGGCAGGGGACCGGCTGCCGGACGCCGGCCTCGATGTGTACGGATCGCTCTTCGTCACCACCGCCCTGGCATCGGCCGCCGGACTCACCCTGGGATTGTTGACCTCGGCCGCTGTGTCGGACCCGGGGCAGGCGGCGCTGATGCTGCCGCTGTTGTGTTTCCCTCAGGTGCTGTTCTCGGGTGCTTTTGTGCCGGTACCGCTGATGGCCGGGGCGGGCCAGTGGCTCAGCGTCGCCATGACCAACCGATGGGCGTTCGAGGCACTGGGGGCGGGCGCGGACCTGGAAGGACTCTGGGCTCGGGGCGCGTCACCGCTCGGACCCCCGCTGCTCGCCTCGTACGGGGACAGCTTCGCTCACGCGCCCTGGACTCGCTGGCTCATCCTGGTCGGATTCTCGGTCTTCTTCGTACTGGTTGCCGGTTGGTTGCTCAACCGGCGCTGTCCGACCGTCCGTCGGCCTCTGGTCAGCAGGCGTCAGCAGGTCAGCCGGGGGGCGAGGCCTTCCGCTGAAGGGACGCGATCGCGGTAGGCGCTGGTCAGGAAGCTCAGTAGCGCATCCACGTCTGACGCGCTGGAGGGAAGTCCCAGGGACACCCTGATCGCGCCGGCCGATGGCAGCCCCAGTTGGGTGAGGTACTCATCGATGGTGGTGCCCTCGTTGCGACCGGTGCGGCGCAGGGCCTTGGTGCCGATCGCAAAGGCGGCTTCTCCGGCGCCTGGGTTGCAGAAGCAACCGGTACGCAGCGAGATGCCCGCTGCCGCACTGTCCCGGGCGATGATCCTCTCGTCGACCACTTCACCGTTTGCATCCAGGACATTGAGCGCGACGGTGCCACCCCGACGTTGTGTGGTGTGGGGGCCGTAGAGCCGGATCAGCGCGGTGCCGTCGCTGTGGTGCAGACCGAGCAGCCCACCGAGGAGTCGGTCGGTGAGGCCCGCGACATGGTCATGGACGGCATCGAGGCCGACGGACTCGACCCAGTCGAGACCGGTGGAGACCTCGGGTATCGCATGGAAGTCAACGGTGCCGTCCTCGAAGGCTGGGGCCCCGTCCGCGAGCCGGTGCCACTGCCCCTGTGCGCTGACGACCTGGATGGTACCGCCCGAGAACCAGGGCCGACGCAGCAGCGCCAGCGCGCTCCTACGGGCGATGAGGCAGCCCACGCCGGTGGGATAGCCGAAGACCTTGTACCAGCTCAGTACGGTGAAGTCGGCGGGCCAGCGACTCAGCCGCAGTGGGTTGGAGGGGGCGAAGGCGGCGGCATCGAGGAGGACGTGCCAGCCGTGTCGTTGCGCATACGGTATCCACTCCAGTGGATGTTGCACCCCGCTGAAGTTGCTCTGCGCGGGAAAGGCGAACAACCCTCGTCCACCGCGGCGAGCGCGGAGGGCTCGGGTCACAACGGCGTCTGAGACCCGCAAATCAGTTTCGGTCAGGGGGAGGTAGGTGGTCCGAGCCCCCCGCGATCGCGCGAACTCCCGGAGGCCGTTGACAGAGTTGTGGTTGTCGAGTGTGAGGAGCAGTCGCGCACGGCGCGGATGGAAGGGATAGCCCTCGCCGACGAGTCGGCACGCGGCGGTGGCATTGGCCGTGAAGACGGCCGTGTACTCGGTGGGGTCGGCATCGACGAAGTCCAGTACTCTGCGTCTCGCCTCCTCGACCAGGGTGGTGGTGCCGGCGGATGCCGGGCTGTCGGAGTGCGGATTGCCGTATACGCCCTGGGTAAGCCGGGCGGCTTGGATCCGCAGTTGGCGGCGCGCGGGTAGCCCCGAGCCGGTGTAGTCGAGATAGACGTGTCGGGTTTCGTCGAGATAGCCGTACTCGGTGGTACGCAGGTGCTCGAAGTCCGTCTCCTTCGTGACGCCCTCGGATTCGCGGTCGCTGCCGTCGCCTGCTCCATGGCTCCCGTACGGACGCCTGCTGTCGGTCCCGGTCGTCCCACTGCTGTCATCGGCCATGCCATCCCCTGACCGTCGCCCCACTCCCAGGATGCGTCCGGTTGCAGTACGTCGGCAAGATGACCTACGCCTGGGTGAGGCCCCGTGGGCCGCGATACGGCCGGTACGGCGAGAAACACGTGCGTGATCTGCCCAAACACCATGAGGCATGGGATGGGGGCACAAATGTTCCAGGGCTTTGCTGAGTCTTCCCTTCAGCGAAGCACGCCCATCGAGACATGGTCGGGTGTGTCGATCGATGCGCCACCCGAAAAGGCCACGATCGCATATGCGAAGGTTTCACGCAGCCGCAAACCCGCCCGGGCGAACAGGTGCGCGGGAGAGCGGCGTGTTGCCGCTAGTCCATGATCAGGACTGCCTCCGCCGTCTGGGCGCGCCCGCGGCGCGCCCGTTCCGCTCGGCCTTCCCGTGCCGCGCGAGTGCCCTGGGTGACGATGGCTCCGTCAGCGGGAGTGATGGCCGAGGGAGATCGCGATGGAGAAGACGATGCGGGCTGTGGTGCTCGACGAACCCGGGACGGTGGATCACCTTCAACTCCGGGTGCTGCCCGTACCCGATCCCTCCCCCGGCTGGGTACGGATCGCCGTGAAGTCGTTCGGTTTGAATCGGTCCGAGCTGCACACCCGACTCGGACTGGCGCGGGGAGTCACCTTTCCCCGGGTACTCGGCATCGAGGCCGCAGGAATCGTGGACGCGGACCCCGACGGAGTACTGACGCCCGGACAGCAGGTCGTGACCATGATGGGCGGTATGGGCCGCACCTTCGACGGGGGGTACGCCGAGTACACGGTGGTGCCCCGCTCCCAGGTGATCCCCTTCCACTCCGATGTGCCCTGGGAGACGATCGGTGCGGTGCCCGAGACACTGCAAACCGCCTATGGCTCCCTCACCACCGGACTCGATCTCCAGGCCGGGCAGTCGCTGCTGATCCGAGGTGGCACCTCGGCCCTGGGCCTGGCCGCGACCGCACTGGCCAAGGACATGGGGGCGACCGTGTTGGCCACCACCCGCAATCCCGACCGCGTCACGGCACTCGCCGACCATGGCGTGGACCATCCGCTGGTCGATGATGGAGCCGTTGCTGCGAAGGTCCGGGCGATCGTTCCCGAAGGCGTGGACACCGCGCTCGAACTGGTGGGGACACCGACGCTCCCGGACACCCTCGGCGCCACCCGAGTCCATGGCACCGTCTGCTTCACCGGGATGCTGTCGAACCACTGGACGGTCCAGGACTTCTACCCGATCGACTATCTTCCCAGGGGCGTACGACTGACCGCCTACGCCGGTGAGGCGGGGGACCTCCCGGCCGAGGTGCTCCAGCGGTGTCTGGACCGGATCGGGGCCGGGAGACTGTCCCTCGGCCCGGTGCACGTCTATCGGCTCGATCAGATCAGGGATGCCCATCAGGATCTGGAACAGGGCCGGCGGGCCGGCAAGCTGGTCGTCCTGGTCTCCGGGCCATGATCGGCGGCACGGGCGGTGCGCAGTCGGCGTCGGCTGGGCGGGCACCGCGAGGCCAGCCGGGCGCCTCAGGCAGATCGATCCGGCACTGACACCGCTGAGCACCACGCCTGCCCGCCAGGCTCGGCGGAAGACTCCGTCCAGGCCCTGGACGCGCCACCCGGCCGGGAGATCGGCCACCGAGGCCCCCATGACCCAGACGACGTCCTGATCGAGGACGGCACCCTCCTGATCGTCCAGGCCGGGCTGAGGGAAGGGCTGAAGCGCGGTCCGATCGAAGCCCGCGAGCCGGGCGGCCTCCGCCATGCGAAAGGCGAAGTGCTCGGCGTCGCCGACGTATCTCACGCGAGGACGGGCCCATGGAGACCGGAGGGCTCTACCGCATGGTGGACGAGGGAGTGGAACGCCGCGAAGGTTCGCCTCGCGCCACGATGGCCGCCGGAGGTGGCAACGACGGTCGGATCTGGCGCACTCATGGCCACGGCTGGCTGATTCCACTCGCCAAAGGGGCGATGAAACAGCGATTGAGGCTCTTATCCAGCATGGGTGTGGGTGTATCCACAATCGCGGCAAGGCCAGTATTCACCGGTCTGAGCGTGATCCATTATGCGATAGGCCGTGATTTCTCCCGCACTCCGCCGTGAGTGGCTGGCGGGACCCTCTCATAAGCGATTCATTTCGGCCTTGCCAGGAAGCACCTCTACTCAGGGGTTTGATACTCATTTTTCGCCATTGAGCTGCCCGCCCGCTTGAATGGTGCGCAGTGCTTCATCGAATGCCGTTCGCTGCCCCGGGGTCATCATGGCCACAAAGGAGACCAGTGCTGCCTGCGGGCAATCGCTCCTGGCCCATGCCGCACGCATCAGCGCCGCAGCATAGTCAGCCCTGGTGCCGACCGGGCTGTATCGAAAGGCCCGACCGTCGAGCTCCCTGCGGAGCCAGCCCTTCTGATGCACCTTGTCCATCACCGTCATGACGGTCGTATAGGCGATGGAACGTTCCCGTTGGAGATCCCCGAGGACCTCCCGGACGGTTACGGGTCGATTCCATCGCCACACACGCGTCATCACCGCGTCTTCAAGTTCTCCCAACTGCCCATACACACCACCAAGCCTAAGGAATCCACAGGTGGTGCCCAAGCTATTGCGCGGCCTTCCCGAACGGGCCGATCGCAGGCCGTCACTCCCTCGGCGTCAGGGCCTTTGGGGATCATCACGGACGGTCTGGCACCCGCTCAGGGACCGAGGGCTCCAACTCAACCGGAATCCAAAGCTCCGAGTCCGCTTCGGTCCCGCCCGCCCTGAGTTGGGTCAGCACGATCTCAGGTCCACGTCGGCTCCGATAGGGATGGGAGGGAAACCACTGGGTGAAGACATCCCGCCAGAGGTACTGAAGCGTCAGCGGAAAGGACCCGGAGCTGTCAAAGACCGCCCAGACCCCCGCCGACACGCACAACTGGTCAAGACCGGCGGGGGCGTCAGCCGAGGTGATGACGGCGTGGTAGTAGTCGAACTCGGTCCCCTCACCGCGACTGACATCAAGATCATCACTGACACCGGCGATACCGCTCGGCTCCTGGTCGGAAAGCTCCGCGATGCGCTGGACGGTCTCCGGCGCGATTCCTCGGACAAAGGCGACCAGTTCCGTGTTCATCCCCTCGTGAACCAGTGGGAGGCGGGCCTTCTTCCCCACCACGTTGAAAGCGTCCTTGTGCACGATCCGATAGCGCATGGCGCTACTCCCCTCGACGATCAACCGGAAGGACATCCGCGGCTGGGCGCACAGGGGCGCACCCGTCCGGCGTGCTTCGCTCGGGCCGATGCCGTGCATGGCTCGGAACGCACGGGCGAACGCCTCACCCGATCCATAGCCATGGCGTACGGCGACGTCGAGCAGTGACCGCTCGCCGGCGATCACCTCGGTGGCGGCGATGGTCAGCCGCCGACGCCTGATGTACTCGGCCAGTCCCATCCCGGCGAGTGCGGAGAACATACGCCGGAGGTGGTACTCCGACGTCCGAGCGATCCGGGCCAGTTCCGTCACATCGATCGGACCGGCGAGGTGCTCCTCGATGTACTCCAACGCCTCGTTCAGTGGTTTCAGCACTTCGGCTTCCTTCCCTTCTGGAAGTTCACGTTAGAAGGGACAGGGCCCGGGGACCCGGCATCCTGTGCCCGATCCGGTCGGGTGGGGTCGCGCGATGCCGTCCACCAAGGCGTCGCGCCGCGGGGAGGGCGAGGGCGGACACGACTGCTGACGGCTGGAGAGGGGGTAGCGGACGGACATCTGTTGAGGCAGCCTTGGCGGTCCCCGGCCACGGATCCGTTCCTCCCCCGCGTGATGGTCTCAGCCCGCCCCCGCTCCGCTCTGGTGTGGATACGGTTGGTGTTATGGCCGACCACGATCCGTCCACCCGAAGGCTGCTCCTTGGATTCGTCGCCGAAGTGCGCCCTCTGGTGTCACCCATCGCGATCTGGGCCCATGGCTCGCTCGGTGGCGGCGACTACCAGCCCGGGCGCAGCGACATCGATCTCATCGCCGTCATCGATCGGGCCTGTTCACCCGAGGAATGGCAGCAGCTCGCCGCGTTCCACCGCCGTCTGATAGCGGAGTTTCCGCTCGCGGCCAAGCTGCACTGCAGTTATCCGCTGGCCGATGAGCTTGCCGATGTGAAGGGTGAGCATCTGACCTGGGCCCATCAGGAGCTCTTCCACCGGCCGGTGACCGAGGTGACCCGAAGGGAACTGTATGAGTTCGGGGTCGTGCTGCACGGTCTGCAACCAGCCGATCTCCTCGCGCCGGTGACGGAGGGCGAGTTGGTCGATTTCCTCATCGGGGAGATGAACGGACCGTGGCGCGCGGTGTTGGAGAAGCCGCGTCTGTGGCTCCAGGACGGCTGGGTCGACTTCGGGATGCTGGCGCTGGCGCGAGCGACAGTGACCCTGCGGTCCGGTGGCCTGATCACCAAGGCTGAGGCCATCGAGGTGCTCGTCGGGGAGCTCGACGCACCGATCGAGGTGGTGGATGACATCAGGTCCCGCCGCTACGGCACCCCGGCTCCCGCGTCGCCGGAGTGGCTGGATCGCCGGGCCGAGCTGACGGTCGCCTTCCTGAGGGCGGCACTGGACCGGTTGCCTGGGCGGCCTGATGGGCCATGACCACGGGCACAGGTCTCTCACCGGGGCGATGTCACACTCTCGGCGCCCCTGTGCACTAGAGGGCCACGGTGCCGCACGGTGGCATTGACTGTGGGTCAGGAGGACGCGGTGAGAACGGTTTTTCGGGACGCTGGCGGTGGACGCCGCGGCTCATGCCGATGGGGCTGGGGCAGGGACGTCCCGCCGTGGACGGAAACACACCATGCCGGTGAGGCCGCTCATCGAACGGAACGGGCCGCCGTACGCGCAAGGCCCCGAGAACGCGGTGTACCAGTGTTCAACGGGCTCAGCGGAGCCGAGGGGTAGATCGTGATGGAGGACGCTCCCAGCGCGGAGCTCCGGGTGAGCGAGGCCCCGGAGGCTGCCTTTCCCCCGGTGAGTGGCCGGGACCTTGCGGAGGAGCTACATCACGCCGAGTATCCGGGGTTGGTGCGCTTTCTCCTGCTCAACGGAGCATCATGGAACGAGGCTCAAGACGCGGCGCAGGACGCCTTCACCCAGATGTGCCGCCCCGGGACACGGATCACCTATCCGAAGGCCTGGCTGCGAACAGTGGCCTGGCGGTCCTGGTTACGGCAGCAGGTGCGACAGGAGGAGCCGTGCGCGGATGTTCCCGACATCCACGCCGTGCACTGGCAGACCCCCGCGCACGCGGCGGAGTTGGGCACGGAGGAACGGCAGGTGGTGGAACTGCTTCTCAAGCTGCCGGCGAAACAAAGGGCCGCGTTGGCCTGGAACCTGGACGGGTTCACCTCGCAGGAGAGCGCTGAGGCCATGGGCATCACCCCGGAGGCGGTACGGCAGAACCTCGCCCGGGCGCGGGCGACGCTCAAGGCACGACTGGGCCTGGAGGGGCCGGGCGGCGGCCAAGCACGAGAGGTGGAGTGATGGATCAGGACGGCGGGTTCGACCGTCTCGACACCCTGCTGGCTCAGGCACACCGGCGGCTTGGAACCCTGGTGTACGACTCCGTGATGGGCCAGGGCGGCCCGCCGGAGCCGGTCGATCCCGATCGGGCGCTGGGGCTCTTGCTGGCCGCCGCGCACCGGCAGACCCGGGACGCCGTCGTACGACGGACCGCCCGACAGCTGAAGGAGGATGTCATTCGCAGGAAGCGGGCGGCGCCGGGGGTGGCCGCACGAAGCGGCGGAACGTTAATGCGGCGTCCGGCGACCATTCGGCTCAAATACCGGGAGCAGGCGCTGCGTATCGCACACGCCTACTGGCCGCGGGATCTGGATGAACTGATCCGCCATGCGTTGGAGGAGATACAGGAACTGATCGTCCATCTGGAGGCCGAGTCCCTGCCGGTGGGGCTTCCCGCGATACTCACCAGGGTGAGTGAGGACATGGGCCAGGTGTTGACCCTGCCCAAGAGCTCACAGCTGTCTCCCGCACCGGCCGGGTACGACTATCTGGAGGCGGTGGAGCAGCAACTGGCCGTCCGCGCGGCCCGGTTGGTGGCGGAGGCCCGCAACTCCCGCGTACTGCTGGATACCGAGCTGATTCCCCATCTGTCGGACGGCGGTGTCTCCTGGCTGGGTGCCCTGGAAGTGGCTCAGGACCTCGCCGACGATCTGGATCTGGCGCATCGGGAGGCTCTGTCCCTGCTCAGCGCGGTGGCCTCGGTGAAGGAGGCGGGCACGGACTTTCGAGCGGCAGACCTCCATACGGTGGATCTGACGGGACTGCTTCTGGTCGGTATTCGCTGGGACGGGGAGACGATCTGGCCGCCGGCGTGGGAGGAGCGGATTCTCCGGGCGTCGTCGGCCACCGACGATGACCTCGGTGGCCTGGTCGTGGGGCCGCAGCCGCATGACAGCACGGTGGGGGCCGATGCCTGATCCGCGGTGGACGCCAGCGGGCGGACAGGGCGCATCCGTTCGGTGGACCGGGTCAGTTCGCCGGCCGTGCGTCGGAGTGGCCCGGCGCACCGGCACCTGGTGGCGCGGGACCACCCGGTACCACCGGTGCGGACGGGGACGGTGTCGGGGAACGCTCGTCGTGGAAGATGCCCCCGGAGCCCGAAGGCGCGGAGTTGAGCACCCATAGCCCGGCGAGCGTCGCGAGGGTGAAGACCACGGTGACCAGGAGCGTGAGCACCAGTCGCCGTCTGCGCTCGCGGCGCTGCCACTCACCGCGTGCCGTGCAGTAGGCGTCGGGGGCGGGGTGGACCTGGCCCGCGAGCGCCGCCATGGCATCGCGCAGTTGCTCTTCGGTGCCGGGGCTGTTCACCGGCTCGGTGTCCTGGCCGTTCATCGACGGTTCTCCATCACCTGGGTCAGTGCGGCGATGCCGCGCGCTGTGTGCGTCTTGACCGAACCGGCCGAAATCCCCATGGCCTTGGCTATCTCACCCTCCTTGAGCCCCATCCAGTGGCGCAGGACGAGCGCCTCGCGCTGCCGGGGAGGCAGCTTCTGCAAGGCGACGATCAGCGCCTGCTGGTCGTCATGGAGCAGAGCGGTGTACTCAGCCGACGCCACCGGTTCGGCCATGGGAGTCTCGGCGTGCTTGCGGACGATCTGGAGATGGCGTATCCGCATCCGGGTGAGGTTGCAGACGACCGAGCGGAGATAGGATTCCGCGCGGTCGGCGTCACGCAGCTTCCGCCATTTGCGGTAGATCTCGTAGTAGGCCTCGGCCACGATGTTCTCCGGATCATCAGCACCCAGCAGGGCGGCCAGACGGAGCATCGAGGTGTAGTGCCGTTCGAAGAGACGAGCGAGCGCGGCTTCCCGTTCCGTTTCGGCGCCGCCCTGTCGCTGGACACCACAAGCGGGGCGCCCGGAGCCGACGGAGCCCGCTGGCCGGGGCCCCGGGTCAGCACCTGGCCCCGGGGAGTCGCTGTCCTGACCGGTCGAACCGCGGCTCTGTGCGAAGGAGTTCTGGGCCCGTGCGGTGGAACCCCGGTCCTCAGGGCCCGCGTTGCCGCTCTCCTCGCGGGGAGCCCCCGGCTGGGCCGGCACCAGAGCGTCCGCCCGCCCACCGGGGTCGGTCTGGGCGATCGGCCCGAACGGGGCCACCGGCGCGGGTGCGGCGGCGGGAGCCGAGGCCGACGGGGGTACCGTCGGCGCGGGTTCGGGGGGCAGCAGGATGCGGAGGGCGCGCGATGTCCGTCTCATGGGGAACTCGTTCCCGTCTCGGGCCGTGGCCGGGCAGAAGGCCATGTGGACAGTGAGGTGACATCCGGACCCTGCGGAGCGCCCCTCCATCGCAGCAGGACGGTACCCGCCACGGCGACGACCAGGTTGAGGAGCAGAGCCGCGAGGCCGGCGTAGATTTCAACGGTGTGGCCGCTCGGGCCGAGCGGTATGACGGGCGAGAAGCCTTCGCGTACGACCATGACGGTACCGAAGCCCATCCCCAGCGCCCACCCCATGAGCAGTGCTCGATGGTGCAGCCATCGGGTGTAGAGACCGATGGCTACGGCCGGGAAGATCTGGAGTATCCATACGCCCCCGAGTAGTTGCAGGTTGATGGCCGCCTGGTCGCGCAGCCCGAAGACAAAGGCGATCGCGCCCACCTTGGCGGCGAGCGAGACGGCCTGGGCGATCCGTACCTGGCGCTTGGGGGTCGCCGTGGGATGGACGTACTCAACGTAGACATTCCGCACGAACGACGTCGCGGCGGCCACCGACATCACCGCGGCCGGTACCAGGGCCCCCACCGTGATCGCGCCGAAGACCAGCCCCGCGAGGGGAGCGGGCATCAGACGGTCGACCAGCATGGGAACAGCGGATTCCGAGCCGCCTTCGGGGGTGCGCACACCGGCGGCTATGGCGGCTATCCCCAGGAGCCCGAAGAGCGCCAGGACCGCGGTCCAGGCGGGCAGGGCCACACAGACGCGGCGCAGGTTGGCGGGGCTGGCGGCGGCGAAGCCCGCGGTGAGCACATGGGGGTACATCAGCAGGGCGAGTGCCGACCCCAGGGCGAGGCTCGCGAACGCGGGCTGCTGGTCCGGGGCGAGCAGCAAGGAGGCCCCCGACGCGCCGTGTGCACTGAGCCGGTCGGAGGCGGTGGTGAACACCGTGCCAGGTCCGCCGAGCCGGTCGAGCACCAGCCAGACCAGGGCCAGCACGGAGGCGAAGACGGCAACGCCCTTGAAGGCGGAAATGACGGTCGGGGCGCGCAGTCCGTGGCGGTAGGTGGCTATGGCGAGTCCGGCGAAGAGCACGATCATGACAAGATCGACCATCAGGGCGTCGGATGTATCCATTCCGCCGGCGTTCAGTACCGCCCGGATGCCCAGGAGTTGCAGCGCCAGATACGGCATGGTGGCGAGGATGCCGGTGAGGGCGACGACCAGGGCGAGCAGCGGGGAGCCGTAGCGGCCCCGCACGAAGTCGGCCACGGTGATGTAGCCGTGCTCCCGTGCCACGGACCAGAGTCTGGGCAGCAGAACGAAGGCGAGGGGGCAGACGATCACGGTGTAGGGCAGGGCGAAGAACGCGGGTGCCCCATTGCCGTAGGCGAGTCCTGGTACGGCGGTGAAGGTGTAGGCCGTGAAGATGGTTCCGCCGAGCAACAGCCACATCCAGCCGGTGCCCAGACTGCGGTCGGCGAGCGCCCAACCCTCCAGCGAGGGCAGCGTGTCGCGGGCGTGGAACCGGCGGGCCCCCGCCGCCAGCAGCGACACCGCGCCGATGACGGCGAGGAACGCCGCGGCCACGGCACCTTCGGTCATCGTTCACCGTCCGTGCTGTTCGCTGCGCGCGATGCGCCTGGGTTGTCGTCCGGTCGCTGTCGAATAGCACGTCCGGCCCGAGGGGTGAGCAAGTCCACGGTCAAATTCTTGTGTGCTCCGTGTCAACCAAACCGGTCGGACCGGCAACTCTTCCACAGACCGGCGGAAAACAGGGACGGACGGCTGACAACGGTGGAGGAACCCTTGACGGAAAGCGTCCACCCATCGCGGCACGGCGGCCCGGGCAGGGTCCGTCGGACCGTGGCGGGGGTGTGCCTCATCGTCCCGGTCATCGCCCTGCTGTGGGTGCCGTGGTACACGCAGGAACGACCCCGACTGGCGGGGGTCCCGTTCTTCTACTGGTACCAGCTCGCCTGGGTGCCCGGTTGCACCCTGGTGCTGCTCGTCGCCCACCTGTTGACGCGGAGGCGTCCGAGCTCATGAGCTGACGCCTCCGTCCGGCGCCGCGCCGTCCACTTCCCCCGGCGCGGCCCTCCGGTCCCTCGGTGCTGAAGTGCCACCCCCCAACGTAAGGAGCACTGTGTCCCGGTCATCCGCGCCCCTGTCCCGGGCGAATCCAACCTCGGTCGTCGTCTGGACGGCCATCGCCGTTCTGGGCGCGGTCTGCTGGGGCGTGCTGGCCCTGTCACGCGGTGAGGAGGTCTCGGCCATCTGGCTGGTCGTCGCAGCCTTGGGGTCGTATGCCATCGCCTACCGCTTCTACTCCCGGTTCATCGTCACCCGGGTACTCCGTCCGGATGACAGCCGGGCGACACCGGCAGAGCGGCTGGAGGACGGAGTCGACTACCAGCCCACCGATCGACGGGTGCTGCTGGGGCATCACTTCGCCGCGATCGCCGGGGCGGGGCCGTTGGTCGGACCGGTGCTGGCAGTGCAGATGGGATATCTGCCGGGCACCATCTGGATCGTCTTCGGAGTGATCTTCGCCGGGGCGGTACAGGACATGGTGGTGCTGTTCCTGTCGATGCGGCGCAACGGCAAGAGCCTGGGGCAGATGGCCCGCGACGAGATCGGGAAGGTCGGCGGCGCGGCCGCCCTGATCGCCGTCTTCATGATCATGATCATTCTGCTGGCGGTGCTCGCGCTGGTCGTGGTCAACGCGCTCGCCGACTCGCCCTGGGGCACGTTCTCGGTGGCGATGACCATCCCGATCGCCCTGTTCATGGGGTTCTATCTGCATATCCTGCGGCCTGGCCGGGTGTTGGAGACCAGTCTGATCGGTGTCGTCCTGCTGCTGTTGGCGATCGTGGGCGGCGGCTGGATCCAGAACTCCTCCCTCGCCGACACCTTTACCCTCAGCCCCACCACCCTGGTGTTCTGTCTGGTGGTGTACGGATTCATCGCCTCGGTTCTTCCGGTGTGGATGCTGCTCGCTCCCCGCGACTACCTCTCCACGTTCATGAAGATCGGCACCATCGCCCTGCTCGCGGTCGGTGTCGTGGTCGCGGCCCCGATGCTCCAGGCGGAGGCGGTGAGCAAGTTCGCGTCCGCGGGTGACGGCCCGGTCTTCGCGGGCTCCCTCTTCCCCTTCCTGTTCATCACCATCGCCTGCGGCGCCCTCTCCGGCTTCCACTCGCTGGTGTCCTCCGGGACGACTCCTAAGCTGATCGAGAAGGAATCCCAGGTCCGCATGATCGGCTACGGCGCCATGCTGATGGAGTCCTTCGTCGCCATCATGGCCCTGATCGCCGCCGCCGTGCTGGACCCCGGTCTCTACTACGCCATGAACGCTCCGGCCGGAGTCCTCGGCCCGACCGTCGAATCGGCCTCCCAGGCCGTCGCCAATCTGGGGTTCACCATCTCGCCCGAGGAACTGGCCGCGGCGGCCAAGGCGGTTGAGGAGAGCACCCTGGTGGCACGGACGGGCGGTGCGCCGACGCTGGCGGTCGGCATGTCGCAGATCTTCTCGGATGTCATCGGCGGCGAGGGGATGAAGGCGTTCTGGTATCACTTCGCCATCATGTTCGAGGCGCTCTTCATCCTGACGACCGTCGACGCGGGCACCCGGGTCGGTCGCTTCATGCTCCAGGACATGCTCGGCAATGTGTGGAAGCCGCTGGGCCGCGTCCACTGGAAGCCGGGGATCTGGCTGGCGAGCGCGCTGGTCGTGGCCGGCTGGGGCTACTTCCTGTACGCCGGGGCCACCGACCCGCTCGGCGGGATCAACCAGCTCTTCCCGTTGTTCGGCATCGCGAACCAGTTGCTGGCCGCCGTGGCCCTCACGGTCGCCACCACCGTACTCATCAAGTCCGGGCGGTTCCGCTGGGCTTGGGTGACCGGCGCCCCCCTTGCCTTCACGGTGGCGGTCACCTTCACCGCGAGCTGGCAGAAGGTCTTCTCGCCCGACCCCCGGGTGGGCTTCTTCGCCCAGCGCGACCGGTACTCGGACGCCATCGACGCGGGGACCGTCCTACCACCCGCCAAGAGCATGGACGATATGCACACCATCGTCACCAACTCCACGGTGGACGGGGTGCTGATCATTCTGTTCGTGGTGCTGGTGACCGCCGTCATCGTCAACGCGGCGGTGGTCTGCGTCCGCACCCTCCGCTCCCCCACGCCCCCGTCGACCACCGAGACGCCCTATGTCGCCTCCAAACTGAACGTGCCCGCCCCGGAACCGGTCGGAGTACGCGAATGAGTGCCCGGGAGGGCTCGGCGCTCGCCACCGTACGGCGGGCGCTGGGCGCGGTGCACTGGTATCTCCAGGAGCTGACCGGGGAGACGGCGTACGAGCGGCACTGCGCACGGCACCGCAGGAGGCATCCACTGGTGCCGGCGCCGACCCGGCGTGAGTTCCAGCGCCTGCGCGCCCGGCGCCGGGAGGCGGAGCCGGGTTCCGGCTGCTGCTGATGGCCCTCGGGCCTGTGGTCACCCGCCCTCACCGGGCGGGCGACCACCTCAGCCAGGGATCAGCAGTTCTTGTAGTCCACCTTGGTGGAGTTGTACGAGCAGGTGTCGACCTTCGCACCCGACGACTTCTTCAGGGTGGCCGTGTCCTTGTCGTTGTTCCAGACGTAGGCACCCCGGCCCTGGTACCGGTTGGTGGTGGTGTTGGTCCCCTTGCCCGTGCGGACGGTCACCGACTTGCCCTTGCCCAGGGTGTAGGCGCCGAAGACGTACTTGTGGTTCGAGGAGTCGGTCAGGATCCAACCCTTCAAGCTCACCGCTGACTTGGTGGTGTTGCGGATCTGCACCCACTCGCCGTTGAGGCTGGCGGCGGTCCGGGTGTCCTTGCCCGGGCTGTCGTAGTAGACCTTGTACAGGTGGACCGATCCCGTGGCGGCCTGTGCGGTCGAGGGCAGCAGGACGAGCCCGCCGAGGCACGCGGTTGCGGCGGCGACGGCGATGGTACGGGTCTGAAGCATGAGCATCCTTCTGGGTTCACGCCGGGCACCCCCCAACTTCCGGGCCCGGCAAGGCGCTCAGACTAAACGATGCTCACACAAAGTGAAGAATTCTCGCAGAATGTGGATGCACCGTGCCCGCGACCCGGACGTGGTCGGGTAGGCGGGCGGGGGTCAGGATGGCCACCCTGCCCCAGGGACGAGGCCCCGCCCCTCAGCGACACAGCCTGCCCTGCTCCGCCGATGTGCGCGAGGCCCGGGCCCACACCCCCATCACCGCGGGATTACTCCCCAGGAGCGCTCAACCAGGCGGCGACCGCGTCGGCGATCGGCTGCTCGGTCTCCAACTCGACAAAGCCGAACTGGCCGCCCTGGTTGCACTCCAGGAACCACCAGGTCCCCTCGGAGTCCTCGGCGAAGTCAAAGGCGCCGTAGGCGAGTCCGGAGAACTTGCGGTACTGGGCCACGGCTCGCGCGACCCGGCCGGGCACATCGACCGGCCGCCAGGTGTGCCCCGTATCGCCGTACCGGCCATCCACCTGCCCCGGTTCAGCGACCTTGCGCGCGGCGAAGGACTCGTTCCCGACGCTCGTGAGCCGGATGTCGGCGGTCTTGGCGATGTACCGCTGGAGCAGGGTGGGCGCGGCCGCGACATCGGAGAAGTCGGCATCGGGCGGCACCAGGGTGGTGGGCAGCGCCATCGGCGGCTCGCTGGGCGGTTTGCCCGACACCACCTTCACCACCACATGCCGGTACTGATCGGCGAACTGCCGGGCAACCCGGGGATAGGTGGTGATGACGGTGGCGGGCACGGGGAACCCGCTCTGGTGCGCGAGCCGCAGCTGCCAGGGCTTGAGACGCGCCTTGGCAGCGGCTGACGGATCGTTCATCCAAGGGACTTGGGTGCACTCCAGCATTCCGTACAGCGCCTGCCCGCTCTCGGCGGAGAGCCAGGCCGACGGCTCGGGCGCGTGCGCCGCCGGCTCGCTTGGCCTGCGCACCCAGACGGACCGCAGTCCATCCATGCTCACCACCCGTCCGCCCATCGACAGATAGCCGCGGAACTCACCCCGGACGTACTCGGCGGAGAGGGCTCCCTCGCCGGGTAGATCGCCGGGATCGAACCGGACCAGCGGCACGCCGCGCTTGTGCAGCTGCGCCACCACCATGTCCGCCGTCACGTCCTGCTCACAGGTCAGGATCAACACCGTCATCGCGGGATCGGTCAGTCGTCGAAGTGAGTGGCGGAGCCGGCGGTGGAGGTGGTGGTGCCGACCGCCGCCAGCAACACCCGATCCATGATGGCGGGCCGACCGTCCGGAAGGACGTTCAGCTGAAGGGTGGAGTCATATGCGTACTGGTCGATCACGGGCGCCAGCTCTGCCGGACGTGCGTAGTTCCACGCGAACGGTTTCATGGTTTCTCCCTGGCCCACACGGGACTGTTCCGGGCCACTGCGTGGCCTCATGAGAGCAATACGTGGAGTGGATGTAGTTAGCTCATCACATTCCGTCATATTGCAAATACTGGCAGCCAGTCGGACGTCCCCGATCCGAGCAGCCGTATATCCATAAGGCGAACACACCCACGCATGCGGGCCGTTGACGTTTCCTGGTACTTATACAGACGTCCGAAGCGGCAATTCCGTGCACTCCGAGGGGAAGTGATGTCCGTCACCATTTCCCCCAGGAACCCCTCCGGGCGCGCTCACACCAATTATCACGGAGCCCTCACCCTGACCGTGGTGAACACAGCGTGATAACTCGCTGGCCATCCGTGAGTCCTGCTCGCAAATAGGCCCGCGGACCCGGAAGCTGGATTCGAGCACCGGCCGCAATGGGTCGGACACGGCGCGCCACCCCACCTCCCGGGCAGGCTCACCCGGGATCGTACGCGGAAAGGCTGTGAACGCCATGGCGGATGACATGCACTCGACTGTGCCGGTCCCGGACACAGAGCTCGCCCGGGAGGCGACCGAGTTGGTGCGGGACACCACGGACGCTCTGATCTATCACCATTCCCGCCGGGTCTACTTCTTCGGCGGACTACAGGGCCGCAACCGCGGTCTCTCCTTTGACCCGGAACTGCTCTACATCGGGGCCATGTTCCACGATCTAGGTCTCTCGGAACGCTTCCATGGCAGTGGCAGGCGGTTCGAAGTGGACGGCGCGGACGAGGCCCGGCGCTTTCTCCAAAGCCGTCAGGTGCCCGAGGACAGCATCCGCCGGGTGTGGACCTCGATCGCCCTTCACACCACACCGGGCATTCCCGAGTTCATGGAGCCGGAGGTCGCTTTGGTCACAGCGGGTGTTGAATACGATGTGCTCGGTATCGGCTATCACGAGATCCCCGATACGGAGCGTGCCGCTATCGTCGCTCTCCATCCCCGTCCGGACTTCAAGCGACAGATCCTGGCGGCGTTCACCGAGGGAATCCGCGGCAAGCCGGAGACCACGTTCGGGAATGTGAAGGCGGATGTCCTCGCACACTACGAGCCGGGTTTCGAGCGCGGGGACTTCGTGACCACGATCCTGGACTCGCCCTGGCCGGAATGATCTCTTAGGGCAGCCCCTGACTGGCCGGGCGGCCCCGCCGCCGGGCCAGTTCGTAACCGGCGCCGGTGGTGACCACGAGCGCCGCCACGGCCAACAGTACGGCAGCGGCCTGGACGCCCTGGTGCAGCAACCAGGCGCCCAGCAGACCCCCGAGGAACATGGCTCCCACCGATGCGACACGGCGGCCCTGGTTCCGCACTCCGGCCGGGATCTGGGAGTCCAGCGCCAACGGTGCGAGGAGTGCCGTCAACGCGCGGGTGGCCACGGTGGTTGGCAGGTCAGGGACCTTGGCCCGCATGGTGGTGACATTGCGCAGGCCCATCGCCACGGCAACGATCGCGGTCACCGTACCGTGCACCGCGCTCAGCGTTCCGCCGACCGGACCCATCCCCCAGGCCACCACCCCCGCGATCGCGAGCAGGGCGGACTCCACGGCCAGCGCCACGGGGAACCAGTGCCCGCCACGCAGATCAACCGCGGACTCCAGCCGTGCGCCGAGTAGCGCGCCGACCACGAACCCGGCCAGTGACACCATCGACGCCACGGTGGAGAAGCCGCCTTCACCGGCGACGGCGAAGCCGAGGAAGAGTAGATTGCCGGTCTGTACGGCCGTGAAGACCGGCCCTAGAGCCAGGAAGCTGACGGCCTCGACCAGCCCGGTCGTCAGCGTCAGCGCCACCATGGCCGTGGTGAGGGCCACCCCGGGCTGCGGCTTCATGGCTCAGCTCCTTCCGGGCCCCACCCCTCTCATGATCGTTCCAACATAGGGGTGCGCAACGCCCTTTCACCGGTGCTCTGCTGTCGTGTCGTCAGTGATCGAGCGTCCGCGCCCTGCCCGCGGCCGCCCCGAGGAAGTGGAAGCCGGGCCGGGGATGCATCAGGAACTCATGGTGGGAGATGTTCCAGGCGTACGCGCCCGCCATCTCGAACAGCACCCGGTCCCCCGCCCGCAGCCCCGCGGCGGGCACCTTGCGGGCGAGGACGTCCTTGGGCGTGCACAGCTGCCCGACCAGGGTGACGGGTCCCTCACCGGCTGAGGGCCGCGGCCAGGGGTGGGGCCAGTCATCGGTGGTCAGCACCTCGCAGGGCTGATCGTGCCCCTTGGTGGCGGGGGTGCGCAGATGGTGGGTGCCGCCCCGCAGGACGGCGAACTCCTCGCCGTGGCTGCGCTTCACATCGAGCACCTCGGTGGCGTACCAGCCGCAGTACGCGGTCAGGGCACGTCCTGGTTCCATGCGCACGATCAGCCCCTGATGCTCTTCCCGCAGGGCGGCGAGGCCCTTACCGAAGGCGCTCCAGTCAAAGCGTTCGGCCGGGCGGGCGTAGTCGACGGCCATCCCGCCACCGACGTTGACCTCGCTCAGGCGTAGACCGTGCCGGGTCATGAGCCGGGCCGACCACTCCACTACGGCCGTCGCGACGGCGAGCTGTTGAGGCGCCGTCAGTCCGCTGGCCAGATGGGCGTGGACACCGCGCAGCTGCAGCTGAGGGTGGTCGTCGGTGACGGCGCGGACCATGTCGTCGGCCTCGGTCGGGTCGATCCCGAAGGGGGTGGGCCGGCCGCCCATGGCCAGGGCGCTGTTCGCCAGCAGGTCCTGGCCGACGGCGAGATTGAAGCGGAGGAGGACGGCGACGCGCGTCCCCGGGACGGTACGGGCGGCGATGCCGGCCAGCATCCGCACATCATGGGCGCTCTCCACATGGAAGCGCTCGGTGCCCAGCCGCAGGGCCAGTTCCAGCTCCGCCGGGGTCTTCCCCGGCCCACCGAAGGCCAGCGGCAGGCCCGGCACCGTCTGCCGTACATGCGCCAGTTCACCGCCCGAGGAGACCTCGAAGCCGTCGAGATGGGGTGCGAGCGCGGCCAGCACGGGTGCTTCGGGATTGGCCTTCGCGGCGTAGTACATCTCCACCCCCGGGGGGAGTGCGGAGCGTACGGCCGAGGCGTGCTCACCCAGTGCGTCGAGGTCGTAGAGATAGGCGGGCAGCGCGTTCGCGGGCAGGTCGCGGACGAGGGCGCGTACGGCAGGTGTGGCGGTCATCGCGTACTCCAATCGGCGTCGGCGCGGATCGCTTCGAAGAGGACGTCCTCAGCGAGCGGCGACGGCAGCCGCACATAGCCTGCCTCCCGGTCGGCGGAACGCTCCCAGCGGGCCAGCAGATTCGCTTTGGCGGGTAGCGGTACGCCGGCGAGGAGGGCGCTCAACCGGGGCGGGCAGCCGTGCTCGTCGGCGTATCTGACGACGGTTCGGCGGACCTCGGCCCACAGGGCCGCCTCGGTCTGGGGGTGGAGGTCGGCGAGTGCGGCGAGCAGTTCGGCGATGTGGTTCACCAGCAGGCAGTAGACCACCCGGTCCCAGCCGCGCCGGGCGTCATAGGTCATCGGCCCGGCGACCTCGGGAGGCAGCGCCGCGAGGGAACCGCTGTGGTGCTCGGGCAGGAGCTTGGTGCCCTCCAGGTCGCGGAAGAGGATCTGCGCGGGCCTGCCGTCGGAGTCGACGCAGAGGACGACGTTCTGCAGATGGGGTTCGAGCACGAGCCCGTGGTCGAAGTAGGCGGCCAGCACGGGCGGAACGAGCAGCGCGAGGTACTCCCGCCACCAGTGGAGGGCGGCCGTGGGGCCGTTACCGGCCCAGCGGGAGACATGGGCGGGGCCCGAGCGGTACTCATCGGCGACGGCGGCGGCGAGGAGGGGTGTGGTGCCGGGGAGGAGCCGTGGCCCGAGCCCCTCGCGCACGATCACGCCGAAGCCTTCGAGCAGCGAGATGTCCGGGCGACCGCTGGGGTCGGGGAGCGCGATGCTGCGGTAGGCGGGCTCGCGCAGCATCCCGGTGCGCGGAAATCGCGCGGCCAGGTCCTCAAGCGCCGGACCGAGCAGCCGAGTGAGCGCGACCGCTCCGGAGAGTTCGTAGTGGGAGTTCTTGCGTACGCAGTTGGTGATGCGGACGTTGAGGCTGAACTTCAGGAAGGTGTCGCCGTCGTAGAGGGTCCGCACGGAAGCCGTGGGGGTGAAATGCCGGTTTCCAGGGCCCAGATCGAGGAGATCTCCTCGGTCGAGTGCGGCGCGTACCCCCGGCCGGGTCCGTAGTTCTTCGTACTGCCAGGGGTGGGTGGGCAGCAGTCGGTAGCCGTCCGGCACCGGATGGAGTCGATCCAGTGGGGCGGCGGCGCCCGCCTCGGCGCATTCCTCGGCGACCAGCGGTGCCCGGACGGCGAGCATCCGCAAGGGGAAGGACGCGCCGGCTTCGGGGGCGTAGCTGGCCCAGGCGTTGTGGTCACCGCCGTGGGCCTTGGGGGTGGGGTGGAAGCGGTGGCCGAGGAGAAGGGACTGCTCGGAGGCCAGGTAGACGGTCAGCGGGTCGTCGTCGGTGCCGGCCCGCGGTGGGGTACGGGCGGCGAGAGCCGTGGAGACCGCCCGATGGCTGGCCGCTACCTGGCCGATGAACTCCTCATTGCGCGCGCCGGTGCGCAGGGAGAGTTCCCCGTGGGTGTGTTCGGCGAGTTGCCGCCAGTCGAGTGCGGCCCATCGGTCTTTGGACTGTGCGTGGACCGGACCGGTGAATCGGTGTGCGCCGAGCAGTGAGGTGCGGCGGAGCGCCACTCGCAGCAGCACCCCGCGACGTGGTAGCCGCAGCAGCAGATGCCCGTCGATGACGGCGGTCTGGTGCTCGGGTCCTGAGACCTCCCGAAGGAGGCAGTTGAGGAGGGTGTGGGCCACGGCCTCGTCTGCGGTCGGCATCCCGTCCGGCGGTCCGGCCGGTGCCGTGGGTCGGTCGGGCGTGGTGCTGGTCATGGCCGGACCTTCCTTGGCGCCAGATAGTTGGGCCCGGTGCCGTAGTGCTTGTTGATGTCCGATGCCCCTGATCTTTCCTTGGCGAGCAGGGTGCCCGCCGTGACCATTGCCTTGATGGGCAGGTGCGCCGCGTCCAGGACATGGCTGCGGAGCAGGGCGCCGGGTTGCCCCGGGCGGGTGCCGAGCCGGTCGGCGGCCTCGTCGAGCCGATCACGTATCAGGGTGAGCAGCCGTTCCAGTGGTGCGTAGCCGTGGCGGGCGAGGCCGAAGGCGTATGCCCCGGCGCAGAGATGAACGGTGATGGTGGTGAACAGATCGAGTATGGGTGTGTCGCTGTGCGTGTGTATCCGGGGGTCGTCGAAGCCGTTGCCCTCCTCGCCGAGGGTCGCCCGGAGGCGGGCCGTATGAATGCGCGGCCCGTCGTTGTCCTTGAACAGCAGCCGCAGCCGGGTCTTGCCGTGCGGTGCGTCGAGGAGGAGGGAGATGTTCTGCTGGTGGGATTCCAGGGCGATGCCATAGCCCAGGAGGGTGGTCTGCCAGTCGAACAGGAGGGTGAGGAAGGCGTCGAGCAGGGCGAGGGTGTCACCGCGGTAGAAGTGCTCGGCGAGTGCCCCGATGATGAGTCCGCCGCCCGGGGCGGGGGCCAGGAGCGCGGCCAAGGGGACGACGGCGGTGTCGTCGAGTCCGGCCGGCAGTCGACGGACGAGGACGGCGATCAGTTCATGACCGGCGTGGGCGAACCGGCTCTCGTCGGCGTGGAGGATGGAGTGCCGAAAGCGGGGTTCGCGGGCTATCACCCGCTCCAGCAGACGCTGTCCGGCAACGCCGTCGGTGAGCGTGCCGGGTTTGATGGTGCGCCGGTTGAGCCGCCCCAGGGTGGCCGTCGCCAGGGGCAGTTTGAGGTGGGTGCGGGGGTCGCCGGTGAGGGCGACGGTCCGCATGGAGAGGGTGGGGACGGCGTCCAGCTCGGCGCGCGCCGCCAGTACGGCACGGTCGGTGAGCCCCATGGTGTGCAGGGCCCTCTCCAGCGGCTCACCGACGGTGCGGG
Organism: Streptomyces albipurpureus; assembly: GCF_023701525.1. GTDB lineage: Bacteria > Actinomycetota > Actinomycetes > Streptomycetales > Streptomycetaceae > Streptomyces > Streptomyces albipurpureus. Next base: position 145,099 of record NZ_JAMQAW010000012.1, read on the forward strand.
GGTGGAGGGGGAGACAGCGATGGGAGTGGTCCAGGGCCGCGGGCAGACCGAGTGCCGAGGGGTGGGGGAAGAGGTCGGGGAGGGCGCCCTGGGTGATGACGTTCTCCTGGGGCAGGGCGAGCCAGCGCAGGGGGAAGCGAGGGTGGAACTCGGGGGCGTAGGCGCGCAGCTCGGATTCGGTCAGCCCGGAACGGCCCCGGCCGGTCGGGTAGACCGGATGGTCGAGGCGGGCGGCGAGGGTGTCATAGGCGAGGGAGGCGGGCAGACCCCGCCAATCCCTGGCCGGATGAGCACCGTAGTGGCCGGCGAGGGTGGCCGCGATGGCGGCCTTGGACGCGGCGTGGAGTCGCTGTGCGGTCGCGGCCTGCCGGATCTCGGCGGCGAAGGCGTCAAAGCCGGTACGGTCCCGAGGATCGGCGAGGACGGCGAGCGCGGCGAGTATGTCGTCGGCGCCGGTCAGTTCCCGGCCGTCGTGCTCACAGCGTAGGAGGGGCAGCCGGGCCTCGGTCCTGCTCTGGAAGCCGGGGGTGGTGTGATGGACCGGCAGCAGGACGGCGTTTCGCTCGGTCGTGGCGAGCCGCAGCCAGATCCCGTCCGCCGCGGTCACGGTGGTGCTGCGGGTTCGCAGCCCGGCGACGTCTTCGCGCAGCAGTGTGCTGAGCACCCGCAGCAACAGCCCGCTGTCGGTGTCCGTGCTGCTCGCGGTCACGGGGTGATCTCCCAGCTCTGCCGGGCGAGGAAGTCGTCCACGGCCTGGTCCACGACCTTCTGGTCCGTGCCGATGGCCCGGACGATCCCGAGGAAGTCGCGATTGGTGTGGTGGAGCTCATGGTGCTCGCCGGTGCGGCGGGTCGGACGGTAGGTCAGTTGTACGCCGCCGATGGCGATATCGGCCGGGCCGGGCGCGGCGGTGAGGGTGCCGGCGCGGTCGGCGCAAGGGTAGGCGAGGGTGGCCGCCCCGTCGGTCCGCGCCGCAAGGTCTCGGGGCAGCGGTTGGCCGAGATGAGTGCTGAGTATGAGGTCGAACAGCGGAATGCCGAGGAGTTCGGCGAGCAGGAGGTCGCACTGGTCGCCGATGGCACGGTAGTTGACCTCGATCAGGCGGACCCGCCCCTCATGGACGACGAACTCGGTGTGGCAGGCACCGAAGCCGACGCCGAGTGTCACCAGCTGCGCGAGCACCTGGTCGATGATCGGTTTCGGGTGGGCGGGGACGAAGGAAAGGCGCTCCTCGATGAAGTAAGGGAGCGGGGAGAGTTCGGTGTGGAAGCCCCCGAGCACATGGAGGCGCTCCCCGTCCCCGAGGGTCTCCAAGGTGTAGAGCTCACCGGGCAGATACTCCTCGGCCACCAGCGTGGCGCCGGGGCGTCGGGACCAGATCTCCGTGGTGTGGTGGATGAGCCCGCTGGAGTCGTCGACGCGGACCACGTCCTCGCTGGCCACCCCTTCGCGCGGTTTGACCACACAGGGGTAGGGGACGTCGAGCCCGGTCGGATCGGTGAGGTCCTGGCCAGGGGTCAGTTCGATGGATCGGACCGTGCAGACCCCGGCGGCGGCCAGCCGCCGCCGCATCTGGGCCTTGTCCTTGGTGCGCAGCGCGCTCGGCCAGCTCTTGCCGGGGAGGCCGAAGAACTCGGCGGCCAGTGCGGTCTGGGTCTGGAGGTGGTCGCTGTTGCTGAAGACCGCGTCCGGGGTGTGGTGCGCGGAGATCCGGGTGATGATCGCGTGATGATCGCGAACATCGCACTCCAGTATCTCGATGTCGGGGTGGCGGTCGCGGTGCGCCTGCGGCTGGTCCGTCAGCAGGGTGATGCCGAGGCCGAGCCGTTGTGCGGCGGGAAGGAAACCCTCGGTGACCGAGTCGGTGGGATTGAGGGCGAGCACATACATCTGCATGGGTGAAATACTTCCGCGCGCACATTCGCTGGGTATGGGACAGACCGTAAACAGGCAGGAAAACACCGGGGCGACCCGGCCCGCCGGCGCCTGATCCATGGAAGAACTCCCTGGTCGCAGCGGCCTGGCCGGCCCGGATCACCACACCGGAGCTTAGGTTAGGCATCCCTAAGAATGCCAATTCCCCGCGTTGCGGGACCCGTTGGCAAACACGTACGAGGGATAACGCTAAGGTGAGCCTTACCTTCCTCGCGTTCATTCTTGCTCATTGAGGAGTACCCGTGACTCTGGCCCCGGCGCCTGCACCTGCCGGAGCTGCGCTCAGCTGCTCCACTCTGCTGGCATCCTCCTATTCCCGGCTCGCCACCCTGTGCGAGGCGCTCCAGGTGGAGGTCGCAGAACCCCATTCTCCAGCGGCCCAAGGGTGGATCGACAGCGCCGAACTGGCCTGCCGTCCCGAGCTGCTCGACGCGTTCCTCGATGCCGAAGCCTGCCGCATCCACGAACGGTACGAGCATGTCGCCCGCCCCGACGTGGTCGCCTCTCGGGCACTGCACGCCTACCTCTGGTCGGCCTGCCTATTGATCAGCGGCCCTTGGTACTTGGAACGCCGGGTGCCACGACTGCGACCCGACGCCGTACGCGTCAGTCGAACGAGTGAGAGCCATGCGGTCGTACCGGGCAGCTTCTGGTGCCTACCGGACGATCCCGCGGCGGGACTGCCGGGCGTGCGTGTGTCCAAGGACGAGGAGGCGCTGCGCGATGAGTTGCGTACGGCCGTCGCCGACCACGTACGACCGCTGCTGACGGCAGTCGCCCCGCGGATGCGACGGGGGCCGCGGAGCCTCTGGGGCATGGTGGGCGACGATCTCGTCTCGGGCATCTGGTACCTCGGGCGGATGCTCGGCGATGAGGAGCGAGCGGTGCGGGAGGCGAGTGAGGTCCTGCCGGGACCGGTGGGCCCCTTCGCGGGCGGAGCGTCCTTCCGCCGGCTCACCGGGGGTGACGGACGGTCATATCCCACCCGCAACCGCATGGGCTGCTGCCTCTACTACACGATCCGGCCCGCCGAAGCCTGTGCCACCTGCCCGCGCACCAGCGACGCCGAGCGGCTGCGACGGCTGGAGGAGCCCACCCCCTGACACCAGGGCGAAAACCCGGGGCGCCGATGCCGTCTTCGGCACTCCGACCCCATGCCACCCCGGGGCACTCCTCCCGATCACGGCCGTGCCCTGCTCGCACCGCGGCCCCTGGCTTCGCGTCCCTCCGATGGTCTTCGAGACTCTGCTGGGCACGGCCATCGGCCCCGATCTCCTGGGTTGGGCGGAGACCGACGAGGCCGTCTCCCCCGCCCCGCCTGGCGATGTTGGCCTTCCTCGCCGGGCGTGAGAGCGGCTTCGGCGTCATTCACGGGCCTGACTGCTCCCCTTCGTACGGGCGTGGGCATCACACGCTGGGCCCCTTCGGTGGAGAGCTGAGTCGGAGCTCCTCCTCGTGCGCGCGGACCACCGGGTGAGCGCCCGCACCTGGCGATCTCCCCGGAGCCGCCCAGGGCCTTGCCCTCCATGCCTCAGTCCGTCTGCCGCTGGTGGTGACGATCACTGCGATAGGGCTGAATGAGCGGGCCGTCGATACGGGCGAGGCGGCTTCGCTGGTCGCGGTGGCGATGGTGTCGGTTCCGGACCTGGTCTCCTGTGACACCGCGACTTCGCGCCAAGACAGTAAAGGGCGTGACGGCCGCGGAATGCCTTCCAGGGCAAGGGAGTTGGTGACAGAGCGGGCGGCTTGGGGGCGGTCGGAGCCCCGATCTCCCTGGCCACCGGTCCGCAGTCGCCGTCCATGGACAAACCGGCCGTCGAAGGGGACGGTCCAAGGGGAGCGACCGCGACCGATGAGTTTCCGGCCGCCCATCCGTCTTATCTGCCATACGCACCGCTTACACCCACGCACCGGACGCCAAGACAGCAGGAGACACTGTGAGCGACATCCAGAAGAGACTCCAGGAAGCCGCCGACCACCTGGTCGAGTCGGGGGCGGAGCGCGGTCTGCAGATCGCCGTCTACCAACACGGCGAGCAGTTGGCCGATGTGGTCGCGGGCATCGCGGACCCGGACACGGGAAGGGCGGTCACAGCGTCGACCGTCTTCTACAACTTCTCCATCGGCAAGGCGGCGACCGCCACGGTGGCGCATGTACTCGCCGAGCGCGGCCTGTTTGGCTACGACACCCCTGTTGCGGAACTCTGGCCGGAGTTCGCAGCGCACGGCAAGGAAGCGGTGACCATACGTCAGGTGCTCACCCATACGGCAGGAGTGCCGGGGTTGCCGTTGGACACCACCCTTGAAGACATCAGCGACTGGGACACCATGTGCGAGATCATCGCGGATGCCCGGCTGTGGTGGGAGCCCGGCACCGCGATGGGCTATCACGCCTACACCTTCGGCTATCTCATCGGTGAGATCGTCCGACGGGCCACCGGCAAGCCCATCTCCCAGGTGCTTCGCGAGGAGATCACCGAGCCCCTCGGCATGGCCGACGAGCTCTACTTCGGGATGCCCAGGAGCGAGCACGGGCGGCTCGCCCGGCTTGAGGACGCGCCGGGCGCGGCCGAGATGATGGCCTCACTGCCGCCGGATCTGCCGATGCTCAAGGCCGGACCGATCGCCCTGTTCCCCGCGGCGGAGATGGGCAATCGCACCGATGTGCTCACCGCCGACATTCCGGCGGGTGCCAAGACATCGGCGCGGGCCATGGCCCGGTTGTACGCGGCGCTCCTCCATGAGGTCTCCGGTGTACGGCTGATCTCACCGGAGCGGCTGCGGGAGGTGACTGCCACCTCATACAGCGGGGTCGACCAGGTGTTCGGCATGGAGTCCTCATGGGGCCTGGGGTACTCGATCGGTCTGCCGACTGGTGCGGCGGACAGCCCCAGTGTGTTCGCGATGGGCGGTGCGGGAGGGAGCTTCGCCTACGGGGACACGGAGACCGGGGTGTCGTTCGCTGTCACCAAGAACCGTCTCACTCCCGACTTCACGGCGGCCAGCGAGCTGTCGGCGCTGGTCCAGAAGTCGATCGCCGCAGACTGAGCTAACGGGGGCACTCTGGGCGGTTCGACGCGGTTCGGGGTCTTCGCCGGGAGTGTCGTCCGCCGGTAGTTCCCCCGAACCACCGCCCGCGCCGCCGCCGGCGTTCTGGCCTCGGAATTCGGCGTTGCCTGCCGACGGCACTGACCGCTGAGGCCGGCGTTCCCTCCCGGTGGCATGACACGGTGAACGTTCACCTTCGCGTCATCGAGGCCCATCGCTCCCGTTCGTCCATCGAGTCGCGCCGACGGGGTCGTTCCGGGCCGCGCCCCTGGCTGCGGGGGTCGGGCGACTGCTGCGCCTGGTGATTCTCCCCCCACCATGCGCCAGCACTCCATCTGGGTGAGGATGGAGGAAAGGAGCATCGGCCCCTGCGCAGGCTGTCAGGAGGCCCGCATGGAGTACGCGGAGCGTTACGAGCTGGTTTTCCAGGCATCGACCGCCGAGGACGATGTGGTGATCGTCCGACGGACCGAGAGAGCCGGGGCGGGCGGTTATCCCATCTTCGAGGATGACAGCGGCATCGTCCGGGCGGAGATCAGTGACCAGGGCGAGGTGCGCATGGTGGCGAGCGGGGGGCACCAGGCACCGGGAATGCCGGTGTCGATACGCCCCCTGGATACCTGACCCCTGGTCTTTCGGGCCTGTCCGTCGCCTGTCCGCCCTGTCCGCCCTGTTCGTGGGCGCGGCGACAGGAGGCGGACCGTGAGCTGTTCTCCGGTCCGCCCGGAGAACAGCTGGCGGGAATCCAGGCCGGAAGGCGGACCCGGGGCCAGGCCCCTCAGCGCGGTTGGTCCGCGGCCTCTAGTTCGATGATGGCCGCCCGCAGCCGAGCAGCCCGGTTCTCCGGTGTACGAGCCCGCAGCAACCGCAGGATCACCGCGTAACGATCCGTCTTGCCGAGTTGTTCGAAGCGGGTCCTCGCCGGGTCACTCCGCGCCAGCGCCCCGGCCAGATCGGATGGAACCACAGCGGTCTTCTGCGAGGCGTAGGCCGCGTCCCATCGACCGTCGCCCTTGGCCGCGGCCACCTCCGCGAGCCCCGGCTCCTTCATCCGCCCGGCCGCGGTGAGCGCCTCCACCTTGTCGACATTCACCTGGGACCACTGGCTCTTGTGCCGTCGCGGGGTGATCCGCTGGAGGTAGTGGCTGTCGTCAAGGGAACGCCGCTGGCCGTCGATCCATCCGTAACACAGGGCCACGTCAATCACCTCGGCCGGGCTCACCGAACGGATTCCGGAACTCTTCTTCGCAAGCTTCAGCCAAGCCTCGGTCACCACTGCGTGGTTCTCAGCGAGCCAGGCGTCGAGGCGGTCCACACTCTCGAAGAAGTGGACGTCCCTGCCGTCGAACGTCTCCATGCGCCCTCCACCGGACAGCTGACCAGGTAACCCACAGGGGACCATAGCCGTTGAGCCATGGACGAGCTCGCCGCAACCTGCTTGGGCCCCTGCTCGACACGCGCGATTCAACGGCCCCTGTCGGGACGGGAGACTCCACGCCACCTCGGCCAGCGGCCACCCGGGGCCCATCGGCCGCGTCCATCACCTCGGAACGGCAACCCGTGTCGCGGGGTTGGCGACAACACCGGACAGGGCTTAGGTTAGGCAAACCTAAGTTTCCTCGATATGTGGAGTTCTGGATGCGCCGCCTGTTCAACGCCCCGCTCGCGCAGCCGACGAGCGCGGAACGAATCCGGTCGATCCTGACAGCAGCCGACTCGATGACGGTGGTGACCGACGAGGGGCGCACCGAGGTTTCCCGGCTGGGCGGACCAGGTATCTCGGAACACGTCCATCTCCACCCGGCGCCGACCCGGGTACGGGAAAGCGCTACCGCTGTTCCCGGGGACGGTCCCGTGCGCGCCACCCTGGAGTTCACCGATATCGCCCCCACACCGGTACGTGACCGGGTTCGGGCCCGAGTGCTCCTGGTGGGCTGGCTCGTGGACTCCGCCGAGCACTCAACGCCTCAAGGCAGCCGCTGTATGCAGTTCGACCATGCTGTCCTCGACCGGGACGGCGAGCGCGTCACCGTCAGCCTCGATGAACTCATGGAGGCCGACACCGACCCGCTGGCCACCTGCGAGGCCGGGATGCTGACCCATCTGCTCGACGATCACGGCGATATCGTCGACCTCCTGCTGCGGCTGGTGAAGCCGCGCCTGACGCTGGGGGCCCGGCGGGCATTGCCCGTGGCCATCGACCGCTACGGGATCACCCTGCGCCTGGAGTACGCGGACACCTATGCGGACGCCCGCCTCCCCTTCCCGGCACCGGTCAAGGAGGTCGATCAGGCGGGCGTACGCATTCACTCTCTGCTCAACATGGCCCGGCACCGCACACCGCGAAGCTGGCTGCTGAGCGATTCCTAGAAGGACGGCACCGATACGGTCCCCGGCGGAACACCACCCCGCAGACGGGGCAAGTGGCCACCGCACACCGCACCTCTGGCCTACCCGTTACCCGTGAACCCCGAATTGACGGCGTATCCGCGGACCAGCGGACCAGTCATCGACTCAGCAGCCCGGCACAACCGGCGAACGACTCAATCCCGGCGGTGACGGCTGTTGTCGACACGGGGAGGCCGAAGGGTGACGAGCGTGCCCACGACGAGCAGGGCAAGGGCCGCGACACCTCCGGCGACGATCGTGGAGTTGTTGCCTCCGCCGCTGGACGCGGACTGGCTCTGGGAAGGTGAACTGTTGACGCCGGTGAGGGGCGCTTCCGACACCTTGGGGGTGCTGGGTCTGCCGAGCACGCCCAGCCTGCGCGATTCACCGGGCATATCGGCTGCGAGCACCACGTCCGAACAGTGGTAGTACGTGTCCTTGGAGTCCGTGTTCCGCCAGACGGTGTACAGGACATGACGCCCTGTGAGTCCGTCCGGAAGGGTGGCGTTGATCCGATAGGACCCGTCCAGGAACTCCGCCTGCTCCTCCGTGGCGAAGGGTTCCTCCTCCAGATCCGACCACTGCAGCTTCTTGGCCGGGTCGTATCCCTCCCTGGTGAGGAAGAGGTCGAACGATCCCTGGTGCTGGATGGTGGACTTGTAGGTGACGGTGAAGTCGCCACCCGCCGTGAGTTGGGTGGTCGGCCAGTCTGTGCGAGCGATGTCCAACCCCTTGAAGTCAGCCAGGCCGGCGCTGCACAGCTTCCCGTCGGGTATGACCTCGCGTTCGCCCTCGCGGTTACCGACATTGGCCACCCGTATGTTGTCCCAGGCGTCGAACGCCACGCCCCCGTTCGCGGTGACGGCGGCACGACAGGCAGCCGCCTTACGGTCCGGCCCCTCAGGTCCGCAGGCTGCCACCCGGCTCGCGGGATCGGTTGGCGCCCCATGGGCCTGGGCGGTCCCTTGGGCCGCGGTGACGAGCAACACCGGTACGGCACCGGCGGCGACGAATCGCATCACGACGGCGGCAGCGGTGCGTGGGACGATCATTTTCGGTAGTCCTCCTTGTCGACCCGGCGGCTTTCCGTCTTAATACGGGCGGACCCGGTGGAGTGTTCACTCCACTAGCGGACGGGCAGCCTCGGTAACGGCGACGGTGGGCCTACCGGTGAGAGAATCCTGCTGGGCCAAGGGGCTGCCCGCAATGCCCTGGTCAGAGAAAGAATCACCGTTTTCCCTGTCAGTGTCCGCGCAAACGTCGACGCCCGTCAGTGGAGGAGTCATGTCCGGTCGGTTCGAAGCTATCGTAGAGATCCAGCGCCCCATCGAGGAGGTCTTCGCCTTTCTCGCCAACGGCGAGAACGACCCGAAGTTCAGCCCCCGCGTGATCAGGATCGCGAAGACGACACAGGGCCCGACCGGAGTGGGCACGGTCTATGCGAGCACCGTCAAGGACGCGGGTCTCACCACCGAGCGGCAGTTCAGGATCACCGAGTTCCAGGCTCCGACCAGAATCCGGTGGGCCGAGGTCTCCAAGAACCTCGTGACCGCCAAGGAAGGCGGCTACGACCTAGAAACCACCGGCTCGGGCAGTACTCGGGTACGCATCTTCAACCAGCTCGAAGGCCATGGCATCGGCAAGGCGGTCGTACGCCTCGCGCTCAGCGCCGCCCGTAAGGACGGTAATGCCTTCGGCCAACGCATCAAGGCCGCCGTCGAATCGTCATAGCCGGTGCGCCGCTCCACCCCTCACCCTTCGCACGTGCGAAACCACGCGTGGATACCAGTGGTTTGAGGATCAGCCTCACCGGCCATGCTGAACTCGACGCAACGCCAGGCACTGGCCAAGATTGGACAGTTGAATGGCGTAGAACCGGTCAGCTATTTGGCTGACCGGTTCCTCTCGCATCCAACATCACGTCACCCAAGCGGCTGCGTCTGTCGGAGTACTCCTTTTGGTAGTGGACCGTCCACTCACACGGGCGATCGACCGCCACGACTGCTCTTCATGGCCACTGCCGTGCACGCCAACCCCAGCAGGAAGGTGAGCCCGCCCAGGATGGCATTGGTCCAGATCACTCCCGCATCCGGGCTGCTCCCCACGATCCAGGGCGCGATGACCAGCCATACACCCATGGCACACATGGCACCACTCAAGCCGTACATCCGTTGCGGAGCGACGGTAAACCCGAGCGCGAGCACCGCGATCGCGATGCCCACGATCAGGTTGTGCGTCGCCAGAGCCGGCTGATTGGCCGAGAAGTGAACGATCCATGGGGAAACCGCACATGCCAGACCCACCAGAAAGACCGGGCCATCGATGAGGGTGACGTCACGTCCTCCCAACACCTTGGCGTATCGGTCCCGCATTTCTGTGACGTCAGGGTGGTCTCTGAGATCTCCCCTGTGTGAGACGCCGGCCATACGACTCGCCTCCTTCGGTGCGCTGCACGTCTGACCGTGTGTGCTTGAGAAGCACTCACTTTCAGTCTGCTCTTATCTTTTCCTTATCGGTAGGCATTCGGAGTGCTAGATTCCGCTTTGTCTCAACCACGCCTTCCGAGCCTCGATCTTTGACGCGATCTCGACGCCAGGATCGTCGAGATCGCGCCAGGTAATGAGTCACCACACGCTGAGTGATCCCCCTCCCCCCGAGGAGGAGCGAAGGAGACAATCCGAACGCCTGGGGTGCTCAGCGCCACATCCGCAAAGCGAGCGATCTGATCCGAACCCAGATCCGGGCCTGCTTCTGGCCACCGCCCCGACCGCCCGACCGCAGCCCGCCCTCGAACACCACCGGCGGCCTGGAGCCGCCGCGCATGGACATACGCATGCCGACGGTGATGGGATCCGTTCCGGGCCCATGAGCTCCGCTCTCGGACACGACACAGCGACATGCCGAGTCAGAGCGGGGTGTACTGGGTGGGATGAGCCATCTGGTCGGCCTGTCCCAGGGCGCGCCGCCAGCAATCGGGTCCGTACGTGTGGGATTCGACTCCACTCGTTGGCAGAGTCCCTTGTCATCGGCATGATCGTGATGACTACGGGCAAAGGCCCGAAACAACCCGGCACACCTTCGGATCGGAGTCGTACACCATGGCACGCACCCTGGCGGTCTCGGACAGCATCATCATCCAGGCGGCCCCTTCGGTCATCTACGACCAAGTCAGTGATCCAACCCTGATGGGCCACTGGAGTCCGGAGAACCTCGGCGCAACCGTACAAGGCGGAAGCCGGGGCGCCTTCGTGGGCATGAAGTTCGAGGGCTACAACAAACGGGGTCCGGTGCGCTGGACCACGCGCTGCACGGTGGTGGCGGCTGACCGCGGGGAGCGCTTCGCCTTCCGGGTCCACGCCATCGGTAGGCGTCGACCGCTGCTGCGCGGACGGATAGCCACTTGGGAGTACCACTTCGAGGCGGTTGAAGGCGGCACCAGGGTCACCGAGACCTGGCGGGACGACCGCAGGACATGGCCCGACGCCTTCGCCAACGCCTTCGACAAACTGACGACCCGGGGGCACACCTTCGCCGAGTTCCAGCGGGGCAACATCCGAAGGACCCTCGACAAGTTGAAGAAGGCGATGGAGGCGGCGCCCACCCCCTCCTGATCCACGATGGGTACAGGGAGTCCGATACATACGCAAGACTGGGCGCGTGTTGGGGAACCTTCCCGAAGAATCCACCAGTTTCGTAGGACGGAACTGGGAGCTGTTCCGGCTCGACCGGGCGCTGGCGCGACACCGTCTCATCACGCTGGTCGGTAGCGGCGGTGTGGGCAAATCGCGGCTGGCCCTGCGTGCTGCTCGGCAGGCGGTCGGCATGTTCCCTGATGGTGTGGCATGGGCTGAGTTATCGCCGCTGCACGGAGACAGGCTGCTGTTGACCACCGTGTCGGACGCGTGCGACCTGTCGGACCACACACCGCGGATGCCCGTCGACGCGCTCTGCGAATGGCTCGCGGACAAGCAACTGCTGCTGGTGCTCGACTCCTGTGAACACCTCGTCGCCCCCTGCCGCACGCTGCTGGGCGACCTGCTGACGGCGGCACCCGGGCTGAATGTGCTGGCCACGAGCAGACAACCACTCGACATGGAGAGCGAGAGGTTGATCGAGGTGGCCCCGCTGTCACCCGAGGGACCGGACGCCGTCGAACTGTTCCGCCAGCGGGTGGCCGCCGCCCTCCCCGCCGATGGGACGCGCCGGACAGCCACGGACACCGCAACGACGGTACGCCGTAGGGGTGATCGTGTTCCGGAGGCGGACGCGGCGGATTCCGGCCCTTCGAATGCCCCGGGTGGGGGCACCGGTGGGGCGACACCGGACGGGCACCCTTCCGCTGGAGATCCCGGGTCCACCGCCACCTGGATCTGTAGGCGGCTCGAAGGCATCCCGCTGGCACTGGAACTGGCGGCCGCACAGGCCGGTCGCACCAGCGTTCAGGAGATCGCGCGGCGTCTCACCTCACGCTTTGATGTCCTCCAGGCCGACGACACCATCCAGGTACAGCCAGAGCGGCATCGAACGATGCGTACCACGATCGGATGGAGCCATGAACTGTGCTCCCCACACGAACGGCTGCTCTGGGCCCGGCTGACCGTCTTCCGCGCCGCCTTCGACGAGGAATCCGTACGGGCCGTGTGCACGGGCGGCCCGCTCGCCGCCGAGGAGATCGGCCCACTGCTTGACCGGTTGGTGGCGGTCTCGGTCATCAGAGTGGTACAGGGACCGAGAGGTGCCGGTATTCGCTACCAGATGCTCGACACCATCCGCGAGTACGGTGCCGCTTGGCTCTCCGCACTGGGCGAGGAGAAGACAGCGGCTGACCGGCACGCCTCCCACTTCCTCGAATTCGCGCGTCAGGCCCACGAAGGATGGCTCGGGCCCGACCAGGCCCACTGGTACCGCCGGGTTGGCGAAGCCCACACGGATCTCTGTACGGCACTCGACCATCTACTGGTCGATTCCCCGGCAAGCGCGGTACGCCTGGTCGGACTGGTCGGCTTCTTCTGGAGCTGCTGCGGTCATCTCCATGAGGCTCGCGGCTATCTGGAACAGGCACTCCTCATCCACCGGGAGCAGGGACCTGACCGGACCCGGGGGCTGTGGACGCTGGGTGTCACCATGACGTTGCAGGGCGAATACGACACCGCCCAAGGCATCAGCGACGCATGCACCCGCTCCGCCCGCCGCGATCGGGAGGAGGGCGAGGGGTCGGAAGGCATCCTGGCCGCCGCCTATCTCAGCGGACTCATCGCCCTGCTGACCGGCCGCCCACTCGCCGCCGACCTGATGGCGGGGCATGCCCTGGACTCGGCGGAGAACGGTCCCTTCGACTCACCGAACGGACTCCGCTGCCATCTGGTGCAGGTCTTCGCCCTCACCGGCCTCGGCAAACTAGCGGAGGCCCGCGAGCGAGCCCTCACCCTGCGCCGGGGCTGTGTGGATCTGGGCGAGTCATGGACTCGTGCCTATCTCGACTACCAACTCAGCCTGATCGCGCTGTTCGCAGGAGACCCGCTCGCCGCCGCCGAGTACGCGCGGGCCATGCTCGAAGGGAAACAGGGGATCGGTGACAGTTTCGGCATCGCGCTCGGGCTGGATCTACTGGCCGCGGCGATGGCAGCGGGAGGCGACGGCGAGCGCGCGGGCCTGGTGTACGGCACCGGTCAGGCCTTCTGGAGCACGGTCGGGCATCCCCAACGAGGCACTCCGGAACTCCACGCGGTACGCCAGGAGTGTGAGCGCGCGGCCCGCGCCGGAATCGGGGACAGCGCCTACGAGATGGCGTTTCAGCGGGGGGCGGCCATGAACCCGGAAGCCGGACTGAAGGAGGCGTTGGTGCCTCGTCCCGGCCCTGGACCGAGTCCGCAGGGGTGACTCCGGGAGAACGTGGGCTGGCTCATACCGTCGGCTGGATCGGTCCGCAGGGGTCGCGCTGACCGATGCGACTCCGCGTACTCAGCGCTCCTCCCGTACCGCGTTCAGCCATCCGTTCGGGCATGGATTCAAGCCCCGTCCAGCCACGGGCTCGGTCCTGGGTTCACGACACGAGGTCCCGGCGCGTAGGCGCCGAGCAGGTCCGCCTCAGTCGGCGGAGAGGCCCAAAGCCGCAGCGGTCAGGGATTCCAGCACGGGCGCGATGAGGGGATGCGACTCCGCCCCGCGCCGCACCGCGGCGAACACCCGCCGCCGCGCGGCGGGACCCGAGACCGGTCGGACGACGACGTCCTTGAGTGCCATGCCGCGCAGCGCGGAGCGCGGCACCAGAGCCACCCCCGCGCCGGCCCCGGCGAGTGCGACGACAGCGCGGAAGTCATCGGAGGAATGTACGAGACGAGGTTGGAAACCTGCCAGCTCACAGGCGAGCAGCACCATGTCATGGCAGGGGTTGCTCGGATAGGGGCCGATCCAGTCGCCATCGGCCAACTCGGCGAGGACGATCGTCCGCCCTGCCGCGAGGGGATGAGCGGCAGGGAGGACGGCGTCGAAGGGTTCGGCGTAGAGCGGTACCTGCGACAGTCGAGGATCGTCCTCGCCCGGCGCACCCCGGTACTCCACCGCGACCGCGATATCCGCCTCACCGTCCAGGACGAGCGGCAGGCTCTCATCGCCCTCCGCGTCCCGCACCCGCACCCGGACACCGGGATGGGCCGACCGGAGCACCCCCAGGGCCGGGGCCACCACCTCGGCGATGCCGGTGGCGAAGGCGGCCATGGTGACTTCGCCGGCCTTGCCTCCCGCGTAGGCCGCGAGTTCGGCCTCCGCCCGCTCCAGTTGGGCGAGCACGGCATGGGTGTGGTCGAGCAGGATCACCCCGGCCGCCGTTAGCCGGACCCCCCTGCCACTGCGTATCAGGAGGGTGTGGCCCGTCTCCTGCTCCAGGGCGTTGAGCTGCTGGGAGACGGCCGAGGGGGTCAGATAGAGCGCGGAGGCCGCTGCGGTCACCGTTCGGTGGTCCGCGACGGCCCGGAGTATGCGCAGCCGCCGGGGGTCGATCACCCAGCCATCTTGCCAGCTCGGGCCGGGTGGGGCGGCCGGCCCCCGGCGCTTGGGAAGGCTGCGGGCCGGCCGCGGCCCGGAGCGTGTCGTGGCGCGGTCATGCTCAGCCCGTCAGAGTCTGTCGTGCGTCGACGAAGGCGGAAACCACCCGCTCCACATCCTGGGTGGAGTGCGCCGCGGACAGCTGGACCCTGATCCTGGCCTGTCCGAGGGGGACCACGGGGTAGGAGAAGCCGATGACATAGACCCCGCGCTCCAGGAGGAGTTCGGCCATGCGCCCGGCCTCGGCCGCGTCACCGATCATGACGGGCGCGATGGGGTGGTCGCCGGGGAGGACGTTGAATCCGGCCTCGGTCATCTTGGTGCGGAAGAGGGTCGTGTTCTGGTCCAGCCTGGTCCGCAGATCGCCGGCCGACTCCAGAAGGTCGAGGACCTTGAGTGAGGCAGCGGCGATCACAGGAGCCAGGGAGTTGGAGAAGAGATACGGGCGGGAGCGCTGACGCAGCAGGGCCACGATCTCGGTACGAGCGGCCACATAGCCGCCGGAGGCTCCGCCGAGCGCCTTGCCCAGGGTGCCGGTCACGATGTCGATCCGGTCCATGACCCCCGCGAGCTCCGGCGTGCCACGGCCGGTTGGGCCGATGAAGCCGACCGCGTGCGAGTCATCGACCATGACCATCGCGTCATAGCGGTCGGCGAGATCACAGATCTCGCGCAGGGGCGCGACATACCCGTCCATGGAGAAGACGCCGTCGGTCACGATGAGCCGGCGGCGAGCGTCCTGCGTCTCCTTGAGCTGCTGCTCCAGATCGGCCAGGTCACGGTTGGCGTAGCGATGCCGACGGGCCTTGGAGAGCCGGATGCCGTCAATGATGGACGCATGGTTCAGGGCGTCGGAGACAACGGCGTCCTCGGGGCCGAGCAGTGTCTCGAAGACACCTCCGTTGGCATCGAAACAGGAGGAGTAGAGGATGGTGTCCTCCTGTCCGAGGAACGCCGACAGACGTGCTTCAAGTTCCTTGTGGACGTCCTGGGTGCCGCAGATAAACCGCACCGAGGCCATTCCGTACCCCCACCGGTCCAGCGCTTCCTTGGCGGCCGCGATCACCTCGGGATGGTCGGCGAGTCCCAGGTAGTTGTTGGCACAGAAGTTGAGCACCTCGCCGGAAGCCACGGAGACGGTGCCACCCTGCGGGGAACCGATGACGCGCTCGGGCTTGTGGAGGCCTGCCGCGCGGATTTCATCGAGGGTGGTGCGAAGTTCGGTACGGACGGACTCGTACATCAGAAGGGCTCCCTAGCGGGTTGGGTGGGGAAACGGTGGTCAGACCCGGGGCGGACAGATGAGGTGGCTGCCCGCGCTCCCCAGGGGACCCGCCTGGCGAGCGGCGTCAAACCCGGCTGGTGGCGGGAGACGGGGCCAGGTCCCCGGGCGGACCGGTCGGGCTGGTGGGCATGGGACCGCGCACGGGTCGGACCGGGCTCGGTCACCTGGTCAGATCGGAGCTCAGTGACCGGTCCAGCTCCACCTGGGCGGCGCTGCGGCGTGAGTCGGGGTCCTGGTGCGGGACCGGGTGGTCTGAAGGGAAGGGGTGCGGTCGAACCGGTCAGGATGTCCAATCGAGGATGATCTTTCCGCCGCGTGCGGTCGCCGCCTCGTCGAAGGCCGCGTCGTAGTCCTGGTAGTCGTACCTGCCGGTGACCACCGGGCCGAGGTCGAGTCCGGCCTCCAGGAGAACCGTCATGGCGTACCACGTCTCATACATCTCGCGCCCGTAGATGCCCTTGATGGTGATCATCGAGGTGACGATCCTCGACCAGTCCACGGCGAACTCATCCGATGGGAGTCCCAGCATGGCGATACGACCGCCGTGCGTCATGTTGTCCACCATGTCCCGCATCGCTTCGGGGCGGCCGGACATCTCCAGGCCGATGTCGAACCCTTCCTTGAGCCCCAGGCGCCGTTGTGCTTCGGCTATGCCCTGGCCGGTGACATTCAGCGCGAGCGTGGCTCCAGCCTTGCGCGCCAGTTCCAGTCGGGATTCGCTGACATCGGTGATCACCACATTGCGGGCTCCCGCGTGTCGGGCGACGGCGGCGGCCATGATGCCGATCGGCCCCGCACCGGTGATCAACACGTCCTCGCCGACGAGGGGAAAGCTGAGTGCGGTGTGTACGGCGTTCCCAAAAGGGTCGAAGATCGCGGCGATGTCCAGATCGACCGCCGTACGGTGCACCCAGACGTTGGAGGCGGGCAGGGCCACATACTCCGCGAACGCCCCGTCCCGTCCGACTCCGAGGCCCACGGTGCTCCGACACAGATGACGTCGGCCAGCAAGGCAGTTGCGGCACTTGCCGCAGACCAGGTGCCCCTCGCCACTGACCGTGTCGCCAGCCGCCATGTCCCGGACATCCGAGCCGACGGCTGCCACCTCACCGGCGAACTCATGCCCCAACACCCTGGGTGTGTCGACCGCTTGCTGTGCCCAGGGGTCCCAGGAACGGATATGGAGATCGGTGCCGCAGATCCCGGTGCGCAGCACCTTGATCAGCACATCACCGGGCCCGATCTCCGGTTCGGGTACGTCCATGAGCCACAGTCCGGGCTGGGCGTGCTGCTTGACGAGTGCCTTCACGGGGGCGGCTCCAGAGGTGGTTCTGCGTGGCTGGCGCGGTGTGCGATGTGCCGGGGATGCAGACGCGCCCTGCGCGAGCTGCGCGCGTCGGCTCCCCGTGACCAGCACCAATCTGCCCAGCTCGGCGGTGGTAGTCCATCGAGGATTTCTTAAGCGGGGCAACAGAAGAACTTCACACATCGATCCACCGGCCTGGCCAAGGAGCGGGCACCGTATGCCGCCGGCGACCGCAGTCACCCATCACCGGAGGTCGGATGTCACCGGAGCCGTCTTCGGCTCCATCGCAATCCGCGCCGCGTCCCCGCACCCGGGATGTTCGGTTGGTGGGCCGGCAAGGGTTCGGCCGGTGCGGAGCCGCTTTCGGGGCTCGGCCGGGACGGTCGTGATGGCCACCACGGCTGACGGGACCCCGGGCCGGGGCAGGATTTTCGGTTGTTCCCGCACAACGGTCGCGTATCCGTCCCCGGAGTGCGAGCCTGGGAGGATGAGCTGGGCATCGTGGACGACCACGGGGGTGTATTCCGGGCGTGGAGGTGTGCTCACCGAAGAGGTCGGGATTCTCACCGGGGATCTCACCGTGCACACCACCTGGGCAAGCGGCGAGGCGCGTGTCGCCGTGCAGTACAGCGGGGCGTCCGACTGGTTCACCATGTCGGGAAGTCCCACCGCCTGCGCCTCCGAGGACGACAGTCGCGCTCTCCACCAGGCGATAGTGCAGGCTGTTGAAATCGGTGGTGGGGCCACTGTCCCGCCGGTTCCCAGCAGTACCGTCTAGCACGGCGCCAGATGCGACTGACAGGCGCTGTCGCGCAGCCCCTCGATGCCGAGGTCCATTCACTCAGGCTCTGACTGGGCGACCATGAGAGCTCAGCGGCCGCTCCCCGTTTCTCACGGGCCCTGTATGAGGCCGGTGCGTCGGGCTGCGGTTCGGACAGTCACCGGCCGTGCACCGTCCGGGGCAGGGCCGAAACCCAGACCAACAGACCACCCCCTCCGTTGTGTAACCGGCCGACCGCTTTGGGTGGCTGACCTCTGCACCAAACCGCCGTCCAGCCGCTCGCGCTGTCGTCATGCCCTGCCAGCGCGCTCCAACCGTCGGGCCGTAGACGAAGTCGAGCCTCTCCATCCATGAGACCAGAATCGCCATCCGCCGGGCTGCCCAGTGGACAACCACGGCGGCGGTTCCCAACCGTGAGGCGTTCCCCAGCTCACGGTTGGGCATCTACTCCAGGTCAAACGTCGCCTATTGCTGGCTGACGGGCTTCAACGCTCAGATGCTCACCGACCCGGTTGACGAGCAGCGTCATCTCGTAGGCGATCTGGCCGACATCAGCTTCGGCCTCACTCAGTACGCAGAGGCAGCTGCCTTCCCCAGCGGCCGTGACAAAGAGCAGCGCCTCATCGAACTCGACCATCGTCTGGCGGGCTCTGCCGGCGCGAAAGTGCCGTCCCGAGCCGCGAGCAAGGGAGTGCAGACCCGAGGATACGGCCGCAAGGTGCTCGGCGTCCTCACGGGCCAACTCCGTACTCGCCCCTGTCACTAGGCCGTCGTTGGATAGCACCAGGGCGTGCCTGATCTGCTCGATCCGCTTGGTCAGATCGTCGAGCAGCCAGTCAAGTCCTTTGTCCAGCGGCATGGTTGGTCCCCTCCCCGCTCATACGTTCCCCGTGTTGCACGTAAGCCTTTCGCACACCGGACGACAGAGCAAGGTGTAACTGGCCCACTGAATCGAGCGGCCGGACCGTGTACATTCGGCCGGCATATTCGACCGGCTGCACTGATCCCCCATCGCGAGTCACAGCCGCAGACATCGCATGGCGCCGCACGCGTTCCTGGGGCCAGATCAGGAGCACGGTGAGAGTCACGAACCTGCCGGCGCAAGTCCGCAGAGAAGAATGTTCAGCACAGCCATCGGATGGTGTTGACGCTCGCCATAGCCACTCCCTGGGAGAAGGGTGATTTCCCCAGGGAAACGGTTGGCGAGATGTCATCCATGTGGGCGCCCGGCCGCTCCCTGAGAATACCGACATGATTCCTTGCTGAATCAACAGGGAGTTCTGGCCTATGACGCCGAGGGGAGAACTGAGCAGCCCAGGAATACGAGGTCCGGTCGGCATAGCCGAGCCGGGTCGGCTGTGGGCTGGTGCCCGGCTGGTTCGGGAGCGTCAAACACCCCTGACGACCCGGTTGAACTGCGATTTCCCGCACCACGGGCGGATTCTTCGGCGGTCATGCCGCCCAGCGCCGTCGCACGGTCTCCAGTGCACCCATGACCAGGCTTTTCATCACACCGGATAGGGTCCAGCCGCCCTCAGCGATCTGCGCTTGCCCGGGGTTCACCCATCTCCACATCGGCGCTCGACCACCGGGCACCCACTTCGACGGGCCGTTAGGGCGCGCGGTTGGACTAAGGCTCCCGAGTGCTTTCCCGCTCCATTGCACCGCGGGATGAGCGGAAAACGACCGGGCGGACACCTTCGCGATTGCGCTCGTCATCGGTTTCGGCTTTGCCTCGAAGGATGACCCAGGAGGAAACACTCGGGCATCGACCCATCCCAACGGGAAGATCCGCCGCTGACTGTCCCTCCCGCGACTCAGCGGAGACCTCGGCTGGCTCCCCGAGGAGTGGACTCGAATGCTCCGCTCACCGACGGGCAACGATCACCAGGTCATATGGCTGACTCGATGGTGGACGCCCTCGGCAGCACCAGCCCGGGCGGGGTGGTTGCCCGGCGCTCCAGTTGCCGCTCAACCGCCATCTCCGCACAGGCCATGTGGTCGTCCCGAGGGAGGGTTCCCGGCCGGTTCGCGTTCGGGTTCCCGATGACGACCATGCCGAAGGCAACCTCTCCACAGGGCGGCATGGCGATAACGCCCAACAGGGAACCGACACCCTCCCCGTCCCTGCGGAAACCTTCGAAGCGGGGGCCCAGTTGGCCACTGAACCCGCCTCAGAAGCCGAAACCATTGATGAAGTGGGCGGGATCGGCAATCTGAATTTCCGTAGATCCCCCATCCCTCAACTCTGCGCATCAAGGAATAGCGATGCCAGTACACCACGCAGGAACAGGAAGGAGAGTGCGGGCCTGGGAGGGTACCCACCCTTGGGAAATCGACTGCGGACCATGAGAATCCCGACTAGCCCCGGGACTCTTCCACTCCACCAGCGCGGCAGCACTTCCATTCATGCAGAACCATAAGCCAGATGACACCGCAGGGGAGGCCACAGGGGACGGGAATGGACTGCCCTACCGGACAGCAAGCAGAATGAGGAGGTACCGGCAGTCAATCCAGGGACGGTCCGGCCACGGCACAGCAGCGGGCCCGGCCGTGGATTTCTCGATATGGGCCGTTTCCATCGCTCCGCCGATCACGCGCCCGGATCGACGAAGCCAAGAGCGGCCCCTCAGTCCGCGCACGCACATCGGAGCCATGCCGACAATTCCCTGGCTGGGAGCAACGGCCCGTAGGGCATTCAGCCGTGGCGGGCGAGGCGACCACTTCGGCGGTGGCGCAGGTGTGCTACGTCAGGTCCGGTGGGTGGGGTGACCGATCGGTGGGGACCGCGTTCGGTAGGAGCCCCGATACCGGCCCCGCTGGAC
This sequence comes from Streptomyces albipurpureus, assembly GCF_023701525.1. GTDB lineage: Bacteria > Actinomycetota > Actinomycetes > Streptomycetales > Streptomycetaceae > Streptomyces > Streptomyces albipurpureus. The sequence goes on from NZ_JAMQAW010000012.1 coordinate 165,710, forward strand.
GCCAGCAGTTTGGAATATGCCAGGAGAATATTCTTGCCGTGGAATGTACTCACTTACCCGTGCGCGCTGAACCAGCGACACTGCCGAGAGGAATCCCGTTCTGATGCCCGATGACCCAAGAACAGCTCCCCCACGGCCCGAGGGGCCGCGCGATGACCACAGGTCTGTGCAGGAGTTCTTCGGCACCCGGGCAGCCGGCTGGGACGCCCGTTTCCCCGATGACGAGCGGGCCTACGCGGCAGCCGTGGCCAGGCTCGGCCTGAGCCGGGGGGACACGGTGCTTGACGCGGGATGCGGCACCGGAAGGGCGTTGCCGCCGCTGCGTTCCGCCGTGGGCGATCGGGGCACCGTACTAGGCGTCGATCTCACCCCGGAGATGCTGGCCGCGGCTACCACGGCGGGACGCGACCAGTGGGCCCTCCTGCTCCTCGCGGACGTGAGCAGACTGCCCCTGGTGCACGCGTCACTCGACGCCGTGTTCGCAGCCGGTCTGATCGCCCATCTCCCACAGCCGGACGTCGGACTGCGGGAGCTGGCCAGAGTGGTACGCCCAGGGGGGAGACTGGCCCTGTTTCACCCCTTGGGCCGTGCCGCGCTGGCGGCCCGGCAAGGACGTCAGATCGGCGACGACGATCTTCGCGCCGAGCCCCGGCTCAACGATCTCCTGGCCGCCTCCGGTTGGCGAATGACCTCCTACGAGGATCAGGACGCCCGCTTCCTCGTCCTGGCGATCCGTCAGAACCAGCACCCACGGGATCGCCGAGGAGGGATCGGGTAGCGGGCGCCATCCAGTCGTCCGGCAGGACGCGCCGCAGTACAGGCCGCTCGCAGAAGCTCTAAAGCCGGTGTCAGAGGGGCATGCACAGTACAAGGATCGGCGACGCCCCCGTCGCCCCTGGGGAAGGTGGTTCGGGTGTTCAGCAAACTCCGCAGGCTCTTTGCACCCCGCCCGCAGAAGACGCCGGCGACGCCTGTCCGTTCACCGCAGCACAACCTCTTCGAGGCCGCGGCGTTCTATGTGTCCGGCTGCGCAGAGGACGACCAAGCACAGATGGACGAGGCCGTGACCTGGGTGTCACCGGAGGCGCTCTCCTTCGGGGTGAACGAGTTGGCCTGCCGCGCGGTCATAGCCCTGGCCCGCGAACGGGACGAGTCGCCCCAGACCGTGGCGAGGAGCCTTCTCGGCCTACCCGCCGCCTGAGGGCTCCTTCCAACCCGAAGGCGGACGAACCTTATTGGGCCGGACACCGAACCCGCTCACCGCGGATACGGTGCCACCGCCCGCTCGACGGACGTCTGCCGCTCGGCGCGGTCGGATCCCCGGGCGACCGGAAGAAGTGGCGTTCTTCCCCTTCAAGAACCTCGACGACCGGGTTACCCACTGGTTAGGGTGCGCCGACAAGCGATCGAGCAGGGACAGCCTGGCGGGGAGGCACCATGGCCGAGACGGAAGTCTCCGTCGACGAGGACGCGTTGTACGTGCTGACCGCGGTGCTTCTGACGCCGGCGCAGTTTCCCAGCGCTCTCGGCGACGACTTTCCGGCCGCCTGCGCCGCACTGGGGGTCCATCCCCGCGCCGATGGCTACGGCTTGGTGATCGGCCAGGACGGCGATGGTGCGCGCTGGACGGTCGTGGTGGACGATGTGCCACTCGTCGCCGTGGCCATCGCGGCCTGGGACTGCGGTATGGCACATGATCTCTCGCCATCCGAGCGGACCGTGGTGATCGCCCTTCCCGGCTGGCCACTCTCCGTCGCGGTCGCCGCACCCGGGGTGCCGGAGCCACATGACCCGGAACCGGAGGAGGGAGACGTACCGCCGCTCTCGCCGCCGAACACGGAGGAGTGGGGGCCCGCACAGCGGCGGCTGGGGGCGGATGAGATCGCCCTCCAATGGTCACACTGGCGGCAACAGATCGACGATGGACACATCGTCCCCTCACCGGACATCGCCGCGCCCCCGCCACAGCGGTCGCACGACGGTCTGCGGGAAGCGATGGACCAGGCCAGGCGGTATCTGGAGTCACCCCCGCCCATAGGACGGGTGCGTTCGACTTTTGCGCCCGGCGGCGCACGAACCCTTCGTGCGGACGGGCCGGGCTGGTCCATGGTGGCCCGCACCGACGATATGGCCTTCTTCCTGCTGGACGAGGAGCCCCATGAGGTGCTTCCCGTGAGCCGAGGGAGCGAGCTGCCCGATCTGCTCGATGCCCTCGACCTGATGGCCGTGCGCCCCGGCTGAGCCGTCAGGTGCCGACAGCCCCAGCAGGGCGGGGCCGCGTCACTCCCCTCAAGCCGACCGGCCCGCTCCCGCGGGTGGTGGTCCCTGGCGCCGCCCGGCGGGAAGGCGAGGCCACTCGCCTATGGGCCCCCTGGGCCTCCCGCCCGGATCAGCGGCCGAGCTCCTTGCGACTGACGCGCCGCAGCCTACGACGCTGGCTGGGGTCAAGCATCAGATAGGCCACCGCAGGCACTCCCAGCACGACCAGCAGGGAGAACCAGCCGATCAGTGGGCTCAGCAGCAGGGCCACGGCCACTCCTGCGATGACGACCTTTGTCCGTGTTGACACGTCGATGCCTCCTTGCTCGGCCTTGCCCCGACTTCTGCTGGGGAAACGCATGGGTACCCTCTGTAGTTCCCCTACCCAGCCCCCCGTACCCCGTGCGGCCGCCCCAGCCTCCGCCTGTTACGTATCGGTCCGCAGCGGCTCGCCGACCTCGTGCATATGGGCGAGCGCCTGGCGGTAGGAGTCGATCAGCCCGGTCTCCGTGTACGCCACGGAGAGGGAGCGGCAGTGGGCTCGCACCAGCGGCTGGGCGAGCCTGAGGTGGGGACGGGGCATGCTCGGGAAGAGATGGTGCTCTATCTGGTAGTTGAGGCCACCGAGCATCCAGTCCGTGACCGGGCCGCCGCGCACATTGCGTGAGGTGAGAACCTGCCGGCGCAGATGGCCCCAGCCCTTCCCGTTCTCCTCGTCGGGCATCTCCATGCCCTTGTGGTTGGGCGCGAAGGCCATGCCCAGATGGAGTCCGAGCAGTAGTTGATGGATCAGGGCGAAGACCACTGCTTGGCCCAACGGCATGGTGGCCAGCAACAAGGCGCCATAGGCGAGGAGATGGGCGACGAGCAGCGCCCCCTCCACAACGCGACCGCGGGCGGACTGCCGGGAACCGCCTCCGGTGAACACGGCCCGGAGGCCGTGGACCTTGAGCGCGATCCCTTCGAGGGTGGTCAGCGGAAAGAACAGCCAGGCCTGATGGCGGGTGAGCCAGCCGGCGACCCCCGACCGGTTGCCCAACTGGCTCTGACTGAAGACCAGAACGTCCGCGGCGACATCGGGGTCCTTGTCGATGTGGTTGGGGTTGGCGTGGTGGCGGTTGTGTTTGTCGTTCCACCACTCCTGGCTCATCCCAAGCAGCAGATTGCCGAGGAACAGTTGGATGTGGCGGCTCCTGCGACGATCGCCGGTCATCTGCGAGTGGCCTGCGTCATGAGCGAAGAAGCCGGTCCGGGCGGACAGCACGGCAAGCGGCGGGGCGAGCAGAAGTACCCACCAGGAACCGCCGATCAACACCATCCCGGTGACCGTTGCGGCGATGCCGAGCAGATTGACGACGATACTGCGGACGTACCAGCCGGTGCGGCGCTCCAGGAGCCCTTGCTCCTTCACCGTGCGTAGCAGTGGCGCGAATTCACTGCCCTGGCTTCTGGCGGGGGCTTTGAGCTGCCCGGCACTCGCTGGAGCGACGTCCGGCGCCGTGCGCGCGCTGGGGACGAGCCGAGTGTTGATCGCAGCCACTGGGTCTTCTGGTGCCTCTCCCTGGGTCGGGGGCACCGGCGCAGAGGTGTCGGGGAGGGAGTGCTCGGCCTCGGCAGCCCCTGCGGGTACCCCGAGGGGAGCGACCTCCGCCTGGGGTGCGACGGGTATGGACGCGTCGTCCGCAAGCGCGATGGCCTGGGGCATAGACAGTCTCCGGTCTCTACGGCGTGCAAGTAAGCGCGACTGCGCTGACCTGAGAGAACGTAGGCTAGGACACGTTGCGGTAACCATGGCGCCACCCCCCGGAACTCGCGGGGGAAAGCCCGCCGGTTTGGGTGGTGCTGACCGCACCCGGAACCGCCACCCAACGACACGTGCGCTGGATCACAGTGATACGGCCTCCGCCGCGGTAGGGGATCGAGTACCCTCGGCGACTCCCACCCCAAGAACTAGTCAAATTTGAGGAATGCGTCATCGCTGTGCACAGGCCCTCCGCGGCAACGCCCTCCCCGACCGACCAGCCACCCTTCGCCTCCACTGGCGCGGCTTCCACACCCGCGTCCCGCACACCCCTTCCCCACTCCACCTCCCACGGCCAACCACCGCCGTCCGCACCTGGAGACGCCGTAGCCGCCCTGAGGCAGTGCTCCGCGGTGTTCCTACCGGCCGATCCACCGCGCGCCGGACAGATCGCCTTCTGGCGGTCCGGGGAACCCGGGCCCACGGCACCGAGCCCTGTCCCACCCGGAGTCGTCGAGCCCCTGACCGTCATCACTGACGAGGTCCGCCCGCACACCGTGCCCGCACTGCTGCTGCCGGTCCGGGACGCACTGCCCGTCCTGACCCGCGCCCATGCCGACGCGTCCGCCTCCCCCAGTGCGGGCTTCTGGGGTGCGGCGACCCTGCTCGCCCTCCAGCTCATCGCTCGCGGCCTGCTACTGCCCGGCCTCACCCCCACCGATCATGACGCCTGGCGGGTCGGCCCACTGGCACCCGAGGACCTGGAGCGCGTGCGCACCCTGGCAGCGGCCATGCCACCGAACGCTCATGCCGTACCCCTGGCATCCACGACACACGACCAGGACGGCCCGCTCCTGCTGCCAGAACCCCAACGGCTCCTGCGGTCCTTCCTCGACGCGGTCGCCGACACCCTGCCGCGCACCCCGGCCGCGCCGATCGCCGCCGGCACGGCGGCGTTCGCGGCGCGCGCCGGGAAGCCGTTGCCCAGCGCACGTGCCTGGGCGGCGGACATCGCCGCCGGGCATGATGCCGGCGTTCGGCTCTCCCTACGGATCGAGCTGATCGAGCACACTTCGGCCGCGCTCGCACCAGACGCGGAAGGGCACGGCGAAGGGCTGGAGCCGACCTTCCGCGCCGTCCTTCAGATGCACAGCGCCAGCGATCCGGCCATCGTCGCCGACGCAGCCGATGTCTGGGCGGGCGGCGACCGTCCCGGTGCGGACTTCGGCCCCCGGGCCCGGATGGACGGACTCCTCGCACTGCGGCGTGCCGCGCGGGCTTGGCCTGCCCTGACACCCCTCCTGCACGCCGCCGTCCCCGATGCCCTTGAGCTCGGTGACGAAGAGATCACCGAGTTGCTGGGCGAAGCGACGCGGGCGCTGGCGACCTGCGGAGTCCAGGTGCACTGGCCCAAGCACATGGCACACCGACTCGTTGCGCGGGCCGTCATCGGACCGTCGGACGACGACTCCGCGGCAGCGGCGGGGAGCGGTTCGAGCGGCCAGGACGCTTCGGCGCTTCCCTCCTTCCTCTCGGCCGACGCACTGCTCGCCTTCAACTGGTGGTTCGCGCTGGGCGATCAACGGCTGACCCGCGCGGAGTTGGACCGGCTGGCCGAGGCCAAGCGTCCCTTGGTGCGACTGCGTGACCAGTGGGTACTCATCGACCCCGACGAGGTGCGCCGCGCCCGCGAGCGGCAGGACCGCACGCTGACCTCGGTCGACGCGCTCAGCGCCGTACTCACCGGCTCCACGGAGATCGACGGCAGACGGGTCGAGGTGCGGGCGACGGGATGGATGGCCCAGCTGCGCGACCGGCTCGCCGATCCGGAGGGCGGAACTCAGGAGATCGGCCAACCGGCACAACTCACGGCGACTCTGCGCGACTACCAACTGCGCGGACTCAACTGGCTGCACCGCATGACCTCACTCGGCCTCGGTGGCTGTCTCGCCGACGACATGGGCCTGGGCAAGACCATCACACTGATCGCACTCCATCTGCACCGGGGGACCGACGAGTCCGCTGCCGGCCCCACCCTCGTCGTCTGTCCTGCTTCGCTGATGGGCAACTGGCAGCGCGAGATCGACAAGTTCGCGCCAGGTACCCCGGTACGCCGCTTCCACGGTGCGGCACGCAGCCTGGATGACCTGGCCGACGGGGAGTTCGTCCTCACCACCTACGGGACCATGCGGCTCGACGCGGCTCGGCTGGGCCAGGTGGCCTGGGGCATGGTCGTCGCCGACGAGGCGCAGCATGTGAAGAATCCGTACTCCGCGACGGCCCGTCAGTTGCGCACCATCAACGCCAAGGCGCGGGTCGCCCTCAGTGGCACACCCGTCGAGAACAACCTGTCCGAGTTGTGGGCGATCCTCGACTGGACCACCCCCGGTCTCCTGGGGCGACTCGGCTCCTTCCGCGGCCGCTATGCGCGCGCCGTGGAGGGCGGTGATCCGGCGGCGGCCGAGCGGCTGGCCGCGCTGATTCGCCCGTTCCTGCTGCGTCGGCGCAAATCCGACCCGGGAATCGCCCCCGAACTGCCTCCGAAGACCGAGACGGACCGTGCGGTGACGCTGACCACGGAACAGACGGCACTGTACGAGGCGGTGGTGCGGGAGACGATGGCCGCGATCGCCGAGGCCGACGGTATGGAGCGACGCGGTCTGGTGGTGAAGCTGCTCACGGCGCTCAAGCAGATCTGCAATCACCCCGCGCAGTACCTCAAGGAGGAGAGGCCGAGGATCGCCGAGCGCTCCGGCAAGGTGGAGTTGCTGGACGAGCTCCTCGACACCATCGTCGCCGAGGACGGGAGTGTCCTGGTCTTCACCCAGTATGTGCAGATGGGGAGGTTGCTGGAACGGCACTTGGCGAGCCGCGGGGTGCGGACGCTGTTTCTGCACGGTGGTACGCCCATCCCGGAGCGCGAGGCGATGGTGGACCGGTTCCAGAGCGGAGAGGTGCCCGTCTTCCTGCTCTCGCTCAAGGCCGCGGGCACCGGTCTCAATCTCACCAGGGCAGGACACGTCGTGCACGTCGACCGCTGGTGGAATCCCGCCGTCGAGGCCCAGGCCACGGACCGCGCGTACCGGATCGGCCAGACCCAGCCCGTACAGGTCCATCGGCTGATCGCCGAGGGGACGATCGAGGATCGGATCGCCGACATGCTGGCACGCAAGCAGGACCTCGCCGACGCGGTGCTGGGCTCGGGGGAAGCGGCGCTGACGGAACTCACCGACGCGGAGTTGGCGCAGCTGGTGGAACTTCGTCACAGCGCGGGTACGCCACGGTGAACCGGTTCGGCAGCAACGACAGTTACCGCGGGTACGGGCAGTTCGGCGGAGGTTTGGGAGCCGGCCGGGAGACGCAGGACGCAGCCGTGTCGCGCGGCGGCTTCGAAGCAGCGAATGACTTCGAACCGACGGACGGCTTTGAGCCCCGACCGGCAGAGGAAAGAGAGGCGGCGGACATCACGGACAACGGACACGGCAGCGGCGGTCAGCGCGGAAGGGGCCACCAGGGGGCGGGGGACGACGGCGAGCGGACCTTTGCCGCGTTGCCGCCCGCGGCCGGTCGCGGTTTCGCCGGGACCTGGTGGGGGCGGACCTGGGTCAAGGCGCTGGAGGAGACGGCTCTCGACGGCGACCAGTTGAAGAAGGGCCGCAGGCAGGCCCGTGCGGGATCGGTCGGGGCGGTTTCCGTGCGCCCCGGACGGATTACCGCCGTCGTGCGTGACCGGGACGGTACCGGTCAGCGCTGCGATGTGCTCCTCCAGGAACTCAGCGACGCCGAATGGGATCGTTTCCTCGACATGGCGGTGGATCGCGCGGGGCACATCGCCGCGCTCCTCGACCGTGAGATGCCGCCCCATCTGGTGGAGGACGCCACGAGCGCCGGGGTGGAGTTGCTGCCCGGCATAGGTGATCTGGAGCCGGAGTGCGGATGCGGGGCCTGGGACCTCTGCCCGCACACTGCCGCGCTCTGCTACCAGGTGGCGCGGCTGCTCGATCAGGACCCGTTCATCCTGTTGTTGATGCGGGGTCGGGGCGAGCGCCGTCTGCTGGATGAGTTGCAGGCCCGCAGCGTGGCCCGGGCCGCGACCGGCGCCGCGGGTGATGAGCGGCGGGGGCAACCGCCGCGGGGCGTGCGGGCCGATGCGGTGTTCGCGGCCGGCTCCTCGTTGCCACCGCTGCCTGTCCCCCCGCCGCTCCCGGACGAGCCTGGGCTGTCACCGGTCCTGGACAGCGAGGTCGACCCGGGTCCCGGCATCGACCCCGACGCGCTGGAGTTCCTGGCCGAAGACGCCGCCTCGCGCGCTTACCGGATGCTTGCTGACGCGCTGTCCCCCGGCCATACCCGTAAGCCGCTGGAGGACGAACCGCGGGTGGGTGTCGACGCGGTGCGGATGGCGGCGAACATCCCTGGCCCGGTGATCGTCGAACGTCTCGCCCGTGGGACGGGCCGCCAGCGCGCCGATATGGAGCTAGCGGTACGCGCTTGGCGAGCGGGCGGCCCGGCGGCGCTAGCGGTACTGGGCGACGAGTGGTCCCCCGGGGAGGAACTGCTCACCCGTGCGACGGCCGTCTTGGAGGGGGCCTGGGAAGCCTCGGATCGGCCGCGGTTGCGGTCGGCGGGCGGCGGCAGATGGACGGTGGTGGGAGCAGAAGCACAGCTACGGGTCGGCGAGGACGGCCGCTGGTGGCCCTTCGCCAAGGAGAAGGGACGTTGGGTGCCGGCCGGGCCGGCGAGCCATGACCCGGCCGCAGCGCTGTCCGAGGTGGTGCCAGGGGCATTGGGCGAAGTGGACTGAAGTCGCACAAAGTAATACGTGAACCCCCCACCACATGAGAGAGATCCACCGAACCACGCCGAACCGCCCCCAAGGCCTACGCGCGTAGGGCAGGGTTTCACCAGATGCATGGATCCGCCGGTAGGAGCGCTCGTCCGGGCAACTGGCCCGAGCGCCCCCATCGGCGGCCCCGCACGGAGTCCTGACGCCTCGTGGGAAGGGGCTCCGGAGCCATCTGGCCAGTAGACCCGCCTGACCCCCACCAGGAGGCCTTGTGTCCCGCTACGCACAGCTGCCCCGACCGCTCCGCCGCTCCATCGCCCTGGGAGTGCCGGTCGCCCTGGTCACCGCGATCGCCGTGACCGCGACCGCCAACGGCAGCACGCCCGCTCCGTCCAAGCCCCGCGCCGCGGCCCCCGAGGTGGTGGGTACCGCGGTTCTCGACGAAATCCCCCTCGCGCAGTTCAGCAACTCCCTGATTCCGGACTCCGTGAAGAACGACCGCGGAGTCCACCTCGGGATCGGCAGCGATATGTTCCCAGCCGATCGCAAGGGCGAGTTCTGGGCGCTGACCGACCGCGGCCCCAATGGACAGATCAAGGTCGACGGGGTGAAGCGCCGCACCTTCGCGGTGCCGGAGTTCAACCCGGCGATCGTGCGCGTACGCGTGGCCGGTGACCGGGTCTCCGTGCTGCGGGCGATCCCCATCACCACGGCGTCCGGGAAACCGGTCACGGGTCTGCCGAACCAGGCGGCACGGGACGAGGCACCGTACAACTTCGACGCGAGTGTCCCGCTGGCCTTCAACCCGAACGGCCTGGACACCGAGGGGATGGTCAGAGCCGAGGACGGTTCGTTCTGGCTCGTCGACGAGTACGGACCGTCGCTGATCCATGTCTCGGCACGCGGTCGGGTGCTGACCCGCTATGTGCCCGAGGGCCTGAAGCTCAAGGGCGCGGACTACCCGGTCGTCGAGGCCCTGCCGTCCATCCTGTTGAAGCGCAAGCTCAACCGCGGTTTCGAGGCGCTGACCGTGCTGCCGGGCGGCGATCTGGTCATGGCGGTGCAGAGTCCCCTGCTGGTGCCCGACGCCACCGCGGGACAGGCGTCCCGCAATGTACGACTGCTGCGCTTCTCCCCCGAGGAGGAAGAAGTGACCGCGGAGTACTCCTACCGCTTCGACGCGGTGAACGTCGTCGATCCGTCCGAGACCGACACCTCCGAACTGAAGCTCTCCTCGCTGGTTCCCATCGACGATGACACCGTCCTGGTGCAGGAGCGTACGGACAAGTCCTCGCGTCTGCACCGGGTGAACCTGCCGAGCGGTGAAGGCATCCTGGGCAGCCGCTGGGACGACCTCGCGACCTCCCCGAGCTATGAGCAGCTCGATGACCCGGCGGCGGCCGGAGTCCCCGTGCTCGCCAAGCAACTGGTCGTCGACTTCGGCAAGGTACCCGGAGTGCCGGGCAAGGTCGAGGGCATCGCCGCCGTGGGCCGCGACACCCTGGCCCTGATCAACGACAACGACTTCGGTATGTCCGACGGTCCTGAGGCGTTCGACGCCGAGGGCCGGCTGGTGGACAGCGGTCTGGAGACCAGGGTGACGCACGTCAAGCTGCCGCGCCCGCTGCGCGGCTGACCTGGGGCGATACCCAGTTCAGCGAGGGGCGGTCGCTGGGACTCACGTTCCGGTGGCTGCCCCTCGCGGTCTCCCGATGCGGCTTGTTGCCCGCAAGGGGCCGGGCCGATGGCCTGTCACCGAGCGGCCCGCGCCCGCGTCAGCAGCCGCGGCGTTCCGACCGGGTCCGTGGCCACGGGTCTGCGCCCCTCGCTGGCTGGCCCGAGCGGGCTGGAGCTGTGCGGGCTGGAGCCGTGCCCAGCGGGCTCGCCGCTCCCCTGGCCCGACGCACCACCGCGGCACACCCACCCCTGATGCCTCCGGGGGGGCGCTTCCTGACGAGCCCCTGACTCATCCGGCCCACCGGCTGTGCGACACCAGGCACCTCGGGAGCCGCGACATCCCCGGGCGACGACTCCCGGCGGGAGATCCTCAGATCGACCTCGACCGCCGGCCAGCGGACGGGTCCGACGTCCCTACTTCTGATCACCGCACCAGGAGAGGCCCAATGGATCGCAGAAGACTCCTCCAGGGCGCCGCCGCAGCGGCGGCCACCAGCATGCTCGCTTCCACCTCCCGCGCCCACGCTGCCAACGGTTCGGCAGCCGACCCCCTGCCCGATGCTCCCAGGCAGTCGCCGGGCACCGCACCCCTCAGCAGCACGGACTACCCCTCCGCGCAGTGGATGGCCGCCGCCTCGGCCAACTACACGGTCTCCAACCGGCCTTCCTCGTACTCGATCGACTTCGTCGTCATCCACGTGGCCCAGGAGACCTTCGCCGATACGGTCAGCATCTTCCAGAACCCGGCGAAACAGGTCTCCGCGCATTACGTCGTCGGCTCGTCGGACGGCTCGGTCGCGCAGTGCGTGCGGGAGCGGCACATCGGCTGGCACGCCGGCAACTGGGACTACAACACCCGCAGCGTCGGCATCGAGCACGAGGGCTGGGTGGACCAGCCCGCCTACTTCACCCATGCGCTCTACGAGAGCTCCGCCGCGCTCACCGCATCGATCTGCGACCGGTACGGCATCCCCAAGGACCGCGCGCGGATCATCGGACACCATGAGGTGCCCGGCGCCGACCACACCGATCCCGGTCCGCTCTGGGACTGGGGGCGCTATATCCGCCTGGTGAACCTCGCCTGACCACCCCGGGCCCCGGGCGGTGACGACCAGGGGTCAAAATACCGGAGTGGGAGCCTACTGACTGCACGTCATCTGACGTGGTTGTCCGGCTCGGCGCGCTAGGTCACGATGGTTCCAGGGAGGCCGATTTGACCGATGCATGGGTGGCCCTGGAACCAGGCGCGGATCCGGTGACGCGGATCGCTGACCTGCGCAGGGCCTACGACTCGTATGTGAGTGCGGGCCGGGTGGAGCGACCGGTGCGATCCGTGGTGGCCGACTCCTGGCGTCGGTCGGCCAGGGCCCAGGTCAGCCCCGAGGGCGTGGCGTCCATCGAGTTGAACGACGACGCGCTCACCACGTATCGCGAGAGCCATCCACTTGCCCGGGTGATGCCGCTGATACGGGAGCTCACCGGTGCCTACGCGATGGACGGCGACCATCTGGTCGCGGTGTGCGACGCGCATGGGCGCATGCTGTGGGTGGAGGGTCCGCCCAGCACGCGTCAGCGGGCAGAGGTGATGAACTTCGTGCCGGGCGCACGCTGGTCGGAGGCCGTGGCCGGGACGAACGCGCCGGGCACCGCGATCGCGGTGGACCGCCCCGTCCAGGTCTTCGCCGCCGAGCACTTCCGCCGCCCGGTACACGCTTGGACCTGCGCTGCGGCGCCCATCCACGACCCCGGTACCGGACGGCTGTTGGGCGCGGTCGACATCACGGGCGGGGACCGGCTGGCCCATCCGCACAGTCTCGCCTTCATCACCGCGGTTGCCCGGGCCGCCGAGTCCCAACTCGCCCTCCTCTCCCCCGCACCCGCCGAGGGAAGCGTGCGGCTGACGGCCCTCGGCCGCAACGAAGCCCTGCTGCTGGCCGACGGGCGCACCTTACGACTGAGCCGCCGCCACAGTGAGATCCTGGTACTGCTGGCCCACCGCCCCGAGGGCGTGTGCGGCGACGAGTTGTTGATGGAACTGTACGAGGACGAGTCGGTCACCCCGGTCACCCTGCGCGCCGAACTGTCGCGGCTGCGCCATCTCCTGGGCACCGACCTCCTGCGTTCAAGGCCCTACCGTCTCGCCTCGCTGGTGGACACGGATTTCGGTGCGGTGATGCGAAGGCTCGCGTCGGGAACGGTGACCGGAGCGCTCAGCGCCTACGCCGGGCCTCTCCTGCCAGCGTCCCTGGCGCCCGCGGTGGTGCGGCTACGGCGTCGGCTCACCGACCAACTGCGGGCAGCACTGATCTCACGGGGGGACCCGGGACTACTGGCGGACTGGGCGTACAGCCCCTGGGGCGAAGATGACCTTCCGGTGTGGCGGGCGTTGGCGGGTGTGCTCCCCGGGGCCCAACGTCCGGCGGCGCTGGCGCGCATCCGGGAGTTGGACGGCTGGCAGGGAGCCTGAGTCGCGGCGTCCCCCCGCGGCGCGCCTCCTGTACGCGGGGTGCCCCTCGCGGGCCGGCGCCTCGGGCCGGCGCGCTAGGGAAGCCTGAGTGTGGGGTTGTAGACATCCAGCCACATGGCGAAGTCCAGGGTCCGCTCCAGGCCCAGCCGGGTCAGTCGGTCCATCGAGGCCGATTCCCGTCGGGTCGCGTCCTCCAGCCACTCGCGGTCCAGCAACTCGAACACTCCGTGGTTCCGGCGCGTCAGCAGATCCTTGGCCTGCTGTTGGAGCTCTCGGGTGTAGTAGGGGTCTTGGGTCGACGGATAGGCGCTCTTGGGCCGCCAGGCGACCGAGGAAGGCAGCATGTCCTTGATGGCCCCGCGCAGCAGGCTCTTCTCCCTGCCGTCATAGGTCTTCAACGACCAGGGAGTGTTGTAGACGTACTCGACGAGCCGGTGGTCGCAGAACGGCACCCGGACTTCGAGCCCGACCGCCATGCTGAGCCGGTCCTTGCGGTCGAGCAGGAACCGCATAAAGCGGGTCAGGTGCAGGTAGATCATGATCCGCATGCGGTACTCGAAGTCGTCCTCGGAGTCGAACTCATCGCCGGATTCGAGCCGCTCGACCTCTCTGAGGGCACTTTCGTATCCCTCTCGCCGGTACTCCTCCAGGTCCAGACCGGACCACAGCTGCGGGTTCAGGCCCGTGCCGTCCTTGTCGAACGCACCGATGTTGAGGGCGATCCACGGGAAGGTCCGAGCCTGCTGGATCTGGGGTATGTGCATGTGCTTGTACCCACCGAACAGCTCGTCCGCCGCCTCGCCGGACAGGGCCACCGTCGACCTCTTGCGGATCTCGCGAAAGAGCAGGTACGCCGAGAAGTCGATATCGCCGATACCCATCGGCACATCACGGGCGATGACGGCGGCCTTGCGGACCTCGGGATCGGCCAGTGCCTTCGGGCCGATCACGATGTCGGCGTGTTCCGAACCGACGTGCTTGGCGACTTCCCGCACATAGGGCGCGTCAAGGGTGTCGCGCAGGTCGTCCGAGGTGAAGTTCTCGGCCTGGTCCATGAAGTCGACCGCGAAGGTCCGCACGCGCTCCTCGCCCAGATGGGCAGCGGCCAGCGCGGTGAGGGTGCCGGAATCCAGGCCGCCGGAGAGCAGGATGCAACGTGGCACATCCGCGACGAGCTGCCGGCGCACGGTGTCGTCGAGCAGTTCGCGGACACGCCGGACGGTGGTGTCCACATCGTCGGTGTGGGGTCGGGTCTCCAGCCTCCAGTAGGTGCGGGTACGCGATCCGCTGACGTCGACCGTGACCACCGTGCCGGGTTCGACCTGCTTCATTCCTGACCAGATCGCGTGTCCCGGTGTGAAGCAGTACGAGAGCGACTCGCGCAGCCCGTCGGCGTCGACCACGCGCTGGGCGAGCGGATTGGCCAGTATCGCCTTCGGCTCCGAGCCGAACAGCAGGCCATCTGATGTGGGGTAGTAGTAGAGCGGCTTGATCCCCAGCCGGTCGCGGATCATGACCAGCTTCTGGTCCCGTGCGTCCCAGATGGCGAACGCGTACATACCGTTGAGCCGATCGACCAGCGCCTCGCCCCAGTGCAGATAGGCGCGCAGTACTACTTCCGTGTCACTTGAGGTGTCGAACCGCTCCCCACGCCGAACCAACTCATCGCGCAGTTCGACGAAATTGTAGGTCTCGCCGCTGTAGACGAGCGAGACCTCGCCGTTCGGCGTGTGTACGGACATCGGCTGCTTGCCGCCCGGCAGATCGATGACGGCAAGCCTGCGGTGGCCGAGTGCGGCGTGCTGGTCGACCCATGTGCCGGAGGAGTCCGGACCTCGACACGCCATGGTCTGCGTCATCGTGTCGAGGGTCTCGCGTTCGTGCGTGAGGTTGCGGTTGAACGAGACCCAACCGGTGATTCCACACATCTGCCCGTCCTCCTCAAGGTCCTTGGAGTGATTCCGTTCCCCGGCTCGCCTGCGGCGCCCGTGGGGTCACCTGGGTCCTTCGGGAGCCCAGCGGTCAGTCACCACGTCGGCGTGGGGGGTCCTGGCTCTCCCCGACGTACTCGTCGATCCATTCCTTCAGCGGCATGATGGCGTTCCACACCTCGCGCACCGTGTCGATGGCCTGCGGCCGGTGCATCCACTCGGCCCGCTCGTACTCCTTGATCACCACCGCACCCTTCCAACGGAGGATCTCCGCACGGTGATGGTCGGCGGGATAGTCGGCGGGGGTGCGCTTGAGGACGGGTTGCACGCCTGGCCCCACGGGGAGTTGCCTGTCGGCCAGTTGTCGCCGGATGTCCTCGAACTCATGGGCGGATCGTCCGTCGGCGACGGCGGACCGGAATCGTTTGACCTGGTCCGGGGCGAAAGCCATGGCCCCGCCGGCCAGCCGCATATCGTCGCTCTCGATGCGGAGGAAGGCTCCGATCCCACCCACGGCCCGGTCGCTGGTCGTCACACCGACCCAGGTCTTGTAGGGGGACTTGTCCTTGGAGAACCTGACATCGCGATGGGGCCGGAAGGTGCGCAGCGGACCGAACTCCTCCTCAAGGTCCGCCATGAGTTGGTTGACCGGCCCCTTGACGTATTCCTCCCAGGTCGCCCGGTTGGCCTCCCAGTAGGTCTTGGAATTGTCCTTCTCCAAGCCTTCGAGGAAGGCGAACAGTTGAGGCGGGAAGCCATCGAAAGGCGGGGTTACCTGAACGCCTTCGTCAGTTGCCACTGCCGCTCACCTTCCCGTTGTATTCCAGGGCTTCGTTCATCCAAGAACCGAAGGCCTGATCCGATTCGATCCCGTACTCGGCGATCACGATCCAGCCCTTACCCATTTCCTTGCCGCGCATTTCCGCCACGTCGGCTCCATCGCGCTCAAGTAAGGCCTCGGCCCTGTCGGGGTCGCAGCGCAGCATGAGTTGGCCGCTGGGATTCGCGGCGACCGCCATCTTGCCGTTGACCATAAAGGCGAGGCTGCCGAACATCTTCACCTCGCGTACCTGCTCCTCGCCCGAGAGGAATTCACGAACACGGTCGGCGAGATCTTTGTCGTATGCCATTTCCGGCCCACTCCTAGACTGTGGCGACCAGGGGCAGCGAAGGGTCACCGCTCCATTCCACAAGGCCGTCATCGTAGATGGCGACGTCGGGCACGCCCAGCATCTTCAGAGCAAAGGCGTCGAGAGTCGCATCGACCCCCGCCGCGCAGTAGGCGATGACCTTTCCGGAGTCTTTGGCACCGACCGCGTCGAGTTGGGAGGCGAGCTGCTGGTGGGGCAGGAAGCTGCCGGTGGCCGGGTCGATGAGTGATGCCGCCGGAACGTTCACACTGGAGGGGATGTGCCCCGTTCGGCCGTGCGCGACCGGGATCCGGCCGGCGTGCTGGTCGGGGGAGAGTGCGTTGATCAGACAGACGTCGGGGTCTTCGATGGCCCTCTGCACCTGCTCGCGGGTGACGAACAGCTCGGGGCGGGGTTGGGGCACGAAGGTGCCTCGGATCGCTGTTGGAGCGTCGGTGGCCACGGGCCGGCCCTCGTCGGTCCACTTCCGCCAGCCGCCGTTGAGTACGGTGGCGTTCGTGTGGCCCACCGATTGCAGCAGCCACCAGAGCCGGGTGGCGAAGGCCGTGTGCGCCCTGTCGTAGAGGACCACCGTGTCGTCGTTGCTGATGCCCAGCTTCTCGATGGCGGCAACCAACCGATCGGTCGGCAAAAGCCCGAACGGCTTGGGCGCTGTGAGGTCGGAGAGTTCGATCAGGAGGTCGGCGAAGACGGCACCGGGGATATGGCCCTGGCCGTACCCTTCCCGACCGCTGCCGAGTTCGACTCCGCCCTCGGGCAGTGGGCGGAAGTCCACCGTGCAGTCGACGACGACGATTCCCGGTTCCCCCAGGCGCTCGGCAAGCCACCCGGTCTCGACAAGCGCCGACCCCGGGCTGGTGCCCTTCTCGCCCGTTCCGCCGGGGAGGGCGCCCTCGCCAGGATCGGGTAGCCGCCCACGGGTCATCAGGGCGTAGGCGAGCACGGCGATGAGCAGGGTGCAGCCGGCGCAGATGAAGAACGCGACATGGATGGCGTCGACGAAGGACTGGTTCACCGCCGCGGTGAAGTCCGCGCTGCTGATGGGGAGGTCCCGGAGCTGGTCGCTCGCCTGCCCCGCACCCGCGCCGGCCCCGCCGACCCGGTCCGCGATCTGATCACCGGCAGCGGCGGGCACACCGAGGTCGGAGAGTGCGGCGACGACCTTGTCCTTGAACTGCGAGACGACGACCGTGCCCAACACCGCCGCTCCGGCGGTGAATCCGGCGACGCGGGTGGTGTTGATCACCGATGAGCCCAGGCCCGCCCGCTCCGGTGGGGTGGAGGCCATCACCGCCACGGTCAGGGGCGCGAACATGCAGCCGATGCCCCCGCCGACGAGGGCGACCTTCCACCACACCGCGCCGAAGCCGGTGCCGGGCTCGACCGTGGTCAGCAGCAGGAATCCCACGGTCACCAGGAGTCCACCCACGATGATCGGGACGCGTGGCCCGGTCCTGCCGGCCACAACGCTGGCCAGGGGCGAGAGGAAGAAGATGCCCAGTGTCAGTGGGAGGAGGCGAAGGCCGGACTCCAGCGCGGAGTGCTCCTGCACGTTCTGGAAGTACTGGGCCATGAAGAACATCGCACCGACGATGACGAACCCGAGGAGTGAGGCGATCGCGCCGGAGGCCGCGAAGGTGCGGTTGCGGAACAGCTCCAGGGGGAACATCGGTTCGCGGCTGCGCTTCTCCACCGCGATGAACCCGCCGAGCATCAGCACCGAGCCGACCAGAAGACCGATGATCATTGGCGAGTCCCAGCCCTCCCGCTCCCCCTGGATCAGCCCCATGATCAGGCAGAACAGGCCGCTGGTGGCGAGGATCTGGCCGGGGACGTCGAGGGGGCTGGCGTCCGGGTTCCGCGACTCGATCAGCCAGCGGGCGCCGAGGACAAGGGCCAGGACGCCGACCGGCAGGTTGAGCAGGAAGATCGCGTGCCAGCTGAAGGACTCGATCAGCACGCCACCGAGCAGGGGCCCCAGGGCGAGAGCGACACCGGAGACAGCGGTCCAGATGCCGATTGCCTTGGCTCGGCCCAGGGGGTCGGTGAACGTCGACACGAGCAGGGCCAGACTCGCGGTCTCGATGGCGGCGGCGCCGACCCCCTGCACGACCCGGCCGAGGACGAGCGTGCTGAAGCTGTCCGCGTAACCGCACAGGGCGGAACCCACGATGAAGAGCACCAGGCCGGTGAGGAACACCCGTTTGCGGCCCAGCCGGTCTCCCAGGGTGCCCGTCATCAGCATCAGCGCCGCAAACGGCAGGGTGTAGGCGTCGACGGTCCACTGCAGGTGAGAGATCTCCGCACCGAGATCCCGCTGGATCTCGGATAAGGCGACGAAGATGATGGACCCGTCAAGCAGGACCATGAACGTACCCAGGCTGGTGACCAGGAGGGTCAGTGCCCTGATCCTGCGTGATGTTGTCTGCATGGTGCGTGAGCTCCCTGAGAAATGGCGCGAGCCGCTTGCGGGGTTCTCAGCCGGCGACCGGCTGCTCCTGGTACTTCGGGAAGAGGCCGAGGAACTGCGGAGGGACGAGGAACGGGTGCACCTCGACGCGGTCCCAGACCTTGTTGATGACGTAGGGCTCGCTCCTGAGCCATTCGTCGACTTCTTCGCGGGTCTCGAAGTCCACGATCAGCACACCGCCGGTCATCTTTCCGGCGCCGTCCAGGATGCCTCCGCCGAAGAGGAAGGAGCCGTCGGCCATCATCTTCTCGCCGTTGGCCATATGGGCCGGCCGGACGCCCATTCGTCGCTCGAATGTTCCTGGGTCGGTGCTGTCATGGGCTATGACTGCGTACAACAACGCCGCCGTCCTCTCTGTGGGAAAACGATGGGGATCAGTCCTCGGCTCGCTGTCCCCACACCGCGACGGTGATCGGGGTGTAGAGGACGGTGTCCGAGGGCTGTTGGAGCTGATCGAAGGCGGCCTCGACCTCCTTCCGCCCCATCAGTCCGATCTTGGTGATCATGGGGGCGAGCTTGGCCAGGCTCAGCGCGACGGTCTGCATCTCGGGGCTCCCCGCCTGTACCGCGGTGAGCTGGCAGTCGGTGCCGAGGAACTTGAGCCCGGTCCGGCGGAACGCGGGCAGGAGCTTCATCCCGTATCCGGGGTCGGCGCCACCGAAGTAGAAGAAGGTCTCCAGAGCGGTGGCTGCCCGAGTGAGCAGCGGTGAGGGCGGGTCGACGCGTTGGATGCTGCGGATGTCCGCCTCTTCGACGAGAAGGTAGCCGCCTGGCTTCAGCGCCTTGGCGAACTCGCCGAGAACGCGCTCCCGGTCCGCCAGATGCATCAGAAGGATCTTGCAGTGCACAAGGTCGTAGGTGCCCGCCTCCAGCGGCGTTGTGGTGATGTCCTGCTGGCGGACCTCAAGGTTGGGGGCGGTGACCCCCTCCATGTACTTGGGCTCGATGTCGATGGCGTGGACCTTGCCGAAGTGGCCCACGCGGTTGGACAGCCATCGGGCGATCGACCCGGCACCCGCCCCGACTTCGGCGCAGGTCCAGCCCTCGCGCACCCCGATCTGTTCGAGGTAGCGGATGGTGGCGGGGTCCGTGAGGGCTGCCACCTGCTCAAGGCGGACCTTCTCGGGGTCGGCTTCTGGTTCAGCCAGATGCTGCACGTTCGTCAACTCCTCAGGAAGGTGTGCGCAGGAGGGTTCCGAGGCAATGGCGGGAGCCGGCGGTTGACCAGGTCATCCGTTGCCCGGCAGGGGTGTTCAGACGCCGGTCTCAAAGAGCCCGGGCACCTTCATCGCGAGCATCATGTCGCCCTTGACCTTCAGCTTTCCGGTCATGAAGGCGCGCATCGCGTCCTGCCGTCCCTCGGCTATCGCCACCCATGTCTCACCGCTGGTGATGAAGGTGGTGTCCGGGTTGTCCACTCCGCCCGGGATGAGGCGGCCGTGGCCGTCGATGATCTCAAAGGCCCATACGCCGGGGTCCTCGTCGGTGATCTTCCACTGCAGGGTCCGGGTAAGACCGGCCGCGGCCTCATGGTTGAACCGGGTTGAGAGTGCCGCGAACAACTCTCCGACGGTCATGGACATGGATCGGCTCCTTGTGGTCAGCCCAGGCCGAGCTGGCGCTGGATCTCCTTGACCTGCGGATAGACATCGAACAACTGGAGGTAGTTGCCCGCGGGGTCCTTGACGCCGAAGGTGCGGCCCGAACCCATGTCGACGACCGGGGTCCTGATCTCGTAACCACCGTCCTGGGCCGTCTTGTGGGCGACCTCGGCGTCATCGACGGCGAATCCGAGCATCAGCCCACCGCTGGCCTCCGGGATGAGCGCCTGCGTCGGCTTGTCGGCCCTGGTCGCGACGTCCTGGACGATGATGCTGGTACTGCGCTTCTCGGAGCGCAGCCAGATGAAGTCGGCTTCAGGAGAGGTGAACTGGGGAACGACGCTGAAGCCCAGAAGATCTGTGTAGAAGGCCTTGGTCCGTCCCACATCGCTTGCGAAGATGGTCACCGCATCCAGATGCGAGAGCATGCTGCGAGTCCCTCCCTCGGGGTTGTGGTGGTGAGGGGACAGCCCGTGGGGGCTGCTCGGTGAAGCTAGTACCGTCGACTTACCGGTTGCTTACGGGTCGCGAAAGTGGCGATGCCCGGTCCCGCAGGCGAGGGCGGATCGGCGGACCAGCGCAGAGGTCCCGGTTCCGGGCGATCAAGTCGTGCGGATCGGACACGACTTGGTCGGCGAGCACATGCTTCGTGGCGGGCCGCGAATCCGTCGTGGGCCGGGTTGGGGAAGCCCTCCAGGGCGAAGTGGCGTATCGGTCGAAGCAGAGGCCGAGGACGATGTTCGTCACGGCAGGGCATACGGGGGCTCCATCTGACCGGGCGGCCCCCAGCACCTGAGTCGGGAGCCGCCCTCGACCGCGACCAGATGAGTCGAGACGGTGTCACCGCGGAAGGTGGCCCGGTCCAGCCGCTCTCCGCGGAAGGCCTGGTGGAAGGCGTAGCCGTCGGTGGTCACCCGGCCCCATCGTTGTTCGGGGCGGGTTGATTCTCCGGGGTTCGCCCCGGTCGGGCGTGGGCGAGGCCCACACCGACGTAGAGGGGGTGGATTGGGGGAGCACCGGGCCCGGTGGCCGAGGCATCGAGTCGTCGCCTCCGCGGTGTGACGGCGTCCGGCGCCGCAGGCCCCGGTAGGCCCGCGTCTCGACTCGGCTGGTGGAAACCCGCTGCCCAGCAGGTCGGGTCATTCGATCCCCTCCCCTAGCACACGGGACTCTCCATCGGCGGGACTACCGCCGGCTTACACCCGGTGTAAGGCTGGCTGATGGAGAACGTCCCGCCCGTCGTCGTACCGCGGGACCATGGCTGGTCAGGCGCGAAAGACGGCGCCACCAGTCGGGCCGGGGCGCGTCGTGGGGTGGCACGTAAGCGATGAGCACGACGGCGTCGGGTGGTTTGCAGGATGCCGCGAGGGGAACTATCGGTCGAACACCTGACGGTGTTCCAGGGGGCGCTGGGGGGACAGATGGACCGATCACAGGAGGCTGCGCCGACGCCGATATCACCCGTATCCGCGGGGGGTGGTGGCATACCGCAGGGCGGTGCCCAGGAGGGTGATGGAGCGCGGCAGGAGTATGAGGCGTGGCTCTTCGGCCCGTTCCGGGTGCATCGCGGAGGTGCCCCCTTGGGAGACCCACGAGGAGGACGGGCGAGTGCGCGCCCGCTGCTCAAGTGGTTCCTGCTGAACCCCAGGCAGAAGTTCCGGGACATCGAGCTCTCCGAGTTGCTCTGGCCTGGCCGGGTGGGGAATCGAGCGAATGGTCTCCATGTGACGCAGCACTCCCTGCGCCGGGTGCTGGAGCCGGAGCTCGCCAGCCGACAGCCTTCGAGGTTCATCCGGTCGGACCCCAGCGGCCGCTACTGGTTTGACCCGTCCGACTGCTGGTGGACCGACGTTGATGATGTCGCTCAGCTGTCGAGAACGGCGTGTGCCGCACGACGGGCGGGTGAGTCGGCGGCGGCGATAGCGGCCTACGAGCGGTTGCTCGCCTACTACGATCAGGGCTTCCTGCCGGAGGAGATGTACCAGGACGCCTTCGCGCCCTTCCGGACGACCCATGAACGCGGGCACGAGGAGGCGCTGATCCAGTTGTTGCGCCTGCACCGTCAGGCCGGCCATCTCTACGAGGCGTTGACCTGCGCGACCAGAATCCTCGATGGTGATCCCTACTCGGAGGAGGCGGCCACATCCGTCGTGGAGATCCACCTGGAGCAGGGCAGCCTGACCGGAGCGATCTCGCAGTTGGAGCAGTTCATCCGTACCCTGCACGAGGACCTCGGTGTGTCGCCGAGCCCCGAGCTCCTCTCCTTGCGGGAGCGGGTGAGAACTCCGCGATGACAGTTGGCGCGCCGCATCGCGCCCCAGGCAGCGGACAGCCGCCTACCGGGATTCCCCTCCCCGGTCGGCACGACTACTCCCGGCGGGCGCGTACCTGCTGGCTGACTGCGGCCAGGCGGGGCCAGTCGCCCGCCATCCCGGCACGGTGCCCGATCTCACGCATCACGGCTGCGAACAGCGCTCCCGACTTGACCAACTGCGGACGCACATGTCCGAAGACCTCCAGGGTCACAATGCCGTACAGCTGTGCCCAGGAGAGTTCGAAGAGCCAGAGCAAACCCAGCCCGTCCCTCCCCAGGAGTCCGGCGAGGTCGGGCTTGCCCTCCTCAGCGGGCGAGTGGACTGCCACGAAATCCTCATCGAGCTCCTCGCGGGCGGGCAGGGGGAACGGGTTCTGCTGCGCCAGATTCATGAAGATCCGCCCGAAGAAATCGGCGAACATCTGCACTCCTCCGGCGGGGCTTCCCGCACTGGCCGGCGCGAGCGGGTGGAGCGACTGCCCTGCCTCCGACCGGGCGACATGCTCTCCCGAGAGTGAGTTCGTGTGGAACACCAACTGGAACTCGTCGATGTGATCCAGCGCCCAGTAGCGGAAGGTGGTGGCAGCCGCCACCATCTGCGCCGCGGGGTCGTTGTCCCCATAGGGCTCGGCGGCCGCGGCCATCTCGCGGACGATCTCGGCGAAGATGTCGTCTGACAGCAGTTCGTTGAGCGCGGCGACGCTGCCGACGTACCGGTACAGCGCAGGCGCGGTGAAGCCCATCTCCGCCGCCACAGCACGCAGCGTCACCTCTCGCCCCGCACTCAGCAGCGACCGGCCGACCTCAACGATCTCTTCGAGAGTGGACTGCCGAAGACGCTCCCGGCGGTTCAATGTCGGACGCGTCTGCTCGGTGCGTCCGGGACCGACCTGGCTCATCCGACACCTCCAAGTTGACCGTAGGGGCGCGCAGAAGGGCAGGTGCGCCGTACCCACCGGTTCTACGGTAACGCTTGACAACCCTCGTGAACACCCTTCACCGTTAACGCCAGTAACTGACCCTATACCCATACACGATCGCTAGAGAAATGTCGGGGAGGGCGAACGTGCACGGTATGACCTCAGGGACAGCCCTGCTCCCAAGATCCGAGTGGGTCCACCCGCGCGAGCGGGAGCATGTGGCCACCTACCGGGCCTACTTGTTCGGCCCCTTCCGGGTCTTCAAGGGCGAAGAGGTGCTGGGCCAGCGCCGACAGCGCAGGGAGAAGGCGCTGCTGCTGCTCAAGTGGTTCCTTCTGAACCCGGGCAAGCCGGCGTCCATGGACCAACTCATCGACCTCGGGTGGCAGGACACCGCGCCCGAGAAGGCGGCCAGTGGCTTTCACGTCGGGATGCACTGCCTGCGGCGGATGCTTGAGCCGGACCTGCGCCCGGGGCAGGAGTCGTCCTTCATCCACCGCAGTGGCACCAACTTCTACCGCTTCGAGGCCAACGAGGGCTGGTGGAGCGATGCCAACGAGGTCGAGCGGCTCTTCGAGCAGGCGCGCGCCAGCGATGCCCACTGCGACGCCCGCCGCGCCTGCTTCTACTACAGCCGCGTCGCCGCCTACACCGTCCGCCGATTCCTTGAGGACGAGGAGTCACAACAGCAGTGGCTCGCACCGTACCGGAGGCAGTACGAGGGACTCTGTTCGCAGGCACTGATCCGTCTGATCCAGATCCACCGGGCGAGGGGAGAGCTGGACGAGGCCCTGGAGTACGCCTACGAGAAGCTGCGGCTGGATCCGTACAACGAACTCGCGGCCACCACCATCATCGAGGCCCACCTCCAGCTCGGCCGGCCGACCCATGCACTACGCCAGCTGTCGGTGTTCCTGCTGTCCCTCGAACGCGACCTCGGTGCCGCGGCCGGCAGCAACCTCCTGGCCCTGCGGGAGAAGATCATGCGTATGCCCCCGAACGGCCATGGTCCCGGGGCGTCCGCGCCCTGCCCGATCGGCGGGTGAGGCAACACCTTCCCGGGACGTTCTGCCGGTGGCCCCACGCAGCCTTCAGCGCACAACGAAGTGCTCCAGGGCCGATGGACGGATACGGCGATGTGTGGAGTGCCCTGCTGGCGGCGGCGCTCGTCCGGATGAGCGGCCAGAACCGGTTCGCTACGTGGGACATGACGTTGTGTCGGATGCCAGCCGACGCGTACCACCCCCTTCGCCCAGCGCCCTCCCGGCCGTGGCCGGACGAGAGGGCGACGCAGCGACCAGGGGGCGACCGAGATGGCGCTGGCCGTCTGGCGACGGGCCCACTGGGGCGGTCAGGACCCGTTCGACGCGTTCTGGGCGGCGATGAAGGGCGCCTGGTCGAAGACGATCCGGATATGCGTGATGGTGCCGTCCTTGACGGTCAGGCACTCGGCGCCCGGGGCGCTCTCGACCGGCAGCGTCTTGGTGTCGTACATCAGTAGCGCGGTCGTCTCGTCGCCGAACGCGGCGATCAGGTGCGAGTCGGTGAGGATGTGGGTGAACGGCTCCATGAAGCCCCGGAAGGCCTGCGCGCCTTGGAGCCGTCCGGCCGGTGCCTCGCACGCGATGTCGTCGGCGATGTAGGTCATGGCGCGGTCGAAGTCATGACCGGTCCAGGCCCGGTGGTAGGCGAGGGCGGTGTCCAGGGCTGGGCTGGGCGCGGCGGTCATAGCGGTTTTCCCCTTGTGCGACGAGTTGTACCCGCCAGCGGTCGGTCAGGCCTCCGATCGCCGGTGCTTTCCCAACGAGGGACCGCCCGTCCGGGACACGCGGCTGCCCGCACCGGGCAAGGGCATCTCGCGCGGGCGAAGCGCACGCGCCTGACCAGGATGTTCACCGGCCGAACTGCTCAGGGTAATGCGGGAGCGAGTCCCTCAGCTTGCATCTGAAGTAAGTCGTCCGTAATCCCTCCCTCGGAGAGTCAACTGAGATGAAGGGGGACGTATGACCCAACCAGCACGGCATCGGATATCTGACCTGTCCGCCGAGAAGCGGGCTCTGCTCACCCAGAGACTCCGCAGACGCGCCGCCGAGGGAACCACCGAGCCCGACCGTTACGACGTCGTGGTCCTGGGAGGCGGTGCCGCCGGCCTCACTCTCGCACTCCACCTGCGCCGGGTACGTCCGGGCATTCGGGTACTGGTCGCCGAGCGGCAGGAGCACCCGGTGCCCGAGGCCGCGCACAAGGTCGGTGAGTCGACCGTGGAGATCGCCGCCCACTATCTGCGTGACGTCCTCGGACTCGGTGCACACCTGGAGACCGAGCAGATCCGCAAGTTCGGTCTGCGCATGTTCTTCAGCGGCCACGCCAACGACGACATCGCCAAGCGGGTCGAACTGGGCAGCTCGGTCTTTCCGCCCCTGGCCACCTACCAGCTCGACCGCGGACGCCTGGAGAACGCACTCGGCGCAGCCTGCGCCCGCGAGGGCATCGACTTCCGCGCGGGGAGCAAGGTGCTTCAGGTGGAGTTCTCGACCGACCGTTCAGAGCACGATGTGCAACTGCTCGTGGACTCCGAGAAGCGCAGCGTCCAGGCCCGATGGGTGGTCGACGCCACTGGCCGCGGCCACTTCCTCCAGCGGCGGTTCGCCCTCCGCAAGGACGTGGGGCACAAGGCCAACGCGGCCTGGTTCCGGGTCGGCCACCCCATCGATCTCGGAACCTGGAGCGACGATCCGGATTGGCACTCCCGAATCCGGGAGGGCCGGCGCGAACTGTCCACCAACCACCTGATGGGGCCCGGCTACTGGGTGTGGCTCATCCGGCTCGCGTCCGGGGCCATCAGCATCGGCATCGTCGCCGACGACGCGACCCACTCCTTCGAGGGATTCAACACCCTGGAGCGCGCCCTGGACTGGCTCGCAGAGCATGAGCCGCAGTGCGCCGAGGCCGTGGAGGAGCACCGCGACAAGATCCAGGACTTCCGCGTCATGAAGGACTACTCCTACAGCTGCGACCAGGTCTACGACGGCGCTGCGCGCTGGTGCCTGACCGGCGAGTCCGGAATCTTCCTGGACCCGCTCTACTCCCCCGGCCTGGACCTGATCGCCGTCAGCAACGGGCTGGTGGCCGACCTTGTGACCAGGTCCCTCGACGGTGAGGACGTCACCGTCAGGGCGTCCGTGCATGACTCGCTCTTCCGGCGCGTCACCGACATGTGGCTCGCCATCTACGAGAACCAGTACGCGTTGATGGGCAACGCCCGTGTGATGGTCTCGAAAGTCATCTGGGACACCTCCTTCTACTGGGGAGTCTTCGGGCTGCTCTTCTTCCAGGGCAAGTTCACCACGGTGGCCGAGAGCCCCTCCGTCGCCTCCGACCTGGAGCGCCTCGCCGACATCAGCAATCGGGTCCAGGCGTTCTTCCGCGAGTGGGCCGCCATCGACGACTCCCCCCTTGAGGCCCGATTCGTCGATCTCTACTCCCCGTTGAACTTCATGGTGCAGCTGCACGCGGGCATGGCCGATGACCTGTCCGACGATCAGTTCCCCGAGCGCTTCTCCGCCAACACCAGGCTCTTCGCCCAGTTGGCCGGTCAACTGGTCACCGCGGTCATCGATGCCCATGGCGACCGATACGGCGACGACCGGGTCATCGCACAGGTCCAGAGCTGGCAGCGCGACCCCCTGATCGCCGACCTGATCGCCATCCATCGACAGGAGAGGCATCGCAACCGCACCAGTGAGGGCTGGATCGTCCTGCGCGAGCCTGGCGCGGGAGAAGGCACCGCAGGTCACGAACGGGACGGAGCGGACAGCATGGAACAGCACAGCAGCGAGGTCAGCTATGTCTGAGACCTCCGAACGCTTCGATGTGGCGATTCTCGGCGGTGGCATCGCCGGACTGACCCTGGCTCTCCAGCTCAAGCGCACCGACCCCGATCTCCATATCGCGGTGCTGGAACGGCAACGGCATCCTGTGCCCGAGGCCGCGCACAAGGTCGGTGAGTCCAGTGTGGAGATCCAGGCCCACTATCTGCGCGATGTCCTCGGGCTCGAAGAGCACCTCAACCGGCACCAGTTGCACAAGTTCGGCCTGCGGATGTTCCTCTCCCACGCGGGGAACGAGGACATCACCAGACGTGTCGAGTACGGCCAGATCGCCGAAGCGCCCCTGGCGGCATACCAACTCGACCGCGGCCGGTTGGAGAACGCACTCGGCACCATCGTCACCGGTCTCGGAGTCGACTTCCGACAGCGCTGCAAGGTTCGGGAGGTTGACCTCAGCACCACCGGTGACCACCACGTCGTACGCGTCCTCGACGGGGAGGACGAGCGCACCCTGAAGGCGCGCTGGGTCGTCGACGCGTCGGGACGCGCCGGCCTGCTCAAGCGCAAACTGGGCCTGGCCAGGGCGGTGGGACACCGCGCCAACGCCTCCTGGTTCCGCATCGACAGGGAAGTCGACGTACAGCAGTGGTCCAAGGACGAGCAGTGGCGGGCCCGGGTGAGCGACGGTCTGCGCCGCCTGTCGACCAACCATCTGATGGGACCCGGCTACTGGGTCTGGCTGATCCCGCTGGCCTCAGGGTCGACGAGCATCGGCATCGTCGCCGACGACGCGACCCACTCCTTCGAGGGATTCAACACCCTGGAGCGCGCCCTGGACTGGCTCACCGAACATGAGCCGCAGTGCGCGGCCGAGGTCCGGCGGCATCTGGCGAAGATCCAGGACTTCCGGGTGATGAAGGACTACGCCTACGGTTGCCAACAGGTGTACTCCGAGGACCGCTGGTGCCTGACCGGTGAGGCGGGCGTCTCGATCGACCCGCTCTACTCATCGGGCGGCGACCTGATGGCGATCAGCAACGGACTCATCACCGACCTCGTCATCAGGGACCGCCGGGGCGAGGACGTCCAGGAACGGACCGTGGCGCACAACCAGGTCTATCTGGTGCTGAGCGAGATCTGGTTGGTCGCCTATGAGGGCCAGTACCCCGTCATGGGCAATCCGCAGGCGATGGTGGCGAAGGTCATCTGGGACACGATCATCTACTGGGCGGTGCCCGGCCTGCTGTTCTTCCACGACAAGCTCCGCAGCCTGGGCGAGAGCCCCAGGGCCTTCGCCAACCTCCAGCGCACCTGGCTGCTGCACACCCGGGTGCAGGAGTTCTTCAGGGAATGGCACCTCGTCAGCAACGAGCCGGCGTCCGATGTGTTCGCGGATCCCTACAGCCTGATGGAGTTCATCGTCGATCTGCACAACGGCATGGCCGCCGGACTCGATGACGAGGAGCTTGAGGAGCAGTTCGGACGCAATGTGATCCTGCTGGAGGAGCTCGCGGGTCAGTTGGTCAGCACCGTCATCGAGCGGCTGGAGCAGCGCGGCGCGGACGACGACGCCAAGGCCCGGATCGGCCAGTGGCGTACCGATGAACTCCTGCGGGAGGCCGTCGAGCGGTACCAGCAGCGCGACCCGGACGATCCCATCGACAGCGCCTGGATCACCCTCGGGGCGCAGAGCGCGGCGGTGGCGCCATGACCGATGAGAGCGCGACGATCGGGCGGGACGGGATGGAAGCGGATCCGGATGGTGTCGTGGATGTCGCCGTGGTGGGTGGCGGAGCCGCCGGGCTGACCCTGGCGCTGCACCTGCGCGAGCAGCGTCCGGGCACTCGGATCGTGGTGTTGGAGCGCCAGGGACACCCGGTGCCGGAGGCGACCCACAAGGTGGGTGAGTCCACCGTGGAGATCGCCGGCTACTACCTGCGGCAGATCCTGGGGCTGGAACACCATCTGCAGTCACAGCAGTTGAACAAGTACGGGCTGCGGGTCTTCTTCTCCAAGGAAGGAAACGACGACATCACCCGCCGGGTGGAACTCGGACACTCGGTCCGTCCATCGGGGGCGGTCGGCACCTACCAACTCGACCGAGGCCGCCTGGAGAACGCGCTGGGCCACGAACTACTCGCGCGTGGCGTCCAGTTCGTCTCCGGGGCGAAGGTCGAGAGCGTGGACCTGCTGCCCGAAGCCGACCACCATCGGCTCCAGGTCCGCACCGACGACGGCGTCACCCGTCAGATCCGTGCGAGGTGGGTGGTCGACGCCACCGGCCGGACGTCCCTGCTGAAGCGCCGGCTCGGTCTGGCCAAGAAGGTCGGCCATCGGGCCAACGCCGTCTGGTTCAGGGTCGGCTGCCCCATCGATGTGGATCAGTGGTCCGACGACCCCCAGTGGCATGCCAGGATCGAGGAGGGCAGGCGCGAACTGTCCACCAACCACCTGATGGGACCCGGCTACTGGGTCTGGCTCATCCGGCTCGCCTCCGGATCCACCAGCGTGGGCATCGTCACCGACCCCGACCTCCACCGGTTCGAGCGGCTCAACCAGTTCGAACGTGCTCTGGAATGGCTTGGGCAGCACGAGCCGCAGTGCGCGGACGTCATCCGCGAGCACCGCGACAAGCTCCAGGACTTCCGGGTCATGAAGGACTACGCCTACAGCTGCGAGCAGGTCTTCTCCGAGGACCGCTGGTGCCTCGCCGGGGAGGCCGGTGTCTTCCTCGACCCCCTGTACTCCCCGGGTCTTGACCTGATCGCCATCAGCAACGGCCTGATCACCGACCTGATCTCGCACGCCCTCGACGGCGACGACGTCGGGGAACTCGCCGCGATCCACAACCAGGTGTTCCTGTTGATCGCCGATGGTTGGCTGAGTATCTACGAGAACCAGTACGCGCTGATGGGCAACGCCCGGGTCATGCTCGCCAAGGTGATCTGGGATACGGCCGTGTACTGGGCTGCTCCTGGGCTGCTCTACTTCCACGACGCGCTGCGGCACCTGGTGGACCGGCCCGACATGGTGACCGGCCTGGCCCGCTTCAGCGCGGCCGGTCGGGAGGTGCAGCGCTTCTTCCGGGAGTGGGGTGCCGTCGACGATGAACCACGCAATCAGACCCCCTTCGTCCGCTTCTACGACTTCGACTTCATGAGCCGCCTCCACATCGGCATGACGGCAGGTCTCTCGGACGCCGACCTGGACGCGCAGTTCGCGGACAACATCCGTTTTGTCGAGCATCTGTCGGGCCAGTTGGTGGTGACGGTTCTGGAGGAGTTCGAAGCCGAGCCCTGGAACCCGGCCAAGCGGGAGCAGGCGCGGCGATGGCGGTCCGATCAGGCCCTGATGTCGCTCGTCGAGGTTCATCTGCGAGAGCGTGAGTCGACGCCGATCAGTGACCAGTGGATCAGGCTCCAGCCGGCCGATGAGACCGTCGGCACGGGAGAAGTCCGATGAACGGCGTGCTGGGTGAGGGCGCGATCCCGCACGAGCGCATCGCGCGACTTCCCCAGGACAAGCGCGCCCGTCTTGTCCAGCGTCTGCGGAGCCAGACAGAAGACGGCCACGGCGTGGACAGGTGGTTCGTCCGGTACTCCGCCGTCGATCGGCCGGCGGTCCGGCTGTTCTGCTTTCCCTACGCCGGTGGCGGCGGCTCCGCGTTCCGTGGCTGGAGCGAAGGGCTGCCGGCAGGTGTCGATGTCTGGGCTGCCCAGCTTCCGGGCCGGGAATCCCGGGTGACCGAGCCCGCCCTGCGGCGGCTCGACCCTCTGATCGAGACCTTGCACGAGGCCATCCTGCCGAAGCTGGACCTGCCGTACGCGTTCTTTGGCCACAGCATGGGCGCGCTGGTGGCGTTCGAGCTCACCCGGCGCCTGCGACGCGCCGGGGCGCCCTTGCCGTCCCGGTTGCTGCTCGGTGCGTTTCGGGCACCTCAGCTGCCCAACCCCCACATCAGGATTCACCATTTGCCCGACGAGGTACTGAAGACGGTGCTCGGTAAGGAGGGCACGCCTCGGCAGGTGCTGGAGAGCGAGGAGTTGATGCGCGCTCTGCTGCCGACGCTCCGCGCGGACTTGGAGATCTGCGACACCTACCGATACCGCGAGGAACCTCCCCTGACCATGCCCATGTCCGTCTTCGGAGGACATCAGGACGTGCGGGTGAGCCGCGGTGATCTCGATATGTGGCGCACCCAGGCCAACGGGCCGTTTCGGCTCGTCATGCTCCCGAGCTCGCACTTCTTTCTCCACAGTTCACAGGACCTGCTGCTGGCCGAGCTCTCCCGGGAGCTCGGGTCGGCACCTCGCCCAGCGGAAGGGGAAAGGCGCCATGACTGACCTGCCGCCCGCCGACGCGCCGCCAGAACCCATCGCCATCATCGGAATCGGTTGCCGTCTTCCCGGCGGTTGCGCCACTCCCGCGGAGTTCTGGAACCTTCTGTGCGCCGGCGCTGACGCGACCAGTGAGCTGCCTCCGGACCGCTGGGACGCCGGCAAGTTCTACGACCCGGACGCCGCCAAACTCGGCAAGACCAGCACCATGCGGGGAGGGTTCCTCGACCGGATCGACGCGTTCGACGCCCAGTTCTTCGGGATCTCCCCGCGCGAGGCCATCTGGCTCGACCCGCAGCAGCGCCTGCTGCTCCAGGCCGCCTGGGAGGCCCTGGAGGACGGTGGCCAGGTGATCGACAGCCTCGCCGGCAGCGACACGGGCGTCTTCATGGGCGGCTTCACCCTGGACTACCAGCTGCTCCAGAACTACGGCGTACACAGCCGCTACGAGCTCCAGTCCCACTCGGCCACCGGCATGATGATGACGATGCTGGCCAACCGGCTGTCGTACGCGTTCGACTTCCGGGGGCCGAGCCTGGCCGTGGACACCGCCTGTTCGGGCTCGCTGGTCGCGGTCCACCTGGCGGCGCGGAGCATCTGGAACGGCGAGTCCTCGCTGGCGCTGGCGGGTGGTGCGAACGTCATGATCGCGCCCAATATGACCATCGCTGAGTCCAAGGGCGGATTCCTCTCCCCCGACGGCC
Source organism: Streptomyces albipurpureus (assembly GCF_023701525.1). Lineage (GTDB taxonomy): Bacteria > Actinomycetota > Actinomycetes > Streptomycetales > Streptomycetaceae > Streptomyces > Streptomyces albipurpureus. The sequence goes on from NZ_JAMQAW010000012.1 coordinate 197,898, forward strand.
GCTGTAAGGCGTTCGACGCGTCCGCCGACGGATACGCGCGCGGCGAGGGCGTCGGTGTCGTCCTGCTCAAGCCGCTGGCGCGGGCGGTTGCCGACCGCGACCCGATCTACGCGCTGATCCGCGGATCGGCCGTCACCCAGGACGGCCACAGCAACGGCATCACCGTCCCCAACGGCGACGCACAGGAAGCGGCGATGCGCGCCGCCTGCCGGCAGGCGGGCATCGCGCCGCACGAGGTCCAGTACGTCGAGGCCCACGGAACCGGGACCCCGGTGGGGGATCCCGTCGAGGCCGGCGCGATCGGCCGGGTCTTCTCCGAGGGACGCCCCGCTGGTCAGCGCCTGGTCATCGGGTCGGTCAAGACCAACATCGGACACCTCGAAGCGGCCGCCGGGGTGGCAGGTCTGATCAAGACGGCGCTCTCCCTGAAGCACGGCCGGATACCCGGGCAACTGCACCACCGCAGACCCAACCCCGCCATCGCGTTCGAGGACTTGCAACTCCACGTCCAGACCGAGCTGGGCGACTGGCCCTTGGTGCCCGGCCCGCGTCACGCCGGGGTCAACTCCTTCGGCTTCGGTGGCACCAACGCCCATGTGCTCCTCCAGGAACCGCCCTGCGGGCCGTCCCACGCGCCGCGCGCCGGGGAGCAACGGCGCTGTCTCGTACCGCTGTCGGCCCGCGCCCCCGAAGCGCTGGCGGACCTGGCGGCATCCCTGCGCGGTGTCCTGGCCGAGACCGCACACGACCTGAAGGACATCGGATACACCCGCGCCCTACGCCGCGGCCACCACGACCACCGGCTCGCGGTCGTGGCGGCCACCGCGGCCGAGGCCGCCGAGAAACTCGGCGCCTACGGCGCGGGGCACGAGACCAGGGGCGTCGCGGCCGGACGCGCTCCTGCGAAGGACCGGCCCAAGCTGGCCTTCGTCTGCTCCGGTATGGGGCCCCAGTGGTGGGCCATGGCACGACAGCTGCTGGAGACCGAGCCGGTCTTCCGTGCCGCCGTCGAGCGATGTGACCGGGAGCTGGGCAAGTACACCCAGTGGTCCCTGCTCGATGAGCTCCTCGCACCGCGGGAGACATCCCGCATGGACGAGACCGAGATCGCCCAGCCAGCCAACTTCGCGGTCCAACTGGGCCTGGCCGAGCTGTGGCGTTCGTGGGGAGTCGAACCCGACGGCATCGTCGGGCACAGCACGGGCGAGGTCGCCGCACAGTACCTCGCGGGTGTTCTCAGCTTCGAGGACGCGGTGAAGGTGAACTTCTACCGCAGCAGTCTCCAGCAGCGGGCATCCGGGACCGGCCGCATGCTCGCCGTGGGCATGACCCCCGAGACCCTCAATCAGGCCGTGGCCGACGCGGGTCCCCTTGTTTCGGTGGCGGCCATCAACAGTTCGACCGCGGTGACCCTGGCCGGTGACGCCGGAATCCTTGAGGGCATGGCGGCCCAGCTCCAGACCTTCGGGGTCTTCCACCGCATGCTGACCGTCAAGGTCCCCTACCACAGCCACTACATGGACCCGCTGCGGGAGGACCTGGAAAAGGGACTGGGCGACCTCCGCCCGGCTTCCGCCGCCCTCCCCCTGTACTCGACGGTGACCGGCACCCGCATCGACGGCCGGGGCGCCGATGCCCACTACTGGTGGCAGAACGTCCGCGCGACCGTCCTGTTCGCGGCGGCCGTCCGCCAGATGCTGGCCGACGGCTACACCCGGTTCATCGAGCTCAGCCCGCACCCCGTACTGGCCGGTTCCCTGCGCGAACTGCTCGCGGAGCAACAGCAGGAGGGGCTTGTGGTGCCGTCCCTGCGGCGCGACGAACCCGACGACGCGGTGCTCCTCGGTTCGCTGGGTGCCCTCTACAGCCAGGGCCAGGACGTGAACTGGGAGGTGTTCTACGGCGAGGACTCCCGTCTGGTGGAGCTGCCGTCCTATCCGTGGCAGCTCAAGAGCTACTGGAACGAGTCGTTGGAGGCCTTCGAGGACCGCCACTACACAGAGGTCCACCCCCTGCTCGGGCAGCACGTCAACGCCACCCATCCCACATGGGAGAAGGAGGTCAACCCCCGGCTACTGCCCTGGCTGGCCGACCACCAGGTCCAGGGACACACCGTGCTGCCGGGCGCCGCGTTCATCGAACTGGCGCTGGCCGCGGCGCGCGAGGTGTACGGCGAAGGCGACTACACCCTCGAAGACCTGGAACTGCGCAAGGCCCTCATACTCCCCGGCACGGCCGACCCTCGGCTGCGCACCACCCTCTACCAGGAGTCGGGCCGGGTCGAGGTCTCCAGCTACGCGGCCTCGCCCGGCGGGGACCGCGCCTGGAGGCTGCACGCGACCGCTCGGCTCAACCAGCGCCCACCGGACCGTACGCACACGGACCTGGACGGTGCGCGTGCCCGGTGTGAACAACACATCCCCCGCGCTGAGTTCTACGAACTGGCCCAGCAGATGGGCTTCGGTTACGGGCCCGCTTTCCGGACGGTCGAGGAGATCGCCACCGGCCCGTCGCACGCCGTTGGGCGGTTGCGGATCCCCGAGCCCGTGCGGGTCGGGCTGGAGAGCTACCGGTTCCACCCCAGCCTGATCGACGCGGCGTTCCAGGTGCTGCTGACGTCCGCCATGCCACGGGCGGCGGAGGGGCCCCTTCCGTCCAGCCCCTACCTGCCGGTGGGCATCGACAGCATCACCGTCCTCGGTCACCCGGCCGAGGAGATGTTCGTGGTCGCCGAGGTCACCGAGGCCGACGCGCGGGTCATCGTCAGCGATATCTCCTTGTGCGACGCCCGGGGCAGGGCTCTCGTCCTCATCCGGGGGTTCAGGGCGCAGTCCCTCGACACCGCCTCCAGTCTGACCCCAGAACGCATCGACCAGGGACTCTACGAAGTCCAGTGGCACCCCGCGCCGCTTCAGGACGACCGGGAGCCCAAGGACGGCGACGCCGCCGACGACGACCCGTCGGGCACCTGGGTCCTGTTCACCGGCACGAACGGGGTCGGCGTCGAGGCGAGACGTCAACTGACCCGGGCCGGACGCCGTGTCGTCACCGTGTCACCCGGCGCGGTGCCCGAGCCCCTGGAGACCCCGGACGGCGGCTATGTGCTCGACCCCAGCCGCGCCGAGCACTACCGGTGGCTGCTGGGGAAACTCGCCCAGGAGACCGGGATCGGCAAGGTCGTGCACCTGTGGAGCCTCGATGCGCCCTTCAGCGAGGACAGCCCGCTCACGGCACTCCAGGACGGCCAGGACCTGGGCGTCCTCTCGGTTCTGCACCTGATGCAGGCGCTCTCGGCCGAGGTCACCCAGCGGCTGCCGCAGGTGTGGCTGGTCACCCGTACGGCACAGGCAGTCGCCCACGCCCCGCGGCCGCTCGCGCTGTCGCAGGCTCCGATGTGGGGGATCGGCCGGGTGATCGGGCACCAGGAGTTCACCGGCATGTGGGGCGGCATCGTCGATCTCGACGCAGGGCCGGACGCTCAGCAGGCACGCCACCTCGTCGATGAGCTCACCGCGCGACACGGTGAGGATCAGATCGCGTTCCGGAACGGGCAGCGGTACGCCGTACGTCTGGCGCGTTGCGAGAACATCGCCCCGCCCTTCCCGGTGACCCTCCGCGATGATGTGACCTACCTGGTCACCGGGGGTACGGGGGCGCTCGGACGGGTGGTCGCCCGGTTCCTGGCGGATCGGGGCGCACGCCACCTCGTGCTGATGGGGCGGACTCCGGTTCCCCCGCGCGACACCTGGCGCGATCTACCCGCCGAGCACGATCAACGCGACCTGATCGACGAACTGCTGCGGTGGGAAGGCAGCGGGGTGCGGGTCCACTGCGCTGCGGTCGACTGCGCCGACGAGGCGCGGTTGCACACGTGGTTCGCGGAACACCAGCGGCTTCACCGGCCGCCGATCGCCGGAGTCGTGCACGCCGCCGGTGTCGTCGAGGACGAGCTGATACCGCGGATGAGCCGGGAGACCTTCCAACGGGTGATGCGACCCAAGTTGCACAGCGGTTGGCTGTTGCACCGCCTGTTCGCCGACGCCCCGCTGGAGTTCTTCGTCCTGTTCGGATCCGTGGGGTCCGTCATCGCCTCCCCCGGACAAGCCAACTACGCGGCCGGGAACGCCTTCCTCGACGCGCTCGCCCAGCACCGACGGTCCCTGGGCCTGCCTGCGCTGAGCATCAGCTGGGGCCCGTGGTCGGTCGGCATGGTGGAGAAGCTCAACCTGGAGCAGTTGTACGCGCGGCGGGGCATCGAGCTGATCACCCCCGAGGCCGGCACCCGGATTCTGGGCCGTCTCATCGGTCAGCGCCTGGCCCATGTCGTGGCGATCACAGCCGACTGGGCAACCGCCCGGGCGACGTCCATGGCAGGACGACTCCCGCCGATGTTCGGCGGGCTCGGCCAGGAGCAGGCCGACCATCAGGCAGCGGACGAAGGGCCCGGCGCCGAAGCCGTACTCGCCTCCCTGCGGCGCACACCGCAAGCAGACCGTCCGGGTGTACTCGCGGCACATCTGCACAGCGTCGCCGCGCTGGTGCTCAAGCTGGACCCGGCGGAGTTCGGCGACGAGGAGAACCTCAGCAACCTGGGCATCGACTCGCTGTTGGCAGTCGAGGTCAAGTACCGCGTCGAGGCGACACTGCGCGTGGACGTCTCGGTCCTTGACCTGCTCCAGGGGGTGAGCGTCCTCGACCTCACGGCCCGGATCCTGCCGCTTCTCGTACTGGAGGAGGAGTCTGGCGAGCCCTCCCCCGCCGCACCGGCCGCCACCGGTGCGGACACACCGGACCAAGGACGTCAGGAGGACGAACTCGCCGCACTGCTCGCGCGGGTGCCTCCCGACGAGTTGGAGCGGCTGCTCGACGAACTGGAGCAGGACCCCACCGAAACCCGTCGGGAGCGATGAGCCATGTCCCTGTCGCTGAGGAGAGTACGTCGTGCCGTGATGGGAGTCTCGGACGCGGAGGCGACCGCCTTCAGCCGGGGTGACACCCCGACGTGGAAACACCTGGAGACCGCCGTGCGCAGCGCGGTCGGCGGATATCACGAGGTCCTGGACGGCAGTCACTTCGAGGACCTGATCCCACGGCTGGATCGGACACCCCTGGAGTTCCGCGGATACGCCTACGAGGGCGCGGCCATGGGACTGACCGGCCTGGACTGCTTCCTGCCGGGCAGATCCCGGCTCCAGGCCTATCTGGCCGGCCCCGGTAGCCCCCACATCTATATGGCCCATATCGGAGCGGGCGAGGCACTGGCCAGACTGCGCCGCAAGCCGGAGCCGTTGATGCGGCGCCTGGCCGATCCGGCGCTGCGGTGGCTGGTGATGGACGGATACGGCTTCCACGAAGGCTTCTTCAAGCAGCGCCGGTTCGTGGAGCGGCAACAGGTTCCCGTACATCTGTCGGCCTTCGCCCGGCGCGTCTTCGACCAGGGCATCGGGCGGAGCATCTGGTTCACCTCGGGCGCCGACGCCGACCGGATCTCCCGCGCGATCGCCGCGTTCCCAGCCCACCGGCATGCCGACCTCTGGTTGGGCATCGGCGTGGCCTGCGGGTACGTCGGCGGAGTCGACCGGGCGACCATCGAGGCACTGCGTGCGGCCGCCGGTCGGCACACCTCCCAGGTGGCGGTCGGAACGGCCTTCGTGGCCAAGGGGCGGCTTCGCGCCGGCAACCCGATACCCGACACCGAACTGGCCTGTCAGGTGCTGTGCGGAATCTCAGGCCAGGCGGCCGCCCGACTGGTCGACGAAGCCTTCGAGGACCTGCCCGACACGCCTTCCGCGCCGGCCTACGACACCTTGCAGCGACGCCTGGCGACCAGTCTCGCCGCCTCCCCTTCCGCCGCGGGGGATGCCTCATGACCCTGTTGGGTGCCGTGATGAGGCCACTGTTCGAGGTCACCCCATCCGACCTTCCGGCCGTCGCGGTGGGCTCGGGCGCCACCGCGGAGCGACTGAGCAGAGTGGTCTTCACCGTGACGGAGTGCTGCGAGGTCACCCTCCTCAACCGGCGGGAGTCGACGCTGGTCGACAAGTTGGACGCGTACCCCGAGGAGCTACGCGGGTTCGCCTACGAGGGAGCGGGGGTCGGGCTCGCGGCCCTGGACCATCTGCTGCCGTGGAAGCAGCGCACCCGCCGCTTCGTGGACGGGGCCGGGAGCCCGTATGTCTTCGCGGTCTATCTCGGTGCCGGCATGGGGCTGGCACGGCTGGGCCGAAACCCCGAGCCGTTTCGCCGACGGCTGCGGGACGAGGTGTTCAACTGGGTGGTCCTCGACGGATACGGCTTCCACGAGGGCTTCTTCGCCCATCGCCGCCATGTCCAGGAGCGCGCCACACCCAGGCATCTCAGCGGCTATGGGCTGAGCGCCTTCGACCACGGTCTGGGGCGCAGTATCTGGTTCGCCACGGGTGCGGACGTCAGGCGGGTCGTGGCAACCATCGAGGCGTTCCCCGAGTTGCGCCGGGGCGATCTATGGGCTGGTGTCGGTCTGGCCTGCGGATACACCGGAGGGGTGGACGAACCGACGGTCAAGGCACTGCGCGTGCGTGCGGACGCCTACCGCGGGCGACTCGCGGAAGGCGTGGTCGTCGCGGCCAGGGCCCGGCACCAGGTGGGCAACACGGCCGAGCACAACGAGATCGCCTGCCAGGTGGTCTGCGGAATCGACAGCCGCGAGGCGGCGGACCTGGCCGCCACCGCTCTGGTCGATCTACCGACCGACGAGGTCGAGCCGGCCTATGAGATCTGGCGCCAACGCATTCGCGGTCAGTTCGTCTGAACCATCACGTCGGCACCGCCTCGAAGATGGGGGAAAAGTGTCCAACTCGGAAATCGCCATCCATTTCTTCCTACAACTGACCGTGATTCTCGCTGCCTGCCGCCTGGTCGGTCTGCTCGTCCGGAGCATGGGGCAACCGCAGGTCGTGGGAGAGATGATCGCCGGCGTCCTGCTCGGGCCGTCCCTGTTGGGAGTGGTGTTCCCCGACTGGCAGGAGAAGCTGTTCCCGACCGGGCCGTCCATGACGATGATCTATGTGATCAGCCAGGTCGGACTGGTGCTGTACATGTTCCTGATCGGCCTGGAGTTCGACCTCGGGCTGATTCGCCACCGGATACCCAGTGCCGTCTCGATCTCACTGGCGGGAATCCTCGCCCCGCTCATACTGGGCGCGCTGACCGCGGCCCTGCTGATGCGAGAGGGCGACACCTACTTCACCGACGGCGTCAAGACCTGGCAGGCCATGCTGTTCATGGGATCGGCCATCGCCATCACCGCCTTCCCGATGCTCGCCCGCATCATCTTCGAGCGCAAACTGACCGGGACCTCGCTGGGCACCCTCGCACTGGCGGCGGGAGCCACGGACGACGCGGTCTCCTGGTGCCTGCTCGCCGTCGTCCTCGCCGTCTTCAAGGGCGACATGATGATCGCGATCCTGGCGGTCGGCGGCGGCATCGTCTACGCCATCACCGTGCTGACCATCGGCAGACGGCTGCTGAGCCGGCTGGGGACCAAGGCCGAACGGGAGGGCGGCGTCAGCCCGAATGTCCTGGCACTGGTGCTGACGCTGCTCATGCTGGCGGCGTGGTTCACCGACTACGTCGGTATCTACGCGGTGTTCGGGGCGTTCATCCTCGGGGCCGCGATGCCGCGCGGTGTCTTCGCCGAGCGCATACGCAGCGGTTTCGAGCCGCTCGTCACCTATCTGCTGCTGCCTCTGTTCTTCGTGTTCTCCGGTCTCAACACCCAGATCGGCCTCGTCAACAGCCTCAGCCTGTGGGGAGTGGCACTGCTCATCCTCCTGGTCTCCGTGCTGGGCAAGGGGGTCGCCTGCTGGTTCGCCGCAAGGCTCAACAACGAACCGCAGCGCGAGGCGCTGGCGTTGGGAAGCCTGATGAACGCGCGGGGCCTGATGGAGCTCATCCTGCTCAACATCGGGCTCCAGGCCGGACTGATCACACCGACCCTCTTCACCATCCTGGTCTTCATGGCCATCGTGACCACGCTCATGGCCACCCCGCTGTTCGAGTTCGTCTACGGCCGGTTCCGTTCCCAGCCGCCTCCAGCGGCCACCGCCGCCGACGGCGAGACCGCCACGAGCCTGGCCAAGGCGCCGGGGGGCCGATGATGCCCCTGCCACTCGGTACGCTGCTCAAGCCGGTCTTCCCGCTGTCCGCGGACGCCTTCCCGAAAATGGCAGCCGACCGTTTCGGCGCCCAGGAGGACATGGACAAGACCTGGCTCACCTTCGAACCGGTCGCCCGCACGCTCGTGGACAGCTTCTACATGACCCTGGACCACCCGGAGCACAGGAGCCTCGTCCCTCGGTTGGACGCATCGCCACCCGGGCTGCGGGGGATCGCCTACGAAGGCGCCGGCATGGGGCTGATGCTGCTTGACAGCCTGTTCCCGTACAGGAGGCGACTGCCGGCGTTCATCCACGGACCCGGCGCGCCCTACCGCTGTCTGATCTACATCGGTGCGGGACTCGTCCTGCCTCGCGTCCCCGTCAGCCCACAGCGCTTCCTCTCCCGCCAGGACCCCTTCCTGCGCTGGCTGGTGATGGACGGCTACGGCTTCTACGAGGGCTTCTTCTCCTGGCGGGACATCGTCGAACGACACCGGACCCCGCGCGGGATCCACGGATACGCGGCCCGCGCCTTCGACCACGGTCTGGGGCGCAGCCTGTGGTTCTCCACCGGGGCCAATGTCGAACGGATCATCGACACCATTCACACCTTTCCGGCCCGGCGGCAGGGCGATCTATGGAGCGGCATCGGCCTGGCCTGCGCCTACGCCGCGGGAGTCATGGATCGCAACGCCATCGTCACGCTCTTGGAGGCGGCCGGTCAGCATCGCGCGGACCTCGCCACCGGCACCGCGATCGCGTCCATCTTCCGTGAACAGTCCGGGCAGCCCGCCCCGCACACCGACCTGGCGTGCGACGTCGTGTGGCGGAGGGAAGCGGCGGCGGTCGCCGCGATCGCCCACAGCGCCGGCCATCCCGTCGCACGGGGAGGCATCGCCGACGGTGCGAGCCCCGAACCGGCCTACGAACGGTGGCGCCAGGAGATCCGAGCGGTCTGGCTCGGCACACCGGTTCCCGCCTCGACAGCGAAGGAGCCGGGCGCATGACCGCTGTGGGAACCGTCCGCAGACGACTGTTCGGAATCCCCTCCGCCAAGGCGGTGTTCTCCCGGCCGGGGTTCGCACCGGAGGCGTGGGAGCGCTTCGCGCCGGTGGCGTGCTCCCTTATGGAGGGCTACCACGCGGCTCTTGAGGACCCCCGGTTGAGCGTTCTCGCGGCGCGTTTGGAGGCGGTGGAGGACCCGTTGAAGGGGTTCGCCTTCGAGGGAGCGGGTATGGGCCTCGCGGCGTTGGACGCCGTCACACCGTGGCGGCGACGACTCGATGCCTTTGTCGCCGGGCCCGGTGCTCCCCATATCTACCCCGTCTACGTCGGTGTGGGCCTTGCCTACGCCCGACTGGGGCGAACCCCGGAGAGCCAACTCGCCCGCCTCGACCCGCTACTGGGCTGGGTGACCGCCGACGGCTACGGCTTCCACCAGGCCTTCTTCAAGCGCCGACGCCATGTCGAGCAGCACGCCGTACCGACCCGGCTGACCGCCTATGGCCGCCGGTTCTTCGATCAGGGAGTGGGCCGGGCCCTGTGGTTCTCCAGCGGCGCGATGGTGGACCGCGTAGCCCGTCTCATCGCCGGATTCCCGTCCGACCGGCACGCGGACCTCTGGAGTGGTGTGGGCCTGGCATCGGCCTACGGCGGCGGTGCGGACGAGGCCGCACTGCGTTCGGTCCTCACCCACGCGGCCGCCTACCGGCCCCAACTGGCCCGCGGTGCGGCGACCGCGGCATGGGGACGTCTCAAGGCCGGCAACCAAGCCGCCCACACCGACCTCGGCTGCGAGGTCTTCTGCGGTCGTAGCGGCTCCGATGCGGCGGCCGTCGTCGAGCAGGCGGCCCACGACCTGCCCGTGATCAGTGTGGAACCGGCCTACGAGATCTGGCGCCGGCGCACCGAGGACAGGCTCATGGCCTGAGGTCGACAGCACCGGTCGAGCGGCACCACCGATTGATCCATTCACGTCCGGAGCCACCCGAAGGAAGGGAATCAGCCGTGTACGACGCCATCGTGATCGGTGCCCGTGTGTCCGGCGCACCCACTGCCATGCTGCTCGCCCGGAGGGGATACCGGGTGCTGCTGCTGGACCGGGCCACTTTCCCCAGTGACACCGTCTCGACTCATATGATCACCGTCGAGGGCAGCGCCCAACTCAGGCGCTGGGGCCTGCTCGGCCAGATAGAGGCCTCCCGATGCCCCGCCGTGACGAACATCGTCCTCGACCTCTGCTTCGACCGGTACGGCCACTTCACCCTGGAGGGCTTCCCCTACCCGGTCGACGACGGATTCGCCGCCCTGTACGCGCCCAAGCGCACGATCCTGGACAAGATCCTGGTCGACGCGGCAGCGGCTGCGGGCGCCGACGTCCGCGAGGGGTTCTCCGTCCGGGAGGTGCTCACCGAGGACGGCCGAGTGGTGGGGGTCCGCGGGCGCGGGGCCAGCGGCATCACCATCACCGAGCGGGCGCGTATGGTCATCGGCGCGGACGGGCTGCGGTCGATCGTCGCGCAGACCGTCTCGGCGCCCGAGTACCACGTCGTTCCCCCCAAGGCGTTCGGCTACTACACCTACTGGGACGACGTGGAGCTCAGGGGCCTGGAGTTCTACACCCGCCCGGGCGGCACCGTGATCGCGTTTCCGACCCATGACGATCAGGCCGCCGTGTTCGTCGAGCGGCCCGAGCGCGACTTCGCCGACTTCAAGGCCGATGTGCATGCCGGCTACCGGAAGACGGTCGACGACATCGCTCCCGACCTGGGCTCGCGCCTCGAAGCCGGGAGACTCGCGCACCGGTTCATGGGAGCGGGAAACCGCCCCAACTTCTTCCGGAAGCCCTTCGGACCCGGGTGGGCCCTGGTCGGTGACGCGGGCGTCCACAAGGACCCGATCACCGCCCAGGGCATCACCGACGCGTTCCGGGATGCCGAACTGCTCGCTCAGGCGCTCGACGACGGGTTCTCCGGGCGGATGCCCGTCGAAACAGCTCTGCGTACCTACGAGTACCGGCGCAACGAGGCACTCAAGCCCCTCTACGACTTCATCGTGGACCATGCCGCCATGGAACCGTTCGAACCCGCCTTCCAGGACGTGCTCGCCGCGATGCGGAACGACCAGGACGCCGTCAACCGGTTCTTCGGAGTCATCCAGAACACCGTCCCCTGGGCGGAGTTCTTCTCCCCCCGGAATCTGTCCGCCCTCATGGGCCTCACCGACCCGGACGTTCCCGCCAGGCCGAGACTCGCCGACGTCGGCTGAGCGGGCACACCCCAGACGGTCCCCGGGACCCGGTCCCGTTCCATCCCTCACTTCCATGTGGAGGCTCCCATGGCCTATGTGATCACCGAAGCCTGCGCCGGGAACAAGGACACCGCCTGTTGGGAAGCGTGTCCTGTCGACGCGATCCACCCCGGCCCCAACGAGGCGTCCTTCGGCGAGCACACCCAGCTCTATATCGACCCGACCGAGTGCATCGACTGCAGCGCCTGCGAGCCGGTGTGTCCCGTGGAAGCGATCTTCCCCGAGGACGATGTGCCGGAGGAGTCGCGGAACTCCATCGCCGTCAACCACCACTTCTTCGGTGCCCAGACGTCCTGATGCCACCGGAACTCCGTCACTGGTCGGTTGGCTGTCGGGTCCCAGCGGTGGCCGTCCGTGGGGTAGCCGTACAGCAGCCCTCGCATGAAGTGCGTACAGGCTGTTTGTACGTACAGTGCACGCAGACTGTACGGACCTCAAGAGGGCAGGCAGGATGGAAACAGCCAGCAGTAAGCACTCCGAGCGTTCCCGGGCCACTCGGAGCGCGCTTGTGGCAGCCGCCCGGCGGCTGTTCGCCGAACGCGGTTACGCCGGTGTGGGAACCGAGGAGATCGTCAAGGCGGCGGGAGTGACCCGCGGGGCGCTCTACCACCAGTTCCGCGACAAGTCCGACCTGTTTGACGCCACGGTCCAGGCTGTCGAGGCGGACATCACCCAGCACATCAGGACCGAGGTCCTGGCGACCGCGCCCGACCCGGTCCAAGCCCTCAGGGAGGGCGCTCGTGCCTTCCTCGACGCCTTCACCGAACCGGAGGCGGAACGCATCCTGCTGCTCGATGCCCCGGGAGTCCTCGGATGGCGGCGTTGGCGCGAGATCGGCCAGGAACACGGCCTCGGGGTGATCACCACCGCCCTGGAGGCGGCGATGGCCAAGGGAGCTCTCGCCCCGCGTCCCGTCCACCCGCTGGCGCATGTCCTGCTCGGCGCACTCAACGAAGCCGCGCTCACGGTCGCCCACTCCGATGACCCCGAGGCCACCCGCGCCGAGATGACCGATGCCCTGGATCATCTACTGGACGGACTCCTCGCCCGCGGCGGGAACTGATGGCACCACCCGCTGTCGCCCACCCGGGCGGGCGGGCGGGTGCCGGGGGCGGTCCGCCGGGATAGGGGCGGACTTCCGCTAGCGCACCGACGTCAGTGAGGCGTAGACCACCACGTTGTCGGAGTATCGGCGTGTGGTCTCGTCGTACTCGCCGCCGCAGGTGATCAGTCGGAGTCCGGCGTGATCGAGATTGCGGTAGACCTCAACCGTGGGGAACTCGTCCTTGGCGTAGCGGACGGTCCGGTCGACCGTGAAGACGGCCGTCTTTCCATCCGCGCGGCCGACCTCGATGAGGGTGCCCTTCTCGGCCTTGCCCAGCTCGAAGAAGACGGCGGGTTCCTCGTTCCAGGTGACGTGTCCGGCGATGACAGCGGGCCCGAGTTCGCCGGGGGTGGGGCCGGGGGTGAACCAGCCCGCCCTATCCGGGTCGTCGGGTGTCTCCATGGCCTTCTCGGCGTCGAGCCCGAGGTCCAGCAGGGTGGAATCGACGCCGAGGGCCGGGATCGCGATCCGCTCGGGCGCGGACTTGCTGAGCACGGCTCCTCGCGGGGGCCCCGAAGCGTCGTGCCCCTCGTGGTTGCCGCTCTGGTTCTCGTCGGGTCCCGCGGGCGGGCCGGATACCCCACCCGAAGCCGTGGGGACCGTATCGGCCTGCGGCGGGGCGGGTTCCTGACGCAGGCCCCCCGCGGTGAGCAGCGCGATCGCCAGGACCGCCAGGACGGCGGCCGCCGTGAGCAGCACCCGCCGTCCCGTCGCCGTACCGGTTACCCGCTCCGGATGCCCGTCCCCGTCGGCCGGGGTCGGGGGTTGCGGACTCTCGTTCATGACCGGGGCTTCTTCTCAGCGACCGGGTCGGCTGGTACGGCGGGCCGCCAGGACCAGGGCTCCAGCGGCTGCGGCAACTGCGGCACCACCGGCGGCCAGCAGCTGCGGCGACTCGGTGCCAGCGGTGCCGCCCGTACCGGTCTCCACTCCGCCGACCGGCACGGAACCGACCGCGGCGCCCTTGAGCATGCCGCAACTCGCGGGCGCGGTCGCCTCCTGCGGGAGCTTGGGGTCGAGCTCGCTCTTGCCCTTGTTGAAGTCGTAGGTGCCGTTCTTGTTGGTGTCGATGCCGTGCTGGACGACGTGCAGGTCCTTGATGTTGTCGGCGACCTTCCGCGAGACGGTGATGGTCCGCTCGTAGGACACATGGCCCTTGGCGTCGGCCACCGGCATCCGGTCCACCGCGAGCCCGCTCTTCTTGCTGATGTCGCCCTTGGTGGTCAGCGAGATATTGATGTCGCCGTAGGAGGGCAGGCCCTCCGCCGTGCTGACGACACCGTCCCCGTTCTTGTCGGCACTCGCGTCAGGGCAGTGGAAGTCGTGGCCGTCGGTGGAACCGTGGATGTGCTGTGCGTGCGGTGCGTTGGGGACGAGATTGTCGGCCTCGATCTTCACCGTCAGCTTCCGGCCGTCCAGGGTGAGCATGGCCGTGCCGGTGGCGCCGGAGTTGTTCAGCTGCGCCAGATCAACCTGATGGGTCTCCCCGCCGGCGGCCCCTGCGGTCCCCGCGAAGCCGAGCGCGAGGGCGGCGGGAAGAACGGTCAGAGCAGCGAGGCGGGTGGTGCGTCGAGTCTTCATGGGCGGGCTACCTCCGTCGTCGTGGTCCCCCGGGTACGGGAGCCCACAGGTGCGGTGACGAACTCGGACCGCCGGTACACGGCTTCCTCAAGGCGAAAGCCGGGACGGTCTCACATGGGTTGTTCGGAGCCGCCGCCCCCGCGGATTGGTCATATGTTCGAAGAGTCGACAATCCGTGCCCTCTGTCCACGGGCTCAACACTCCCCATGGCCCGTTCCGCCACTCCAGGACTCCGACTGCTGGCCAGGGACCCCCGGCCCGCCGCCGGGCCGCCGCCGGGCCGAGTTCCGGCACAGTGCCAGTGCCGGGCTCTTGAACCACCTCCGGTCCACCCTGCGCCGCTGCCCGCCCGCATGGCCGACGTCCCCTTGACGAGGGCACCAGGAGCTTGGGGCAAGCATGTCGTTGGTGTCCGCTGCGGACGCCCCGACCATGAGGGGGCGCCCTGGGCCGACGACGCTTTCGCAGCGATGCCGTCGGTCATCCGGCCCGGTGTTCCCGTACCGGTGGCGGGTCTGTTTCCGCGGGGATCGGGTCAACTGCGATACACCGAGGGGGTATTGACAGTCGCGGTTATCGGCGTCACGGTGAGGGTTCTTCTGTGGCCTGAGAGCGGAGGTCGCCCCTTGACCGGTTCGTCAGCACCTCGTTCGGAGACCGACCTCGTCGACCGCTTACGTGAGCTCCGGCCGCTCATCCGCTCGCACGCGGCGCGCGCGGAGCAGCAACGGCGGGTGACGGGCGAGGTGGTCGAGGCCCTCACGGGCGCCGGTACGCTTCGGATGAACGTACCCCGCCACTACGGGGGCTACCAGACCTCGTTGCGGACCCAGGTCGACGCACTGAGCGAGGTCTCCGCCGCGTGCGGGTCGGCCGGGTACCTGGCGGTGATCCAGGCCGGGACTGCGTTCATCGCGGCCCTGTTCCCCGACGAGGCTCAGGACGAGATCTTCACCAGTCCCGATGCACGGGTCGGTGGCACCCTGATCCCCAGCTCGAAAGCCGTTCCGGCGGCCGACGGTTATGTGGTGAGCGGAAACTCCCCCTTCGCGACCGGCTGCCAGGACGCCGACTGGCATCTGCTGACCGCGCTGGCAGACACCGGGGAAGGCCCCCCGGAGGTGCTGTGGCTGGCGATCCCCATGGCCGATCTCCAGGTGCTGGACGACTGGGACGTCACCGGTCTGGCCGGGAGCGGCAGCAACACCGTCGTTGCCCAGAACGTTCACGTGCCCGCCCATCGCGTGCTGCCGGTGGGACCGTTGCTGGAGGGTGCGTTTCCATCGCAGCGCAACAGCACCGACCCGTTCTACCGGATGCCGGTGATGCTGCTGTTCTGCGCCTGGACGGCCGCGAACGCCCTCGGTCTGGCACAGGCGGCCCTGACGGAGTTCGGGCAGCGCATCCATCAACGGGGCATCACCTACACCTTCTACGAGCGCCAGCACGAGGCCCCGGTGACGCACCTCCAGTTCGCCGAGGCCGCGATGAAGGTCTCCTCCGCTGAACTGCTCACCGCCGACTTCGTGGAGCTGATCGAATTTAAGGCGGCCAGCGGAGAGCCGTACACGACGCAGGAGCGGGCCCGGATCAGGGCGCAGTGCGGGTATCTGGCGCGCTTGTGCAAGGAGGCCGTCGACCTGATCGGGTCCGCTTCGGGTGCCTCGTCCCTGCACCGGGAGGTGCCGATCCAGCGGATCGTGCGGGACCTGAACGCCCTGAACCTGCACTCGTTCGTCAACCCGGCCGCCAACCTGGAGCTGTATGGCAGGGTGCTGTCGGGGCTCGACGCCGGGACGCCCTTCCTCTAGGAGTGCTTCAGGGCGGCGGGCAACGCGGTCCAGGACCGGGAGCGGGAGCGGGTCGTGGCGGGAGAAGCCCAAGGCGTCCGCTCCGCCGAGGCCCGGGGCCGCCGATGTGTTCTCGGCCAGGGCCGCGGCGGAACCGCACAGAACGGGCTCCCCCACCGACACCCTTGGTGACTCAACACGACTCCCATGGTGTCCAGCGCCATGGAAAGCCCGCAGGTCCCGGTGTTCCTCTGCGCCAGGGCTCCCCCGGTTCGAGGGCATCCGGGATCATGGGGCATGCTCCCGGATGAGTGGTACCTCACCCAAGATGTCGATGACTTCCTTGCCCGAGTCGGGGACTTCCTGCTCTCGCGCCCCGCCCTGCACAACACTGCGCTGACGGACATCGAGAAACTGCGAGTACACGGAACGGCCGAACGCGACGCCGAAACCGCCGTCTTCGGCCGAATGGAGTCGGACGGCGAGGTCCGCGCGATCTGCTATCTCACTCCGCGCGGCCGCCTGGGCCTCACCGCGCTCTCCGTCGAACAGACCGATACCCTCGCTACTCACCTTGCTGGCCTCGGCCACTCCCCCGCCAACGTCATCGCGGACCACGACACCGCCGCCGCCTTCGCCGAGTCATGGCAGCGGCACTCCGGCGCGGCGCCGGTGCCCTTCTGGCGGACGCGTCTGTACCGTCTCGGTACGCTCACCCCACCGCGGGCGCGCCCAGCGGGGCGGGGTCGCGTCACGGGCGCGAAGGACCATGAGCAGGTCGTGCGCTGGTGTCGTGAGTTCTGTGCCGCCGTCGGGGAGCGGTCCTCCATCGACCTGATCGATGCCGGCTGCTGGGGGGACTCGCGTTTCGCCGACCGGCACTTCACCTTCTGGGAGACCCCGGACGGCACCCCCGTCTCCATGGCGGCCGCGACCTCGATCGTCGGCGGCATGGTCCGGGTGGACCCCGTCTACACCCCGGCCCACTTCCAGGGCCGCGGCTACGCGGGGGCCGTGACGGTCGAGGTGAGCAGGACCGCGCTGGCCGCGGGCGCGACGGACGTCGTCCTGTTCACGGACCCGGCGAACCCCATCAGCAATGCCCTCTACCAGCGCACCGGGTACATCCATGTCGCCGACTTCGCCGGGTACGAGTTCTCCTCCAGCGCACCACACGGGGGCCAGGTTCATGATCGACTCAACGCACTTGCCACCAGCACCAGCCGCGAGGGCCGCGAGGCGCCTGCCGAAGGCCGTGGTGAGCGAGCCGATCAGCACCGAGGTCAGTGACGCTCAGGAGTCGGGTCGCCCGGGGAGTCCCTCTCCCCCGTAGGGCCGGGCACCGGTCACTGGCCGGCACCGGCCCTGGCGAAGGGCGGGCAGAACACCTTGCTGGACCGGAGGGGATCTCCCCAACCCGAGGAGCCGAGCACAGCAGCATGACTCAGGGCCGCTGTCGCGGCCCGGCGAGGACACGCCCAACCGCTGGCGTCCCGGCCGTGGAACCACCGACCATCGCGTCCCGGATCGGAGATCCATCCAGCGGTGGGCATCAACGTCATATGCGCTCTTCTTGATCCTCAAACCTTTGCGGCTTAGCCACTTAAATATTGACACCAAGGACCGCCAACGACTGCGATCCACTGCCCGAACGGCACAACGGAGGGTTTCAGGGTATATCGATCCACCCTAGATGCCCACACTCGGGCGACAACAGATGATCATCACGCCCTTGACCTGCCTCTGGACGGGGAGCTAAATTTCGATTAGTGGATAGGCCACTATGTGGGTTGGCTGAGGTACGAGGCCCTTAGAGGCCACCCGGTCTTCCCGCCGCCGCACAGAGCGCGACCGTTTATGAGGGGGCACACCGTGTCGTTGCAGGAGTTCATCGCCACTCCGAAGTTCGACGACTACCGGGAGCAGTTCAAGGACTTCTTTCACCTTGAGCGAGCCGACGGAGTCATCGTGGCCAAGGCGCACACCCTCGGAGGGCCCATCCAGCTGAGCGTCCAGAACCATCGCGCGCTCGGCCAGATGCTCAAAACCATCGGAGCCGATCCCGAGAACGAGGTCCTGATTCTGACGGGCTCCGGCGACGAGTTCATGATGGACGCGGACCCCGAGGGTTTTGCACTCGAAGACGAGGACATGCCGTACTGGGCGTACGAGTACGCCTACAAAGACGGCCGCATCAACGTCAGTTCACTGATCAACGACCTGGAGATTCCCACCATCGGGATCTTCAACGGGTCGGGATTCCACTCCGAGATCGTGTTGATGTGCGACATCACACTCTGCGCGCAGGACGCTACCGTATTCGACCTGCACTTCGACATCGGCTCGGTTCCCGCGGACGGAATCCACAGTTGCTTCCAGGAGCTGCTGGGAGTGAAGCGTGCCGCCTACGCCCTGCTCACCGGTGAAGCGATCTCAGCACAACAGGCCCTGGAGTGGGGCATGGTCAACGAGGTACTTCCGCGCGAAGACCTCCTGGACCGCGCGCAGGTCATCGCCCAGCACATCATGGGGCAGCCGCGCATCACACGCCGTCTCACCACTCAGATCATCCGTCGTCCCTGGCGTCGGCGCATCACCGACGACCTTGACGGCGGCTTCGGAATCCAGATGTTCGGACATGTGGTGAAGCAGAAGTCGATTCACAGCAAGGGGCACATCGCCGACACCGTCGGCTATGTGCGCGAGGGCCGCAAGAACAACTTCGACTGAGCCAGCCGGGGTCGCGGACGATTCCTGACACACAGCCGCTGGTGGTCGTGATCGAGGTAGCTTCGATCACGACCACCAGCGATGTCGCGTTGTCGAACCAGGCAGCGGCCGGCCGGCTTCATTGACTCGCCCGCAGATGCTTCATCATCACCTCGTGGTGGTGACGCACCGCATACAGCGCCCCGTCGACGTCCCGCTTCTGCACGGCGCGGAGGATGGGCTCATGGATCGCCGTCAGCGCGTCGATCTGGGCGGACTCAAGCCAGCTGGGGACCGTGCCCTTGTCAATCCAGGCGCGGTACTCATAGTTGATCAGTGCGGTGTGAACGCTGTCGAACACGGCGGCGAGATAGGCGTTGTGCGACGCGCTGATCAACGTCGCGTGGAAGTAGGTGTCGGCGCTCATCCAACTGGCCGTGTCTCCCGCGCTCTGCGCAAGCCGGCACAGGGCGCGCTCCGCTTCCGCGAGTTCGTCAGACGTGGCCCGCTCGATCGCCTTGACGATACCGGTCGACTCAAGGCCGAGCCGCAACTCCGCCAACGCGTCGACCGAGCCCGGTTCCACATCGAGCATCAGATTGATCGATGTCGCGAGATTCACCTCGGGCCGCATCCGAACGTACGCCCCGGAGCCGCGGCGCGATTCCACGAGCCCCTTGACCACGAGAATACGGATGGCCTGGCTCACCGTGGCACGGCTTGTCGACAGGAGAACGGCGAGATCACGCTCGGACGGCAGCCGTGACCCGTCAGTGAGCTCCTGAGCCAGGATCAGCCGCTGGACGCGTGCCGCGATCTCCTCCGCTGCGCCCTCCGGCTGACTGAGTCCGATGCCCTGGAGGGCCTGCCACGGACTGTTGGCCAAAACTTCCTTCGTTCGGGCCACTTGAATCCTCCACCCGTCCATTCGGTCGTGGGCCGCACGAGGGACCCGCCAGGAGGCGCGCACAGCCCATTCTCGTCCCCGTAGCCCGCGCATACCGGGAAAGCGCGCCGAGCCGAGCACGGAGCAGGCCGGTCAGATCCACGCACCGTCCACACCGGCCCCGCTGTTCCCTCCCCCGTACGCTACCCCAGGCCTCACCACCCACAAGAGCGGCCACGGTTCGCTGCGACAGGAACGGTGCCCCCCATCCGGTTCAGCAAGGAAAGGACGGAAGGCCCGCTCGAGGTTCACACCGCGGAATCCACACCGCGGACGGAGCCGAAACCGTTCTGGAACCACTTCCCGCACACCGCTCGGTATGACCGCCGCTGGCAGTTCGTCACCGGGTGCGCGACGGCTCGGTGGCGGGAGCATGCGGCTCGGCTCGCAGCCGCCACCCCGTGCTCTGTTCCCGCTGGTGCCAGAACTCGTGGAAGCGTCCGCGAGCCGCCAGTAGTTCCTCGACGGTGCCGTCCTCGACCACGGTGCCGTCCGCAAGGAACAGGACCCGGTCGGCGTTGCCGACGGTGGCCGGCCGGTGGGTGACGACAACCCGGGTCCTCGGCCGGCTTTCGGCAGTCAGGGCGTCCACGACGGCGGCCTCGTTCTCGGTGTCCAGGGCACTGGTGGCCTCGTCCACGAGCAGCAGCGGGGCGGGCTTGAGCAGGGCGCGGGCGATGGCGATGCGCTGTCGCTCGCCGCCCGAGAGCGCTGTGCCACCCTCGCCGACGCGGCTGTCCGCGCCGTCTGGCAGCCGGTCGGTGATCTCGTCCACCCGGGCCAGTGCGAGGGCCTGCGCGAGCCGTTCGTCATCCGCGTCCGGGTCGCCGACCAGGACGTTCTCGCGGATCGTTCCGTCGAACAGATAGGAGTGCTGGAAGATCATGCTGCTCAGTGCCCGCCGGGCCTCACCGTCGAAGGTGGCCGTGTCCACGTCGTCGGCGAGTACGCGTCCGCGGGTGGGGGTGTGAAGCCCGGCGAGCAGGGCGAGCACCGTGCTCTTGCCCGAGCCCGAGGGGCCCACGATCGCGGTGGTGGTGCCCGCCTCCAGGGTGAGGTTCAGGCCGCGCAGGACCCGGTGGCCGTTGTCGTAGGCGAAGTCGACGTTGTCGAACTCGATCCGCGGCGCCTGGCCGTGGCCGACCGCGGTGCCGGTGGCAGTGGTGGGTGCGGTGATCACGGCGTGGACCCGGTCGAGGGTGGTCCGGACGGTCTCGACCGCCGGGGCCAGCTCCGCCAGCGTGGTGAACGGCTCCAGGTAGCGGACGACGACGATGATGAGGGCGACCGCCTCCGGTGCCGTCAACTCCCCGCGCAGCGTCAGCACCGCGGCGACACCCGCGAGCAGTACGAGCGCCACCTGGCCCGCCAGGCTGAACAGCAACTGGCCCGGGATCTGGAACAGCAGCAGCCTCATCGTGGACCCGTGCTGCTCGGCGAGGGCCCGTCCGACATGGCTGTGTGCGGGATCGACCCGGCGTGCCGCGCGCAGCGCCTGCTGGGTGCCGGCGAACTCGATGAGCCGTTCGGTCAGTGCGCTGTTGGTCTCGGCGGCGATGGCGTCGGCACGGCGACTGATCCGGCCGGAGGCCCACAGCGCCCCGAGCAGCACCGGCACGCCGAGCGCGGCGGCCAGTGCGAGCTGCCAGGCGACCGGCACCAGGGCGATGGCGATCGCGGCGGGGAGCAGGATCGCGCCGATCAGCGGGGTGAGCAGATGGGCGAACAGGCCGACCAGTTCGGGCCCTCCGGAGGCGATCGCCCCGCGTGCTGTCGCGGTGTTACCCGCCAGCCAGCTCAGCCGGACCTGGGTCAGCCGGTCCGTGACGTCGTGCTGAACGCGATCCAGGAGTGCGAAGCCCAGGTCGTAGCCGAGCCGGGCGGCGACCGTGTCGGCCGCCCATCCGGTGGCGGTCACGGCGGTCAGTGCGCCCAGCCAGGGCAGTGCGCCGGCTGGATCGTCGCCGAACAGCTCGCGCAGCAGCGGCACCAGGAGTACGGCGCCCGCGGCACGCAGCAGCACCGAGAGCAGTGCGAGTGCGCCGTAGGCGGTGATCCGGGTGCGGCGGTCCGCCGGCAGCAGTCCCAGCAGTGAGCGGATCACGAGGTCACTCCTTGGGTGAGGGTTCCGGCCGGACCCGTGACGGGCTGCTCGGGGACGTTCCCGTCCGGGGCGTCACAGCGTGTGGGCGCCTCCTCCGGTGCGGGTCCGGCGCCGTCGGAGTCCCATAGACGGCGGTAGCGGCCGTCTGCGGCGAGGAGTTCATCATGGGTACCGGTCTCGGCGATCCGGCCGCCGTCCAGGACGACGATCCGGTCCGCACCGGTGACGGTGTGCAGTCGGTGTGCGATGACCAGGACCGTACGGTTTCGGGTGAGCCGGTCAAGCGCGCGCTGTACCAGGAACTCGGACTCGGGATCGGCGAAGGCGGTGGCCTCGTCCAGGACCAGGACCGGGGTGTCGGCGAGGATGGCTCGGGCGATGGTGAGCCGCTGCCGCTCGCCGCCCGACAGCTGTGTCCCGTCTTCGATGACGGTGTCGTAGCCGTGCGGGAACCGGGTGATCCGGTCGTGGATCTGTGCGTCGCGCGCCGCAGCCTCGATCTCCTCGTCGGAGGCGTCCGGTACGGCCAGTGCGATGTTCTCGCGAACGGAGCCGTTCACCAGCTGGACGTCCTGGAGCACGAACCCCACGTCGGTGTACAGCTCATCGGCGGTGAGCGAGCGGATGTCGCGTCCGTCGACGCGGATCGCTCCGCCGTCGACGTCGTGGAAGCGGGCGAGCAGCGCGGCGAGGGTGGACTTGCCCGAGCCTGATGGTCCGACCAGCGCCGTCACCGTCCCCGGTCGCAGTGTGAGCGACACGTCCCGGATCACCGGGACTCCCGGCCGGTATCCGAAGGTGGCCCGGTCGAACACGACCGTCCCCGCGGGGTCTTCGGGCGCGTCGGCGGCGCTGCCCTGTCGGGTGACGAGTTCCTTGTCATCGAGGGTGCCGGCGATGCCACGGGCCGCGAGCACCCCGTCGCGCAGTCCGCTGAGCCCGTAGCCGATGTTCAGCAGCCGGGCGCCGAAGGTCGTGCCGAGCAGAAGGAAGGGCAGTAGGTCGACGGGCTGCATGCGGTCCGTGACGATCAGCAGTGTTCCCGTCGTGATGATAAGCCACAGGAAGGTCGCGGGCCGGGTGACCATGTCCATGAAGGTCTTCTTGCCGATGAACGGCCGCTGCCAGTCGTTGAGGAACGTCAGGTACTCGTCCAGGCGCCGTCCGAAGGCGGAGGCCGCCGCACCACCGAACACCCGGACAACCGGCTGGCCTTCGAGGTAGGCGCCGGCCTCGCCGCCCATGCGCTCGGCCCACTGCTGGGCCTGCGCGATCTTCGGGCCGGACTGGACCATCATGACCGCCATGGCCACGACGTAGACGAGGATGGGCACCAACAGCACCAGGGCCGGCCGCCAGTCCACGGTGAACAGGTAGACGAGGACCGCGACCGGGGCGATGACCGCGGCGACCGCGTCCGGGACGGCGTGGGTGACCAGGTAGTGCAGGGACAGCGTGTCGTCCTGCACCACCTTCTTGGTTCCGGCCGAGCCGCGTGCGGAGTACCAGCCGAGCGGCAGCCGCGCCAGCTTGCCGAGCAGCCGGGTGCGCAACTCGCGTGCGAATCGGGCATCCACCGCGTGCAGCCACAGGGTCAGCGCGGCTCCGAGGGCGGTACCGACGCCGAGCAGTACGAGCGCGAAGGTGCCGATCGTGCGCAGCCGGGACTGGTCCGCGCCGTCGAGGAGTAGCCGGGCCAGTTCGACCAGCAGGACGAACGGGGCGAGTTGGAGCAGGGTGATGAGGGCCTGGAGCACTCCGGCGAGCAGCAGTGTCCCCCGGACGGGGGCCAGCAGCCGCCCTGCCGACTGCGACCGCCAGCGCCCGTGGGCGACGGTCGGTCCGGGTGCGCCGGGACGTGTGCGCGGAGCGATGGGCGGCGGCGAGTGGGGCGGTTCCCCGGTGTGTCGTGGTACGGACGGCTCGACGGGCCGAAACGCCCCGGGCGGCGGTACGGAGGTGGTGGGCGCGGGTACGGCGGTCACCGTCGGGCCGGTGGCGAGTTCGGCCTCGGTAGGCCCCCGCGCCGCGGTGATCTCGGGAATCGGAGCGGCTTCGCCCTCCTTGCCGTCCCGGAGTCTGCCCATGGCCCGTCCGTGGATCCAGTACGCCCGGCCGGTCAGCTCCGACTTGGGGAATCCGAACTCCTCGCGCAGCCGTTTGCGAACCAGTTTGAACGAGGTCTGCTCGGCGGCGATCCAGGCGGACCAGTCCGACCAGTCGCGGGCTTCGACCGCCGCCGCCAGATGTGTCCCATCGCCCCGGGGCACCCGGTGCAGCCGCAGCCGTGGGTGTGCCGCCAGCGGGATCAGACGGTCGTCCGCGCTGTGTTCCTCCAGATACAGCTCGACCGGGACGCCGTGCGGCACCACCCCCAGGATCGAGTTGATCGCCGGGATCGATGCCGCGTCCCCGAACAACAGGTATCCGGCGGGTAGTTCGCCGGTCGGCTCGAACTTCGTGGAGCCGAGGGACATCACCGGCACCCGGGCCCCCGGTTGTGCGAGTGCCGCCCAGCGCGAGCCGGGGCCCGCGGGCTCGTGCAGGACGAAGTCCACCGCGAACGCGCCGGTCTCCGGATCCGCCTCGGTGATCGTGTAGGCCCGCTGGTGCTCGGTGTCCGCACCGTCCGGGTCCGGAATCCACAGGCGCAGCCATGCGGTCGGCTCGGCCACGGCGTCCTCGAAGAGCGTCGGCGAGACGAGTCGGACACGGACGAAGTGCGGCGCCAACCGCACCTTCTCCACGACCGTCGCCTCGTGGTCGCGGGCGCCGAAACCGCGCAGCACCACGCCCTGGAATCCTCGTGACACTAGTTTCTCCCATCGGGCGAAGGCGAGGGCCGGACGTCCAGTGCGACCATGACCTCTGCCAGGGGGCGCCCTGGTGGCGCCGCGTCGGTCAGACCGCGAATGTAGGCCGTGACGACCAGGCGGAAGTAGTCGGTGAGGGAGATGTCCGGCAGGTTCGCGTGCGCCTGTGCGAGGACTCCCTCGGTGGCCAGCAGTGCGCGGGATTCGGCGAGTTGCCGTTCCATTCGGCGGTCGTCGCGTCCGCCCGTCAGATAGGCCGTCTGACGCTCCTGGGCCGCGGCCTGCGCGATGGCGAACCCGGCCACCGAGGAGCAGATGACCACCGCGACGTCCGGGCTGTGGCCGCGTTCGACCAGGGCAGTGATCTCCCTGGCGAGCACGTCGGCGCCCGCCGCGCCCCGCGGGAACAGCTCCTGCAGATAGCGGGCCATTCCCGGCCGGTCGAGGACGAACTCCCGCAGGGCGACGGCGAAGCGCAGCAGGTGCGCGGCGGTGTCCTCGGGCGGGTTCGGGATGCTCAACTCGTTGAGCATGCTCTCGCCGACCAGCCGGTCCAGGCCCGCTTTGCCGTCCACGTACCGGTACAGAGCGGCGGACGCGACACCAAGGCGTGAGGCGACCCCCTGGAGGGTCAGCTCCGCGAGACCGGTCTCCCGTCCGACCCGCTCGATGTCGGTCAGTGAGATACGCGGGGGTCGCCCCTCATCGCCTCTCCTGCCCACCATGCCGTCACCGCCCCTCACGCCGAGGCCCACACCCCCCATGAAGTTAGGGTGAGCTTAGTTAAGGCATTAACTTAGCTCGTGGAGGGGATCAGGACAACCATGGCGACTGGCCCGCGCCCCGGGCCGCTGGCTGGAGGCCGTTCCCGAAGGCGGCCGGTCAGGCGGTGGTGCGGATGAGCAGGGAGCTGGCCGGGCCGTCGATGGAGTACTGCCAGAAGTCCGCGTCCCGGTTCGCCGGCGCGGGCGGGGGGCGTCACCGGCCGCGGACCTGGGTGAACGCCGTCTCTTGCGTCGCCCCGCGGGTCGGACAGCCGCCAGGCGTAGAACGCCGGCGGGGCCACCGGCACGGTCAGGAACACCCCTCTTCAGCGGGGCCTCGCCGCCGGTGACCGCGCGTGGACGGTGAAGCCGCAGGGTGCCCGTTCCCGTCGGGAACGGGGGCGGGTTGGCGAACCACGGTGACCAGCCGCCCGGTCTTTCACCCTGTCGGTACGCGTACTCCCGGCCGCACCACTCAGGGCCCGTCCAGCAGCCCAAGCCTCGCCGCCCGCACCCCCGCCGCGAAGCGGCTCTCCGCGCCGAGGCGGGTCACCAGGCCGGCCAGCAGGCGGCGCAGAGTACGTTCGGAGCAGCCCAGACGGCGGGCTATCGTCTCGTCCTTGGTGCCCGCCGCGAGGAGGGCGAGGACTTCACGTTCCCTTGGGGTCCACTCCTCCGCGCAGTCGGCGCCATAGGGGATTCCGGTTCCCCAGTGGTGTTCGAAGACCCGGGCGAAGCACGAGGCCAGCCGTGGACTGCGGAGCACCACGTCCTCGGCGGGCTCGGCGCCGTCCTCCACCGGGCCCAGGGCGAGGACGGTCACGGCGCGGTCGACCACATTGAGGTGGAGGGGGACGGCCGGGGCCAGCCGGATGCGCGCGCCGTGTTCGTGCATCCGGGAGAGATAGCGCGCCGCCCCGGGCTGACGCGCGGCCCGGGTCGCCACGAGGAGCGCGATGCGCACGCCACGCGCGAGCATGGCCAGATCCTCGCCGAGGCTCTTCTCCAGCGCATCTGGGTCGGGGAAGTTGGCACGCATACCGAGGATTTCGTCCAGACACAGGGTGTCCAGATCGTCCATCCGGTCCTGCAGCCGGGACCGGTCGGCGAAGAACTCCGCCTCCACGACCGCGCGTCCTGGGGGACGCAGACCGGGCATCAGCCGCAGGACGTCATGGAGCGCGTTCAACCCCTGCTCCAGCTCGCCGAGTCCGCGCCGCTGATCGGCGACCAGTTCGTGGAGAGCGCGCTCGGGTGAGCAGACGTGCCCCCGCTCACCGTCGACCAGCCGCCGCGCGGCGAGCCATTCCCGTACCGCTTCGGGCAGCACCTCCAGGCTCTCCCCGGCACCGTCCAGCTGCTGGTACGCGGCCCTCGCCGCAGCCTCGACCTCTTCGGGTACGACGCCGTCTCCGTACGGATCCTCCGCAGACATGACCCGACCCTAGAGCGGCTGTCCTTGCTTGACCATGGTCTCCACCGCCCCGCGGGCCCCGATGGCCGTATTCGGTCACGCCCGTTTCGGCCGTGGTCAACTCCGTGGCGACCCGGCTATGTTGTCGCCACGCCTGGCTGACACGGAGGTCCCAGTGAGCGGAGACCCTGCTCGCGACCACCCGTACCGGGGCGTATCGGCCATCCCTTCGCGAGGGACGGTCGAACCCGCGCCTTCGGCACTCCCCAGCCACCGCGCGCACCGAGTGCCTCGTGCCGATTCCCCACTTCTCCCTACGGCACGACCGCGCTTCCCCCACCCACCGGCCGTCCCAACCGTACGGCGGCCGGAACATGAAAGGTGACCGCCCCTCATGCGTAGACCTCACCTCGCCACCGCCACCGTCGCCCTCGGCCTCGCCGTCCCGCTCGCCCTGGTCCCGACCACCGGATCCGCCGCACCAGCCCCGGAGCCGGCCCCCTTGGTCAAGGTCGCCCAGGCCCCCGCCGCCGAAGAGATCAAAGGGCAGTACATCGTCACCCTCAAGAAGGGTGTCGACGCCGCGGCTCTCGCCGAGTCGAAGTCGGTGAAGACGGAGTACGTGTACGACGCGGTCCTCAACGGATTCGCCGCCGAACTGACCCCGGCCCGGCTCGCGGCGCTGCGCGCCGACTCCCGGGTCGCGTCCATCGAGGAGGACCAGAAGGTCATCTCCGCCGCGACGCAGTACAACCCCACCTACGGCCTGGACCGAATAGACCAGCGCAGCGGACGCGACAGCACGTACACCTACACCCGCAACGGCTCCGGCGTCACCGCCTACATCATCGACTCGGGGATCTTCGCCGGCCACCCCGACTTCGGCAACCGGGCCCGTAACGTCTTCGACGCCTTCGGCGGCAGCGGCGCGGACTGCAACGGCCACGGCACCCATGTCGCCGGTACGGTCGGCGGCACGACATACGGTGTGGCCAAGGGCGTCCAGCTGCGCGGTGTGAAGGTCCTCGACTGTCAGGGCTCGGGCTCCTTCTCCGGCATCATCGCCGGGTTCGACTGGGTCCGGCAGAACGCCGCGCGTCCCGCGGTGGCCAACGCCTCCCTCGGCGGCGGCTACTCCGCGGCCCTCAACAACGCGGCCACCGCCCTCGCCAACTCCGGTGTCCACACCACCGTCGCGGCGGGCAACAACAACCAGGACGCCTGCAACTACTCCCCGGCGAGCGCCGCCGGTGCCCTGTCGATCGCCGCCTCCGACTCAGCGGACAACAAGGCGAGCTTCAGCAACTACGGTCGGTGCGTCGACCTCTACGGCCCCGGTGTGAATGTCCTCTCCACCCGCTCCGGCGGCGGTACCACCACCATGAGCGGTACGTCGATGGCCGCACCGCATGTCGCGGGCGTGGCGGCGCTCTACAAGGCGACGTACGGTGACGCCTCCAGCACCACGGTCAACAACTGGATTGTCAACAACAGCACCGCCAACGCGATCCGCGGCAACTTCAGCGGCACCCCGAACCGGCTGCTGTTCAAGTCGACCCTCTGATCTCGGACCGCTCTGGTCCTTTCCTCCCCATGGCCCTGTGATGCTGTGGCCGGGGGCCCTGGAGACAGGGCCCCCGCGTTCCTGTGAGGTCGGACAGCAGGGCGTCGCGGACCGTCTCGTTCCTCGCCCCCTACGCCCAGTTCCCCGCCGGCGCCGCGAGGTCGACATCTGACCGGGTCCGAAGAACGCGACCGGGCCAGGGGCGAACTGTCGGACCATGACGGGGAGCCTTCCCGGGGGCTACCGGACCGGCCCCGCCCTCCTGTCCGGCGGCCAGCACCGTTGGGACACTATCCGGCCCCATGCTGGCTGATTGCCGACCTAGTCCTGAGCGTCACGGCTCTGACCTGCACACACGTCCAGGCCTACCAGATTGCTGTGCAAAGTCCGACGTTGCAATCAGATGCCGATTGCTGGCAGGGTAGAGGCTCTGAGAATCGCCGAAGCATGACCGAAGTGAAGCAATACAGAGAGGTACAGGCCTTGTTCGACGTGGTGCTGCGTGGAGACATGGTGGCAGCGTCCCTGTTCCGGGCCGATCCCGCAGTCGCTGGGGTACGCATCCCTACGGCAACCCGACCGGGTGCCCGCTCGGCACGGTGGCCGGGACCGGGCGGGCAGGGCGCGGTCCGTGCGCGCCCAGTCGGCGCCGACCGCTGCCGACCCGTCCGCGGATGTGGGCACACTCCGCCGGTCCGGAAAGGGTCGGGGGCAGCCCGGTGACCGAAGTTGACGGAAAGCCTGCCACGGCCCGTAACAACTCCGCCTCGCTGCGGCGGGCGCTCACCATCCTGCTCCACCTCGGAGAGGAAGGCCGCGCGCGGGGCGCCACGCTCGCGGAACTGACGTCGGGCCTGAGCATGAACAAGAGCACGGTGTTGCGTCTCCTGGCGCCCCTGTGCGAGGTGCGGTTGGTTGAGCAGGACGTACGGACCGGCCGCTACCGGCTCGGATCGCGCACCGCGCAGTTGGGCCATGTCTACCTGGACGGTCTGGACCTGCGGGACACCGCTCACGATGTGCTGGAGCGGTTGGCGTCCGACACCGGCGAGACCGCCTATCTGGTGATCCCCGATCTGCCGGATGTGGTCTATGTGGACAAGATCGAGAGTCCCCAGTCAGTGCGGATGCACTCCCCCATCGGAAGCCGTCGGCCCGCCTACTGCACGGGTGTGGGCAAGGCCGTGCTGGCCCACACCGACGTCGGGACGGTGAACGCGGCGTTGGCGCACGGCCTTCCCCGGCGCACCCCCCACACCCTGACCACTCCCGAGGCGCTCCACGCCGACCTGGCCGTGATCCGCTCGCGCGGCTACGCGGTGGACGACCTGGAGAACGAGCCGGACATCCGCTGCGTCGCGGCGCCGGTGTTCGACCACGCGGGCACGGCGGTCTGCGCGGTCAGTGTGTCCGGGCCTGCCGCGCGCATCACATCCGAGCGCGTTCCCGGCCTCGGCCCGCTGGTGTCAGCCGCCGCGGCTGAGATCTCCCGACGGCTCGGAGCGGCCCGCTGAGCATCTCGTCGTGCGTCCTCGCGGCCGCTTGAACCGGCCGCGAGCCACTGGCCGCAAGAACCGTCCCAGGCCGGAGGGGTCGCACGGTGCCGGACGGGGCACCGGTGGAATCAGCCGTCCACCGCGCCCCGTACCCCAGGTCAGGCGAGCCTGTGCGCGATCCGATCGTGATGGCGCAGGGCCGACACGGTGCCATCGGGTTCCCTGACGAAGGAGGCGGCGGCGCCGAGGGGGCTCCCGTCGGCAGCGAGCGCGACCAGGGTGTCCGGCGGGGCCAGCACCAACCGGTCCGGGGAATCGAGGGTGATGACGTACTGGTTCGGCCCCGGCGGTGCCTGGTTCGCGATGACCCTCATCTCCCCCTCGGCCCGCCCCCGGACCAGGGTGATCGTGCCGTAGAAGCCGCAGTCATAGGTCCCCAGCAGGGCTTCGGCCAGCTCATCGCCGACCGGACGCAGGGCACGGGTGGGCGCCGGTCCGAACGCCGCGGTGAGAATCAGCCGCTCAATGTCCTCCGCCACGCCCCAACCGTCGAGCGAGTTCGTCAGTACGGTGTAGGCGAGCTCGCGGGAAGGGATGAGCACCAGGCGGGACGCATAGCCGATGGTGAGCCCGTCGTGCGACATCGCGGGGCTGCCGCCGCGTTCTTCGAGCATCCAGGCGAGCCCGATGTCATGGCCCGCGCTCCCGCGATGGGCCTGGACGCGGAAGAGGCCGCTGGGCGCCGCGGACGAGGTGACATGGACCGCGTACCGCATGAGGTCGCGCGCCGTGCTGAGGACACCGCCGCCCGGCACATCCCAGCCCGGGAGCTGCCAGTGTCGCTGCCACCCCTGGTCGATGAGCAGGGTGGGCCGGCCGTGCCCGTCCCGGCCGTGCGGCGCGGCGACCCGCCGGGTCACCACCTGGTCGGCGGTGGTGAACGTGCCAGACATTCCGGCCGGGTCGAGGACCTCGTCCTGGAGGACGTCCGTGTAGTGCCGGCCGGTGACGCGCTCCACCACCGCGGCGGCCACCATGATCCCCGGACCGCTGTACGAGTAGTCCGTCCCCGGCGCGAAGAGCAGCGGTCGGCGGACGAAGTGGGCCAGTGACGCCTGGACGGAGTCGTCCGCGTGGTCGGCCAGCAGGGCCGGAGCGTCGGCGATCATGTTCTGCGCGTCGATGCCCGAGGTATGGGTGATCAGGTGCCGCAGAGTGATCCGCTCGTCCATCCCGGTGCCGGGGAACAGCGGTGCCACCGGGTCGTCCAGCTCCACCTGGCCACGGTCGGCCAGGCGCCCGATGACGAATCCGAGCAGGGTTTTGGAGATCGAGCCGACCTGGAAGATCGTGTCGGGGTCCACGGGGAGCCGGTGTGCCGTGTTGGTGTCGCCGTAGCCGAGCAGCGTGGTCTCACCGTCGGCCAGGACGCCCACGGCCGCGCCCGGCACTCCATGCCGGGAGAGGATTTCGGGGACATGCTCGTCGAGCAGGGTGGTGAAGTCGGACACGGTGATGTCTCTCCTGCGAGGGTGTCGGATGCGAGCCGGGGCTCAGGCGCCGGCCGCGGTACGGGTGTGGGGGTCGAGCCGGTCGCGCAGGACGTCGCCGAGGAGATTGAACGCGAGGACGAGGACCACGAACGCGATCGAGGGGAACGCCACGACCCAGGGATCGGTGAGCAGGTACTGCTGGGACGACGAGATCATGCTGCCGTAGTCGGCGTCGGGCGGACGGACGCCGAAGCCGAGGAAGCTCAGGGCCGCGTAGGCACCTTCCGCGGTGGAGAGGTTGATCGCGGTCATGATGACGAGCGGGGAGGCGATGTTGGGCAGGATGTGGCGGAACACGATCCACAGCCTGCCGCGGCCACACAGCCGGGCGGCGTCGACGAAGGCGCGCTGCGCGATCTCGATCGTCGAGCCGCGGGCGATGCGCGCGAACCGTGGGATGGTCACGATGCCGATGGCCAGCGACGCGTTGATCAGGCCGCTTCCCATCACCGCGAGCACGAGGATCGCGAGGAGGTACTCGGGGATCGCGAACAGCAGATCGACTATCCGGGACAGGACTCCGTCCCAGAGGCGGCCCAGGAACCCGGCCGCGATCCCGATCGCGGTGCCGATCAGCAGCGCGAACAGCACGGCGTAGGTCGCGGACAGCAGAGCGGGACGGGCGGCGGCGATGATCCGCGAGAACTGGTCACGTCCGAGCGCGTCCGTCCCCAGCCAGTGGTCGGCCGACGGTGAGGACAGCCGTGGGCCGGCGCTGACGTCGTTGGGACCGTACGGCACGAGGAACGAACCGAAGGCCGCCAGGAAGATGTAGCCGAGGATGAGGAAGACGGCGACGTTGGCGACGATGCCGCGCAGCGGCCAGCGGAAAGAGCGCTTTGGTGCGGGAGTGGGCGTGGTGGGTGGTGCGGTGGGAGGGGATGGGCGGGGATGAGCCGAGCTGGGCTTGGTCACGCTGACTCCCGTTTCCTAGGTGTGGATGATGCGCCGGTCGACGAACGGCAGCGCGATGTCGACGAGCAGGTTGCCGAGGATGAACGTGCCGGCGATGACGAGAGCCTGCGCGGTGAGTTGGGAGAAGTCCCGGTTGGAGATCGAGTCGAGCACTCCGCGCCCCAGGCCTGGCAGGCTGAAGATCTCCTCGACGATGAACAGTCCGCCGACGAGGAATCCGAAGATGAATCCGATCAGGGTGAGCACCGGGGGCAGGGCGGCACGCAGGGCGTAGACGTAGCGGATGCGCCACTCCGCGATGCCGTTGGTGCGTGCCGTGGTGATGTGGGGCTGGGCGAGAACCTCGATCATGGACGAGCGGGTCATCTGTGCCACCAGCGGCGCGGTGGGGATGCCGACCGCGAGGGCTGGCAGCAGCATGGTCTGGAGGTTGCCGACGGCGCTTTCGGAGAACGGGATGTAGCTCGCCGAGTACATGTTGGTCAGGTACTGCGCCGCCACATAGAGCGCGGCGGAGCCGGAGACGAAGCCGGGAAAGGCGAACACCACGAGCAGGGGGATGCGGATGCCCCAGTCGATGCCCTTGCCCGAGTGGGTCGCCGCGATGACCCCGACGGGGAGCCCGACGGCGACCGCGATGACGAGTCCGATCAGGGCCAACTCAAAGGAGATCGGCGCCTGTTGCGCGATCACATCGAGGTTCTCCTGGCCGGATATGGGTGATACCCCGAAGTCGCCGCGCAGGGTGCCCCAGAGCCAGTCCAGGTACTGCTGGTAGAGGGGCTGGTCCAGCCCGAGGTCGCGTTCGATGGCGGCGATGGTCTCGGGAGAGGCCTTGGCCCCGGCGATCACCGAAGCGGCGCTGCCCGGCACGAGGCCGCGGCCCGCGAAGAACACCAGCGCCGAGAGCGCCAGCAGCACACCGGCGGCACCGGTGAGCTTCTTGGCCAGGTAGAGGATCACAGCTCTCCTCCAAGATCTGCCGCGCCGCTCGTCGCGGAGTCGGCATGTACGGCCCGGGTCAGGGTGAGTTCGCCCGGCTTGTGGCAGCGCACCCGATGACCGGTGGACACCTCCGCCAGTTCGGGGGCGACTTGGACGCATCCGTCGTCGGCGATCGGGCAGCGCGGTGCGAAGCGGCAGCCCGGCGGGGGGTTCACCGCGCTCGGCGGCTCCCCTCGCAACACCACGCGTTCGATGCCCTCCTCCCCCTGGAAGATGCCGGGCTCGGTCGATCGCAGAGCGACGGCGTACGGGTGCAGCAGGCCCCGGTCGAACGCATCGGCCGGTGCCTCCTCCACGATCTGACCCAGATACATGACCGCCATCGAGTGGCTGACCTGCCGTACCGCGCGCAGGTCGTGCGAGATGAACACATACGCGGTGCCGGTCTCCCGCTGTAGCCGCTCCAGCAGGTCGAGCACCTGGGCCTGGAGGGAGGCGTCCAGCGAACTCACCGCCTCGTCGAGCAGGATGAGGTCGGGTCGGGCGATCAACGCACGCGCGATGCACACGCGTTGCTGCTGTCCCCCCGACAGCTGGTGGGGGTAGCGGGAGCCGAGTTCACGCGGCAGGCCGACTGCGGCGAAGGCGTCGTCTACGCGTTGCTCCCGCTCGGCCTTCCCCACACCACCGAGTGCCTCGGCGACGCTGGCCCGTACGTTCATACGGGGGTCCAGGGCGCTCGCGGGATCCTGGAAGACCGCCTGTACCCTGCCGCCCGCGCCGGCGGTGACATCGCGCAGTTCGGCGCCGACCTGCACCGAACCCGATGTCGGGGTGTCCAGTCCGGTGATCAGCCGCCCGAGTGTGGACTTTCCGCACCCCGACTCGCCGACCAGACCGAGCGTGCGTCCGGCCCGCAGTCGCACGCTGATGCCGTCCACCGCGTGCACCTGGGCGCGCTCACCCCGCAGGCTGGTGCGCCGTGTCCGGAAGTACTTGACTGCGTCATGGACGTCGAGCACCACGTCCCGCAGGTCCTCGGATGCCTCGGGCAGTGTCTGCTTCCCGGTCATGTCACCATCTCACTCGGGCCGTCCCCGTCACCGGGGACCCTGCCGCGGGCCGCGGCGATCAGGGATCGGGTGTAGGGGTGGGTGGGGCGGGTCAGGACTTCGGCCGCCGTGCCCTTCTCGACGATCTCGCCGCGGTACATCACCATGACCGTGGTGCACAACTCGGCGACCACACCGATGTCGTGCGAGATCAGCAGGAGGGTCATTCCGGCCTCGGCCACCCGCTCCCGCAGCAGTTCGACGACCTGCGCCTGAACGGTGACGTCCAGCGCCGTGGTGGGTTCGTCGGCGATCAGCAGGTCGGGATGGTTGAGCAGCGCCATGGCGATCATGACTCGCTGCCGCATTCCCCCCGACAACTCGTGGGGGTAGTTGCGCCGCTTGACCGCGGCGTCACCGATGCCGACCCGGTGCAACGCCTCCTCGACGATCGTCGTGCGCTCCTGGCGGCTGAGCGAGCGGTGGGCGGACAGCACGTCGGACAACTGTCGTCCGATGGTGAAGACCGGGTTGAGGTTGCCCAGGGGGTCCTGGGGAACGCGTGACATCCGGGTGCTGCGCAGGGCCCGCAGCTCGGAGGGTTTGAGGTCCGTCAGATCGTGGCCGTCGAGGTCGACGCGACCGGTGACCTGGGCCGAGGTCGGCAGCAGCCGCAGCACGGCCGCCGCCAGGGTCGACTTGCCGGACCCCGACTCGCCGACCAGACCGACGCGGTCGCCGGGCCTCAGGCTGAAGGAGACACCGTTGACCGCGGGCGGTTGGGTCCGGCCGTAGCGCACGGTGAGTCCCTCGATCACCAGCAGCGGGTCCTGTTCACCCGCCGCGCGGGTCGCGCCCCTGGGGGCGCGACCCGATACCGGGGTCCTAGCCACGGTTCACCCGGGTCAGGAACGCCCGGCTCTGGCTGGCCGGCATATCGACCCCGGTCAGTCCCTTCTGGTGGGCGACCAGCAGGTTCGTTGCGAGCAGTGTGACGGTGGGGTAGACGTTCTCGGCTTCCCACTGCTGGACGGCGACGAGCGCCTTCTCGTAGGCGGTCGGGGTGACGGCGCGCAGGGCGTCGTCGAGGAGCTTCTTCAGCTCGGGCGGGACCGGTCCCTGGCGCCCTTCGGCCGGGGCCACGTACTGGTACGGGTTCGAGTAGTACGACTGGGCGTTCCAACTGAGCGCGTACTTGGCCTTGACGAGCCGGTCGCCCCACGCACCGCCCTCCAGCGGCTCAAGCTTGATCTTGATGCCGACCTTCGCCAACTGTGCCTGGACGGCGGCCATCAGGTCGTTGGTACCGGGGTCGTAGGCGGAGATGTACATCAGTGAGGTGGAGAAGCCGCCCGGGAAGCCGGCTTCCTTGAGCAGTTGTCTGGCCCGGTCGAGGTCGGGTGTCGAGTTCGGCACTTCGGCGGGCTTGGGCGCCCAGGTGTTGCTTTCGGGGATGTAGACGCTGGGGCGGGCGCCACCGCCGCTGTACGCCTGCTCGGCGAGGGCGCTGCGGTCGAGCGCCAGGGCGAGTGCCTGACGGACCTTCACATTGTCGAGCGGCTTGGTGAGGTTGTTGACCTGGAGGAAGATCGTGGAGTCCGTCGGAACGTTCCTGACCTCCAGCTTGTCGGAGCCGGCCAGGGCCTTTCCGCTCGATGCGGCGGTGAAGATGAGGTCGACCGCACCGGCCTGGAGGTTGTTGACCTGGGTCGAGGCGCCGGGGACATAGACCACCTTGAGCTGGCCGGACTTCGTCTTCTCGCCCCAGTAGTCGTCGAAGCGGTTGAGCTTCAGCTCGCTGTTGGGACGGTACGACGCCTGCTTCCACGGGCCTGTGCCGACCATGCCGGTCGCCATGTTGTCCGAGGTGGCGGCCTTCTTGTTGATCACAGCACAGCCCCACACCAGTGGGTTGGCCATGTTGCTGACGAACCCGGCGTCGGGGCGCTTGAGGTGGAACACCACGGTCGAGTCACCGGAGGCCACGGCCTTGTCGAACGTGGGAAACAGTTCCTTGGCGATCCCGTCCGGACTGCTCTTCAGCCGGTCGAAGGTGTAGGCGACGTCCGCGCTGGTCAGCGTCTCGCCGTTGTGGAACTTGACGTTCTTGCGGAGGTCGAAGGTGTAGGTGAGTCCGTCGGGGGACCGCTTGTAGCCGGTGGCCAGCTCCGGCTCGACCTTTCCTTCCGGGGTGGTGGTCATCAGGCACTGGTAGGACAGCTGCCAGGCGAACCGGTCGGCGTAGAGCGCCGAGCCCTGCGGGTCGAGCGTTGAGGGTGCCGCGGTCTCGGCCACGGTGATGCCCTTGGAGGACGCCCCTCCGCTGGGTGGCGGGGAGCAGCCCGCAGCGACCGCGGCAGTCGCACAGGCCGCGAGGGCCGCTGCTGAGCGGAAGGCATAGCCGTGTTGCTTCTTCATCTGAACCTCTTCTGAAAGGGTCTGCGTCTTTCCGGTCCGGCCGCACAGCCTTTGACGGATCGCAAGACATGAGGTCTGCAATGCAATTCAGGAGAATGCATTGCAGAATGCTGACCGACGGTTCATAGTGCTGTCAAGGCTCGGTTCGAACACGAAAGAGGCATAGCGACCACACCCTCCACACCCCCGGCCCCCGGGCAGGAACGAAGAGTTCCGGGGCCCTTCAAGCGCAGGTTCCGCCAGGGGCACCCCGTCCCCAACAGGCGGCGACCGAACGTCGATCCCACCCGCCAGCCGTGCACCGCACAACACTCCGCGGACGGGCACCAGCCACACCCGCAGAGCGGTGACCTGCGCGCCACATGCCGTACCAGCGAGTAACCCGAAAGCCAACAGGTCCCTGGCCGACGAATCAGTCCGGTCAACGCCAGGGAACCGAAGCGCCCCCCAAGGGACAGGAACCTCGTCGCCGGACCACGGTGTGAGGAGGGAGCGAAGCTGCACAGCCAGGCCGGCCCGGCGCCTGAATCGGTGGCACACCCGCACCGGGACCACCCGCCGCGAAGATCCATACCCATGTCAGGGGTGATGCCCGCTCGCGGACAGCGGCGCACCGACACACACCGGGGGTACCCCGGAGGAGAGGACTACCCAGGATGAGCCCGGATCTGAACCCCACCCCGGGACGTCGCAACAACTCGGCTTCACTGCGGCGGGCCGTCTCCATCCTTCTACAGCTGGGAGAATCGACCGACGGAACCGGGTACTCGCTCGCCGAGCTCTGCAAGGAACTCGACCTGAACAAGAGCACTTTGCTCCGCCTACTCCAGCCGCTCCTGGAGACCCGCCTGGTCGAACACCTTCCGTCGGGCCGCTATCGCCTCGGCTGGCGCATGGCCCAGCTGGGCAGGGCCTATCTCGCGGGCCTGGACCTGCCGCGCGCCATGCACGACGTCCTGCAGAAGCTCGCTGCGCAAACCCGTGAGACCGTGCACCTCGTCGTCGCCGACTACCCCAACATCGTCTACATCCACAAGGTGGACACCCCGCACCCGGTCCGCATGTTCTCGCGGATCGGCAACAGCGCGCCCGCGTACTGCACCAGCGTCGGCAAGGCGATGTTGGCCCACGCAGCCCCCGAGACGATCGAGTTGGTGATCGCCAACGGCATGCCGGCGCACACACCGCGTACGATCACCACGCCCGAGCAACTGCGGGCCGCCCTCGCGGAGATCAGGGACCAGGGCTACTCGGTTGATGACATCGAGCACGAGGAGGGCATTCGGTGCGTGGCGGCACCGATCTTCGACCACTCCCAGGCGTGCACGACCGCCATCAGCGTCTCGGCACCCGCGGAACGGCTCCCCGCCGAGAACCTGTCGGAGCTGGCCCCCCTGGTGATCGCTGCCGCGAGGGAGATCTCCACCCGGTTGGGAGCCATCCGATGAGGGGGGACTTTGGCACGCACAACGGTCAGCGAGCGATACCGAGCAGCCGGGACACCATCACCCGGGCGACCCCGCGGGTACCTCACTGCGGGACTACCCCCGGGGAGCAGTGGCAGTGTCCTTGATGAACAGTCCTGCCGGGGCGCCGAGGGCGAGGAGAAGCGGCGTCGTCGACAGCGCATGGCCGTAGTCGGTCAGGTCGGTGTGTGTGGGCATGGGCGAGAAGGCAGGGAGAACCGGCTCAGGGCATCGGAGTGCACGAACCGCAGAGAACATGGAGCAGGGGTGGCCAGGTCATGGGGCGGCGACGCTACCGACGCTATGGGCGGGGCTT
Source organism: Streptomyces albipurpureus (assembly GCF_023701525.1). Taxonomy (GTDB): domain Bacteria; phylum Actinomycetota; class Actinomycetes; order Streptomycetales; family Streptomycetaceae; genus Streptomyces; species Streptomyces albipurpureus. Next base: position 236,296 of record NZ_JAMQAW010000012.1, read on the forward strand.
GTTCGCGAACACCCAACGGTTGCCCGCCAGCGCGTCGTTCTGCTCGGGTAGGGGGCCGCGTCCGTGCTGGCGGGTGAAGTCAAAGGGGGTGCGGACCGAGGTGGACCAACCCTTGCCCGCCAGATCACCGACGGAATCGGGCCGTGGCTCTCCATCGAACAGGCGCAGCAGGTCGATGCCGATCTGGTGTTTCGTCGCGGTGTACAGCGGGCTGTCTCGGTACTCCGACAAGTCCTTTTCGAGCTTGACCTCGAACGCCAGAGCGCTTCCTTGCGTGCTCAACCGGTCCACCGTGTCGATGAGGTACGTCTCAGCGGCGGGGGGTAGGTAGAACAGCAGCCCCTCGGCCAGCCAGACGCTCGGTGCGGCCGGGTCGAAGCCGGCGTCGGCCAGCGCTGGGACCCAGTCGGCGCGCAGATCGATCGGAATCGGTATGCGCGCCGCCTTCGGGGTGGCCGACAGTCCGTCGAGCACCTGGTGCTTGAACGCCAGCACACCGTCTCGGTCGATCTCGAAGATCGCGCAGCCGGGAGGCCAGTCGAGTCGGAACGCGCGCGTATCCAACCCCGCCCCGAGCAGCACCACTTGACGGGCCCCTCCCGAGTGCACCGACCGCAGGAGAAAGTCGTCGAGGACCCTCGTCCGCAGGCCGAAGTAACGCGCGAACCGCCCCCACAGAGGGTTCGTGTCCCCGTCCGGAACCTGTTGTATGCGGACCGGCCAGCCGGCGGACGCGGGGGCGGCGAGCACAAAGTGTTCCGCGTAGACGTCCCGTGCCAGGGTGTCGTGGCGGTGGGTCTCGATCGCCCGTGCCGCGGCAACCAGAAGAGCGGTCAGGCCGACGCCTCCTTCCACGCCTTCCACACCGGTGTTCCGAGGTGTTGTGCCGACCACAGGTTCTCCTTGGGCGAGTGGGGACCACGAACAGCGAGGAATGCAAGAGCTGGATCAGCGGTGGGCACACGACGCCACGGCTCCGGGCGCCACTTCCCGATGGCGAGCGGCCCCGCGGCCACTCGGCTCCTGAGCCCGGCCGACCCGTGGTGAGACAGTTCGCCGGCGCGGGCCAGCCACAGCGGTGCGGTGTCCAGGACCTGGCGTCAGATGGCGATCGGTCGGATGGACATCGGCGCTGAACGCCTCGCTCATCGGCTCATCCCCACGGAAGCAGGACGGGTTTGACCACGCGACCTGCGTCGCAGTCGCGTTCGGCCTCGTTGATATCGGCGAGTGGATACGTACGGATCAGCTCGTCGAAGGGAAACCGCCCGGCCTGCCACAGCCCGATCAGCCGTGGAATCAGCAGTCCCGGCACCGCGTCCCCCTCACAGATGTGGGAGATCCTCCTGCCCCGGTCCAGTGCCCCCGGTTCGAGCGGTAGCGCGTTGCGCAGCCGTGCCACCAGACCGAGGTGGCCGGTTGGGCGCAGGGCCCGAAGGGCGTCGTTGATCAGCCGGGCGGAGGCCGTGGTGTCCAGCGCGTACTGGGCGCCGCCGTCGGTCAGTTGCCGGATACGGCCGGGCAGGTCGGTCGATGAGGCATCCAGCGGGATCGCGCCGAACCGCTCGGCGATGGCGAGTCGTTCGGGGTTCCGGTCGACAGCCACGGTCACCGCTCCTGAGGCGGTGGCCGCCATCACCGCCGCGAGGCCCACCGCTCCCGCGCCGAGGACCGCGATGGTTTCGCCGGGCCCGACCGCGAAGGAGTTGAAGACCGCCCCGGCGCCGGTGAGGAAGCCACAGCCGAGCGGGCCGAGCAGTTCGATGGGGAGCGAGGGGTCTGCCCGGATGGCGTTGCGGGCCGGGACCAGCGCGTACTCGGCGAACGCGGACTGACCGAACCACCGGGGGGCCAGTTCGCCCCCGGCCGCGTCGGTGAACCGCGCGGCGTTCTCCTTGCGGCCCCCGAAGAGGTTGAGCGCGGCGAAGGAGTCGCAGTAGGCGGGGGCGGCACCCATGCAGTTCCGGCACTGTCCGCAGGAGTCGAAGCTCAACACGACGTGGTCGCCGTTGCCCAGACCGGTGTGCGGGCCGCCGGTTTCCACCACTACCCCGGCCCCCTCGTGGCCAAGGACCGCCGGCAGCGGTGAGCGGCCCGCGGAACGCCGGACCGCGAGATCGGTCCGGCACATCCCGCAGCCCGCGATCTTGACCAGGATCTCGCCGTCGGCCGGCCCCGCGTTGAGGATCACCTCCTCGACGGCGAATCGGCTCTCGGACGAGCGCAGCACCGCCGCACCGAACCTCATCGTCACACCTCCTCCGGACGGTGCACGACGAACGGCCTCAGGTTTCCATAGAGGCCCCACGGCCCACCGGCGACGCCGACCCCGCTCTCCTTGATGCCCGCGAAGGGCTGGGCGAGAGACAGTTCGGCGTGGTGGTTGATCCATGCCGTCCCGCACTCCAGCCGGTCGGCCACGGCCTCGGCCAGGTCGAGATCGGTCCCCCATACCGAGCCACCCAGCCCGAAGCCGGTGCCGTTGGCCGCATCGACGGCTTCGTCGAGGCTCCCGTACGGCAGCACCGGCAGGACGGGACCGAACTGCTCATCCGTCACCACCGGGCTGTCGGGTGGAGCATCGGCCAGGATCGTCGGGGCGTAGAAGTAGCCGGGTCGGTCCAGCCGGTGGCCACCGGCGGCGGCCCGGGCACCGGCGGCCAGCGCCCGGGCCGTGTAGCGCTCGACCCGGGCCAGTTGGGGGGCGTTGTTGACCGGGCCCAGCTGAGTGCCCGGGTCGATGCCCGCGCCGACGACCACGCTCTTCGCACGCTGAGCGAGGGCCTCGACAACATCGCCGTAGCGCCGGGCCGGGACGTACACACGCTTGACCGCCATGCAGACCTGCCCGCAGTTGCGAAAGGCCGCCCAGAACAGGCGGTCCGCGATCTGCTCCACATCAACGTCCTCCAGCAGGATGGCGGCATCGTTGCCACCGAGCTCCAGGGTGACCCGGGCGAGCGAGGCGGCCGCGCTCTTCGCAACGGCCCGCCCGGTGGGAATCGAACCGGTGAAGGTCACATGGCGGATTCCCGGATGGGAGGCCAGACGGGCGCCGAGGGGTTCATGCCCGGTGACGATCGTCAGTACGTCCTCGGGGAGGGCGGTGGAGATGGCGGATGCCAGCAGCCGGGTGGCGAGTGGGGTGAAGGGCGAGGGCTTGAGCACCACCGTGTTACCCGCGGCGAGCGCGGGCGCGAACTTCGCCGACGCAAGCTGGAGGGGAAAGTTCCATGGGACGATCGCGGCGACGGGCCCGAGCGGTCGCCAGCGGATCTCACTGCGTACCGGCCGGCCGTCCACGATGGGCTGGGGCCCGACGTCAAGCTCGGCGAAGTAGCGGAGGCGGGCCGCCGTGCGGGCGATCTCCGCGTGCGACTCGGCCAGGGGTTTGCCCTGTTCACGGGTGAGCAGGGGGGCGATGTCCGCCCCGGCTGCTTCCACGGCGTCAGCTGCCGCGAGCATCGCGGCGGCGCGTGCGTCGGGGTCGGCCCGCCAGCTGCGCCAGGCGTCATGGGCCCGGCCGACGACGGCGTCCAACTCATCCGGCTGCTGGTCGGGAGCCTCCTCGAAGACCTCGCCCGTTGCCGGATCGAGGACGGCGAAGCGCTCGCCGAGGGTTCGGGACGTGCGACGGGGCTGACGTGTCGCCATGCCGGCGTTCAGTTCCCGGCGGTGACGGTAGCCGCGTACTCCCGGGCGTGCCGGTCCATCTCGGCCCGGAAGGCGGCCACCAACCGCGGCTGAATCCTTCCGGTGGTGCGATCGCCCCGCTCGCAGACCGCCCCGCGCACCCCCACGATATCCGTACCGATACGGGTCAGCGCGCCGAGGTCTCCCACCTTCACACTGCCCGCGAGGGCGGCCAGTAGATCAGCCTCATGGGCGCGCCGAACGAACTCCGCGCAGACCTCTGGTGGAACGTGGTCGAACAGCCGGGTGCCGTCCTTGATCGCGGTGTCGAGCATGGCCGCGTCGGAGCCGGAGCGGAAGGCGATGTCGGGCAGCGCGAGCGGGTTGACGCAGCCGATCCGGTGGGCGTCGGCGTAGCCAGAGGCGACGACGAACGCGTCCGGCCGATAGTCCTTCACTGCCCGGACGACCCCTCGCATGACATCGATGGCCTGTTCGGGCGTTGTACATCCGTACAGGCCGACCTTGATGTAGGTGGCTCCGGAGACCGCCGCACCGAGCGCCGCCTGGGCCACCGTGCCGGGCTTGTACGGTACGTCGCCCACGGTGGCGGACACCGGTTTGTCCGCCGGGACCGCGTCGCGGATCTCCCTGATGACCCAGGGGAAGTTCGCGCCGAGCGAGCCCTCATCCGGCTTCTTGACATCGACGATGTCGAGATGCTTCGCCGCCTTCGCGCAGTCGCGGGCTTCCTCAACGCTGTCCGGAGAGATCAGAAGTAGCAATGTGGGCTCCTTCCACCCCATGTCCAGCTGGCCAGAGGGCAGATGTGTGCGGTCGCCTGGATCACTTGCGGTCTGCACATCATTACCGCGGCCCGTGGCGATCGGTAGGGCGCGTGAAGTTCGAACGGGTACCCCTACGCGCTACCCAGTGCGCCTTGCGCGGCGGTTTGGACCACCTCCCGCCCGAGAACGGGATACCTCGCTGGCGATGACCGACGTCCTGCCGAACAGTCGTACGGTCGGCATTCTCATGAGCCGTCAGTGCTCCTGACCGTCATCGTCTCGGTTGCCCGGAGGACGCGCTCATGCCGGTTCCTCCTGGGGGGTCCCACCGCACCGGGGTGCCGTGTGGGGTGGTCCTGGCGAGCAGGAGGCGCCTGTCCGCCGGCCAGGGCTCGCAGACCAGGTTGACCACACTGGAGTCGTCATCGTCTGGGTTCGAGGGAGCCGAGTTCACCGGGCCCACGACTCGTCGCCGCCCGCCGCGAGATACCGGTCGAGCAGGAGGTTCAGCCCAGCGCCTGAGCCCACTTCGAGCAGCATCAGCGGAAGCCCGGTCGCCGTCGCGACCTAGTTCATCGCCGCGGGCGGTGGCGCGGCGCGCCCCACCTCATTGGTCTGTACCGAAATGCCCATCAGATCGACCGCCCCGCCGGTCGCCTCCGGGACCGACCGGTTGAGCGGCTACAGCGGAACGGGGTCGCTCTGGCCTCGGCGGCGGGCTGCGCCGGGGCGGCAGCGCAGCAACCGGGCAACGATGAGCCGGGTGCCGCGGATGGCCCCATGGCGGTGCAGCGCCTTGATCGCGTAGGTGGAACAGGAGGGAGTGTAGGGGCAGCACGCCGGCCGGGCCGGGCTGACGCGGGTGCGGTAGTGGCGCACCGCCCCGTACAGCACGGCCGCGATCCTTCCATCGGGGCGCGGGGCGGCCGGGTCCACTGCGACAGCAACAGGGACGGAGCGCGATGGTTGCCACCGGGCGAGGACTATCGCGTTGACCGCGGTGAAGGGGCAGGCGGGGCCGCAGTAGTAGGTGCAGGTGTCGATCGTACCCACACAACAGCCGTCCTCGTCTTCGCTCTTCTTCCGTTCGATGTGCCGGTTCGGCCGTGACCGAGCCATTTCTCTCTCCCTCGGGTTGTCCTCGTCACGGCATCGTACGCAAGGGCTCCGCCGCTGGAGGCGGTGGGAGTGTGGAGCCAGACGTCGGCATCGACCCTTTGTCTACCTGGGCTTGGGCCGCGAGCCAGCCAGTGCCGTCGGCGAGATCGGCCAACGGTCGGGACCCGGCGCGGCGGACCACCGACTACGAGCACCCCCAGGTCCGCGTCAACCGCCCTGGACGGTACCCGCCGTCTCGAACGACGGGTGCGATGGCGGTTGCGACAACGGACGCCTGCGAGGATTGCGTTCAATAGGAGCAGTCCCGTGACGCCGCCTCCCAATCGATGGCGAGGAGTCCGGGATCGGCGTTGTCGCCTTCCGGCAACGAGGCGGCAGCCTGGAACCAAATCACGGTGAGTAGCGAGAGGTCGTAGGACGGATCGATGGGATGCGAACGGAACGAACCGATGCATGTGACAGCCGGAAGCAGTTCGACCGGGCCCATGCTTCCGGGCCTGACATCGGGATACTCCCGTGTGGGTGTGACCAGAAGCGCGGGGGAGAACTCACTGTTGTTCTCCACCAGCCTGGTCAGTTTCCTGTCGTTGACCTCCTTGAAGGGGGGACCCTCCAGCAGTCCCCCGTACGTCTGGGACAAGCGCAGGGCCAGGAGTTCGATACCGCGGCCGGAGGCGAGCGTTATCCAGGTAAGTGGCATGAGCGAACACTAGAGCCCGCGGCCCGCGAGTGTCCTGCGAGGCGGGGACACCGGAGGTCCCGAGGCCCGGTGTGTGTGGTCCTTGGTCGTGAGGTCATGTCAGTTGGATGTTGGAGCTACTGAGCGACGGTCAGTGACGAAGGCGAGCATTCAAGGTGCGGATCAACCCGCCATCCTCCGTCCGGTGGCAACGGATCGCGGTTGAGCGCATCGAGACGCCGGCGTCACACGATGACGCACCGCTTGCTCAGTTTGCTCGCACCAGTGTTGTGATCGTCACCAGCGAGCAGCTCGGCAGCCCGCGCCGAGTAGGCGCCCGCTCCCGACGATGTGCTTGTCCTGGGTGGCCTTGGCCACTGGCCCCGGCCGGTCAGCGCACCTGCTCGACGGGTGCAGGGCCGGAGCCCGGCCGCACCTGAGGCGCGGCCGGGCAGGCCTGTGAGTCGTCCCGCCTACCAGGTGTGCGCGACGTCCACTATCAGCTTGTCGCCGGACTGGAGGACCCGGAACGGCAGCTTGGCGCGCAGTCCCAGACCAACCTGGGTCCGCCCTTCGAAGCTCGCACCGAACCTGGTGTCCTTGAAGGTCCGGTACCCGGTGATGTTCACCCCCGGTAGCGTCTGTGCGGGCCTACCCGGGTAGATGACGTTGCCGGTCTCCGGGTCATAGCTCGGGGCGTTCACATAGATCTGGAGGATCGCACCGCCTGCGACGGGGATCTGCGTGCCGGTGCCGTCCTGTTGGAAGGAACTGACGTAGCTGATGTGGTAACCGACCTTGCCGGTGGCGCCGGAGGTGTCGAACACCATACGGTCATAGCAAGCGTGCTGACCTGTTCTGATGTTCGTCAGCGGCTTGGCGAACGAGTCGAGGTCCGACTTGGTGCCGCTTCCCCACGCGGTGGAACACACCGCCGCCGAAGAGGCCTTGTCCGCTTGGCCGGTGGCTGCGCCGGCCGTCCCGGTCGTCCCCGCCACAACGACACCTGTCAGCACGAGGGCTGTGGCAACTTTTCTTAACTGACGCATGACTTGACTCCATAGGGTTGAACTCGGACTGTCTGCAAGGGGGTTACCCCCCACGTACTCTTCACTCTTTCCTCGCGAGGGCTTCGCGACATCCGCATACGTACTCAGCTGGTGACTGAGTATGCGGCAACGCCGACCGGAAGTGGCAACGGACGGCGAAGACCGCTGAGAACTGGGACCATCCCGACGCTCTTCCGACCAGACCGAGCCGGTATCGCCGCCGGCCGGGAACGGGCGTTGATCGTGCACACTCGCGCGTCCCCAGTCCGCGTAGTGCATCACGAAGGGGCAGGGGCAGGTCAGTGCCACGGGGTAGGAGGAGATGCCCAGGTGTGCGGCCAGCGCGCCGCCGGGCGAAGCAACGGTCGCCGCCGTTCTTGGCGTTCGACCTGGCCCACCGAGTTCGCTCGCCCCCGCTGGCGCGTTGCCCTCGTGGGGGTATGCGTTCCCTGGTCGACTCAGTCCGCGCGCCGTGGGAACCTCCTGGCAAGGGCCATGAAATGCGCCACTCGAAGATCATCTGACGTTGCGTCAGAAATGCAACGTTCGTTGCTTTTTCCCAGGGCGTGGGAAAAATCGCATACGGGTTGCACAGACCGGGTCTCCATCGTGTTGGCTACGAGTGGGAGCACCTCCCGACCGGAATCCGGATCGAATCCGGGACCGGTTCGGATTCGCCTTTACAACCCTCAAGGGAACACCTGTGTCTACGGACATCCGCCACCCGGCATCTCTCCGGGCGGCCGCCAACGCCAACCACTGCGCTCACAGGTCCGGCTTACTCGGCCAGCCAGGTCACTTCTGCCGCTCGCCACGGCCCGGTTCGGGACATCCGGCTGCTCCTGTGCGGGGAGTACGCCGATGACCGATCAGCCCCGCCATGTGCCCCGGTTCGTGCCGCGGTCTCGAACCGTGACGTTCGGCGCTTTCCATGAGTACCACCGGAAGTTGTGGATGCGGTACGCACACGTCCAGGTCGGAAGTCGTGAGGCCGCTGAACGGGTCGTACACAAGGCGTTCGCCCAGCTGCGGTCCACCTGGGACTACGCCCTGTGCCAGGAGTCCGTGCACAGCTATGCGTGGACCCTGCTGAAGGAGCAGGTCGACACATGGCTGTACGAACGCGGCCTGGAGCCGCAACTCGCGGAAGCAGCCGGGTTCGAACGCGCGATTCGGCGGCTTCTCATTGACGAGCTACTCGACGGCTTTGTGGTTCTCGCTGAGGAGATCGGCCTGTACAGCGCGATATCCGAACTCCCGGAGCGTCAGCAGGACGTCATCGTGCTCCGTTACGTCCTGGCGTGCACGGACGAGAAGACCGCGGACTTCCTCGGCATCGAGACCTCCACCGTCCGTTCCAACATCCGCCACGCACGCGCCGCGCTCGCCAGCAAACTCAACATCCCGCTCAACGGCAAACGATGATCGCAAACATGAGGACCACGCAGGTGGTCGCCGAGGGCAGCCGCCGGACGGGCGTGGGCCAGACCCGTCGTTCACACCAGAACCCGGTCCGCACTCGCAGCGGCGGAGTCGATGCCCTCCCCGATGCCGAGGAGACAGCCGGTGGCTTTCCGGCGCTGATACCCCGGGAACACCGTTGAACCAACGGTGTTCCCGGGCAGAGGCACTCACGCGGCGAAGTGCAACGACCCGTCTCAGCCACGCGTCGCAAGCTCCCTCTCCGTCGCCCGGCGCTCGTCGGTCGCCGCTCGGAATCGTAACCGCCGCCGGGTACCGACAGTTGGCCGGGCATGCCTATCCGTCGCTCTCTGATCCCCCGGCCCCGCCGGAGCGGGACTCCGTCCATGCTGCGGCTCGCCACCGCGTCGCTCGTGGGAACCGCCATCGAGTTCTACGACTTCTTCGTCTACGGCACAGCCGCCGCACTCGTCCTCGGGCCGCTCTTCTTCCCCTCGTTCTCGCCGCTGGCCGGTACCCTCGCCGCCTTCGGCACCTTCGCCGCCGGATTCATCGCCCGCCCGGTGGGCTCGATCGTCTTCGGCCACATCGGTGACCGCTACGGACGCCGACCCGTACTGATCGGATCCCTGCTGACGACCGGCCTCGCCACCGTCGCCGTGGGCTGCGTACCGTCGTACGCGTCGATCGGGATCGCCGCGCCCGTCCTGCTGCTGACGCTCCGGTTCATCCAGGGCCTCGGACTCGGCGGCGAGTGGGGCGGCGCCGTACTGCTCACGGCCGAACACGCGCCGCCCGCCCGGCGGGCGCTGTGGGGGTGCTTTCCGCAGATGGGTCCGCCGCTGGGTTTTCTGCTCGCCAACGGCTTGATGCTCGCCCTGACCGCCGCCCTCAGCAGAGCCCAGTTCCTCGACTGGGGCTGGCGGGTGCCGTTCTGGGCCGCGGGTGTACTGGCGGCAGGCGGTCTGATGCTGCGCAGTTCGCTGGCCGAGAGCCCCCAGTTCCTCGAACTCGCCAAGACCGGCCGCCGTGCGGCGGCACCGGTCGCCGAGGTGTTCCGGAACCACTGGCGTCTGCTCTTGCTGACCGCGGGAGCGCTGTCGACCGGCTATGCGATCTTCTACTCGGTGAGCACCTGGGCCCTGGCGTACGGCACCGAACGGCTGGGCGTCAGCCCGACGCTCATGCTGGCCCTGGTGATGGCCGCGGTGGTGGTACAGGGGCTCCTCACACCGGTCGTCGCACTCCTCGGCGACCGCTTCGGCCGGCGTTCGATGTGCCTGGCAGGAAGCATGCTCGCGGTCGTGTGGATGTTCCCTTTCATCGCGCTGCTGTGCACCGGCGAGCCGATGCTGATGTTTCTGGGGTTCGTCATGGCGTTGATCGCCTTCGTCACGATCTTCGCCGTGCTCGCCGCCTATCTGCCGGAGTTGTACGAGCCGCGGGTGCGGTGCACGGGGGCCGCGGTCGGATACAACCTCGCCGGCCTTCTCGGCGGGGCGCTCACCCCGGTCGTGGCAACCGCGCTGTCGGACGGAGAGGCGACGCCATGGGGTGTGGCCGTCTGGCTGACCGGTATCGCGGTGCTGAGCACGGCCTGCTTCGCCGCCCTGCCCGAGACCCGGCCGCGACCCCACCCGGCCGGAGCGCAGCCAGCGCATCCCGGCGAGGAGTCCGTATCCGCGTGAAACCCAGCTGCCGACGTCCCCGCGCCCATGGCCCGCACCGCCCACGGACGACGCGGAAAACCGTCCCGGAGCCGCCTTTCCGCGAGCGCCCCCTCACCCAACCGGCCACCCATAATGCGACCTTTTGCCCGTTCTATGCATGTAAGAGATGATGGGAGGTGTTGTCCCGACCTCTGCAGTACCGGTTAGGGAGGAATCAGCGTGATCACCAGAGAGCAAGTCTCCAGCGTGCTGGACCATCCGGTCCACGACACCGATGGCAGGAAACTCGGAGACGCCAAGCGTGTCTTCTTCGATGACGCGAGCGGTGAACCCGAGTGGATCAGCGTCAAGACCGGCCTGTTCGACACCCATGAGACCTTCGTGCCCGTCCGCGGCGCCAGCGTACTGGGCGATCATGTCGAAGTTCCGTACACCAAGGACCAGGTCAAGGACGCCCCCCAGGTGGAGGTCGACGCGGGCGGCCACCTCTCCGAACGAGAGGAACACCGACTCTACGACCACTACGGAATCGACTGGGACGCCGCCTGGAAGCGGACTGGTCTCTCCGGCGAGGAGAGCGCGGCGGCGGACGCCCGGGGCATGAGCGCGGCGACCGACTCCCCCGACAATGCGATGACCCGCTCGGAAGAGCATCTGCACGTGGGCGTGGAGCGCCATGAGACCGGACGGGCGCGCCTGCGGAAGTACGTGGTGACCGAGGAGGAGGAGCAAACCATTCCGGTGCGCCATGAGGAGATCCGGGTCGTGCGCGAGCCCATCACGGACGCCAACCGCGGTGCGGCGATGTCCGGAACAGAGATCTCTGAGGCGGAGTACGAGGTCACACTCCACGAGGAGCAGCCGGTGGTGGACACCCGGGCGGTACCGGTCGAACGCGTCCGGCTGACCGTCGAAGAACAGGTCGAGGAGACCACCGTACGAGGCCAGGTACGCAAGGAGCGCATCGACATCGTCACCCCTGACGAGAACGACGGCCCTTCCTAGCCCTGAGCAGAGGCCACCCAGCGGAAGCAGCCCCACGGGATCCTCCGCTGGGTCTCGACGCCCGATCCCAACGCCACAACACCATCACAACAAGCCGACACACCGCCCGAAGCCGACTCCGGAGCCCACCTGCCCAGAAGGCCAGCGACCGTCCGGCTCACCGCATGAGGTGTTTCCGTGGTCTCGCGCGCGGCGTACCCACCGTGGCGCCCTCAGCCGTTCCCCGACTCCGCGGGCCCCGTACGGCCCATGGAGCGACGGTCCTCATCGCTCCACTTGCGGGTGTCGCGCGGTTCGACATACGGCTCCTCCAGTTGGGGGTGGCCGCCGATGATGGCCCGTTCCCGAGCCATTTCCGCGTCGAATTCGAGCCCCAGCAAGATCGCAAGATTGGTGATCCACAGCCAGACAAGGAAGATGATGACGCCGGCCAGGGCGCCGTAGGTCTTGTTGTAGGAACCGAAGTTCGCCACATAGGCCGCGAAACCGGCAGAGGCCACCAGCCAGATCAGCAGGGCCAGCAGACTGCCCAGTGACATGAACTTGAAGCCGCGGCCCTTGGCGTTCGGTGCCGCCCAGTACAAGATCGCCAGCATGATGGTCATGAGCGCCAGGAGGACCGGCCATTTCGCGACCGACCAGACCGTCATAGCGGTGTCACCGATCTCCAACGCGGTGCCGATCTCCCGCGCGAGTCCACCGGAGAACACAACAATCACCGCGCTGGCACATGCGAGGACCATCAGCACCAGGGTGAGGCCGATACGCACCGGAAGTACCTTCCACACCGGCCGCCCTTCGGGGATGTCATAGACATCGTTCGCGGCCCGAATGAACGCCGCCACATAACCGGAGGCGGACCACAGGGCACCGAGCAAGCCGACGACAGCCAGCAGCGAGCCGGTACCGCTACTGGACTGCAACTGGGTCACCGCGTTGGTGAACACCTCGCGTGCCGCCCCGGGCGCGAGCTTTTGGATGCTGTCGAGCACGGTCTGCGTGGCTGATGGGCCAGCGATCCCCAGCAGCGACACCAGCACCAGGAGCGCTGGAAACAAGGCGAGGATCCCGTAGTAGGTCAGCCCTGCGGCCCGGTCGGCCAGCTCGTCTTGCTGGAACTCCTTCACCGTACGTTTGAGCACCGCACCCCACGATGCCCTGCCCATCTCTGTCGGGGTATCGGGCGCATCACGTTCCGTCTGCGGGCTGGGACCCGCACCCCGCTCGCGGGGTGGCCCGGCGGGCACCGCACCATCATTACTGCGCTCTTCACTCGACATGGGTGTCAGGTATCCGCAACGACCCTGCTCACGCCTGTTTTCCTACGGTTTTTCCAGCTGAGCGGGTTCTCAACGGCCACACCGCCGGGTGCAAGGCCCACTTCGTATCCGTCCAGGGACAAGAGGGGCAGAAGAGTCCAGAGGAGGTCTTGCCCCCTAGGCGGTGGCAAGACCTTGCGAGGAGCGGGCCGCGAGGATACGCGCTCCGGTGCGGAAGCACCCGGCGAGGGAGCCGAATCCACCGTGACATCAGTCTGCCCGGGTTGGCCGAGGGTGTGCCCGCGCTCGCACGTGGTCGCCTGGACCGGGGGCTGCGGGCCGTTCACCTAGCGGGGCTAGGCAGGGGACAATTGCCCCTCCAGCTCACTGCGGGCCGCGGTGAGTGCCTCCTCGACGCCACGGGTACCGGTCGTCACGCACAGGGTGTAGGCGGTGTCCTGCAACTGCCGCTGAACGCTCAGGTCGACGACGGGCCCAGCCGTTTGCGCGCACAGGGATTCGTAAGTGTCGAGCAGCTTCCGCAACACGGCCGGGTGCGCCTTCAACATGGGTCCTCCATCTGTCCGGACTGGCGTGGGCATCGAGCCGGGTGCGGCTGACCTCCCCAGGCGCCGCACCCGTGCGAGAACCATGTGCCCCGCCAGCCCCGTCCCCACCCCTGGCCGATACGGTTTCGTTACCTTGTCGCGGTGGATGCCACCGCCCTCACGCTACGGAGGCGTCAGGGGCGGACGCCGGCTACGGAGGCGATCGAGACGGGCGATGATCGGAGTCGCCGTCACACCGTGGAGGAAGACCGACAAGACGATGGTCCAGGTGACCACTGCCCACAGTTCGTCCCCCAATCCCCCGAAGTCGTTCTCCCCCAAGGCGTAGGCGAGGTAGAAGAGGGAGCCGATGCCCCGGAGTCCGAAGAACGCGGTGGCGATCCTCTCCCGCGGGCCGGCCACGAACCCCCACTGCGCGATCCAGGCGGTGCCGGGCCGGATCACCACCAGCACGAGCACGGCAAGAAGCACGATCTCCCACGTCAGCGCCGGGAAGCCGCTGGTGGCCGCGTAGGCACCGAGCAGAAGGAGGAGTCCGGCGGTGAGTAGGCGTTCGATCTGATCGGTGAACTCGTGCAGCACCCGGTGGTAGCCATGGCTCCGTTCTGCGGCACGCAGGGCACAAGCAGTCACGAACACGGACAGGAATCCATAGCCGTAGAGCAGTTCCGCCAGGCCGTAGGAGAGGAAGGTGGCGGCAAGCGCGACAAACCCCTCCATGTGCTCGGAGAGACGGAACGCCGAACCCCGGGCTCGGAAGAACATCCATCCGAGCCAGCGCCCCAGTGCCAGCCCCACGCCCACACCCACCGCCACCTTGAGCAGCACATCGCCGAGGAACCACGGACCCCATGCGCCCTTGGACCACACTCCGCCTGCCGCGGCCAGCACGGTCGCCCCGAGGACGAACGGAAACGCCAGGCCGTCGTTGAGCCCCGCCTCCGCGGTCAGGGTGAAGCGCACCTCGTCCTCGTCGTCCTCATCCTCAGTGGGCTCTCCCACCCGGACTTCGGCGGCCAGCACCGGATCGGTCGGCGCGAGCACGGCGCCGATCAGCAGAGCGGCGGCGATGGGCCAGTCCAACAGGACCCATGCGGTGATGGCTGTCACGCCGACGGTCATCGGAAGGGCAATCCCCACCAGTCGCCACGGCCCAGCCCAACTTCGCCATCCGAAGGGCCGGTTGAGTGCGAGACCAGCGCCCATAAGGGAGATGATCACACAGCCTTCGGCGAGGTGCTCCACCCACACCCGGTCCCGTACGGGGTCGACCTGCGGCAGCGGAAGGAACAGCCCACCGATCATGCCCGCGGCGAGGAACACCATGGGGGTGGACAGCGGTCGGCGCCGTACCAGACGCGGAAGCACCGCCGCCGCCAGTGCTCCGATACCGAGGGCCGTGTACACGATGTCCGTTGGGGCCACGCTTCGCCGCCTCCCACCGAGGAACCCCTGGTTTCGGTCCTGCTGGGCTCGCCCACTCCGGCACCGCTCACCGACCCGGCCTGGTCCAAACGAAAGACCCCAGGGGGCCGTTCTTGTTCCCCGGCGATTCCGAGGTACTGATGTGCACGTTCCCCCTCGTTCGTCGATCATGGCTGCCCTGGATGCGATCCCCTCCGAGAGGGCTCGGGGCCACCATGCGGCATCGTTGGTGCGGTACCTGAGTTCGAGGTGCCCGTGAGCTCATTTCAAGCGGCAGCGGAGCCGTATGGGCGGGGACCAGACCGGTCGGGTTGGGGCCATCGGCCATCGCGTCCGACAGGAACACAGGCCGGTGGGATCGTTCACGCGCTGAACGCCTGCGCGCATCGCGGATGCCGGGAATCACGGTTCGTCAGGACATGGCCCACCGACGTGAACCTGACCCAGCGGTTGGACGCGCTGATTCGGCTTGGCGGTCCCGCCTGATCGGAGGGCCCGGCGCCAGGCCCGCGTCTTCGCCGCGTCCGACGCCGCCCTGACCTCGAAGGGCGTCCCCTCAGTGCCCACCAGGCGACCCACGTCCGGGTCTCTCAGAGGCCGCCGAGGCCGGGCGAGCCGTCGATCACCACCGGCGGTGGCTCCGGCCTGCGCTCCGGCGGCCGTGATGACCGCGCGGGCGGCGGGCACAGAATGTGTTGGGCGGGCAGGGCGTCTGGCCCGACCAGGGCCACATCGCGAATCTGGCCGCCACCAACGGTTGCCAGTCCGCGGGCGGTCTCAGCTGCCAGGGTCGCCGCCCGACCAGCCGGTGTGACCTCCCCGAAGGAGCGAGTGTCGTCGTCGTACCTGTTGCGGTGCCGCCAACCGGCCCACAGCAGCGGCGGATACAGCAGGAGGGGCAGATAGGCGTGCCACAACAACGCGACGACGGCTCCCGCGACGGCGAAGGCGGGCACCCAGCGCTGCGTCCGCGCGAAACGGTGGCGGGCACGGTAGTACGAGCGGGACACGGGGTGGTGGTGCAGTACGCCGATGGGAGCGCTCTGATCACGCAGGAGGCCCCCCAGAACCAGCCGTTCGCGTATGTCTCGCAGGGGCGGGTCACTGTCGAAGAGCTCCACGGGCCACGGCGACCAGCCGTCGTCGTTCCGCTGCCCCGCCAGTGCCTTGAGCACCGCGGCCTCAACGCCGTCACGCGGCTCATCCGATGGCACGACCGTGATCCAACTGGCCGCTCGCCGACGCACCGACAGCCTGCCCTCGGCGTGCATCCGCACCAGGGCCACCGCAGCGACGCGACGTCCCCCGCCTCGGAGATACGCCAACTCGTACAGGTCGAGTGGGGTGTCCACCGGCCGAAGCGGCTCAATCCGGGCATGCATGGCGCGGTGGGCGGACCGCAGTCGGCGTCCCGCTGTCGCGAGGGCTCCGACCGCCGCGAGCGCGACCAAGACCCCGACGACGTTCCCCTGCCACATCTCCATGGGCCCTCCCTTGTCCCGGTGCCCTCAGCCGGCCCTTCCCCCTGACCGCCTCCGACGACCCGTCCAGCAAGGACTGCATGCCCGAAGGCATCCTTGGAACTCCCCGTTCCGGCATATCGACTCTGACTCCCCGCATACCCTCCCTCCGGCTACCCGCGCCGGTCAGGTTCGAGCGGGCCTTCGGGGAGCCGGTGGGCACCGCCGGTTCAGACGCCGGTTCAGACGCCGGGTGGGAGTGTCGCTCT
Organism: Streptomyces albipurpureus; assembly: GCF_023701525.1. Taxonomy (GTDB): domain Bacteria; phylum Actinomycetota; class Actinomycetes; order Streptomycetales; family Streptomycetaceae; genus Streptomyces; species Streptomyces albipurpureus. The sequence continues at coordinate 252,643 of NZ_JAMQAW010000012.1, forward strand.
GGCATCGGTGTCCATCTGCATCCGGTTCCGGTAGGACTGCGCGTCGGCGTACCGGGTCACATACCGGGCTCCGATGAGCCGGTAGCGCGGATTACCCGCATGGAGCATCTCGTGCTGTTCGACCGCCGTGCCGAGTACGCCGGTACCGGGGGCATCCGTCTCCGCGCCGAGGAAGTCCGCGAACGGCTCCACGTGCGCGGCCAGTTCATGGTTGAGGATCTCCACGATCGTGCCCTCGTGGAGAGCGTTGACCGTGGCGGTCACCTTCACCTGGAGGGTGAGGGCGGCATCCCGGTGACCGGCGAGCCAGGTGCTCAGTTCGGCCGCCGTGCAGTCCGTCAGGTCATCCGGGTTCGCGGGGTCCGGCTTGCCCCTGTACAGCCGGGTCGAGCCGTCCGGCAGCCGGCCCAGCACGCCGGTGACGACCACATCGGTGCGGGGCACATGGGCGAGCTTGGGCAGCAGTGCTTCGGTCAGCCCCAGAGGCGCGGGCCACAGCCCCCACCCCGCGTCCGCCGCTTCGGCCGGCCGGTCGCACTCCCTGAGACGGGCCTCGGCACTCTGGAAGACGCCCACAGCCTCGGATTCCTGGCGGTCCTTGGCCGCCATGGTCCTCGCGTACCTCTGGGCCTCCTGGGGATTCGCGAAAGCCCTCGGTTTCCTGGCCTCCCGGGAGGCCCCCATGTCCTTGAACCTGCCCATGAAGATCAGCGCCATCGATCGTCTCCCCCCGAGACCCAGCGTCCCCACGCCGCGGGGCCGCATCGATCGGTGCGGCCCGCGACGGATCCTGCCACAGCCCGGTGCGCCCCGGCGAGACCCTCTCCAGCGGGCGACCACCCCGTGAGCGGGTGCCTTCCCCACGTGGGCGTCTGGTCGGAGCTGTGACTCCCCCCGCCACGGTGCTCGCTTCAGGTGTTCTACGCCTGCTGTCCCGCGCCCCGGATTCACGCCCGCTGGTTCACGTGCGCTGTGCTATGCCTGTGTGAGCAGCGGATCGTAGGTTGTTGAGCGTTGGCGACCCGACATGAAGGACAGGAAGTCCTTCACGAACTCGCCCCGGGAGTACATGGAGCCGGTGGCGGCCATGTCTCGCCGGAACCCGGTACGGAACAGTGCCCGGTACTCATCCGCGTCGATGGACTGGTTGCCATCGGCATCAGTGACGTCGAAGAGGACATCGGCGACTTTGATCAGTGCCGGTCCAGCGAGTGCGGGTACGGCGGCGGCGAATTCTTCGGCGCAGATGCGGCCGTCACCGTCGCTGTCGAGGGCCGCCTGCAGTTCCTTCCACCAGTCGGCGTACGCGTTGTAGAGCCTGGTCTCCTGAGGTTCCTCCAGGTCAAGGCGCCCGGAGATCTCTCGGGCCATGGCCGCTAGGTCGGGCCAATCCAGATAGCCGTCGCCGGTCTGGTCCAGCACTGCGTGGAAGAAGTCCTCAGCGCTGCGCTGGGTCTCCGTGGTGTCAGCGGGATCCGGCTGGGCGGGAAGTGGAGTGATCAGCCTGAGCAGGGCTCCGGCTCGCTTGATTCCGTCGCGTACCGCCGAGATCGTCCTGGCGCGGGGGTCATCGCTCTCGGGAGACAGGGACAGCAGGCTGGCCAGCGCGTCTGCCCGGATCCAGCCCTCGGGCAGGAAGCGGGCCAAACCGACGCCCAGGTAGGCGCTCTGCATCAGGGTCTGGGCTCCGGGAATCTCGGGCAGTCCCGCGCGGCGGCGGAAGGGCTCGGGGAGGGAGGCCACCGTGATGGCGCCGATGACCGGTCCGGCGAGTGCCCGGCCGGTCGCCCAGATGGTGGGCATACCCTCCAGCACCGCTGGTGCGGGAAGGTGGTCGAACAGCTTGTAGAGGATGATGCGCAGCGCCTCGGTGTTCTCCAGTTCCTCTTGGACCACTCGGTCGTAGTACTGCCAGAACTCGCGCAGTGTGGGGGGCAGGTGGCCGGCCTTGTCGCCCAGGGCCGCGAGGTAGCCCTGGAACTCGGCGTAGAGGCGTTCCATGGCGCTCTGTTCAAGGGGTTGACCGCCGAGTCGGCCCATGGTGACGGCGCTTTCGAACAGGGTCGCCACCACCCAGGCTCGGACCTGGGGGTCCATCGCGTCATACGGTTGGTTGTGTGCGCCGATGCCGTTCAGCCGAGCATGCAGTCGGTTCAGCCGAGCGGCCTCCCGTTGCCGCACGTGGTCATCGGCGTCGGACATGCGCTGCAGGCTGAGGAAGGTGTTGTGCAGCCGTCGCCACGGGTGCGCCACAAAAGTGGAGTTGTCGATCAGGGCGGCCCCGATCTGGGGGTGCGCGGCCTCCAGCACGGTGGCCCTGACCATGGCCAACGCCCAACGCGGGTCGTTCATCAGCCGATGGAACTGCGATCCAGGCCCGAACAGGGAGGGGTCGGCATCGATGTGCGGGTTCTGCTGTGCGAAGGCTTGGTCGGCGGTGGTTTCCGAGCCACTACTGTCGGGTTGGGTGTTGGTGGTCATGGTCGAGGTACTCCGTTCACAGCCGGTGCGACGCCGCCGAATCGGCGGTCGCGCTGCTGGTAGGTGTGCACGCATTCCACGAAATGCGCCGCGCGGAAGTCAGGCCAGAGCACCGGGGTGAAGACCCATTCGGCGTAAGCGACCTGCCACAGCATGAAGTTGGAGATGCGCTGTTCGCCCGAGGTGCGGATGACGAGATCGACATCGGGTGTGTCGGGGAAGGGAAGACGGGCGGCGAAGCTCTCCTCGGTGACGGCGTCAGCCGGCACGCCTTGGCGGATGAGTGACCGCGCTGCCTCGACGATGTCCCCACGCCCACCGTGATCGAACGCCACGGTCAACGTCATGCCGCGGTTGGCCCCGGTCAGTGTCGTCAGGTCGTCGAAGTCCTGTGCCAACGGCGCCGGAATCTTGGAATCCGACACACCGAGAAAGCGGCAGCGTACCCCCCGCGCATGCAACAAGGGCGCGTGTTTGCGCACCACACGGCGCACCAAGTGCATCAGGAAGTCGACCTCATCGCTGGGGCGTCGCCAGTTCTCCGTGGAGAAGGCATACAGACTCAGCCATTCCACCCCGGCCGACCGGGCGGCCTCAATGACATCGATCACCGTCGTCTCGGCCGCACGATGGCCCGATGTGCGCGGCAGGGACCTCTGCGCTGCCCACCGGCCGTTGCCGTCCATCACACACGCAACGTGACGCGGAATGCCTCGGCGCTGGCCCTGGCCAACCGGACGGCGTGAATCGGCCTGAGCCGGCGACGAGACAGAATCGCTGACGTCCTTCTCCACCTGCATGTGCGCCCCTCCCCTTGTCGCAGCACGATGAGTTCCCGGCTGCATGCAATCTCCCTGGCCCAGCACAGCGCTCCCTGTCCTAGCGCGCCGCCGCGGGGCCTGCACCTTGCGGTACCCGTGCCCCAGGCAGTGGCGAAGAACGATGAGCCGCTGCTCAGCGCCATAGCGCGGCCGTCAGCCACCGTTGTGTCGTGGCCGGGCTTCACACCGATCCACACCAACAGGGCTCGCGGGCCGCCGCGGCTTTCCGCGGTGAGTTGTGCCGCAGCGCAGACAGAGCTATGACCACACCTCTCCCCCGAGGGACCGCCCTGACAACAAGCAGCAGAATGCCGGGCTCCCTCTCCTGGCACACGGGACTTCCCACCCATTCACTCGTACGGGGGGCGTTGACGGACACGCGAGCCACCTGGCGACGGCCCCTGTATACACCGCGGCTGCGACGCCGTCGCAGCCCGGAACCGCCGCATGTGTCTCATCCTCGGCCGTCGACAAGCCTGCTGACAGCGGGGGCTCACCGTTGGCCAACCGTCTTCGATCCGGCTATGCGATACGGCATCCCCGAGCAACGGCTCTCCGCCTGTCCGCTGGTTCCGCGGCGGCTGACAGCCTCCTGGCGGTGTCGCGAAGCACCAGGGCGCGAGCCGGGGCGGGTTGTCGCCCCGGCGATGCTCACCAGGCCCGCTCCTCGCCATGCCCGAGGATGCCCGCTCGCAGATTTAGTTGTCTGGTCAAGGACCGCGAAGAACCGGGCCGATTGAGTGCTTGGAGAGGAGGCACGGCAACAGCGCCGGCGCGAAGTGAGCAACAGGAGTTCTCATGACCAGCCCCAAGGGCCTGCTCGACCCGAGCGAAGCCGTCATCGTCTTCATCGACCACCAGCCGATGACCCTGTTCGGTGTCCACTCACATGACCCGCAGACGGTGGTCAACAACACGGTGGCACTCGCCGAGACGGCCAGACTCTTCAACGTACCCGTCGTGTACAGCACCGTGGCACGCAAGGCATTGGGTGGCGATCTGATCCCCGGTCTCAGGGAGGTCTTCCCCGATCAGGAGATCATCGACCGCAGCTGGATCAACGCCTGGGAAGACCCCAGGCTCAAGGAAGCGGTCCTCGCCACCGGGCGCCGCCAGATCGTCATCGCCGGACTGTGGACCGAGATGTGCGTGGCGTTCCCGGTGATATCCGCGCTGGAAGAAGGACGCGAGGTCTTCGTGGTCGCTGACGCGTCCGGCGGTGCCAGCAGCGAGTCCCACCACACCGCCATGGACCGCATGGTCGCCAAGGGCGCCGTCCCCGTCACCACCCAGGTCGTCCTCGGCGAGTTCCAGCGAGACTGGGCGCGCCAGGACAGCTACCTCGGAGCACGCTCCATCGCCCAGAGGTACTTCGGCAACTGGGGACAGGTCCTCGACTACTACGCCCAAACCACCACCGACCAGGACGCCAGCACGTCCAACCACTGATACCTACCCTTCCGGCGGTCACCGTCACCCATGAACGGTGACCGCCCGATGAGCCCTTCCAGGACGGAATACAACGGCTCCGCCCGGGATTGTTCGAGTACGAGGCAGAAAGGGACAAGATGAGCGATCCAGCGGTGGAGCGGGCCCGAAAGATCATTCAGGCCCGTCTGGCCGCCCCCGGACCAACGGCGCGCCCCGGCCCCAGCAGCCGGAATCCGGCCTCAGGAAGCCGCCCTGACCTGGCCTCGGAGGACCATGCAGAGCAGCCCCGGGTAGCCGGGAACCACCGTTTCGGCCCGGGGGCGACCGCTGAAAGCAGCCCACGGAGCGATGGTGAGTTCATCGGGGCACTGAGCTCGTTGTTCTCCCGGCTGCGTCGGTTCGACGACTGGCTGCGCTCCGAGTACGCGCTCAACCTCACGGAGCTCCACGTCCTGTCCTGCCTACCCACCGCCTCCCCGCCCCGGCACGGCGAGCAGCGGGCATCGACCACAGCCCGCCTCGCGGAGGAGGTCGAACTGACACCCGGCGGTTTGACCCGGCTTGCGGACCGACTGATCGAGCGCGGTCTGGCGGTCCGGGTGAGCGACCCCTGGGACAAGAGGGTCAAGCACCTCGCTCTGACCAGTGTGGGAGTCGCCCTGCGCGATGAGATCCTGCCGAGGGCGGGCGAACGCATACGGAACACCTGCGACACCCAACGGGACCTGCTGGAGCAGCTGAGGAGCACCGCGGACCGCACCATGGCCCAGCGCACCGACGCGACCATCCCTACCGGACTCGAACCGACTGCCCGGGGTTTACCCCGCTCCGCAACCTGAGAGCGGCGCACCGCGCTCATTCCGGCGATCGGCTGCCATGGTCTCCGGTGGAGCCAGTCGTCCGCAGACAACCGCGAGCAATCCAGAGCCCTTTAGCTCTATTCACACCATTTCTTGCGATTTGCGGCGTATTCTCACCCCAGCGAAGGACCGCCGAGAGCAGGGCAGTTCATTTCGCATCGCTGAAACGTTTCTGCATCGCTTTCGAAGGATGCGCTTTCAGTGGACGCGTGTTCGATCAATTCGTTCTCGTGGGATTTCTGTTCGACCGAACGCGTCTCTCCAGATGCGCCTTCGCCGCATTCACCTTCGCTGGACTTTTCTCAACAGAGTCTTCTTCCGACAGAGCTGAGGAGCACAGAGCTATGGACATCAAGGACCGAGTTGTCATGGTGACCGGCGCGGCCGGTGGTATCGGCGCGGAGACCGCGCGACTGCTGGGCGCCCGGGGCGCGAAGGTCGTCGTCACGGACATCAGCGAGTCGGGTGAGAAGATCGCCGAGGCCATCCGGGACGCGGGGGGAGACGCCGCGTTCATGAGAGCGGACATCACCGTGGAGGCGGAGGCCGAGGCGCTGGTGGCCAAGACCATCGAGCATTACGGCAGGCTCGACGGGGCATTCAACAACGCTGGCGTCGAGCAGGCCGCCACCCCTCTCCACCAGCTCACCAGCGCCCAGTGGGACCGCGCGATCCGGGTCGACCTGACCGGGGTCTTCTACTCCCTGAAGTACCAGATCGCCGCGATGCTGGAAGCCGGCACCCGCGGATCGATCGTCAACACGGCATCAGCACTGGGCCAGGTCGCTGTCCCCAACGCAGCCGAGTACGTGGCCGCCAAACACGGAGTCATCGGCCTCACCCGCGCTGCCGCCGCGGACTACGGAAAGGATGGCATCCGCGTCAACGCCGTACTGCCAGGCATCGTGGAAACCCCCATGGTCGCCCGCATCGCAGAAGAACCCAACTTCGCCGGCATCTTCGACGGCCTCCGGCAGCGGCACCTGCTCGGCCGCTTCGCCAAGCCGAGCGAGGTCAGCGAAGCCGTAGCCTGGCTTCTGTCGGACAGCGCGTCCTTCGTCACCGGCGCGGCGATCCCCGTCGATGGAGGCTACCTCGCGGTGTAGGCACGGACACCGGCGCACGAGCCACCGAACCGACCCGGCCCGCGCCCTTGTTGTGGTGGGCTCCTGAGGAGCGGAGAACAGGCTCACCAACGAACTCCGGCAGGCTGCCGATCGTCTCCGGCGGGCTGGTTCCGCCGGGCTCGCTCAACGAAGCCACCGAAGTCGCCCATGTGCCCCGCTCGCTCGACCGTCAGTACCGGAGGGCGCCCAGGGCCCCGTCCAGGACACACCCTCTGAACGAGACGGGTACACATGGGCTCTCCTGGACGCGGGCACATCGAGCGCGGGAACCGTCGCGCTGCCGGACCGGTAGGGGGCGGCACCTTCAGGGGGCCTCCTCGCCGAGGCGCGCCACCCCGGGGACCGCCTACGCGGCCGGGACCACCCTTGTCAGGTCGGTTCCGGCCGTGCGGGGCCGTCCACAGCTCACTGGGGCGGCGGGGCACACCGGCCATAACGGCCGTTTGGCCGGGCGGTGGTTTGGCCGGGAACCCGTTCGGTTAGGGCTGGGAACGCACCCCCACCCGTCGTCGAGCTGCTCTGGGGACCGAGGGATGGACCGGCTCACTACCCGGTGGCCGTACGCACGATGGTTTCCGCTCGCCCTCGTGATCGCCGCGGCCGTCTTCGACGTCACAACACCGGACGTCCATACGGGTGTGCCGCTCATCGCCTCCGCGTGCGTACTGGCCGGCGGAGTGCTGACCTTCCGGGGCGCAGCATGGACCGGGGCGTTCGCCCTCGGTGTCACGGTGCTGCTGGACTGGCAGGCCGAGTTGTTGACCAGTGCCACAGGCTGGTCGGAGATCTTCAATGTCCTGATCGCCGTTGTCTTCGGCCTCGACTTGAACCGCATGCTCGACCGCCACAGCAGGCAACTCGCCACCGTGCGATCCGTGGCCGAGGCAATACAGCGCGCGGTCCTGCCCACTCCTCCCCCGCGCATCGGACCCCTGGAGGTCTCGGCCCGCTACGAGGCGGCGGACGCCGAAGCGCGGATCGGCGGCGATGCCTACGCCATCCAGGACACCCCTTTCGGAGTCCGCATCATCATGGGTGACGTGCGCGGCAAAGGACTGGGAGCCGTGTCCACCATCTCCACCCTGATCGGTGCGTTTCGCGAAGCGGCCCACTGCGTGCCCGACATCGGTGAACTCGCCGTCCGGCTGGAGCAGTCCCTCGAACGCGACAGCGTCCAGCACCACCTTCTCGATCGCGACGAAGAATTCACCACCGCCCTCATCGCCCAGATCGACCATCACAACCACACCCTGGAGGTGATCAACCGAGGTCATCCCGACCCCTACCTCATCCGCGGCGGCCGCATCACCGCACTGACCGCCACCACGCCCGACCTCCCCCTGGGCATGGGAGACCTCACCGCCCAACGCGCGGAGGCCGACCACTTCCCCCTCTTCCCCGGCGACGTCCTGCTCTTCGTCACCGACGGCGTCACCGAGGCCCGAAACCACCACGGAACCTTCTACGACCCCGTCACCGACCTCCATCTCCTCACCACCGAACCCACCACACCCACCGCCGTACTCGACGAACTCGCCAACGGCATCCACCGCTGGACCGGCGGCCCCCGCGACGACGACATGGCCACACTCGCCGTCACCATCAGCTGAACCGCTTGGCTGCCCCACGCAGCGCACTCCTCCAACCTCACCCAGTCCCGGCGAGTCGGCACCGGAAGCCCCGTTGGCGTGCCGCGCTAACGCCCTGGTCGTTGTCGCAATCGACGGCCTTGATCATGGTCTTGTCCTCCAAGGTGCCCAGGCATCCGAACCCGGCACCTCGGCACGTCAACGGACCGGCGTACACGAGCGGGGCGTCAAGGCGCCATCCCACGGATCGTCGGCGACCTCTCGAACGCCTGGCGATCGGGTCCGACCACCACTCCCGAGACGTGATGGAGTCGACCGGCAGCGCGTCGAATTCCTCACGCCTGTGCGCCTGGCAGCGGGGCTCGGACAACGTTCAGAGGACGTGGCCGTCCTTCGTCCTCCTGCGCAGAGCTGGTCTGCTGGACTGGGTGAGGCTGCTCCACATGTCGGACAGACCGGTGACGGTGCGTACCGCGAACAGCGTACGGATGGAGACTTCGTGGTTCAGCTCCGCACGGATCAGGCCGACCAGCCTGATCGCCCGCAGCGAGTTGCCGCCGAGGTCGAAGAAGTCGTCGTCGATGCCCACTTGGTCCAGCTCCAGCACTTCGGCGAACGCCTCGGTCAGAACCCGTTCGGTGTCGTTGCGCGGCGCCCGGTACTGTCGGCCGCCGAACTCGGGCCCCGGTAGCGACGCCAGGTCCACCCTCCCGCCGGCCGTCGTCGGCAGGCGTTCCAGCACCATGAACACCGACGGCACCATGAACTCCGGCAAGCGACCCGCGGCGAACCGGCGCAACTCGTCGCCTGAAGGGCCGGACTGCAGGTCGCGGGCACCTGTGCCGTCGTCGGCCCGGCCGCCCACCGGGACCACATAGGCAACCAGGCACCGCCGCCCGGAGTGGTCCTCCCCGCCGACCACGACCGACTGCGCCAGCCCGGGGTGCTCGGACAGCGCCTCTTCGATCTCGGCCACATCGACCCCGGAACCGCGTACCTCCGCCCGGGCGTCGGATCGGCCCACGTACTCAAGCCAGCCGGCGTCATCGCCGTCGGTAGCCCATCGCACGCGATCTCCGGTCCGGTACATGCGCCCGCCGGGCGGACCGAACGGACAGGGCACAAACCGCTCCGCGGTCTGCCCGGGGCGCCCGGGATACCCCCGCGCCACGCCGGGCCCGGCCGCGTACAGATCTCCGGTCACGCCGACGCGCACCGGCGCCAGTCCAGGGCCCAGTGCGTAGAGGGCGGTGTTGTCCATCGGGCGGCCGATCATGCCCGAGTGCACCGGCCCGTCCGCGGCCAGGCTGTGGCACGCGGCGAACACGGTCGTCTCGGTCGGACCGTGACCGCGGACGATCGTCAGGCCGGGGCACGCCTCCCGCACCCGTCGCACCGCGGCCGCGGAGACGCGGTCACCCCCGGTCCACACCTCACGCAACCCGGACAGGCACTCGGGACGTTCCGCCGCGATCGCGGCGAACAGCCCCGAGGACAGCCACACCGTGGAGACCTCGTCCGCTGTGCGGGACTCCGCCAGGTCGTCGGGGTCCAGCTCGCCCGGAGGAGCCACGACCACCCGGCCGCCGTTCAGCAAGGGCACCCACAGTTCGAGGGCGAGCGCGTCGGAGGTGTGCGGCGAATGCCACAACACGGCGCCTTGGCCGCCTTGCCGCCAGCGACGATCCATGACGAGCCGCTGCATGTTCCGGTGCGTCACCGCGACCGCGGTGGCCGCGCCGGGCGATCCGGAGCCGTACATCACGGCCATCGTGCTGTCCTGGTGCGACGGGACCGGGACCTCTCGCGCACCCTTGCCGTCATCGTCCGCGGTGTCCGACCGGAGCTCGCCCAACACGATCGCCGGAACGCCCAGAACGGCAGAGAGCTCTTCGGCCGTCGCCGCGTCGGTGAGCAGTGCGCGCACCGAGCAGTCACTGACCACCGGCTCGATCCGCTCCGCCGGGTGGGTGGGGTCGACCGGCAGATAGGCGCCGCCCGCTTTCACCACCGCCAGCAAGGCGACGGCCAGGTCCACCGACCGCGGCAGCGCCACCGCCACGACTGCCTCGGATCCGATTCCCCGGCGTCGCAGCGCCCCGGCGAGGCGGCTCGACCGCTCGTCCAGCTCCCGGTACGAGACCGCCGAGCCCCAGGACACCATCGCGACGGCCTCGGGGGCCCGCTCCACCTCGCGGGCGAACAGCTCCGGAACCGTCAGCGTCGGCAGCGGTACGTCCGTGTCGTTGGGCTCCGTCAGCACCCGGTCCCGCTCGGCACCGCTCACCACGTCGAGGGCACCGACCGGAAGCCGCGGATCGGCGGCCATCAAGGCCCGGGTGAAGGCGACCAACTCCGCGCCGATGAACCTCAGCTCCGCGCGCGAGTACAGGCCCGCGGGGGCATCGAGCCGAAAGTACAAGTCGCTGTCGGCGCTCCCGTCGGTGCCGACGCTGATCGACAGCTCGTTGAAGGCCCCGTTGATCCCGCCGAAGGAGCGCGCCGGGTTGTCGGCGAAGTGAAGTGGCTCCGCGAACTCGACGATGTTCATGACGGCACCGAAGCTGCCACGACCGCTCAGGACGGTTCCGCTCGCGTGCTGGATATCCGAGTAGTGGCAGGCCGTGTGGTCGAAGATCTCATACGTCTGGTCGCCGACGGCGTCGGCGATCTCGGTGAAGGCCGCGTCAAGCGGAACCCTCACCCGCACCGGCACCACGTTCACCGCCAGACCGGGCGTCCTGCTCGCGACCCCGACCCGGTTGCCCACGGCCAGCGACAGGAGGAACTCCGGACGATCGCAGCTGTGCCGGAAGTACACCGCCGCGGCCGCGGTCAACATCGACGACCTCCACATACCCATGGACTGCGCGGCCTTGGTCCACGCGTCCGCCTCGGCGCGCGAAACGGTCAGTGTCCGGCTCACCACACCGATGGAGCCGGCCAGCTCCGACCAGCGGTCGGCGCTGCCCATCGGTTCGGAGAGCGCGGCTTGCGCCGCGTCGGACAGGGCGACGCGCGGAACCTGCGCGGGCGCGGGCGCATCCTTGAGGTAGTCGCGCCAGAACTCCTTGTCATCGGCGGACCGCTGAGAGGCGTGGTACTCCGTCGCACCGGCCGCGAACGACCCGGCATCCCACGGGTGCGGCAACTCCGGCACCTCCGCGCCCCGCACCAGTGCCGTGTACACCTCGGCGAGACGACGCGACAGTAGGCCACCCGCGCCATAGCCGTCCGATATGAGGTGGTGGTAGGCGATGACCACGAGTGAGCGGGCCGCCGCGAGTCTGACCACGCCCAGTCGGAACAGCAGATCGCGCTCCAGGTCGAACGGCTGCCTGATCATATCTGCCAACGCTTCACGCGCCGCCTGCTCGGGATCGGCAGCGACGCTGAGATCCAGGAAGAACGGCCGCCAGTCCCCCAACTCCCGAGGCACCAGCCGCAGCCCGCCGCCGTCATCGACGAAGGTGACGCGCAGCACTTCCGCCTCGTCCATCACATGCCGGAACGCGGAATCCATGGCCGCCGAGTCCAGCTCACCGTCCACGTCCCACATGGTCAGCGCATGGTTCAACGTGTCGGCAGACATTTTCTGCGCCAGCCACAATCCCTTATGCGCAGACGACGCATCGAACGAACGCACACGGATCAACCCCTCAGTAGTTCAAGCCCGGGAAGCGGAGAAACTCGCAGGTCACTCTCACCCTTGTGGAAGGGATCAACCGGTCGGCACAACCAGGTGGCGCGACGCGCCGGGCCTGTGAACAACCCTGCGGTGTCCCGCCGCCGGGACGTTCCCACGAGGCAACGGGGCGATTCCCGCCTCTGTCCAGCTGGGGCGCTCCGGGGCGGCCCGGCGCGGGGACCAGTGCCAGCCGGCCGCTCCGCGCGGTCGAATGAGCCTCGCTGGCTCGCAGTCACACGTCCCAGGTGACAGGAAGACTCGTCATCCCGTAGACCGCCGCCATATCCGGGCGCAGCCCGACCTTCTCGGCCGGTACGGCCAGGCGCAGTGTGGGGAAGCGGTTGAACAGTGCGGGGAACGCGATCCGCATCTCGATGCGGGCCAGCTGCTGACCCACGCACATATGGCTGCCGTGACCGAAGGCCAAGTGCCCCCCGTCCTGCCTTCGGAGGTCGAGCACCTGGGGATCGGTGAAGCGCTCGGGGTCGCGGTTGGCGGTGTTGTACGACAGGACGACCAGCGTGCCGGCCTTGATGGTCTGCCCGCCCAACTCGACGTCCTCCAGTGTCATCCTCATGAACGTCTTGGCCACGGTCAGATACCGCAGCAGCTCTTCCACGGCCCGGTCGACGAGCGCCGGATCGGCGCGCAGCGCGGCGAGCTGCGCCGGGTTCTGCAGCAGCGCGAAGGTGCCCAGCGCCAGTGTGTGCGCGGTGGTGTCGAGCCCGGCCATCATCGTGAAGTGGCAGATCCCCCGCAGCTCCTCATCGGTCAGATCGCTGTTGGTGAGGTCGCTGAGGATGTCGTCGGTGGGGTTCGCACGCTTGGCGGCCACCAGCTCCGCGAAGTACTGCTGGGCCGCGGAGAAGGCCACTATCTGTTCCTCGGCGCTCGCCTCCCCGCCGAGGTACACGTCGAGCTGCTGCTGGAAGTACCCTCGGTCCTCATACGGCACCCCCAGCAGCTCGCAGATCATGATGGTGGGGATGGGCTTGGCGAACGCGGTCACCAGGTCCACCGGCGGCCCGGCTTTCTCCATGGCGTCCAGGCAGTCGGCCGTGATCTGCTCGACGCGTGTGGTGAGCAGTCGCATCCGCCGTGCGGTGAACCTGCTCGCCAGCGGTTTCCGATAGCGTCCGTGTTGTGGCTCGTCCATGAACACCATCTCGCCGGGCGAAGCCGGAGGGGGCTCCCAGCCGGTGATGTCCATGGACAGATCGAGCATGAGCTCCTTGCGCGCGCTGAACCGCGAGTCGGCCAGGACCGATTTGACCAGGTCGAATCCGGTGATCACCCAGCCGGGTATTCCGCCGGGAAAGGTGAAGCGGCTGATGGGGCCGTGCTGGCGGGCCTCGATCAGCTCTGCCGGCGGGTCGAAGGGGCAGCCGGGCCGGCGCTCCAGCATCATCGTCTCGACCGTATGGAGGGCTTCACCCATGGACAATCCTCATTTCGCAACATTCGCCTTTGATACAAGGTCGGGAGCTACGCTGCGTCCAGCGTGATTGTCAATCAGAATGGTTGTCAATCAATCGAAAGGCGTTTGCCCGGTAGAGGGTGGCAAACCGATGCAATGACGCTAGGGTCTCGTGCTCCTGTTTACGTCATTCGATTTGTTGGTGACGTGGTTCCTGACGTTGCGTTGGGTGAGGCGGAATCGGAACCCGTTGGGCCCGGGCTGTCGCGCAACTCCGCCGTACCGCCGTCTGTTCGAAGGTCGGATTCCCAACCGTCCTACGAACGAGCCGACTTCGGTCAAGAATCACAGAATCACGAGACACTGAACTTGACCGTAACACCGCGCGGCAATTCCAATGAATGGCGGCGAGGCGACACTGGCGGCATGCCGGGACGACAGTCGAGCGGCGCACCACTCCGACACCCCGCGCGGTCGAGCCGCCGGGCGGCGACCGTCTCGCCAACAGGACAGGGCAGGTTCGACAGCGGCGTCAGTGAAGCGGTGGAGTGAGAGGAAGCTACGTGCGACACACCGGCATGGACACGGACGTGGTGATCGCGGGCGCGGGGCCGACGGGCTTGATGCTCGCCTGCGAGCTGCGGCTGGCGGGCGTCGAGGTGATGGTGGTCGAACGGCTCGGTGAGCGGACGGGCGAGTCGCGAGCCGGCGGGATGCACTCCCGCACCCTGGAGGTGCTGGACCAGCGCGGAGTCCTGGACCGCTTCCTGGCGCTCGGCAAACCGGAGCGGGTGGGCCACTTCTCCGGCCTGTATCTCGAATTCGACGAGTCGGAGTCCAGGCACCCCTTCCCGCTGACAATCCTGCAGCCCGTCGTCGAGCGGCTGCTGGAGGAGTGGGCCGCCGAGCTCGGTCTGCGGGTACGCAGGTCGTCCGAGGTGATCGGAGTCCACCAGGACGAGACCGGCGTGACGGTCGAACTCGGCACGCCGCGAGCGGCGCCGGCGACGGTGCGCGCCCGCTACCTCGTGGGCTGCGACGGCGGGCGCAGCACGGTGCGCAAGCTGTCGGACATCGACTTCCCCGGCACTCCGGCGACGATGACCTCACTGATCGGCGACGTCGAACTCCCCGACCTGCCGGAGGACTATGTCTGGGGGCGGCGCGGTGAGGGCGGCCACTACTCGGCGATCGCCTTCGAGCCGGGGTGGCACCGGGTGATCACATCCGAGTACGACCACATCACCGACCATGACGAACCCGCGACGTTCGAGCAGCTCCGGGAGTCGCTGATCAGGCTCATCGGCACCGACTACGGCATGCGGTGCCCCCGATGGGTCTCCCGGTTCAACGACACCGCGCGGCAGGCCGCCCAGTACCGAAAGGGCCGGGTGCTGCTCGCTGGCGACGCCGCGCACATCCACTTCCCGGCCGGCGGGCAGGGGCTGAACATGGGAGTGCAGGACGCGGTCAACCTCGGTTGGAAGCTCGGCTCGGTGATACGCGGCGAGGCACCGGAGAGACTGCTGGACAGCTACCACACCGAGCGCCACCCCGTCGCCGAAGGCGTCCTGCGCAACACCCGGGCGCAAGCGGCCCTGAGCCGCCCCGACGCCCAGACGGAGGCGCTGCGCGAGGTGTTCGCCTCGCTCATAGTGTTCGACGATGTCAACCGGTATCTGCGCGACATGCTCACCGCACTGGGCATCCGGTACCCGGCCGACGGCGACCACCCACTGACGGGCCGCCGTGTCCCCAACGCCGACCTCAAAACACCCAACGGCACGACCCGTGTCTACGAACTGCTGCACGCTGCCCGCCCCGTACTGCTCGACCTGCGCGGCAGTGCCGCGGTGGCGGCGACGGCCGAGGGCTGGGGCGATCGCGTCGACCTCGTCGAGGCGCGAAGCGAGGACAACCACTGGACCGTCCCGGCCGTCGGCGAGATCGCCGCTCCCGCCGCCCTCCTCATCCGCCCCGACGGCCATGTCGCCTGGGCGACCGTCAGGGGCACACCGGACACCACCACACTCCAAACCGCCCTCACCACCTGGTTCGGCCCCCGCCTTGGCAGGGGGAGACGCCACCCGAGGTAGTGGTTGTGACAGGCGGAGGCGGTGCGCGGGTTCTGGGGTTCGGACATGGCACAGCCACCGGGGCAAAGGACCTCGGAGGTGAGGCCGAGCACAGCCCGCCTCATCGCAGGCCTGACCAGCTCGGCACCGCTGGGTTTCGAGCGATCCCGACGCTCGGCCGCCACCGCGCGAGGTACGGCGATGCCTTCGGCAGGTCGTCGGTTCTGATGTCCGGTGCGGTCCCGGGGTCAAGCTCCTTCTTCCGCACCGACGTTTGGCTCCCCTCTCGCTCGCGCGGCCACCCTCGTGGCATCGGTCGTCTACTGCTGGTGCTGCCCACGCGCAGCCGCCGCCCGTAGCCATTCCGCTGTTCGCCCGCTGTCGGGCGGCGCGGGAGCGACGACACGCATGGTCGTCGGCGGGGCCTGCCGGACCGGCTCCAGATGGAGGCACTCGGTGCCCTCGGGCGGTGAGAGCGCGGCGAGACAGGGGCATTGCGCGGTGGCGAAGCCCGCGAACCGGTAGGCCACCTCCATCATCCGGTTGCGCTCCGTACGCCGGAAGTCGGCGACGAGGTGCACCCCGGCTCGCGCCGCGGCATCGGTGAGCCACCGCAGCAGCACTGTGCCCGCGCCGAAGGAGACGACCCGGCACGACGTCGCGAGCAGCTTGATGCGCCAGGCCCGCGCGGTCTTCTCGATCAGCATGACCCCGACCGCGCCGTGCGGTCCGAAGCGGTCGGACATCGAGACCACCCACACGTCGTGATGCTCGTCGGACAGCAGCGAACGCAGGACGGAGTCCGAGTAGTGCACACCGGTCGCGTTCATCTGGCTGGTCCGCAGGGTCAGCTCCTCGACCCGCGTGATCTCCTCGTCCCTGGCCTCCGCGATGTGCATCACCAGGTCGAGTGAGCGCAGGAAGTCCTCGTCGGCGCCCTGGAACCGCTCGCGCTGCTTGCCCCTTTCGAACCCGGCCTGGTACATCCGGCGGCGCCGGCGGGCATCGACGGTGACCACCGGAGGGCTGAACTCGGGCAGGGCGAGCAGTTCGCGGGCCTGCTCGGCCGGGTAGCACCGGACTTCCGGCAGGTGGTACTCGACCTCGGCGCGCTCGCTCGGCAGGTCGTCGATGAACGCGATCGTCCGCAGTGAGAAGTTCAGCCGCTCGGCGATCCTTCGCACCG
The DNA here is from genome assembly GCF_023701525.1 of Streptomyces albipurpureus. Taxonomy (GTDB): domain Bacteria; phylum Actinomycetota; class Actinomycetes; order Streptomycetales; family Streptomycetaceae; genus Streptomyces; species Streptomyces albipurpureus. The sequence continues at coordinate 269,318 of NZ_JAMQAW010000012.1, forward strand.
ACTGCGACTTCGGGCCCCAGTTGATGTGCGGCAGGACGAAGTACCCGGCCACGCCGAGCTTCTCAAGCCGGGTCCAGGCCTCGTCGTGGTCGTTGCGGCTCGCCACTGCCTGCAGCACCCCCCGCGCGTCGAGCCCCCTCACCACCTCGCGGACGGCGTCGTCGATCCCGACGTGACCGTCCTCGGTCAGCGTGCCGTCCCACAGTGTGTTGTCGAGATCCCAGATCAGACATTTCACGATCGGATGTGCTTCAGGCATGTCCGCTCCCGTCTCGTGCCCGTACGGCCTCTCAGTTCGCCGTCGAGGCAGCATGCTCGGCGAGGATCAACTGGCAGATCTCGTTGCTGCCCTCGATGACCTCCATCAACTTCGCGTCGCGGTAGGCCCGTTCCACCACGTGCCCGCCCGTCGCGCCGGCGGAGGCGAGCACCTGCATCGCCGACGCGGCGCCACGCGCGGCGTTCTGGGCCGCGACGTGCTTGGCGAGGACCGCCGCCTGTACCTGCTCCGGCGAACCACCGTCCCAGCTGCGGCCGGCTTCCTCACACGCGAACGTCGCCGTCCGCTCCGCGGTGTAGAGCTCGGCCAGGTGACGTGCGACGAGTTGGTGCCGCAGCAGGGGCTTTCCGAACTGCTCACGGCTTCCGGCGTGCCGGACGGCGGCCGTGAGACAGGCGCGCAGGATGCCGACGCATCCCCAGGCCACCGAAAGGCGGCCGTAGGTCAGGGCGATGGTGGTCAGCATGACGACCGGCTGGCCGGCCACCGCGAGCAGGTTCTTCGCGGGCAGCCGGACGTCGTCGAGCACCACGGAGGCGTGCCCGGCCGCGCGGCAGCCGAGCGGGGCGGCCACCCGTGTCACCCGGACACCGGGGGCCGACGCCGGCACCACGGCTACGGCGCCGCCGACGTCGTAGCGGCCGAACACCACGATCCAGTCGGCGTAGGCGGCGACGGTGATCCACGTCTTGGTGCCGTCGATGACGATCTCATCGCCGTCGCGCCGGATCTCGGTGGTCATCGCGGCGAGGTCGCTGCCGGCGCCCGGCTCGCTGAACGCCACCGCGGCCAGGTCCCCGCCGGTGAGGCGGCCGATGTACTCCGCGCGCTGCGTGTGGTCACCGAAGCGCTGGACCGCCCAAGCGGCCATCCCCTGGGAGGTCATCACACTGCGCAGCGAGCTGCACAGCGTACCGGTGTGCGCGGTGAGCTGCCCGTTGTCCATTCCGGACAGGCCGAGGCCGCCGAACTCGGGGGCCGCCTCGGCGCACAGCGCGCCCTTCGAGCCCAGTCCCCGCAGGACACCGATCGGGATCTCGCCCGAGACGTCCCACTCGCCCGCGGCGTCGGCGACCGTGTCGGTGACCAGTGCGGTCAGGGTCTCAAGCACCGGCGTCGCCGCCGCGTAGCCGGGTCACCAGGGAGCTCATGGAGCGCAGGGTACGGAAGTTGTCGAGCGCCAGGTCGGCGCCCTCCACTGTGACGCCGAACGTCCCCTCCACGAACACCACCAGCTCCATCGCGAAGAGCGAGGAGACCGTTCCGGAGGCGAACAGGTCCACCTCCGGCTCCCAGGTCGTCTTGGTCTTCGCCTTGAGAAACTCACCGATCCGCTGCTCGATGTCAGCGACCGATGACGTGATCGTCGAGTCCGTCATGAGTTGATCCCTCTCTCAGTTCACCTTGTTCTTCCGGGCCAGCGTGATCCCGTCCGCCATCACGAGCATCGACAGGTCGACCCTCTTGTCGCCGTGCAGCGAGGCGTTGAGCGCGCGGATGGCCATGGTGTCGGGATCGTCCGCTTCCGGATCCGCGACCCGTCCGACGTAGAGCGTGTTGTCGAGTACCACCAGGCCGCCGACCCGCAGATGGACCAGTGCCTGCTCGTAGTAGTGCGCGTAGCCGGTCTTGTCGGCGTCGATGAAGACCAGGTCGAAGGTCTCCGGCCCACGCTCGGTGAGCAGCTTCGACATGGTCTCCGCGCCGTCCCCGAGCCGCAGTTCGATCCGGTCGGCCACCCCGGCACGAGTCCAGTACCGGCTGGCGACCTTGGTCCAGCGCTCGCTGACGTCACAGGTGACGATCCGGCCGCCGGGCGGCAGCGCACGTGCCATGCACAGGGTGCTGTAGCCGGTGAACGTGCCTATCTCCAGCACCTGGTCGGCACCGGTGAGACCGACCAGCAGAGCGAGCATCTGCGCCTCTTCCGGCATGGTCACCATGGCGTTGAGCGCCGGCATGAGCGCCGTCTCGGCGATCAGGTCGCGCAGGATCTCGTCGTCGCGCAGGGAGACCGACCGCACATAGTCGAGCAGGCGCTCGGTGAGCTCCACCTGGCCGGCCATCAGGGGGCCCCGTACTCGTAGAAGCCGCGGCCGGTCTTGCGCCCGTGGTCGCCTTCCGCGACCTTGCGCCGGAGCAGCTCACTCGGGCGGCAGCCTTCGTCTCCGGTGCGCTCGTACAGCACCTCCAGGGAGTCGACGAGGTTGTCGATTCCGATCAGGTCGGCGGTCCGCAGCGGACCCGTTGGATGTCCGAGGCAGCCCTCCATCAGCGCGTCGACGTCCTCGACGGTGGCCCGGCCCTCCTCGACGACGTTGGCAGCGTCGTTGATCATGCGGTGCAGCACCCGGCTGGTGACGAAGCCGGGGCCGTCGCCGACCACGATCCCCTTCCTGCCCAGTGCGGACAGCAGGTCCCGCACGGCCGACATGGCCCGTTCACCCGTACGCGGTCCGCGAACGACCTCAAGCGTGCCGATCAGATAGGCCGGGTTCATGAAGTGAACGCCGACCAGGTCCGCGGGGGACGGGACCTGGCCGGCGAGCTCGTCGACCGGGATGGACGAGGTGTTGGTGATCCGCGGCGTTCCCGGCGCGAACACGGCCGCGATCTCCTTGTGCAGCTCGGCTTTCAGCTCGGCGTCCTCGGTGATCGCCTCGATCACCCAGGTCGCCTCCTCCGCCGACTCCGCCGCCGCCGCAGCGGAGTGGGCGATCCGCAGCTCACCGGTCGGTCCGCTCCGCGGCAGGGATCCCATCATGTACGCGAGCCGAAGCTCGTCCCGCACCCGCTCGCTTGCCTTGTCCAGCCGCGCCTGGTCCACGTCCACGAGCGTGACCGGCAGGCCTCGCCCGACGACGAGGGTGGCGATGCCGATGCCCATCACTCCCGCCCCGAACACGGCGGCAGACGGAGTTCCCATAATCACCCCAGCTTGCTTTCCGAAAGGCCCCGAAGGGAAGTCATGATGTGCCCGGCGACCAGTCTGGGTGTCGGGTGTCTCAGTACCAGGTTCGGCCTCATCTTGAGTTCGGTCATGGCGGCGAGGCGTTTGCTCAACTGCACCGCGAGCAGCGAGTCGAATCCCAGCTTGATGAACTCCTGATCGGGATCGACGGGCTCGTCGGAGGGTTGGCCGAGCACGGCGGCGACCTTCCTGAGGACGTGGTCAAGGACAAGTGCCGTCGCCTCGTCGTCGGGGAGACCGGAGATCATCTCCGGCAGGGGGACGGGGTCGTCATCATCCGTGGGCAGCTCTGCCAAGGGCGTCTGCGCCGCGCCCGCCTCAGGCGAGGAGTACAGCCAGTACCGCTGCCGCCGGAACGCGTACGTCGGCAGGTCAACCCGTCGGCGCGCCCCGAACAGGGCAGCCCAGTCCACGGCACCGCCCCGGACGTGCAACTGGGCCAGCGAGCCGACCACCGACTCCACCTCCCCCCGGTCCCGGCGCGCCGAGGACAGGACCACCGCGTCGGGCAGTTCCTCGACCATCTCCTGCACCGGGACGGCCAGAACGGGGTGCGGGCTCATCTCGATGAACACCCGGAAACCGTCGTCCACCAGCCGCCGGACGGAGGACTCGAAGAGGACCTTCTCGCGCAGGTTGTCGTACCAGTAGGTGCCGTTCAGCTCTGCCGTGTCGATTGCCTCGCCGCGCAGGGTCGAGTAGAAGGGCAGCGTCGACGTCTTGGGGCTCAGGCCGGACAGTGGTGCGATCACCCGGTCCCGGACCCGGCTCACCTGGTGTGAATGGGAGGCGTAGTCAACCGATATCCTCCGGGTCTGAACGCCTTCGACATTCATCTTCTCAAGGAATTCGTCGAGCGCGTCCGGCTCCCCGGAAACCACCACGGAGCGGGGACCGTTGACGACGGCGACGCTCAGCCGGTCGTTCCACGGAGCCAGACGTGCCGCCACGAGGTCCGCGGACGCCGCGACCGACGCCATCCCGCCATGGCCGACCAGGTCGACCAGAGCCTTGCTGCGAAGCGCCACCACCTTGGCGGCGTCACGCATCGACAGCGCGCCGCACACGTGGGCGGCGGCTATCTCGCCCTGGCTGTGTCCCACCACGGCGGCCGGTTCCACTCCCCAGGACCGCCACAGGGCGGCCATGGACACCATCACGGAGAACAGTGCCGGCTGAACGACGTCCAGCCGGTCCAGTGAGGGCGCCCCCTCCACGCCGCGCACCACGTCGAGCAGCGACCAGTCGACCCACTCGGCCAACGCGGTGGCGCACTCGTCGAGGCCGCGCGCGAAAACGGGGAAGGCGTCGTACAACTGCCGTCCCATGCCGACCCATTGCGACCCCTGCCCCGGGAACATGAAGACCACGCCACCGAGCTCCCCGGCGACACCACGTACCACCCCGGGGGGCTCCGAACCGTCGCTCAACGCCGTCAGACCGCTGAGCAGTTCGTCTCGGTCGCGGCCAAGGACCACCGCACGGTGGCCGAAGTCCGACCGGCTCGACACCAGTGACCAACCGACATCGGCGATGTCGGCGCCTGGATCGGCGGCGACGAAGTCGCGCAGCTTGTCCGCCTGCCGCCGCAAGGCCGCCGCCTTCCTGCCCGACACCGCCCACGGCACAAGGCCGCCGACGACGGCCGGGCCCGGACCGGGCTCGGCAGCCTGGTCATCCACCGGCGGTTCCTCTTCCAGGATCACGTGCGCGTTGGTGCCGCTGAATCCGAACGACGACACCCCGGCCCTCCGCGGGCCGTCCGCCCGGGGCCACTCACGCCCCTCCACCAGCAGTTCGACCGCACCGGATGACCAGTCAACGTGCCGTGACGGCTCGTCCACGTGCAAGGTCTTCGGCAGGAACCCGTTGCGGATGGCCATCACGGCCTTGATGACCCCGGCGACCCCGGCGGCGGCCTGGGCGTGGCCCATGTTCGACTTCAGGGACCCCAGCCAGAGGGGCCTGCCCTCGGCCCGGCCCTGCCCGTAGGTCGCCAGCAGGGCGTCCGCCTCGACCGGGTCCCCCAGCACGGTTCCGGTGCCGTGGGCTTCGACCAGGTCCACCTCGGAGGCCGGGACCCCCGCGTCCGCCAGCGCCCTGCGGATCACCTGCTGCTGGGCGCGGCCGCTGGGAGCGGTCAACCCGTTGCTGGCGCCGTCCTGGTTCACCGCGGAACCGCGGAGGACGGCGAGGACGGGGTGGCCGTCGCGGCGGGCGTCGGACAACCGCTCAAGGAGCAGCACGCCCACGCCCTCGGCCCAACCGGTCCCGTCGGCGGCGTTCGCGAAGGCCTTGCACCGGCCGTCGGCCGACAGGCCGCGCTGCCGGGAGAACGACACGAAGGCCGCGGGTGTCGACATCACCGCCGCCCCTCCCGCCAGCGCGAGGGAGCACTCCCCGGAACGCAGCGACTGGACCGCCAGGTGCGCGGCCACCAGCGACGACGAACACGCCGTGTCCACGGTCACCGCCGGGCCGGTCAGCCCCAGCTCGTAGGCCACCCGGCCGGAGGCGACGCTCAGCGCGCTCCCGAACGACAGGTGGCCCTCCAGTTCGTGCTGGCTCGCCTCCAGGAAGCGCAGCCCGTACTCGGGCGAGCTCACTCCTGAGAAGACACCGACGTCGGCCCCGCGCAGGTCGGCGGGAACGATGCCCGCGCGCTCGAACACCTCCCACGACGTCTCCAGCAACAGGCGCTGCTGGGGGTCGATCGCCAGCGCCTCTCGCGGGCTGATGCCGAAGAAGTCCGCGTCGAAATCCGCCACGTCCGCCAGGAAGCCTCCGTGCCGCACATACGAGCCGCCGAGGGTGTCGGGATCGTGGTCGAACACGTCCCGCCAGCCGCGGTCCTGCGGGAACTCCTCCACCAGGTCCAGACCGCCGCGGATCGCGTCCCACAGTTGCTCGGGCGACGACACGCCTCCGGGAAAGCGGCACGCCATGGCCACCACGGCGATCGGCTCGCCGCGCCGGGCCTTCAGGGCGTCGTTCTCCCGCCGGAGGCGGTCGCGCTCCTCCAGCAGCGTGCGCAGCGCCCGCTCGACCCGGTCCGCGCCGTCCGCCGCGGGCTCCGCGGAGTGGTCCATGTCAGTTGCCCTTCTCTTCCAGCGCCAGATCGACGAGCGCTTCCAGGTCCAGGTCCGCGAGTTCGTCCGCGCGACTGTCCGCGCCCGGCACCGGCTCACGGATCTCCGCGTCCTCGGCCAGGCCCCTGTCCCCTGTTGGACGCAGCAGGCCGGACAGGTGTCGGCCCAGCTCGCGGGGTGTGGGGTAGCTGAAGACGAGGGTGGAGGGCAGGCGCAGCCCGGTCGAGGAGGCCAGGCGGTTGCACAGCTCGACCGAGGTCAGAGAGTCGAATCCGAGGTGGGTGAACGCCTGGTCGGCGTCGACGGTCGCCTTGGTCGGGTGTCCGAGCACGATGGCGGTCTGCTCGCGGACCCAGTCGAGGACGGCTGCCTCCGCCTCCCCGTCCGGCAGGGTGGCCAGCCTGGAGGACAGTTCGAGGGGACCGCCGGTCGTGCCCGTCCGGTTCCGGGTCGGACGTCCGGCGTCCACGAGGTCGCGCAGGAGGAGCGGCAGCTGGTCGCCGGTCCTGCTCCGCAGCGCGGAGAGGTCGAGCCCGGCTGGGATGAGCACGGGCTTGTTGATCGCGCATGCCGAGTCGAACAGGGCCAGCGCATCGGATGTCGGCATCGCGGCGACGCCCAGCCGCCGGATCCGCGAGAGCTCGGCCTGGTCCAAGTCCGCGGTCATGCCGCCGTGCTGTTCCCACCAGCCCCAGCAGAGCGACGTGCCGACCAGGCCGGATGCCCTGCGCTGGGCCGCCAGGCCGTCCAGGAACCCGTTCGCCGCGGCGTAGTTCGCCTGTCCCGCGCCGCCGAGCGTGCCAGCGAGCGCGGAGAACAGGATGAACGCCGACAGGTTGTGCTCCCGGGTCAGCTCGTGCAGGTTGACCGCACCGCCGACCTTGGCGCGCAGCACATGGTCGAGGCTCTCCGCGGTCAGCGACTCGACCATGCCGTCCGCCAGTACACCCGCCGCGTGCACGACTGCCGTCAGCGGGTACCCGCGGGGCATGTCCGCGAGCAGCTCCGCCACGGCGGCCCGGTCGGCGACGTCACAGGCCACGACCTTGACAGCGGCACCCTCCGCCTCCAGGTCCGAGGCCAGCTCAAAAGCCCCGTCGGCGGCCATTCCCCGGCGGCTCGCCAGCACCAGACTCCGCACCCCGTGTTCGGCGACGAGGTGCCGCGCCAACCGCGCGCCCACTCCCCCGGTCCCGCCTGTGACCAGCACGGTCCCACCACCGAAGCGCCCGCCCACCTCAAGGACCAGCTTGCCGACGTGATGGCCCCGGCTCATCTCACGGAACGCCCTGCGTGCGTCGCGGACGTCCCGGACCGATATCGGGTTCAGCTGCACCCGTCCGTCGGCGAACAGCTCCATCAGGGCGCGGAACATCTCGTGGAGCGCGTCCGGGCCCGCCTCGTAGAGGTCGAAGGCCTGGTAGTCGACTCCGGGGTGATCGGCCGCCACCTGACGGGGGTCGCGGATGTCCGTCTTTCCCATCTCGATGAAGTTCCCGCCCTTGGCGAGCAGCCTCAGCGAGGCGTCGACGAAGGCGTGCGCGAGGGAGTTCAGAACGACGTCCACACCGCGGCCGCCCGAGGATTCCAGGAACTTGTCCGCGAACTCCAGGTCCCGTGACGATGCCAGGTGTTCGTCGTCCAGCCCCAGGCCTCGCAGGACGGGCCACTTGGCGGGGCTCGCGGTCGCGTAGATCTCGGCGCCGACGTGCTTTGCCAGTTGAACGGCGGCCATCCCGACGCCGCTCGCCGCGGCGTGGATGAGGATGCGTTGCCCCCTCTCCAGCCTCATCGCCTGGAAGAGCGCGTAGTAGGCGGTGAGGAAGGTGCTCGGCACGGACGCCGCCTCGATGTGGCTCCACCCGTCGGGGACGGGCAGCAGCATGCGGTGATCCGCCACGGCCACACGGCCGAAGGCACCGGTGAACGCGCCCATCACCCGGTCGCCTGGTGAAAGCCCGGTGACGTCGTCCGCGACCTCCAGGACCGTTCCGGCGCCCTCACTGCCGATCCCGGCGTCGAAGGCCGTTCTGTCCACAAGGCCGAGGGCGATCGTGACGTCCCGGAAGTTGAGGCCCGCGGCGTGTACGGCGAGGCGAACCTGTCCGCTCGTCAGGGGCTCTTCCACCTCGGGGCAGGGAACCCAGGTCAGGTTCTCCAGGGTCCCCCTGCTCGGGATGCCCAGTTGGTGGGCGCCGGCCGTCGGTGGTTCGATCTGGTGGTCCGCGGGTGCGGCCGGGGCCATCCGGGGGGTGAGGTGCGCGCCGCCGCGCAGGGCCAGTTGGTCTTCACCGGCGGCCAGCGCGTCCGGGAGGCGGGCGAGGGATGTCGCCTCGTCGTCGATGTCCACCAGCCGGAACCTGCCGGGGTGCTCTGTCTGGGCGGACCGGATCAAGCCCCATACGGACGCGCCGGTGAGGCTCTCGACGCTCTCCCCCTGTCCGGTGTCGAGGGCCAGGCGGGTGAGGACCACCAGCGTGGATCCGGCAAGTCGCTCCTCGGCGAGGAACCGTTGGACCAAGGCCAGCACGCGTTTGTCCGCGCTGGCGACCTCGGCGAACGGGTCGGGGTCGGCGGTGGCCAAGTCGTCCAGGCACAGGACGATGTGCCGGGGTGCCGTGCCGGTGAGGGCCTCGTCCAAGGTCGCGTAGAGCGGGACGTTCTCGTCACCTGCCCCGGAGAGCCGGGAGGCCAGGCCGTTCCTCGCACCGAGAACGCCCCACCGCTCGCGGCGGGTTTCCCGCTTGCTCCCCTCGGGCGGTCGCCATTGCAGCTCGAACAGCGATGGCTCGTGCCCGCCTCGCGTCGAGCGCAGTTGCTCGGCACTCGCCGGTCGGAACGTCAGCGCCGCGACATGAGCGACTTCGCGGCCGTGCTCGTCGGCGATCGCCACGGACACGACGCCTGCGCCCACCGGGGTGATCCGGGCCTTCACGCTCGGGCCGCACTCCCCCGTCAGGTCCACCCCGGACCACGAGAAGGGCATCCAGCCCTGGCCGCCTTCCGCGTCGATGACGCCGCTGACCGCCACCGCGTGCAGCATCGAGTCGATCAGCGCCGGATGCAGGGCGAACCCGCCGCCGGCCGAAGCGTCGTCGATGGTCGGCAGCGTGGCCAGCGCGTAGATCTCGTCACCGTGCCGCCACGCCTCGCGCAGCCCGCGGAAGGTCGGACCGTAGTCGAACCCGTCGTCCGCGAGGGAATCGTAGAGACCGTCGATGTCGAGTCGCCTTGCCCCGTCCGGGGGCCATATCGCAAGTGATCGCGCGTCATCGGCCCGTACGGGCGCCCGCGGTGCGCTCGGCGACAGACTCCCCGTCGCGTGCCGGGTCCAGCCGCCCACCGTCCGGCCGTCCTCGCCGGGACGCGCATACACCTCCAGGGAGCGGTGTCCCGTCTCGTCCGCCGCACCGACGACGATCCGCACCTGCACGTCGCCCGAGTCAGGAAGGATCAGGGGAACGGCAAGGGAGAGTTCCTCGACCGCGCCGCACCCGACGCAGTCGCCCACCCACAGCGCCAGGTCAAGGTAGGCCGTGGCCGGTACGACGACCGCGCCGAACACGGCGTGATCGGCCAGCCAGCCATGGGTCCGCAGTGACCACAGGTCCGTGAACACCACCACGTCGGTGCCGGGGTGGTCCACCATGGCGCCCAGCAACGGGTGCCGCGCGGCCGAAAGACCGGCCGAGGCCACGTCCGCCGCGAGCGTCCCCGCCGGGGCGTCCAGCCAGTACCGCTCTCCCCGGAACGCGTACGTCGGAAGTTCCACCCGCCGGTGCGCCCCGAGCAGGGCGTCCCAGTCCACGGTCCCGCCCCTGACGTGCAGCTGAGCCAGCGAGCCGACCAGTGCCTCCACCGCCCCGCGGTCCCGCCGCGACGACGACAGGACCACCGCGTCGTCCACGCCCACACTGGCGAAGGCCTCCATGGTGATGCTCGCGAGCGTCGATCCCGGACCCACTTCGAGGAAGACGTGCGCCCCGGCCGCACGGGCGGACTCCAGCGCGGCGAAGAAGCGGACGGGTTCGCGGACGTGGTCCATCCAGTGCTCCACGGAGGTCAGCTCCGCGAGCGTGGCCTCACGGCCCAGGCTGGTCGAGACGACCGGGATCGCCATCTCGCCTGCGGGCAGTTCGCCGATCGATGCCGCGAACTCGTCCAGGATCGGGTCCATGAGCGGGGAGTGGAAGGCGTGGTCGACCTCAAGCAGCTTCGCCGACGTGCCGTCGGCGACGAGCCGTTCCCTGATCGCGACGACCTCGTCACGAAGGCCCGAGACCACCACCGACCCGGGGCCGTTGACGGCGGCGAGGCCGACGCGCTCGTACTGACCGAGCAGCGCGCGCACCTCGTCTTCCGAGGCGCGCACCGCCAGCATGGCGCCCCGCTCGTCGATGGTCTGCATGATCCGCCCGCGAGCGGACACGAGCCTGGTGGCGGAGTCCAGGTCGATGACTCCGGACACATGGGAGGCCGCGATCTCGCCGACTGAGTGACCGATCAGATAGTCCGGCTGCGGACAGTACCGCGTCACCAGCCGGTACAGGCCGACCTGTAGGGCGAACAACGCCGGCTGTGCGATGTCGGTTCGCTCGCGTTCCACGGGGTCATCGGCGAACAGCAGGGGCTTCAGTTCGAAGGGGAGATGTGCGTCGAAGCGTTCGCAGGTCTCGTCGAGGCTCTGGGCGAAGACGGGGAAGACGTCGTACAACTGCCGTGCCAGGCCGCCCCACCGCGGTCCCTGCCCCGGGAACATGAAGACGGTGTCACCGAGCTTCGCAGCGACACCACGCACCACCCCGGCGGACTCCGCGCCGTCGCTCAACGACGCCAGACCGCTCAGCAGTTCGTCCCGGTCACGCCCCAGCACCACCGCGCGGTGTTCGAGCCGCGCCCGGCTCGACACCAGCGCCCCACCGACATCGGCGATGTCCAAGCCCCCGTGGGCGGCGAAGTCGCCCAGTTTCGCCGCCTGCGCGCGCAGCGCCTGCTCCGACCGCGCCGACACGACCCACGGCACAAGACGGCCGGGCTGGTCGGGTACCTGATCCGCGGTGGCGGGCACCGTCTTCTCCTCGGGTGCCTCCTCCAGGATCAGGTGCGCGTTGGTGCCGCTCACGCCGAACGACGACACCCCGGCCCGTCGCCGTCGGCCGCCGGTCTCCGGCCACGGCCGGGCCTGAGCGAGCAGCTTCACCGCGCCCGCCGACCAGTTCACGTGCGGTGTCGGCGCGTCCGTGTGCAGCGTCCTCGGCAGGGTGCCATGCCGCATGGCCATGACCATCTTGATGACACCCGCCACGCCCGCCGCGCACTGCGAGTGGCCGATGTTCGACTTGATCGCCCCCACCCACAGCGGTCTGTCGTGAGGACGGTCCTGGCCGTAGGTGGCAAGGAGTGCCTGCGCCTCGATCGGATCACCCAGCGTGGTCCCGGTGCCGTGTGCCTCGACCACGTCGACCTCGTCAGGTCTCAGGCGGGCGTTGGCCAGTGCCTGGCGGATGACGCGCTGCTGGGAGGGGCCGTTGGGAGCGGTCAGGCCGTTGCTTGCGCCGTCCTGGTTGACGGCCGAGCCACGCACGACCGCCAACACCTGGTGGCCGTTGCGCCGCGCGTCGGAGAGGCGTTCCAGCAGCAGCAAGCCCACGCCCTCGCCCCAGCTGGTGCCATCGGCGGCGGAGGCGAACGGCTTGCACCGACCGTTTGGGGCCAGCCCGCGCTGACGGCTGAACTCGATGAAAACGCCGGGCTTCGCCATCACCGTCACGCCGCCCGCCAAGGCCAGTGAGCACTCGCCGTTGCGCAGCGCCTGGGCTGCCATGTGCAGTGTCACCAGCGACGACGAGCACGCCGTGTCAATCGTGACGGCCGGCCCCTCCAGACCCCACACATAGGAGATGCGTCCGGAGGCGACCGCGGTCGAGGTGCCCGTCCCCAGGTAGCCCTCAAGCGCTTGTGGCGCCTCGTGCAGCGGCACCCCGTAGTCCTGGTGCGCGATTCCCACGAAGACGCCCGTACGGCTGCCGCGCAGCGTCGTCGGATCGATGCCCGCCCGCTCGATCACCTCCCACGACGTCTCCAGCAGGAGACGCTGCTGCGGGTCGAGCGCCGTCGCCTCGCGTGGACTGATCTCGAAGAAGCCCGGGTCGAACTCGTCAGCGTCGTACAGGAAGCCGCCCTCGCGCACATACGACTTGCCGTGGGTGCCCGGCTCCGGCGCGTACAGCTCGTCGACATCCCAGCCGCGGTTCCGCGGGAAGTCGGAGATGGCGTCCCGCTCGGCGGCGAGCAGATCCCACAGGTCCTCCGGCGAGCGCACGCCGCCCGGATAGCGGCAGCTCATGCCGACGATGGCGACCGGCTCGCGCGAAGCCGCGGCCAGCTCGGCGTTCACACGGCGCAGGCGTTCGGTCTCCTTGAGGGATGCTCGCAACGCCTCGACGACAGCATCGTTCGACTCGGCCATCATGACCTCCAGGTCTCGTCGGGAACGTCGTTGTTCATCGCCCTGCGCACCAGGTCGTCCACGCCCATCTCGTCCAGCGACGGTCCGTCGCCGTTTTCCGACACACCCGCGCCGCTCGCTGCGGAACCGTCGGCCGCCGGGCGGCCGGCCAGGTTCAGCAACGACTCAAGAAGACCCGCCTCGCGCAGCTTCGCCGGCGGGATCGACAGCACCAGTTCCCGCACCTCGGCGTCGTCCACGTCCACCGCCACCCCGCCGGGGGCACCGTCGTCCCCGCCGCCGGCCGTCCGGTCCGGGAACAGCCCCGCCCGCAGGTAGCGCGCCGCTGCGACCGGCGTCGGATAGTCGAACAGCAGTGTGACGGGTAGCTGCAATCCGGTCGCGCGCCGCAGTCGGTTCCGCAGCTCCACGGAGGTCAGCGAGTCGAAACCAACCAGGCTGAACGCCCGCTCGGCACCGATCTCGTCCGGGCCGTTCAACCCCAGGACCGCCGCGGCGTGCGCGCGGACCGTCCCCAGCAGGACGTCGTCCACCTTGCGCCTCGGCAACTCCCTCAGTTGGGCCACCAGGTCGCCCTCCGATGCCCCGCCGGCGTGACCGTCCACAGAGCGCTCCGTTGTGAGCACGGCGGTGTCGGGGAGATCGGCGATCAGTCGGCTGGGGCGGGCCGCGGTGTAGGCGGGCGCGAAGTCCTCCCACTCCACCTGAGCCACCATCACCTGTGTCTCCTCCTGGGCCAGGGAGGCGGCCAGCGCCGCCACCGCCGTCTCGGGCGCCATCGGCGGCAGCCCCCTCCGGCGCAGGCGTTGGTCCACCTCGCCGGTCACCAGGCCGCCACCGCCCCACGACCCCCAGGCCACGGCGGTCGCGGGCAGCCCGGTCGCCCGCCGCGCCTGGGCCAGCGCGTCGAGGAAGGCGTTCGCCGCGGCGTACCCGCCCTGCCCTCCGTTGCCCAGAACGCCGACGGCCGAGGAGAACAGCACGAACGCCTCAAGGTCCAGATCGGCGGTGAGCTCGTGCAGCGCCGTGGCGGCGGCCACCTTGGGCCGCAGCACCCGCTCAAGGCGTTCCTCCGTGAGGGACTCCACCAACCCGTCCGCGAGCGCTCCAGCGCCGTGGAACACCGCGGTCAGCGGGTGCTCCCGCGGAACCGACGCCAGCAGCTCCCGCAGCGCGTCCCGGTCAGCGACATCGACCGCGGCCACGGTCACGCGCGACCCGAGCGCCGTCAGCTCCGCCGCCAGCTCCGCGATGCCGGGCGTGTCCTTGCCGCGCCTGCCGACCAGCAGAAGGTGCGGCGCTCCGGCCCGTGCCAGCCAGCGGCAGACATGCGATCCGACCGCGCCCGCACCGCCCGTCATCAGCACCGTGCCCCGCGGACGCCAGTCCGGCGCCGGCGTGTCACCCAGCGGTGCCCGCGCAAGGCGTCGGCCGAACGCTCCCGAGGTGCGCACCGCCACCTGGTCCTCGCCGTGGCCTTGGCCCGCGCCGTCCGCTCCTTCGACATCGGCGAGGACCGCGCACAGCAGGTCCGCGGCACGCCCCTCAAGGCGGGCTGGTACGTCCACGAGCCCGCCCCACCGCTCCGGCCGCTCCAGCGCCACCACCTGGCCCAGGCCCCAGATCTGGGCCTGTAGCGGGTTGACGACGGCGTCGGCGTTCCCCGTGGACACCGCCTCGCGCGTCAGGCACCACAGCCGGGCTTCGACACCCGCGTCGTCCAGCGCCCGCACCAGGGCGACAGTGCCCGCGAGGCCAGCGGAGACAGGCTCGTGCGCGGCCTCCAGGCCGTCGTCCACGAGCGCGGCGAGGGACAGCACTCCGGTGAGGCGGACCGGGGCCTCACCCGCGGCAACCATGGCGGCGAGCCGCCGGCCGAGCGCGCCGCGCTCCCGCAGATCGTCCGGCGCGACATCCCATCGGACCACCTGGGCACGGCGCCGCCGCAGCGCGTCGAGCACCGTCCGCACCGCGGGGTCTGCGGCGGCCGCCTCGGGAACGACCACCAGCCAGGCGCTCCCGTCCAGTTTCGGGGTCGTCCCGGTCCCGATGCCGGGCAGCGGCTTCCACGTCGTGCGGTAGCGCCAGCCCTCCATGAGGGACCGGTTCAGCTGGCGCCGCCGCCATGACGACATGGCGGTGAGCACGGCCCGAAGCGCTGAGTCGACGGCGTCGCGCTCACTCTCCGCGTCGCCGAGGCCCAGGGTGTCGATCACCGCGTCCAGGTCCTCCCGCTCGACCGCGTCCCAGAACTCGGCCTCGGCGGGCCCCTCGGAGCCGCCGGTCGCGCGGCCGATGTCGGCTTGGTCGGCGTCCAACAGCCAGTAGTGCTGGTGTTGGAAGGGGTAGGTGGGCAGGTCGAGATGGGTGGGCCGGGCCGCGGGATAGAAGCCCGGCCAGTTGACGGTGGTGTGGGTGTGGGTGGTGGCCAGGGAGGTCAGCACCCGCTGCCAGGTGTCGTCATCGCGGCGCAGGGTCCCGGTGACGGCGACCTCGACCGTGCTGGCGTGGTCTTCGGTGGTCTCCTGCACCGCGCTGGTGAGGACGGGGTGGGGGCTGGCCTCGACGAACAGGGTGTGGCCGTCGTCCAGCAGGGAGCGGGTGGCGGTCTGGAAGTCGACGGTGGTGGCCAGGTTGTCATACCAGTACTGGGCGTTCATCACCGTGGTGTCGGGCATCGGCCCGCCGAGGTGTCCGGCGACGGTGGAGTAGAACGCGACGGTGGCCGGTCGGGGCTCGATCGGCGCCAGGAGCCCAAGGAGTTCGTCACGAAGGGCCTCCACTTGCGAGGAGTGGGCGGCGAAGTCCACTCCCGGCAGCTCCCAGCGCATCATTCGAGCCTCGGAGAGCGCGGCATTGAACTCGGCCATCGCGGTCACGGAGCCCGACACCGTGACGGTGGCCGGGCCGTTCACCGCGGCAAGCGACAGGCTGCCGTCCCCGTCGGCCAGCATCGCCCGCACCCGGTCCTCGGGGGCCAGCACGGTGAGCATCCTGCCGAGGCCACGGATCTGCATCAGGGCCCGACTGCGCAGTGCGACGAGCCGCGCCGCGTCCTCCAGTGAGAGCACGCCGGCGATATGGGCGGCGGCGATCTCGCCCTGGGAGTGACCTACCACCGCATCCGGCATCACGCCCAGGTGCTCCCACAGCCGCGCCAGGGAGATCATCATCGCCCACAGGGCAGGCTGGACCACGTCGACGCGGTCCAGGCCGGGTGCACCGGGCACCTGGGTGAGGACATCGATCAGATTCCAGTCGGTGAACGGCTCCAACGCCGCGGCACAAGCGGTGACATGTTCCGCGAACACCGGCGAGGAACGCATCAGCTCCACGCCCATCCCCAGCCACTGCGACCCCTGCCCAGGAAAGACCAACACCGTCCTACCCGGCCCAGCCGCCGCCGTGCCGGTCACCACCCGGGCAGAGGGCTCACCAGCGGCCAGCGCGGTCAGCCCACCCCGGAAGTCTTCCGGCTCCCGGCCGATCACCACCGCCCGATGATCGAACACCGAACGACCCGCAACCAATGCATGACCCACCACACTGGGCGACACATCGGGGAAACGGTCAAGGTGATCCAGCAGCCGCCGCGCCTGCTCCCCCAACGCGGCCTGCGACTTCGCCGACACCAACCACGGCACCGTCCCATCCGTCACCACCACAGGCCCCGGCACATCCCCGTCCGTGGCGTTCTCGACCTCCGGCCCCTGCTCCACAATCACATGCGCATTGGTGCCACTGATACCGAACGAGGAGATCCCGGCACGGCGGGGACGCCCCGTGTCCGGCCAGGACCGCTGCTCGGTCAGCAGCTCAACCGCGCCCGCTGTCCAGTCCACGTGCGAGGACGGCTCATCCACATGCAGCGTCTTGGGCAGTTGGCCATGCCGCATGGCCATGATCATCTTGATGAGACCGCCCACGCCCGACGCGGCCTGGGTGTGGCCGATGTTGGACTTCAGCGAGCCCAGCCACAACGGTCGATCCTCCGAACGGTCCTGCCCGTAGGTCGCAAGGAGTGCCTGCGCCTCGATCGGGTCACCCAAGGTGGTCCCGGTCCCATGCCCCTCGACCGCATCGACCTCGTCCGGCGTCAGGTGCGCATTGGCCAGCGCCTGCCGGATCACCCGCTCCTGCGACGGACCGTTCGGCGCCGTCAACCCATTGGACGCACCATCCTGATTGACCGCACTGCCCCGTACGACCGCCAGCACCTGGTGGCCGTTACGTTGCGCGTCGGAGAGGCGTTCCAGCAGCAGCAGTCCGACCCCTTCACCCCAACCAGCGCCGTCGGCGGCGGAGGCGAAGGACTTGCATCGCCCATCTGCTGACAGGCCGCGCTGTCGGCTGATCTCGGTGAAGAGATCAGGCGTTGCCATAACGGTGACGCCGCCGGCCAGGGCCAGGGAGCACTCACCGTTACGGAGGGCCTGCGCGGCCAGGTGGATGGCCACCAGAGAGGAGGAGCAGGCGGTGTCGACCGTCACTGCCGGCCCCTCGAACCCGAAGGTGTAAGCGACACGGCCGGAGGCGACGCTGCCCGCGCTGCCGTTGCCCATGTAGCCCTCCAACTCTTCGGGGACGGAGCTGAGTCGGCTGCGGTAGTCGCCGTACATGACACCGGCGAAGACACCGGTGGGGGTGGTGTGGAGGGTTGCGGGGTCGATGCCGGCGCGTTCGATGGTCTCCCAGGCCACCTCAAGCAGGAGGCGTTGCTGGGGGTCCATGGCGAGGGCTTCGCGGGGGCTGATGCCGAAGAAGGCGGGGTCAAAGGCGTCGGCGTCGTAGAGGAACGCGCCGTGACGCGTGGAGGACCTGCCCGGCTTTCCCGGCTCGGGGTCGTACAGCGTCTCGACATCCCAGCCGCGAGTGGCCGGAAACTCCGCGACGGCATCGGTCTCGCTCGCCACCAGGGTCCACAGGTCGTCGGCGGAGTGCACGCCGCCCGGGTAGCGGCAGCCGACGGCAACGATGGCGATGGGCTCGTCGGCGGCGACAGCGGCCGGGACGATGGCGGGGGCGAGGTGGGCGGGGGCGAGGGTTGCGAGGAGGTGGGCAGCCAGGCGGTGCGGGGTGGGGTGGTCGAAGATGAGGGTCGCGGGAAGGCGGAGGCCGGTGGCGGCGTTGAGGCGGTTGCGAAGCTCGACAGCGGTCAGCGAGTCGAGCCCAAGGTCCCTGAACGCCTGGTCGGTGTTGATGGCGTCAGGCGTGGCGTGGCCCAGGACGAAGGCGACGTGGGTGCGGATGAGGGTGGTGAGCGTGTCCTCGGCCTCCTCGGAGGAGATGTGGGCCAGGCGATCGCGGAGGGCGGCGGAGGCGGTCGCCGTGGTGGCCGCGGCGGCCTTCCGGACGCGAACGCGCCCGAGACCTTGGAGGACGGTGGGAAGGGTGCCGCTCTCCCGCTGGGAACGGAGCCGGGCCGGGACGATCTTGGCAGGGACCAGGCAGGCGGTGGGCGTGACACGGGCGGCCTCGAACAGCGCCAACCCCTCCTCCGCCGTGATGGAGTCGATCCCCAGACGAGCCAAACGGGTCAACTGCGCGTCGTCCAGGTGGCCGGTCATGCCGCTGCGGTCGGACCACATTCCCCAAGCCAGGGAGGTGGCGGGCAGGCCCTCAGTGTGACGGTGCTGGGCGAGCGCGTCGAGGAAGACGTTCGCCGCGGCGTAGTTGCCTTGGCCGGCGTTGCCCAGAACGCCCGCCATGGAGGAGAAGAGAACGAACTCGTCAAGGTGCATCTCACGAGTGAGTTGGTGCAGATGCCAAGCAGCATCGACCTTGGGGCGGAACACGCTGTCGACGCGCTCCGCCGTCAGCGAAGTGACGATGCCGTCGTCGATGACGCCCGCGGCGTGCACGACGGCGGTGAGGGGGTGTTCGTCGGGGATGGCCGCGAGAAGCGCGGCGAGGGCGTCGCGGTCGGCGGTGTCGCAGGCGGCGATGGTGACCTGAACGCCCAACTCGGCTAGTTCCGCGGCGAGTTCGGGCGCGCCCGGAGCCTCCAGGCCGCGTCGACTGACCAGCAGCAGATGACGGGCCTGCCGAGCCACCGCGTAATGGCGGGCGAACAGGGAACCCAGCGTCCCGGTGCCCCCGGTGATCAGGACCGTGCCGCGCACCGCTGACTCCGACGCGACGGTGTCGTCCCGCGGGATCTCCCGCACGAGCCGGGGTACGTACAGCGGCTGCTCGTCACCGCCCCGAAGGGCCACCTGCGGCTCGCCGCTGCCCAAGGCCGCACGGAACGACTGAGGGGAGACCAGGTTCTCGTCCTCCATGTCGATCACGGTGAAGCGATCCGGGTTCTCGCTCTGAGCCGTACGGATCAGACCCCAGGCGGCGGCGCCCGCGAGGCTGGGCGACTCGGTGCCGTCGTGAACCACGACGGCTCGCCTGGTGACCATGACCAGTTTGCTGTCGGTCAGTCGTTCGTCGGCCAGCCATGCCTGGATCATGTCCAGGGCGTAGTGCACCGTGTCG
>NZ_JAMQAW010000120.1 GCF_023701525.1 Streptomyces albipurpureus
ACCGTCACCTCCGGGCAGGCCTCAAGAACCCGACGCACCGCGGTCGCAGAGACGACATCCCCGCCGGTCAGGACCTGATGCACACCCTCGAAGCAGGACGGGTCGCCCTCCGCGATCACCCGAAACAAGCCCGCGGTCACATGCACCGCACCGACCTGACCACCACCAGTCAGACGACGGATCGCCGCCCCGTCGATCTGCTCATTCGGAGCAAGGACGACCCGCCCGCCGGACAACAAGGGCACCCACACCTCATAGCCGGACACATCAAAGGCATGCGGCGCATGCATCAACACCCGCTCATGCACCCCACCCAGCCAGCATCCATCCCGAGCCAGCCCCACCACACCCCGATGCGTGGCACCCACCCCCTTCGGCACCCCACTGGACCCAGAGGTATACATCACATACACCAACTGATCCCCACCCACCGGCAAGCCCACATCGGTCGCATCCAGATCGGTCGCATCCAGACCAGCCCACCCAACCGCATCCACGCCCAGCGCCACGACCGGAAGCCCGCCACAGAAGACACGCGCCTGCTCCGGCCGGTCCGTCAACAGCACCACCGCCGCACTGTCATCCAGCACAAACCGCCGCCGCTCCGCCGGATACCCCTCATGCACCGGAACATAGAACCCACCCGCCTTGACCACCGCCAGCAGAGCCACGATCAGATCAACAGAACGCTCCATCCACACCGCAACACCCCGCTCCCGCCCCACACCCCGACCAACCAAATACCGAGCCAGCCGATTCGCCCGCGCATTCAACTCCCGGTAGGTGAGCTGCTGGTCCTCAAAGACA
>NZ_JAMQAW010000121.1 GCF_023701525.1 Streptomyces albipurpureus
GATTGCGGTCGAACCAGTCGGTGAGGTGCTCGTGCACCACCTTCTGGACGAACGTCTTCGCCTCGGTGTTACCCAGCTTGGTCTTGGTCTGCCCCTCGAACTGGGGCTCGCCCAGCTTGACGGAGATGATCGCCGTCAGACCCTCGCGAATATCCTCACCGGAGAAGTTGTCGTCCTTCTCCCGGAGCAGCTTCTTCTCCCGCGCGTAGCGGTTGACCAGGCCCGTGAGCGCGGCGCGGAAACCCTCCTCATGCGTGCCCCCCTCATGCGTGTGAATGGTGTTCGCAAAGGAGTAAACGCCCTCGCTGTACTGCGAGTTCCACTGCATCGCGATCTCGACCGAGAGCATCCGCTCCCGGTCCTCGGCCTCGATGTCGATCACGGTGGGATGGATCAACTCGCCCTTGCGCGAGTTGAGGTACTTCACGAAGTCGACGATGCCGCCCTCGTAGAAGTACGTGACCGTACGGACCCGCTCCTGCTCCGCCTCCTCGGCGGTATCGGCACCGACAGTGGCCCTCGCGGACTCCCGCTCATCGGTCAGCGTCAGGGTCAGACCCTTGTTGAGGAAGGCCATCTCCTGGAAACGA
>NZ_JAMQAW010000122.1 GCF_023701525.1 Streptomyces albipurpureus
TTTCGTGGGGAGATGGCTCAGGCGGGTCGACGCTAGGTCTAGGCGCGCACTGCGGAATGTTCGGGAGAGTGTTCTGCCCGCCATCCCCAATTGCTGTCTGATGGGTTGGTCGTTCCACTGGTTCCAGGTGGCGGGGTCGTGGGCGCGGAGATAGTCGAGGATGGGTGTGAGGGGCATCGCGGGTGGGTCACCGGCGGTGGCGAATGCCTGACGTAGGAGAGCGGCTAGTCGTTTCGCTTCGGCGAGGTGCGGCAGGGCGGTGAGGCCGGGAGTCCGGTCTGTGTCTTTGTTCGGGTAGGCGGTATGGCCAAGCAGTACGGCTGCGGTGGCTACCAGGGCGACGGGGTGCTCGTCGCCGAAGTCGAGCCAGGGGCCATGCACGCGGTAGGCGGCGAATCGCTCCAGTAGAGCGCGTTCCAGGTCCTGTCCGGCACGGGTGCACCACATCAGGTGCAGGCGGACTGGTGAGCCGGTCTGCATCTCGCGCAAGCGTGCGGCGGTGTCATGACCGGTACCGAGCCGTACAGGGCGGGCTTCGAGTGATCCCGCGAGGTATACCCATGAGGCAGTAGATGACATAAGCAGGGAAGTCGCTTTCGTCTGGGGGTGCCGCCGTCTTATGGCACTGGCGTGTTTGTCTCTCCTGGTCTTTCGGCGAGTTCCGGTTCTCCCGCAACCAGCCAGGCGCAGCTGAGCGGCAGGCCGCTGCGCCTGGCTACTCGCCTGACGCCGGGTCACTTCCGAGCGTCCATCGGTCTGAGGGACTGATCAGGGGTGCTGCGTCTTCAGTACGCGGGGGAGGTGGACGTGGAGGTGCTCGACATCCACCTGGCGGCCACGGTCCCGAAGTGCTCGGGCGAGGATTTCGGTAAGACCAGCTGCCCTGTGGCGTCCTCCTGCGCATCCGATGGCGATGGCCCGGGGGCCGGCCGGGAGGTTGGCGTAGTCGGTGAGGTTGGCGATGAGTTCGCGGGCGCCGGGGGTGTTGAGGACTACGTCTTGGACGCGGGGGTTGAGGCCGTCGAGGTCGAGGATGTGGCGGGCTGCGGCGGGGTCGCGCAGTCGGTCGCGGACGTCTTCCACACGGTCCGCTGGGGGCGGTGGACCATCGCAGAGGTGGAGATAGCCGAACGAGATCAGGCGGATCGGAAGGGTCGGGCGCATGAAGGGTCTCCGGATCTGGTGAAGGGGAACGACTGAGCACCGCGCCCCTGCCTGAGCGGTCGGGGCGCGGTGCTCTGGCGTTTGTTGCGGTGTTTTCAGAGGGTTGATGCTGCGGCGTTGAGGATGTCGGCGTGGTCGAAGGCCAACTGCGGTGGCAGGTCGGCCAGCGGCCACCAGCGGGCGGTGCGGGCGTCGTCTCCGGCGGTGGCCTGGGTGTCGGCGGGGACGACCGTCGTGTAGGCGACGGTGACGTACCGGCCGCGCGGGTCGCGGCCGGGCGCGTCCCAGACGCCGATCGGGCGCAGGCTGTCGGCGCTCACGTGGACACCGGTCTCTTCAGCCAACTCCCGGGCACCCGCGTCACGGCTCGATTCGCCGGCGTCCACGTGGCCGCCGGGGAGTGCCCAGGTGCCTTCGTAGGGCGGCCAGTCACGCTCGATCAGCAGGACATTGCCGTCGGGAGTCAGGGCGACCACGTCGGCGGTGTAGCGAATGGTCTCGATCTCGGTCTCGGTCATGCTCACCTTTCGGTTTGGGGGAGGCAGAACAGGGCGTCGTCATGCGGTGCTGTGGGCGGGGCGTTAGAGCTGGATCGTGATGCGGTCGCTGCCGTCGTCGCGGTGGACGGTGCGGCGGTGCGCGGCGAGTCCGGCACCCCCGCCCTGGATCGGCAGGTGGCACTTTGGGCAGCCCCGCCACCACGTCTCTTCGCCGGGAAGGTCCTCGGGGGTGAGCGGGTGCGGGTGGGGTCCGGGTGTGGGGGAGCGGCGTCGGGTCACCAGGTGCTCGCGGCGATGGCGGTGTTGTCGCAGGTGTCGCACCACACGTCGTCGGGTGATCCGCCTTGGTGGACGTTGAGGAGGTCGGTGGCGTCGTCGACGCGGGCCCAGCGGGTGCCGCCGCAGCCGTGCGGGCACTGGCCGTGCCGGGCTTGCCAGTGGTGGTCGAACGGGTCACCCGCGTCCCAGTAGCGGATGGTGAGTTCGCGTCCGGCGACCGCGAAAACGCCAGTGGAGTGGGCGCTGTCGGAGAAGGTGAAGAGGTCCGTGAGGTCGGGGCCGAAGGTGGCGCGGATCGTGTCGTGCGGGTCGGGTCCGGCTGCGGCTGCGTGTTCCAGGAGCATCCGCATCAGGTCGAGGTCGGTGGCGTCGTGGGCCTGGTCGAAGCCCTCTCGTAGCAGCGCCTCCAAGCTGGGGACGTCTTGGTGCTGGCGTGCGATGACTTTCGCGGGCACTCGACGGCTGGTCGGCCGGGATGCTTGGCGGGCCTGGCAGATGGCGAGGTCTGTGCGGACGGCGATCGCGATGACCGGCAGCCCATATGCGTGTGCGCGGTCGATGAGGCCGACTCGGTGCGGGGCTTGGGTACTGGTGGCGTCTACGACGGTCGGTAGCCGGCGAACTAGGCGCCCTTCGAGGATCGCGCCGAACACACGCAGAGCGTCCGGTGTGGAGTCCTGCGACCCGGCGTCGTCACAGATGCGGGCGCGGCATTCGTCCAGGGAGAGGCGCCATGAGGCCGGGAACGTGGCGGCGACGGTGCTCTTACCGGCACCGGCTGCGCCGATGAGGACGTAGAGCGCGGGCTGGGGAAGGTGGAGTTGGGCGAGCGCGGCCGTAGTCGTCTCGGTGTTCATGGTTCTCCGTCTCGTCTTGGGTGAGCGGTTACTGAGGGGCCACCGCAACCGCCCCGGACCCAGCAGCCAGGTAGAGGCGGCGGGTACGGGGCGGCACGGGCAGTCCGTCAGGCGGGTGGTTCAGAGCGCGGCGCAGATTGCGGCCAGGTCCAGTAGGGCGAGTGCGGTGAGGATGAGGTCGACCGCGCGCCGCAGCCCGATGTACTTCCAGACGGCGATGCGGGAGAGCACCTTCACCTGGGCGGCGCGGGTGTCGCTGTTCATGGACGCGCGGATCTCGTCTTCGTTGAGGCGTGCCCAGTACGGGAACGACGCGCGGTCGGTGCCGCCGAGTCGAGGCCGGACGACCAGGAGCAGGAAGACGGCTGCGACGCCCAGGGCGAGGACGGCGAGGGAGCCGAAGACGCGGGTGGGCAGGGACAGACCGTCGTCGGCGAGGGACGCAAGCCCTGCGAGGACCGCGCCGGTGAAGGCGAGCAGGATGGACGCCTTCGTATTGGTGCGGCCGATCTCTTCGGTGACCGTGCTGAGCGCGGTGTCGAGGTTGGCATCAGCGCGGGAACTCAGGCCAGGGCCGGGGCCGGCGGTTCGGTTGCCGCTGTGGTCGTCGGCGGATAAGGCGGAGGGGGCTTGGGCGGTCTGGTCGGTGCTCACTGGGGGTTTCCGTTTCTGATCGTAGAAATGGCCGGGCGGGCCGGGCTGGGTGCTATTGGCAGCTGCGGCCGTGGGGGGTAGTGGGCGCCGCGGCGGAG
>NZ_JAMQAW010000123.1 GCF_023701525.1 Streptomyces albipurpureus
GGATGATCCCCCACACGGCGGGACGGTGCCCCCTCGCGTCCTGTCGGCCCCGCTGGCCCCCGTGCGGTCCGAGCGCCGAGGAGGCCGGCTGCCGCGGGGCTGAGGCTCGGGTCAGGCGGCGGGCGGCTGCCCCGTGGGCGTGGCCTGGTCGGCGGGTTGGTCCAGCTGCTGCTGGCGGCGGCGCTGCTCGTTGCGGTGCTCTTCGACGCGCTGGGTGAACTTCTTCAGCGCCTCGCCCTCCTGGCCGGGCCCGTACTCGTTGTAGGGGCCGATGCCGAGCCGGACGGCGTTGGCCTCTTCCTCGATGGCGTCGGCGGTCTGCTGAAGGAAGTAGCTGCGCTCGCGGAACTTGTAGTAGCCGGTGAACATCGCGGCCACTGTGATGGCGAAGCTGATGACGGTGAGGGTGACGCTCTGCCAGGTCAGCTGTCTGCCGGTGTCCAGGGCCGCGATCGTGGTCGTGGAGGCGGAGCCGACCATGATGAGGATCTGCAGGCTGTTGTGGATCGCCCGGTACTTGCGGCTTTCGGCCTGGTACTGCTCGATCGCGGTGGTGACTTCCTCGCGGTAGAGCTTGCGCCGGTCGTCCAGGGCCGGGCTGCTCTTGGCCTTCTGCTGCCACAGCGACTCCTGCGCGGAGGCGAGCTGCGCCTCCAGACGCTGGAGGGTGGGCAGGTCCCGCCCGGCGAAGTGGACGCCGACCAGCGCCAGCAGGGACATCAGGAGCAGGCTTCCGCAGATCAGGCCGCCCAGGACGAACCGCGCCAGGTCGCCCGTGGTGAGGGCCGCGATGCCTGTGCCGATGACGGCGGTGAGTAAGGACAGCCAGCTGACGGCCGCCCCGGCGCGCCAGATGCGGTCCAGCCGCCGACGCCGGGCGAGCTTCTCCTGGGCGTCGATGACGAGGTTGGTGGTCACCACATGGATCCGTTCGTCGGCGTCCCGCCGGCGGGCGAGGAACAGTTCGTTCGCGTCCTGGATGCGACGGGGCGCGTCGTCGTCGAAGTCGCGGGCCACGGGCTCAGCGGGCGAACGCTTCGGTCAGGCTGACGCGGTAGCCGTCCTCTTCCATCAGCACGACGGTGACGCCGAACTGATCGGGGTGGTCCAGCTCGATGGGAGTGAAGGAGAAGTTCACCGCGGCCTGGATCGGCGGCACCAGCTCGCCGCGCACCAGCGGCATCATCAGAAGGCGCGGCACGGCCCCCTTGCTCGAGCCGGTGTACGTCTCCTTCACGACGCTGACCAGACCGTTCCACATTCGTGCTTCCACGGGAGCCCCCTGCCGTCTACTGATCCGATCACCGCACCCTGCCACGGGGGCTGAGGCCGTGTCAGCGGGATGATCAGCCAGCGTGCGGCAGGTAGGAGCCGGATTCAGACGGTGGCCGCCACGCTCGCGTCCCGACCGACCAACCGCCCCGCGCTGCACAGACAGGTGGCGCGGCGGCACTGGACCACGAGAAGCTGCCCGGCCTGCAAGGCCGACCCGGGACAGGAGTGCTATGACGATCTCCCCGGCGGGATCAGGCAGCGGCGGTTCGGCGGCCACGACG
>NZ_JAMQAW010000124.1 GCF_023701525.1 Streptomyces albipurpureus
CGCGCTGCGGCTCCTTCTCTGGTTCGGCGACCATCGGCAGATCCGGCTGACCGACGCGAGCACGCATCTGGGTGTGGCGTCGTCAACGGCCCACCGGCTGCTGGCGATGTTGCAGTACCGCGGGTTCGTGATGCAGAACCCGTCGACCCGGGCCTACGAGCCCGGCCCCGCGTTGAGCTCGGTGGCCTCCGCGATCATGCGGCATGTCGACGTACGCGCGCGGGTGCGTCCGGCGATGGAGCGGTTGAACAAGGAGTTCGGGGAGACCGTGCACCTTGCCTGCCTGGAAGGAAGCCACGTCAAGTTCCTGGACGCCGTCGAGAGCACGCGCGCGGTGCGCGTCAGCTCCCGGGTGGGCAAAGTGGTCCCGGCGCAGGCGACTTCCAGCGGGAAGGCCATGCTGAGCCGACTGCCGGTCGAGAACCTGCGCGAGGTCTTCCCGGACGAGTGGCTGGAGTCGGTCACCACGAAGACCATCGCGACGAGGACCGAGTTGGAGCAGGCGGTCCAGCGGTCACGACGCCGGGGCTACGCGACCAGCCAGGAGGAGAGCGAGGAGGGTGTCGCCTCGGTCGCGGTCGCGGTCGAGAGTCCCAGCGGCGCCCTGTTCTGCCTCAATGTGTCGGTGCCGACCTACCGTATGACGGCAGCGCTGCGGAAGAAGAT
>NZ_JAMQAW010000125.1 GCF_023701525.1 Streptomyces albipurpureus
GGGGACCGTCACGGCCCAAGTCCCAAGTGGTGGGTGCGGGGTTATCCGCCGACGAGCCAGAAGCCGACGTTGTTGGAGACGATGACGGCGGAGCTGACGGCGATGCCGAGGAAACCCACCCCGGTTCCGGCGCAGACACCGATCAGGGCGCCGCCGGCCATCTCCTTCCAGTCCTTGGGCTTGCCCTTGGCGGCGTAGATCTTGACGCCGTACCAGACAAGGATCGCCAGGCCGACCAGGGCGCCACCCGCGGTGACGGGAGTGACTTTGGTGGTGGGCGGGTTGTCGGCGACTTCAGCCCCGGCAAGGCCGGAGGCGGCCTTCTCACCCGCGGTGTTCATCCCCCCGCGCAGCGCTCCAGCGATCTCACCGAACAAACCGGCGGAGTTGACGGTGACCGCGAGAAGGGCGATAGCGACCAGGACGACGGTCTTCTTCCGCTTGAGGACCTTGTAATTGAACCCGGCGACGATCAGCACGACGGTGAGGACGCCGAAGGCGAGGGTGCCGAAGGTCCCGTTCGCGACGTCGTTGTTGAAAAGGTCCATGGTCAGGCTCCTGTGAGGACGTGGACGAGGAAACGCCAAGAGACGATGAGCACGCCGCAGACGGCGGCCCAGATGAGTGGGCGGGTGAGGACCCAGCCCATGCGGGACGTGGCGAACCGCCACAGCCCCCTGCCGACCACGACGGCCGCGCGGGCGGTGCCCCGACACAGGGCCCCGGCGAGACCGGGCACGTACTGGCCGAAGTACACCGGCAGGCCGAATGCCAAAACGGTGCCGACCGGGTAGATCGCGGCGCCGATGCCGTGGTCGGTGATGAATTCGGCGACCCGTAGGGCGGCCGGGCCGCCGTCGCCGATCGGCACCAGGCTGACCACCAGAGCGCAGAGGCTGTTGCGCTTGAGCTGGAGACGGCCCCAGTCGACCGGATTGCCGTCCGCGTCCGTCGCGTTGCCGCGCTGGGCGATCCCGACTACGAGGTCGAGCCAGCCGAACCCGAACGCCGCCGACGCGGCCGCCTCGATACCGCGCCCGGCGACCTCCGCCAGGTCCACACCCCGACCATCCGACCCGGTGTCATCCACCATTTCCGGGCCAGTGTCGTCGCCGGTGTGCTGGGCGGGGATCCGGACCGGGGGAGCGGGCGGCGGCGCCGCTCCGGTGACCGGGCAGGTGACGTAGGAGTCACTGGCCAGGGCGCAGCCCGCGGCGATGGGGCAAGCAGCGCAGCACCCGCCCTTCCCGGCAGCGCTGTCGGGGTCGGTGTCGGTGGGGGCGCCGTGGGGGTAGTCCCACCAGTCCTCGCCCGGGGCGGCCGGGTCGGTGACGGTGGGGTGTTCGGGAGTCATGGTCACTGCGGTTCACCTCCGGGCTGGTGTGTGGTGCGGTGGGTGTGGGCGGTGTCGGTGCGGCCGTGCTGATCGCGGTGGAGCCAGACCCGCACCCGCATCTCGTCCGCGCCCACACCCGCCAGGAGCACCCGCGTGGTGCCGTGCTGGGGGAGGCGCTGGGGGAGGCGGGTGAGGGTGCGCGGCGCGGTCGGAGCGGTTATGGCGAGGCGGCGCAGGTGCCGCAGGCGTCGAGGACGGCGGATGAACAGGCTGGTGAGCAGCACGAAGAGACTCCAGAGAAGGAGGGAGAAGACTGACCGGGCCGGGCCCGTGGTTGGCGGGCCCGGCCGGAGAAGCAGGGGGTCAGGAGGAGGCGCCCGAGAGGGTGCGGGTGGTGACGCGGAATCCGCAGGACGCTTTGAGCGGGCACGTGTCGCAGATGGCGGCGGCCTCGGTACGGATGGCGGGGGCGGGGCTGTAGTTCTCCGCCGCGTCGAACAGGTCGCGGTTGTCGGTGCAGGCGGCGATGCCGTGGCGGGAGCCGAGGACGGTCTTGACCGCTGTGCGGGTGCGCCGGTTGCGGCGCGTCATGACCGTCCTCGGCTCCGACACGGTCTCCGGCGCGGCCTGGGACTTGGTCTGGGGTGTGGTCACGATCGCCACCAGCCGTTGCGGTCCTGGCGGCGGCGCTCGGCGTTCTCCCATGCCTGGCCCTGGCGGTCCGCCACTGT
This sequence comes from Streptomyces albipurpureus, assembly GCF_023701525.1. Classification (GTDB taxonomy): domain Bacteria; phylum Actinomycetota; class Actinomycetes; order Streptomycetales; family Streptomycetaceae; genus Streptomyces; species Streptomyces albipurpureus. The sequence continues at coordinate 2,068 of NZ_JAMQAW010000125.1, forward strand.
GGCGCCGCGGTGGTGGGACTGGCGGCGCTTGCGTGCGTTCTTCGCGCTCGCGGACTCGCGTGCGCTGTAAGTGGTGTCCGCCATGCGGCGGTCGTTGCCGATCAGGCCGAAAAAGGCCATGGTGAAGTGCCTCCTGATGTCGGTTGACGCATTGGGAGTGCGGAGAGAAGGGGGTGCGCCAGCCGGGCCGTGGAAAGCGGGCGGGCGCACCCCCTGGTTCACGTAGGGGCGGAGGGTCAGGCGCTGTTGCGCTCGGTCTCGATGCGGTGGACGACCGCCGCCCCGAGCGCCTGGTGGGCGGCCTGGACCCGGTCCATCACGTCCGCCGGGGCGGCCGGGGCGGCCGGGCTCTGGTCCTGACCGGAGTTCTTGGTCGTCTCGGTGCTGGCCGTACTGGCCGTGTGGTGGTCACTCATGGCTGTTGCTCCTGGTCTCGGTGGGGTGTGGGGTGCTGCTCGCCGGGTCACTCGCGCGGGTCTGCTCGCCGGGGTCTGCGGGGGAAGGCCCCTCGCTCACGCGGGTCTGCTCTCCGGGGTCTGCTCACACGGGGTCTGCTCACACGGGTCTGCTGCTGCTCGGCTGCTTCCGGCAGTCGCAGCGAAGGCCAGCCCCGCAAGGTGCTGGGCTGGCCTTCACTGGTGGTGCCGGACAAATTCGTCAGGGCCGGGGGCCGGCCTCTTCCCCGTCCTCCTCCGGGTCGTTCTCCTCGTGAGACATCAGCGCGCCCCAGGTGCGGCGGATGCGCTCTTCTCCGCCGACGAAACCGGCCTCGCGGAAGGCGCCTACGGCTTGGCGGTAGGACACGGGCGGGTCCTCGCGGTAGCGCAGGTGCCGCAGGACGACGACGAGTTGCGCGTCGCTGAGGCGCTCGCCCGTGACGGGAGTCGATACGCCCGTCACGGTTGCGATCTCCTGAAGCGTCACGGCCGTCGCGGCTGTGCGGGACGGTTCCGCCACCGTGACGGTGTGATCCGTGACGATGCCGGTATCCGTGCCGGGGGCTGTGACGGCGTCACGCTCTAGGTCCGTGACGGATCCGACCGACCGTGACGGATCACTATCCGTATCGGCGTTGACCTGCGTGACACCCGCCGTCACGGTGTCCGCCGCAGCTGTGACGCCGGTGTGCCGGTCGCGGGTGTCCGTGACGGCGGGTGTGCCGGATGCGTCGCGCCCTGCCCCCGGTTCGAGGGCGGGTGTGACGGATCCGGTGAGGGCGGGTGTGACGGCGGCCGGGGCGAACATGCCAGCCAAAGCACCATCGGCGCCGCTGGTCATCCGCTTGCGCTGAACGACCACCAGTTCCGCGCCCAGCTCGTCGTCACCGACACCGATCTTCCGGGCCAGTCGCCACGACGCGAGCTCCGCCCGCTTACGAGCCCGCGCCTTGGGGTGGTTGGCGGCCAGGGCGCGCAGCACCGCCATCTTCTGGAGGGTGGCGGCGTTGCGGCGCTGGGCCTCGATGTCGACGCCGGTGCGGTAGACCACGATCCGGCGGGCCAGCAGGCCGATCCCTTCCGCCGCGGCGGACATCGCCATCGGGGTGACCGCGTTGACAACCGCCTCCTTCATACCGTTGGCGATGACCGCGCCGGTACCGGAGGCGACCGCGGGCAGAAGCCACAAACCGAGGCGCACCATGTGCGGCGAGGACTGGCCCAGCAGGGTCAGCCCCACCATGACCAGGGCCAAGACCAGGGTCGCGCCCTCACCGGCGGCGACCACGCCGAGCGCGGTCGCGTTCTCGGGAAAAGCGCGTTTGATGTTCGTGAACGTGCCCCAGGCGCCCAGGCCGCCGACGATGAGCATCGGGACGGCCGCCGCCCCCAGGATCACCGCCTGCCCCCGGGTGAGCTCGCGCTCGCGCTCGTTCTGGATCTGCTCCTGTTTCATGTGCTGTTCTCCTCCCAGGGAGTCAGGCCGGCTGCTGCGCGGTCTCGATGGCGCCAGCCAGGCGGGCCACCTCGGCCAGGCGGTCGCGCTGCGCGGCGATCTCACCGTTGAGGGCTTCGACCATCGGGGTCCGCCCCGGGCCGTACTCGCCGGCCCAGGCGATCTCCCAACCGCTGGCGTCCAGGCCGATCTCCCGGGCCACGACGGTCAACGCCAGGACGTTGTCCTCCCCGGCCTCACGCAGCTGCTCCTCGACGCGCCAGGCCAGCTCACTGGCCGTCCTGTCCCACGCCGTCGCCGCAGCCCTCGCGGCGCGCTCGGCGTCGGTCAAGCGCAGCAGCTGCGCCCGCCACCGGCCGTCAGGGGTGTTCCAGAACGCGCGGAAGGTGTCCTGAAGTTCTGCATGCGCGGCCTGCCATGCCTCCCACAGCGGGGCGGCCTCACGCAGCAACGGCTGCGCCTGGGCACGGAGTCGGGCCTTGGACCACATGACCTGGGCCGCGGCGTACTGCCGCCCGAGCTCGCGGCGCTGCTCGTAGGCGACCGCCTTGTCCCCCCAGACAGCGGCCGGCATCTCAGGCCGTTCCTCCCGGCCGGTGAAAGCACCGAAAGAGTAGACCCAGCCCCCGTACTGGCCGGGCGTAACCCGGACGAACAGAGGGTGGTCGTACCGCGAGGTGTCAGCAGCGGCCGCAGGCGGCGGCGCGGCCTTCGCCGGGACGGGTGCCTGCACCTGCCGGACCGGGAGGCCAGTGTCATCCAGCGGATGCTGAAGCGGGATCGTGCGCGTCATGAGGAATCCTCCACAACAGACGGGTGATACACGGAACGACCGCACCCCCATCGGGCACAGCCGGAAGAAAAATGAAGAGATAGAGGGAGGGGCGGGCCGGTGATCTCCAACCCGGTACCGAACGGCGCTGGATGTCCGCGCCGGGTGCCGGGTCGACCTTCCGGTGCCCGCCCGCCCACGAAGAGAAGCGCTCCGCAGGAACCCGCCAGGTCAGCGCTTGCGGTCCTTCAGGTAGGCGTCCTGGAGGCGGGAGAACAGCTTCCAGAGCCGGTCACCCGCCTCACAACGCTGCTCAGCCCTACAGACGGGGCAGTTCTGCTGGTGGTCGGTGACGCGGCGGCCAGCCGCCAAATAGCGGTCGTACAGATCGTCAGACACGGTGTGTCCTTATGCGTTTCGGCGCGGAATGGATCGAGGCGACGCGGTACCCGGCATCCCACACCGCGGAGGCCGCCGCAGCGGCGGCCTCCAACAAGGCGCGGGTGACCGGGTGCGCCAGGCCATGAAGACGGGCCGCCCGGGCCGCAGCGTGCTGCGCGGCCCGAGCGGCCCGTATCGGGGTGGGGATCAGAGGTCGTCCGGGAGGCAGTAGGCGCAGCAGTCGGCGCTGTCGTTGTTGACGCAAGAGCACTCTGGGCACGTCCACGACCTGAGGGCCTGGACCAGGCGACGAAGGGTCAACATGCGGTGTCCTTCCGGGTCAGTGGTTGAGGGGGCAGCGCTTCATGTAGTCCGGCACCTGGGTCTTGCACATCCAGCACTGCCAACCCAACGTGCCGAGAAGACGGGGGAGGAGGCGTCGGGTACGCATCACCGCACCCCCAGCCCGTTGCACGAGGTGCAGGACTGCCATGTCTTGCGGGTCACGCCGCCGGAGCTCGTGTCGACCGTTTTCCCGCCCGTGCCCTGGCAGGCCGGGCACGCCACACCGGCCTGCTGGTTGATCCGGGCCCTCATCTCCGCGAGGGTGCGCGGCGCGCGCCGGCCGAGCCGGGCCGCGTGGTGATCGCCATCCTCGACCAGGCGCTGCACCAGCTGGTGGAAGGCGTCGTCGTCGTGCGGTTCGAGCCAGGTGTCCTGGTCCTCACGCTCGATGTCCTCGATCGTCCCGGCCCGCACACCGATGGCGCGGAGGGAGGGGTGGGGGAGCGGGGGCTGCGGCAAGCTGGTGGGCCGCTCATGCTGCGGCTCCGGCTCACCGGAGAAGGTGGTGACGGCCGTACCCGGCCGTGACATCATCGTCTGCACAGGTATTCCTTTCGCGGTTTGTCCTGTAGCGCGCCGCCCGGGCCCAGGTGGATAGACCTGGGCAATCACCGGGCGGCGCTGCCTTTTCGGGTGCGGGCAGATGCCCGGCACCGAGCGGCACTTGGGTGCCGCAGCGCCCCGGACCGGACTTGAACCGGTCGTACTGCTTCCTACGGGGCCCGCGATCTTCGACCCTTGTCTCACCGCGCGTCGGATCACTTGTCCGCCCGGTGGAGGGCGGCATGGGAAAAGGTGCGTTCGGAAGTCGCACGCGGCAGGGCTGGCTTGTCGCAGTTGCCTGTCCCGCATCTCGCCTGCGGGCTGGCGGTCCGCATCCCCTGCGAACCGGGCCGGGTTGACCAGAGGACTCACCTAATGGCACCTCCGCAGCTCTTACTCGGAGGCGCCGGCTAGTCGTAGTGCCCGGATATCCCATATGGAGTTCTCAAGGAACGAACGCTTCCTTCAGACCTCTTCCGAGGCCCTCCGGGCATTTCCGCCTGCTCTCGTCTCTGGGCTCGCTCCTGGCGTGGCCCGCCGACGATGGGTCGGTCTGTGTTGGTAGGGAGCAAGATCCGGCTCCCTCATCCGGCGCCGCCCGCAGGGGCGGTTCCGGGTGGGGGAGCCGGGTCCGTGAGGACCCGGCTGGAGCTAGGCAGCGAACGGCAAGGGCGCGGCGACGGTGTCCGGCCGCGTGATGCGCAGTTGCACGGCGTAGGGGAGGAGCACGTCGACCAAGCGCTCACCCACCAGCTCGGTGGCGGTCGGGTCATCGGCGATGTCACGGGCGGCGAGCATTCGGTTCTCGCGGGCCTCGATCGCAGCGACGGCGGCGGTGATGTCCAGGCCGTCCAGCCGTTCGTGGGGAAGGGGGCCCGCCGCGTACATCTCCAGCGGCGTGCCGAACGCGATGTCCAGGTCGATGTCGCCGAAATCCGGCAGCGCCACGTCGATCGCGTCCAGCAGCTCCTGGGTCTCCGTGTCGAAGTGCTCGGTGGCGAGGCTGGCGGCGGGGCGGCGGGTGACGTTCATGAGGTGGTGCTCCCTTCGAGGTTCGGGCTCTGCGTGATCCCGGCGGAAGTGGCAGGTGGGGGCTTTGCCGCCCCGCTTCACCTTATCGACATATCTAACTTAGCTGATACAGTCGGGGGCGTGTCAAGTGCTTGATTGAGGAAGCTATGGAAGCTAGCTAAGGCGAGGGGGTCGACCTACGATGTCGCTCATGAGCAACGAGGCCGTGCAGCCGTACCAGCGAATCGTTCAGGATGTCCGCGACAAGATCCGCTCCGGTCTCTGGACCGCCGGGACGAAACTGCCGAGCACACGCGAGCTGGCAGAGGAGTACGGCGTCGCGGCCGGCACCGTCCAGCGAGCCTTGACAGAGCTGCGCACAGCCGGGCTCATCTACTCCCATCAGGGCCGCGGATCCTTCATCACGGACACGGCCACCGAGACCAACGAGGACTCGACCGCCCGCGCCCTCAGGGCACTTGAGGAGCAGGTAGCCGACCTGTCCGCTCGCCTCGAAAAGATCGAGAAGGGGCGCGGCGGCTGACGTCCTTCCGTGCGTCTCGTTGCGCATCGCCATCCCTCTCCGGTGGGGCCAACTTCGTTAGCAAAGTTGTAGGCCCGGTCGGGGTCTGAGTTCCAGATCAGCCGTGTATCCAGCCGCCGGATACACCGAGTGGAGACATGGAGAGGCACCAAGTGGGCCAGCAGCCGAACGCGTTGACACCGGAGCAGTCGCCCCAGCACCGCTTCGGTTACACGCTTCGCGAACTCCGGAAGGTCCGTCGGCTCTCTCTGCGAGGGCTGGCCGACAAAGCCTTCATGTCGCACTCCAAGCTGCAGAAATGGGAGAACGGTGACAGGACTCCGAAGGACCGGGCAGAGGTCGAACTGATCGACTCGCTGCTCCGCGCCGGCGGCATCCTGGTCGACCAGTGGGAGCGGATCGGGTCGGCTGTATCCGCATCCGGCCTTGTATCCGTTTCGACCCCCCATGTATCCGAAGCGTCGGTTGGGCTGGCCACAGCCGCCTCCCAGCAGGCAGCGTCTGATCATGAGGGGATCTTTGTCCCCGCTCGTCTACGGGATGGATCGGTGGTCTTTGTGGCGCTCGATCGACGCGCGATGCTGCGTGGCGGAATGGGGCTCGGTGCAGCGGCTGCGCTGGGCGTAGGAACGCCAGCAGCCGCAAGTTCCAACGCGCTGCCGGGCCTGAGACGGCCCGCACGATCGGCTGCCGCCTACAGCGGCACGCCGGTGGAGCATTTTCAGCGCGCCCGCCGCTTGCTGATCGACAACGACAACCTTCTCGGACCCAGCCGAGCCGTCGTGACCGCCCGCGAGTACATCGAGATCATCAAGGATCTGCGCCAGGACGCCAAGGGCACGGACCGTCACGCCCTCATGGAACTCCAGACGCAGTACGCGGAGTTCGCTTCCTGGCTCTACCAGGATCTGGGTGACTTCGACAGCGCCCAGTTCTGGCTCGACAGGGCGTTCCAGTGGAGCCATACCGTCGGAGACGGCGACCTGACCTCGTACGTGATGGCCCGCAAGGCACAGCTCGCTGGCGAGATGCGCGACCTGGTCGACGTCGTCGACCTCGCCGAAGCCGCACAGCGGATGGCCCGTCCTCGCAGCCGGCTGGCCGCCGTCGCCCGGACCTACGAGTCGTACGGTCACGCGCTGCGCGGCGAGTCGACCGACAGCGAGCGTGCCATCGACGACGTGCGCAACGCTCTCGATCGCGTCTCCGGCGACACGACCCCGTGGGGCGTGTGGCTGAACGAACAGTACGTGGAGGTGCACCGGGCGCAGGGCCTGGAAGTGCTGGGCAAGCACGCGGAGGCTGCGGAGGTCTTCACCAGCGCCATTCAGTCGTTGCCCGACGGCTACCACCGCGACCGCGGCGTCTACATGGCTCGGGCCGCTGTGGCCCACGCTGGTGCTGGTGCCCCAGACGAAGCGGCTGCGGTCGGTCTTCAAGCCCTGACCGTGGCCACCGACACCGGTTCAGGCCGGATCGTCCGCGAGCTCACCCGTCTCGACAAGGCGCTGGTCCCCTGGCAGCGCCAGCCCGAGGTCGCAGAGTTCCGTGCGCACTTCGACGGCCTACTCACCCACGAATCCTGAGAAGAAGCGGATCACACCGAATGACCACGCGTCCGTACGTCATCCTCTCCGCTGCTATGTCGGTCGACGGCTACCTGGACGACACCAGCCCCGAGCGACTGCGCCTGTCGAACGCGGCCGACTTCGACCGCGTCGACCAGGTCCGCGCGGAGTCCGACGCCATCCTGATCGGCGCGAACACCATGCGGCGGGACAACCCCCGTCTGCTGGTAAACAGCGATGAACGCCGCGCTCAGCGCATCGCTGACGGCAAGCCGGAGTACCCCCTCAAGGTCACGGTCACCGCGAGCGGCAACCTCCCCGCCGACCTGAAATTCTGGCACCACGGCGGCTCCAAGCTGGCGGTCACGACGGACAGCGCGCTGGAGAAGGTGCGCGCCACCCTCGGCGATCTGGCCGATGTGGTCAGTGTCGGCCCGGAGCTCGACTGGGGCCTGGTCCTCGATGAGCTCGGGCGCCGCAGCGTCGGTCGGCTCATGGTCGAGGGCGGCGGCACGATCCACACCCAGCTCATGGCGCAGAACCTCGCCGACGAAGTGCACCTCGCCATCGCGCCGCTCTTGGTCGGTCAGCCAGAGGCGGTCCGTTTCCTGGGCACCGCCGACTACCCGGGCGGGTCGACCGCTCGGATGAAGGTCCTGGAGATCCGCGCGATCGAGGACGTCGTGTTCGTCCGCTACGCCCCGAAGGAGCGCACCGCCTGATGTACGCGCCCGACCGAGCCCAGGACCTGCGCTGGATACAGCGTGCGATCGACCTCGCCGCGCTGTGCCCTCCGGCCGCCAGCGCCTACTCGGTGGGGGCTGTCATCGTCGGCGAGGACGGCACCGAGCTGGCGTCCGGGTACTCCCGGGCGACCGGCCCCCGCGAGCACGCGGAGGAAGTCGCCCTCGGCCAACTCCCGCAGAATGACCCGCGCCTCGCGGGGGCAACGATCTACAGCACGCTGGAGCCCTGCTCCCAGCGCAGCGCTTCTCGTACGCCCTGCGCGCGGCGGATCCTCAAGGCGGGCATCCCGCGCGTTGTCATCGCCTGGCGCGAGCCGAGCCTGTTCGTCGACGACTGCGTCGGCTACGAACAGCTGGTGGAGGCCGGAGTGACCGTGGTGGAGCTGCCCGAACTGGCGGCGGCCGCGAAGGCGACCAACTCCCACCTGCCGGGCTTGGGCGAGGAAGAGTCGCGTTGAACGCATCGACGCTCGCGGTAGCAGCGGACCCCCGCCGGAGATCAAATGGTGTATGTTTCGGAGATCAATCGATCATGGGAGCCTGCGCTATGTCCGACCCGGACCGCTTGAAGCGGGTCGACGCCCTACTGGAGGGCCTGGACGACGTCCTGCCGCCGCCGCGCGTGCGCAGTCAACTGCGCCTCGCTGCGAACCTCACCCAGCAGGAGATCGCGGACGCGGTGGGCGTGAAGCGTCTTGCCGTCGTGCGGTGGGAGCTGGGGAAGAGCAACCCCCGGCGCCCGCAGCGACAGGCGTACATTCACCTGCTCAAGCGGCTCGCGGAGCGGTTCCCCGAAGCCACGGAGCCGAATGAGGACATGCCGACGCCGGCCTCCGTAGGGGGGTCGGGATGACCTAACGGCCATCGGCCACGCGCGCCAAGAAGCGGACTAACCTCCCGCTGGCCTCGCGCGGCCCGTCTTCCGATCACCGGGCTCTTTAGCCCCGTGTCGGGCGCTCAGATCCCAGTTAGTGCTGGTCCTGAGCTGCGGCGATCAAGCCGCTCACTACAACACGGCCCCTAATCAGGGCCACCAACGATCCGGTGCGGCCACCACAGCCACATCCGTACCGATCTGCATGACCCGCGGGCCCCCACCACAGGGGCTTCGCGGTGCAGGACCGGGAGGGGAGGAGAAATCTCCCCCCACCCGGTCGGAGTCCGCCCGCTTCTCACGAAGGGGGCTTACCCGGCACATCCGCACATCTGGCCAACCAGCCCCGAAGGGCTCGGGTCGGCTCAGCTATATGGAAGGTAGGTCGTTCTCATAGTGCCTGAAGTGGTGTCCCCCTGTCAGCTTGACCCTGTCCGTTTCAACCCGATTCAAGCGCGGCGGTCCTCCCGTGTGACGGGATCGACGTACGGTTCATCCGTCTTTTTCCGGTTCGTACCGGAAGTGGGGTTTCCGGTAGGAAGCTACAAGAGCAGCGGTTTCGGAGTGGTCTCGAAGGGCTCGATCGCGGCGTCGGCCGCCCCGCTCGTGCACCCGCTCACGGAGATCATCAACAACCGCGTCGACGACAGCGCCCGCGAGGGAGTCGTCCCGCCTGACGGGACGCGCACCAAGATCCCTGCCCGCCTGGCGGGAGCGCCAACGGCAATCGGGGCTGAGCGGCCTCTGTTCCCAGGTGTCCCGGTGCAGGGTCGTCGGATGGATGACGAGACGCGGGTTCTGCCTGCTGAGGATTGGGGTTCCCGTTTCGGCGTGTACAGGCGTCCGATGACGGCACAGACAACTCCGGCCGTTGCGGTGGGTCGATGAGTGCCGTGGCGGCACCGGCCGCCGCGCTCCCGCGCCCTCGCACGAAGTTCGCTGGCGGGGTTTCGCGCCGTCGGCTGCGGTCGGTTCCGGCTCAGGCCGGGCCGGCCGTTCCCCTGAAGCTGGGCAACCCGCTCCAGCTAACCGACACGATGCGGGCCCGGCTGTTCGCCGCGGTGCGCGCGCTGGTGTCGTCTCCGGCGCTGGCCGGTGCGTCGGACGGCGCGCGGTTGGCGTCGGTGGTGCTGACGGCGAAGTCGAAGGTGTCCGACGACTATCAGGCGTCGATCTGGGCGGCGGAGCTCGGTCGGTGGCTGGGGGTGTCGCAGTCGACGATCGCGCACACGGTGCTGCCCGAGCTGCGGTGCGCGGGGTTCCTCGGCTCGAACGTCGCGACGAACGCCTTCGGGCACGCGACGGGCTTGGAGTGCTGGGTGATCCCGATGTACCGGGCGCAGCAGGCCGGCGACCGGCGGCACGCGCTGGCGCTGTCCCGCTCGGAGCTGGCGGTGCTGCTGAGCCTGATCGAGGTGCTGTTCGGTCCGGGGTGGGAGCCGAAGGACAAGCCGCCGATTCCGGCAGGGCTGCTCGCCGGTCGTACGGGCCGGGGTGCTGCGACGGACCGGCTCGGGCTGCTGCTGATGGTGCTCACGACGGGTTCGGCGGGCTGGTTGCAGTTGTGCCCCGGTTCGGTGGACACCGGCCGCGGGCGTCCGGCGGCGACGGTCGCGCGGCTGCTGGGCTGCACGGCGGCGGCCGGGGCAAAGGTGCTCAAGCGCCTCCAGGGGTACGGCGTCGCGGACGTGGTGCGCAAGGAGACCGGCTCGGGCCTGAACGCGAAGTCGCGGGTGCGTCTAGTGCCGGTCGCCGAGGCCCACGGTGTGGCCGTGCGGGAGGCGCGCCGGGTCGCGGATGCCGTGTTTTCAGACCTCCCCAGTACTGCATCCGGAGATCTTGAGCCGGACGGGATGGGCGAAACCCTTGTGGCTACTGGGATCGAGGGTGCCGGACAGGACGGGATGGCCGGATCGGCAGACCTCGCCGCTACTGCACAGCACCACGCTCTCCACGCTTCTGTGGTTACTCCGGTTGGTCAAGTTGAGCTCTCTTGTGGCTTTTCCGGCGAAGGCCGTGGTGGGAACCCTGGTCTGCCGGACCGCGCGTGCGTACGCGAGGACGGCGGCCCGCTCCGCGGGGAACAGCCGAAGAAGTCCCCAATCGTCGAAGTCGGGATGGGCTGCGGGCCGGTGGCCGGTGCTCCGGTGCAGGTCGTGAACGGTGCAGGCCAGGGCAGGCAGCAGCGGGGGAGGGTGCCTCTGCCGCCGGAGGATCTGCGGGCCGTCCTGGCTCCGGTCGACCTGGTGTGGGCGCGGCTGGAGCGTCAGGGCGCCCGGAAGCTGGTGGAGGCCGCCGCCCGTAGTGAGCTGGAGCGGGTGGTCGGGTTCGCTGGCCGTACGGACGCTCCGCAGGTCCTCGCCGACCGGGTCGCCCGGCGCCTGGAGGAGCAGATGCGGCTGGCCGGGCCGATCAAGGACCCGGTGGGCTGGCTGATCGGCCTGGCCCTGCCCCAGCGGCAGCGGTGCGGCGACGTGCGGTGCGACGACCGTGTGCTGCTCGACTCCGGGCAGGACTGCCCGCGGTGCGAGGACCGGCAGGCCGACCGCCGTGCGCAGCGCCGCGCGGTGGCCGCCGCCGTCGACGCCTCGATGCCGAACGCCTCCGAGGCGGTGCGCCGGGCGGCGACCGCGCGGCGGCTCCACCAGGACGTGACGGCCCAGGCGTGGATCCGCGAGGCCGAGTGGGAGCAGGTCCGCGCCCGGCAGGCCGCCGCAGCCCAGGCCCGTGCCGAAGCCGCGGCGGCGCGGCCGGCCGCCGATGTCCCGGCCGCGCCGGTGCCCGCGCCGCGTCCGGTCGTCGCGCCCGGCCTGGTCGACGTCGACCAGGAGCAGGAGCTCGTCCTGGAGGACCTGACCCGCGAGCAGGTCCTGGACTGGCGCAACCGCGCCGCCGCCGACCACCAGCTCGTCCACGACCACATCGACCGGTACGGCGAGCCGTCGGCGCAGCGCCTGTTCACCCGGGCGTTCGTCGCCCAGGTGAAGCGCCTGTCCGGCCTCGGGCACCTGAATCTCGGCTACACCACCTGGGGGCAGGCATGAGCGAGGAGGTGTCCGGGGTCGACCTGGCCCGGGTCGCGCTGCGGGCCGCGATGGAGGCGGCCCGAAGAAACGGCGCTGGCCAGAAGGCGAAGAAGAAACCGCGGAACGGTACGGCGGTGCGGCGCGACGGTCGCGAGCCGATGGGCCTCGGTGCGGCGATCGGCGCGCTGATCGCCGAGCGGGCCTGGGAGTTCCCGGCCGCCGGCGGCGCGCTGCGCGAGCGGTGGGCGGCCATCGCTCCCGACCTCGCCGGGCACATCGCGGCGGTCGGGTACGAGCCGGACACCGGCGAGCTGACGCTGCGCCCGGACTCCGCGGCCTGGGCGACGAAGGCCCGCATGGAGACGGCCCGGATCCTCGCCGCCGCCAACCGGGCGGCGGGGAAGCAGGCGGTGCGCACGGTCCGCGTCCTGGCCCCCGGCCCTGTCACCGCCGCTTCGGCAACGGCCGCCGACCCGGCTGCGCCGGTCCGGACGGCAGCGCCCACAGGGCCTCCGCGTACCCGAGAGACCGCGTCGGCCGGCTACCACCGCGCGCTCGCCGCGCACCACGAGCACCGACGCGTCCCGGACAACGACATGGACCTGCGTATCCGTGCCGCCGCAGAACGCCAGAGCCGGGCTCTCATCCGGCGTCGCGAGCCGGAGGAAGCGTTCACGGAGGCCGTCGCCCCGACAACGGCCCTTCACCCGATCCGGTGATCAACAGAGCGGGCGAGGCCCGGTCGTTCGTGTGTGCCCTCTTCGCGCCCTGCCGGGCCGGGCTCCGGGCGGCGTAGCGTGACCGGGTGCAAGACAGTGGCGTCGGGAGAGAGAGACCAGGTCATGAGCCAGTCGGTAGATGAGGCCGGGACGTGGACCACCGTCATCGGCGGTGAGCTCGTGGAGATCCCGGCGACGATAGAGGGCATCAGGGCGACGCTCTCCCCGGAGCGGGCCGCCGAGTTCGACCTGGTCATCGCCCACACCCATGCGGCCAAGCTGCCCCAGGTACTCGCGGACTGGGCGCTGCCGCCGGAGGCGCTGGCCGAGGAGGACGAGGTGATCGCCCGGCTGAAGGCCGGCGACCACAGCGGCTCGATCCCCCAGGACGACCTCGGCAGCGGCGACGCCGGGGGCGGTGAGCGGTGAGCCGCTACCGGATCGAGTACAGCGGCCTCGCCGCCGCGTCCCGCAAAGCCATGCCCAGCGACTACCGGGCCCGGTTCGAGAAGGAGATGGCCCGCACCCTCGGCGCCGACCCGTACGGCCACGGATCCGACCCGGCCGGAAACCCCCGCGAGCGCGACCGCCGCACCGCGACCATCGCCGGAGCCGTGGTCCGCTACTACGTCACCAACAGACTCGACCTGATCGTCACCGCAGTCCGCATCCTCCACAGCCACTGACCCACACTCCCGGGCCCGCCAGCCGCTCGGGTCGGTCGTTTCTGCCCACAAGGACCCTCGTGGATGCTTGCCGGGCCAGCCCGGAGGGACGGGCGGTTCTCCTGCCGAAACCCCCTCACTCCTCATCGGCTGTCCCGTTCCATCAGGAATTGCCGCCCGGCAAGCCCCTGACCTGTGCAGAGGCAAAGTCCGGCGGACGCCGGAGGGGACCGAATCCACAACACGATGTCGCTCAGGTCGACTTCCTCGGAATCGTCCCACTTGATGTTGTCGCTGAGCCGCGAATACCCACACCGCACCTGACCTGCGGAGCAGGCCCGGAACGGAGCGCTGCCGTCCTGCCAAGCGACAAGATGCGCCCGGACGGGACATCGCATGCCGCCGTGCATCGATCGGCCCCGCGCTGCGGGGGTGGCCCTCATTCCGGGTGGGATTTTTGAAACTTCCGCTGGTCACCTTGGGCGAGGCGGTGCCTGTTCGGCCGTCAGACGGCCGCATTGGCGGTTCTGGTTGGTGCGGGCGGGAGACGATCCGCCGGGGGACTCCTCGGCGGGTCGGTCGAGGAGCGAGCGCACTAGGCCGGCCGCGTCGGCCGTGTCCTCCAGCAGGCGCATAGTGTGCCGGAGCGCGGTGGCGAGGGCGGGGTCTGTGATCCGGATGCCCGCCCCCATGACATCGTCGAACAGCGCCCGCTCGACGCGGTCCATCGGGTACGGCAGGTCTCCGCCCAGCTCGTCGGAGGGCGGCGGGAAGCCGGGGAAGACCCGGCTCGCCGCTTCCCCGTACGGGCTCGGCTCGGAGCAGGCCCCGGGACGCCCGCAGACCAAGGACCGGCGCGTGGTCACGTTCCCCGACGCCATCGTCCTGTACTGGGTCCACGACAGCGTCCTGACCATCACGGCGGCGCCGATCGACTGACAGCCAGCCTCAGCGACTCGTGGCTGGCTGTATCTACGTCACGGTGGTCCCCCGCCGCCCACCGATAAACTGACGGAGGCACAGCGTTCCCAACTCGCCGCCCCTCCCAACACAACTGAATAAAAACCCCCATGATCACCGACAAAGGACCAGGTCAACAAGTGTCGGCCCC
>NZ_JAMQAW010000126.1 GCF_023701525.1 Streptomyces albipurpureus
CACCATGCGACTCGTCACCGCAGCCCTCGCGGAGTGCGCGGACCAGATCGCCCCCACGGTCACCCGCCCGCCCATCCCCATGCCCGCCCCACGCAGAGCCGCCGTCGCCCGCACGCGTGCCGAGCGGAAGGTATGGGCTGACCACGCACGCCGAGTAGACGTCGCCCAGGCGGATGCGGCCGACGTACGGCGCTGGCGCTACACCGGGGCACCCGTCACCGGCCCGTACGCAGCCCTCTGGCTCTGCGCCCGAGTCGAGCACCGGCCTGGTCCGTTCCGGCCCCTCGGTGAGACCCAGCTCCGGCACATCGCCATCGTCGCCTCCGGCGCCCTCCAGCGGATCGAGCGTGCCCTCGACACCTGCGACCGCACCGCCCAGCTCGCGCGACCCTGCCCCTGCGGAGGGCAGCTCACCGTCTACGGAGGAGCCGGACAGGCCCCCGCAGCCAACTGCGACCAGTGCGGACACACCTGGACCGCCAGAGACACCATGACCGCCGCCTGACACGACTACGGCCCGCCCAGTGCATCACCACCAGGCGGGCCACGACCACCCGGGAGAACACCCCGCATGGCCACGCCCGACCGTACCCGCAATCAGATCGCGGA
>NZ_JAMQAW010000127.1 GCF_023701525.1 Streptomyces albipurpureus
CTCCCGGGCAGGAGCCGGACCTCGTAGTCCGTGCCCGGTCCGGCGACAGGGTGGCATTCGCCTCCCTCTACAACGAGTACCACGACGAGGTAGCACGGTTCGTCGCCAGCCGCGTCAGTGGGAACCAGCACCTGGTTGAGGACCTGACCAGCGAGACATTCCTTCGCGCGCTGCGCCGGATCGACACGTTCGCCTGGCAGGGCCGTGACTTCGGGGCCTGGCTGGCGACGATCGCCCGCAACCTCATGGCCGACCACTTCAGGTCCAGCACCCATCGACTCGTCGTCACCGTGGACGAAATCCCCTCACTCCAGAGCACCCCCAGCGCCGAGGACTCCGTCCTTCGCACCCTGGAGATGGAGGAGGCTCGTGCCCTTGTATCCAGCGCGCTCTCAGGTCTCACCGCTCACCAGCGGGACTGCCTGATGCTCCGCTTCGTGGAGGAACTGTCCGTCAAGGACACAGCGGCAGCGCTGGGCGTTCGTCCGAGTGCTGCCAAGAATCTCCAGTTCCGTGCATCACGTTCGATGCGTGCGGCGGTGGCAGCGTGAACAAGAACCTGCCGCAAGCGATCAAACTGGTCCGCAGCCTTCTGGACAGTGAGGGCGACGTTGCTGCCACGATCGGGCACGCGCTCGACCAGGCCCAGCTCCTGGCAGATCCTGAGCGGTCCTACGGTGTGCTCCTCCGCCGGCAGCCGACCGGCGAGTGGATGCAGGAGCACCGCACTGAGCTGGAGCAGCAGGCTCTCGCCTGGGACGCCTCCTGCCGTCACGCGGCGGATGTCGCCGAAGTGATCCGCCAGCAGTGCGGAGAGCGGTCCGGGCTGCAGCGCGTCCAGGTCCAGAGCGATCGGCTTCTGGTGTCTGTGCACGTTACGTCGCCGGAGCAGTGGGGCGGCTGGTGCCAGTACCTAGGGATCACCAGTCAGGGTCCCCAGACGCTGGAGTACGCGTACACCGGGTCTGGCCGTCGGGACGGTGTCGCGGTCGCGGTTGTGGCGTACGACGCCCCGCAGGTGGAAGCGCGCACAGTCGTCGCGGCCCGGATGCCGCATCGACACCTCGGCATCGTCTACGACCTGGCCCTCCCGCATCAGGATAGCAACAGGGATGTCTGGGATTACGCGTCCACCAGGGCGGACGGGATGCCGCTGATGACGATGCGCGGGTCGAGCGGGGAGCGATGCTCGCTGGCGCACGTCGTCGACTACGTCGGCCCGCTGTCACCAATGCAGGGCTCGGTGGAGTCTGCGGGGAAGGACACCCGACAGGGCGAGTCCACCCAGCGACTGCTGGCCGAGCAGCCCTTTGCCGCAGGGGGACTCGATGTCTGAGCTCCTCACCCGGTTCACCCGGCGCGGGTATCTCCTGACCCGAATTCAGGAAGCCGGCGGAATCTGGACCACTCAGCGAGCCTCGACGGTCCTCGCGCACAGTCCGTGGGGTCACCACCGGAACACCGTGCGGAAGGACCTGCGGGCTCTCGCCCGCGCGGGGCGTGTCGTCGCCAAGGACAGCAACGGCCGTCGCACGTACATCCCTCAGGAGCTGACTGTGGAGAGGCCTGAGACCGCGTCCGTCGAGCTCTCGGATGGCGGCCGGCTGACGCTGACTGGCTGGTCGTTGACCGAGCTGGCGCCGGACTACTACGGCATCAGCCACATGCAGATCGGTGGCTGGCTGCCCGAAGACTGGGATCGCACGTCGGTCCCGTGGGGCACGAACCAGCTCATCCGCGCCGAGCTGCCTGGCGAGGCCAGCATCACCGAGCCGGTGAACGTCGAGGTCGAGGCCAAGTACCACGGCACGACGCGCGCGTTCATCAAGATCCAGTGGCCGCACGCGCGGTACCCGGCGGACTGGCTGACAACGCTGCGGACGACGGGCAAGCTCCCCGTCCCCATCGATGGGGGTGCCAGCCAGTGAGCGCGTACTCCCGTATCTACCAGGGCCTGACCCGCGGGGGAATGCCCGCACCCGAGGCCGCCGCCGAGCTGGCAGCCCTCCGGGCGGAGCTCGGTGCCGAGCTCGCCGCCGGCCTCCAGGCATACGCGGCCGAGCAGTACGCGGCCCAGCCCACCGACACCCGCGCGACCACCCGCATGAACAAGCGGAAGTACGGCGTCGCCTTCCAGTCCGCCCAGTGGGTCACCCGCGCCACCACGACCGGCCGGCTCACCACCACCCCAAACCAGCGCGACCACCGGAGCAACCCGTGACGACCTTCACCTTCACCCCGGCCACTCGCGAAGCCGCCAAGGCCCGCATCGGCCTCCAGGGCCCGGCCGGATCAGGCAAGACCAAGTCCGCCCTTCGCATCGCCGAAGGGCTCGCCAAGGGCGGCTCCATCGGCGTCATCGACACAGAGCGCGGCTCCGCCCTCACCTACGCACCCGTTCCCGGCAAGCCCGAGCTCGGCGGCCACGAGTTCGGCCACATGCCCATGGACACCCACGATCCCCGCCACCTCATCCAGGCCATCGCCGCAGCCCGGGCCGCCAACATCGACGTCCTGATCGTCGACAGTTGGTCCCACTTCTGGAACGGCCGGGGCGGTCTCCTCACCATCGTGGAAGAAGCCGGCCGGAAGCCCGGCGCGGGCGGCTCCTTCGGCGGCTGGCGCGAGGGCAACCCGATCGAGCAGGACATGCTCGACGCCTTGCTGAACTACCCGGGTCACGTCATCACCACCATGCGCACCAAGGGTGACTACGTAATTGAGGGCAAGAAGGTCACCAAGGTCGGTGTCAAAGCGGTCCAGCGTGAGGGCGCCGAGTACGAGCTCGGGCTGATCCTCGACATGGTTGAGGGCACGGGGTCGGTCACCAAGACCCGGTACATGCCGCTGGAGGGTCTGACGATCCACCACCCGGGCGAGGACCTGGCGGAAATCATTCTCGAACAGCTCGGACAGGGCGTCGACCCGATCGAGGTCCTGATGACCGACCTGACAGTCGAGGATCTGACCTACGACGGCGCTCTTGCGCTGCACGCTCGGGCAAAGAGCAGAGGGCTACTGGCGACCGGGCAGCTCCATCCGAAGACCGGTGAGCCCACGACGATCGGTGCGCTGATCGCGGAGTACGGAACGGCGCTCAAGTCGAAGCCCACCGCTTCGGCATCAGTGCCTGTGCCCACCCCGGCCGAGGACTCGGTCGGCTCGGACCAGCCCTCGGCCCCGTCCGGTACCGCGCCGGTGAGTGCTCCGCAGATGCGGATGATGCACGCCTGCTTCAGCCAGGTCGGCCTTGGCGCAAGAGAAGACCGTGAGCGTCGGCTCCACGCTTCCTCGCTCATCATCGGCCGCTCCATCGACTCGGCGAATGAGCTGACGCTCGATGAGGCCAAGACGCTGCTCGACACCCTCACCGCGTACGGCGACCGCGCCGACCCTGCCGGCGACTTCAACACCCTGATCCAGGGACTTCTCGACGCCGAATCCGTTCCCGCCTGAGCCACCACTGACCGCGGGCCCCGCCGCCGAATCTCCGGCGGGGCCCGCACCCCCAGAAAGGAGGTGCACCAGTGGTGGACCCCACCCCGGAACAGCACGAAGCGATCGCGACCTACGGCGACGGCATCGACTGCGTCCTCCAGGCCGGAGCCGGTTGCGGAAAGTCGAGCACGCTGAAGATGATCGCCAGCTCGGACCCACGCCGGCGGATGACCTACGTCGCGTACAACAAGTCGATCGCTGCCGATGCGTCCCGCTCGTTCCCGTCCACAGTCCTCTGTAAGACGGGGCATGGCTTGGCATTCGACGCCCGCCATCTGCCCCGGTTGAAGGGGCCGAGGCAGACCGCACACCAAGCCGCCCAGGCCCTCGACGTCCGGAAGGTCCTCGGGATCATCGGCTCGACGCCGTCGGTCCCGACGGACCTCGGTACGCCGAAGCCCATGACCAGCAAAATCATCATGAGGTCTGCCCTGGACACCGTCGAGCGCTGGTGCCACAGCGCCGACCCGGAGATCACCACCTGGCACGTTCCACAGTACGACGGCCTCACGCAGAAGGAGCCCCGCGCCCAGCTCGCCGCGCTCGTTCTGCCAGTCGCTCT
>NZ_JAMQAW010000128.1 GCF_023701525.1 Streptomyces albipurpureus
CGGCGATGGCGCTGGTGGCTGTTACCCCGGGGACCTCTTCCGCCCCGCGTTGCGGGGATGGTCCGTCCCTACCCCAGGGACTACAAGTCCCTACCCCGTCGGCCCCGCGCTGCGGGGGTTTCCTGCTGAGCGGCTGTTGTGGGCGCTTTCGTACCGCTGTGGGTGGGCCTGCCTTGGGGGTCCCTGGCTGGCAGCCGGCGCCAGGCCAGGTTCTGGCTGCCAGCCCGCGGCGGTTCCGGCGGAGATGGGCCGGGTGACGGAGCCGCGTCGGGACGCGCCTTAATGTTCCCCTGCCGTGCGGCCCGGGCTGCGGCGACACACCAAAAGGCAAAGGGGGGCGGGGTCAGCGGAGGCGTCCGAGGTGTATGACGTTGACGCGGATCTGCCGATCGGTGATCTCGTAGAGGACGCGGTACTGGCCGACATGGATGCGCAACATGTCGCTGCTCCCGAACGCGCCCGTCGGCCGTGGTCGGTCGGCGAGGCGGTGAACACCTGCCGTACCCCGGCTCGGTCACCCGGGCGGGCGGTCCGTTTCCGCGGCGAGGGTGCGGGCGGCCTCTTTCAGCGAGAGCCGGGCGGCGGGGGTTCCCGCAGGGGTGTCCCAGTAGGGGTGGGCGGCGATCCGGGCGGACAGGGTGAGGAGCCGGCGGCGGTGCGCGGCTGCGCCCGACGCGCTGGCAGCGGTCCCGGCGAGGTACCGGTAAGTGCGGTACCAGGCGGTCTGGGTCTCCAGGAGGTCAGTGGGGAAAGTGTGCTGTCGCGCCATGGCCCAATTAGATCGCATGTTCGATTTTCAGCGCAAAGGCGCCACGCCTCCCGCTCGACAAAGAATCCGAACAGGTTAAAAAGTGGGCTAAAAGATAGGGTAAACAGTGCTAGGGTGAGGGCACGAAAGGAGATCCACCCATGGCATCCGAGGAAGAACTGTTTGCGAACATCGACGCATTGCTGGAGGAGGAGCCGCAGCTCCCGCCCCCGGCGGAGCGCGCCCGGCTGCGTGAGGCCGCCGGCATCACCCAGGCCCGCCTCGCGACCGCGCTGAAGTCGACCGTGCAGACGGTCAAGAACTACGAAAACGGCAGGAGCGAGCCCAAGGAGCCACGGCTGTCGGCGTACCAGCGGTTGCTGAACGGGTGGGCCGCGAAGTACCCCGCCCACGGAGCTCCCGCCGCCCCGGCACCCGCCGCCGCGCCGCAGCCCGCCCCGGTCCCGGACACCTTCACCGGCGCCGCCGCGTCCGAGCCGACCGACACCATCACCCCCGCGCAGGCCCCCGCCGCCCCGGCCGCGCCGGAGCGTCCCGCCCGTCCGGCCGCCCGCCCGGCGACGTCGTCGCGTCGTCCGGCGGCGAAGAAGGCCGCGCGCCCGGCTGCCGATCCGCGGTTCCCTCACGGCCCGCTGGCCGTCCTGGACGGCGACGGTTCCGCGTACGCGGTGGGCGGCGTCGTGCTGGACTGCCCGGCGACCACGATCCCGGAGCTGGTGGAGTGGACGCTGCGCGAGTCCGGGATCGGCGCGCCGAAGCTGAACCGGTACGGCAAGGACTCCGACCCGCTGATCGTGCTCACCGCGGCCGCCGCCGTGAAGCTGGGGCTGCCCGAGCGCCTGGAGGGCCACGAGCAGCGCCGGTCCCTGCGCCTGGCGGAGGACCATCCGGTGGTCAAGCAGGTGGCGAAGGCGAAGTGGCAGTTGACGCAGCGGGGGTTCGGGCCGTGGGCCAGGGTCTACCGCAAGGCGCAGGGGCGCGAGCGGCAGTGCGTGCAGCTGGCGGTCCTGTCCTGGGACGCCCTCGATGCCCGGTCCTGGCCCGGCGTGAGCGAGATGGAGCCGGCCGACATCGCCCGTGTCCTCGGCGTCTACGCCCAGCGGGTCATCACCCCGCGCGGCTCCACCGCCGTCTCTGGCCTGGAGCTGATGACGGCGCTGCGCCCGCCCACCAAAGCCGTACGGGATGAGGAGTCCGGGAACTGGGTCTCCGGCCGCAACCCTGGCTCGCTCGGCGTGGAGCCGATGGACCCGGCGCCGCCGGAGGCCACCCCGGAACACCCCGTGGTCGTGAACTCGGGTTGGAAGGGTGGTTTCCTGAACGAGGAGGCGTACCAGTGGGTGCGGTCGGTGGACACCCTCTCGGATGAGGAGTGCACCCTGCCGTACGCGGTCGGCCTCGACCTCAACACCGCCTTCCTCGCCGCCGCGGCCCGCCTGGTCGTCGGCCTCAGCGGCCCGGACCACTTCCACGCCCCGACGTTCAACCCGAAGATCCCCGGGAGCTGGCTGGCCGACCTCTCCCACATTGAGCTGGACCCGCGCCTGCCCTCGCCGTTCACCCCCGACGGCACCCGGCCGACCGGCCCCGCCTGGTACCAGACGCACACCCTCGCCTACGCCCAGGAGCTCGGGCACGACGTGCACCCGATCGAGGCGTACCTGCGCCGCGAGACCGGCGCGTACCTCGACCCGTGGCACGACCGCCTCAGAGGCGCCTACGTCGACACCCTCGCCGACCTCGGCGTCACCAAGGACCTGTCAGACGCGCAGTTCCTGGCGGCGATGGAGCAGCACAAGCAGAACGATCCGGCCCTGGCCGCTGTCCTGTCCGCGATCAAGGCCACGGTGAAGGGCGGCGTCGGCAAGCTCCGCGAGCGCCCCCAGGGCAAGCACTACAAGGACGGCGAGACGTGGCCGGCCCTCTCCCGGCCCACCTGGCGCCCCGACATCCGGGCCGCCGTCATCAGCAAGGCCCGGGTCAACATGCACCGCAAGCTCAACAACATGGCGAAGATGACGGGTCTGTACCCGCTCGCCGTGCTCTCCGACTGCGTCGTCTACCCCTCGCCGGGTGCGTCGCCGCTGGACTTCCTCCCCTACGCCGCCTCGGGCAAGCCGCAGCCCGGCGGGTTCCGGCTCGGGCCCACCCCGGGCCTGGCCAAGCTCGAAGGGGTGCAGTCGATGCTGTGGGCGGTCGACCTGATGGAGAAGGGGCTGAACCCGGCCCGCCACATCAAGGGCGGCGACGCCGTCCTGGACGAAGGAGAGTAGAGCCGTGGGGGAGATCGAGGACGCCATCGAGCGCGCCGACCGAGAAGGCTTCACCCGCCAACCGCCCAAGACCCTCCAAGGCCGCATCAACTACCTCCTGCGCCAACTCGGGTCCGCGATGGCCGTCGCGGCCGAGCTCGGTGTCACCGCGGACTCCGTGAACCGCTACCGGCGCGGCGCCCGCAAGCACCCGCCCAAGGACATCGCCTCGAAGATCGACGACGCCGTCCGGTCGCGCTGGCAACCCCAAGTCCGCAAACGCCGCCACAAGCAGGCCGCCGCCACCGGCATCACCGTGGAGACCCGCGCCCGGTTCGGCTACACCGCCCCGGTCGGCACGACCGATGACGGACGGTTCCGACGCCTCACCGTCCGCCTCCCCGCAACATACGCGCAGAGACTCTTCGACGCCCGCAACACCGGGGCCAGCGACCAGGAAATGCGTGGGATCATCGCCGAAGGGTTTAAAGAAGTGTATTTCCAGGACGGCGGCGGTCGCGCTATGGGACTGTCGGACGTGGAAATCAACGATATCGATTACCTCGATCTGGATTACTGAATACGGAGCCTTTCGTGGCGAGCATCAATTACCCGTACCCGGACCCGAAGAACGACGCCGAACGCGCGGCGAACCGCCAGGCCGCCGACGACTACCAGCGCCAGGAGGAAGAGGACGCCGACTTCCTCGACTGGGAGGAGGAGCTGGGATGGCGCTGACGGAACTCCAGGCCCTCGGCTTCGGCCACATCATCCGGCCCCCGCACCCCGGAGGAGGGATCTGCCCATGACCGCATCCACGGCGATCCGGCGCGCGTACGGTGAGGTGACGACCCGCCGGGAGGACACGATGAGCGCGCAGCCCGACCACGCCCCTCCCCAGGCCAACATTGCGGCGTACGCGCATCCGGACCTGGCCGGTGTTCTGCTGTGCCGCGAGCACGGCGAGGGATGGTCCGGGCTGATCCCGCTCGCCTCACACGACCTGCCCTACGCCGGATTCTGCAGCTGGGGAACCGACGACGATGTGACGGTGTGCGGGCGCTTCATTGGCAGGAAGAGGAGGAACCGTAAATGAGCGCGCAGCCCGAGGAAGCCCCCGCCCCGCCGGCCCCGGGCGCCGCCGCCCAGCTGCTCGCACAGCTGCGCGCCGACGGCCGCGCCGAAACCTGGGTGCCGGCCTTCGAGCGGGACTGGGCCAAGGCCCTGGACGACTCCCGCCACACCTACAGCCTCACCCCGCTCCACGACGTCGTACGCACCTGGCAGTTGCGCGTCGCCGCGGCCCCGGCCGTCGACACGTACATGGATTCCGGGCGTGACGAGTCCGGCTTCGTGGACCTGGACGACGTCCTCGGCGCCCGCCGGTGACTGGTGGACCGTGGGCAGTTCGCCTGTCGGCCCAGGCCGCCAAGACGCTCACCGAGCTCCCCGAGCACGCCACGGAGATGGTTCGCGACGTCCTGGACATCGCGGCGCGCTCCCCGTGGGGCTGGCCGCAGTGGAACGCCGGTGACCCGGAGGGCGAGGACGTCCGCGCCGCGTCGGTCGGACAGCTGTCCGTCGTCTACGTGATCAACCGGCTCACCCGCCACCTGTCCGTCCTGGACATCATCTGGATCGGGTAGTCACCCGGTGACAACGCCCCGGCTCCCTGGCACTCGAATTGCCAGGGAGCCGGGGCGTTTCGCATCGTAGCCACCGCCGTACCCTCCAGTTGCCACCCGGGCGGCAGCCCGTATCCAGGACCGTATCCACCCGGTCACCGGGTGGCCGACGACCGGCTCGGGGCCGCGTGCGTCCGACGGCCCAACCCCAGGACCCGGAGCCGGGGCGGCACCCGCTTGTCTCCCCCTATGACGCACCGTCTCGCGAGCGTGGCACCGCAGCTCCGGCGCAGGCGGCCCGCGCACGGCAACCGGGCGTGCGCCCCGCGATGTTCGGCCAACCCCCGCAAAGAGCCGTAACAGTGCGCACCCGAGCCAATACCATCGGTGCTCGCCCGTCCGGCCCCAGGGCCGGGCTCCCGCCCACGACCCTCAGCGGAGCAGCATGAGCAACAACCCGGTGGTGCCCACCACCAAGCCGGTCCCGCCCCCGTTCTCCGTGCCCACCCCGGACGAGGACGCCACGGGGTCGGTGGTCATGGCCACCATCGTCGCGGGCGTTCTCTGCGCGGTCATCTACCTCGGCTCGATGACCTACACCCTCGCCCACCACCGCACCTGGCACGATCTGGTGGCGTTCTTCGTTTCCGTGGTGTTCGCCGCGGTCGCGCTCCTGTCCACGGTCCCCCTGCTGATCGCCCGCAAGGCCGGCTCGCTCGCCCTCCCGGGCCGCTCGATCCTGTGGGGAACCTGTCTCGCCCTCACCGGTCTCCAGTTCACCGCCGCCGTCATGGGCCCCTCCGTCTTCACTCTGTCGACCCTGATCGGCATGACGACGATCCTCGCCGTCGCCTGCTTCGCCGAACTCGCCGGCCGTGCCCTGGCCGACCTCTGACACCCACCAACCCCGCCGTCCACGAGAAGAGGCCCCATGTCCCAGCTGCGCCGCCGCCGCTGGCTCTACTCCCCGATCACCTCCTGGCAGGCCCGCCACATCGCCAGGGTCACCGGCACCGACCATGACGCCGCGTGGGAGAAGATCCGCACCACCACCCACCCCGAGGAAGCCGTCTTCCACAAGCGGCGCACCCCGCCCGATCCACCCCAGGGCCTGTGAGGCTGTCAGCCTCACAGGCCGTTTCCGCAGGCAGACGGGTCGAACTGTGAGGGTGTGAGGCGAGAGTTCGCGGCCGTGCTTCCACACGCCCTGGTGGTGCCCGCCGACGCGGAGGACGATGGAGTCATGGGCGAGCACACCGAGGACCAGGAGCACGGCGCCGAACCGGCGAGGCCGCCGCTGACCGTGCCCGTGCCCGGGAGATGACGGCCGGGCTGCGCGAGGCGATGGACGACGTCCGGCGCACGGTCGCGGTCCTCGCCGCCCGCGTCCGCGCCGCCCACGCCGCCCGCGTCTGGCTCCCGCTCGGGCACAGCAGCTGGGAGTCGTACGCGACGCTGAGTTCGACATCAGCCGCGCCTAGTGCTGTGACCGGGAAGGTTCGCCGGGTTGCTCGTCGGGCTGGTTGGAAATGCTTTCCCGGACCAGTGGGGAGGCGGGATGGCGCAACCGGTTCGGGTTCGTGGGCTGACCGAGCAGGAGGGGCAGAAACTCCAGCACATCGTCCGGCGAGGCAGTACCAGCTCGGTGCGGTTCCGGCGGGCGATGATGCTGCTGGCCTCGGCCGGCGGCAGCACGGTCCCGGTCATAGCCCGTCTGGTCCAGGCGGACGAGGACACCGTCCGCGAGGTGATCCACAAGTTCAACGAGATCGGGCTCGCATGCCTGGACCCTCGATGGGCGGGAGGCCGTCCCCGCCTTCTCGATCGTGATGACGAGGATTTTGTCGTCCAGACGGCCACCACCCGCCCGACCGTGCTGGGCAAGCCCTTCACCCGCTGGTCCATCCGTAAGCTCGCCGATCACCTGCGCAGGAACATAGCCCGGCCCGTCCGGATCGGCCGGGAGGCTCTGCGGTGCTTACTGACCCGCCGCGGGATCTCCTTCCAGCGCACGAAGACCTGGAAGGAGTCCCCTGATGCGGACTTCGACGCCAAGCTGGCCCGGATCGAGTACGCGATCAACGAGCGGCCGGACCGCACCTTCGCGTTCGACGAGTTCGGCCCGCTGGGCATCCGCCCCACCGCCGGCTCCTGCTGGGCAGAACAAGGCAGGCCTGACCGCCTGCCGGCGACCTACCGCCGCACCCACGGAATCACCTACTTCCACGGCTGCTACTCCGTCGGCGACGACCAGATGTGGGGGATCAACCGGCGGCGCAAGGGCATCGACCACACTTGGGCCGCGCTGCGATCTATCCGCGCCGCCCGCCCGGACGGCGCCCCCATCTACGTGATCCTCGACAACCTCTCCGCCCACCTGAACTGGCGAATCCGCAGGTGGGCGACCCGGAAAAAGGTCGAGCTGTGCTTCACCCCGACCTACGCGTCCTGGGCCAACCCCATCGAAGCCCACTTCGGACCCTTGCGGCAGTTCACCCTGGCCAACTCGCACCATCCCAACCACACGGTCCAGACCCGGGCTCTGCACGCCTACCTGCGCTGGCGCAACCAGAACGCCCGCCACCCCGACGTCCTCGCAGCCCAACGACGCGAACGTGCTCGCATCCGCAGTGAGAAGGGTATTCGCTGGGGAGGGCGTCGCACCACGATGGCGGCCTGAGCGACTACACCTGCTCCTGATACACCCTGATCTCGGTCGGCTTGAGTCTGTGGATCGTTGCCCAGGCCGCTCGCTCGGTCAGTCCTTGAGCCCACTCTTCGAGATCGCCTCCGGCATCGTGGAAGAACCACGAGTCGAAGCTTCCGAGGGCCTCCAGGGCGGGTGCGACGCCGTATCTGAGCTCGCAGTGGACCTGAAAGTAATGGTCGTGATCACCGTCGCTGTCGGAGATCTCGAACTGCCGGGTGAGGTCCAGCGTGAACGCCGGAGGGCCGTCGAACGCGTGGGTCCCGTACTGGAACAGAAGACCGTCAGCGTCGGGTGTGTCCGGGACGTCGAACAGCCGTCGGCCAAATCGGAGGAAGGCAAGCCAGAGGTCTTCCGTGACCAGATCGTCAAGCGCTCGCTGCCCTGACCCCAGTTCGTCCTCAAGCGATCCCACGGCCTCGTCCATCCCCAGTCTCCGCGTCATGCCCGACCTCCTCGTCCACCGCGGCCTCGCTCAGCGTACTGACCCCGGTGAACCTTCCCGGTCAGAGCACTAGGCGTACCGGCTCCTCGACGTCGCCCGCACCCTCGCCGCGATCCACGCCGCCATCGCAGCCGGCCCCGACCTGTCCCGCACGCGAGACAACGACCCCGGCGCCGCGGCCGCACTCGACTACGGCCTGTCCCAGCGGGCCCTGATCGCCGTCTCCGGCCGTACGGACACCGTCGCGGAGATCATCACCCGCCGACTCGCCACACTCGCCCACAGCGGCCTGACGGCCCTCGACACCGCCATGGTGCGCGCCGTGGTCCGCCAGGCCGTCCGCGACGTCCGCACCGCCCCGCCACCGCGGCCGCCCAGTCCGCCCGGCGGACCCGACCGTCGCCGCGCTGCGCCGCGTCGTCGGCGACCTCGCCGCCAGCAGCCACGCGATCGGGGAGCTGATGCTCCAAGTCGCCCCGGCGTACCTGTCCGACACCGAGGCCGCCGACGTCCTGGCCCTGCTGTGCGACCAGATCGGCGAGCCCCTCGACCACGGCCTCGCGGCCCGCCGCTACGCCATGTCCGGGGACCGCCGGGCCCTGTCCGGCACCGTGCTGTAGCCGCTGCTCCTGGTGCTGCTGCTCGTGCTCCTGGTGGTGGACGTCGGGTGCAGCATGGCCGTGTTCGGGGTGCAGCGCAGCATTTGCCTGGGCCGGGCGGGACAAGGGTGCTGCACGGGTAGCAGGCAGGCCCAGCCGGTGCAGCGGCGACATCTGCTGCGTGCAGCAACGTCGTGCTGCTCTGCGAGCCAGGGACAGCAGCAGGCCGTTCCAGAAATCTGGAACGGACCGGTTCACCTGCTGCTACCGGCCCGGGTGCGCCCGGCCGGAAACGGCGACGGCGCCCTCCCGGTCGGGGGGCGCCGTGGTGCTGCGCAAGGTGCGGTTCGGGTCAGCCGGCTAGCCGGAGGGCGGGCCGTACCTCGGGGGCGGGCGCGTCCTCACCGCCGTCCGGGTCCGGGTCGAAGTCGGTGCCGGTGCGCCCGTCTCGCACGCGCGGCGGGCGGATGTCGCCGACGGGGAAGTTGATGGGCCACACGTGCGTGTCCGGGGCCGCGATGTGGTTGGTCATGTGGGCGAGCGACTCGTATCCGGCCAGGAGCGGGTGGATGAGCAGTGTGCCCTTGCGCTGCCGCTCGCTGATGATGCCCTTGTCGCGTAGCTGCCCGATCGCACGGGAGACCGCGGACTGCGAGAGGCCCAGACGCTGGGCGAGTTCCTGCTGACGGATGTGGACCAGGCCGCCGGGCTCCTGCCGGGCGGTCAGCACGTCGAAGATGTCCCGGGCGGTCGCCGACAGGCACGCATTGGGCAGGACCTCATACAGCTGCGGGTTGTGGAATCCAGCAATCGGGCTGCTCATCGCGAGGTCTCCTTCTTCCGGACCGTCGGAATCTCGATCTGGTGCTCCAGCAGAACCTTCTGCAGCGACACGACCAGCGTCCGGTGGTGGTCGCTGCCCCACCCGTAAGCGTAGAGCGGGTTGAGCCGGTACAGCCCCCGCTTCTCCTTCCAGGTGAAGTTATGTCGGGTGAGCTCCCCGATGGCCTTGCTGACCTTGGTCTGCGAGCAGCAGAAGTGCTCGCCCAGCTTCGCCTGGGTCGTCTCCACCAGGGCCTGCTTGTCGTGGTGCGTGACCAGGTAGTCCAGCACGTCCCGGGCCACCGTGGTCAGCCGGAACTTCCACAGATTCGCCTGCAACACGTCCGAGACGCTGGAGTGGTTCGTCCCGTAGAACGCGTAGGGCCGGCGCTTCCGGTCGTAGGTGAAGCTCCCGCCCTTGGACAGCTCGTTGAACTTGCTGAGCAGGGCAGCGGCAGATTCGAGGCCGTTGACGTAGTCCTGCTCCAGCTCCGGCGCAGGAGCCAATGGCGACGTCCTCGCGGGCGTCGGCGCACTGCTCCTCAAGGGCTGGGCCACTGGCTCTCCTTCATGATCACCGAGGCGCATAACATACCTCACGAGTGATGTTATGAGGGAGATCTATTCACTTCCGGCGTGTCACTAGTCAGGAGAGATCTAGTCGGCTAGGCCGCATAGAACTCCGCCCGCTCGACCGCGATCTATGCGTGCTGGGGAATAGATCTTTTGCGTTTTCGCAGGTCACAGCTCCGCGCCTATCTGATCTTTAGAGCGCGCGCCCCCTACAGGCTGCGCTGCAGCCTCGCCGCTCCATGCAGCGGCGAGGCTGCAGCCAGGCGGGGGAGGCCGCGGATCCATCCGCCAGCTGCTGAGCGTCGGCTCCTGGACGGGGCTGAGGCGGCTTCTCGGACAGGATGCGGACCCTAGACGGCACCAGCGGAGCTGCGTCTCGGGTTGTACCGGTCGTGACGCTCAAAAGCATGGAGGCGTGGCCGGTCTTGGTGGTGGGCTCCGCCGTACGGCCTGGCGGCCGAACGGCTCATGTACCTCCGCATGCCGAATCTCGGCATTCCCATATCGGGCTTCCGTTCTGTGGCTAAGCTATTCAGGGCCGCGCAATTCTGAATTCATCCGGTGAGTAGGCGGGGCCCGGGTGGTGCAGCCGGAGCCCAAACACTACACAGCCACATCGCTTGATGCATCACGTTGGCTGCGTGTTCGCTCGCTCGGGTGATGC
>NZ_JAMQAW010000129.1 GCF_023701525.1 Streptomyces albipurpureus
CGCATCGACCCGAATGACATCCGGCGCGGCATCGCCACCTGGATGGCCAAGGGCCTCCACCCCTCCACGCTCCCCTCCGTCGTCAACGAGGTCATGAACGCCGGTTCGACGCCGCAGCGCCCCGGCCCGCCCTCCGGCGAAACCGTCTTCGACCGGGCCCGCGCACGTGCCGCCGCCCGCGCCGCCCAGCACCAGGAAGGACAGACCCCGTGACCGAAGAAGAAGCGGTTCAGATCGCCGAGTACGTCGCCGCGGCCTGCCCCGCACAGCGGTTCAACGAGTTCACCCCCGACGTCTGGGGCGAGATCCTCAAGCCGTACGCGGTCGCCGAAGCCCGCACCGCCGTCATCGCCGTCGCCCGCCGCCAGCGCTGGATCAGCCCCGCCGAGATCGTCGACGAGATCAAGGCCCGTCGCGAGGAGCGCATCGAGCTGGCGCACGTCGTCTACGACGGCGACCCGAGCGAGACCGGCGCGCAGTCCGCCGTGTCCCGCCGCGCCCTCGTCCGCGCCGCCGCTGACGGACAACTTCCGCCCCGAACCCCGTCCGTCGCCCTCGGTACCGTCGACCGCCTCGCCCTTCCGCCGGGCGAGCCCGGCCCGTACACCAACCGCATCGCTGCGGCCCGCGCCGCCGTCAGTCAGGCCGTCCCCACCGCCCGCGAAGGCATCGTCAACCCACGCGCAATCAGCTGCCGAATTTGCCAGGCCCTTCCCGGGGCCAGCTGCGAAGTTCGTGGCCGCCGGATGCGAGACGTCCACCCCGGCCGCCTCGACGACGCCAAGCGCCGCGCCGCCGGGCTCCCCCCGATCGACCCCGTCGAAGAGGCCCGCGAGCAGGAGCGTCGACTCGCTGCCTCCGCGCACGCAGTCGCCCGCGCCACTGCGCGTCAGACCCCCGCCTTCGAGGACGTCACCTGATGCCCCGCCACGTCCCCACACGGCTCTCCGTCCGTTGCCCCTGGTGCCACGCCCCCACCGGCGAACCCTGCACCGTGCCCAGCAACGGCCGCCGACTCCCCACCCCGCACGACGCCCGCCTGACCGCAGTCAGTACCGACGTAGAAGCTCCGCCCGCCCACCAGGACCCACCATGACCACCCGAACCTTCACCTGCACCGACTGCCACCGCCCCATCCGCTGGACCATCACCCAGGCCGGGAAGCGACTGGCCGTCGACCCCACCCCCGACCCTGCGGGCAACACCGCGGTCTGGCGCGACGGCACCGGCGCCTGGTGCTCCCGCCGCCCCACCCTCGAACTCCCGCTCTGCGGGTGGGAACGCCTCCACAAACCCCACGTCGCCACCTGCCCCACACGGCAAGCCGAGCCCCCACTGCCGGCAGGCGTCACGCGTCTCGAAACCCACCGCAAGTCCCGTAGGAGATATTCATGAACCGCCGCCGACTCTCGGCCCGCGAAATCGAAGTGATCGCCCACATCGCCCAAGGCCACAACAACCAGCAGACCGGCGAGGCTCTCGGCATCAGCCCCCTCACCGTCAAAGCACACCTGCGACGCGCCTTCCGCGTCCTCCGCGCCCGTGACCGTGCCCACGCTGTCGCCATCACACTTCGGACCGGAGTCCTCAGAGTGGAAGGCATCCAGCTTGTGGCCGTTACATCGCAGCGGACTACCCTCAGGCCCACTGGGGGTGCCCGGTGAGCGCCCGCGAGGACCAGTCACCCGCCCGT
>NZ_JAMQAW010000013.1 GCF_023701525.1 Streptomyces albipurpureus
GGTTGTCGGGACAGACCGACGGCCGGGCCGCCGCGTCCCGGGCGGTCGCGGCGTCCTGGGTGGTGGCGGAGCCTTGGGAGGCCACGGCGTTTTGGGTGGTGGTGTGGAGGTCGATGTTGTCGAGGACAAGGATGGGGATGGGGATGGGGGTGGGGGTGGTGGGGACGAGTTCGTGGGTGTCGGTGTCGGCCAGGATCAGGTGTGGCCGGGCGGTGGGGAGGATGTGTGGGAGGCGGCTGCGGGCGTAGGCGGGGTCGACGGGGAGGTAGGCGCCGCCCGCCTTGAGTACGCCCAGGAGGGCCACGACCATGGTGGAGGTGCGGGGTAGGACCACGCTCACCACGGTCTCCGGGCCCACCCCGTGTGCCGTCAGCTCCACGGCGAGCCGTTCGGCGCGGGCGTCCAGCTCGGCGTAGGTGAGGGTCTCACCCGCGGTGACCACCGCGACCGCGTCCGGCGTCCGCGCCGCCTGCGCCTCGACGAGCTCGATGAGCGTGGCGTGGCGCACCTGGGCCGCCGTGTCCTCGAACCCGGTCAGCAGTCGGTCGCGTTCGGCCGGCTCCAGGGAGTCGAGCTGTGCGACCCTCAGCTCGGGGGTGGTCGCCAGTTGCCGCAGGATACGCAGGAGACGGGCCGCGTACCCCTCCACCGTGTCACGGTCGAAGAAGCCCGGCGCGTACTGGATCATGAGCTGGAGGTGCGGCTCGGGCGCCGCCGCCAGGCACAAGGGGTAGTTGTTGCCCGCGGACGGGAGGAAGCCGGTGAAGGTGATCCCCGCCGTGGCATCGGTGGCGACCGTAAGGCCGTCGCGGTCGATGGGGAACGACTCGAAGACGACCAGGGTGTCGAAGAGGGACTGCACGCCGACGGACTTCTGGATCTCGGTGAGCCCGTAGTAGTGGTACTCCACAAGGCCGGCCTGCTGGTCCTGCAGCCGGGTGACGACCTCGGCGAGGGTGTCAGCGGGTGTGTGGCTGACCCGGACGGGAACGCTGTTGATGAACATCCCGACCATCGACTCGACGTCCGCCACCGCGGGCGGGCGGCCGGAGACGGTGGCGCCGAAGACCACGTCCTGACGGCCGGTGAGCTGGCTGAGTAACAGCGCCCAGGCGCCCTGGACCAGGCTGTTGACGGTGATGCCCAGTTCGGCGGCACGGTGGCTCAGCTCACGCGCCTCATCGGGCGGGAGGGCGATGTCGACCTGGCCGCGGCCGCCGTGGTCCGCGCCCGCGGAGTCGGGAGCGAGCAGGGTCGGCCCCTCCAGCCCTTCGAGTTCGGCCGTCCACACCCGCGCCGCCTCGTCCCGGTCCTGACGGGCGAGCCAGGCGAGGAACTCGCCGTAGTTACTGGCTTGGGGCGGACCGGCCCGGTCACCGTCGGAGGCGTAGAGCAGCAGCAGATCCCGCATCAGCAACGGCGTGGACCAGCCATCGAACAGCGTGTGATGGGCGGTCAGCACGAGTTCGGGCCGATCGGGCTCGAAAAGGGCGAGTGCCAGCCGGAAGAGTGGTGGGTTACCCATGTCGAAACGGGTGGCCCTGTCTTGTGCCAGGAAGCGTTCGAACGTCTCGGTGCGCTCCGCCTCGTCGGCGTCGCTCAGGTCGAGGTACTGCCACGGCAGGGTGACCGTTTCCGGCACCACCTGAACGACGTCGCCGTCCGCTTGGTGGACGAAGGCCGCGCGGAGGACGTCGTGGCGCTCCAGCAGTGCCTGCCCGGCCCGGCGCATCCGCTCCGGATCGACGCCGCCGGACAGGCGGACCACCAATTGCACCTGGTAGGGGTCGTTTGCTGCCTCGGCCATCATGGTGTGGAAGAGGATCCCGGACTGTGCCGGGGTGGCCGGCCACAGGTGGGTCAGCTTGCCGAGGCGGGTCTCCCAGGTGTCGATCTCCTCCTGGCGTACGTCGATCAGGGGTGCCTCGCTGGGGGTGAGCCCGCCGGCGTCGGGGCTCGCGGTGTGACGGGCGAGGGCGGTGAGTGCCTGGACCCACAACCCGGCCAACTCGCTCACCTCCTCGCGGGAGAGCACACCGGTGGGGAAGCCGAAGTAGGCGGTCAGCTCCTCACCCTCGGGGGTGTGGACGGCCACGGTGTTGATCTCCAGGGCCGACAGCACCGGCATATCCCCGTCAGGCGCGGCGATCACCTCCTGGTGGGTGGAGTCCGGGGCCCAGCCCAGACCGCGTAGTTCCTGGGGGATGTCCGCGCTGGAGGCCTTGCCGAGGTAGTTGAACCCGATCCGCGGCTGGCGCTCCTGGGCCAGAACGGCCGCGGTCTCGGGGTTGAGATGCCGCAGCAGGCCGTAGCCCATGCCGTTGTCCGGCACCGCGCGCAGCTGTTCCTTGATGGTTTTGAGTGCCTTTCCGGCGGCTGGGCCGCCGGCGAAGGCGTCTGCGAGGTCGATGCCGGTGATGTCCAGTCGTACGGGGAACATCGCGGTGAGCCATCCGAGGGTGTGGGACAGGTCGGCGCCGGGGATCAGCTGTTCTTGTCTGCCGTGTCCTTCGAGTCGGATCAGCGTCGAGGTGGCGGACACGCCGCGTGTCTGGTGCCAGCGTGCCAGGGCCAGGGCGAGGCCGGTCAGCAGTCCGTCGTCGACACCGCCGCGGAACACCGTAGGCACCGTGTTCAGGAGCAGGTCGGTCACGTCGGCGGGCACCTGGATGTGGACGGTGTCCACACTCGCGGCACTGTCGCGTGTCGCGTCGAGTTCCCGTGCGCCCAGTACCGGCTCGTCCCCGGCCAGGATGTGCTGCCACACGGGGAGTTGCGCCACCCGTGTCGGAGCGGTCGCCTCTTCGGCCAGCGCGTGCGCCCACCGCCGCAACGAGGTACCCACCGGCGCCGATTGCCAGGCGGTACCGGAGATACCCACCCGTGCTGGGTGCCGGGCGTCGGAGGTACCCACCCGTGCTGGGTGCCGGGTGGTGTCGGAGGTACCCACCGGTGCTGGGTGCCGGGCGTCGGTGGTACCCACCGGTGCTGGTTGCCGGGTGGTGTTGGAGGTGCCCGCGGGTGTTGGTTGCCGGGTGGTGCTCTCGTGGATCTGCTGCCAGGCCGAGATCAGGTCCGGTATCAGGATCCGCCA
>NZ_JAMQAW010000130.1 GCF_023701525.1 Streptomyces albipurpureus
CGCCTGCCACATCCGCCGCTGCGGCGATCGCGTCCACGAAGGGCGTGAAAGTCCACTGGCTCGGCGCCAAGTACGCCAGCCGGTCACACGACCGGTGCGATGACTACGTGCGGCAGATCCGGGCCTCACACCTCGCGAACAAGCGTGAGAACTACTCGGACATCGCGTACAACCTGCTGGTCTGCGAGCACGGGACCATGTTCGAGGGCCGCGGGGTTCATCGCCGGACCGGAGCAAACGGCTCAGCCGCGCTCAACACCGCGCACTACGCGGTCTGCGCTCTCCTCGGCATCAACGGCAAGCCAACCGACGCCCTCCTCGGCGGTCTGCGGGACGCGATCGAGTACCTCCGCGAGCACGGCAAGGCCGGCGCCGAGATCCGCGGGCACCGTGACGGGCTCGCCACGGCCTGCCCTGGGGATGATCTGTACGACTGGGTGAAGCGCGGGGCACCCAGGCCCGCGGGTTCGAAGCCACCCGCGCCGAAGCCGCCTGCGGGCGCCAAGCCCCCGGTCGTAGACCTGTCCAAGCTGGTGGCCGCCGCCCGCTCAGACCCGCCCAGGCGCGGCACCCCGATCTCGTACTACGGAGTCAAGACGGTCGAATCCGCCCTCGTCACGGAGGGCTTGCTCGCCCGCGAGCTGGCTGACGGGCACTGGGGCACTGCCACGCTCGCCGCCTACGCCTTGT
This sequence comes from Streptomyces albipurpureus, assembly GCF_023701525.1. Taxonomy (GTDB): domain Bacteria; phylum Actinomycetota; class Actinomycetes; order Streptomycetales; family Streptomycetaceae; genus Streptomyces; species Streptomyces albipurpureus. The sequence continues at coordinate 691 of NZ_JAMQAW010000130.1, forward strand.
GGCAACGACGCTGCGGCTACACGGGCGCGGACGCCGACGGCATCCCCGGAACCGAGTCCCTCAAGAAGCTTGCCGCCAAGCGCGGCTTCACCATCACCCCCTGAACGGAGCCATCATGGCCGACCATTCGTACTCTCTCCCTGACGCCGAGACTGTCCTCAAGACCGGCGCTACGTTCGCCCGCGACCTCACGGAGCGGGTCCTAAGCACGTTCCTCCAGGCAGGCATTGCTGGCATCGTCGTCACCCAGCCTCTGGACGGGAGCATGTGGTACGCCGCCGGAGCCGGTGGTGTGGGCGCGGTCATCGCCTTGGGGAAGGGCTTGCTGGCGCGCTTCCGATCCGTCACCAACAGCGCCAGCTTCGCTCGGGGGGTGTAGGTGGTGACCCCGCCGGAGACAGCCGCGCTCACCGCCGAGATGGCTCACCTCCGTGGCGACTTCGCTGGCTTCGGTCGGGACCTCGGCGACATCAAGACCGCCTGCGCGGTGCTGGTGGAGCGGTCGACTCGGACAGAGCAGGACCTCCGGGACCTGCGCGCAGAGAAGGACCAGGAGCTGCGGGAGTTGCGGGAAGAAATGGAGAAGGACCGCGCCGAGGTGGCGCAGATCAAAGCCCGGCAGTGGCCACTCCAACCTCTCGGTGCGTTGACCGCAATCGGCGCCCTCGGCGTCTCGCTGTACACCCTCCTCGGACGCTGACCGTAGGAACGCCCCCTGTCTTCCCTTCGGGGAGGGCAGGGGCATTTTCGTGCGTTCCGACATCTATCGGTGCTGGCGTGGGAGTGCCAGGGTGTTCCGGAAGGGAGCGCTCCACCTGTGCCGATGGGTGGGGCTCTGTCCCGCCCGCGTCCCCCATACGGGCGGGCCGCTCCCGGTCTCTCCCGGCTCCCCACGGTTAAGGCGCCGACGTAGCCCCGGAGGGGGTGGAGGCCAGACGCCTCCTCCGGGAGACTCAGGGCTCTACGCCTGGTGGCGCACCCGCCGCTTGAGGGCTTGCTCGACCTCGTATCTGTTCTGCCCGCTGGCCCTGGCGTACTCAGTGATCGCCGTCTGTACCGCGTAGGCGGTCTCCGTGGTGAGCGCTCCGGCCTGGATCTCCTGCCAGGCACGGGTCTCCAGCTGGATCAGCTCGGGCGGTAGGTCTGTGTCGGCAGCCATGACTCGGATCGTACGTCCCTCATCGCTTGTGCTGATGGGGTGCCCCCGTGCGCCCTTGACGGTGGCACCCCATCCCTATGAAAGTCGTGTGGAACCGTATGGAATCCGCTCCTCATGGAGGCTGCCGTGGCCCTAAAGTTCCTTGGGATCTACCCCAACTCCCCGGTCGACGAGTCCCAGACGATCTGGCTTGACGAGGAAACCGGAGACCTTCTGATCCAGTCTGACAAAGCAACACCGGACGAGGTTCGTGCGTGCAAGGAGGTCGGGTCGATCCCCGGCCACTCCACCGAGGTTCCCGACCACGAGGCGATCATCCGGCTCTCTGCGGTCATGCTGAAGTACATCCCGCGCGCCAACGAGGAGAAGAAGGCAGTGCAGCCACCCGCCCGTGAAGCCCTCGCCCGAGCCAAGCACTCCGCCGTGCACCTGGAAATGCGCGACCACTACATGCTCGACGACCCGGGCTATCTGGCCTGGCAACAAGGCAAGCGCATCGAGCAGGCCGATCGCTCCGCCTGGTGGGGACCCTGGCACGACCACGTCCAGGAGGCAACTGCCCGCGGGGTGATGGTGCGCCGGCTCCGTATCGTCTCCGAGCCGGTCCACGACTACATCCGTTACGAGTACGACATCACCTTCACCAACACCACAGCGGGTGAACACGTCCGGTGGCTACCCAGGCGTCAAGCCACGAGCCTGTCCCTGCCGGGAACTGACTTCTGGCTCTTCGACGCCGAGACGGCGCTCTTCCACCACTTCACGGGGGAGGGACAACTCGCCGAGGATGGACGTGAGTACACCAAAGATCCGCCTCGGGTGAAGCTGTGCGGCGAGGCATTCGAGGCAGCATGGGCTCTCGCTACTCCGCACGAGCAGTACGAGATCCGCTGACACCATCGTGGCTGTCTCCGCATCCTCCAGTGCCCAGCAGGCCCGGCAGACTCTCGCTGACCGTCTCGGTGAGATCCGTCGGGATGCTGGCCTGACCGGCCGTGAGCTGGCTGGTGCATGCGGCTGGTACCCGTCGAAGGTCTCCCGGATCGAGAACGCTCGTACACCTCCTTCGTCCGAGGACATCCAAGCGTGGTGCCAGGCCTGCGATGCGGCGGGCCAGGCCGCAGACCTGATCGCCTCGCTCCGGGCGGTCGAGGGCATGTGGGTGGAGTGGCGCCGCATGGAGCGCATCGGGCTACGGGCCGTACAGGAGGCCCGGCTGCCGTTGTTCGAGCGAACCCAGCGCTTCCGCTCGTACTCATCTTGGCTCGTACCGGGCCTGATCCAGACCCGGGCGTACACGGAGGCGGTACTCCGTGCGGTGCAGCGCCGGCGGGTCACGGTCGATGACGTGGACGCCGCGGTCGGCGCACGGATGGAGCGACAGCGAGTCCTTCACCGCAGCGCGACCTTCGCGTTCCTCATAGAAGAGTCGGTCCTTCGGTCGGGGATCGGTGGTACGGAGGTGATGGCCGGGCAGTTGGGACATCTGCTCTCAGTGGCGACTCTGCCCAGCGTCAGTCTCGGTGTGGTGCCGATGCGTCCGGATCGCCATCGGATGCCGGTGGAGGGGTTCTGGGTCTTTGACTCAGAGCAGGTGAACGTCGAGCTGGTCTCCGGGCACCTGACCATCACCCAGCCACGGGAGATCGCCATGTACGCCGACGCGTTTGCCGAGCTGGCCGAGCACGCGGTTTACGGAGCGGACGCGCGTGGCCTGGTCACGGAGGCTCTGCACACCCTCGGGTGAACCCGTGGAATCCCATAGAACTCGCTAGGGGCAGTCGGCCCCGTGTCCGTACGTTTCCGGTAGACGACACCGGCTGTGGACGGGGGCGCCCTGTGATGACGATGCGCGTATACCGAGTGAGGCCGGACCGGTCTCGCTACCCGGTGTCGCCGCAGATTGTGGTGGACACCCCGAGCGGCCCGCAGACTTCCCCGGCGCCGATGACGACGTCGGCGTATCCGCCGTGCCGCTGCCCGCAGTGTCCGGTGCAGGGGCGGGAGGCCGGCTGATGGAGATGCAGACGTGGCGTGACGCCCGTGCCCGTGCCGAGTCCGCGGCGACCGCGCTTCAGCAG
>NZ_JAMQAW010000131.1 GCF_023701525.1 Streptomyces albipurpureus
GGATGGCTGCGCCGGTTCGCCGCGAGGGCCGAGACGGTGCGGCGGTATTTCACCGTGCTTCTGGTCGACGCCGGGGTTGACCCGGTGCCTCCCGGAACGGCCCGGACGGTCTTCGCCGACGCGGTCGCCGCGGTGGTGGGGGCCTGGTGGTCGATGACGTCCAGGTGGCCGGGCGTCGGCATGGTGTCGCCCTGGCTGGCGGCCTGCGCGGTGACCGACGGGATACTGCTGGCCCCCGCCTGGCCTGCCAAAACGATCAACACGAGCCGCCCCTGACGCCACGCCGATCCCTCCTGCCAGCCTCTGCGCGTGCGTCTGTCGACGCCGTGATCGAGAGGCTGGTGGGCGGGTGGCAGGACAGGAAGACCAGACACGGCTGGAACGGGCCCAGGCGATCGGGCTGTTCCGATACATGCTGATCAGGGAGGCTGCCGATCCGACGCTGTCGCGCCGTCAGCGCGGTGCGCTGGTGCGGGAGCTGGCTGCGGTGACCCATGTCGACCCGGACGGCCGGACTCTGCGGATCACCCGGTGGACCCTGGACCGCTGGATCATGGAATGGCGCCGTGGTGGCTTCGACGCCCTGGTGCCCTCGCCCCGCCAGTCCAGGCCCCGCACCCCGCCGGAGGTGATGGAGCTGGCCGCCTCGCTGAAGAAAGAGAACCCGACGCGGTCGTCAGCGCAGATCCGCCGGATCATGGCTGCCCAGCTCGGCTGGGCACC
>NZ_JAMQAW010000132.1 GCF_023701525.1 Streptomyces albipurpureus
GTATCAACCTTCCTCTTCGGTTGCCGGTTCCTCCCTTCCTCCGTTGTCGAGGCCTCAGTTGGCGGAGGCGCGGCGTGTTCGGGCGGTTGAGTTGTTCGAGGGCGGCGTCTCGAGTGCGGAGATCGCGAGGGCGGTGGGGGTGTGTGCTGAGAGTGTGCGGCGCTGGCGGCGGGTGTGGGAGAAAGGCGGTGCTTCGGCCCTGCGGAGACGGGCAGCTACCGGTCGTCCGCCCAAGCTGGACGATGCCCAGGTCGAGATGGTCCGGGTCGCGTTGGAGCAAGGTGCCCAGGCTCATGGTTTCGAGGCCGACCTGTGGACCCTGGAACGGGTCGGCGTGGTCGTGGAGCGGGTGACGGGGGTGGTGTTGTCGAGGGCATCGGTGTGGCGGTTGCTGACCGGCCGGCTCGGGTGGAGCCTGCAACGGCCCGAGCGGAGGGCTGTCGAGCGGGACGAGTCGGAGATCGCCCGTTGGATCGCGCACGAGTGGCCGCGCATCAAAAAGGGGCTGTGAACACACGTGCCTGGATCGTCTTTCTCGACGAATCAGGCGTCTCCTTGCTCCCTCAGATCCGCCGCACCTACGCTCCCCGGGGCCGGACTCCGCTGCTGCGGCACCGGCTGAACTGGAAGCGGGCGTCGATGGCCGGGGCCCTGGGATACCACTCCACCGACCCTGACCGCGGGGCCCGCCTGTGCTTCCACCTCAAGCCCGGCAGCTACGACACCACGGCCCTCATCGAGGTCCTGGAGCAGATGAAGGTGTTCTACCGCGGCGAGCGAGTGGTCCTGGTCTGGGACGGCCTGTCCGCCCACTGGAGCCGGGCGATGCGAGCCTACGTCGCCGAACAGGACTGGCTCACCCTGGAACGGCTACCCGCCTACGCACCCCAACTGAACCCGGTCGAGCTGCTGTGGTCCTCACTCAAGAAACGTGAACTCGCCAACCTCGCCGGCGACCACCTCGCCGACGTCGCAGACGCCACCGAACAAGGCATCCACCGCATCCACCACAACCCACAACTGCCATGG
>NZ_JAMQAW010000133.1 GCF_023701525.1 Streptomyces albipurpureus
CGGTCCAGGCCGAGTACTTCGGCGAACAGGGTGGCCAGGGCTTCTTCGCGGGGGGTGCGGGGGGGTCGGAAGGCTGTGGTGGAGGTGAGGTCGGGGGTGGGCAGGGCCTGGTGGTCGAGCTTTCCGTTGGGGGAGAGGGGGAGGCGGTCGAGGGTGATGTAGGCGGCGGGGATCATGTAGTCGGGCAGGTGCTCGGCGAGGTGGTCGCGGAGCCGGGCGGGGTCGGGGGTGGTTTCGCCGGGGGCGGGGACGAGGTAGGCGGCCAGGTAGGGGGTGGTGTCGCGGGTCTGGTGGGGGACGACGGCGGCTTGGGTGATGTGGGGGTGGGTGGTGAGGGCGGTTTCGACCTCGGCGGGTTCGATGCGGTAGCCGCGGATTTTGACCTGGGTGTCGATGCGGCCCAGGTGGTGCAGTTCGCCGTCCGGGGAGAGGCGGGCGAGGTCGCCGGTGCGGTACATGCGGGAGCCGGGAGGTCCGTGGGGGTCGGGGATGAAGCGGTCGGCGGTCAGGGCGGGTTGGCCCTGGTAGCCGCGTCCGGCGCCGGCGAGGTAGAGCTCGCCTGGTGTGCCGGGGGGCAGCAGGGTCAGGCCGGGGCCGAGGATGTAGGCGCGTACCGCGGGGAAGGGCCGGCCGATGGGCACACTGGTGGGGTATGGCCGGTCGGGGTCCAGCAGGTGGGCGGTGGCGTAGAAGGTCTCGCTGGGGCCGTAGCTGTTGATGAGGCGGGCGGTGGGCCAGAGTGCGCGCGCCCGGTCGGCCAGGGTCGGGGTGAGTACTTCCCCGGAGATGTTGAGCGCGGTGGGTCGGATGCGGTCGCCGAGTTGGTCGATGAGTTCCTCGAAGGCGGAGGGTACCGAGCAGATGACGTCGGTGTCCCAGGTGTCGCGTTCGAGTAGTTCCAGCACGTCGCGCACGATCTCGACGCTGCCGCCGGTGGTGAGTGCGGAGAACAGCTCGAAGGTGGCGACGTCGAAGCCGAACGAGGCGGCGAGGAGGACCCGCTGGCCGGAGGTGATCGCGGCGTGCGTGACCAGGGTGTCCACGGCGTTGACCACGGTGGCGTGGGTGATGCCCACCCCTTTGGGCACGCCGGTGGAGCCGGAGGTGTAGACGACGAAGGCGAG
>NZ_JAMQAW010000134.1 GCF_023701525.1 Streptomyces albipurpureus
ATCGACACCGCCCACACCCGCACGCTCGCCGACAAGGTCAACTACGCCGCCTTCGCCGAACCCGAAACCCGGACCGACCAGTGACCCAACCGGGCCACCACCCAGCTGACCAGGAGAAACACTGTGATTGAAAAGCTCCAGGCCCACTACGGGTTCAACCGCATGCCCTTCGGCCGCGACCTCGCCCCCGGCATGCTCCACCGCCACGCGTCCCACAACGAAGCCGTCGCTCGCATCGGCTGGTGCATTGCGGAACGCTCGATCGGCGTGGTCACCGGCGAAGTCGGCGCGGGCAAAACCGTCTCCGTCCGAACCGTCCTGCACGGCCTCGACCCGTCGAAACACACAGTGATCTACCTGCCCAACCCCATGATCGGCGTCCGCGGCATCCACGAAGCGATCGTCACCGCCTTCGGCCAGCCGCCCGCCCACCTCGGCTCCCGGCTCACCGCCCAGACCGGTCACGCACTCACCGCCGAACGCGAGGAACGCGGACGAACCCCCGTCCTCGTCCTGGATGAGGCCCACCTGCTCAACTACGAACAACTCGAGGCGATCCGCATGCTGACCAACACCGCCATGGACCAGGACTCACCCCTGTCCTGCCTGCTCGTGGGCCAGCCCACCCTCCGCCGCACGATGAAACTCGCCGTCCTCGCAGCCCTCGAACAGCGAACCGCCCTGCGCTACACCATGCCCGGCATGACCGCGACCGAGACCGCCAGCTACATCAAGCACCACCTCGGCCTCGCCGGCCGGGCCGACCAACTGTTCACCGAGGACGCCATCACCCTCGTCCACACCACCGCACGCGGCTTCCCCCGCGCAGTCAACAACCTCTGCCTGCAATCCCTCGTCGCCACCTTCGCGGGCGGCAAATCCATCGTCGACGAGAAAGCCGCCCAGTCCGCCGTCACCGAAATCCTCGACTGAACTGTCCGACACCTTGCCGACCGAACCGGCACCTCACCGACAATCGCCCCGCTGGGACCACCCCAGCGGGGCTT
>NZ_JAMQAW010000135.1 GCF_023701525.1 Streptomyces albipurpureus
ACCGCCTGCCCCCGAAACCACCCCCCGGCGGGGGCAGGCACCCCAGTCCCGGCCGTCACCCCGCAGATGGTCGGGACAACCCTCGGCCCCTACAACTCGCTTTGAGCGTGGGGTGGGCGTACGAGTTCGACGAGTTCCACGCCGATCGCGTCTGCGATGAGAAAAAGGGTGTCGAGTGTGGGGCTGGAATGGCCGAGTTCGATTCGGCCGTATCCGGTGCGATCGAGGCCGGTGTGCTCGCAGACCTGTTGCTGGGTGAGGCCGGCCTGTAGTCGTGCTGCCCGGATCTGCTCTCCTACCCGGCGGCGTCGGGTAAGGAGTCGGCTGGGTGGTGGATTGGGGCGTGGCACATGTCCACGCTGGCCGGGTCATGATCGTTTGTATGCAGAGCCAGCTCTGCATTGTGTGATCTTGGATTTGATGGGACGCTGAAACGGAATTTTGCGGTCCGATCACCAGATCTCCGTATCCCTTGCGGGTACGGAGGCGCGCGACCCCTCGGCGTGATATGCGTCCGCCGGGGGGTCGTACTGCGCCAGCACTATTCGGCCGAACTAGACCGCCCCACTTCCTGCTTGGGAAGTGGGGCGGTCTACTGTGAGCAAAGGTGCCCCCCTGCCGATTATCACGGCAGGGGGGCACCGTTCCGACGAGGTGGGCCCTCCCGAGCCAACACCCACGCCGGGCTGTCGAGGGGAAATGCGTCAAGCGGTCGGAGTAATCACGCCCGCCTCCCCGCTGATCACTGTACCTACTGCGACGGCGCTTCTACAGCCTGTAGGCATCATTTATTTCGGGGGAGCGATGTTACGGGGCAGTAGCGGGGTACCAAGATCCACACATGTAGAAGGCCCGGTAGACGTTTCCGCTTACCGGGCCT
>NZ_JAMQAW010000136.1 GCF_023701525.1 Streptomyces albipurpureus
CCTGTCTTGTGGTTGTGCCAGATCGCGGCGGCCATTGCGAGGATGCGCTGGGCGACGCGGACGGCGACGCCTTCGAAGGTTCGGCCGCCGTGTCGTTCCAGGTCAAGCTGGCCTTTGAGGGTGTCGTTGACCGATTCGATCAGCTGTCGTACCGACTTCAGGAGGCTCTCGCCTTTGCGCTTCTTCTCGCGCTTGAACGACGGACGCAGCAGCTCCGCTCCCCGGAAGGCCAGATCCGCCTCGAACTCCTTCGAGGCAAAGCCCTTGTCCGCGATGACCAGCAGGCCCGTCCGGTCCGTGGCCAGGGTCGGTTCGCAGTCCAGCATCGCCGTCATCACCTCCCGTTCGTCGATCTTCGGGTTCGCCAGCGCCCACAGGATGGGCATCCCGGTCGGGGTGCACACCAGGAATAGACGCAGGCCCCAGAAGAACCGGGAGTGCGAGGCGCAGTACCCGTATCCGGCCCAGCCGGCCATATCCGACCGCTTCACCGTCGGACGCGAACGGCCGCACTCGACCGGAGTGGAGTCGATGATCCAGTGGTTGTCGAACCAGAAGTCCGTGTCGACGGCCAGTAGCCGTATCGCCTTCTTGACCAGCGGCAACGCGGCCCTCAGCCGCTTGTTCCAGCCCGGCTGCCCGGGCACGTACGGGAACATCGCTCCCAGCCGGGAGTCCACGAACCGCAGCCAGCGCGACTCCGAGGTAAAACCCAGCAGAGCCTGCGCGACGGCAAGGGTGACCAGCTCGGAATCCGTCAGGCGCGGCGGTCGGCCAAGCCATCGAGTATCTCCGATCTCGTCGTCGATCTTCACGTACAGTGCCGTCAGCAGGGCGTCCAGGTTGTTCGTCACACA
>NZ_JAMQAW010000137.1 GCF_023701525.1 Streptomyces albipurpureus
TACGAACGACGTGCTGGCGGCGGTACTCCTGGCACAGGACCACGCCCAGCGGATCGCGGTAGGCGACAGTTCGCAGGCGATCTACGAGTGGCGGGGTGCCCGTGACGCACTACAGGGTTTCGTCAGTGCGCTGGACTGCCCCGAACTGACATTGAGCCAGTCGTTCCGGTTCGGGCCGCCGATCGCCGACGAGGCGAACCTGTGGCTGCACATCATCGGCGCGCCGCTCCGGCTGACCGGCTTCGACGGATGCGAGTCCACCGTCGGCCAGGTCTCTGATCCGGACGCCATCCTGTGCCGTACCAACGCGGGCGCTATGGGCATCGTCATGGAGGCTCTGGCCGCAGGACGGAAGACGGCGCTCGTCGGCGGCGGCGGGGACATCAAGCGCCTCGCGTGGGCGGCCGAGGCGCTCCAGTCCGGGAAGCCCACGGATCACCCCGAGCTGCTGGCGTTCCCCTCGTGGGACGCGGTCCGGGAGTACGCGGAGGAGGAGGACGGCGCCCTCCGAGTCCTCGTGAAGCTCATCGATGAGCACGGGACGGGCCGGATCGCGGCGGCGGCCGACGCTCTCGCGAGCGAGGACGCGGCCGAGCTGGTGGTGTCCACCGCGCACCGGTCCAAGGGCCGCGAGTGGCCCCGCGTCCGCATCCACAGCGACTTCCGCGCACCGAAGCCGGACCAGAAGACCGGCAACGTCATCCTCCGCCGCGAGGAAGGCCGCCTCGCCTACGTCGCCGTAACCCGCGCCCGCGAGCAGTTGGACTCCACCGCACTGTCGTGGGTCCACACCATCACGGCGGTGACCGGATGATCCGCGTCGACTGGGCTCGGGCCGCGTGTCGCTACGAGGACCCGGACCTCTGGTACGGCGAAGGCAACAGCTTCGAGGTCAGACGAGCGATCGGAATCTGTCGCGTCTGCCCGATCCGCGTCGAGTGCCTCGCCACAGTCCTCCAGGAAGAACAGGGACGCGGCGAAAGCTCTCGCTTTGGCGTGCAGGGCGGCCTCACCCCACGTCAGCGCTACCGCAGGGCCAGGGCATCGGCCAAGGCCCGCGCGGACGCATAACTCCTGGTGCGCGGCCGTGCCATCCCAACCGGCCGCGCACCAGGCCACCACCGAGAGGACCAGCGTGACGGACGTCCCGCAGGAGTGCCGGCACTGGAGCGGCATCGACCGACGGTACTGCCGGGCACTCGGCGGAGTTCGCCCGTACCTGATCGGCCTCCGGTGCCCAGACCACACCCCCGCAGCACTCGCAGGCCTGCCTGAGGCACCACCAGGCCCCGGATGGCCGGCAAGCGCTTGGACCACCCCGTCACCCCAGAGCGCCAGCGCTCTCTTCGACCAACGGGCGATCGCATCCGGCAAACGCCGAGCCGCCGCCCACACCTACCGAGCAGCACAGCAAGCAATCCGAGAAAGGAAGTCATGAGCACCACCAAGCCCACCGCTGAGGAGCCCGAGGAGCGCACGGTCCGCCCGTTCGCCGCGTTCCTCCAAGAGCAGTCAGGCGGCCAGCTGCACGACGAGCTGTCCACCCGGCTCCAGGAGCTGATCGAGGCGGTCCGGGAGACCGGGAAGGCCGGATCGATCACGCTCAAGATCGACGTCAAGCCGATCGCCGGTACGGACGGCCGGACGCTCACCGTCACGGACACGGTCGCCACGAAGGTCCCGCGCACCGAACGCCCGAAGTCGATCTTCTTCGTCACCGACGACAACAACCTCTCCCGCACCGACCCGCGCCAGCCCGTCATCACCGGCCTCCGCGAGGTCGAGCCCACCCCCGCCCCCACCCAGCTCAGGAGCGCCAAGTGACGCTGACCCGCTACGAGAACACCGTGTCGTCCGACCTCAACGAAACCCAGGCCGTCATCGACGTCGCCCAGGCGGCCGTTGCCCCCCAGCCCCTGGAGCCCGGCAAGGTCCACGTCGTCGCCCTAGGCCGCGGCGAGTTCCGGCAGATCGACCTCACCGGGCCCGAGCACACCGGCATCCCGGCCAGGAAGAGCGGGACCACCGTGGTCCGCGACGTCGACAGCTTCCTCGCCTACTTCGACAAGCACGGCGACGAAGAATCTGAGGTGTACGCGGACGTCGAGCGCCTCAGCATCACCGCAGTCGTCGACGCCCACACCTCCGGGTACCCCCGGTGGGGCGGGCACCGCCTGGAGCTCCGTCTCCGCCAGACCCCCGCCTGGTCCGCGTGGACCTCTATGGACGGCAAGCTGATGTCGCAGGCTGCGTTCGCCGAGTTCATTGAGGACAACCTCGTCGACCTGGTCGAGCCCGACTCGGCGACGATGCTGGAGCTCGCTCAGAGTTTTGAGGCCACGACGTCCGCAGAGTTCCAGTCCAGCCAGCGGCTGGACTCCGGTCAGCGCCGGTTCTTGTACACCGAGGACGTCCAGGCGAAGGCAGGCTCGAAGGGCGAGATCACCATCCCGTCCACGCTGGTCCTCGCTCTGGCGCCCTTCGAGGGCACCGAACGGTACAAGGTCACCACCCGCTTCAAGTACCGCCTCGACCGCCAGCAGGGCGAGCTCCGCCTCGGCTTCAAAATCGAGCGCCCCGAGGACATCCTCACCGCCGCCTTCGGCGACATCCGGACGCTCATCGACTCCACCGTCCCCATGGCCGTGCTGAACGGCGCCCCCGCCCACCGCTGATCCCCTGGTGCGGCCGGTCTCCTGAGGCTGGCCGCACCCCGCACCATCCCGAAGGAGCCCTGTGGGCGGCCGACTGTACGTCGAGGTGCTGGACTTCGCACCGCCGACGTTGACACACCGCGAGAAGCTCGCCCTCGCGGTGCTGGCCGACGACGCCCGGGACTCGACCCGGATGACCTGGTCCAGTGTCGAGTCGGAGAAGATCCTTCGCCGCGCTCAGGTCTCCCGCGCTCAGATCTACGCAGTGATCAAAGCGCTGATCGCGAAGGATTGCCTGAAGAGGGTCTCCGCTGGCCAGAAGAACGGCACGGCGAAGTACATGATCCTGCCGCTTCAGCGTCAGCGAATCCCGGACACAGACGACGACGCTCAGCGTCCGGGATTCCCGGACACAGACGAGTTTCCTCAGCCTCCGGAAACTCCTGACACTGACCCCCAGTGTCCGCAAATCCCTGACACTGACCAGTCTCAGAGTCCGGATTCTGCGGACACTGACCCAGATTCTCAGTGTCAGCGAATCCCTGACGCTGAAGATTCTCAGTGTCAGGAAATCCCTGACGTCAGTGTCAGGGATTTGCGGACGCCTACTCTCTCTCCTCTCTCTACAAGACCTCTCTCTTCTCACGACCCCTCGTCATCGGATGACGCACAAGCCGCACCAGACGTCGTCGATGCCGAGGTCCTGGATGAAGCT
>NZ_JAMQAW010000138.1 GCF_023701525.1 Streptomyces albipurpureus
GAGCGGGATATGCCCCGATAAATCGGGGCATAGGGAATGACTTCGCTGACGCTCCGTCAAGTGCCCGAATACGGGCACGGTTTATGGTTTCGCTTGCGAAATCATAAACCAACTGAAGGGTTGTCAATTCGCGCAAGCGCGAATTGACGGAGCCTCGCTTGCGAGGCTCAAGGACGCTGGCTAGGAGGGGAGGTGCATCACGTGCGGACCTGTGTAGCCACTGGAATTCCCAGCTACCACCCCCAGAACGAGAGTGACGGACTGTCGGCCCGAGCGAGTACTGGCCTCACTGTAGTGACGGGTTCCGCTTGCGCTCCACCCGAACCCCTCCCCCGCATCCCACGTCGAACTCGCGCCTACCTTGTTCACGCATCTCTGGAAGCATACAGGGATGTCGGCCATCTTAGGGTGAGATTGAGTCATGCATCACCCTGGGGAGCGAAGTTGGCGTGAGTTCTGATGCATCACGTGTCGCACCTGTGTAAGATCTGAGATCAGACATCACACCCCCAGCGTTGTGTACTTCACGCTGGGATTCCCTTTCTGATGACGCGCTGCATTCCGCGAAAAGGAGAACACGGGGCATGGCCGTGAAGCTGTTTGACCATCAGATTGAGGCCGTTGCCGCTATTGTGCGTGGCTTCGATATCCCGCCTGGTGGTATTCCTTTCGATGGTTTGCGGGGGCAGGTCCACGCGGCGTGTGGGACGGGGAAGACGTTTATTGCCGCTGCGGCGGCAAAGCGGCTCGCTCCGCATGGGCGGATTCTTGTTCTGGTGCCGACGTTGGATCTTTTGGCGCAGACGGTGAAGGCGTGGCATGACGCCGGGCACAGGGGGCCGGCTGTTGCGGTGTGTTCGCTCCAGGACGATCCGGAGCTGTGGAGCCTGAAAGTACGGGCCACGACGAACCCGGTGCAGCTGGCCCTGTGGCACGGCACGGGGCCGGTGACCATCTACGCCACCTACGCCTCGCTGGGCGTGTTGGCGGAGGCATTCGAGGGCGTCTACGGCCAGCAGCTAGCCCCGGTAGACCTCGCCGTAGTTGATGAAGCCCACAGAACTTCCGGGTCAATGGGTAAGGCGTGGGCGGACATCCACAATCAGACCGTCATCCCGGCCGCGCGCCGGCTGTATATGACTGCCACCCCCAGGATTTGGCAGGAGCGACCGAACTGGGAGGTCGCTGAGGGGGTTCGGGAGGCGCTGCCGAAGGAGATGGCGGCCTCAATGGACGACGAGACCGTGTTCGGGCCTGTGCTCTGGAAGCTATCGCTGGCGTCGGCGGTGTCGCGTGGGCTTTTGGCGCGGTATCAGATCATCGTGCTGGAGCTCCAGGACCCAGTCGTCACCCCGGAGCGGCTGATGGGCGAGGAGCGGCACAGTGAGAAAGTGCGAGGTGAACGGCTCGGTGCCTTGCAGGCGGCGTTGCTGCACACCATGGCGCAGCACCAGTTGCAGACGTGCATCACCTTCCACCACCGGACGGTTGAGGCGCAGGCATACGCCGAGGGCCTGAAGGCAGTGGCGGGCAAGCTGCACGCCGACCAGCCGGAGACATACCCGGCTCGGATGTGGGCGGACTGGCTGTGTGGGGAGCATGTGCCGGAGCGGCGGCGGGGAGTGCTGTACGAGTTCGGGTCCACGGCGCGGCGTGCGGTGCTTTCGAATTGTCGGGTTCTCGGGGAGGGTGTTGACATTCGGGCGGTGGATAGCGTTGCCCTACTTGATCCGAAGGGCGCCCCGCACGACATCGTCCAAGCCATCGGCCGGGCGCTTCGACAGAAGCCCGGAGAGGGCAAGTTGGCCTCTTTGATCGTGCCCGTATTCCTCCAACCCGGGGAGCAGCCGGAGGATATGTTCACCTCGGGTTCATATCGGCCTTTGGTCCGCGTACTTGAAGGGCTTCGGGCACACGATGAGGAGGCCGTGGAATTGCTCGCCATTCCACAGGAGCCTCAGAAAGACGTCGTGGAACCGTCTCAGTACATCGGCCCTCCGCCCGAGGATGGTGAGGAAGAAACTCGGGTATTGCTGCGTTTCGCGGCTCCGCGTGACCCGGTGATGGTCGCAGAGTGGGTTTCCTTCAACGTGATCGACACCGAGCGTCAAGACTGGGCCCGCGGCTGGGCCGCACTCAAAAAGTTCACCGAGCGTGAGCATCATGCCCGCGTCCCCTACGAACACCGAGAGGCTCCGGGGCCGTTCCCACTGGGGACATGGGTCGCGGAACAACGACGGGCGTACGGGGCCGGGCAGATGACTGGCAAGCGCGTAGCGCGGCTGGAACAGCTGGGCATGATCTGGTCCGTGGTGGACGAGCGCTTCCAGGAAAACCTGGCCGCGGCACGCGTCTACTACGAGCAGCACTGGACCCTCTGCGCGCCAAGGTCAGCGACGATGCTGGACCGGCCGGTAGGACAGTGGTTGTCCAACCTGCGCCGTCCAGGTGCGCTGGAGGGCCGCCCAGAGTGGGAGGCCGCGCTGGTCGAGATCGACGCCGACTGGAACCCGACATGGCCCGCCGAGTGGCAACGCCACTACGCCGCACTACGCGAACTGGTCGCCGACGAAGAAGGCCAAGCCGGCACGGCGGAGATCCTGCCCGGCTTCACCATCCACGGCATGGACATCGGCAAATGGCTCGCCAAGCAGCAAAAACCTGACGTCTGGCACACCCTGACAGACGGGCAACGCGAACGCCTAGAGGCCCTCGGCATCACACCGCCACCCCCAGAGTTGGAGGAGTCCGCGAAGCCGTCCACTGCGCCCTTGAGCGCCTTCGAGAAAGGCGTTGCCGCCCTGGCGCAGTACAAGACCCGGGAGGGCCATGTGAAGGCCCCCAGGGGTCACGTAGAGGTTTTGCCGGACGGGTCGGAAATCCGGCTCGGGGTGTTCCTGAGCAACAGCAAGAGCCGCCGAACCAAGCTGACCGCCGACAAGCTCCAGGCGCTCGCCGCCCTGGGGCTGGAATGGGCGGCCACGGAAGGAGCGGCGTGATGAGCGCGAGCGGCCAGGAGACCGCGAAGCAGCGGGAGCGGGAGGCCGTACGGCGGCATGGCCGCACCCGTGCCATCACGGAGGCGGAGGGCGTCATCTCGGCTCTGCTGTCCGACCCTGGTGTGCGGGAGACGCGGGCACAGGTCGAGGCGGCGGAGACGGAGCTCGGCAGGGAGCTGTACGCCCGTCTCCAGCCGTTCCAGGACCGCTACGACCAGGCCGTGCGCGATGGTGACGCGGCCCGGCTCACCGGAATCTGTCCAGGCAAGCACGGCCGCTGGGGACGGATCTGCGTCCTGGACAACGGGCACGAGCTGGAAGAGCCGCACTGGGGCCGCAATAGCGAAGGCCGGCCGATCGCGTGGGTAGGCAGCGCACCCGACCACTGGTGAGCACAACCGCTTACAACGTCGCTCCCGGACCGGTGTGGGCGGCGCCGTGAACACCGCGGGAAACAGCCCCGGGCGCGCTGTGCGCCCAGGGCTGTTTCGCTACCTGGGTCCGCAGCGCCCCGTCCCAGGGCCTACACACACAGGCCAGGACGATGCCGCTGCTCAAGACATGGCATCGCACTGGCGTTCGTGTAGGCCCTGGGATCCTGGGCCACTCCCCCACGTCGTGAACTACGTTGCAAACGGGGAGGGTTCGGTAAGACGGTCCAGCAGCGTATCGAGGCGCACGGTGGCGGACCCGGGTGTCCACTCTTTACGCCTCGTCAGGGAAGGCGTACGGCTTTGACGACGGTGACGGTGACGACGGCTTCGCTGACGATGTAGG
>NZ_JAMQAW010000014.1 GCF_023701525.1 Streptomyces albipurpureus
GAAACAGCATCATCAGGCCGGGAGTGGATGGTCACCGAACGCCGCCCAGCCTCGTCAACCGCCCCCACATGGACCTGCAACTGCACACCGCCGATGGCCGGGAGTGCGAGGGGCACTTCGAGGGTGAGGTCTTCCAGGTGCGGGGCATCGATGACCTGGCCGGCATGGAGGGCGAGTTCGATGAATGCGGTGCCGGGCAGAAGGGGGACGTCGTGGACGGCGTGGTCGACCAGCCAGGGATGGCTACGCAGCGACAGTCGGCCGGTGAACAGGTGCCCCTCGCCGCCCGCGAGAGCAACGGTGGCACCGAGCAAACCGTGATCAGCGGAATGCAGGCCGATGGCCTGAGGATCGGTAGCAACGGAAGTGTGCTCGATCCAGTAGTGCTGGTGTTGGAAGGGGTAGGTGGGCAGGTCGAGATGGGTGGGCCGGGTCGCGGGATAGAAACCCGGCCAGTTGACGGTGGTGTGGGTGTGGGCGGTGGCCAGGGAGGCCAGCACCCGCTGCCAGGTGTCGTCATCACGGCGCAAGGTCCCGGTGACCAGGATCTGTTCACCCATCGGATGGTCTTCGGTGGTCTCCTGCACCGCGCTGGTGAGGACGGGGTGGGGGCTGGCCTCGACGAACAGGGTGTGGCCGTCGTCCAGTAGGGAGCGGGTGGCGGTCTGGAAGTCGACGGTGGTAGCCAGGTTGTCATACCAGTACTGGGCGTTCATCACCGTGGTATCAACCATCGGCCCGCCGACACGACCGGAGACGGTGGAGTAGAACGCGACGGTGGCCGGTCGGGGCTCGATCGGCTCCAACAACTCCAGCAACTCATCGTGCAGGGCATGAACATGCGGGGAGTGAGAGGCGTAGTCGACCGGGATCCTCCGCGCCCGTATCCCCTCCCCCTCGCAATGAGCCAGCAACTCCTCCAACGCGTCGGCATCACCCGCGACCACGGTGACCGACGGCCCATTGACGGCAGCCACCACCACCCGGCCCACCCATCGAACAATGAGCTCCTCGGCGACCGCCGTGGCAAGGGAAAGGGAGACCATGCCTCCACGGCCAGCGATCCCGGTGATGGCCTGCGAACGCAACGCCACAATGCGAGCAGAATCCTCCAGTGAGAGCACGCCGGCGATATGGGCGGCGGCGATCTCGCCCTGGGAATGACCCACCACCGCATCCGGCATCACACCCAGGTGCTCCCACAACCGCGCCAGGGAGACCATCATCGCCCACAGGGCAGGCTGGACCACATCCACCCGATCCAAACCGGGGGCACCGGGCACCTGGGTGAGGACATCGATCAGATTCCAGTCGGTGAACGGCTCCAACGCCGCGGCACAAGCGGTGACATGTTCCGCGAACACCGGCGAGGAACGCATCAACTCCACGCCCATCCCCAGCCACTGCGACCCCTGCCCAGGAAAGACCAACACCGTCCTACCCGGCCCAGCCGCCGCCGTGCCGGTCACCACCCGGGCAGAGGGCTCACCAGCGGCCAACGCCGCCAACCCACCCCGGAAGTCTTCCGGCTCCCGGCCGATCACCACCGCCCGATGATCGAACACCGAACGACCCGCCACCAACGCATGACCCAGCTCAGTGGGTGACACATCAGGGAAACGGTCAAGGTGATCCAGCAGCCGCCGCGCCTGCTCCCCCAACGCGGCCTGCGACTTCGCCGACACCAACCACGGCACCGTCCCATCCGTCACCACCACAGGCCCCGGCACATCCCCGTCCGTGCCGTTCTCGACCTCCGGACCCTGCTCCACAATCACATGCGCATTGGTGCCACTGATACCGAACGAGGAGATCCCCGCACGGCGGGGACGCCCCGTGTCCGGCCAGGACCGCTGCTCGGTCAGCAGCTCAACCGCGCCCGCTGTCCAGTCCACGTGCGAGGACGGCTCATCCACATGCAGCGTCTTGGGCAGTTGGCCATGCTGGAGAGCCATCACCATCTTGATCACACTCGCGATACCGGCAGCCGTCATAGTGTGGCCGATGTTGGACTTCAACGAACCCAGCCACAACGGCCGATCCTCCGAACGCCCCTGCCCATAGGTCGCAAGGAGTGCCTGCGCCTCGATCGGATCACCTAGCGTGGTTCCGGTCCCATGCCCCTCCACCACGTCCACATCCGCGGTAGACAAGCCCGCGTTGGCCAGCGCCTGCCGGATCACCCGCTCCTGCGACGGACCGTTCGGCGCCGTCAACCCATTGGACGCACCATCCTGATTGATTGCCGAACCGCGTACCACCGCCAGCACCCGATGACCGTTGCGTTGCGCATCAGAGAGACGTTCCAACAGAACGACACC
>NZ_JAMQAW010000015.1:0-1982 GCF_023701525.1 Streptomyces albipurpureus
GGGGTCGTCCTCGCTGCCGAGTACCTCGCGTTGCCACAGGGTGTAGTCCGCGTACTGCACCGGCAATACCGGCCAGGCGGGCCGCTCGCCTCGGGAACGGGCCTGATAGGCCAGGGACAGATCCCGGGCGAACGGGGCCATCGACCAGCCATCCGCCGCAATGTGATGCACCACAGCGATCAACACGAACTCATCCGGCCCCACCACACACAACCGCACCCGCAACGGCAGATCCACCGACAGATCAAACCCGGCAGACACCTCCGCCGCCAACACCCCACCAAGCCCCGACGCATCCACCTCCGACACCGTAAGAAGCCGGGCGACACGGCTGTCATCGGCAGACTCACCACCCGCAGAGAACGAGTTATCACCCAGCCCCTGGCCGATACTCAAGATCTGCTGACGGGGTTGACCATCCACCTGCGGGAAGACCGTACGCAGGCTCTCATGCCGGCCCACCACATCCATCAACGCCGCCCGCAACGCCCCCACATCCAGGATGCCGTGCAACCGCAGGGCGAAGGGAATGTTGTAGGTCGCCGACGGGCCCTCCAACTCGCCCAGGAACCACAACCTGCGCTGCGCGAACGACACCGGAACCAACTCCGGACGCACCCGCCCTGCCAGCCGTACCCGCACCACACCCGCAGCATTATCAACATGCGACGCCAAACCAGCCACCGTCGGCGCCTCGAACAACGCCCGAATCGACACCTCGCTATCCAGCACCGACCGGATACGGCTGATCAGCCTCGTTGCGAGAAGGGAATGCCCACCCAGATCAAAGAAGCTGTCATCGATACCAACCTCGCCCACACCCAGGACCTCGGCGAACAGCGAACACAACACCTCCTCCCGAGCATTACGCGGACCACGACCAGAGACCTTGGCAGTGACCTCGGGAACGGGAAGAGCCTTACGGTCGAGTTTCCCGTTGGGTGTCAACGGCAAGGCTTCCAGTACTACGAAAGCGGAGGGCACCATGTAGTCCGGCAGGCGCTCCGCCACCACACCCCGCAACACCGACACATCGACCACCGACACAACACCGGAGTCGGCGGGGACGACGTAGGCGACCAGGCGTTTGTCACCCGGACGGTCTTCGCGGGCGAGGACCGCTGCCTGGCCGACGCTGGGGTGGGTGGCGAGCACGGTTTCGATCTCACCGGTCTCGATGCGGAATCCGCGTATCTTCACCTGCGCATCGGCGCGGCCTAGGAACTCCAGGACACCATCCGCACGCCACCGAACCACATCCCCGGTCCGATACATCCGGGCACCCAAACCACCGAACGGGTTGGCCACGAAACGCTCGGCGGTGAGGTCAGGGCGCCCCAGATATCCACGCGCCAGTCCCGCACCCGCGATATACAACTCACCCGGCACACCCACCGGCACCGGACACAGACCCCCATCCAGCACATACACTCGCGTGTTATCCAACGGCCGACCAATCGGAGGAGCGAAGTCGACGTTTGATTCCGTATACCAAGCAGTGGTGTAGACGGCGGCCTCAGTAGGGCCGTAGATGTTGGCGATTGTGCTGCAGGAAGTGGCTTCCCGGATTGCATTGAGGGTGTAGGAAGAAAGGCCTTCTCCAGCCAACGCCACCAGATCTGCCTTGATTTTCCCGTTGTGGCCGCTGTCGAGCATGTTCACCAAAGCAGAGGGAACGGTGCTGATCAGGCTGAACTTTCCCAAGTCGGTTTCCTGCAGCGTGAGTATGTCCTGTACGACCTCGATACAGCCGCCACTCAACAACGGCCCGAATATTTCGAAGACCGAGACGTCGAAGCTGAGGGAAGTGGCAGCAAGGGTACGTGAAAGCCCCCTCGGGCCGAACTCATTCTTCGCCCAAGTTGTCAGGCCCGTGGCGCTTGTGTGGGTGATGGTGACGCCTTTGGGCTTGCCGGTGGAGCCGGAGGTGTAGATGACGTAGGCGGGGTGCTGCGGCAGTAGCGCGCGGGCACGGTCGGTGT
>NZ_JAMQAW010000015.1:2042-7409 GCF_023701525.1 Streptomyces albipurpureus
GGTACGTATCCGGCCCCCGACTTCAGAACCGCCAGGAGTGTCACGATCAGCTCCGCCGAACGCGGCAGGGCCAACCCCACCAGCCCTTCCGGCCCCGCGCCCTGACTGATCAGATACCGGGCTAGCTGGTTCGCCCGCGCGTTCAGCTCCCGGTAGGTGAGCTGCTGGTCCTCGAAGACGACCGCGATCGCATCCGGTGTCGCCATCACCTGAGTCTCAAACAGTTGAGGTAGTACCGTCTCGGGTACATCCCTCGCCGTGTCGTTCCATTCCACCAGTAGTTGATCACGCTCGGTGGGGGTGAGGATGTCGACTTGTCCGATAGGAAGGTCAGGCGTGGTGACGATGGTGGCCAGGACCTGGTTGAGGCGTGTGGTGAGGGTTTCGATGGTGGTGGGGTGGAAGAGGTCGGTGCGGTAGTCCAGGCGTCCGGTCAGTCCGTCGGGTTGTCCTTCGGGGGTGTGGTGTTCGCCGAGGTTGAGGGTGAGGTCGAACTTCGCCACCGCACCGTCCAACGTCTGGTGTTCGACGTGGAGGCCGGGGAGGTCGAGGGTGGGCTGGGCGTTGTTCTGGAAGGCCAGCATCACCTGGAAGAGGGGATGTCGGGCCATCGAACGCTGCGGGTTGAGGACCTCTACCAGACGTTCGAAGGGCACGTCCTGGTTGGCGAACGCTGCCAGGTCCGTCTCCCGTACTCGTCCGAGTAGTTCACGGAAGGTGGGGTCACTGGAGGTGTCGGTGCGTAGGACCAGGGTGTTGACGAAGAACCCGATCAGCTCGTCCAACGCGTCATCGGTGCGTCCGGCTACTGGTGTGCCGATCGGGATGTCCTCACCTGTGCCCATGCGCTGGAGCAGCACGGCGAGTGCGGCCTGTACGGTCATGAACAGGCTGGTGCTGCTCTCCCGCGCGAGAGTGATCAGGCGTTCATGGACGTCGGCTGGCACACTGACCGGGACGGTGCCGCCGGTGTGCGAGGCCACCGGGGGGCGTGGGAAGTCCGTCGGCAGCTCCAACTGCTCCGGTACTCCGGCTAGCGCATCGGTCCAGTAGGTCAGTTGGTGGGAGATGACGCTGTCGGGGTCGTCCTCGCTGCCGAGTACCTCGCGTTGCCACAGGGTGTAGTCCGCGTACTGCACCGGCAGTACCGGCCAGGCGGGCGCCTCGCCTCGGCAACGGGCCTGATAGGCCAGGGACAGATCCCGGGCGAACGGGGCCATCGACCAGCCATCCGCGGCAATGTGATGCACCACCGCGATCAGCACGAACTCATCCGGCCCCACGACACACAATCGCACCCTCAGCGGCAGATCCACCGACAGATCGAACCCGGCAGACACCTCCGCCACCAACACACCACCAAGCCCCGACGCATCCACCTCACCAACCCGCAACAACCCAGCAGCGCGATCCTCATCCCACTCATTCAGGATGTGCTGATACGGACGACCGTCCACCTGTGGGAAGACGGTGCGCAGGCTCTCATGCCGGCCCACGACATCCATCAACGCCGCCCGCAACGCCTCCACATTCAGCGCGCCACGCAACCGCACTGTCAGAGGAATGTTGTAGGTCGCCGACGGGCCCTCCAACTCGCCCAGGAACCACAACCTACGCTGCGCGAACGACACCGGAACCAACTCCGGACGCACCCGCCCCGACAACCGCACCCGCACCACACCCGCAGCACCATCAACATGCGACGCCAAACCAGCCACCGTCGGCGCCTCGAACAACGCCCGAATCGACACCTCAACATCCAACACACTGCGGATCCGCGACACCAACCGAGTCGCCAACAATGAGTGCCCACCCAGATCGAAGAAACTGTCATCGATCCCGACCTTGCCCACGCCCAAAACCTCGGCGAACAGCGAACACAACACCTCCTCCCGCGGACTACGCGGACCACGACCAGAAACCTTGGCAGCGACCTCAGGAACGGGAAGAGCCTGACGATCCAGCTTCCCGTTCGGCGTCAACGGCAAAGAATCCAGCACCACAAAGGCCGACGGCACCATATAGTCCGGCAGGCGCTCCGCCACCACACCCCGCAACACCGACACGTCGATCAACGGCACGACACCGGAGTCGGCGGGGACGACGTAGGCGACCAGGCGTTTGTCACCCGGGCGCTCTTCGCGGGCGAGGACTGCTGCCTGGCCGACGCTGGGGTGGGTGGCGAGCACGGTTTCGATCTCACCGGGCTCGATACGGAACCCGCGTACCTTCACCTGCGCATCCGCACGACCCATGAACTCCAGGGTGCCGTCTGTGCGCCATTGGACCAGGTCCCCGGTCCGGTACATCCGCCCGCCCGAACCACCGAACGGGTCGGCCACGAAACGCTCGGCGGTCAGTGCTGGCTGGTTGACGTACCCCCGGGCCAGTCCGGTGCCGGAGATGTAGAGCTCGCCGGTCACTCCGACAGGGGTGGGGGCAAGCGACGCGTCCAGGACATAGACGTGAGTGTTGTCCATCGGCCGACCGATAGGGACGGTCGAGTCGGGAGGAGCGGCCGACGTCATGTGATGCTGCGTCGCACATAGCGTGATCTCGGTGGGACCGTACAGGGCGCGCACGTTGGTCTGCGGGCAGGCTGCGAGGACTTGATGGACCGCGTTGGCGGAGACGACATCGCCACCGGTCAGTACTTGACGAACGTGAGTGAAGCAGGCTGGGTCTTCCTCAGCGATGACCTGGAACAGGCCCGCGGTCACATGGATGGCGGTGACCTGGCCGCGGGCAATGAGGTTGCGCACCGCACTGGCGTCGATCTGCTCGTTGGGTGCCAGGAGGATTTGACCGCCGGATAGCAGTGGTAGCCATACTTCGTAGTTGGACACATCAAAGGCATGCGGGGCATGCATCAGGAGTCGTTCGTGGTCGCCGCCTTGCCAGCAGCGGTCGGCGATCAGGTCGGCCACACTGTGGTGGGTGGTCGCAACGCCTTTGGGGGTGCCGGTGGAGCCGGAGGTATACATCACGTATGCGACCTGCTTGGGGTGGATGTTCCGGTGCAGGTCGGTCGTCGGTTGTTCGGTGAAGGCCTGGGCGGTCACCTCGATGACCTGGGCCTGGCGCGCGAACTCAGCGGCGGCTTCGAGCCGGTCGGTCAAGACCAGTCTGGCATCACTGTCCTGTACCACGAACCGTAGCCGCTCCGCCGGATAGCCCTCATGTAGCGGTACATAGAACCCGCCCGTCTTGACCACTGCCAGGAGGGCCACGATCAGGTCAGCAGAACGCTCCATCCACACCGCAACACCCCGCTCCGGCCCCGCGCCCTGACCGATCAGATACCGGGCTAGCTGGTTCGCCCGCTCATTCAGCTCCCGGTAGGTGAGCTGCTGGTCCTCGAAGACGACCGCGATCGCATCCGGTGTCGCCATCACCTGAGTCTCGAACAGCTGGGGCAGCAACGCCTCGGGAACATCCCTTGCCGTGTCGTTCCATTCCACCAGTAGTTGATCACGCTCGGTGGGGGTGAGGATGTCGACTTGTCCGATAGGAAGGTCAGGCGTGGTGACGATGGTTGCCAGGACCTGGTTGAGGCGTGTGGCGAGGGTTTCGATGGTGGTGGGGTGGAAGAGGTCGGTGCGGTAGTCCAGGCGTCCGGTCAGTCCGTCGGGTCGCCCTTCGGGGGTGTGGTGTTCGCCGAGGTTGAGGGTGAGGTCGAACTTCGCCACCGCACCCTCCAACGTCTGGTGTTCGACGTGGAGGCCGGGGAGGTCGAGGGTGGGCTGGGCGTTGTTCTGGAAGGCCAGCATCACCTGGAAGAGGGGATGCCGGGCCATCGAACGCTGCGGGTTGAGGACCTCCACCAGACGTTCGAAGGGCACATCCTGGTTGGCGAACGCCGCCAGATCCGTCTCCCGTACCCGTCCGAGTAGTTCACGGAAGGTGGGGTCACTGGAGGTGTCGGTGCGTAGGACCAGGGTGTTGACGAAGAACCCGATCAGCTCATCCAACGCGTCATCCGTACGCCCCGCCACTGGTGTCCCGATCGGGATGTCCTCACCCGCGCCCATACGCTGGAGCAGCACCGCCAGCGCGGCCTGCACCGTCATGAACAGGCTGCAGTTGCTCTCCCGCGCGAGAGCAATCAGGCGTTCATGGACGTCGGCTGGAACCTTGATGGGGATGGTGCCGCCGGTGTGCGAGGCCACCGGGGGGCGTGGGAAGTCCGTCGGCAGCTCCAGCTGCTCCGGTATTCCGGCTAGCGCGTCGGTCCAGTAGGTCAGTTGGTGGGAGATGACGCTGTCGGGGTCGTCCTCGCTGCCGAGTACCTCGCGTTGCCACAGGGTGTAGTCCGCGTACTGCACCGGCAGTACCGGCCAGGCGGGCGCCTCGCCTCGGGAACGGGCCTGGTAGGCCAGGGATAGATCCCGGGCGAACGGGGCCATCGACCAGCCATCCGCGGCAATGTGATGCACCACCGCGATCAGCACGAACTCATCCGGCCCTACCACACACAATCGCACCCGCAGCGGCAGATCCACCGACAGATCGAACCCGGCAGACGCCTCCGCCGCCAACACCCCACCAAGCCCCGACGCATCCACCTCCGACACCGTAAGAAGCCGGGCGGCACGGCTGTCATCGGCCAGCTCTACGATGTGCTGATAGGGCTGGCTCGTCTCTGTGTGGCGAAAGACGGTACGCAGGCTCTCATGCCGGCCCACGACATCCATCAACGCCGCCCGCAACGCCTCCACATTCAGCGCGCCACGCAACCGCAGGGCGAAGGGAATGTTGTAGGTCGCGGACGGGCCCTCCAACTCGCCCAGGAACCACAACCTACGCTGTGCGAACGATACCGGAACCAAATCCGGACGCACCCGCCCCGACAACCGTACCCGCACCACACCCGCAGCATCATCAACATGCGACGCCAAACCAGCCACCGTCGGCGCCTCGAACAACGCCCGAATCGACACCTCAACATCCACGACACTACGGATCCGCGACACCAACCGAGTCGCCAACAACGAGTGCCCACCCAGATCGAAGAAGCTGTCATCGATCCCGACCTTGCCCACACCCAAAACCTCGGCGAACAGCGAACACAACACCTCCTCCCGCGGACTACGCGGACCACGACCAGAGACCTTGGCAGTGACCTTGGGAACGGGAAGAGCCTTACGGTCGAGTTTCCCGTTGGGTGTCAACGGCAAGGCTTCCAGTACTACGAAAGCGGACGGCACCATGTAGTCCGGCAGGCGCTCCGCTACCAGACTCCGCAACACCGAGACATCGATCAACGGCACGACACCGGAGTCGGCGGGGACGACGTAGGCGACCAGGCGTTTGTCGCCCGGACGGTCCTCGCGGACCAGGACCGCCACCTGCCCGACTGAGTCATGT
>NZ_JAMQAW010000015.1:7454-11431 GCF_023701525.1 Streptomyces albipurpureus
TACCTTCACCTGCGCATCCGCACGACCCACAAACTCCAGGGTGCCGTCTGTGCGCCATTGGGCTAGGTCCCCGGTCCGGTACATCCGCCCACCCGAACCACCGAACGGGTTGGCTATGAATCGCTCGGCGGTGAGGTCAGGGCGTCCCAGATATCCACGCGCCAGTCCCGCACCCGCGATATACAACTCACCCGGCACACCCACCGGCACCGGACACAGACCCCCATCCAGCACATACACCTGCGTGTTGTTCAACGGGCGGCCGATCGGAGGCACGACGACCGCTGGACCAGCGGCCAACTCCAGCGGGGCAACCGTCGACCAGATCGTGGTCTCGGTCGGCCCATACAGATTCACCACCCCGCCACCAACCCGACGCATCTGCGCCGCCAACACCGCCGGCAACGCCTCACCACCAACCAGCATCCGCACACCAGACACACAATCCGGCACATCAGACACCAATGCCTGCCACAACGACGGAGTAGCCTGCAACACCGAAACACCAGCCGACTCGACCAACGCCCCCAACGCGAACGAATCCCGCACCACCACCGACCCAGCAACCACCACAGCCGCACCCGAAACCAACGGCAGATACAACTCCAACGCCGCAATATCAAACGCGACCGTCGTCACCGCAAGCAGACGATCACCCCCACCCAACGGGCAAAACCCCCGAGCCGCCCCAAGGAAATTCACCAACCCAACCTGAGAGACAACCACGCCCTTAGGCTTGCCGGTGGAGCCGGAGGTGTAGATGACGTAGGCGGGGTGCTGCGGCAGCAGTGCGCCGGAACGGTCGGTGTCGGTGACATCCGTGTTGTCCAGGCTGGTGATGTGCCGGGCCGTGTCGGCGTCATCCAGCAGGACCTGTCGGATGGAACCCGCCTCCGGAACGGCGGGGGCGGTCTGTGTGTCGGTGATGAGTAGGACGGGTTGGGCGTCGTCGAGCATGGAGGCGGTGCGGTCCGCTGGGTAGTCGGGGTCGATGGGTACGTATCCGGCCCCTGACTTCAGGACGGCCAGGAGGGTCACGATCAGCTCCGCGGAACGCGGCAGGGCCAACCCCACCAGCCCTTCCGGCCCCGCACCCTGACCGATCAGATACCGGGCTAGCTGGTTTGCCCGCGCGTTCAGCTCCTGGTAGGTGAGCTGCTGGTCCTCGAAGACGACCGCCACCGCATCCGGCGTCGCCATCACCTGAGCCTCAACCAGCTGGGGCAGCAACGCCTCGGGAACATCCCTCGCCGTGTCGTTCCATTCCACGAGCAGTTGGTGGCGTTCTGCGGGGGTGAGGATGTCGATCTGCCCGATCGGCCTTCCCGAATCGGCTACTACTTCTTCCAAGATCCGCACCAAACGTGCGGCCAGGACGGTCACGGCAGCCTGATCGAAAAGGTCGGTGCGGTAACCCAAGTGAAGCTGCAGATGGTTACCAGGCGCAACGATCAGGCTCAATGGATAGTGAGTGGCATCACGAGTTCCGGCAGGTGTGATCCGAACTCCACCAGGGGTACGGGATGGCTCTCCTGTCGCTTGGTTGAGGTTGGTGGGGTAGTTCTCAAAGACGACGACGGTGTCGAAGAGTTCGCCGATGCCGACGAGGTTTTGGATGGTGGCGAGGCCGAGATGTTGATGGGCGAGGAGTTGGGTCTGTTGTTGTTGCAGCCGCGTGAGGACGTTGGATAGGGGTTCGTTGGGGGAGTAGGTGACGCGTATGGGGATGGTGTTGATGAAGAGGCCGACCATGGTTTCGATGCCGGGGATTTCGGGCGGACGGCCGGCGACAGTGGCACCGAAAACGATGTCGGTACGTCCGGTCATGCGGGCCAGGAGGGTGGCCCAGGCGAGTTGGATGAGGGTGTTGAGGGTTGTGCTGTGGTGGCGTGCGGTGGTGGTGAGTTGGTGGGTGAGGTGGGTGGGTAGTTCGAGGGCGAGCTGTTTGGGCATTTGGGGGGTGCGGCTGTGGTTGGTGGGGGTGAGGCGGGTGGGTTCGTTGAGGCCGTCGAGGGCGTGGTGCCAGGCGGCTTCGGCGGTGTCGCGGTCTTGTCCGGCGATCCAGGCGAGGTAGTTGCGGTAGGGGGTGACGGGGGGTAGGCCGGTTTCTTGGCCTGCTTGGGCGTAGAGGGTGAACAGTTCCTTCATGAGGATGGGTAGGGACCAGCCGTCGAGGAGGATGTGGTGGTTGGTGAAGACTAGTTGGTAGCGGTGGGTGTCGAGGTGGAGTAGGGCGAAGCGGAGTAGGGGTGGGTTGGCGAGGTCGAAGCGTTGGTTTTGGTCGTGGTGGAGCCAGTCGGTGATGGTGTGTTGTTGTTGGTAGGGGTCTAGGTGGCGGAGGTCGATTTCTTGCCAGGGTAGTTCGATGTTGCGGGGGATGATCTGGACGGGTTGGGACAGTCCTTCGTGGAGGAATCCGGCGCGTAGGTTGGCATGTCGGCGCAACAGGGTGTGCACGGAGGCCTTCAACACCGCAACATCCAACACCCCTTCCACCAGGAAGGAGAATTGCGTCGTATAGACATCGTCTCCTTCCTCGTCGTAGAGGGCGTGGAAGAGCAGACCCTCCTGCAAGGGGGCCAGAGGAAGAACGTCTTCCAGTTCGTGCTGAGTCACTTCTTCTTCCTCCACACCGATTCCAGGCGGTCGATGTCGGCCTGGTTGAGGTTGAGTAGGGGTAGGTCTGAGGGGGTGCGGCCGCCGCTGGTGGGTTGGGTGGCGTGTTGGGTGAGGGCGGTGAGGGCTTGGAGGTAGGAGTCGGCGAGTTGCTGGATGTCGGTTTCGTTGAATTGGTCGGTGGGCCAGGTGTAGGTGATGGTCAGGGTGGGGCCTTGGGGGGTGTCTTGGGTGAGGGAGTTGATGGTGAGGGTGTGTGTGAGGGCCATGTCGGGGTCGGTTCCGCTGCCGGCTGTGGTGCCGTCGGTGGCGGGGGTCCAGTCGGTGGGTTGGCCGATGGAGAAGCGGCCTAGGTAGTTGAAGCCGATCTGTGGGGTGGGTAGAGGGGTGAGTTCGGTGGCGGTGTCCGGGTTGAGGTAGCGGAGTAGGCCGTATCCGATGCCGTGGTCGGGGACGGCCCGTAGTTGTTCTTTGATCCGTTTGAGGACCCGGCCCAGATCCGCACCACCGGCCCAGGCGTTGGTTTCGTTGATGGTGCCCGGGTCCAGGCGGACGGGGAACATGGAGGTGAACCAGCCTGTGGTGCGGGATAGTTCCGCGCCGTCGAAGATCTCCTCACGCCCATGTCCCTCCAGATCGACGAGCAGGCTGGCGGCACGTTGCCCCCTCCGGGCTCGCCAGCGTCCCATCGCCAGTACCAGTGCGCTGAGGAGTACGTCGTTGATACCGGCGTGGAAGAGCGCGGGGACCTCGGTCAGCAATGGCTCGGTTTGCTGTGGTGCCAGTGTCACGGTCAATGAGCGGGCGCTTCTGCTGGTGTCGCGTGTCGGGTCCAGTGGCCGGGCGCCGAGTAGCGGATCCGGTCCGTGCAGCGTCTTGCGCCACAATGCTAGTTCTGCGACCCGCTTTGGGCTTTCCGCGTGCTCGGCCAGGGTTTGTGCCCAGTGGCGGAAGGAGGTGCCGACTGGTTGTAGAGCCGCGGGCCGGTCATCGATGGCGGCTTCCCATGCCTGCTGTAGATCGGGTAGCAGGATCCGCCAGGACACTCCGTCGACTACGAGGTGGTGGACCACTACGAGTAGGCGGCCTGAGGTGGTGGGTCCGGCGTCGAACCAGACCGCCTGGACCATCGTCGCGTCCGTGAGTGCCAGCCGGTCCCGGGCCGCTTCCGCCTCTACGGTGATCACCCGTTGCAGGTCTGATCCCTCCAGGCCTGCGACATCGATCCGACGCACGCACGAGGCTGCCTGGACCGCACCCGGCTCCAGGACCTCCAGGACCCACTCACCATCACCGTCGGCACCCGAAAGCCGGGCCCGCAGCACATCGTGATGATCGAGAACCGACTGCACCGCCGTCAC
>NZ_JAMQAW010000016.1 GCF_023701525.1 Streptomyces albipurpureus
AACACCGCCGGCAACGCCTCACCACCAACCAGCATCCGCACACCAGACACACAATCCGGCACATCGGACACCAACGCCTGCCACAACGACGGAGTGGCCTGCAACACCGAAACACCAGCCGACTCGACCAACGCCCCCAACGCGAACGAATCCCGCACCACCACCGACCCAGCAACCACCACACCCGCACCCGAAACCAACGGCAGATACAACTCCAACGCCGCAATATCAAACGCGACCGTCGTCACCGCAAGCAGACGATCACCCCCACCCAACGGGCAAAACCCCCGAGCCGCCCCAAGGAAATTCACCAACCCAACCTGAGAGACAACCACGCCCTTAGGCTTGCCGGTGGAGCCGGAGGTGTAGATGACGTAGGCGGGGTGCTGCGGCAGTAGCGCGCGGGCACGGTCGGTGTCGGTGACATCGGCGGCGGACAGTTGACCGACCGCCTCGATCGTTGCCTCGTCGTCCAGTAGTACCCTGCACACTCCCTCAGTGTTGGGGAGGGTGGGGGCGGCATCTGTGTCGGTGATGAGTAGGACGGGTTGGGCATCAGCGAGCATGAAGGCGATACGGTCCACCGGGTACTCCGGATCGATGGGCACATATCCGGCCCCCGACTTCAGAACCGCCAGCAGGGCCACGATCAGCTCCGCCGAACGCGGCAGAGCCAACCCCACCAACCCCTCCGACCCCGCACCCTGACCGATCAGATACCGGGCTAGCTGGTTCGCCCGCGCGTTCAGCTCCCGGTAGGTGAGCTGCTGGTCCTCGAAGACGACCGCGATCGCATCCGGTGTCGCCATCACCTGAGTCTCGAACAGCTGGGGCAGCAACGTCTCGGGAACATCCCTCGCCGTGTCGTTCCATTCCACGAGCAGTTGGTGGCGTTCTGCGGGGGTGAGGATGTCGATCTGTCCGAT
>NZ_JAMQAW010000017.1 GCF_023701525.1 Streptomyces albipurpureus
TGAGGCCAGGACCCGCCGCTTATTTTCTTACCGAAACCCCCCGGTATCCTGCGGATGTCCACCACCCGAAGCCGAAGGGCATTTCCGTGAGCGTCAACCGCCCGGCAGCCGTCGTCGTCCTCGCAGCGGGTGAAGGCACCCGCATGAAGTCGAAGACACCCAAGGTCCTGCACGAAATCTGCGGGCGATCACTCGTCGGCCATGTTGTCTGTGCCGCCCGCGAGCTGGCGCCCGAGCACCTCGTTGTGGTCGTCGGCCATGCGAGCGAGCAGGTCACCGGGCATCTCACCGAGCGGTACGCCGGTACTCGTACCGCGTTCCAGGCCGAACAGAACGGCACCGGACACGCCGTCCGGATGGCCCTCGAAGAGTTGGGTCCGGAGCTGACCGGCACCGTCGTGGTCGTCTGCGGCGACACCCCCCTGCTCTCCGGAGCGACGCTCACGGCCCTGACCGCCACCCACCAGGCCGACGGAAACGCCGTGACGGTCCTCACCGCCGAGGTCCCGGACTCGACCGGCTACGGCCGTATCGTGCGCGACGCCGCGAGTGGCGCGGTCACCACGATCGTCGAACACAAGGACGCCACCGCGGCACAGCGGGCGATCCTGGAGATCAATTCCGGGGTCTTCGCCTTCGACGGGCAGCTCCTCACGGATGCCCTCGGCAAGGTGCGCACGGACAACAGCCAGGGCGAGGAGTACCTCACCGATGTGCTCGGCATCCTGCGCGCCGATGGGCACCGGGTCGGTGCCTCGGTGGCCACGGATCACCGCGAGATCCTCGGCATCAACAACCGGGTCCAGCTCTCCGAGGCCCGCAGGCTGCTCAACGAGCGGCTGTTGGAGCAGGCGATGCTGGCCGGGGTCACGATGATGGACCCGGCTTCCGTACTGCTGGATGTCAGCGTCACTTTCGAGCCAGACGCCATCGTGCACCCCGGGACGCAGTTGCTGGGCGCCACCCACCTCGGCGAAGGCTCCGAGGTCGGCCCCAACACCCGGCTCAAGGACACCAGGGTCGGCAGCCGCGCCCGGGTGGACAACACCGTCGCCGACTCGGCGGACGTGGGCGACGGCGCCACGGTGGGCCCGTTCGCCTATCTGCGCCCGGGGACTCGGCTGGGTGTGAATTCCAAGGCCGGCACTTACGTGGAAATGAAGAGTGCCGTCATCGGCGAGGGCACCAAAGTCCCCCATCTCTCCTACGTGGGCGATGCGACCATCGGTGATTTCACCAACATCGGCGCCGCAAGCGTTTTCGTTAACTACGACGGCGAGGCCAAACACCACACCACTATCGGCTCACACTGCAAGACGGGGTCAGACAACATGTTTGTGGCTCCCGTCACTGTCGGGGATGGCGCCTACACCGCCGCCGGCTCGGTCATCACCAAGGACGTACCGGCCGGTTCGCTGGCCGTCGCCCGCGGCCAGCAGCGGAATATCGAGGGTTGGGTGGCCCGCAAGCGCCCTGGCAGTGCGGCTGCGCAGGCCGCCGCGGCGGCCTCAGATCGAGCCACTGACGAGAACTGACCGGAAACAGCTGCGCCGAACTCGGCGTACCGTGATACGTGCACACAAATTCGGCTGGCTCGCGACTGGCGAAATCACCGCGGCCAGAGAACACCCTCTGAGGAGACAGTGCTGTGACCGGGATCAAGACGACCGGCGAGAAGAAACTGATGCTCTTCTCCGGCCGCGCCCACCCCGAGCTGGCCGAGGAAGTCGCACATCAACTGGGTGTCAGCCTGGTGCCGACCAAGGCCTTCGATTTCGCGAACGGTGAGATCTACGTTCGCTTCCAGGAGTCGGCCCGTGGGGCCGACTGCTTTTTGATGCAGAGCCACACGGCCCCCATCAACAAGTGGATCATGGAACAGCTGATCATGATCGATGCGCTCAAGCGGGCCTCTGCCCGGAGCATCACCGTGATCGTGCCGTTCTACGGGTACGCCCGGCAGGACAAGAAGCACCGTGGCCGCGAGCCCATCTCCGCCCGTCTGGTCGCCGATCTGATGAAGACGGCCGGCGCTGACCGCATTCTCACCGTGGACCTCCACACCGACCAGATCCAGGGCTTCTTCGACGGCCCGGTCGACCACCTCTTCGCGCTGCCGCTCCTCGCGGACTACGTGGCCGCCAAGGTGGACCCGACCAAGCTCACCGTCGTCTCCCCGGACGCCGGCCGGGTCCGGGTCGCCGACCGCTGGTGTGACCGTCTCGGCGCACCGCTGGCGATCGTCCACAAGCGCCGTGACAAGGATGTCGCCAA
The DNA here is from genome assembly GCF_023701525.1 of Streptomyces albipurpureus. Taxonomy (GTDB): domain Bacteria; phylum Actinomycetota; class Actinomycetes; order Streptomycetales; family Streptomycetaceae; genus Streptomyces; species Streptomyces albipurpureus. The sequence goes on from NZ_JAMQAW010000017.1 coordinate 2,275, forward strand.
CCAGGTGACCGTCCACGAGGTCGTCGGCAACGTCAAGGGCCGGGTCTGCATCCTGGTCGACGACATGATCGACACCGGTGGCACGATCTGCGCCGCCGCCGACGCCCTCTTCGCCAATGGCGCGGAGGACGTGATCGTGACGGCGACCCACGGTGTGCTCTCCGGCCCGGCCGCGGACCGGCTGAAGAACTCCAAGGTCAGCGAGTTCGTCTTCACCAACACCCTGCCCGACCCGCTGGATCTGGAGCTGGACAAGATCACCGTCCTCTCCATGGCCCCGACCATCGCTCGCGCGGTGCGTGAGGTCTTCGAGGACGGCTCGGTGACCAGCCTCTTCGACGAGCAGGCCTAGTCGATACGGCGAAGGGCCCGTACCCCACCGGCGGTTTCCACCACTCGCCAGGGGTACGGGCCCTTCGCCATGCCCGCCCCCCACGACCACGCGCCCGAGCTCACGGCCACTTCCCCAACCCTGCACCCACCAGCCCGACCCCGTGGCCACCGGCGGGTTCCAGCGCCCTCAGGAGACCCGGCCCGTCGTCCTGCCCGACCCCACGACCAGCACCGAGGAAGCTCACCGGCCCCGGCCCGCCGAAGACCCCCGACCCGCCGGGATTCACGCGCCCAACAGCCGCCAGCGGATCGATGCCGGGTGATCGATTGGGTGCAGGGGGCGGCTTTGCGTAGACTGTCGAAGTTGCTCGGCGAGGGAGGCCGCATCCTTGATGCGGCGGTCCGTTATCGACGCGCTCTTCGTAGCAGGCCAGTCGTGGCCGGGTGACCGCCAGTTCTCTCACCTACGAGGAGTGCATATGTCTGAGGTAAAGCTCGCCGCTGAGATCCGCACCGAGTTCGGCAAGGGCGCCGCCCGCCGTACCCGCCGCGCCAGCAAGGTGCCCGGCGTTCTCTACGGTCGCGGTTCCAACCCGGTCCACATCTCGCTGCCGGGCCACGAGCTGCTGCTCGCCCTGCGCACCCCGAACGTTCTGCTCGCCCTGGACATCGAGGGCCGCACTGAGCTGGCCATCCCGAAGGCCATCCAGCGCGACCCGCTGAAGGGCTTCCTGGAGCACGTCGACCTCCAGCTCGTCCAGCGCGGCGAGAAGGTCACCGTCGAGATCCCCGTCAACGCCACCGGTGAGCTGGCCCCCGGCAACTTCCTGCTGGAGCACGTGCTCAACACGCTGCCGGTCGAGGCCGAGGCCACCCACATCCCCGAGTCGGTCACCGTCTCGGTCGAGGGCCTTGAGGCCGGTGCCTCCATCCTCGCCAAGGACATCACCCTGCCCAAGGGCAGCACGCTGGCCGTCGACGGCGACACCGTCGTCCTCCAGATCCTGTCCGCGCAGGCCGAGGAGCCCGCCGCCGAGTCCGACTCCGCAGAGGGCGACTCCGCCCAGGCGTGATCCTGCGCCGCTCTTTCTTCAGCCGCCGCCCGGGCCTCTTGGCTCGGGCGGCGGCTGGTTGTCCAGATGGAGACAGACAGATGACGACGGACGCACCCTGGCTGATCGTGGGTCTCGGCAACCCCGGCCCCGGCTACGCGGCCAACCGGCACAACATCGGCTTCATGGTCGCCGACCTCCTCGCGGACCGCATCGGAGGGAACTTCAAGCGCGCCCAGAAGGCCCAGGCTCAGGTGATCGAAGGCCGTATCGGCCCGCCCGGACCCACGGGACGCCGCGTCGTGCTCGCGAAGCCCCTGTCGTACATGAACCTCTCCGGGGGCCCGGTCACCGTGCTGCGCGACTTCTACAAGGTGCCGACCGAGCAGATCATCGCCATCCACGATGAGTTGGACATCGACTACGGCACCTTGCGACTCAAGCTCGGTGGCGGGGACAACGGCCACAACGGTCTGAAGTCCATGACCAAGGCCATGGGCCCCGACTACCACCGCGTACGGTTCGGGATCGGTCGGCCGCCCGGCCGGATGCAGGTCGCCGACTTCGTGTTGAAGGACTTCTCCACCGCCGAGCGCAAGGAGTTGGACTACTTCGCGGACCGCGCGGCGGACTCGGTGGAGTCTTTGGTCACCGAGGGCCTGGAGCGGGCGCAGAGTACGTACAACTCCTGAAAAGTCACCCACCAGTTCAGGCCAAAGGTTGACCGAGCGCGGTCATATGGCCAAGGATCGCGCCCCATGAAGCGGAGTTCCTCGCGCCGCGCGCTGACCCATGGCCGTCATCTCCTGATGGCCCTGGTCGCGCTCGTGCTGCTGGTGGCTGGAGTCTGGTCGTCCTGGGGGACGGCACAGCACGTCATCCTCTCCAAGGGGCGGGAGCACGGCACGATCACCATCGCCGGCTGCGGCGAGGAGATGTGCACCGGACCGTACGACCCCGATGGCACCGCGACGCCTCGTACGGGCATGACGATCGAGAAGTCCGTCGCCGTGGAGAAGGGCAAGACCCTGTCGGTGGTGGTGAAGCCCGGTACGGCCGAGGTGGTACGCGCCGGGACGGGCGGCCTCTTCCACGCCTGGCTGCCGCTCGGCGGAGCGCTGGTGCTCGCCGCCCTGGTCATCGGCGGGGGCCTTGGCCTGACCCGGTGCGCCTGGGCCGCCGCGGCCGTCGGCAGTGCGGTGCTGGCCGGTACCTTCTTCACGATGTGAGCCCCGGCTGACGCCCGATGCGGAAGCGGCAGGCCAGCCCGCGAGTACCGATCGAACCAGCCCGCGACACCCGACCCGCGGACACCGCTGCCCGGTGCGCCGACAGCGCACCGGGCAGCGGCGTTACCGCCGAAAGCGTCAGCCGGTGTTCCGCAGCCCCGCCGCGACTCCGTTCACCGTCAGCAGGAGCGCACGAGCCAGCAGCGGGTCCGGCTCCTCGCCCCGCTCCACGGCACCCCGCTGGCGGGCCAGCAGCGAGACCTGGAGGTAGGAGATCGGGTCCAGATAGGCGTCCCGGATCGCGAACGTCTGCTGGAGCACCGGGTTGGAGTCGAGCAGGCGCTCCCCGCCCGTCACCTTCAGCACCTCGCTGAGGGTCAACTCATGCTCCGCCACGATGGTGTCGAAGACATGCTTCAGCTCATCCGGCACCAGGGTGTCCACATAGTGCCGGGCGATCCGCAGATCGGTCTTGGTGAGCGTCATCTCCACATTGGAGATGAAGTTGCGGAAGAAGTGCCAGCGCTCGTGCATCTCGGACAGGACCGTGTCGAGCCCGGCCTCCCGTACCGCCTTGAGGCCCGATCCGACGCCGAACCAGCCCGGCACGATCTGCCGGGACTGGGTCCAGCCGAAGACCCAGGGAATCGCCCGCAGCCCGTCGAGGCCGGCGCCCGAGTCGGGCCGACGGGACGGCCGGGAGCCCAGATGCAGATCCGCGAGCTGGTCCACGGGGGTGGCGGCGAAGAAGTACGCGGGCAGATCCGGGTCGTCCACCAGGCGCCGGTAGGCGGTGTGCGCGGCCTCCGAGACGGTGTCCATCGCCGCGTCCCAGCGCGCCAGTGCCTCATCGGACTGGCGCGGTGCGGTGTGCAGTGCGGATGCCTGGAGCGTGGCGGCCACCGTCAGTTCCAGGTTCTCCCTGGCCAGCGATGGGATCAGATACTTGTCGGAGATGACCTCACCCTGCTCGGTCACCTTGATCTCGCCCTCCAGCGTGCCCCACGGCTGGGAGAGGATCGCCTCGTGCGAGGGGCCGCCACCGCGGCCGACGGTGCCACCGCGGCCGTGGAAGAGCCGCAGCCGCACCCCATGGCGGTGCGCGACGTCGCGCAGTCGTCGCTGCGCCCGGTGGATCTCCCACTGCGAGGTGGTGATGCCGCCGAACTTCGACGAGTCGGAGTATCCGAGCATGACCTCCTGCACATCGCCGCGCAGCGAGACCAGCCGCCGGTACGAGGGGTCGGCGAGCATCCCGTCGAGGATGACATCGGCCGCCCGCAGCTCGTCCGTGGTCTCAAGGAGCGGCACGATGCCGATCTTCGCCCAGCCGCCGTGCAGATCGATCAGTCCGGCCTCACGGGCGAGTACGGCCGCCGCGAAGACATCGTCCGCGCCCTGGCACATCGAGATGATGTAGGACTCGATGACCTCGGGTCCGAACCGCTCGAAGGCCTCCTTGACGGTGAGGAAGACCCCGAGGGTCTTCTCCCCCGCCGCGTCCAGCGGTGCGGGCGACGGCGCCAGCGGTCGGCGCGAGCGCAGCTCCTTGGCCAGCAGCTTCTCGCGGTACTCGCGGGGCATGTCCGCGTACCGCCAGGACTCCTCGCCGAGTCGGTCGAAGAGCTGTCCCAGCGCGTGGTGGTGGGCGTCCGCGTGTTCCCGCACGTCCATGGTGGCGAGCTGGAGCCCGAAGGCCGAGAGCGTACGGATCGTACGGTCCAGATGGCCTTCGGCGAACAGTCCGCCGCGGTGTTCGCGCAGGGAGGTCTGGATCAGCTTGAGGTCGCCGATGAGCTCGGCGGTGCCCAGGTAGTCACGGCCGGGCTCGTGCGGGATGCCCTTGGCCAGGCGCTCACGGGTGTTGACCAGCTTCTGCTGGATGCAGGTGGCCTTGAGGCGGTACGGCTCCTCGGCGTTGAGGCGCTTGTAGCGGGGGCTGATCTCGGGCAGCCGCTCCAGATCGCTCTGGAGCGAGGTGAGCAGTTCCTCGGTGGCGCCGGTGTAGCGGATGGAGTTGGAGAGCAGTCCGCGCAGGGAGTCGATCAGTTCCAGGGCGTCGGTGATGCCGTGTTCGTGCTGGAGGATCAGCACCTCGCGGGTGACGGCCGGGGTGACGTTGGGGTTGCCGTCGCGGTCGCCGCCGATCCAGGTGCCGAAGGTCAGCGGACGGGTGTCGGCGGGCAGCTCGACGCCGATGCGCTCCAGTTCGGCGGCGAGGTCCTCAAGGACGTCACCGACGGCGTTGGCGTGCAGTTCGTCGAGGTAGTAGATGGCGTTGCGGGCCTCGTCGGCGGGCTCGGGCCGCACCACCCGCAGCTCATCGGTCTGCCAGATGAGGTCGATGTTCTCGGCGAGACGCAGATCGGAGCGGCGCCGGTCGGTCGAGCCGGCCCGGCTCTCCAGCAGCTCGGCGATGCGGCGCAGCTTGTTGAGCACCGAGCGGCGCGCGGCCTCGGTGGGGTGTGCGGTGAAGACTGGCCGCACATTGAGGTTCTTGACCGCCTCGCGGAGATGGTCGGGGTCGGCGTCCTTGAGCCGGTCCGCGGTACGGGCCAGCAGCCCGCCCTCGGCGGCGCGCCGCTCGCGCATCTCATGGCCTCGGTGCACCTGCTCGGTGACGTTGGCCAGGTGGAAGTACGTGGAGAACGCGCGCACCAGCTTGGCCGCGGTCTCTAGATCGGTCTCGCCCAGCAGCTGCGCCGCCGCCTCGCCGTCGCTTCGGGTCAGGGCGCGCACTTGCTCGACGAGGTCGAGAAGCTCACGACCCTCTTGGCGGACGATGGTCTCGCCGAGGAGGTCGCCCAGTCGGCGGATATCGGCACGGAGTTCGGCACTGGCCGTTGGTGTCTGGTCGGCACTGCTCACAGGTGCGGCTCCTTGCAGTGTTTAAGCACGTCTGGAGGGGTACTGGAGGCTGCGGACCGCGCTGTCCGACGAGACCCAGGATAGGTGTCCACCCTCCGACGTTATCCACAGGGGCTCTTGCCGCGGAGCTACGCACTGACATACTTACGTTGCCGTAGGTTACGGACCCGTAGCCACGACCCCCGTCTCCACCTCTCTCACCCCCCAGGGGACCTTCATGTCGACAAGCCCCGATCTGCTCGGTGACGCCAAAAAACAGGACGTCGAGGGCCTTCCGTCCGCCACCCTCGGTGGCGACAGCAAGCGCTCTATCGAGCAGATCACCTTGGTGCTGTTCATTACGGTGCCTTTCCTCGCCCTGCTCGCAGCGGTGCCGCTGGCCTGGGGCTGGGGAGTGAGCCTGCTGGATCTGGGCCTGATGACGGGGATGTACTTCCTCGGCTGCCACGGCATCACGATCGGGTTCCACCGGTATTTCACCCATGGCTCCTTCAAGGCGAAGCGCCCGCTGCGGATCGCGCTCGCCATCGCGGGGTCCATGGCGGTCGAGGGCCCGCTGGTGCGCTGGGTGGCCGACCACCGCAAGCACCACAAGTTCTCGGACGCCGAGGGTGACCCGCACTCCCCCTGGCGCTTCGGGGAAACGGTTCCGGCCCTCCTCAAGGGCCTGTGGTGGGCGCACATTGGCTGGATGTTCGACGAGGAACAGACCCCTCAGCACAAGTACGCGCCGGACCTGATCAAGGACCCGGCGATCCGTCGTATCTCGCGGGACTTCATCTGGTGGACCATCCTCTCGCTGGCGATTCCGCCGATCGTGGGCGGTCTGGTGACGATGTCCTGGTGGGGCGCGTTCACGGCGTTCTTCTGGGGCTCCTTGGTTCGGGTGGCGCTGCTCCACCATGTGACCTGGTCGATCAACTCGATCTGCCACGCGGTCGGCAAGCGCCCGTTCAAGTCGCGGGACCGATCGGGCAATGTGTGGTGGCTCGCGGTGCTGTCGTGCGGTGAGTCCTGGCACAACCTGCACCATGCGGACCCCACGAGCGCTCGGCACGGTGTGCTGAAGGGCCAGGTGGACTCCAGCGCCCGGCTGATCCGCTGGTTCGAGAAGTTCGGTTGGGCCTATGCCGTTCGCTGGCCCAGTGCGTCCCGCATCGATGCCCGACGCAACAGCGATCCCGTTCAGAGCACTGACACGGCATGATGGAGGACGTGGCGACCGACGGCAGCAGCAGTAGTGGTACGGACAAGGCTCGCGCTGGGCGACGGGTGCGCCGGGTACGGATGACCGGCGCCGAGCGGCGTGAGCAGCTGCTGGACATCGGGCGCACCCTGTTCGCCGACAAGGGCTTCGAAGGCACTTCGGTGGAGGAGATCGCCGCGAAGGCGGGCGTCTCCAAGCCGGTGGTGTACGAGCACTTCGGCGGCAAGGAGGGGCTGTACGCGGTGGTGGTGGACCGTGAGATGCGCCAGTTGCTGGAGGGGGTGACGGGCGCGCTGACGGCCGGCCATCCGCGCGAGCTGCTGGAACAGGCCGCGTTCGCCCTCCTTGACTACATCGAGCGCTATACGGACGGCTTCCGGATTCTGGTCCGGGACTCACCGGTGGCCCAGTCGACGGGCACCTTCGCCTCGCTGATCAGCGATATCGCGACCCAGGTCGAGGACATCCTCGGAATGGAGTTCAAGAACCGCGGCTTCGATCCCAAGCTGGCCCCGCTGTACGCGCAGGCGCTGGTGGGGATGGTGGCGCTGACCGGCCAGTGGTGGTTGGACGCCCGCCGTCCGAAGAAGGCCGAGGTCGCGGCGCATCTGGTCAATCTGGCGTGGCACGGTCTCGACGGTCTGGAGCAGAAGCCCCGGCTGATAGGGCATCGCAAGAACTGACGGACGCCTGACACGCACTGCCCCGGTTGCTCGCCGTATGTGAGCGACCGGGGCGGTGTCGCGTGGTGTGGGGGCGCTACGGCGCCCCTACAGCGGACCCCTCGACGGCTTCCAGGAACTCCAGTCGATTGCCGACCGGGTCATCGCTGTGGAAGCGGCGGTGGCCCGGGAGGTCGCCGTCCCGGACAACGGTGGCACCGCGGCTCTCCAGCCGCGCCGCACAGGCCTCGATGCCTCCTACGCGAAGCCCGGGGTGGGCCTTGCGGGCCGGGCGGAAGCCGGACTCGATGGCCAGATGGAGCTGGACGGCACCGGCCTGGAACCAGCAGCCGCCACGGACCGCCAGTGCGGGCGGCCCGGGCAGCTCCACCATCCCGAGGACATCGGTGTAGTACGTCCGCAGGGCATCCTCACACCTGGGCGGTGCGGCCAGGAGCACATGGTCGAAGGCGCCGATCACGGGTGGCTCCTCCCGGCCGGCCAGGGCGTCTTGTGAGCGATGGCGAAGAGGCGACGGAAGGGGTAGACGGTCCCGTGCGATCCCCTCGGGTAGGCGGCGCGCAGCAGTTCGCGGTACTCGTCGAGGAACTCCTCCAGCGCCGCGCTGTCATCGGCCAGCGCGGTCAGGGCGGGCCGCAGTGTGGTGCCCTTGAGCCAGTCCAGTACGGGGTCGTCGCCGGGGAGCAGTTGGGCGTAGGTGGTCTCCCAGACGTCCGCGGTGCAGCGCAGGTCGACGAGGTGGGCCAGATAGTCGGTGGGCTCCAGTACGGCGGCCCGCTCGCGCGCTCCCGCCAGACGATCGTGCCAGCGGGGCGAGGCGCAGAGCTCGGCGAGCAGGGTGTGGCTGGGGGCGCCGAAGTTCCCGGGAGCCTGGAAGGCGAAGGTGCCTCCCGGGATGAGGCCGTCGATCCAGCGGGGGAAGGCGGCGGCGTGGTCGGGCACCCAGTGCAGCAGCGCGTTGGAGACGATCAGATCGTAGGAAGCGGGTGCCGGGGTCCAGTCCCGGGCGTCGCCGAGGTGGAAGTCGATCGCTCCGCCGCCGGGGGTGGGTCCCGCGTGCTCGCGCCGGGCCGTGGCGAGCATCTCGGGGGAGTTGTCGAAGCCGGTGATCCGGGCGGTGGGCCAGCGGTCGGCGAGCAGGGCGGTGACATTGCCCGCGCCACATCCCAGATCGGCGATCCGTATCGCCTTGTCCGTCTCGGCGTTCTCGCCCGGAAGCTCCCGGATACGGGCGAGGAGGTCGAGAAAGGGCCGGGTGCGGTGTCCGGCGTGGCGCAGATACTGCTGTGGGTCCCAGGTCGCCGGTGTCGGGGCGGCCGATGGTTCGGTGGGCATGGTCGGTTCCCTTGCTGGCGCGTGCGGGGGCATACGGACGGGGGAAAGGGCTTTCCCGCCATCGAGGCCATCGTCCAACAGGGAATATCTTGACGTCAAGAGACTTCACGTCGAGGGACCCTCTACACTGATCGTCATGGAGGACGAGGTCGATCGACTGGTCGCAGCATGGCGCCGGGAGCGCCCTGACCTCGACGTGGAACCGCTGGAGGTGCTGAGCCGGGTCTCCAGGCTCGCCCGTCACCTCGACCGCGCACGGCGGCTCGCGTTCTCCGAGCACCAACTCGAACCGTGGGAGTTCGATGTGCTGACCTCGCTGCGCCGCGCTGGGGCGCCCTATCAGCTCTCCCCCGGTCAACTGCTGACCCAGACCCTGGTGACCTCGGGCACGATGACCAACCGCATCGACCGATTGGCGAAAAAGGGCCTGGTCGAGCGGCTGCCCGACCCCAACGACCGACGCGGAGTGCTGGTGCGTCTCACCGCTGAGGGCCAGGACCGCGCGGACCAGGCGTTGGCGGGACTGCTCGACCAGGAACGGGCGATCCTCGGCGAGCTGTCCCGAGCCCAGCGGGCACAGCTGGCAGCGCTGCTACGCCAACTGACCGCCCCGTTCGACAACATCCCCAGCTAGATCGACCGGCCCCACACCCGCCCGCCGAGCGAGCGCCACCGCGGCGAGCGTGGAGTGCACCCCCAGCTTGCCCAGGACGTTCTGCATATGGGTGCGGACGGTGTGCGGAGAGAGAAAGAGCCGCTCGGCCACGGCCTTACGGCCGAGCCCCGCCACCATGCACCGCAGGACCTCCCGCTCGCGCGGGGTGAGCGACTCCACGAGTCGCTCGCTCTCCGTACGGTGCTTGCGCGCTGCCGTGAGCTCCCGAAGCACCCCGGTGAGCAGCGCGGGCGGCAAGTGCGTCTCATCCCGCAGCACTCCGCGGATCACCGCCAGCAGCCGCTGGAGTGAGCAGTCCTTGGCGACCCAGCCGGAGGCCCCGGCCTGAAGCGCCAGGGCGGCTCGCCGCGGATCGTCCTTCTCGGCGAGCACGACCGTACGAACGGACGGCTGACCGGAGCGGACCCCCTCAACCAGGGTGATTCCATCGACCAGACTGTCGTCGCCTTCATCAGAAACGGCACGGGCAACGGGCGCACGGGCGAAACCGCCGTGCGCGGCGCCGAGATCGGCGTCGACGAGCATGACGTCAAAGCCACGGCCTTCGCTCGCTGCCCGTTCCAGACATCGCAGCGCGGCAGGTCCACTGCCGGCAGCAGCGACGTCGACGTCGGGCTCGGCCGCAAGGGCGGCTGCGAGCGACTCGGCGAAGATTCGGTGGTCATCCACCACCAGGACCCGGATACGGATCACAGACACCCCCTGACTCGGAGGACGATCGACACAAGGATCGCACCCGGGACATGGTTGCAGCACTGGGCCCGGCTATCGCCGCGCTCTGACTGCTACCCCACCCCGGGTGTCGTACCCGACTGTCTCGCCCCCTGATCAACACCGGCCCCCACCGGCGCTGAGGATCAGACTACGGGCGGGGGGACCCAGCGGAAGGGCATTTGCAGAACTGATTGCCTGAACTGTGCACCGTGGGCCGAATGTTTGGTATTGGGGCGGAAGTCGACAGAGATCGACGGGATGGCGATCAGTAGCGGGCACACTTCCCCCACCCCGCGCTTTCTCGAACCGGCTCGCGCACCGAATGCCCTCCCGGGCCGCGATCGAAGCCGTCCGGGCCCGCCGGACGCCTGCGGACCACCGCCGGAGCGGATGCGGTCGCGAACCGGAGCGGGAAGCGAAAACCAGCCATCGAACCGGCCGATTCGGAGGCCTCAAGGACTCCTGTGGAGCACGGTTGTCAGACCACCCGGCGCGCGCCGCTCGACGGCACGGCGCTCACCACCCCCGGCGGATCGTAGGAAGCCCTTGCGAAGGCCGACTCCACGGCCGCTTTCACCGCCGAAGCCAGCCGTTCCTCCGTCAGAACGATCGCGGACCCGCCGAATCCACCCCCCGTCATCCGTGCCCCCAGCGCCCCCGCGCCCAGGGAGGTCTCCACCACCAGGTCCAATTCCGGACAGGAGACCCGAAAGTCATCCCGTAGCGAGGCATGGCCCTCGGTGAGGATCGGGCCCAGGGCCCTGGGCCGCCCCGCGGTGAGATGGGCCGCCGCACGCTCCACCCGGACGTTCTCGGTCACCACGTGGCGGACCAGTGGTCGAAGCTCCGCATCGGGCAGCCGCGCCAAGGCCGTCGTCAGCCGCTCAGGCGGAATGTCCCGCAGCGCGCCGATCCCCAGCAGCCGGGCCGCCGACTCGCAGGCCGACCGGCGCTGCCCGTAAGCCCCCTCGCTGTGCGCGTGCTGGACGCGGGTGTCGACGACCAGCAGGGCCAGCCCCTCGGCGGGGAGGTCCAGCGGGATGTGCCGTAGGGCGAGGTCCCGGGTGTCCAGCAGCAGCGCATGGCCATCGAGCGAGCACGCGGACGCCATCTGGTCCATGATCCCGGTGGGGGCGCCGGCATAGGCGTTCTCGGCCCGCCGGCAGAGCAGGGCCAGCTCGGTTCGGCTGAGACCGAGTTCGTAGAGATCGTTGACGGCCAGCGCGGTGACGACCTCCAGGGCCGCGGACGAGGAGAGTCCGGCGCCGGTCGGCAGGGTCGACTCAAAGCGCAGTTCCACTCCTCGCGGCCGGTGACCCGCCTCCCGCAGGGCCCACAGCACACCCGCGGGGTAGTCCGTCCAACGGTGCGGGCCGCGCCCCGGAGCGAGGGCGTCGACCGTGAACTCGACCGTCCCGCCGCAGGCGTTCGCCGAGGAGAGCCGCAGTAGACCGTCCCCGCGCCGGGAGGCGGTCGCCTCGATGGTCTGGGGCAGGGCGAAGGGCATCACCAGGCCGTCGTTGTAGTCGGTGTGCTCCCCGATGAGATTCACCCGCCCGGGAGCGGCCCACACACCGTCGCTCATCCGGTCCGCCTTCGGGCGAACTCCCAGGCGTCCGCGATGATCTCGCCGAGGTCGGTCCGCCGGGGGGCCCAGCCGAGCCGCTTTCGAGCGAGGGCCGCCGACGCCACCAGCTCGGCGGGATCACCGGGGCGCCGCGAGGCGGGAACCACCGGCACCGGGTGCCCGGTGATCCTTCGCACGGTCTCGATGACCTCGCGCACCGAAAAGCCGAGGCCATTGCCGAGGTTGCAGATCAGATGCTCCCCCGCGCTCGCCGCGCCCAGGGCCAGCAGATGGGCTTCGGCGAGATCGGCGACATGGATGTAGTCCCGCACACAGGTGCCGTCCGGGGTCGGGTAGTCGTCCCCGTACACGGCGACTGAGGGCCGGGTGCCGAGGGCGACTTCCAGAACGAGCGGGATGAGGTGCGATTCGGGTTGATGGCGCTCGCCGCAGCCGCGGTAGGCACCGGCGACGTTGAAGTACCGCAGGGACACCGCGGCCAGCCCATGGGCGGTTGCCTCGCCCGAGATCATATGGTCGACGGCCAGCTTGGAGGCTCCGTACGGGCTGGTCGGCGCGGTCGGATCGGTCTCCGTGACGGGGGTGCGGCTCGGTTCTCCGTAGACCGCCGCCGTGGAGGAGAAGACCAGGGTGCGGACGCCCGCGGCACGCATCGCCGCGAGCAGGGCCATGGTGCCGCCGGTGTTGTTCTCCCAGTACTTCTCCGGGTGCGCGACGGACTCCCCGACCTGGGAGAAGGCGGCGAAGTGCAGAACCCCCGCGTAGCTGGGGTCCAGCCAGTCGGCTGCCTGGTGCACACCGCCCTCGACGAAGTCGGCTCCCTCGGGGACCGCCGCCCGGAATCCGGTGGAGAGATCGTCCAGCACGGTCACCTCATGGCCTGCCGCCAGCAGATGGAGCGTCACCACACTGCCGACGTAGCCGGCACCGCCCGTCACCAGGTACCTGCTCATTCAGTTGCTGCCTCTCGCAGTCGCCGGGCCGCGGACTCCGGCCGTACATCATTGATGAACACGCTCATACCGGACTCCGAGCCGGCCAGGTACTTCAGCTTGCCGGAAGTCCTGCGAATGGTGAAAAGCTCAAGATGGAGTGCGAAGTCAGCCCGTCCCGAAGCGTGGAACGGCGCTTGGTGCCAGGCCGAGATATAGGGCGTGGGCGAGCTGGAGATTCCGAACAATCGGTCGAATCTACGGAGTAGTTCCAGATAGATCCGAGGGAATTCGGCCCGGGCCGCGCCATCCAGCCCGCGGAGATCACCAACACGCCGGCGCGGATAGAGATGCACCTCGTACGGCCAGTGCGCGGCATAGGGCACAAACGCCACCCACTCCTCCCCCGTGAGCACCATCCGTTCACCCGAGGAGACTTCGCGCTCCACCACATCGTCGAAGAGGTTCCGCCCGGTGTGTCGGCGGTGCTCATCGGCCGAACGCAGCATCTGCGTGGTGCGCGGGGTGACGAAGGGGTAAGCGTAGATCTGGCCGTGCGGATGACCGAGCGTCACACCGATCTCCGCGCCCCGGTTCTCAAAGCAGAAGACCTGCTCGACCTGGGGCAGTGCGGCGAGTTCGACGGTGCGATCGGTCCAGGCCGCCAGGACGAGTCCGGTGTGTTCCTCATCGAGGTCGGCGAAACACGCGTCGTGGTCGGAGGTGAAGCAGACGACCTCACAACGGCCTGCGTCCCCGGCCAGGGAGGGAAAGCGGTTCTCGAACACCACCACGTCATAGTCAGCGGCGGGAATCTCACTGAGCCGGCCGTCCCGGGACGGGCAGAGCGGGCATTCGCCCGGGGGCGGCTGATAGGTGCGCTCCTGGCGATGTGAGGCGATGGCGACCGAGTCGCCGAGCAGGGGGTCGCGCCGGATCTCCGCGCCGGTGACCACCGGCGTGAGGGGCCGCCGATCGACCGTGTCGCGCACGGTGTCATCACGGCAGTCGTAGTAGAGCAGCTCCCGGCCGTCGGCCAGACGGGTCGCGGTCTTCTTCACCCACAGACTCCCTCCCACTCCAACAGAATCGCACATAAATAATCATAATCAAACATGACTGGCAAGGAAGACACTGGTCACGGGGGAGTATCGCTCCGTCCGGCCGCCCGCCGGGCGGGACACGCAGCACCGCGAGGTCACCTCGCAACAGCGTGGGGCCCCGCCGGGTGAACGGCGGGGCCCCACGGTCGTCGTATGTTCCGGCGCCAACGCGATCGGGCGACCCACAGGGGCGGCGGTGCGAGGCACCGCCGCCTAAGAACGTCGGTGCCAGCGTCAGCGCTCCATCGGCAGCGAAGGCCGCGGCACGGAGGGCGGCACGGCCGAGGGGAACGCGCCGGGCGATGCCACCGCCGCGCGGTCCAGCAGTCCGGTTCGAGCCGCCAGAGCGGCGGCCTCCAGCCGAGAGCCGACGCCCAGCTTCATCAGTACCCGCTGCACATGGGTACGGGCGGTGCTGGGCGCGATGCCCATGCCCGCGGCGATCAACCGGGTGTCCTCGCCCTCCGCGACCCGCACCAGCACCTCGACCTCGCGCGGGGTGAGCAGCTGGAGCAGCCGCTGCCCCTCGTCATCCGGTTGGGCCACCGGGTTGAGCAGTTCCGAGAAGGCGCCCTGGAGCAGCTGAGGGGCGACCACCGCCTCACCCGCCCGCGCCTTGACCATGGCCCGCTCCACGCCCTCTATGCGCTCGTCGTGGCGCACATAGCCGGACGCACCGGCTGCGAAGGCCGCCGCGATGCCACGGGGTGAGGGCACCGGGCCCAGAACCACCACGGCCACCTGGGGCCGCTCTCGCTTGATCTTGACGATCGGGTCGAAGGCGCCCGGCTCCGCCGGAGTCGCCGTGCCCAGCAGGCAGACCTCCGGGGCCCTGCTGACCACCAGATCGGCCGCCCCTGCGGCCGGCGCCGCCGCGGCGAGCACCCGATGCCCCCGCAGCTTCAGTGCCGAGGCGAGTGCCTCGGCGAGCAGTCGGTGATCGTCAACCACCATGAGCCGCACGCCCATCGAGCAACTCCTATCCCCCGCTGCTGCCGTGCCACCCCGGCCCTGCCCCGGCAAGTTACACGCTTGTTCGACTTTGCGCGGCGCTTACTTGGCAGAAGTCCCCCGTACTGCCGAATTCTTCGCTAAACAGGGCTACTTATGACCTTCTCATGACCAAAGCATGACCTTGGCCCGGCTTTTCGGTTGACCGATCGGCCGGGCCAAGGGAAGGGCCGCGGAAGCCATCCGGCTTCACCCCACGCGCGTATCAGTCGGCCGTACTGAAGGCGACCGCCAGATACTTCTTTCCGTAAGACGACTTGCTCATCAACGAGGCACCGACATAGAGCCGGCCATTGGCGAACCGGTACTCCGCGGAGTCCGAAGAGAAGGCGGTCTCCGACTCCCGCACGGATCGGTCGCCCGGGTTCTCCATCAGCACGGTCTGCTTGAAGGTGGCGCCGTCGATGCTGACGACCTGGCCGCCCTTGTCGTAGGGGGGCCACTTGTAGGCGATCAGGTTTCCGCCGTCCATGCGCAGCGGGAACATCGTGTACCGGTCGCCTGCGTCCGCGCGGTCGCTGGTGGGCTTCCCGGTGGCGAGATCGTAGGAGACGATCTCGTTGGTCTCGCCGTACTCGCCGGTGCCGTCGTGGTCGGCGGTCGGCATATAGACCCGGTCGTTCCCGACCGCGATCTTGGTGCAGTTCTCGACCTCGGTGGTACGGCAACGGGACTGGAACTTGTCCCCCGTGGCCGAGATCTTGGCCCGCAGGGTGCCCTTGTCATCCAGCGAGAAGAGATCGGAGAAGCCCGAAGCACCGGCCGTGTCGCCGACATCGGCCGCGACCACCAGGGGCTTGGCGGAGACGACACTGGCGTACTCCACACCGGCCGGCAGCTTGTACGAGAACAGGGGAGTCCCGTTGTCCGGGTTGATGGACTGCACGATGACCTGCGGGTTGTCGTAGCCACCGCACTTGCGGATCGCCACGAGCGCCGGGCCGCCGCCGTAGCCCATGTCATTGCACTGATCGGCGTTGACCGTGGGCTTCCAGCGGACCGCACCGCTGGTGAGGTCGAAGGCGGCTCCGCCGTCGAGGCCTCCGGCGGCGACCGTGTCGCCGCTCTGGGTGACCTCCGAGAAGGACACCTTGTCATCGCCCTTGGAAGCGCTGACGACGGACTTGCTCCACAGCAGCTTCCCGGTCGTCAGGTCGACGACACCGACCTCGGTGCACCGCTGGAAGTTGCGCGGCGGGGTGCGCTTGGCGGCCTCGAAGACGATCGCGGCCTTGTTGTCGGTGGGCTGCTGACGGGATGCGGCGCAGATCTGCCCCGGCAGCGGCAGCGTCCACAGCCGGGTTCCCTTGGCCGCGTCATACCCCGTGATCGACAGGACTCCCGGCTTGACGTACGCCTTGTCCGTGACCCAGGAGCCACCGACGTCCGTGAGGTCGGTACGGACCGGTTCCGGCAGTTGGAAGGCGACCTTGGAGTTGGTGTTGGCCGGTGCCTTCTCCCTGCCTGGGCCATCGCTCGCCTTGCCGTCGCCGGCCCCCTTCGAACCACCCTCGGTGGAGGGGTCCTTGCCCGGGGAGGCCGAGGTGTCCTTCGCCTTGCTCTTCTTGCCGCCGTCGTCGTCGGTGGCGGAGAAGTAGACGCCGGCTCCCACGATCAGAACCACGGCGACGGCCGCCGCGATGACGATCCGCATCTGGGTGCTGAGCTTCTTGGGGCCACCGGGGCCGCCATCGGGACCGCCCGGTCCCGGTGGCGTGTACTGCGGCTGCACGGGTGTCGTCGGATAGCCGTAGCCGGGCTGCTGGCCATACCCCGGCTGCGGCTGCTGCGGTTGTTGCGGCTGCTGGGGATAGCCGTACCCCGGCTGCTGCTGCGGGTAGCCGTAGCCGGGCTGGCCCTGCGGCGGGGTGACCGGGGCTCCGAAGCCACCGGGCGGGGGCTCTTGCGGTGCCCCGAAGCCACCGGCGGGCGGTTCCTGGGGCGCACCGAAACCGCCACCCTGCGGGGGCTGGTTCGGGGGAGGCGGCTGCGTCATGACGTACGTACCTCAAAGGGAGAGGGGACGAGCGGAAGGGTGGCCACCGGAGCGCTGTGCCCAAAGGAAAGAGCGGGCCTCGGGGCGGCCTGCCCGGCGGCGGGCGCAGCGCGCAGCGCTTCGGCCAGCGCTGGGGACCGGGGATCGATCCGGCGAGCGGCCGGGGGACCGGCGTGGACCGATCCCCCGGCAGCGAGCGGGAAGCCGCTCACTTACCGAACGCCATCATGGTCTTGACCTGCTTCTCCTCGGCGTCGTTGGACGCCGAGACCCGGCTGCTGGCCATGAAGAACCGACCGTCCGCGTAGACCATCCGCGGGGTCCAGATGGTTCCCTCGACCCGAGCGGTCGACTCCGGGTGCTGAAGCAGCACCTTGGGCGCTCCACCGGTCGGGGCGATCGTGGCGACCGCACCGCCCTTGTCGAAGGAGCTCGACTGGTAGACGAGGACGTTTCCGCCCTCCATCCGCAGCGGGATCATCTCCCGCTCCCCGATCGAAGCGGAACGCCACTTGGCCTTGCCGGTGTCGAGGTTGAAGGCGACGACCTCGTTGGGACCGCCGAGCCGCTTGCCCTCGGTGGACATATAGAGGCTGCTCGCGTCCGCGGCGACTCCGGTGCAGCCCTCCAGGTTCTCGCCGAAGACCACGAACGAGCCGCCGCAGCGGGGCCGGAACTTGTCCTTGCCACCGTCGATCTGCGAGCGCTGGGTACCGTCCGAGTTGAGCGCGAGGATGGCCCACTGCTTCGGCTCGCGCTGGATCAGGGAGACGACCGCCGGGCTGGTCGAGTAGACCTTGTCGACCTCCCAGCCGGTCTTGAGCTTGAAGGTCCAGCGGTTCTTGCCGGTGGCCGGGTCCACCTCGTGGATCTGCTGCTGGGGCTTGTTGTAGTCGGAGGTGGGGCAGGCCGAGGCGGACAGGAGCTTCTGACCGCCCGCGTAGGCGAACGGCTTGCAACCGGACGTCGGTCCCTTGAAGAGCTGGCTGCCGTCGGTGAGCGAGAAGCCGTAGGAGTTGCCCGTGCCCGCGGCGGTGAGGGTGTTTCCGCTGATCGACAGGGTGAACTCGCTGAGCCCGGAGAAGCCGGACCCTTCGGGAATGGACTTCTTCCAACCGACCTTGCCGGTCTTGAGGTCGATCATCTGGAGGTCGAGACACTTGGCCTTGTCGGTGATGCCGTTCTCGACTCCGACGACGATCTTTCCGTCGGCGGACGCCTGTGTCGGCGCCGAGCACACCTTGGTGGCGACCGGTACGGACCACTTCTTGCCGCCGTTGGTGACCGAATAGCCGGCTACCTCCCGGTACATGGCCTTGGCCACGATATCCCCGGATGTCCACGGACCGTAGACATCCGAGCCGTTGCGCGGCAGGTCCACGTCATTGGTGGTCAGAAAGAGGACCTTGGCCTCGCCCTTCTTGCGCCCGGCGTTGAGGTCGTCGTCCCCCTTCTCACCGCCGGTGCCGTCGCCCTGGTCAACCGATTCGGACGTGGAGGGCTTGGGGTCCTCGCTCTTGCTGACGTTCTTCTTCTTGCTCTTGCCCTCGTCATCGCCACCGACCAGGAGATAGGTGCCGCCACCGATCACCAGCAGGGCGGCGACGGCCGCGCCGATGATCGCGCCCGGCTTGCCCTTGAAGAAGCCGCCACCACCGCCATTGCTCGGCGGGGCGGGCGGAACGGGTCCACCCGGGTACTGCGGCTGCTGCCCCGGATACCCGTAGGCGCCGGGCGCCTGCGGATAGGTCCCCGGCTGCTGCGGGTAGGGGCCGGGAGCCCCCGCGCCATAGGGCCCGGGCGGCTGCTGGGGGTACTGCCCGGGCGGCTGCTGGTACGGCTGCTGAGGTTGCTGCTGGTACGGCGGCTGGTCGTACGGCTGCTGAGATTGCTGCTGGTACGGCGGCTGCTGGTCGTACGGCGGCTGAGATTGCTGCTGGTACGGCGGCTGCTGGTAGGGCTGGGACGGCTGCTGCTCATACGGCCCTGGCTGCTGATAAGGACCGGGCTGCTGGCCGTAGGGACCTGGCTGCTGGTAGGCGCCCGGCTGCCCGGGTGGCTGCTGCGGATAGCCGTAGCCGGGCGCACCGGCCGGTGGCTGGGCCGGAGCCTGCGGCGGTACGGCGGGCGGCTGCGCCGGCGGCGCAGGTGGTTCAGCGGGCGGCTGAGGAGCCGGCTGCTGTGGATCATGGGGAGCTCCGAAGCCTCCCTGCGGTTCATGGCTGGGCGGCTGAGACATCAGCGCATCCCCCTTCGTACGGTCCCCGGTCCGAGCTGCCTCCCCCGCTGCCCCGGTGGCCCAGTGGGTAGTGGACCGTTCTCCGGGACGGAGCGTTTTCGGACAGGGGTCCCGCGTTCTCACTGCATCTGAGCGGGACTTCTTTCTATCACCCGAGTCAGTTCAGATGCTTGTCACGTCCACCCTGTACCCAAGGGCAGACCGGCCTGTAATGCTGTTGTTACGACAACTGCACGCGGCCTCTACGGTGCTGGCGGAATACGCACATCACCCTGCGCTTAGGCGTCTTCGGCCAGTTCCAGCCAACGCATCTCCAACTCTTCGCGCTCATTCATCAGCGCCCGGAGCTCTGCGTCCAGCTTTCCGACCTTCTCGAAATCAGTCGCGTTTTCGGCAATTTGAGCGTGCAGTCTCCGCTCGCTGTCGGAAACCTTGTCGAGTCGACGCTCAATGCGCTGCAATTCCTTCTGCGTGGCACGGGCTTCGCCAGCCGACTTCAGCTTGGCGACCGCGGACTCGGTCGGCGCTGGCACGGCGGCCTCGATCATCGCCTGCCGCCGCTCCAGATACTCATCGATCCCACGCGGCAGCATCCGCAGGCTCGCGTCACCGAGGAGGGCGAAGGTGCGGTCCGTGGTGCGCTCGATGAAGAACCGGTCGTGGGAGATGACCACCATCGAACCGGGCCAGCCGTCGAGAAGGTCTTCCAACTGGGTCAGGGTCTCGATGTCCAGGTCATTGGTCGGCTCATCGAGGAAGAGCACATTCGGCTCGTCCATCAGCAGCCGCAGCAGTTGGAGTCGTCGACGCTCACCACCGGAGAGGTCACCGACGGGTGTCCACTGCTTCTCCTTGCCGAAGCCGAACTGCTCGCACAGCTGCCCCGCGGTCATCTCCCGGCCCTTGCCGAGGTCGACCCGGTCACGGATCTGCTGGACCGCCTCCAGCACCCGCAGGGCCGGCGGTAGTTCGGTGACGTCCTGGGAGAGATACGCCAGCCGTACGGTCTTACCGGCCGTGATCTGGCCGGCCAGGGGCTGGATCTCACCGTCGCTGCTCTGGGCGTCAGCGAGCGCCCGCAGCAGTGAGGTCTTGCCCGCGCCGTTCACCCCGACCAGACCGATCCGGTCGCCGGGCCCCAACTGCCAGGTCAGATGCTTGAGCAGCACCTTGGGTCCGGCCTGGATGGAGACGTCCTTCAGATCGAAGACGGTCTTGCCCAGTCGGGCGCTGGCGAACTTCATCAGCTCACTGGTGTCCCGCAGCGGGGGCACGTCCGCGATCAGCTCATTGGCGGCTTCGATGCGGTAGCGGGGCTTGGACGTGCGGGCGGGGGCACCGCGCCGCAGCCAGGCCAGCTCCTTGCGCATCAGGTTCTGCCGCTTGCTCTCCTCGGTGGCCGCGATCCGCTCGCGCTCCGCCCGGGCGAAGACATAGTCGCTGTAGCCACCCTCGTACTCGTAGACCGCACCGCGCTGGACGTCCCACATCCGGGTGCAGACCTGGTCGAGGAACCAGCGGTCGTGGGTGACGACGACCAGTGCCGAGCGGCGCGCCTGGAGATGGCGGGCGAGCCAGGCGATGCCCTCCACATCGAGGTGGTTGGTGGGCTCGTCGAGTACCAGCAGGTCCTGATCGGCGATCAGGAGCTGGGCCAGCGCGATCCGGCGCCGCTCGCCACCGGAGAGCGGGGCGATGACGGTGTCCAGGCCCTGGGGGAACCCCGGCAGGTCGAGCCCGCCGAAGAGCCCGGTGAGCACATCGCGGATCTTGGCGTTTCCGGCCCACTCATGGTCGGCGAGATCACCGATGACCTCGTGCCGAACGGTCGCTGTCGGGTCCAGGGAGTCGTGCTGGGTGAGCACTCCGAGCTGTAGTCCGCCGCTCTGGGTGACCCGACCGGTGTCGGGCTCCTCCAGTTTGGCGAGCATCCGGATCAAGGTGGTCTTGCCGTCGCCATTGCGCCCGACGACACCGATGCGCTCCCCTTCGGAGACGCCGAGGGAAATGGAGTCAAGCAGCGCACGGGTCCCGTACACCTTGCTGACAGCCTCGACATTGACCAGATTGACGGCCATTACTCTCCTGTACGGGGGGACACGGATCGGTCTCCAGAGTAGTCGCCGCCGGGACCGCCCAGAATCGGGCGCGGAGGCGGGCACCGGCAGTGCTCGGAGACCGGTGCCAAGGCGTTGTCGGGTGGCCTGCTAGCGAGGGCGCCGTCCGCCGCCCGACCGCTCCACCAGCAGCCATCCGATGAGTGCCATCGCCACCGTGACGGGTGCGGTGACCCGTACCGCTATCAGCGTCGCCGACTTGCCCTCCAGCAACCCGCCGAAGCCGACCATGGACAGTCCCAGCACACCCAGCAGGCAGAGGGTGATCCCCAGGGCGGCCGCCGGGCCCGAGCCGCCTGCCGCGACCGCGGTGGGGACGGGCCGCTCAAAACTCCGAAAGGCGGCGACCAGGAGCGCGGTCAGTCCCGCGGCCACCGCGACGCGGATCGGGGTCTGCACCCACCAGCCGGCGGATGCGGGCTCGGGCAGCGGGACATCGAGCGCGAGCATCGTGCCGTACACACCGAGCATCGCGGTCAGATGCCAGAGGAAGGCGGTCATGGCGATCCCGTTCGCGGCGATGACCGCCTGCCAGACCCGGGCGCGCCGCACCAGGCGAGTGCCCGGGCTCTTCAGTGACTCGACCGCGCCGACGAGCCAGAGGCCGTGGCAGAGGAGGGCCAGGGTGGGCGGCGCCATATTGGACACCTTCTCGCCGGGCATCCCCACCATGGAGAGCGGATAGGGCCCGAACGCCACCAGCGCCACGGCGCCGACAAGACCGGCGCAGGCGAGGGCTGCGGGCAGTCGGATAGCGCCGTCGGCCCGGAGGAAGCCCAGCTGATGGACGGCCAGCCAGACGAAGACGAAGTTCAGGAACTCGACGTACGGCACCGCGAGGGCGAAGCGCGCGAGATCGACCGCGACGGCTGCCGCGACCAGTGCGCCGAAGGCCCCCCAGCCGTACCGCTCGTGCAACCTCAGCAGCGGCGGGGTGAAGGCGACCATCGCGAGATAGATCCCGATGAACCACAGCGGCTGGGTGACCAGCCGCAGCGCCACCCCGGTCAGTCCCCCGTCCCCACCGAGCAGCTGCACGATCAGCGCCGCGGCACCCCAGACCAGGATGAACACCATGGTCGGCCGCAGCAGGCGCTGCAACCGGGCCCGGAGGAAGGCCGGGTAGAGAGCGGCGCCCTCGGGGTGCTTGCGGCGCAGGGAACGGTAGGAGAGCGCATGCGAGAACCCCCCGACGAAGAAGAAGACCGGCATCACCTGGAGCGCCCAGGTCAGCAACTGCAACTCGGGCACCACGGCCAGGAGATTGCCCACTCCCTCGTCGGTGACGGCCGCCATGAGCCAGTGTCCGAGCACCACGGCACCCAGGGACAGGACCCTCAGCAAGTCGACATAGCGGTCCCGGCTGTCCGGTGTTGCGGCGGCGAGGTCACAGACGCGTGCATCCATGGGGATACGTTCGCCGCTGGCCATCGCACAGGGTCAGGGCTGCCGTACTCATGTCCGGATCTGAGTATCCGCGGTGGCAGGGGGCACCGCCCGCCCCGACACCCCTTGAGTGCCCTGGAGCCTCAGCGGCCCCAGGGGACGGCCCTCAGTGACGCGGTTGGACCTGATGTGCGCCCGGCGCGGGTGAGGAGGCGACCCGGGCCGCCCGGCAGGTCCCGGAGGCCAGGAGCGCTTCGGCGACGACCGCTGCTTCCCGCGGGTCCTTCACCAGGAAGGCCGTGGTCGGGCCTGAGCCTGAGACCAGCGCCGCGAGGGCGCCCGCCGCAAGCCCCCCCTCCAGGGTCGACCGGAGCGAGGGCCGCAGCGAGAGGGCCGCCGGCTGAAGGTCATTGGACAGGGCGCCGGCGAGGGCTGCGGCATCTCCGGTGCGCAGGGCCTCCAGCAGATGAGCCGATGCCCGCGGCTCCGGAACCCGCACCAGGGCGTTGAGTCGGTCGAACTCCCCGTACACCTTGGGGGTCGACAGACCGCCGTCCGCCACCGCGAACACCCAGTGGAAGTCCCCTCCCACCGGTAGTTCGGTCAGCCGCTCACCACGGCCCGTGCCCAGGGCTGCCCCGCCCACCAGGCTGAAGGGCACATCGCTGCCGAGTTCGGCACAGATGTCCAGCAGTTCGGCGCGGGTCGAATCCAGTCCCCACAGGGCGTCACAGGCGAGCAGCGCACCGGCGCCGTCCGCACTGCCGCCCGCCATACCGCCGGCGACGGGAATGTCCTTGGCGATATCGATATGGACGTTCGGCGCGAGGCCATGGCGCTCGGCGAGCAGTACGGCGGCTCGCGCCGCGAGATTGGTGGCATCCAGCGGGACCTGATGGGCGTCGGGTCCCGTACAGGTGACCGTCAGTTCCGCTGCCGGAGCCACCGTCACCTCATCGAAGAGGGAGACCGCGAGAAAGACGTTCGCCAGGTCGTGGAAGCCGTCGGCGCGCGCACCGCCCACCGCGAGTTGCACATTGACCTTGGCGGGCACCCGTACCGTCACCCGCTCGCCCGTGCCCGATGCGAGTCGCCCGCCCGGCCGCTGGCCCTCGTGCCCGGTCATGCCACCGCTCACGGTCATGCCCTGGCCTCCGCGATCCGGGCGAACTCCGCCACCGTGAGGGACTCGCCCCGTGCCTGCGGTGAGATCCCCGCGGCCACCAACGCCTGCTCGGCCGCGGCCGGCGACCCGGCCCAGCCCGCGAGCGCGGCCCGCAGGGTCTTGCGGCGCTGGGCGAACGCCGCGTCCACCACGGCGAAGACCTCCGCCTTGGTCGCGGTCGTCTCCGGCGGATCGCGGCGGACCAGCGAGACCAGACCCGAATCCACATTGGGCGCGGGCCAGAACACATTGCGCCCGATCGAGCCCGCCCGCTTCACATCGGCGTACCAGTTCGCCTTCACGGACGGCACTCCGTACACCTTGTTCCCCGGGCTTGCCGCCAGCCGGTCCGCGACCTCGGCCTGCACCATCACCAGCGTCCGCTCGATGCTCGGGAAGCGGTCCAGCATATGGAGCAGTACGGGCACGGCGACGTTGTACGGAAGGTTGGCGACCAGCGCGGTCGGCGGCGGTCCCGGTAGTTCCTCGACGGTCATGGCGTCCGAGTGGACCAGCGAGAAGTGCAGGGCGCGCCGCGGCAACCGCGCCACGATCGTCGCCGGCAGAGCCGAGGCGAGCACATCGTCGATCTCCACGGCCACCACCTGCTCGGCCGCCTCCAGCAGCGCCAACGTCAGCGAGCCGAGCCCCGGGCCGACCTCGACGACCACATCGTCCGGGCGCACTCCGGCGGTGCGGACGATACGGCGGACGGTGTTCGCGTCGATGACGAAGTTCTGGCCGCGCTGCTTGGTCGGGCGTACGCCCAGCGCTGCGGCCAGTTCACGGACATCGGCGGGGCTCAGAAGCGCGTCGGGCTCAGTGGTGCTCACCGATACAGCCTACGGCCGCAGTGCGGCCATGGAGTCGCCCCCCTTTGCACATAGAGCTTCTTCGCCCGGTAGGTCTGCTCCGCCGCCGGGGCGTCCTGAGGGCGCCCGCTGCCGCCCAGGGCACGCCAGGTCCCGGTGTCGAACTGATAGAGCCCGCCGTAGTTCCCCGACGCGTCCACGGCGGTCGGCCGCCCACCGGACTCGCACTGGGCCAGGGCCGGCCAGTTCAGCCCGTCCGCTCCTTCGACGGAGTTGTCGGGCATCGGCTGGGTGCCGACCTTGATCTGCTGGGTCACCGGCTCGCGCACCACCTCGTCCGCGATCTTCTTGGGCTTCTGCTGGACACCGTTGACGGTCCGCAGTTCATAGGTGACCCGCCGGGCACCGGGCCGCCCCTGCTGGGTGACGATCTCGGTGCCCTTGAACAGCTCGGGGTCATCGGTCCTGACCGTGTCGTAGGGGATCGATTCCTCGCGCACCTCGCGCGACCCGGAGATCCGCATCACGGTGACCGTCTGCCCATCGCGGGGAAAGCTCTCGGGCGCCACGGAGGTGGTGTCCAGGCTGCCGAGGGTGATGCCCGCCTCGGTCAGCGCCGCGGCGACGGTGGCCGCGTTGGTCCTGATGGTCCGGGCGCGGCCATCGGCCATGAAGGTGACCGCCCGTTCGGTGCGCACATCGAGTACGAGGCCCCTGCGGGAGATCGCCAGGGAGCGGGAGGCGGAGAGATAGGCGCCGTCGGCCCGTACCCCGAGCTGCCGAAGCGCGCCGTCCACCGTGCGGGCGGTGGTCCACACCTGACGGCGCTCACCGTCCAGGGTGAGGGCGACGGGCCGGCCAAAACGCACAACGACCTCATCGCCGCTGGTGAGGTCCTGGCCAGGGGCGGGAGCGACGATGTCATGGCGGCCGACGGAGACGCCTTCATCGTGGAGGAGCTCCTCCACGTCGTCGGCGAAGGTGTGCATCGTGCGGGGAACGCCGTCGACCGTGAGCCGGACGGCCTTGTCGCTGGCGACGAAGGCGGAGGTGCCACCGGCGAGGAAGGCGACGACCAGGGCCTGTGGGACGAGCCGGCGCAGGGAGTCGGGCCGCTCGGGGGTCCGCCGGCGGTGTGTGGACTTGGGTGGCTCGTCGCGGTCGGGGTGATGGGCGTCGTGCGCGTCGAAGGTCACGGTGGGCCTAGCCGGTGGGGGTGCCTGGGGTTGGCGTGCGGCGGTGGGGCGGCGATGGTGGGCGCCGGGGTTTCGCTGACGGTCGGGCGGCACCGCTGCGCTCCCGCATGCGTCGGGGCCCAGGTCCACATCGAGGGCGGGGTCGTACCCACTCAGCCGTGGGGAGGTGGCCGCGGGGTCGAGCCAGGCGTTGGGTTCAGCCGCGTAACCGGCGGCCGGTTGGTCGTGCTGGCCGGCCGGGGGGCGAAAGGCGAGGGTCGGCCCCGGGGCGAACCGAGGGTCCTGGCCGGGGCCGGAGTCGACGTGCGGCGGATCGAAGCCGAGGGCCGGTTCGTAGACGATGTGCGGATCGAAACCGAGATACGGGTGGAACGGCGGGTGCTGCGCGCCGGGGCCGGCGTCGAAGGAGCCAGCCAGCCCCGGCCCACGATCGAAACCGTGGAGTTGCCGCCCCGGTTCAGAACCGTCGGAACCGGGATCGAAGCCCGACGGGAAACCGGAACCGGAACCGAACTCCGGCGGGAAACCGGGACCGGGACCGTACTGTCGGCCTGGGCCGTCCTCCCCGCCGAGCCCGGTGGCCGAACCCGGTGCCGCTCCCCACCCAGGATCCGCACCGGGCTCACCGTAGGGGAGGAAGCCACCCGCCCAGTCGTGGCCCTGCCGGCCGGGCTCACCGCCCGCCCCGGGTTCGGGCCCGTAGTCCGTGGCGAAACCGGGGGCGAACCCGTGCCCCGACACCGGCCGAAGCCCCAGCACTCCGTCCAAGGGGTCATACGAGCCGAACGCGAACATCTCCGTCGCATCCGCGGCTCCCCCGGTCCCGGCGGCTCCCGAGGCGGGGCCCAGCCCGTCCGGGCCGATCGGGCCGGGCCCCGGTTCGCGTTCCGAGTGCCCGAGATAGGGGCCGGCCGAGGCGGCCCCGGGCATCCCCGACGACCACCCGGCCCCATCCCAGCCCGATCCGGCCCACGCTCCGGCCTCGGGCACGAACTCAGGGTCGTACTCGGCGCCGAACCCCGGGACGAAACCCGGGCCGTAGCCGAGCTGATCACCGGGCGTGAAAGAGCCCTCATAGCCGGGGTGCTGGGAGCCGGGGGCGGATGGAGAGGCGGCGGGTGGAGGGGCGTAGCCGTGCTCGGATGTGTCGTCAGCCGCAGGGACGCCCGAGCCGTGGTGAGCCGCATGGCCGGGCTCGGGGCCGGGCGGCAAACCGGTTCGGGGCCCGGGGCCTCTGACGCCCGTGTCGCTGGTGCCGCTCGTCGTGTGGTGTCTGCCCTGCGCACTGCTCACATCGCTCACGACACTCCGTAGGGTCCGGGTCCGGTCCGCTCGATGGCATTGCGGCCGGGACGCTATCGGAGGAACAGTCACTCTCCAAAGCGATTCGACTACACAGTGTCGCAACGATACGCTTCGCCGCCCCCGAGGGCGCCACCCTTGTTATCTGTCAGTAATCGAACGCGGTAGCCGTGTTCGCCGCCACCGCCGCGGCCAGCGTGTCCTCGTCCAGCCCCATCACCACCGCCATGGCACGCAGCGTGACCGGAATGAGATACGGGGCGTTAGGCCGTCCGCGGTACGGCATGGGCGTGAGAAACGGCGCGTCCGTCTCCACGAGGACCAGTTCACGCGGGGCGATGGCGAGCGCGTCCCGCAGCGGCTGAGCGTTCTTGAAGGTCACATTGCCCGCGAACGACAGGTAGTAGCCGGCGGCGGCACAGATCTCCGCCATCTCGGCATCACCCGAGTAGCAGTGGAAAATCGTCCGTTCCGGTGCACCCTCTTCGGTGAGAATGCGCAGCACATCGGCATGGGCGTCACGATCGTGGATCACCAGGGCTTTCCCATGCCGTTTGGCGATCTCGATGTGCGCCCGAAACGATCGCTCCTGCGCGGCGATGCCCTCCGGGCCGGTCCGGAAGTAGTCGAGGCCGGTCTCGCCCACCGCACGGACGTGCGGCAGTGCGGCCAGCGCGTCGATCTCGGAGAGCGCGTCATCGAGGGCGCTGTCACCGCCCGCTTCCCGCGCGATCTGGCGCGGTCCTTCGCCACCGGGCTCCCCCAGCACGATCCGCGGTGCCTCATTGGGGTGAAGTGCCACGGCCGCGTGCACCGCGTCGTGGTCGGCTGCCGTCTGGGCAGCCCACCGGGCCCCTTTGATGTCGCAGCCGACCTGCACCACGGTGGTCACCCCAACGGCCGCGGCCCGGGCGAGCGCCTCCTCCACCGTGCCCTCCTGCATGTCCAGGTGGGTGTGGGAGTCGGCGACCGGAACCCTCAAGGGCTCGGGCAGCGGCGGCGGGGCGGACTTGGCACTCATGGGCGCGATCCTACGAGGCCCACGCCCTCGGGCTCATCTGCGGTGGAAGGGGTGCAGCAGGTCGGAGAGGTGCCAGTGGTGCTGCTTGGCCGGTGGGCCCTGCTGCCTGGCCTGCTCGGGCTCCGCGGCCGGCCCGGAGTCGATCTCGTCTTCGCTCTTGTCTCCCGTGCCCAGTGGGCCGGCTGGCCGCGAGGACCTCAAGGACTTCTTCTGGCGAATGGGACGCGTCGGGGTGGTGCCCATGGACCGGGCCATCAGATCCAGGACCGAGGAGACCTGTCCGGCCCTCATGATCCTGACGACATGCCCTCCGCAGTTCATGCACGTGGGGCTGGAAAGCGGGGACGGCACCCGCTCGCCCGCCGCCTTGTACACGACGTACTCCTGCCCCTGGCTGTCCATGTGATGCTCGATGTCGTAGGCCTGCTCCCAGCCGTGCCCGCAGCGCATACAAGCGAAGGCGTATGCCTCATGGACCCTGGCGGTGCCCGCGATCTCACTCATGCCTGCTCCTTTCCACTGCCCCAGTGGACGCCCATTCCGGCGGGAGCGCATCAGCGCCTGTCGAATCATGGTGTGCTCTTTGGCCTTCCCATGCCTAGAGGGCTCTGGACACGGTCTGGGCTTTGCTTTCTACCGTAGTCCTTTACCGTCTGCGGGGGCTGATCGAGCCGTGTTCTTTGCCGCCACCACCGCATCAAAGACCTCGCGCTTGGGAATTCCCGCCGCTGCCGCGACCGCGGCGATCGCCTCCTTGCGCCGCTCCCCCGCCTCCTCGCGCACCAGCACCCTGCGCACCAACTCATCGGGATCAAGCTCTCCGGGGGGCGCGTCCGGAGCGCCTTCGACGACGACGGTGATCTCACCGCGCACCCCCTGAGCCGCCCACTCGGCCAGCTCACCCAGACCGCCGCGCTTGATCTCCTCGTAGGTCTTGGTCAGCTCCCGGCAGACGGCGGCCCGGCGATCGGCCCCAAACACCTCGGCCATGGCGGCGAGGGTGTCATCGAGCCGGTGCGGCGCCTCGAAGTAGACGAGGGTGCGGCGCTCGTTCACGTTCTCCCGCAGTCGGGCCAGGCGCTCTCCGGCCTTGCGGGGCAGGAATCCCTCAAAGCAGAAACGGTCGACCGGAAGACCGGAGAGGGCCAGCGCGGTGAGCACGGCGGACGGACCGGGGACCGCGGTGACCCGGATGTCCTGGGCCACGGCGGCGGCGACCAGGCGGTAGCCGGGGTCGGAGACGGAGGGCATGCCGGCGTCGGTGACCAGCAGGACACGGGCTCCGCCGGTGAGGGCCTCGACCAGTTCCGGGGTGCGGGCGGACTCATTGCCCTCGAAGTAGGAGAGGACCCGGCCCTTGATCTGGATACCGAGGGCTCCGGTGAGCCGGCGCAGCCGTCG
This sequence comes from Streptomyces albipurpureus, assembly GCF_023701525.1. Classification (GTDB taxonomy): domain Bacteria; phylum Actinomycetota; class Actinomycetes; order Streptomycetales; family Streptomycetaceae; genus Streptomyces; species Streptomyces albipurpureus. The sequence goes on from NZ_JAMQAW010000017.1 coordinate 31,641, forward strand.
GGTGTCCTCGGCGGCGACGACATCGGCGCCGGCCAGTTCGGCGGCCAGCCGGGGCGGGGCGTCCGCCATATCGCCGATGGGTGTCCCGGCGAGGATCAGCAGACCGGCGGAGGGGTCCCCCGACAGCGGTCCGAGGGGATTTTCAGGGGGCGGCTCAGTCGTCACATCGGCCATTGTCCCAGCGCGCCCGGCCGCCGCCGGCCATCCGGCCCGGTCCGCGGTGGCCCGGGCCCGTTTCCCGGTCTCCCCAGGAACCCGCGAACTGTGGGGACCATCACGCGCATCCCGTTCCCAGAAGCGGTTCCCTCTTCGGTGCGGACGTCTTCCGGAACCCTGGCGCGACGTTGGACTCCGGGCTCTCGGGGCGCTGAGCCGGCGCCCGGGGCGGGGACTTGGGGCGCGGGTGCGCCGGTCGAGGGAGGCGGAAAAACCCGGGTGCGACACGGGTGCCGGACCAGGCCAGTGGGGGCGGACGCACACTTGGACCGGCGAGGTTCCCTACGATGGCGCGGTGACCAGTACCGCGCCACAGACCGTCCAGGGCAGGGACGCCGACGAACAGCCGCCCAGTTGGCAGCAGCGGCTGCGTAGATTCGGCTACTCGCCCCGGCCCGTGATCGGGCTGCGCGAACGCCTGGTCCCGCCGTACACCCGCCCGTCCGAACGGATCTGGCCGGTGTTCGGCATCCGTCCGGCATGGGTGAACCCACTGCTGCGGGCTTCCGCCTGGGGCGGTCCGCTGCTCGTGGCGCTGATCGCGGGCGTACTGCGGTTTTGGAACCTGGGCAAACCACACGCGGTGATATTCGATGAGACGTACTACGCGAAGGACGCGTGGGCGCTGATCAACCAGGGGTACGAGGGTGCCTGGCCCAAGGAGATCGACAAGAAGATCCTGAGGGACCCCTCGTCCATCGAGATCCCCATCGATCCCGGGTATGTGGTCCATCCCCCGGTCGGAAAATGGATCATCGGCATCGGGGAGAAGCTCTTCGACTTCACCCCGTTCGGCTGGCGCTTCATGCTCGCCGTGCTGGGCACCCTGTCGGTGCTGATGATCTGCCGCATCGGGCGTCGCTTGTTCCGCTCGACGTTCCTCGGCTGCCTCGCGGGACTGCTGCTGGCCGTGGACGGGCTGCACTTCGTGATGAGCCGTACGGCTCTGCTCGACCTGGTGCTGATGTTCTTCGTGGTGGCCGCTTTCGGCTGTCTGATCATCGATCGGGACTGGGCGCGGGCCAGACTCGCGGCCGCGCTGCCGATGGACGAGACCGGGGTGCTACGGCCGAACGAGCGGATCGCCGCGACCCTGAGGCTCGGCTGGCGGCCGTGGCGGATCGCGGCGGGTGTGATGCTCGGGCTGGCCGCCGGCACCAAGTGGAACGGCCTCTATGTGATGGTCGCCTTCTGTGTGATGGCCGTGGTGTGGGATGTGGGAGCACGGCGCACGGCGGGCGCGAAGCGCCCCTATCGCGCGGTGCTCACCAGGGACCTGGCCCCCGCGTTCCTCTCCACCGTGCCGGTGGCGATCACCACCTACATGCTCTCCTGGTCGGGCTGGATCTTCACGGACAAGGGCTACTTCCGCGACTGGGCGGAGACCGACGGCAAGGACTCCTCCTGGAGTTGGCTCCTGCCGGACTGGCTGCGCAGCTTCTGGCACTACGAGAACGAGGTCTTCGACTTCCATGTCAGCCTGACCTCGGGTCACACCTACCAGTCGAACCCGTGGAGCTGGATCGTCCTGGGCCGGCCGGTCTCCTACTACTACGAGGACCCGAAGGCGGGCCAGGACGGCTGTCCGGCCGACACCGCCGACAAGTGCGCGAGCGAGGTGCTGGCGCTGGGCACTCCGCTGCTGTGGTGGGCGGCCTGTTTCGCGATCTGCTACATCCTGTGGCGCTGGTTCTTCCGCCGCGACTGGCGCGCGGGCGCCATCGCCTGCGCCATCGCCGCCGGTTGGGTGCCGTGGTTCCTCTACCAGGAACGCACGATCTTCCTCTTCTACGCGGTCGTCTTCGTGCCGTTCCTCTGTCTGGCCGTGACGATGATGATCGGCGCGATCCTCGGGCCACCGGGTTCCAACGAGCGACGGCGGGCGATCGGAGCGATCGGCGCCGGGGTCCTGGTGCTGCTGATCATTTGGAACTTCATCTACTTCCATCCGCTGTACACCGGAGCACCGATCCCGGTGGACGACTGGCGCGACCGGATGTGGCTGGATACCTGGGTCTAGCCGACCCGCGCAGGGACGCCCAGGGGAAGTCGGCAACCCTGGGCGTACCCCGTTCGGCCCCTCTCCTCACCACGAACGACCAGGGCAAACGTGAGGATCAGTCAGGGAATCCAGCCCGGAACAGGTCACGAAAAACGCTATTGGGTCACGGGTCAGTAGCGACTGGACAAATGACTTGACCCGCACACTTCAAGCCCCTAGGTTTCGCTGGCCTAGTCCGTCGGGACAGGCTTCCGTCGCAGTCCTATGGGGGGACGCTTTGAACTGGTACCTGGATGTCGTCAAGAAGTACGCGGAGTTCAGCGGCCGTGCGCGCCGCAAGGAATACTGGATGTTCTTCCTGTTCAACGCCATCATCAGCCTTGTGCTGGTGCTTGTCGACCTCGCCCTCAGCACTTACCCGATCATCACCGGGATCTATGTGCTCGCCCTCTTCCTGCCCAACCTGGGCCTGGTGGTGCGGCGGCTGCACGACACCGACCGGTCGGGCTGGTGGATTCTGATCGGTCTGGTCCCGATCGTGGGCGGCATCGCGATGTTCGTGTTCTCCGTCCTGGAGGGTCAGCCGCACGACAACAAGTACGGCCCGAACCCCAAGGCGATCCAGTCCTACTGACGCCGTGCGCTGGCCGGCCGGGACCGCTCCCCGGCCGGCCAGCCCTTTTTCGCCTGCGGCCCACCCGTCCTACGGACCGGTGGGCCCTCGCCATCCGAAGCTCACTCGGTGAGCTCCGCGACCGCGGTGACCTTGGCGACGCGGACCCTGACGGTCAGTGCGCCCGGACCGCTGTTGCGTTCCCCCACGCTCTGTGCGACGTCCTCACCCATATAGCGGGCCGCGATCTGCGTCGCCCAGTGAAGCGCCTGTTCAGGGTCCTCACTCACTTCGGCCTGCCCCTGGAGAAGCGCGAAGGCAAACGGCGGATCATCGTCCTCCACACAGATCGCCACCCTGCCGTCCCGGCGCAGACTGCGCCCCTTGACCGACTCCTTGTCGGTGTTGAACACCAGCTCGTCCCCGTCCAGGAGGAACCACACGGGAGCGACATGGGGGCTGCCGTCGGCCCGTACGGTGGAGAGCTTCGCGGTGCGGGTGCCCTCTGAGACGAACTTCCGCCACTCGTGCTTCGTCATCGTCTTCGCCATTGCCCCATCCTCGGACAGGGGCGGCGGGGCGAGCGGTTCGGCACGCCGGGCACCCACCGAGGGGTCTGCCGAGGAGCCGTCCGGGCGCCCCGACCCATCTGTCGCGGTCCCGTAACAGTCCCCGGACACTTCGGCGACGTCCCGTAGGGTGCAAGCGACACCTTCTTCTTGAACGTGTTCAAGAGAATTCCGGGGAGGAACTGCACACCATGCGCAGTGGAGTGAAGGTCGCCGTGATCGGCGGTGCGTTCGTGCTAGTGGCCACGGGGGTGGGATACGGCGGCTACACCGTGCTGTTCGACGGGGAGGACGGTGAATCCACCTCAACCGCATCGGCCAAGCGCAAGACGGGACCCCCCGACGCCACCGAGATCGACGAGGCGTCCAAGGCCTTCCTCGCCGCCTGGGCCTCGGGTGATGCCGCGGCCGCGGCACAACTGACCAACAACCCGGTCGAAGCCCAGCCCCTGCTCGGTGAGTTCCGCTCGGCGGCCAAGGTGTCCAAGGCCGTGATCACCCCTCAGGCGCCGACCGGCGCCAGGGTGCCGTTCACGGTGCGGGCGACCGTGCGGCACGGGAAGGTGACCAAGCCCTGGTCCTACTCCTCCTACCTCCAGGTCGTCCGCGGGCTGACCACCGGGAAGCCCCTGGTCGAGTGGGCACCGACCCTGGTGCACCCCGCACTGACCAAGGGCAGGACATTGCGGACCGGACCGGTGACGGCCCCGCCGGTGACTGCGGTGGACCACCAGGGACGCGAACTCATCCGGGAGAAGTTCCCCTCGCTGGGGCCGATGCTGGACGCCCTGCGAAAGAAGTACGGCAAACTCGCGGGCGGCACCCCGGGCGTTGAGTTGGTCATCACCTCCACTGACCCCAACGCGGCCGATCAGACCCTGCTGGCCCTGAGCAAGGGCACCCCGGGCAAGCTCCGCACCGCGCTGGACGCGGATGTGCAGGCAGCGGCCGAAGCGGCGGTCAAACAACACGGTTCGGCGGCGCTGGTGGCGATCAAACCCAGTACGGGAGAGATCCGGGCGGTCGCCAACAGCCCCGCCGGCGGCTACAACACGGCGATGCTGGGCGCCCAGGCGCCCGGCTCCACGATGAAGATCGTCACCGCCGCGATGATGCTGGACAAGGGCATCGTCGAAGGCCCGGGCTCCAAGGTGGAGTGCCCCTCGACCGTGCAGTGGATGGGCCGGACGTTTGAGAACCTCGAAGGCTTCTCCCTCACCGACAGCACCTTCAAGGACAGCTTCCTGCGCTCCTGCAACACCACCTTCATCAAGGCGGTGAAGCCGCTCGACGAGCGCGATGAGTCCGGTACGGCGCTGGGTGCGACCGCTCGCAAGTACTTCGGCATCGGGCTGGAGTGGAAGACGGGCGTGGCCAGCTTCGACGGCAAGGTGCCCGAGTCGACGGGCACCGAGACGGCCGCCTCGTACATCGGGCAGGGCAGGATCACCATGAACGCCCTCACCATGGCTTCGGTGTCCGCCACCGTGCAGAACGGCGGCTTCCGCCAGCCCGTCCTGGTCCCTGCCTCGCTCGACGACCGGCAACTGGCCACCGCCCAGCGGATGCCCGGCGGCATGTCGAGCGCCCTACGGGAGATGATGGCGGCCACCGCGCAGCACGGCACCGGCCAGGCCTCGATGGCGTCGGTGCCGGGGAGCAAGGGCGCGAAGACCGGTTCGGCGGAAGTGGACGGACAGGGCAAGTCCAACAGCTGGTTCACCGCGTACGCCGGCGATCTGGCCGTCGCGGCGGTGGTCCAGTCAGGTGGCCGGGGCGGGGAAGCGGCGGGCCCGGCAGTGGCCCGGGTACTGAACGCACGCTGACCCGCCATCACCCCGTGATACCAGGCGCCGTCGGGGCTCTCCACCGGGAATTTCCTTCCCATACCCTGCGCGACTACCGCTAACGTGCGGTTATGACCTCTCCCCATACCGAAGCCCACCCCCGTTTCGCCGAGGCCCTGCGCACGCTGGGACTCGAAGTCGAGGTCCGCCGCTTCCCGGACGCCACCCGTACGGCGGCCCAGGCAGCGGCGGCGATCGGCTGCGGGGTGAGCGAGATCGTCAAGTCGCTGATCTTCGCGGCGGACGGACAGCCGGTGCTCGTCCTGATGGACGGCTCGTCCCGGGTGGATGTGGAGCGGGTACGCGAGGAGTTGGGCGCCCTCTCCGTGGGTCGCGCGGACGCCGATCTGGTCCGCGCGACCACGGGGTACGCCATCGGCGGCGTACCTCCGTTCGGCCACGCCACCGAGACCCGGGTGCTGGCCGATCGCGCCCTGCTCAACCACGATGTGGTCTGGGCGGCGGCGGGGACCCCGCACACCGTGTTCGCCATGGACCCCAAGGCCCTGATCGCCCACGCGGGCGGCGCACTGGTGGACGTACGCGAGCACAGCGCATGACACCTCTGGTGACCGCCGCGGTCCTCCTGGCGGCGATCACCCATGCCACCTGGAACGCCATGGCCCACGCGGTGAAGGATCGATTCGCCGCCTTCACCCTGCTCGTCGGCGGTTCGGCACTGGTCGGTGCGGTCATGGTCTGCTTCACCCCGCTGCCCCAGGCGGAAGCCTGGCCCTACCTCATCGCGTCGGCCCTGCTGCACCTCGGCTACCAGGCGTTGCTGTTCAAGTCCTTCAGCCTCGGTGACTTCGGCCAGATGTATCCCATCGCCCGCGGCACGGCACCCCTGGTGGTGTTCCTCCTCGCCGCCGCCTTCCTGGACGAGCAGCTGTCCGGCTGGCAACTGGCGGGCATGGTCACGGCGACGGCCGGCCTGCTGGGCATCGCGCTGTGGGGCATCAAGGGCTCCACCACCCGACCCGACTGGCCCGCCCTACTGGCCGCACTGGCGACCGGCCTGTCCATCGCGGCCTACACCGTGGTGGACGGCGCCGGAGTCCGGGCCTCGGGATCGACGCTCAGCTACATCGCCTGGCTGACCCTGCTCCAGGGCGCCCTGATCCCGTTCTACGCCTTCGCCGCCCACGGCCGACAGCTCCTGCCCCGACTGCGCCCCTACGCGGCCCGCGGCCTCCTCGGCGCGGTCCTGTCGATGATCGCGTACGCCCTGGTCCTGTGGGCCCAGACAAGAGCCCCGCTGGCGACGGTCGCGGCCCTACGGGAGTCCTCGATCATCGCGGGCGCGGCGATAGGGGCACTGTTCTTCAAGGAGCGCTTCGGTGGGCCACGACTGGTGGCGGCGGGGCTGATGGTGGTGGGGATCGGGTTGATGCTGCGGGCGGGGTGAGGGGTGGTTGGCGCCGCGGAGCCCCAGGGGCTGTTCCGGTAAGTCGTCGGCCTACACAGCAACAACGCCTGCATGGGTCGGAGATCCAGCGGCTGAGAAGTACGCGCGGGAAGTCATCGCGCGACTCACCCCCGCTGAGGACATTGAAAAATGGCCACGTCGGGTCGCCTCCGCAAATATCGATCTGGCATTGGCCTTGCTCGGTGGTGACCGGCTGGATGAGGCGTGCAACTCAGCACAGCGGGCCATATTGTCCGGCCGTATCGTCCCATCAAATCACTGGCGTGCACTGGAAGTCGTCAAGGCCGTTGAGGCCCGGAAACTCCCGGAAGCCCCAGACCTTCGTGAGGTATACCAAGGGCTGAAGGCCTTCGAGACCAAGGCCTAGATACGCACTGCAAGAACGTATCCGACCCCATACTGATGCTTCACGCCGATGATTGGGTAGGGCTGGTCGCACTCGCCCCGGTCCAGCGAGCAGTAGGACCGCACACACAACAGCCCCGCTTCCCCTGACCCGAGGAAGCGGGGCTGTCTGCTGGCGTCACGACGACGAAGGAGCCGCCTCCACCGGGGGCGGCGCGGGGACCACGGCCGGAGTCGCCATGCCGTTCTCATCCAGAGCGATCCAGTCCAGTTCCACACTGCGAACCAAGACCCCTGGGAAATCCTCGAAGAGGTTCAACGCCTCCGCGATCGCCTCAGTCAGGGTTTCAGCCTCGAAGAGGCAACTGAACCTCGTGTGTCCCGGATTCTCCACACGGCTGATGCGCCCGTCGCAAAAGCGATCGAGCCCGTCAAGCGTGTCTGCCCTGCTCCGGTGTCAGCTTCTTCTGGAGGTGCAGGGTGAAGTACCAATCACGCGTGCCCACTGTGCCTCTTGATGAAGGAGTCAATCTTCTTCGCCTCTGTTCCTGCGTTCTGAGGGGTGCAGAACACCACGTGAGCATCGTTGCAGGGACAGCACACCACCCATCCCCACCGATGGCGGTTCCTGTCGCGGGTCACCTTGAGATTGCTGGGGGCGCATGCCCCGCCCTGCTGGCAGGAGCCGCGTGAAGCCTCTTGAAACACAGTCTCCCGAGCAGTTCATCGCCGATTTCCTCACCACTTTCACCGAGGCCGTGGTTCAGGGTGCGCAGGAGCCCGTGGATGTGATGTCCAGGTACCACACCCGCGATGTCGTCCAGTACGCCGACGGGGTGCGGCTCGACTGGGACCGGCTGCTCGCACATCTCCGGCCGGTTCGAAGGAACGTGGTCGAGTTCCGCTTCGAGGTGCACGAAGCGATCGCGGACGGCACCCGGATCGCGGCCCGTTTCACGATTCACGCCCGGATGCGCAAGAGCGGCCCTGTCTCGACACAGGTGCACCTCTTCGCCGAGTTCACCGAGGACGGCCTGATGCGACGGTCCGAACAACTCACACGCACACTGCCATCCGCCGAAGTCCCCGCATCGCGGTAGTCCAGACCGACAACCGGCCCGGAGAAGGCAGGTTGCTCCCGCGGGGGTGCTGTCACCAGGGGCGCTCCGGCCGGATCTGGGGCGATTGCGGCCGACGGAGCGCCTCCGTGCGGCCGCATCCGTCCGATCCGCTACCCGACTTCGGCCGCCTCTGCCTCTGCCTCCAGAATCGCCCTGTTGAACGTGGTGTTCACCGCCAGCACTCCCCCGTCCACCCGCAGCGTCGTCCCCGTGATCCACGATGCGTCCCGGGAGGCCAGGAACGCCACCGCGGAGGCGACATCCTCCGGCTCGCCCACCCTGCCCAGGGGGTAGATGTCCGCGAGTGCCGCGATGACCTTCTCGCGGCCCTCCCAGTTGCGGGTGCGGATGGTGCCCGGGTTGATCTGGTTGACGCGGACGCCCTGGGGGCCCGCCTCACCGGCCAGGGTGCGGGTGAGCGAGGCCAGGCCGGCCTTGGCGGCGCTGTAGGCGTGGCCGCCGAAGGATTGTTCGGCGTTGATAGAGCCGATGTTGACGATCGCTCCACGCCCCGACGCGGCCAGGCTCGGCAGTGCGGCCCGAGCGCAGCGGAACGCACCGGTCAGGGTGATGTCGAGGTCGCGGTTCCAGTCCTCGTCGGACAAGCGGTCCACTCCCAGGTCGTGCGAGGCCGCGAAGGCGTTGTTGACCAACACGTCCAGGGTGCCGAAGCGTTCGACGGCGGATGCCACCGCCGCTTCCACCTGGGCGCGGTCGCCCACATCGCAGCGCTGGTACTCCGCGCCGGGAATCCGCTCCGCGGTCTGCCTCGCCGCTTCCTCGTCCAGATCCGCGATCAGTACCCGCGCGCCTTCCGACGCGAACCGGCGCACGGTGGCCTCGCCGATGCCTCGGGCCCCGCCCGTGATCAGTACGCCATACCCCTCGAAACGTTTCAGCGCAGTGTTCATAGCACCGAACGTACCGCTCTGATCAGCGCTTGAGCACGCGGGTCCGCGGTAACTCCCTTGCGTAGTCCGTTGGTCACATAGCCGAAGGCGATGCCCGACGCCGGGTCGGCGAAGCCCAGTGAGCCGCCGCGTCCGGGATGGCCGAAGGAAGCAGGGCCCAGAAGTGGGGCCGCCGCGCCGTGGAGCATAAAGCCGAGGCTGAGCCGGGTGGGCACGATCAGGACTCGGTCCGGACCGGCCGATTCCTCGGTACGGGCGAGAGTCAGGGTGGCCGGCGCGAACAGCCTTCGGCCGCCGTCGACTTCGCCGATGGTCGCCGCGTAGAAGCGGGCGAGCGCGCGGGCCGTGGAGATACCGCCCGATGCGGGCAGTTCGGCGGCCCGATAGTCGGGATCGTTCTCGTCGGGGAGGGGGTGGATCGCACCGAAGGCACGGCGGGTGAGGGAGTCCGGGTCTCGGTAGGCCTCGGACACCGAGCGCTTGGGGCGCAGATTGAGCCCGCCACCGGCGGCGGCAGGCGGTTCGGGTACGGGGCCGATGCGCCCGACCCGGTGGGCCTCCTCCGCCGGTAGCCCGATCCAGAAGTCCAGGTCGAGTGGGCGGGCGATCTCCTCGGCGACCCAGCGGCCGATGGTGCGACCGGTGACGCGGCGGACCAGTTCGGCGATCAGCCAACTGAAGGTCTGGGGGTGGTAACCATGGTCGGTGCCCGGCTCCCACGCGGGTCGCTGTGCGGCCATCGCCGCAGGGCCGCTGATGCCGTCGATCGCCTCGGCCGGGGTGAGTGGGCGGTCGATCGCCGCCAGCCCGGCGCGGTGCGCGAGCAGATGCCGTACGAGCACCCTCTCCTTGCCGGCGGCCTTGAACTCCGGCCAGTAGGTGCCGACCGGCGCGTCCAGGTCGATCTGTCCTCGTTGATGCAGCAGCAGAACCACCGCGGCCGCGACGCCCTTGGTCACCGAGCGGACGGTTTGGGCGGTGTCCACCGCCCAGGGCTCGTCGCCGTCCACATCGCGGGTACCGGCCCAGAGGTCGACGACCTTGTGCCCGTCCCGGTAGACGGTGATGGCCGCCCCGCGCTCTCCGCGCTGCTCGAAGTTGCGTTGGAACGCATCCTCGACCGCCTGAAATCCCTCCGCCACCGTGCCCCGGACGTCCACTGTGCCCACTCTCCCGCGTCTGTTGATCTCCCACCATGGTGCAACGGCCGCGGGGGAACGCCGCTCGCGGGCTGGATCGAGACGGTGGCCGGGAGCCCGACCGCCTCGACCCGCGTTCGAGGTGGGAAAGCACGGGCCGACTCCGTGCAGGGGCGGCGGACGGGCCGCTCGCTGACGCGGATGCGCCAAAAATCGGTGGCGGACCGTGCCGACGCTCGTGACGATGCCCGCATGGACTGGGGAGAGCACAGCGAGGAACCGGCGGCGGATCGATGGACCCGGTCCACCGTCCACCGCGACATGTGGGTCGATCCGGACGACGACCCGCGCGAGTCCGTTGTCGAGGCTGTCGATGAACGCGGCTTCCTCCTCGACCACCTGCGTCACTACCGCCTCACCCTGGAGATGAAGTGCGCGGGCCTTGATGCCGAACAGATGGCCATGCGCTCCGTACCGCCGTCCACGATGTCCCTGCTCGGGCTGGTGCGGCACCTGACCGAGGAGGAACGACACTTTCGCCGGGTGATGGCCGGTGAGGACGCGCCGAAGCTGTACCGCACCGACGATGACCGCGACGGCGACTTCAACGGCGCGATCGCCGATCCGGCGGTCGTGGAGGATGCCTGGCGGCAGTGGCGGACAGAGGTGGAACTCACCGACCGGTATCTGTCCGGCGTCACCGACCTCGGCAGCCAGAACGCCGGGCTCTCCGATCTCGGTGCCGACCCCGGTGGCCATGAGCAGCTTCGCAACGTCCTGATGGCGCAGATCGCGGAGTACGCGCGGCACTGCGGCCACGCCGACCTGCTGCGGGAGCGTATCGACGGCCGAGTGGGCCAATGACCACTACACCCTGAGACTCCGCGGTGGGTGCGCGGGCGGTGAAGGGCCCGGCGTTGGCGTTCGAGTGGGCCGGGTGGCGGGGGTCCGCGGCCCGGTCGGGTGACCGCCGTGCCGGGCGGACGGCCGGTTGACTTTTCCGGTCGGGAACATGGGACAGCAGTCTCATCGCCGAGGGATGGCGGAGTCGTGGTGGAGGTTTCCGGGCCGCGAGCCCTGGTGCGGAAGGTGGGGGTGGTCAACCGGCCGCTGGTCGCCGTCGGGGCCATCTCGGGCCTGATCACCGTGGCCGCTCCGGTAGGGCTGGCCGTGGACCCGCGGGAGATCACCGGGCAGGCCCACCGCGCCCAGCCCCTCACCTCCCCGGACACCGCGACCGTCACCGCGCTGACCGCGCTGGCCATCGCCGCTGCCGCGGCCACCGCCGCCGTGTTCCTCCACGCCCGCACCACCCGGCACCCACCCATGCCCCGGCAGCCCGCCTGAGAAGTCCGCCTTCCGAAAGTGATCCGTTTGCTCGTACTCGCCGGTGGAGATGGCTGGTGCCATCGGTGCGGGGGCTGGGACACGGTCGGCGAGGAAGTCGCTCGGGTGCGGGTCGTGCCGGTCGCGGCGCAGAGTGCGTTGGCGCGGTCCAGGGGTCGGGCGAGAGTGATCGAGGTGCTGGCCGGGACTTCCGCGCCAGCCGCCGAGCATCGACAACCAGCCTTACCTGAAGAGCACATATCAGGCGGGCGACCCCCGTGTCGTGGACCGGGCTCCGACGGCCGCGTTGCGAATTCGCCGTCTCGCTGCGCGCCCGTGTCCTTGTCCGCGATCCTGGGCTGACACCGAGGGTGCAGACGACCTGGAGGGCATGCCTCATGAGGGCAGCAGGCAGGAGCACGTCAGTCTTGAAGTCGGGGGCCAAACGGCTCTTGGGACGGGCTGGATTCGACATCGTGCGCAGCACCAACAACTTGGGGGGCGTCGACGACTTCATCCCGTTCGAGGCGACGATGCGGGCCGCACGGGCGGCCGGTCTGTCGGTCGGTGACCATATCGACCAGGTCATGAACGGGACGCCTGGCGCCACCCAGTCCACCATCGACGAGCTGAGCGCTCTCGGCGTCTTCGCCGCGAAGCCGGACACGGTGCTGGAGATCGGCCCCGGGTCCGGACGGTATCTGGAGAAGACGCTGAAGGAGTGCTCACCAGGCCGCTACGAGATCTACGAGACGGCGGCGCCCTGGGCAAACTACCTGGTGGAGACATTCGGCGTGGTCGCCCAACCGACCGCGGGAAGCAGTCTGGCTCCGACACCTGACGGCAGCGTCGACCTCGTTCAGGCCCATAAGGTCTTCAACACCGTGACCTTCCTCTGCGCCTCCCGCTACTTCTTCGAGATGGCACGTGTCACGCGACCCGGTGGTCGGATCGTCTTCGACGTCATGACGGAGACCTGCCTGGACCCGGCCGCGGTACGCACCTGGGCGACGCAGGGCGGCGCGGGGCACGGCTCCTACCCAGCCGCCATGCCGCGCCGGACATGCGTTGACCTCTTCGCGACCCTCGGCTGCACCCTGGAGGCCAGCTTCCTGGCGCCCATGGGCATCGCCTCCACGGAGGTGCTTGTCTTCGGAAAGGGGGCCTGACCCCCAGCGCGCTCCCGCTGACCGATCGGCGAGGCCATCGGGTCGACCAGGGGCCCTGGCCGGGTTCCGCCGTGTCCGCACGGGGAAACAGGGCCCCTGGGTGGCTCGTCGGTACTCCTACGAGGAGCTTCAGGAGGTCCTGCCTGCTGCGGACTTCCGTGCGTACGGCCGTGGAACCCAACGCCTCGGCGTGGTCGTGTCACCGTCCCGTGCGCCGGTACGGCAACACAGCGGACCCCGCCCCCCACTCCGTTGGGCAACACAGCGGACCCGCCCGCCCGCTCGCCGCCCGGGCATGGAACCGAGGTCACTGATGTGCGCCAGCGCTGACAGCCGACTCATCGCGAGGGTTGGCGGCGGCTGAACGCACCACCTGGACGAGATGGCACCCGTTCACCGCCGAGCGCCAGGGGTTGAGCGGACCGCTGGTCTTTCAGGACCGGGAGGCCCCGGACGCGGATGAAGAGGGCGACCAGATGGCCGAGCCGACGCAGGAGTGGCTCCCACCACGTTCCACACCACCGGACCATCTGGACGCCCTCTTCCGCCCGGGCACCCGACTGTCGACGAGCTACGAACCGATGACCGTACTGGAGGTACGCGAGGTGGGGACGGTCCGCGTGCCCAGCGTGCGCCTTGTCGTCGACTGCCCCGCCACCGGTTCGGGGCGCGAGCTGACGGTGCGGATCCCTCCGGGCAGCTATGCCGTGGAAAGCGCTTGGGTCGGCTATGAGTACGACTTCATGGGTGAGCATGTGGAGACGGAGGATTCGACCGCGGTCAGGCTGCGGGTCCGTGATGAGCCGGTGACCCGCTGGGAGATGGGGCTGGCCGCGGGTGAGGACACCAGGATTCTGCGCGATGGCCACGCCTACGGGTTCGCCACGGATGTCGCCGGGGGTGGTTTCGCCGACGGCGTCGCTTGGCCGGCCCTCTGTGAACCCTTCCGTGAGGAGCAGAGGGGAAGGGGACTCCATGGCGTCGAGCGGCTCTCGGATGGGTTTGCGCGGACGACCGTTGAAGCGTCAGCCGCGGACCTGGTGTCCTTTGCCACCAGCGGCGACGGTGGTTACCCCGTCTGGCTCGGGCGCGGCCGATCCGGCGAGCTCGCGGCGGTTGTGGTGGAGATCGGCTATCTCCCCGACGTCGAAGTGCTGTGAGCCGCCGGCGTCCCAGAAGGGGGCCTGAGCGGTCGGCGACCCCGGGCGAGGCGCCTTCGTCCCCAAGGGCGATTGCCGCCCGTCCCCGGAGCGCGTCCGCGCCGAGGACGGCCCACCGCTGGCCCCTTGGGCGAGGGGCCGGCGCGGTCAGCCATCGGTGCGGCCCCGAGGGTCCGGAAGCTACAGGTTGTCCCCCCAGCCGCCCTGGATCATCGTCTGAAACGCCCACACACCATCCCGCCTCAGCAGGATGTCCGCGTACCGCAGCTGCTGGGTCTGGCCCTGTGCCGTCATCGTGGAGTCGGTGAACACCACGGCCATCGCGGCGGAGAGAAAGACGGGCGTGCGTACCGACTCAAAGGCGATGTCCTCATCGCCCTCGCCCATCACCGCGGTCATGGTCTCCACGAACCGCTGCCGATCCCACTGCGCCGACCGGGCGTTTCCCGCTGAGTCATCGCTCACCAGATTGAGCGGGAAGACCGCCATGTCGGCCATGCGCTCGATGGCCCGCTTGGCGCTCCGGGCGTCGTACTCCGCGAACCAGGCGGCCAGGCTCTCCCGGTCCTCAGCCGTGGGCGTGTATCCGGTGTCAGGCAGAACAACAGGCATGGGTCACTCCATCCGCGGGAGCCACCCGCTTTAGTCAAGTTTGATTACAAGGTCGAAGGTAACCCACCACCTGATAGTAGTCAAGCTTTACTAGATGCGCTTCTGTGGCGAACTTCTCTGCGCCACGGGGACGAACCGGGGATCAAAGCCGAACGGCAACTCCAACCGGTGCCCCCGCATCAGCTCCTCATCGACGAGCAACTCCCGGGTCGGCCCATCCGCCGCGATCACACCCTCGCTGAGGACGACCGAACGCGGGCAGAGCTCCAGCGCATACGGCAGATCGTGGGTCACCATCAGCACGGTGACGTCCAAGGACCGCAGAATGTCGGCGAGTTCGCGTCGGGACGCCGGGTCAAGGTTGGACGACGGCTCGTCGAGCACCAGGATCTCGGGCTCCATCGCCAGCACGGTGGCGACCGCGACCCTCCGCCGCTGCCCATACGAAAGGTGGTGCGGCGGACGGTCCGCGTAGGCGGCCATACCCACCCGCTCCAGGGCGGCGGCCACCCGTTTCTCCAGGTCAGTGCCGCGCAGTCCGGAAGCGGCGGGCCCAAAGGCCACATCCTCGCGGACCGTGGGCATGAACAGCTGGTCGTCCGGGTCCTGAAACACGATGCCGACCTGGCGACGGATCTGTGCCAGATGCTCCCGGCAGACCGGGAGACCGGCCACCGACACGGTGCCGACCCCGCCGCCGAGGATGCCATTGAGATGGAGGACAAGGGTCGTCTTACCCGCCCCGTTGGGGCCGAGGACCGCGACCCGTTCGCCGCGTTCAACGGTGAGATCGACACCGAAGAGCGCCTGATGGCCGTCGGGATAGGCGTAGGCGAGTCCTCGCACATCGAGGGAAGGAGCAGGGGCGGTCAAAGGGTCCATCCCATCAGGCAGACGCCGAGGGCGGCGAGGGGAAGGGTCGCGGCGTGCGCCCACTGGGTACGGGAGGCCCGCACCTCGTCGATCACGGGCATCACCCCCGTGTATCCACGGCTGACCATGGCCAGATGCACCCGCTCACCCCGTTCGTAGGAGCGGATGAAGAGCGCGCCCGCCGATTTGGCGAGCACACCCCACTGCCGCACTCCTCTCGCCTCAAAGCCGCGTGAGCGGCGGGCGATCGACATCCGCCGCATCTCATCGGCGATCACATCGCCGTACCGGATCATGAAGGAGGCGATCTGTACGAGCAGCGGCGGCAGCCTCAGCCACTGGAGACCCAGCAGCAGGGACCGTAGCTCGGTGGTGGACGCCAGGATCACCGAGGTCGCCACGCCCAGAGTCCCCTTGGCGAGGATGTTCCAGGCGCCCCACAGTCCGGGCACGCTCACCGACAGCCCAAGGACGGTTGTCCGCTCGCCGGGCACCACGAACGGCATCAGCAGGGCGAACGCCACAAACGGGATCTCGATGACCAGTCGGCTCAGCAGAAAGCCGGGCGGGATGCGGGCCACCGCGGCGACCACGGCGAGCAGCGCGGCGTATCCGGCGAAGGCCCACATCGCTTCGCGCGGGGTGCAGACCACCGCGAGGACGAAGCAGAAGGCCGCGATGAGTTTGCAGTGCGCGGGCAGCGAGTGCACGGGTGAGTGACCCCGCCGATAGAGCTTGTGGCTGTGTCCGGCACCCACTGGCCTACTCCCGTCCGCCATCCGGCTGACGGTTCGGCTGCCCCGGGCTCAGAGTGCCGCTCTGCGCACCGCCACCACTCGGCGCACTGCTCGATCCCACACCACCGGACTCCCCACCGCCCGAACCAGTGCCGCCCGAACCAGTGCCGCCCGATCCAGTGCCACTCGATCCGGTACTGCTGATCTTGGCCTCACCGCTCCCCGTAACGCTGCTCCCCGTAACACTGGTCCCGGTACCGCTGGCCTGTGGCTGTGCACCGCTCCATGGCGGGGACTGCGTCGGATCGCCCTCCGCCGCTCCTGTTGGCGACGGTGTGCCGAGAGCTGCGTCCGAACTCTGCTGGGTGCTTCGACGGCGGGCCGCGAGATAGAAGACACCGCTACCGACGGCAACGGTCCCGCCAACGCCGATCACACCGGCGAGCCCACCGGAGATTCGCGCATTGGTGATGTCCTCGATGCCGTAGTCGGCCAGCGGCGAGTCGGCGGCGGCATGCTCCTCGATCTTCCTGTCGATGCCGTTGTCCGATGCGACCTTCTCCAGACCGTCCGGGTGGGCCGAGGCGTAGAAGGAAGCGAAGCCGGCGAGGACGAGCGCGGAGACCAGCCCGGCCAGCCAGATCCTGCGCGGCGAGCGGGCCGGCGCCGGCGCACTGTCGGTCGGAGCGTCGACCAGCTTTCCGTCGACCCTGAGTTTCAGCGGCTGACGCAGTCCCCTGACCCCGTAGACCAGATCCGGGCGCACGGCGATGACCGCGCCGACCGTCAGCATGGTGATCACGGCTTCGCCGATGCCGATGAGCACATGGACACCCACCATGGCCGCCAGCACCTTGCCGATCGGCACCTCAGTGGTGCCTCCGATCGCGTACAGCAGGGTGAAAGCGGCGGCGGACGCCGGTACGGAGACCAGGGCGGCCGCAAAAGTGGCGGCGGCGATCGATCTCCGGCCGCCGGGCAGCACCGCGAGCAGCCCGCGGAACAGCGCATAGGCGAGGGCCGCGGTGACCACGCCCATGATCGTGACGTTGACGCCCAGAGCGGTCAGCCCGCCGTCCGCGAAGAGGATGCCCTGCATCAGAAGGACGACGGCTATGCAGAGCACCCCGGTGTAGGGGCCCACAAGGATCGCGGCGAGCGCACCACCGAGCAGATGTCCGCTGGTCCCGGCCGCTACGGGAAAGTTCAACATCTGTACGGCGAAGATGAACGCGGCGACCAGACCGGCGAGCGGCGCCGTGCGTTCGGCGCCGACGACACCGCCGGCGTGAGCAGGCCCTGCCAGTTCACGGCGGGCACCGCGGAGGCTGACGGCAACGGCTCCAGCCGCCACCACACCTGCCGCCACCGATACAGGAGCATTGATGAATCCGTCGGGCACATGCATGGCTGGCTCCGCATCGGACAGACGAGAAGGGCTGCCCGTCGATAGTGGGCCTACTGCACATGGCTTGCAAGAGCGCATGTATGACCAAAAGGGTGCGGGCCCCGCAATAGGTCGAGCATTGAGCGGAAATATGCAACATTGGTTAATAAAGAGGACGAATGCGAGGAGCGCGCCATGTCCGCCGCCGCAGTCGAAGACCACGCGTGGGCCAGAATCGTCACCGATGCTCCTCAGCACCGGCCTGTGCGCATCGCGCTCTGCTACGAACCGGGCGATGAGCCCGCCACGGTCCGGTTCTCCTTCCCCGGCGGGCGCGACTGGACGTTTCCCCGGGAAGTGCTGGAGACGGGCCTGACCTCGCCCATCCGCGATGGCGACGTCGAGGTCTGGCCAGCGGGTCGGGCGCAGTCGGTGGTGGAGTTCCACAGCGCGGATGGGGTGGCGGTCCTTCAGTTCGACACCACCGCCCTGAGTCGATTTCTGACCCACACCTATGAGGCAGTGCCCACCACCACTCGTTGACACTGCGACACTGCCCGCACCCCGCTCGCACCGGTGGCCGCGTCCCCGCCTCAGGGGCGGTGAACGCGGCCACCGGGTGACAGGCCCTGGTCGGGCGCGATGCCAGTTGCTGCCGTGAACCGCGACGGACCTGCGACGGAGCTGCGACGGAGCTGCGACGGACCTGCTCTGACACGGTCAAGCCAAGGCTCGCCGCCGCTTCAGCCCAGCCGGGGTTGAGTACGTACAGCTGTCGTTCCAGCACAGCCGGGGTTCGGTACATCCATGAGTGGTGCTGCTCCGAACTGCCCTGGGATACGGGCCGGATCACCCATCCAGGAGGTGAGCCGGCCCGTATCCGCCGTGCCGGTGCGGGAGGTCCGCCGGTGCGTCAGACGCGCGCCAGCTCGCGGTCCTCATCGCCACCCGTCGAGGAGGCCGACAGTTGCTTGTGCAGCTTCTCGCCCTCGACATCGACGTTGGGCAGCGCCTTGTCCAGCCAGCGCGGCAACCACCACGCCTTGTGGCCGAGCAGCGCCAGCACCGCGGGCACGATCGCCATCCGGACCACGAAGGCGTCGAAGAACACCGCGATCGCCAGGCCGAAGCCGATCATCGTGACCATCTGCTCGCCGGAGCCGATGAAGCCCGCGAAGACCGCGATCATGATCACCGCGGCTGCGGAGACCACCCTGGCGCCATGCTTGAAGCCGGTGACCACGGCTTCGGCGGGCCGCTCGCCATGGACATAGGCCTCACGCATCCGGGTGACCAGGAAGACCTCGTAGTCCATCGCCAGACCGAAGACCACGCCGACCATGAAGATCGGCATCATCGACATGATCGGGCCGGGCTGTTCCACACCGAACAGATCGGCGAGCCAGCCCCACTGGAAGACCGCGACGACCGCGCCGAGCGCTGCGACGACGGAGAGCAGGAAGCCGAGGGCCGCCTTCAGTGGCACCAGGATCGATCGGAAGACCAGCACCAGCAGCAGGAAGGCGAGTCCGACGACCAGGGCGAGATACGGCATCAGCGCGTCGTTCATCCGCTGGGAGAAGTCGATGTTCATCGCGGTCGCACCGGTGACCAGCACCTCGGCGCCCGTGTCGGACCTCAACTCGCCGCGGGAGTCCCGGATCTCATGGACCAGATCCTCGGTCTGCACCGAGCTGGGTCGGTCCTTGGGGACGACCGTGATCAGCCCGGTGTCGCCCGCCTTGTTCAGCGGCCCCGGTACGACGGCTTCGACGCCCTTCAGCTTCTCGACCGTGTCGGCGACCTCGTCGACCGCGGCCTTCGGGTCCTCGCTGCCCTTCGCGTTCACGACCAGGGTCAGCGGGCCGTTGAAACCGGGACCGAAGCCCTCGGAGAGCAGGTCATAGGCGCGGCGCGGGCTGGACTCGGTGGATCCAGAACCCTCGTCGGGCAGACCGACCTTCAGCGACCCCACCGGAATGGCGATCACCCCCAGCCCGATCACACCCGCAAGGAGCACGGCGACCGGGCGGCGCAGTACGAAGCGCGCCCAGCGGACGCCTGCGTTCGGCTTCTCGGCGGCCCGGTTGGGGCTGCCGCCCTCGGCCAGGATCTTCTTGTCGGCCCTGGCCGTCTTGCGGGCCTTGCGACCCAGCACCTTGTCACCGGCGAAGCCGAGCAGGGCGGGGATCAGGGTGATGGCGATGATCACGGCGATCACGACCGTGCCCGCCGCGGCGAAGCCCATCTTGCTGAGCATCGGGATGTTGACGACCGCGAGGCCCACCAGGGCGATGACCACGGTCAGACCGGCGAAGACCACCGCGGAACCCGCGGTTCCCACCGCGCGTCCCGCCGCTTCCTCCCGGTCTCGGCCCTCGGCGAGTTCGGCTCGGTAGCGGGAGACGATGAAGAGTGCGTAGTCGATGCCGACGGCAAGGCCGATCATCATCGCCAGGGTGGAGGTGGTGGTGCCGAGGTCGAGCGTCTTGGCGAGCGCGGTGATCGACGAGATGCCGATACCGACGCCGATGAGCGCGGTGATCAGCGGCAGACCGGCGGCTATGAGTGAGCCGAAGGTGATGACCAGGACGACCGCGGCGACCGCGATACCGATCATCTCGGCGGAACCGGTCTCCGGCTCCGCCATGGAGGCGTCACCGCCGATCTCCACGGTCAGACCGGCGGTCTTCGCCTCCTCGCCGGTCTTCTCCAGCGCGTCACGGGTGTCATCGGTCAACTCCATGGAGTTGACCTTGTAGCTGACCGAGATGTACGCGGTCGAGCCGTCCTCGGAGACCGCGTCGGCCTGGTACGGGTCGGTGACGGATGTGACCTGGGGGGAGCCGGCCTTCAGCTCCGCGACCGCCTCATTGACCTGCGTCTTGTGGTTGGCGTCGGTCATCTTCTGACCGGCCGGGGCCTTGAAGACCACTCGCGCTGTGGCGCCGTCCGCGCTTCCGCCGGGGAAGCGCTCCTCAAGGAGGTCAAAGGCCTTCTGGGCCTCGGTACCCGGCATGGCGAAGGAGCCGTCGGTCGGCTTGGGCGCGGCGGACGCGCCGACCCCTGCGAGCACCAACAGGGCTACCCACAGCAGGGCGACTATGCGGCGACGCCGAAAGGCGAGCCGTCCGAGTTTGTAGAGGAACGTGGCCACGAGGGCTTACTCCCATTGAGTGAGATGGCAAAGGGCATGGGGAGCCGGCCCGACGACGAGAGCGGCGCGCGTCAGGTGATACGGGTAGTGCCTGAGCGGAGGGTGGGGTTCCCGGGGAAGGGGTGGGGGTCGGGAAGGCGTCCTGGGGAGGGACTCCGGACTCGTTCAGTAGCGGTTCAGCTACGAGACCGGGGGGCTGGGGAGCACGGTGAGAATCGACAGGACTCACCAGAGCGGCAGCGCTGACATCGCTGGCAGCGCAGCCGGGCGGGAGAGTGCCAGCGCACCGACCGCCAGGTGGAGTCAGGCCCTGTGGGGCAGGGCTCAACGGAATCCGGCCGCGGGGAACACGGCTGGGAAGCGCGGGGCAGCACGGAACCGGACCGAGCCGCCGGGGCGGCCAGTGCGCCCGGGGAAGGACGCGGAGCCGTGCTGGATGTCGGAGAACCAACCGGTGCGGGACGAACCCCTACCGAAGCTTTTCCAACGGGCAGGCAGAGCGCGGGGAGCATCATCAGACCCCCAGCGCCGGAAGTACCACGGCATCGATATACCGCAGGGTGTAGGCCTTGTCCGGCAGTTGATCATCGATGATCTGCCGGGCGAAGAACGCTCCGAGCAGCATATGAGCAACGAACTCGACCGCGGGATTGCCGGCGCGGATCTCTCCCCGCTCCACGGCCCGACGCACGATGGCGTCAAGCTCACATTTCTCGGGCTCGATCAGCTGCTTGCGCAGGGTCGCGTGAAGATCGGGGTTGTCATGGACGGCCTGGAGCAGACCCCGCATCAACGCGGCATCCCGCTCCAACTGGCAATCGTCTGAACGCGCCAGGATCTCTTCGAAGTCGCCCCGCAGGGAACCGGTGTCGATCTCATCGAGTCCCGGCGGCTTGGTCTGCTGAAGGGCCCTGGCCACCAGCTCGGGCTTGCTGTGCCACTGACGGTAGAGGGTGGCCTTGCTCGATCGGGTCCGGGCGGCGATGGCGTCCATCGTCAGCGAGTCGTAGCCCACCTCGCGGAGCAGATCGAGCACGGCGTCGTACAGCTCTGCCTCGCGCTCGGGGGTCAACCGGCTACGCGACATGACGGACCTCCCCCCACCAGCCGAACGAAACGGTTTCGTACAGCAGCAAATTTACCCCAGCCAGCCGCGCGAAACGAAACCGTTTCGCTTGTGTTCTGAGTCACGCGCGTTTTCCAGCCGCTGCCACCGAACAAGCCAGGTGCCGACGAGGAGGAGCATCCGCCCGAACTCGCCCCCTTGAGCGAACCCCATGGACCTTGCGCATCGCTTGAGCAGATCGCGTGGAGCCGGCGCATCGCCTGAGCAGATCGCGTGGAGCCGAGCGCGTCGCCTGAGTGGACCGCGTGGAGCCGACGCTCCCGCACAGCGCATCGCACCCGGGCAGCGCATCGCACCCGTACACCGATCAGCGATGGTGGGCCCCGCGAGCGCATCAGCGAACCCGACGGGTGGGGGCCGCCCACCAGGATGGTCACCGTGCATCAGTTCCCCATCGCCACGAGTTGCCGCTGCCCCGGCATCCGGAAAGCATGGGGGGAGTGAGCGATGATGTGGCGTACCTCCGGTTCCCCCATATCCATGACGATCTCCTCTGCTTCGCCGCCGAGGACGATCTCTGGATCGCCCCCTTGGTCCCGGAAGGCCAGCAGCCCGGGCGGGCCTGGCGGATCACCGTGGACCGGACCAGGATCGGGCACCCCCGCTTCTCCCCCGACGGCCGCCATATCGCCTACACCAACTGGCGCAGCCTCGATCCCGAGATCCAACTCGCCCCGGTCGAAGGCGGCCCCGCGCGACGGCTCAGCCACTGGGGCTCATCCGATACCCGGGTCTGCGGCTGGGCACCCCC
Source organism: Streptomyces albipurpureus (assembly GCF_023701525.1). Taxonomy (GTDB): domain Bacteria; phylum Actinomycetota; class Actinomycetes; order Streptomycetales; family Streptomycetaceae; genus Streptomyces; species Streptomyces albipurpureus. The sequence continues at coordinate 54,131 of NZ_JAMQAW010000017.1, forward strand.
CGATCAGGACGGGCAGTGCCAGATCCTGGCCGTCTCCTCACACAGTCAGCCCTTCTCGTACTTCTCCTGGGCCTACAGCGTGCCCGTCGACGGTGCTCCGGGGGCGAAGCTGCCGTGGGGGCCGGTCGCGGACATCGCCATCAGCGGGACCAACGGCGACCGCCGCACCCTGCTGCTCACGGGCAAGCCGCCGCATGAGCCCGCCTCCTGGAAGCGCTATCGGGGCGGCGCGACGGGCCGGCTCTGGTTGCACGGCGAACGGCTGCTGCCCGAACTGAACGGCCATCTGGACAGCCCGATGTTCGTCGCCGGCCGGATCGCCTTCCTCTCCGACCACGAGGGCATCGGCAATCTCTACTCCTGTCTGCCCGACGGCACCGATCTACGGCGACACACCGACCATGACGCCTTCTACGCCCGCCACGCTTCGAGCGATGGCCAGCGGGTGGTGTACCAGTGCGCGGGTGAGTTGTGGATCGCCGACGATCTGACCGCGCCGGACGCGGTGCCGCGCAGACTGGCCGTACGGCTCGGGGGCACCCGCGCCGGTCGGCGTCCCTACCAGGTGCCCGCCGCCAACCATGTGGACGCGATCTCGGTGGACACCACGGGCCGGGCCAGTGCCGTGTCCGTACGCGGCAGTCTGTACTGGCTGACCCATCGCGACGGCCCCGCCCGCACGATCGTCGACACCCCCGGCGTACGGGTGCGGCTGCCCGTCATGCTGGGTACGGGTGGGCAGGTCGCCTATGTCACCGACGCCGCGGGCGAGGATGCGATCGAGGTCGCCTATCTGCCGCGGGCCAGCGGGGATCGGGCGCCGCGGCGGCTGGCTTCAGGGGCGCTCGGGCGCGTGCTGGAACTGGTCTCGGACCCGGAGGGCGAGCGGCTGGCGATCGCCTCGCACGACGGTCGGCTGCTGCTGCTCGACGCTACGGAGGAGGCCCCCGATGAGGCCACGCCAGGCGGAGAGGCGGGAGGAGCGGGAGGAGGGGAGCCAGGAGGCGGCTCCGGGTCCGCCTCGGGTGCGGTCTCCGGGTCGAAGCCGGGCACGGACTCCCGATCCGCCTCGGGCGCGGTCATCGAGTCTGAATCGGGCGCGGTCATCGAGTTGATCCGGTCTGACAACGGCCCGGTCAGGGATCTCGCCTTCTCCCCCGACGGTTCCTGGCTCGCCTGGGCGCAGCCCGGCATCGGCCGCTCACTGCGGCAGATCAAGCTGGCCCGCATCAAGGACCGGACGATCGTCGATGTCACCCATGGCCGCTTCGAGGATGAGAACCCGGTCTTCACCAGCGACGGCCGCTATCTCGCCTTTCTCTCCTGGCGCGGTTTCGACCCGGTCTACGACGTCCACACCGGTGACCTCTCCTTCCCTCTCGGGTGCCGCCCCTATCTCGTACCGCTGTCGTCAGCGACTCCGTCGCCGTTCGCCTTCTCCCCTGATGGGCGACCAGCGGCGGGAGGGCTGGACCCGCTGGATGATCTGCCGTCCGGGGCCGATGAGACGGCGGGCGCGGTCACCGTGGAGATCGAGGGCCTGGAGAGTCGGGTGACCCCGTTCCCGGTGTCAGCATCCAAGTACTCGGGGTTGCACCCCGTCAGCGGTGGCGGTCTGGTCTGGCTGCGCTGGCCCATCTCGGGCGCTCTGGGTGAGACGTTCGCCAACCCGGCCGACACCTCGGGCCGGCCCACTCTGGAGCACTTCGACATCTCCAAGGCGCGCCGGATCGAACTGGTCGACCATCTGGACTGGTTCGCGGTGAGCGGGGACGGCACCCGGCTGGTGGTGGTGGACGAGGACGAGTTGCGCGCGGTGCCGACCACCGAGGCCGGTGACAGTGACTCGACGGTGTATCTGGATCTGCGCCGGATTCTGCATGAGGTGGACCCGGCATCCGAGTGGCAGCAGGCCTACGGGGAGGCGGGGCGGCTGATCCGGGCGTACTTCTGGGAGCCCGCGATGGGCGGGGTGGACTGGGACGCGGTGCTGGAGCAGTACCGACCGCTGGTGGAACGGGTCGCCTCCCCGGACGAGTTCGCCGATCTCCTGCGGGAGGTCCTCGGGGAACTGGGCACATCCCACGCCTATGTCTCCCCCGCCCGACGCAATGAGGGGCCGCCGCACTACCAGCAGCCCATGGGTCTGCTGGGCGCCAATCTGGTCTGCCGGGACGGCCAGTGGGTGGTGGGGCGCATCCTGCCGGGTGAGTCGTCCGACTCCAAGGCCCGCTCCCCGCTGGCTGGCACCGGTATCCGTGAGGGCGCGGTCATCACCCATGTGGACGGACGCCCGGTGGATGCGGTGGCCGGACCGTTCCCGATGCTGTCGGCCGCGGGCGGGACCACGGTGGAGCTGACGTTCCGCCCCGCTGAGGGCGGATCGCGGCGGGTTGCCGTCGTCCCGCTCGTCGATGAACGGCCGCTGCGCTACCAGGACTGGGTGGCCAAGAGACGCGAGGTCGTACGCGAGTTGAGCGATGGCGCCTGCGGCTATCTCCACATCCCGGACATGGGCGGTTCTGGCTGGGCCCAGTTCAACCGGGATCTACGCCTGGAAGTGGCCCGCCCCGCGCTGATCGTGGATGTACGGGGGAACGCGGGCGGCCACATCAGCGAGCTCGTGGTGGAGAAACTGACCCGAAGGATCCTGGGCTGGGACCTCACCCGTGATGCCCAACCGGTCTCCTACGCCTCCCACGCCCCGCGCGGTCCGGTGGTGGCATTGGCGGACGAGGCGACATCATCGGATGGCGACATGATCACCGCGGCGTTCAAACTGCTGCGGCTGGGGCCGGTGGTGGGGAGCAGGACCTGGGGCGGGGTGGTCGGGATCACGGGTCGCCACCAGCTGGGTGACGGCACGGTGATCACCGTGCCCATGAACGCGGCCTGGTTCGAGCAGTACGGCTGGTCCGTCGAGAACCATGGCGTGGAGCCGGACCTGGAGGCCCTACGCACCCCGCTGGACTGGGCGGAAGGCCGGCATGTGGGGCTGGACGACGCGGTACGGCTGGCGCTGCACATGCTGGCGGAGCAGCCCGCCGCCACCCCGCCCGGGTACGACCACGTACCGGACCGCAGCCGGCCCCCGCTACCGCCACGATCACCTCACTCCAGCGGCTGAACCACGTCCGGAGTAGGTGGTGCTGGCCCGCCCGACGGGCCGGGGCGGAGGGTCGGGGCGGAGGGTCGGGGCGGAGGGTCGGGGCGGAGGGTCGGGTACAGGCCCGGATTGGGGCCCGGATTGGGGCCCGGGGAGCATTCCACCGGCCGGTCCGCTGGGCTATGGCACCGCCCCGCCCGCCCGGGTGCCGGACCTCCTGGGGCTCCCGCCCACGCCAGGCGGCCGGGGGCGGAGGTCCCAGAGCGGGCGCAAGCCGTGTGGGCGTCATCCCCCGCCACTCTTCGGGACTCCTCCGCGGGCACGGCGAAGGCGCACCCGTCCGTGTGGGGACGGGTGCGCCTTGGGCGCGTTAAAGGTCAGGCAGCCGGGTTGGGACGCCGGTTGGGCGGCTCCTGGCGGGCCGGGTTCTGGTGTGCCGGGTCCTGACGGGCCGGGTCCTGGTCACGGCGCTCCTGGCCTTGACGGCCACGCTCCGGAGACTCGTCCTTCGCCCTGCCCGCAGCCTGCTTCGCCTGCTGCGCGAGCTCCTGCGCCTTGTCCTGGAACTGGTCCTTGATGCCCATGTGAGTCACTCCTGAAAGGGGTGTGGAGAGTGCGGGGCGTTGCCGCCCGCGGGGCCGGGGTGGCCCCGGCTCAGACTCTTCCACGACCGGACAACCCTCGCATTTCGATCAGTTACGCTGTGTGCGCGAAGCCTCGTCCGCGGCTCCACCAGCGCCCACGAGCCCCCTGCTCACCGCCGCCAACCGTGGCTCGAAGCGCTTCATCTCCCGCCGCCCCACCACCCCGATCAGGCTCGGCAGATATCCCCGTACCGGCTGCATGCCCCGCAGCCACCACTGCCCGTACACATGCGCCGAGCGACGCTCGATCCCGGCCACGATGCGATCCACCGCGGGCCCCGGTGGATAGGTGCGGTTCGCCGGCCAGGGCAGCCGCCGCCGCAGCTCTCGCATCACCTCGTCCTGGTCAGCTCCCCGAACCATGTCGGTGTCGGTCCAGGACAGATACGCCACTCCCACCCGCACCCCGAGATGGCCGACTTCGGCCCGCAGGCTGTGCGCGAACGCCTCGACCCCGGACTTCGAGGCGCAGTACGCCGTCATCAGGGGCGCCGGCGCGATCGCCGCGAGGGACGCGATCTGGAGGAAGTAGCCGCGGCTCTCGCGCAGCACGGGGAGAAATGCCCGCCCGGTCACGGCACTTCCGATGAGATTGACCTCGATCACCCGCCGCCAGGCCATGGGGTCGGATTCACCGAACGGCCCACCGGCCGCCACCCCTGCGTTGGCGACGACGATATCGACCTTGCCGAACCGCGCCTTGACCTCCTGGGCGACCCGTTCCATCGCCTGATGGTCCGTGATATCCACTTCCCACCAGTCACTTTCGGCGGTAAGACGGCCCGATACGCCCTTCAGCCCGTCCGGCTCCAGCCCCACGAGCGCCACCTTGGCACCGCGCGCCGAGAGCCTGTGGGCCAGGAGTTCACCCACTCCCCTGGCAGCTCCGGTGACCACGGCGACCTGGCCCTCCAGATCCATCCTGGTGATCATGCGCCACCCTCCTTGGCCATCGGCTCAGCCACCGACTCAGCCGCGGGCTCGACCACGGGCTCGGTCACCGAATCGCCCGCCGACGGGCTCGCTCCCACGGCCCCCGACGCCCCTGTTGGCACCTTGGCCGCCGGCGCTCCGTCGGCGCCCGTGGGCCTGCGGACGATCTCGTACTCCGCCAGATCCACTTCGCGTGTCACACGCCGGAACTCCCCGGTGGTCCCGGGCCAGAGAGTGGTGTTGCGTCCACTGGGGTCCAGATACCAACTGCTGCATCCGCCCGTGTTCCAGATGGTGCGCTCCATCCGGGCCTGCACCTTGCCGTTCCACGCGGTCACCGCGGACGGTTTGGGGGTGAGCGCGGTACGGCCGCCGAGGACGGTGAGCTGCCGGAGGTAGTCGGCCAGGTAGTTCAACTGGGACTCGATCATCAGGATCATCGAGGAGTTACCGAGCCCGGTGTTGGGGCCGATGAGGGTCATCCAGTTGGGGAATCCGGCCGCGGTGGCACCGCGCAGCGACCGCATCCCCTCCTTCCATGACTCGGCGAGGGTGATGCCGTCCGCACCGACCACCCGATCGGCGATCGGCATGTCGGTGACATGGAATCCGGTGCCGAAGATGACCACATCGGCCTCGGCCTCGGTGCCATCGGCCGCGACCAGGGTCGACCCCCGCACCTCCACCAGCCCCGACGCGACCACCTCCGCATTCGGCTGGACGAGCGCCGGGTAGTACTCGCTCGACAGCACCACCCGCTTGCAGCCGATGCGGTAGTCGGGGGTGAGCTTCGCCCGCAGCGCCGGGTCCTTGACGGTCCTGGCGAGATGCCCCTTGGCGATGGACTCGACGAGTGTGAGCTGCTGGGGCCGCTTGGTGAAGGCCGAGACCTGCAACTCCCGTACACCCCACAGCAGTCCACGGCGCAGCGACCTGGTCAGGGGCACCTGCCGGTGCAGCCAGCGCTCCGCGGGGGTGATCTCCCGGTCGACCTTCGGCAGCACCCACGGCGGGGTGCGCTGGAAGAGCGTGAGCCGGTCCACCTGGGGCTGGATGGCGGGGACGATCTGGGCCGCCGATGCCCCGGTGCCCACCATCGCCACGCGCTTGCCGCGCAGTTCGATGTCGTGATCCCAACGCGCGGAGTGGAAGACCGCGCCGGGGAAGTCGGCGAGGCCGGGGATGTCGGGGATCTTCGGATCGGAGAGCGGCCCGGTGGCGGAGACCACGACATCGGCGGTGTAGGTGCCCTGGGAAGTCTCGATGGTCCAGCGCAACTCCTGGTCGTCCCAGACCATCTTCAGCACCTCATGGTGGAAGCGGAGATGGTGGCGCAGATGGAAGGCGTCGGTCACCTGCTCCAGATAGGCGCGGATGTGCCGCTGCCCGGAGAACGTACGCGGCCAGTCGGGGTTGGGTGCGAACGAGAAGGAGTAGAGGTGCGAGGGCACATCGCAGCAGCATCCCGGATAGTCGTTGTCCCGCCAGGTGCCGCCGACCGATCCGGCCCGCTCCAACACGACGAAGTCGGTGATCCCCTCACGACGCAGTCGAACGGCGGCGCCAAGGCCGGCGAACCCCGATCCAATGACCGCCACCCGTACATGTTGCTGCTGCTCCTGCTTCTGCCGGCCCATGCCCGCCTCCCACTGAACGCCACAACCGAACACACACCATGAACCTTGCCAGCGATTACTGGCACAGTCGGGAGCGTAGAGCAGCTCACCTACTGGGCGGTAGGGGTCGGGCCAAACGAGTTACCGGCCGTAGGACATAGGGTTCCCCCGTGGCAGAAGGACGCGAATACCGCATGGAGGAACTGGCCGAAAAGGCCGGTATCACGGTGCGCACCCTGCGCTTCTACCGAGAGCGCGGCCTGATTCCACCACCGCGCCGTGCAGGCCGCGTCGCCTGGTACGGAGACCGGCATCTGGCCCGGCTGCGCACCATCACGGCGCTTCTGGAACGCGGCCACACCCTGAATGGGATCGCCGATCTGGCCAAGGCGTTCGAGAGTGGCCGGGATGTGGCCGAGGTGCTGGGCCTCGGCGAGCCGACCGAGGAAACACCGGTGCGCCTCACCCCGGAGGAGTTGGCCGACCACTTCCAGGGCGAGGTCACCCCGGAGAACCTGGCGAGCGCGCTGGAGTTGGGTTACCTGGCCGTGGACGGCGGCGCACTCGTCCACATCAGCCGCCGACTCCTCGATGTCTCCGCCGCTCTCGTGCGCGAAGGGGTACCGCTGTCGGCGGTGCTGGAATCCGGACGGCGGGTGCGCGAACACGCGGACGCGTTGGCGGAGCTGTTCGTGGGGATGCTGCGCGATCACCCGGTGCCGGGGGACGCGGGAAAACTGCGCCCACTGGCGAAGAGCGTGGTGGAGGCGGAGCTCTCCATGGCGCTGGACCGCAAGCTGCGCCAGGAGGGCATAGCGAGGACCGGGCGACCAGCCTCAGCGGAGGACCCGCCCGGGACGGCGTAGCAACCCTGCCACCAGGACTGAACCGGTGCGGCTCACTCCAGCACCACGTCCATCCGGCCGTCCCGCAGGATGTCCAGGATCATCTCGAAGTAGGAGAACGGCTGCCCGTCCCAGGCCAGCACCCGCCCCAGAGACTCCCGGGCAATCTGATGCCCGCGCCAGATGAGCGTGGCCGGGGCCCTCGCCCCGAAGCCGCCGCGCAGACAGTCATCGAGGCCCCCGGTCGAGCTACCGAAGTATCCTCCCGGCCCGTTGATGGCCTCCCCCAGCGCGCAGTACAGCCCCGGCTCATCCGTGGCATGGCGACCATCCAGCTCATAGACGCGCCCCGCGGGCTGGTCGGCGGGCCGGGTGCGGCCGGCCCTGGAACCCTCGGCCTGCCGGGTGCGGGCAGCCCTGGAGCAGACGAGATCGAGCCACACTCCACGCTCACGGCGGTCATACGCACTCCAGAGTCCGGGCTCGGTCGGCGGCGACGTGCGCCAGCGCTCCCAGACCTCCCGAGCGTAGAGCGGCACCGGGTCCCAGAACCGGCCGTCAAGATCGAGATCGAGCAGCCCGGGTCCGTGCGCGGAGGGCCGCCAATCTCTCACCTCGCCCTGCAGACGGCACTCGGCCACTACAGCGCCGTCGCGACCCAGGACCTCCAGCACGACCGGTCCCAGTCGTAGCGACCGCCGGGTCCCGGAGGCAAGAGCGGCCTTGAGCACCGGGCCGGGGGCGCACCCCAGCAGCGTCAACGACGGGGCCGGCTCAGCGTCATCGGGCAGCAGCACATCGGAGAAGTCCGCGCCGCGGCCGCATTCCCCGCGGTCGGTGTGGAGCACCACGGCCGTCTGGGGTCCGAGGTCCCGTGGCGGTCCCAGATGCCCGTCCACGCCCTGGAGGGAGACATCCCAACAGGTGGGGTCAGCGGGGTGTCTTCGCGCCCCCGTGACCATCACACCGCTCAGCAGCCAGGCCGGGTGCTCGCTGTCTTCGCCCAGGTCGGACGGCTGAGCCGCATTCAGGTCCGCGCTAGCTCCCAGCGGCCGTATCCAGAGGTCGTCGAGACGCGCGCTGATCGGAGCGCTCCCCTTGTCCAGGAGCTCCTTCAGCGGCCCGGAAGGTACGCATCCGAGCAGTTGGTACGCGGTGCGGAGCGGCTCGGCGTAAAGTCCCGACACCTCGGCGCAGAGCGCGAGCCCAGCGTCGTCCTCGTCCCTGACAAGCGCGAACACCGGTCGGTCCGCACAAGCCGTACCCGCCCCTTGAGCTACCAGCGCTCCCCCTCGTTCTCCCTGGTCAGCACCGCTTCCCAACGATTAGCCAAGATCGTACACAACGGTCACCGGAGCATGATCCGACCAACGCTGCTCATGGCTCTCGGCCCGCTCCACCAACGCCTTGACCGCGAGCCCGGCCAGCCGCTCGGTCGCCACCTGGAGGTCGATGCGCCAGCCGGTGTCGTTGTCGAAGGCCCGACCGCGGTAGGACCACCAGGTGTACGGCCCCTCCTGATCCGGGTGGAATGCGCGCATGACATCCACGTACTCCGCCTCCTCGTAGACGCGGGACAGCCATTCCCGCTCCTCGGGGAGGAATCCGGAGTTCTTCTTGTTCCCGCGCCAGTTCTTGAGGTCCACCTCATGGTGGGCGATGTTCCAGTCGCCGCAGACGACGACCTCGCGCCCATCGCGCGCCGACCGGGCTTTGAGCTCCCGCAGATACGGCAGGAACTCCGCCATGAACCGCATCTTCTCGTCCTGGCGTTCCGTACCCACCTCACCCGACGGCAGATAGAGACTGGCCACGGTGACTCCCGGCAGATCCGCCTCGATATATCGTCCACTGCCGTCGAACTCCCGCGACCCGAATCCGGTCCGCACCGCGTCCGGTTCACGCCGGGTGTAGAGCGAGACACCGGCCCGCCCCTTGGCCGCGGCGGGTGCGTGGGCCGTGTGCCAGCCGTCAGGCCTTCGCACCCCCTCCGGCATCTGCTCAGGCTCCGCCCGCACCTCCTGGAGGCAGACCACATCGGCCTCGGTGGCCGCCAGCCACTGAACGAAACCCTTCTTCACTGCGGCACGGAGGCCATTCACATTCACTGATGTCACGGTGAGCAAGACATGCTCCTCAGGTCCAAGAGCGGCGGGAGGCGGCTACCGCGTCGTCGAACACCACGGTGAGCACCCCAGGCACCCTACCCAGCCCGCCGCGCTCCGTCCGCATCCCCTCAAGACGTACGATCACCTGCATGTATGTACGTTCGGTCCGGTATGACCACCCCGATGCGGTCAAGCTCAACGCTGATGTCCAGTTGGAATACATCGAGCGATACGGCGATGGAGATGGGGACGAGACCCCCCTGGACGCGTCGATGTTCGATCCGCCGCGTGGGCTTTATCTCATCGCCTACGACGACGACGGCCGCCCACTGGCCTCCGGCGGCTGGCGTACCCAGGATCACCACGAGGACGGGTACGAGGACGGCGACGCCGAGCTGAAGCGGATGTACGTCATAGCCGAGGCACGGGGCCAGGGTCTCGCCCGACGCCTACTCACCGCCCTGGAAGAGAACGCACGGGCCGCGGGCCGCACCCAGATGGTGTTGGAGACGGGCGACCAGCAGCCGGAGGCGATAGCCCTCTACGCCTCCAGCGGCTACACCGTGTCACCGCGAAAGTTCGGCCACTACCGCGACTACGCGGGCAGCCGCTGCTTTATCAAGCCGCTGGGCTGAGTGTCCGCAAGGCCTCGTGGGTAGGCCGACCGGGCGGGCGCTGTCCCGCGAGCCCACGGCTGACGGGCCGCGGCCCAAGAAGCGCTCGACGGCGTACGAAACCGGCTTCCGCGATCCGAAACCCCCACCGGGGACGGCTGTCGCTCCTGCGGTGGCCCGTCGATGGTGGAGCGCACCCCGCGGGTGACTCCGAAGCGCGCACGCAACCAACGGCCCGGCCCGCGGTGGCCCCGAAGTGTTGGCCCGATGACCAGGTGTCGATCACTCGGTAGACAGGGGGTCTCCACCCCGCCGGGACTGCGGCCGGCGCGCCCATGGTGCGAGACCCTTCGGCGAACGCAACTCCCCCGCACGATGAGTCAACCAGCAGGGACTCCTGCGCGCGGGACCGGTATTGATGTCGAGCCGTCAGAACTGAACGGTGTCGCAGAGGGCGTGGTGCTCCAGCAGGGCATGTTGCATAAGGCTGCCACCAACCTGATCTACGACCTGGTGGAGTTCATGGACTGCGGAGGGTACGGGACGACAGCGCAGATGGTGTCGTCCGCCTACGTCAAAGTGGGAAATCGCTTCCTGGATGTCTGGGCCAAGAGTGTCACGAGCGTCGGCGGTGTCGCCGTAGGGTTCGTCACCACTGCCAACAACTACTCCAAGGCAGAGGCCGCCAGCCACCCCTCCGGCACAGCCAGGCCCGTCCAGTTCCCCGTCCCCAAGGTCATCGACTCACCCCCGAACTATCAGCGGATTCCAGATCCCCAATGGGGCGACCTGGACGACTACAGTTCAGGGCTCATCTCATGGCTCCTGGAGGGCGTCCCCGACTGGGCGATGGACATCATTCGTGACCTGCTGGGCACCGTGTACAGATGGGGCAGGGCAGGCGAGATTCTGCCACTGCCCAACCATTTGGAACTCGACAAAATAGCCCTGGCCTGGCTGAAGCCGGGCTTCGCCGTGTCGCAAATCGATAGCGCGCTGACCGGTGCGATCGCATCCATATCCGATCCCGACAACGGTGAATGGCAGTCGGCGATGCGACAGTTCACGAGTTCCCTGTGGGGCACCACGGCATGGGGAACGTCGACGGCGGGCTACGAGTGGAAGCACGACAGCGCCGGGGGACAAGGCACCGGAAGTCACCCGGTCATGTCCGTGCTGTGGGACACGACTCAGGAAGTAAGCCAGATCATGCGGGCCTATGCCGAAGCGGCTTCGGAGATGCGCGAGGAGGTGGCCCGCATCTACCGCAAGGCGGTCTGGGACGCGTTGCCTCGTGTCAAAGACGGTCTCGATATGAGCGATGTGAAGAAGATAGGCAAGGGAATTCTGAGCATGGGGCGCGGCCTGGGCATCGGCATCACCCTTGAGATCGACACAGGAGCGATCAACCGTGCGGTGTCTGCATACGAGGGGAAGCTACTCGGCCTTGTAGGACGCCTAAACCAATTGTTGCCGGCTCTTGAGGAAGCCTATCGAAGCGCGCCCACCTATCAGGCCGAGGAGGCCCGAGCACAAGCATTTGGAGCTCGTTCGCTAAACGAGTTCAAGCCGGAACATCGTTTCACCGTCCCGAACGAAGACCCAGACAACATCTACTATCCGATGGACCTGGCGAACCAGGAAGGCCTTTTCGGCAGCCACCCCATCGACAAGCACGTCGGTCTGACCGATGACCAAATGAGGATGCGACTGCGAGATCAATCGAGCGCACCTGCCGCCTCATCCTTCATTGATCTCGCCTCAGCGCAGCGCTTCACCCAGCAAGCAGCTGGGTCCAGGTACGCCTCATCTACAAGCAGGGCTTGGAGCCGCCCTTCATCGTACTTACGGCTATGCCACACAGAGGTCCATAAGAAAGGTCAGATCGATGCAGCTATTTCCCACTTCGCTATTCTCGGACGGCCCCGTACTGAGGGTTCTTGATCTCGCCATTGCAGCCCAGGAATCAGGCGGGAAGCTCTCCCTGGACGACGAACTGCAACGCTATATCCGCTTGGTCCGCGGCAACTGGGTCGCGAACTGGAACTGCTCCGTCTATGCCTCGTCCGGAGTTTTGGACTACGCATCCGATTCAGTCGCACAACAGGGCGGGCTGGATTCATTCCCGCCAGAGTTCAAAGAGAAAGCAGCGCGGGCTGCTGGTGATATGGACCCCGCAGACTACCTACGCACACTTGCGGAATTGCTGCGTATCGCTGATCGACAGGGCGTGCCCGAGTACAGGGAACTTCCACTGAGTGGGTGGGAATTCCTCCAAACCTTCCCCCACTTGTTCGGTTTCGATGTAGTCCTGGCAGACGAAGGGGACCTTCCCTTCGCCGGCCTGGTGGAGAGGTTCGCGACCGCAGAGCACCCGTTCTGCCATGAGCGGTCCGCAGCCCTCGCCACCGAAGCGCAACGTGCCCTCGTTCTCTTTCCCGGCGGGCAGTGCCTCAAAGAGCGTCTTTCCTGGGCCACCCATGACGGCCTTACCGAGCTGATCGACACGATCAACAACCATATGCAGCGGGAGCATTCATGACCGCAGCGTTTCCTGATCCGCACCCCGGCAGAGGCCACCGCCGCAGCTATCCCTGTGAGATGGGAGCGCGGGCCACCGTGGACGCAGGCGGGTGAGTGCCTCCAGTGGGATCCCGGGGCGCCCCAAGATCACGCCTGACTGTCTACTGATGATCGTTCCCTCGCCATGCAGTCCATATCTACACTGCGGTCCAGTTGAGCACCGAGGGGGATCTGATACACCGGAAGCGGTTGGCCAGGGGTAGATGGCTCTCGGTAGCAGCCGCTGTGACCCTGCTGGTCGCCGGATGCGGCGGTGCGGACACAGGTGGCACGGGTTCCTCGGAGAACAAGTCCCCCAGCACTTCGTCGGCCCCTCCCCTGGTGACGGCCCTCGACTACTCCCGGCTCCAGGGGGCACTGCCCGATCTCCAGTCCATGCCCACCGGCTGGAAGGTGGGTGCGACACGGCTTCAAGGCGGCGACACCGGTGAGGATGCGCCGTGTCGCAAGCCCCAGGGCGCCTGCGTGGGCCAGAAGAGCCATACACGGGTTCAGTACGACAACCCCGAGAGCACGGGCAGTGTGCATATCGAGGCCGTGGCATATGAGGACACCGGGACCGCGCAGACCGGATATGAGCGACGCAAAATTTCGTACGCCGATGCGCGGGACCGAGAGATCTCCATGCCCAAGGTCGGCGATGAGAGCATCGCGCGAACCGGGCTCCACCGGTCCAGCGGGCATCCGCTCGTCGCGATGGTGATGCGGGTCGACACCGTGGTGGTCGCGATGGCCTACGCGCACGAAGGGCAGGCCAATTCAGAGGCCTTGCTGTCCCTGGCACGTATGCAGGCCGCACGGTTGCGGCAGGCCCAGCGCGGCCAGACACCCACCGCCAGCGCTGACTGACAACACGGAGCGGGCCCACAGCCGTAAGGGCACGTCCATCAAGTGTTTCTGCGTGGAAGGCAGCTGTCGCATGAGGTCTCCGGTGTCCAGAGCGCAACGGACAGCGAGCCGGACAGCCAATGGCCCCCACAGGTGTACACCCGCAGAGTGACGCATCTCGCGGAAATACGCCTGAGGCTCGATGCCGCCCTTCGGCTCAGCCTGAAGGGTGGCAGCCATGCGTGAACCCACACCATTGACCACGCGTCATAGATCGTCCTTGACAAGCCGTTTAACAACTGTCGCAGCCGCTCTCTGTCTCACCTCGGCCACCGTGGCCCTGCTGCCCGCACCCTCGTCCGCCGCGACGGGACCGGACCGCGAAACGGTAGCCGAGGGCGGGCACACGGCACGGATCAGCCGGACCGAGTACGGCATCCCGCACATCCTGGCCCGGGACTTCGACGGGCTCGGATACGGCTACGGCTACGCGTTCGCGCAGGACAACGCGTGCGGACTCGCCGACCAGGTGGTGACCTTACGCGGTGAGCGATCTCGGTTCTTCGGGCCTGACGGAGAGCAAGGCAAGGGCTCCAACCTCGCGAGCGACACGTACTACAAAGGGCAACTGCGCGCGGGCACCGTACAACAGCTGCTCAACCGGAAGGCACCGCTCGGCCCGACGGCGGAGCTGCGCCGGATGGTCGAGGGGTACGCCGCCGGATACAACCGCTATCTGCGGGACACGGGCGTCGGCAAGCTGCCGGACCCTCGCTGCAAGGGCAAGCCCTGGGCTCGGCCGATCACCCCGCTCGACCTGTGGAGCGTCGTGTACGACGTCAACGGGGTGACGGGGGTGACGCCGCTGGCGCCGGACATCGGCAACGCGAAGCCTCCGACGCCAGGCGTCGACGACCCGATGACCTCCGGGACCTCAAACGGCAAGAGCACCACGGCCACCAAGGCCACCGCCGCAGCGTCCGTCGCTCCCAGCAGGCCGGGACCCAAAGCGGCCGGCGTCGGCAGCAACGGCTGGGCACTCGGCCGGGATGCCACCCGCTCCGGCAACGCGATGGTCCTCGCCAACCCACACCTTCCCTGGACCCGCGGCAACCTGCGGTTCTACCAGGTGCAGTTGACGATCCCCGGCACCCTGAACGTGTCCGGCGCGGGCCTGTACGGCACCCCCCTGATCCAGATCGGCCACAATCGGAACCTCGCCTGGACCCACACCGCGAGCGACGCCCAACACGCCTCCCTCTACGCCTTGAAGCTGGTGCCCGGCGACCCCACCAGCTACGTCTTCGACGGCAAGGCCGAGCAGATGAGACGCCAAACCGTCCCGGTCACCGTCCGCGACAGCCACGGCAAGCTGTCGAGTGTCAACCGGACCCTGTACACCTCACGCTTCGGGCCCGTCCTGTCCTCCAACTGGACCGCCAAGACCGCCTACACCATCCGCGACGCCAACGCCGACAACCTGCGTTCCATGAACACCTGGCTGGCCATGGGCAAGGCCCAGAACCTGAGCCAACTACGCGCTGCCCAGGACACCTACCAGGGCATTCCCTGGACCTACACCCTCGCGGCCGACACCAGCGGCGGCACCTACTTCACCGATTCCTCGGTGGTCCCACACCTCACCGACGAACAGCTGAGGCGTTGCGCCAGCCCGGACGGCGAGGAGAGGTCCGCCGCCCTCGACGGTTCGACGTCGGCCTGTGTCTGGGGCAGTGACTCCGACGCGCTCGTGCCGGGCGTCTACGGCCCGTCGAACCAGCCGAAGCTGAGCCGCGAGGACTACGTCGCCAACTCCAACAACGGACCCCACTACACCAACCCCGAGGCCCCGCTCACCGGCTTCCCCGGCACCTATGACAGTGATCCCCGCCTCGGCCAGCGCGCCCAACTCGGACTCCGCATGATCGACCAGCGCGCGGACGGCACGGACGGACTCGGCGCCCCGGGCTTCACCGGGGCCACCCTGCGCGCGTCGATGCTCGGCAACCGCGTCCTGTCGGCCGAGACGGGCCGCGACGACGTGGTCGGCATGTGCCGCGCCCACCCGCGCATGACCACCACGGACGGCAAGGAGGTCGACGTACGGCAGGCCTGCACGATCCTCGCCCGTTGGGACACCCGCGCCGACACCGGCAGCCGGGGCGCCGCGCTCTGGGCCGCCTTCCTCGACCGGCTCCTCAGGAGCGGCGGGCCAGACACCTGGCACCGTGTCCCCTACGACCCGGCCGAGCCCCTCACCACCCCGCGCGGCATCAAGGGCGACGACGCCCGCGTCCAGCGCGCCCTGGCCGACACCGTCCAGGACTTCGCCGCTCGCGGCCTCCCGGCCGACACCAGGCTCGGCGCCGTACAGAAGTGGGCCGGCATACCGCTGCCCGGCTGCACCGGTCGCAGGGGGTGCTTCAACATCGTGGACGCAGGCCCCGGCTCGGGATCCGGCACCCCGCCCGCCGGTGCCTTCGGCACCAGCTTCCTGATGGCCGTCGAACTGACCCCCAGCGGCCCCCGCGCCCACACCCTCCTCACCTACGGCCAGTCAGCCAACCCGGCCTCACCCCACTACTCGGACCAGACCCGCCTCTTCACCCGCAAGCGGTGGGTCACCGAACGCTTCACCGCAGCCGAGATCGCCAGCGACCCGACCCTGAGGGTGACGACCCTGCACCGATGACACAGCCCCCGTAGGGCGGGCCGGTTCGGGGGCTGTGACCACCAACACCCGAACCGGTCCGACGGCTCGCACAAGACCAGAAGCAGCTGCTGCACTTCGCTGCTGTACAACGCCGAAGAGCCCCTGCCGGATCTCTCCGACAGGGGCTCTGAGCTGCGGTGGACCTGTGGGGATTTGAACCCCAGACCCCCTCGATGCGAACGAGGTGCGCTACCAGACTGCGCCACAGGCCCTTGCAACGAAGGAAACTCTAGCATCCCGATCAGCGTGCTTGGAAATCCGTTCCCGCGCTGGTCACGACGGCCGGTCCGGGTCACTCATTGGCCGCGCGGGGGCGGTCGTCGTCCGCGTACTGGTCGAAGAGGGGGGTGCGGCCGCGGTCGCGGGTGGTGCGGCGGGGGGCGGGGGTGGTGCGGGCTGCGGGGTCGTCCGGAGCAGGGGTTGGGTCGGCGGTGGAGGAGCGGGCCGAGCTCCAGGTCTCCGGGTCGCTCAGGTCGACTCCGGAGGTTGCCCGCGGGGCCACGGGTGCCGTCACATAGGTCGGCAGGGGAACCGGGACCGGGTCCCAGCTGTCGCCCGTCGCCGGGCCGCGATCGCGCTGCTGGTCGACCCATTCCGCATGGTCCGTCTGCTCCACCAGCGCACGACGACCGGCCTCCTGGGGGGAGACCGGTGCGGGCTCGGGGCGAGGGGCGGGTTGCTCGTCCTGGCGAGGTGGGGGCGGTGAGGGTTGCTGACGGCGGGGGCGGTTCTCCCGCAGCCGCTGCGCCGCCACTTCGGCCTGGCGGCGGTCCATCACCACCATGAAACGCCGTCGCTCCTGAGCGCGCAGATACATGATGTACACACTCAGCAGCACCGCCGGCAGAGCCGGAGCCCAGAGCAGGCCGAGTCCGCCTACCGCGGCGACGACCGCCCCCACGGTGAAGCCGATGAAGAGCATCACCGTGGTGCGCCGCCGACGGGCCAGAACCTTGCTGCGGCGGGCGCGCTCGGTGGCCGCGCGGTTGGGGCGCGGGCGGCGGGGCTGGGCCGGGGCCGGGGTGGCGGTGGCTGCCGGGGTGGGAACCCTGACCTCCGTGCGGGGCGCGGCAAAAGCCCGGACGTCCACGGAACTCAAAGGGTCCGTGGCTGCATCCGGGTCGACGTCGGAATCGGGCGGCGCCTCGGTGCGCTCCCGTAGCTCCTTGGCGTACCGGCGCTCCATCGCACCGCGTCCGGACAGCAGCCGGATGGCGGTGGAGAAGCGTTCCGTCGGACGAGCTTCGTTCAACTCGTCCTGCCTGCGGAGCCACATCGGCACCAGGTAGGCGGCCCAGGCCCCGACGATGACTGCGTAGATGAGGCCGCTGCTGCTCACGGTCACACCGTAGAGGGATTCTTGCAAGGGCATCCGCCAATTGGCCCGGTGTGTCGCCCGATCCCGCTGATATCACGGACTTTTTTGCGAATGTTCAGATCACAACATGGTCACTCCGGAAACTAATCGAATATACATTCTATTTATCGGGGTGTTCCTGGTCTCGCCCGCTGCCACCGGCGCAGCAACCCGTCGGGGATCTCCTCGGCGGTGAGTGCGAAGACCAAATGATCTCGCCATGCCCCGTCGATATGGAGATAGCGGGGGCGCAGTCCCTCTTCACGGAATCCGAGTTTCTCCACGACGCGGCGGCTCGGGCCGTTCTCGGGGCGGATGCAGACTTCCATCCGGTGCAGTCCGATACCGCGGAAGCAGTGGTCGACGGCGAGCGCGACCGCGGTCGGCATCACCCCGCGGCCCGCCACATCGCGATCCACCCAGTAGCCCACATGGCCGGAGCACATCGAGCCCCAGGTGATCCCGGCGACGGTCAACTGGCCTACCAGTCGTCCCCGGTACTCGATGACGAAGGGCAGCATGCGGCCCGCGTTCGCCTCGGCGCGCAGATGGCGGACCATCTGGCGGTAGGTGGGGCGTTGGGCGGTCGGAGCGCCGGGGACGGGGGGCGGGATGGTCGCCTCCCATGGGCGCAGCCAGTCGCGGTTGCGGCGGTTCACCTCGCGCCAGCTGCGCTGGTCGCGCAGTTTTATCGGACGCAGGACCACATCGCCGGACGCCAGTACCACCGGCCAGGACGCGTTCAGCTCGGGCTCCCGGCGGCTCTGGGGTGGTCGCCGCCGTGGATCTGGTCCACGGCGTGCGACAGCAGCCGCTCCAGTACGGCCAGGCCATCGCGTACGCCACCGGTCGAGCCGGGGAGATTGACGACCAGGGTGCGGCCCGCGACTCCGGCGAGGCCTCGGGAGAGGGCCGCGGTGGGCACTTTGGCCAGGCCGTGGGCGCGGATGGCCTCGGGGATTCCGGGGATCTCGTAGTCGAGGACGGTGCGGGTGGCCTCGGGGGTGCGGTCGGTGGGTGAGATGCCGGTGCCCCCGGTGGTGAGGATGACGTCGTATCCCTGCGCCACCCCGGAGCGCAGGGCCCGCCCGACAGGGTCTCCGTCGGGCACGATCCGGGGTCCGTCCACGGTGAAGCCGAGCGCGGTGAGTCCTTGGGCGAGGATCGGGCCCGTGGTGTCCTCGTAGACGCCTTCGGCGGCCCGGTTGGAGGCGGTGATCACCAGCGCTCGGCGGGAGGTGTCAGGCGCGCTGCCGGGTGTGGGGGTGGCGGCCGGGCCGTGGCTGTGGCTGTGTACCTCGCCGGCGCGCGGCGGGCGGCTCATGTCCTGCTCCAGTCTCCGGACTTGCCGCCCGTCTTCTCCTCCACCCGCACATCGGTGATCACGGCCGCCTTGTCGACGGCCTTCACCATGTCCACGACGGTGAGGGCGGCCACCGAGACGGCGGTCAGCGCCTCCATCTCGACGCCCGTGCGGTCGGTGGTCCTGACGGTGGCGGTGATCTCCACGGCGTCATCGGCGACCGAGAGTTCGACCTTGACTCCGGATACGGCCAGCGGATGACAGAGCGGAATCAGATCGGGGGTGCGTTTGGCGCCCATGATGCCGGCGATACGGGCGGTGGCCAGCGCATCGCCCTTGGGAACACCTTCGCCCCGCAGCAACTCCACGACGCGTGGCGACACCAGCACCCTGCCGCTCGCGCGTGCGGTACGCGCGGTGATCTCCTTCGCGGAGACATCGACCATCCGGGCCGCACCCGCCTCGTCGATGTGTGTGAGCCTGCCTTGGCTACTCATGTCGGTGCTGTCGCTCCCGGTCGGGGTCATCGGGGCCAGAAGGGGCCGCTCAGGCCCATGTGCGCAGACACGGTACTCCCCCAAGGCGAGAGTCAGCTGAGCAGGACCACCTCCACCTCCGTGCCGGGCTCGGCCGTGGTCTGGGCCTCTGCCAGCACGATCAGGCAGTCGGCGTGGGCGAGGGCGGCGACCAGATGGGAGCCGGAACCGCCCACCGGGGTGACGGCGCCCTCGACCGGGTCGTACGCACCGCGGAGGAACTGCCGGCGACCGGACGGGGAGCTCAGCGCCCTCTCGGCCCGGAGGGTGGCGCGCACCCGTGGCCGATGGAGGTCTTCGAGGCCCATCAAGGCACGGATCGCGGGCCGTACGAACAGCTCGAAAGAGACATAGGACGAGACGGGGTTGCCCGGAAGCGCAAGCAGCGGGGTGTGCTCGGGGCCGATGGTGCCGAACCCCTGCGGCTTGCCCGGCTGCATCGCGAGCGTACGGAAGTCGATGCCGCTGCCCGGCTCGTCGGCATCGCCTACGGAGGCGAGGGCCTCCTTGACCACGTCATACGCGCCGACGCTGACACCGCCCGTGGTGACCAGCAGATCCGCGCGGATCAGTTGGTCCTCGATGGTGGAGCGCAACTCGTCGGCGTCGTCGGTGACCGCGCCGACGCGGTAGGAGAGCGCGCCCGCGTCCCGGGCGGCGGCAGCCAGCGAGTAGCTGTTGGAGTCGTAGATCTGACCCTCGCTCAGGCTCTCTCCCGGCTGCACCAACTCGCTCCCGGTGGAGAGCACCACCACCCGCGGTCGCGGCCGCACCCGTACGGTGCCACGGCCGATCGCGGCCAACAGCCCGATCTGCGGGGGGCCCAGGACCGTGCCCCGGGCGAGGGCGAGATCACCGGCCCGGACATCGCTGCCGCGGATACGGATGTGGGCTCCGGCGGTGACCGACCGGTGGATGCGCACCTCGCCGCCGGCCCCTTCGGGTGAGCTGCCGGCCGGAAGCATGGTGGTGGCCGCCCCCTGGCCGGTGCCGCCGTCGGTCCACTCCACCGGGATCACCGCCTCGGCGCCGGCTGGCAGGGGCGCCCCGGTCATGATCCGAGCGGCTTGACCGGGGCCCACCTCCAGAAGCGCTCCGCCGCCGGCCGCCACATCGCCGATGACGGTGAGAACGGCGGGAAACTCCTCGGTGGCCTGCTCGACATCGGCCGTGCGCACCGCATAGCCGTCCATCGAGCTGTTGTCGAAGGGGGGCAGCGCCACGGGGACGGTGATGTCCTCCACGAGGACGCATCCCTGAGCCTCCAACAGATGCAGCTCGATCGGTTCGAGCGGGCGGATCGCCGCGAGGACGTCCTCCAGGTGGTCGTCCACCGACCAGATCGTGCTGCTCACTGTTGTTACATCTCCTCGGTCACATAGCTGCGCAACCAACTCCGGAACTCGGGTCCCAGGTCTTCACGTTCGCATGCGAGTCTGACAATCGCTCGCAGATAGTCGCCGCGGTCCCCGGTGTC
This sequence comes from Streptomyces albipurpureus, assembly GCF_023701525.1. Taxonomy (GTDB): domain Bacteria; phylum Actinomycetota; class Actinomycetes; order Streptomycetales; family Streptomycetaceae; genus Streptomyces; species Streptomyces albipurpureus. The sequence goes on from NZ_JAMQAW010000017.1 coordinate 74,794, forward strand.
GTAACGCCTTCCGGTGAAGATGACACCGTGCACCGGCCCTCCGACCGTCTCGTCCGCGGCCAGCTTTTCCAGCGCGTCGGTGAGCTGGATCTCGTTGCTGCGACCTGGCTGGGTCTCACGGAGTATGGCGAAGATGGCGGGGGTGAGAACGTAGCGCCCGATGATGGCCAAGCTGCTGGGGGCCTCGGACGGTTCGGGCTTCTCGACCAGTTCGGTCACCCTGACGACGTCCGGCTCGGCGGTGGCTTCCACGCCGGCGCAGCCGTAGAGGTGGATCTGCTCCGGGTCGACCTCCATCAGGGCGATGACGCTGCCTCCCTCGCGCTCCTGAATCTCGACCATGCGGGAGAGCAGGGGGTCGCGGGGGTCGATCAGGTCATCGCCGAGGAGAACGGCGAACGGCTGGTCACCGACGTGCGGAGCGGCGCAGAGGACCGCGTGCCCAAGGCCGCGCGGGTCACCCTGGCGCACATAGTGCATGGTGGCGAGGTCGCTGGACTCCTGAACCTTCTTGAGGCGGTTCTCGTCACCCTTGCGGGTGAGCGCCTCCTCCAGTTCGTAGTTGCGGTCGAAGTGGTCCTCCAGGGGACGCTTGTTTCGGCCGGTGACCATGAGTACGTCGGAGAGTCCGGCTGCGACCGCTTCTTCGACGACGTACTGAATCGCGGGCTTGTCGACCACAGGCAGCATCTCTTTGGGAGTGGCCTTGGTTGCGGGAAGAAAGCGCGTGCCGAGACCGGCGGCTGGGATGACCGCCTTGCTGATCCTGGGGTTCGACTGAGTCATGTTTGGCACACTATCTGGTGAGTCTGGGCACAAGATAAGGCTTTGCTTAACTTCCATACGATAAAGGGCCGAAAGGCGAGTTTGCGGGGGTCTGATGGGTAGCGGAATGTCCGAGAACGATAAGAAGGCGGAGATCGATCCGCAGTCGACGGCTGTCACCTGGCCGACGGCTACCAAGGCGACGACGAAGAAGGCGCTGCGGGGCGAACTCCTCGCGGCCCGTGCCGCGCTGTCCCCTGACGACGTCCGGGCCGCGGCGGAGCCGCTGGCCCGGCAGGCGCTGCGACTGCCCGAGCTGGCCGGGGCGGCCACGGTCGCCGCCTATGTCTCCATCGGGCGGGAACCAGGCACCCGGGTTCTGCTCGACTCGCTGCGCGAGCGGAACGTACGCGTTCTGCTGCCGGTCCTGATGGCCGACAACGATCTGGAGTGGGGGGAGTACGAAGGCGCCGATGCGCTGGTGCGCGCCGGGCGCGGACTGCTGGAACCCGCCGGACCCGGGCTCGGCGCAGACGCCGTACTGGAGGCCGATGCCGTACTCCTTCCCGGGCTGGCGGTAGACGCACACGGTATGCGACTGGGCCGCGGGGGCGGCTCGTACGACCGGGTGCTCGCTCGACTCGGTGCGGCCGGTGCCCGCCCTGCGTTGGTGGTGTTGCTCTACACGCACGAGGTGGTCGGGCAGGTTCCCACGGAACCGCACGACCACCGCGTGGACGCCGCCGTCACGCCGACCGGAGTACGGCGCTTCGAGGAATCGGTCAGGGACCGGCCTTGGGGGTGAGGGTGAGGGTGTCGACGGTGTTCTTCTCCACCGCGTCCGCGTTGAAGGACCAGTCGAGCAGTTCGCCGTTGGCCCACTTGTCGGTCTGATCGGTGTAGTGCGCGCTGTAGGCGTGACCGGAAGCGCCGGAGAGATTGATCCAGCGGGACTTGTCCCAGTCGCCGACGTTGACGACCATCCGCATCGACGGCACCCAGACGACCTCATAGCCCGCCGCCGCGTTCCAGCCGGTGGCGTTGACGGTCGCCTCACCACCGCCCAGGTTCCACGGGCCGCGGTTGAGCAGGTACTGGAGGAAGCCGGGGCCCTCCGTACCCAAGGTCTGGTTCTTCAGCGTCAGCTGGTGCAGCCGGCCCCAGCTCCAGCTGGAGATGTCCTTGCCCAACTCGGCGGTGAGCTCCCAGCGGGCGTCCTCCATCGCACGGGCGAACAGCTCGTCACGGGTGTCCGTGGCCTTGTCGTTACGGCTCGCGGGCGAGCGCCACCAGTCGTTCTTCTCGTCCTTGACGAGTTTGCGCACTATCTCGATCCAACGGTCGCCACCGTCCGGCTGCGCCGAGTCGGCATCGCGCTGGCCGCACTCGATGACCCGCTCCAACTCGTCCAGCGGGACGGTGCTGTCCGCCGGACGGACGCTGAGGCAGTCGCCCTCGACCCGCATCTCCTTGGGCAGTTTGTTGCCGAAGGCGAGCTTGAGGATATGGCGCCACACCGCGTTGAAGTAGGCGGCGGCGGCGGAGTCCGGCTCCTGGTTGTTGTTCCAGGTCTCCAGCAGCTTCTGCGCCTCACGCACATAGGGATCGGAAATGTCGATCTTCAGCAGCAGGGGCTTGAGGATCTCGGCGATCTCACTGGTGTTGTCCATCTGCATGGTGCGCATGTCTTCGGTCGAGATCTTGCCGTTGTCCTGGATCTTCGACTCGATCAGATCGTTGATCCGCTGGCTCCGGGCACCGTGGCCGTAGTCCTTGGTCAGCAGATGCGGGTACTTCTTCGGATCGATGACCGCCTGGTTGGCGGTGACGATGTAGCCGCGCTCGGGGTTCTCCTCGTACGGCATCTCGTCGAAGGGGACGAAGTCCTTCTTCCACTTGTAGTCGGGGTCCCAACCGGGCGCGGGGACCGAGCCGTCGCCCTTGCCGCGGACCGGGATCTTCCCCGGGGCCTGGTAGCCGATGTTGCCCTTGCTGTCCGCGTAGATCATGTTCTGCGAGGGCACTTCGAACTTCTTGGCGGCGTCGCGGAAGCTCCTGAAGTCGGTCGCCCGGTTCAGCTCGAAGACCGCGTCCATCGACTTACCCGGGTCCAGCGCGGTCCACCGCAGCGCCACCCCGTATCCGGTGGCGCGGTCCGGGGCGTTGTTGGCGACCGGGGCCTTCTGGCCGACCTTCTCCAACTCGGTGCTGCGGTCGGACACCAGTGGACCGTTACCGGTCTCACGGACGGTGATGGTCTTGCTCTCGCCACCGGCGACCTTGATCACTTCCTTGCGGGTGACCAGGTCCTTCTGCTCGCCACCGACCTGGTAGGTGCTCCCGGTCAGCTTCTCCAGATACAGGTCGGTGACATCGGCGCCGAGGTTGGTGAAGCCCCAGGCGATGTCCTTGTTGTGCCCGATGATCACACCCGGCATTCCGGAGAACGTGTAGCCGGAGGTCTGGGAGCTGCAGGAGGCCGAGACCTTACGGCAGTGCAGACCCATCTGGTACCAGAGCGAGGGTAGCTGGGGTGCGAGGTGCGGGTCGTTGGCCAGCAGGGGCTTGCCCGTCGTCGTGTGCGTACCGGAGACGACCCAGGAGTTGGAGCCGATGCCACTGCCGCTGGGACCGAGCAGGGCGGGGATCGCGTCAAGGGTCTCCGAGAGCGCGGAGAGCTGGGAGGACAGACCGTTGGTCGCCCCTTCGGCATCGGCGGGGGCACCGTCCTCGCCCTCGGCCGGAGTGCCTCCGGTGTCCTGGCTGAGCGTGCCCTCGGCATTGCCCGAACCGTCGGTGCTGCCTGGCCCCTCGGAACCGCCCGAACCTCCAGTGCTGCCCGAACCCTCGGTGCTGCCGTCTGGAGTGCTGCCGCTGTCACCCGTCCCGTCTCCGGAGCTGTTGCCGTCTCCAGAGCCGTTGCTGTTGCTGTTGCCGTTGCTGTTTCCGTTGCTGTTGCTGTTGCTGTTGCCGTTCTCGCTCTGGCCGCCGAGCTCGCCCGACGGCTTTGCCTTCGGGTCGAACTTCTCGGTGACCGGATCGATCCCACCGGTCTCCATGATCGGCTTGTTCTCGATGCGATATGGCGGATACAGATCCTTGATCTGCTTCTTGTCCAGCCGGCTCGTCAGCAGCGAACGGTCGATCTCCTCCTGCATATTGCCGCGCAGGTCCCATGCCATGGCCTTGAGCCAGGCGACGGAGTCCACCGGAGTCCAGGGCTCCGGCTTGTAGTCATTGGTGAGGGCGAGCGCCGCGTACTCAAAGGAGAGTTCCTTGCCCGCCTTGCCCTGGAGATAGGCGTTCACACCGTCCGCGTACGACTGGAGGAACTTCTTTGTCTTGGCCGAGAGCTTGGTGTCGAACTCCTGTTGCGCCACCTTGCGCCAGCCCAGCGTGCGCAGGAAGGAATCCGTTTCCACCTGCCCGGACCCGAACATCTCGGAGAGACGTCCCGCCGTCATATGACGGCGTACGTCCATCTCCCAGAAGCGGTCCTGGGCATGGACAAAGCCCTGGGCGCGGTAGAGGTCCTCATCACTGTCCGCGTAGATCTGCGGAATGCCGTAGTCGTCTCGCTTGACCTCGACCTGGCCGAGCAGGCCCGGGATCTCGATCGTGCCGGTCGTCTGGGGGAAGGAAGCGCGAACCGCGCTCACACCCCAATACCCGCCATACCCGATCCCGCCCAGCAACGCCAGCACCAAGAGGATCACGAGCAGGCGGGCGCGTCGCCCCTTCTTCTTCTTGGGGGAAGAGGCGGTTGTGTTGGCGGGCATCGCTGTCCTTCGAGGCGCAGGCTGGTCCAGGGGTGCTGGGAGCAACCATAGGCGCAGCACCGCGGCGCCCCTGACGCGGTATCCGAAATGTAGACCCCCTGACTGGGTGTTTGCCGTGGCTACAGCGTTGTTGGCCGCGATGATCCACGCGTCAAGGAAACGTTAAAGATTAGGTAAGGTAACGAAGTGTCGCCGCCCGGAGTAACGATCCGGCATGTAGAGGCGCGAGGGGAAGGATCGGCCACTGACTGTCCACGATCTCAATGAACTCCTGCTCGTCTGCTCGCTCGTGCTGCTCATCGCCGTAGCGGCAGTGCGGATCTCGTCACGCAGCGGACTCCCAAGCCTGCTGCTGTATCTCGGGATCGGCATCGCCATAGGGCAGGACGGCTTCTTTGACGTCAAGTTCAACAACGCCGAACTCACGCAGGTCATCGGCTATGCGGCGCTTGTGGTCATCCTCGCCGAAGGTGGTCTGGGGACCAAGTGGCAGGAGGTCAGACCCGCGCTGCCCATAGCGGTCGCGCTGTCGACCGTCGGTGTCGCGGTGAGCGTGGGCATCACGGCCACGGCCGCGCACTATCTGGTCGGTCTGGACTGGCGCCAGGCTCTGATCATCGGCGCGGTGGTGTCATCGACGGATGCGGCCGCGGTCTTCTCCGTACTGCGCAAAGTGCCCCTGCCATCGCGGATCACCGGTGTGCTGGAGGCCGAATCGGGCTTCAATGACGCCCCTGTGGTGATCTTGGTGGTGGCCTTCTCCGCCGCGGGCCCGGTGGATGACTGGTACGTACTGGTCGGCACGATCGCCCTGGAGTTGGCGATCGGCGCGAGCATCGGCCTCGCGGCCGGCTTCCTCGGTGCCTTCGCGCTCCGGCATGTGGCACTGCCGGCCTCGGGCCTCTATCCGATCGCCGTGATGGCGATCGCGGTGGTCGCCTACGCGGCGGGAGCCATGGCGCACGGCAGCGGGTTCCTCGCCGTCTATCTGGCCGCGATGGTCCTCGGCAACTCCAAGCTTCCGCACGCCCCGGCCAACCGAGGCTTCGCGGAAGGGCTTGGCTGGCTGGCACAGATCGGGATGTTCGTCCTGCTCGGTCTGCTGGTGACCCCGCATGAACTGGTCGATGACTTCTGGCCCGCGGTGACCGTGGGGCTGGTGCTGACGGTGGTGGCGCGCCCGCTCTCCGTCTTCTTCAGCCTGCTGCCGTTCCGCTTGCCACGTCGTGAACAGATCCTGCTGTCCTGGGCCGGGCTGCGTGGCGCGGTGCCCATCATTCTCGCCACCATCCCCATGGTGAGCGGAGTGGCCGGCTCCACCCGGATCTTCAACATCGTCTTTGTGCTGGTCGTCGTCTACACGCTGGTCCAGGGACCGACGCTGCCCTGGCTCGCCAGGGCGCTGCGGATCGGCCCTGGCGCGCCTTCCGACCTGGGTGTCGAATCGGCGCCGCTGGAGCGGCTGCGTGGGCATCTGCTCTCGGTGGCGATTCCGGACGAGTCTCGGATGCATGGTGTCGAGGTCGCGGAACTGCGGCTTCCGGCCGGGGCGGCGGTCACTCTGGTCGTCCGTGAGGACGAGAGCTTCGTACCGATGCCGACGACCGTGCTGCGGCGCGGGGACGAGCTGCTCGTGGTGGCGACGGACCCGGTGCGAGACGCGACGGAACGACGTCTACGGGCGGTGGGGCAGGGCGGCAAGCTGGCGGGGTGGCTGGGGACGGGGTAGCGGTGCGCTGGGGCTTTGGCGACAGCCCAGAACCGGGCCCGGCTTCAGGCCCGGCTGGGCTGGCCAGACGCCGTCCTGCACTGCCACTCAGGACCGCGGGCTTACGGACCTACGGGCTTACGGATCTTGGGCGGCACGGGGTTCGGGGACCGCGCGTTCGGGCTGAGGCCTTGGCAGTCGGTCAGCAGCCGGTCAGAGGTCATCAGGTGCGGGGCCTGCGACCTCTGGGCCGGTCCCCGAGGTCGCGCTCCCCTGGTCCTGGTTCACCTGGTCTTGGTCCTAGCCGTCTGGTCCTGGGGCGTTCTGGTCCTGGGGCGTTCTGGCCGCTCCCCGTGGCTGCGGGCCCTGCGGCTCCCCGTGGGGGTTCTCGCTGCTCACAGCCCCGCTCGTCGACACCAACAAGAAATCGACATCTTCCACCGCCCCTGTACGATGAGTGCACATCTGATCGACCACCTCTGCCTGACGCAGAGCTGGCGCGACCGTATGGCGGCCGAGAAGCCCTCCGCAGTTCGCAGTGGGGACCCGGTATCTACCGCAGCCCCGCGCGCAAAGAGGACAGCTCTCGGTCGCTCCCGTAACGCCATGGGAGCGCCCACCAGGCGGCAGAAAGGCACGGACCGTGGCATCCACGGTCACCACCAGCAAGCGGCCGGGCTACGGACAGCTGCTGCGCACCCCCGGAGCCTGGACCTTCCTGCTTCCTGGATTCGCGGCACGACAGCCCTTCGCCATGCTGACCATCGGCATTGTGCTGCTGGTCCAACACACCACCGGCTCCTACGGCAGCGCGGGTGCGGTCGCGGCCGTCACCGGTGTTTCGATGGCCCTCTTCGCACCGCAGAGCGGCAAACTCGCGGACCGTTTTGGACAGCGTGCGGTACTGCTGCCGGGCGTTCTGGTGCACACCGCGTCCGTTTCCGTCCTCACGGCACTGGCCCTCGCCGACGCCCCCCTGTGGGTGCTGTTCGCCGCCGCGGTGCCGGCGGGTGCCTCCGTACCGCAGGTCGGCCCCATGGTGCGTGCCCGCTGGGCCGCGAAACTGGACGGGTCGCCGCTCATGAAGACGGCAGCGGCCTTTGAGTCAGTGACCGACGAATTCACCTTCGTCGTTGGCCCGGTGCTCGCGACCGCCCTGTGTACCGGGGTCCACCCGGCCGCCGGGCTGATCGCCGAGGCAACGTTGACGCTGGTCGGCGGCCTGTTCTTCGCAGCTCAGAAGCGTACGCAGCCGGCCGTAGGACATCTCAGCGGCGACTTGGGCGGCCAGCGCAGAGTCTCCGCCATCTCCCTTCCGGGCGTACGCGTCCTGGTGGTGGCCTTCCTCGGCATCGGCTCGGTCTTCGGCGGAATGCAGGTCTCGCTGACCGCGTTCACCGAGGAAATCGGCAATCCGGGTGCCAATGGAGTGCTGTACGGGATCTTCGCAGCGGGCAACATGCTGGCGGGCATCGTCTGCGGTGCGGTCGCTTGGAAGAGCGGCCCACGGCGACAGATGGTGATCGGATATGTCGGTCTCACGCTCGCCGCCTCAGCGCTCTGGGCAGTGGACTCACCGGCCCTGCTCGCAGTGCTAGGGCTGCTGGTGGGTCTGTGCATCGCCCCCGCTCTGATCAGCGGCTACACCCTGGTCGAACCGCTGGTACCCGCTACGGCACGGACCGAGGCGTTCACCTGGCTGACCGGCGCGGTGGCACTCGGGCAGGCAGCGGCGGTCACCACGGCCGGTCAGCTGGCCGATGCCCACGGCTCGGCTGCCGGCTTCGCAGTGCCGCTGGTGGGCACCGCACTCGCGCTGATCACCCTTCTCGCCCTAGGGTCGCGACTGACTCCGGCAAGTGCCGGCGCCACCGGCGCTGGACTCATAGCCGCTCGTGGGGCGAGTGGGAAGGATCACCGCGCGCGAGTGACGGTGGACTGATTCAACGGAATACGTCACTATGGACCGTCGTTTAGCACTCATTGAGTGAGAGTGCCAGGAGGAAGACCAGTGCCGACCTACCAGTACCAGTGCACCGAATGCGGCGAGGGCCTTGAGGCGGTGCAGAAGTTCACCGATGACGCCCTGACCGTGTGCCCGAGCTGTGATGGACGCCTCAAGAAGGTGTTCTCGGCGGTCGGCATCGTCTTCAAGGGCTCCGGCTTCTACCGCAATGACAGCCGTGGCTCGTCGTCGAGCAGCTCGCCAGCTGCCGGCGGGGCTTCGGGTTCGGGGAAGACGTCCGATGCGAAGTCATCGGACTCGAAGGCCTCGGAGACCAAGGCGGGCGCATCGTCTTCATCGTCGTCGACCAGTTCGTCGGCGTCTTCGTCTTCGTCGTCCTCATCTACGTCCGCGGCTTAGCCAGAGGTCGTCTACATCCGCGGCTTAGCCAGAGGTCAGAGTCAGGCATCGGTGGAAAGCGACCACTGCCTGTCCTCTTCTTCCCTGTCTGTCTCGCGACCGTCTGTGTCTTACGCGAAGGGCCCCGCTGACTTTCAGCGGGGCCCTTCGCGCATCGGCGTATCGGGTGCCGCCGGAGCGTCGATAGTGTGACCGGCATGGCGAACACGAACGCGGAGATCGGCGTGATCGGCGGATCCGGCCTCTACTCCTTCCTGGAGGACGTGACCGAGATCCAGGTGGACACCCCCTACGGCAGCCCCAGCGACTCCCTCTTCCTGGGCGAGGTGGCAGGGCGAAGAGTCGCCTTCCTCCCCCGGCACGGCCGGGAACACCACCTCCCACCGCACCGCATCAACTACCGCGCCAATCTGTGGGCCCTTCGCTCGGTGGGCGTGCGACAGGTACTGGCACCCTGCGCGGTGGGCGGACTACGGCCCGAGTACGGACCCGGGACACTGCTCGTGCCTGACCAACTGGTGGACCGTACGAAGTCACGTGTGGAGACGTACTTCGATGGCGTTCCACGGCCGGACGGAGCTGTTCCGAATGTGGTGCACACCACCTTCGCCGACCCTTACTGCCCAGCCGGACGCGCTGTTGCCCTGAAATCAGCCCGCGCGCGGGACTGGGAGGCAGTGGACGGCGGAACGCTGGTGGTCATAGAGGGCCCACGATTCTCCACCCGGGCCGAGTCCCGATGGTTCTCGTCGGAGGGCTGGTCCGTGGTGGGTATGACCGGGCATCCGGAAGCGGTACTCGCCCGGGAACTCGCCCTCTGTTACACCGCACTGGCACTCGTCACCGACTTGGACGCCGGTACGGAGACGGGCGAAGGCGTCTCCCACACGGAGGTGATGCGGGTGTTCGGCGAGAAGGTGGGGCACTTGCGTGAGGTGCTCTTCGACGCGGTGGGGGCGCTTCCGGAGAACGACGAACGGAGCTGTCTGTGCGTGGATGCGCACGCGGGGTGGAAGCTGGGGTTCGAGCTGCCCTGATGCCCCATGCCGCATGCCGCATGCCCCATGTCTGATGTCTGATGTCTGAGTCTGATGTCCCACCGCTGTGGTCCCGCTGATGTTGAGCCCGGTGAGGGGCAGGTTCGCTTCCGGTGGAGCGGAATCCCGTGGGTCAGATTCCGGTGGAGCGGACTCCGGTGGGCCGGGAGCTGGTGGGCCGGGAGCTGGTGGGCCGGGAGCTGAAGCTGTTGAGGGGCATGGGTCTCACTGGGAGCGGAAGCCCTCTCCAGCGGGGGTCTCCCGGCTGCGTCGCCCATGAGTCACCGGGGCGCTTTACGGTGTTTTGAGGGGCCCTGGCGTATCTCTGGCCAGGGCCCCGACCGTTGCCGGGCAGGGTTTGGCATGGGGCCTTCACCCTCGCGGGCGAGGGGCTTCTCCACAACCGGGTGACTGTCCACAGGCCACGGCGGGATCGTGACGAAGGGTGGATCGTGAGGGGCGAATGGTCCTGGGTGACCGGGTCAGCTCCCTCAACGACGGGCGGTACGCAGTCATGATCTCCTCCTCACCCCTCCTTCCGGAGCCTCCTTACTCGACTCCAGACCCCACTCCACAGCCCACTCCAAGAAGGGCTGCGGATTCCATGTCGGTGCTTGCCGTCTCAGCCGTCCCTGGGACACGGCAGGTTCCCCACTTCGCTCCGCTTCGGGTGACCGGTCGAGCACACCGGCTGCGGCGGACCTTGGGGCGACGGCGACGGCATGGACTGACAGCCGGTCTGGCTTTGGTGGCGGCAGCCATCGCGGCTACCAGCGCCCGTGGAGACGACGGCGGCGCGAGAAGCACCGCCGCTTCTCCACCGCGCCAAAAGCCCCGTGCCGCCGTTGAGATGGTCTCCGCTCCCATCCGTATCGCCGATGGGGAGACCGTTCGATTGCTCCGGCCAGGAGACCGGGTCGATGTGATCGCGGCGCCGGCTTCCACAACACCGGGGGGCGCGCTGCCCGACGCCACGGTGGTGGCCGCAGGCGCCCGGGTAACCGAGGTGCCCAAGGCAGTCGATGGGGCTCACGAGGGCGGGGCGCTGGTGGTGGTGTCGGTTCCCCGAACCATCGCCGCTGAACTGGCCGGCGCCAGCGCGACCTCCAGGCTGGCGGTGACCGTGTGCTGAGCGCGGCTCTCGCTCCCACCCCGGCGCCGCGGCCAAGTCGTACTGGAGTGTCCTCGGGTCGTACTGGAGTACCGACAATTCACCTCCCCCTACACCTGAAGTGGACAGGGCGACTCTGCGTTGGTTTAGGTTGCGGGGGGTTTGACCCCGTTCCCTGCACATGCGAAGAAAGGCTCAGTGGTGAGCGAGCAGAAGGTCAGCGTCCTGGATGGCTTCAAAGCCTTCCTGATGCGCGGCAATGTGATCGATCTGGCTGTCGCCGTGGTGATCGGCGCAGCATTCACCCAGATCGTGAACGCCGTGGTGAAGGGCGTTATCAACCCCTTGGTGGGCGCGTTGGGCACCAAGGATCTGGACTCCTACAGCTCCTGCATCAAGGGCACCTGCAAGGTGGTGAACGGCCAGGTCGACGGCATCCAGATTCTCTGGGGTTCCGTCCTCGGCGCGACCTTGAGCTTCCTGATCACCGCGGCTGTCGTCTACTTCCTGATGGTGCTTCCCATGGCGAAGTACCTGGCGCGGAAGGCCGCGCGCGACGCTGCGAAGGAAGGCACGAAGGAGGTCATCGAGCTGTCCGAGCTGGAGGTCCTGAAGGAGATCCGCGACACCCTCGTCGCTCAGTCCGGGCGTGGCTCCGCGTCTGGCACAACCGGCTCCGGTACGGGAACGGACCCGGGTACGGGAACGAGCCGGCCCTAGCGAACGGGAGAGCCGCCGAGGTTCACAGGTGGTGGGGCGGCTTCTCATCGAGGAAGCGCGATAGGTCATCGGTGCTGTCGCCCCTGGAGGAAGGCCGCTCACCCCACCCTCGGTCCGTATCGTCCGAGGATTGCTGGTCCAGCGGATCGTCGAAGTCGATCCTCGGCTGGGGAGAATCCTTCCGAGGGGGCTTCGCGTCTCGCGATCCGGGGGCGGGGGCGGTACTCATAACTCCAGGGTACGGCGACGATCGCCGCGCCCGCCAAGATCGCTCCAAGCCCGGGCTCGCGGAGTCGGAAGCGTCCAGCGGCAAGCACTCGAAATCGCCGCCGCCACCGTCGCGGTGCACTGGACGAATGCCCCGGCTCTTGCACACCCCCAGCGCTCGGCCCCGGACCGGTCTGCCCAGCCCGCGGATCTCCATGGCCGCTTGTGGGACGGAGCTGGGGACAGCGCTCCAGGGCAGGCCGGGGCGATGGCGTATCAGCCACGGCGGTGGACCGCCTGGCCGACAGGGAGGAGCCGAGGACGTTCCGTTCGCTCCCGGGGTCCGTTCCAGTGGGGTTTCGTTCCGGTGGGGGTTTCGTCTCGGTGGGGGGTCGTTCCGGTCGTGCGATCACCGTCTTCAAGCGGCCCATGACGAGATCCAGCGGCCCGATGCCCAGGAGGCTCGCCATAAGGAGGCTGGGCATCGGTCATCCCGTTATGTGACGGATAGTCAGCTCTCGGGCCGATGGCTTAGCCCACTCGGCCGGATCCAACGCAACCGGACGGTGGCAGTGGGTGTGCGCGTCTCAGGGTCCGGAGCAATTGCTCTGCTGTTCTGGCCCCATGACGCCTCCAGCCGCCTGGCACTCGGACATCTCGCACATCCCCCGCGACCCGCACACCGCGGGCGCCCTGGGTGCGCCCGGGTCGGCGGCGGATCCCATGAAAGACACCGCGGGCGCCAGCACCACCGGGGGCACAAGAGCAGGCGCCAGCACCGCCGGCGATACACGCAACACCAGCAGAGGCAACGAGCCCCACCCGTCTGGCACGGACCGCCCGCCCACGGAAGCAGCTGAACGATCGAGCAGGGCCGGCCGGACCAGTGGGACCGGCGATACCCGTGCCAGCTGAGACGCACGGCACCGATGCCCTGGATGAGACGGGCGAGGAGTTCGCGCCACTGCGTCCGATGGCGCCGCGCCGACGCGACGAACCGCATCGCTCAGCCACCCCGCTGGAACTCTTCTTCGACCTCTGTTTTGTCGTAGCCGTCGCCCAGGCGGGTCTCCAACTGGTCCACTCCCTCGCCGAAGGTCACCCCGGCACCGGCGTTGTCGGCTATGCCTTTGTTTTCGCGGGCGTTTGGTGGGCCTGGATGAACTTCACCTGGTTCGCCTCCGCTTATGACTGCGACGACGTTCCCTACCGGATCGCCACCCTCATCCAGATCGCTGGCGTCCTCGTCTACGCGGCGGGGGTTCCCCGCGCCTTCAACGACAACGACTGGACGATCGCAGTCGGCGGCTATCTGATCATGCGGCTGGCGCTGATGACCCAGTGGCTACGCGCGGCTGGCGCAGAGCGAGGCCAGGCGCGGGCGACGGCACTCACCTACGCCGTGGGCATCGCCATCTGCCAGGCCGCCTGGGTCGGTCTGCTCCTCGCGCCGCAAGCGGCTCGGCACTGGCTGTTCCTCCCGGTGCTCGCGGCCGAACTCCTCGTCCCGCTCATCGCCGAACGGCATCAGGAGACCCCTTGGCACGCTCATCACATCGTGGAGCGCTACGGTCTGTTCACCCTGATCGTCCTGGGCGAGACGATGGCCGCAAGCACCGTCGCCGTGCAGTCGGCGCTGGATGAGCACAAGGCCGTCGCCGAGCTCCTGCCCATCGCGGCCGGTGGACTACTGATCATCTTCTCCGCATGGTGGATCTACTTCGACGTCCCGGCGCATGAGCGGTTGATCTCCAACCGACAGGCCCTTCCCTGGGGCTACGGCCATGTGTTGATCTTCGGTTCGGCGGCAGCGATCGGAGCGGGATTGGAGGTGGCGATCGAACACGCGGTGGGCGTGGCACATATTTCGGAACTCGCGGCGGGAGCCGCTGTCACCATCCCGGCCGCTGTCTTCCTGCTGACCGTCTGGCTGCTCCACGCGCGCCATTTCAAGCGCGGTATCGGGGAACAGCTGCTCCTGCCCCTGGCTGCCCTCGCGGTCCTCGGGGTCACCTCTGCCGGCGGCTGGGCGGTCCTGGCGGCCGGTGTGGTGATGGCGGCGACAGTCGCGGTGGGCGTCACGATCACCTACCGCTCTCGTACCCCGTACCCGCGTGATACGTAAGGCCCATGAGCGATACGACCAGGAATGATGCCCTCACCGATGTGGCGGGCCTGCGCGTGGGCCATGCGCGGGTGCCCGGCGCTCTGGCACTCAGCGGGACCACCGTGGTGCTCGCCGCTGAGGGGGGCGCGATCGCCGCCGTCGACGTACGCGGCGGAGGCCCGGGAACCCGCGAGACCGACGCTCTCGACCCGCGCAATCTGGTCCAGCGAATTGAGGCCGTGGTGCTCACCGGCGGCAGCGCCTACGGCCTGGACGCGGCATCCGGCGTGATGGCCTGGCTGGAGGAGCAGGGACGAGGTGTTCCGGTGGGCGGACCCGGTCAGGTCGTGCCCGTGGTGCCCGCGGCCTGTGTCTTCGATCTGGGCCGTGGTGGCGACTGGCGGGCGCGGCCTGACGCGTCCACCGGCCGGGCGGCGGTGGTGAACGCCGCGAATTCAGCCGTCGGCGCACCGGTGGCGATGGGCGGCGTCGGGGCGGGCACGGGGGCGGTGGCGGGTGGCCTCAAGGGCGGAATCGGTACGGCGAGCATGCTGGTGGACGCTCCGGCGGTCGGCGGGCGCAGGATCACCGTGGCCGCGCTGGTGGTGGTGAACGCCGTGGGATCAGTGATCGACCCGCTGACGGGGGTGCTCTACGGCCAGCACTTCACCGGCGCGGACGGGACTGGTGAGCCGGTGAAGCGCCCCTCCCCCGGCGTACACGCGACGGCGCTGCGCCGGCTGGAAGAGGCTCAGGCGGCCAGCGGTCCCGCACCGCTGAACACGACGCTCGCGGTGGTCGCCACGGATGCCGTCATCACCCGTGCTCAGGCGCAAAAGCTTGCAGGTACGGCGCACGACGGTATTGCGCGCGCCGTCCGTCCGGTGCATCTTCTGAGCGATGGGGACACGGTCTTCGCGCTCGCCACCGAGGAGGTACCGCTACCGCAGGAAAACCCTCTCGCTTTCAACAACGTGCTGGCTGCGGGCGCGGACGTCGTGACAGAAGCGATCGTGAAGGCCATTCTGGCAGCAGACGGGGTGACAGCCGCAGGTGGGACCTTCCCCTCGTACCGGGAGCTTTACGACATCAACTGATCTACGCACTATGCCGGTTGGTTCGGTACTGGGAACTTCCCAAAGAGTTTCTTCGTTTTTCCGAACGCCGGACGCACTGTCAGAACCAGGGGCTACTTTTAGCAATCAACGAGTTACTTGTGGCGACGGCCAGGAGACCCCATTGAACGATCCGTATGAGACAACCGAGTCGCACATCACGCGACTCCTGGGTCGGGCACTCAACTCCTTCGAACTGCCCGATGCCACAGTCGAGAGGCTCGACTCGGCTCTGGCACACGCAAGCTCGCTCCACTCATCGCACCACAGCGGCACGCTTGACCGGGCGACCTACCGTCACGCCTATCTCCTCAGTGACGGCAGTGACCTCGTCCTCTGGGAGCTGGTTCACAGCTCTGGTCCCGCGGGCACCGAGCAGCACGAGTTGTACGAGGACGAGGCCGAGGTGAGACTCGCGGCATCCCGACTGCCCGCGGGCTTCCCGGGTTTCGCCACCCCCAGTGGCGCCACCGAGTCCTTGAGTCCCCTGATGGAGCCCGAACAGGAGGGAGCGGCGTCCTATCCGGCCGGACCGGGCGTCTGGGAGGCGACAGGCATCGGGGAAGCCATCGCTGACGCCACCCATTTCGGTGGTCCGGTCACCACCGGCGGGGACTGGCTCGACCATGTCGGTATCGACGCAGATTTCGCCCTGCTAGCCCGACTGATGGCCACTCCCGCCGCCCCCCTTCCCAGAATGTATGTCCCAGACAATTCGGCGGACCACGCGCGCCGTGTGCTGCGGCGCGCGGAGAACGCCGACCGACCGGGAGAGGAGACAGCCCGGGTGCTGCGGGCCTCCTTCGCGCACCACATCACCCAAGTCTTCGGACAGCAGTGCCTGGTGGCGGGCAAGGACGCCGGATTCACCCTGTACGAGCACGCGTTCCTGTTGCTCGACGGCACCGAGTTGAGCCTGTGGGAGGTGGAGCACACCATCACCCCGGACGGCCGCCATATGTGCGAGGTGTACGGCTCCGAGCTCAGTGCCCGCGAGGCAATGGAACACCGGTCCCGAGTGCGCTGACCGTCCATCCGGGTGTGCCGCTCCGCACGGCCGTCACCCCCGAGGACACCAGAACATCTCGGTAACCCCCCACGCTCAACCTTTCACGCCCAAAATCAGCTTTGCCGCTCCGATGGCCCTGCGGTCAACGGAACGCCAACACCGCCCAGTCTTCTGACATCCAGGCCCGCCGCGTTCGTTGTGCCAACGACCTGCCGTCCAGGCGACTGCCGGTTAGCAGGCCTGCCTGCCTTCGGCCGCGTTCCTGCCGCCGCTCTTGTTCCAGCGAGAAAGACCCGACCAGGGCCAAGCCCCAAGTCGAGCCTCTGGAGCACTCGTTCACGCTGTACTCAGCACCGCCTTCACGGATTGCTCAGCGCGTCAGCACAGGCTCCTTCTTCGAATCGGCTCCGCCCTGCCCATCAGGGTCCGCCAGGGCTTCAGCGCCCTGGGCGCCCACCCCGGCCGCGCCACCGTCGCCGTCCGCGCCTTCATCGTCCGGCGCGCCTTCCAGATGCTGTTTGGGCCGCGCGGGCAGCGCGAACATCACCACGAAGATCAGGGCCAGCACGGCTACCACCCACCACAGTGACTGCTGGAACGCCTCACCGAACGCCTTCCCGACAGCCCCCGGAGCCATCTCGCTCTCATCGATGGAACCGAAGAAGACCACCGACACCAGAGCCAGGCCAAGCGCATTGCCCATCTGCTGGGTCGTACTGATCAGACCGGACGCAGAGCCCGCATGCCCGCGAGGCACATCAGAGAGCACGGCGTCCGTCAGCGGAGCCACAATCAGGCCCATCCCCAAGCCCATCACCACCAGCGGAGCCACCATCTGCCAGGAAGTGATTCCCATGCCGTACCGATCGGCCTCCCAGATGTAGATCAGCATCCCAGCGGCCATCGTCAACGCTCCGGCCTGGAGCACCTTGCGGCCAAACCGCGGCACGAGCTTCTGGACCGACAGTCCGGCTGCCAACGACACAGCGAGGGAGAAGGGAACCCCGGTCGACCCAGCCCTCAGCGGGCTCCAGCCCAACCCGATCTGCATATAGAGCGTCCAGACCAGGAAGAAGATCCCGCAAACGACGCCGAAGACAAGCTGTACGGCGATACCGGCGGCGAAGCTCTTCACCCGGAACAGGGAAAGCTCGATCAGGGGCGACCCGTCCTTGCGTGCCTTGTACCGCTCGAACGCCAGCAGAGCGGTGAAGACAAGGACACTGCCCGCCATGCACAGATGCCCCCACAGCGGCCAGCCCAGCTCCCGCCCACGGGTCAACGGATAGACGAGCATCAGCAAAGCGACCGTGACCAGGGCGACTCCGACCAGGTCCAGACGGAGAGCCTTCGGGGCGCGCGACTCGGTGATGAACCTTCGCCCCAAGATCAGCCCCGCGATACCCACCGGCAGATTGATCAGGAAGATCGGTCGCCATTCGAGGCCAAAGAGGTTCCACTGGGTCAAGAGCGCCCCGAACAGCGGCCCGGAGACTGCGCCGAGCCCCACAATCGCGCCAAACAACCCAAAGACCTTGCCGCGCTCATGTGCGGGGAAGGTGGCATGCACGATCGCCAGCACCTGCGGAACCATCAGCGCCGCGGTCATCCCCTGAAGCAGACGCGACGCGACCAACATCTCGGCGCTCACCGCGAATCCGCAGAGCGCGGACGCGAGCGTAAAGCCGGTGATGCCGATGAGAAAGATCCGTTTGCGGCCGTAGATGTCGCCGAGCCGTCCGCCGGTGATCAGACCCGCGGCAAACGCCAACGCGTATCCCGCGGTGATCCACTGGATAGCTCCGAACGAAGCGCCGAGACCCCTCTCGATGCTCGGGATCGCGATGTTGACGATGGTGACGTCGACCAGATCCATGAAGGCGGCGGTCATGACGATGGCGAGCGCGATCCAGCGACGGCGGTCTGATGCCGCATCGGGTGCGGCGGGCTGAGAACTCATGAGAAGAAACTAGGGCCGATATAGGCCAGATTACGTCCTAGTGAGCGGGCATCCTGGGGCTCATGACCGACACCCCGGCACGGCTGCTGACTCTGCTCTCCCTCCTTCAGACCCCCCGCGAATGGCCGGGCAGCGAGCTTGCCCAGCGCCTCGAAGTGAGTCCGCGCACGATCCGCCGCGATATCGACCGGCTCAGGGAGCTTGGGTATCCCGTCGAAGCGACCAAGGGCGCGGTCGGCGGATACCGGCTGGTGGCGGGGAGCGCAATGCCTCCGCTACTCCTCGACGACGAGGAGGCCGTCGCCATCGCCGTAGGGCTGCGGGCAGGCGCGGGCCATGCCATCGAAGGGATCGACGAGGCCTCGGTACGCGCACTGGCGAAACTGGAGCAGGTCCTACCGGCACGGCTACGACATCGGGTAACGGCACTTCAATCAGCCACAGTCGCCCTGACCCGAGGAGATGGGGCAACCATCGACCCTCGAACGCTGACCGTGATCGCGGGCGCGGCAAGTGGTCAGGAGCGACTGCGCTTCGAGTACCAAGCCAAGGACGGGACGGAGACCAAACGCCTCGTCGAGCCCTACCGCCTGGTGTCAACCGGCCGCCGCTGGTACCTGGTCGCCTACGACCTCGATCGGGACGACTGGCGAACCTTCCGGGTGGACCGCGTATCCGAACCTCTGGCTACGGGGGCACGCTTCACGGCACGAGAGCTGCCGGGAGGCGGAGCGGAGGAACTCCTGGGGCACTCCATGTCACCCCAGCCGGAGCATGAGGTGGATGTGGAGTTCCAGGTCTCAGCGGGGGAAGCGACGGCGAAGCTCGCCAATGCGCTGGGGGTGCCGGTCGCGACCGGCGAGACGAGTTGCCGGGTACGCGGGCGGTCGACGGAACCGGTGGAGTGGCTGGCGGTGCGTCTGGCGATGGTGGGGGGCGAGTTTAGGGTGCATGGGCCTTCGCACCTGGTGTCGTATGTGGCGGAGTTGGGGGAGAGGTTGGGGCGGGCATCGGGGTGAGGTCCCCTCTTGGGGCGCACCGTGTCCAGGGGCTCACGCCCGGGGCCCCGGGGGTTCAGGGGCTCACGCCTGGGGCCCCGGGCGCCCGGCCTGGGCGCCCCTGCACCGGTTGTCCTCACCCGGGGTGAAGGGTTCCGTCCTCAAACGCCGGACGGGCTGAGGCGGGTCCCCGGCGGGGGCCTGGGCTGAGGTTCCCCCGGGATGCGGGGGGTGGTGATAGCAGGTCAGATGGGTTTTATGAGAGGAACCCAG
>NZ_JAMQAW010000018.1 GCF_023701525.1 Streptomyces albipurpureus
CCACAACCGCGCCAGGGAGACCATCATCGCCCACAAAGCAGGCTGGACCACATCCACCCGATCCAAACCGGGGGCACCGGGCACCTGGGTGAGGACATCGATCAGATCCCAGCCGGTGAACGGCTCCAACGCCGCGGCACAAGCGGTGACATGCTCCGCGAACACCGGCGAGGAACGCATCAACTCCACGCCCATCCCCAGCCACTGCGACCCCTGCCCAGGAAAGACCAACACCGTCCTACCCGACCCAGCCGCCGCCGTGCCGGTCACCACCCGGGCAGAGGGCTCACCAGCCGCCAACGCCGCCAACCCACCCCGGAAGTCGGCCAACTCCCGGCCAATCACCACCGCCCGATGATCAAACACCGAACGACCCGCCACCAACGCATGACCCACCACACTGGGCGACACATCAGGGAAACGGTCAAGATGATCCAGCAGCCGCCGCGCCTGCTCCCCCAACGCGGCCTGCGACTTCGCCGACACCAACCACGGCACCGTCCCATCCGTCACCACCACAGGCCCCGGCACATCCCCGTCCGTGCCGTTCTCGACCACCGGACCCTGCTCCACAATCACATGCGCATTCGTGCCACTGATACCGAACGAGGAGATCCCCGCACGGCGCGGACGCCCCGTGACCGGCCAGGACCGCCGCTCGGTCAGCAGCTCAACCGCACCCGCCGTCCAGTCCACGTGCGAGGACGGCTCATCCACATGCAGCGTCTTGGGCAGTTGCCCATGCTGGAGAGCCATCACCATCTTGATCACACTCGCGATACCGGCAGCCGTCATAGTGTGGCCGATGTTGGACTTCAGCGAGCCGATCAGGAGCGGGCGGTCCTCCGGACGGTCCTGGCCATAGGTCGCAAGGAGTGCCTGGGCCTCGATCGGGTCGCCCAACGTGGTCCCGGTTCCGTGGGCCTCGACCGCATCGACCTCGTCCGGCGTCAGGCGCGCGTTGGCCAGCGCCTGCCGTATCACCCGCTCCTGCGACGGACCGTTCGGCGCCGTCAACCCATTGGACGCACCATCCTGATTGACCGCACTGCCCCGCACCACCGCCAGCACCCGATGACCGTTGCGTTGCGCATCAGAGAGACGTTCCAACAGAACGACACC
>NZ_JAMQAW010000019.1 GCF_023701525.1 Streptomyces albipurpureus
CCACAACCGCGCCAGGGAGACCATCATCGCCCACAAAGCAGGCTGGACCACATCCACCCGATCCAGGCCGGGGGCACCGGGCACCTGGGTGAGGACATCGATCAGATCCCAGCCGGTGAACGGCTCCAACGCCCCCGCACAAGCGGTGACATGTTCCGCGAACACCGGCGAGGAACGCATCAACTCCACGCCCATCCCCAGCCACTGCGACCCCTGCCCAGGAAAGACCAACACCGTCCTACCCAGCCCAGCCGCCGCCGTGCCGGTCACCACCCGGGCAGAGGGCTCACCAGCCGCCAACGCCGCCAACCCACCCCGGAAGTCTTCCGGCTCCCGGCCGATCACCACCGCCCGATGATCAAACACCGAACGACCCGCCACCAACGCATGACCCACCACACTGGGCGACACATCAGGGAAACGGTCAAGATGATCCAGCAGCCGCCGCGCCTGCTCCCCCAACGCGGCCTGCGACTTCGCCGACACCAACCACGGCACCGTCCCATCCGTCACCACCACAGGCCCCGGCACATCCCCGTCCGTGCCGTTCTCGACCACCGGACCCTGCTCCACAATCACATGCGCATTCGTGCCACTGAAGCCGAAGGAAGACACGCCCGCCCGACGGGGGCGGCCGGACTCTGGCCACGGGGTCGCCTCCCGCACCGGCACCACCGCGCCCGCCGTCCAGTCCACGTGCGAGGACGGCTCATCGATGTGGAGGGACTCGGGGACCAGGCCGTGCCGCATGGCCTCGACCATCTTGATCACACCGGCGACACCTGCGGCGGCCTGCGTATGGCCGATGTTCGACTTCACCGAGCCGATCAGGAGCGGGCGGTCCTCCGGACGGTCCTGGCCGTAGGTCGCAAGGACTGCCTGGGCCTCGATCGGGTCGCCCAACGTGGTCCCGGTGCCGTGCGCCTCCACCACGTCCACATCCGCGGTAGACAAGCCCGCGTTGGCCAGCGCCTGGCGGATCACCCGCTGCTGTGAAGGACCGCTCGGTGCCGTCAGTCCATTGCTCGCACCATCCTGGTTGATTGCCGAACCCCGCACCACGGCCAGCACCCGGTGGCCCTTGCGTTCGGCATCCGAGAGCCGCTCGACGAGCAGCATGCCGACACCCTCGCCCCAGCCGGTACCGTCCGCGGCGTCCGAGAACGCCTTGCACCGGCCGTCACGCGCAAGGCCCCGCTGCCGTGAGAAGTCGATGAAGGTGTCCGGTGTGGCCATCACGGTCACACCGCCGGCCAACGCCAGGTCGCACTCCCCGGACCGTAGCGCCTGCACCGCCCAGTGCAACGCCACCAGCGACGACGAGCACGCCGTGTCCACCGTCACCGCTGGGCCCTCAAGGCCGAGTGTGTAGGACACGCGTCCCGAGGCCACGCCGCCGGAGCTGCCCGTGCTGAGATAGCCCTCGCCGCCCCTGGAGGCGGCGGCGCCCTGCTGCCCGTAGTCGTGGTAGATGAGCCCGGCGAACACTCCGGTGCGGCTGCCGCGGAGCCCCGCGGGATCGATTCCGGCGTCCTCGAATGCCTCCCACGACGCCTCAAGGAGGAGGCGTTGCTGCGGATCCATCGCCACCGCCTCACGCGGCGAAATCCCGAAGAACCCGGCGTCGAACCCCGCCGCGTCATACAGGAACCCGCCCTCGCGCGCGTAGCTCTTGCCGACCGCATCGGGGTCGGGGTCGTACAGGTCCAGCTCCCAGCCCCGGTCGGTCGGGAACCCGGCGATGGCGTCGCCACCGCGTTCGACCAGTCCCCAGAGTTCGTCGGGCGAATCGATGCCGCCGGAGAACCGGCAGCTCATGCCCACGATGACGATCGGGTCGTCGGGCAGGGCGGTGAGCTGTGGCAGCGTGCCGTCCGCCGCCGCTGGCCCGCCCACCGGCTCGCCCACCAGTTGCGAGCGCAGGAACTCGGCGAGCTCCGCCGGGGTGGGATAGTCGAAGATCAGGGTTGCGGGCAGGCGGAGCCCGGTCGCG
Source organism: Streptomyces albipurpureus (assembly GCF_023701525.1). Lineage (GTDB taxonomy): Bacteria > Actinomycetota > Actinomycetes > Streptomycetales > Streptomycetaceae > Streptomyces > Streptomyces albipurpureus. The sequence goes on from NZ_JAMQAW010000019.1 coordinate 1,994, forward strand.
CCGGTCAGCCGGTTGCGCAGTTCCAGGGCGGTCAAGGAGTCGAAGCCCGACTCGCGGAAGGAACGTCCCAGGTCCACGCCGTTGGCGCTGGAGTGTCCCAGGACGGCGGTGACGTTCGTACGGACCAGGTCCAGGATCTCGGCAGCCGCCTGCCTGGCGGGCAGTGCTGCCAGTCGAGCGGCCAGGTCCTCGCGGGCGCCGCCGCCTCCGCTCACCGCCTGTCCCGCGCGTCGGCGGGCCGGAGACCGGACCAGGCGCCGCAGCAGCGGCCGTACGGTGCCGTCGCCGGCCCGCAGTCGGGCGGTGTCCAGGTGCAGGGGCAGGAGGAGCGCCTCGCCGGGCGCGTCTGCGGCGTCGAACAGCGTCAGGCCGTGCTCGGTCGACAGCGGGACCACGCCGTCTCGCGCCATGCGCGCGCGGTCGGCGACGTCCAAGCCGGCCGTCATGGTGCTGGTCTGCGCCCACAGCCCCCACGCCAGCGAGGTGGCGGGCAGGCCGAGGCCGCGCCGATGGGCTGCCAGCGCGTCCAGGAAGGTGTTCGCGGCCGCGTAGTTCGCCTGCCCGGCGGTGCCGAAGGTCCCCGAGACCGACGAGAACAGCACGAACATCGACAGGTCGAGGTCACGGGTCAGGTGGTGGAGATGCCACGCCGCGTCGACCTTCGGCCGCATCACGGCGTCCATACGGTCAGCCGACAGGGAACCGAGCACCCCGTCGTCCACCACACCGGCGGTGTGCACCACACCGGTCAGCGGGCGGTCCCGCTCGATCGATGCGATCACCGCGGTGAGGGCCCGCCGGTCGGCGACGTCGCAGGCCTCGACGCGCACCGTGGCGCCGAGGCCCTCCAGTTCGGCGACCAGTTCGGCGATGCCGGGCGCCCGGTCACCGCGGCGGCTCAGCAGCAGCAGGTGACGGACACCGCGCTCGGCGACGAGGTGCCGGGCCACGAGTCCGCCCAGCGTGCCCGAGCCGGTCACCAGAACGGTGCCCTCCGGGTCCAGGGGCGGCGGCACGGAGAGGACGACCTTGCCGACGTTGCGCGCCTGGTTCAGGTACCGGAGCGCGTCCGGAGCGCGCCGTACGTCCCAGGTGACGAACGGCAGCGGAGGCAGCGTGCCGCGTTCGAAGAGCTCGCCCAGGGCCCGGAGCATCTCCTGGAGTCGGTCAGGGCCGGCGTCCATCACGTCGAACGCCCGGTAGCGCACGCCCGGGTGGTCGGTGGCGACCTGTTCCGCGTCCCGGATGTCGGTCTTGCCCATCTCCACGAAGCGCCCGCCGCGCGGCAGCAGCCGCAGCGAGGCGTCCACGAACTCCCGCGCCAGCGAATCGAGGACCACGTCGACGCCGCGGCCTCCGGTGGCCGTCATGAACGCGTCCTCGAAGTCCAGCGTCCGGGAGGAGGCGATGTGCGCGTCGTCAAGGCCCGAGGACCGCAGCGCGTCCCACTTGCCCTGGCTCGCCGTTCCGTACACCTCGGCGCCCAGGTGGCGGGCCAGCTGGGTGGCCGCGATCCCGACGCCGCCGGCGGCCGCGTGGATCACGATCGACTCACCGGCCCGCAGGCCGGCCAGATCGACCAGTGCGTGGTACGCCGTCAGGTACACCACCGGTGCGGTGGCGGCCTCGGCGAACGACCATCCGGAAGGCATCCGTGTCATCAGCCGCCGGTCGGCGACGGCTACGGGCCCGTAGGACCCGGCGAACAACCCCATCACCCGGTCGCCGGGGGCAAGGTCGGTCACGCCCGGCCCCGCCTCCAGGACGACGCCCGCGCCCTCCAGGCCGAGGAGTCCCGCCTCACCCGGATACATCCCGAGGACGTTCAGCGCGTCCCGGAAGTTCATGCCCGCGGCACGGATCCCGACCCGGACCTCGCCCTGGCCGAGCGGGCCGGACACGTCCGAGCGCTCGATGAGGCGCAGGGTGTCGAGTGTTCCCCTCTCCGTGATGTCGAGGCGCCAGGCGGACGCCCCCGGCGGGACCTCAAGGGTCCCGGACGCCATCGCGCGCGCGAGGTGGGGCACGAGCAACTCGCCGTTGCGGACCGCGAACTCGCCCCGCTTCGCGCCGGCCAGGACCAGCGGACCGGATCCGGGGATCTCGTCGACGTCGGCCAGCACGAAGCGGCCGGGGTTCTCCGATCGCGCGACCCTCAGCAGGCCCCACAGCGGCGCGCCCGTCAGATCGAGGGGGCCCGCCGGGCCACCGGCCGCGACGGCCCGCCGGGTGAGCACGACGAGGCGCACGTCCGTGAACCTCTGGTCGTCGAGCCACTTCTGGAGCAGGTCCAAGGCCCGGTGCGCGGTCCGTCGCGCCGCGTCTCCGGCCTCCTCGTCGCCGTCGCCGACCTGTTCGGGCAGGCAGGCCACAAGGACGGTGTCCGGCACGGTCGCGCCCGCGTCGATCGCCGCGCCGAGGGTCTCCAGGTCCTGATACGTCTCAACCGGCTCGTCGAAGCCGAACCCGGGGTCGGCGCCGAGGACGGCCCAGATGCCCGGCTCCGGCGCTTCGGCCGTGACCGGTGTCCAGGAGAGGCGGAACAGCGAGTCGCGGATCGCCGCGGACGCCCGGTCCGGCCGGTCGAGGGACGACTCGCGCAGGGTCAGGCCGTTCACCGTCGCCACGGGAGCGCCGGTGCCGTCGGCCACGTCGAGGGTGACGGTGTCGGTACCGGCCGCGGTCAGTCTTACGCGCAGGGTGGTGGCGTCCCTCGCGAGCAGGGAGATCCCGCGCCAGGAGAAGGGCAGTAGCGGACCGTCGCTCCGGGCCACGAGGTCACCGAGCCAGATCGCGTGCAACGCGGCGTCAAGCAGGGCCGGGTGCAGCCCAAAGTCGCCGCCCTGGGCCTCCTCGGGCAACTCGACCTCGGCGAACACCTCCCCGTCGCGCCGCCATGCCGCCCGCAGCCCCCGGAACGCCGGTCCGTACTCCACACCGGCCAACGCGAGATCCGCGTACGCCCCGTCCACCGCCACGGGTTCGGCGCCCACCGGCGGCCAGTGCCTCAGCTCGCCCGTCCGGCCCTCAGCTGCCTCGGCGGACTCGGCAGCCACCAAGGCTTCGGGTGCCAGCGTGCCCGTGGCGTGACGGATCCAGGGGTCCCCCGCGGAGGAGCCCTCGGTCTGCGAGTGGACGCTCACCTCCCGGCGGCCCGACGCATCGGGCTCACCGACCGCTACCTGGATCTGTACGCCGTCCCGCTCGGGCACCACCAACGGCGTCTGCAGCACCAGTTCCTCCACCGCGCCGGCGCCCACCTCGTCACCGGCGCGCACCACGAGCTCGACGAAGGCGGTCCCCGGCAGCACCGCCGCGCCCCCGACCCGGTGGTCGCCCAGCCAGGGATGCGACCGCAGCGACAGGCGACCCGTCAGCAGCGCCTCGTCGGAACCGGCGAGCGTGACCGCGGCTCCCAGCAGACCGTGCTCGGCGGAGCTCTGCCCCAGTCCGGTCGCGTCCGTGGTGGTCGGGGTGTCCAGCCAGTACCGCCGACGCTGGAAGGCATAGGTGGGCAGGTCGACCCGCTGCGCCTCCCAGCCGGCCAGGTAGGTCCGCCAGTCGACCGGAACACCGCGCACATGCAGCCGTCCAAGCCCGGTGACAAGGGCCCGGGCCTCGTCCTGGTCCCGGCGCAGCAGCGCCACAAAGGTCACATCCGTGCCCGGGTCCTCCTCCACGCTGCCGGCGGCCATCGCCGTCAGCACCCCGCGCGGCCCGACCTCGGCGAACGTTCGCGCCCCTGCGGCGCGCAGCGCCCCTACGGCGTCGGCGAACCGCACTGTCTCCCGCACATGGCGCACCCAGTGGGCGGGGTCGGTGAGCTCCCCCGCTGCCACGGCCCGGCCGGTCAGCGCCGACACCAGCGGAATCCGCGGCTCGGCGAACGTCAAGCCCTCGACGACCGACGCGAACTCGGCCAGCATCGGCTCCATCAGCTCCGAGTGGAAGGCGTGGCTGACCCGTAGCCGTCGGGTCCGCACCCCGCGTGCTTCCAGCTCGGCCGCCAGCACCGCAACGGCGGGTTCCGCGCCGGAGACCACCACCTGGGTGGGGCCGTTGACGGCCGCGACGTCAAGGCCCGCGCTCAGCAGCGGCCGCACGTCGGCCTCGGCTGTCTCGACCGCGAGCATCGCGCCGCCCGGGGGCAGGGCCTGCATCAACCGGGCGCGGGCGGCGACCAGGGTGCAGGCGTCGCGCAGGGAGAACACCCCGGCGACGTGTGCGGCGGCGATCTCGCCCACCGAATGGCCGGCCAGCAGGTCCCCGTCGATCCCGAAGTGGGACAGCAGTCGATGGAGCGCCACTTCGAAGGCGAACAGCGCGGGTTGCGTCATGCCCGTCTCGTCGAGCACGCCCTCGGGGTCGCTGAACATGGCCTCCCGGACCGGGTGCTCCAGGAGGGGGTCCAGGATCTGGCAGATCTCGTCCAGCGCCTCGGCGAACACCGGGAACCGCGCCGCGAGACCGGCGCCCATGCCGAGACGCTGGCTGCCCTGGCCCGCGAACAGCAAGGCCAGCTTCCCGCCCGAACCGCCGCCGGTGATCGCACCGGGTGCGGTGGCGCCGTCGGCCAGGGCCAGCAGGCCCGCGAGGAGTTCGTCCTGGTCGGCGCCGACGACCACGGCACGCTGTTCCAGCATGGCCCGGCCGCCCGCGAGCGCAGCGCCCACGGCGGCGATCGGCACCTCCCCCGTCGCCCACGACGCGAGCCGGGCGGCCTGGGCCCGCAGGGCCTGGGTGTCCTTCGCCGACACCACCCACGGCACCACCAGCGGCGTGTCCGGGGCCGCCTCGGCCTCGCCCCCGGCCTCGCGGTCGGCGGCCGGGGCCTGCTCGACGATCAGGTGTGCGTTGGTGCCGCTGATGCCGAAGGAGGAGATCCCGGCGCGGCGCGGGCGTCCGGTCTCCGGCCACGTCCGCGCCTGGGTCAGCAGTTCGACCGCGCCGGAGGCCCAGTCGACGTACGGCGAGGGGACATCGGCATGGAGGGTCCTGGGCAGCAGACCGTGCCGCAGGGCCATCACCATCTTGATCACACCGCCCACGCCCGCTGCGGCCTGGGTGTGGCCGATGTTGGACTTCAGCGAGCCCAGCCACAACGGCCGGTCCTGCGGACGGTCCTGGCCGTAGGTGGCAAGGAGCGCCTGCGCCTCGATCGGGTCGCCAAGGGTGGTCCCGGTTCCGTGCGCCTCCACCGCGTCGACCTCGTCGGCCTTGACGCGGGCGTTGGCCAGGGCCTGCCGGATCACGCTCTGCTGCGCAAGGCCGTTGGGGGCGCTCAGACCGTTGGACGCGCCGTCCTGGTTGACCGCCGAGCCACGCATGACCGCCAGCACCTGGTGGCCGTTGCGTTGTGCGTCCGACAGCCGCTCCAGCAGGAGGACGCCGACGCCCTCGCCCCAGCCCGTACCGTCCGCGGCCTCGGCGAAGGCCTTGCAGCGGCCGTCCGGCGAAAGCCCGCGCTGCCGGCTGAACTCCACGAACATGCCGGGGCTCGACATCACCGTCACGCCGCCCGCGACGGCTAGTTCGCAGTCGCCAGCGCGTAGCGCCTGCGCGGCCAGGTGCAGGGCTACCAGGGACGAGGAGCACGCGGTGTCCACGGTGACGGCGGGGCCGCGCAGACCGAGGGTGTAGGCGACGCGGCCGGAGAGCACGGAGATGAAGTTGCCGGTCAGCAGATATCCACCGGCCTTGTCGTCCGCCTCGTGCAGCCGCGGCCCGTAGTCCTGGGCGAGCGCGCCGAGGTAGACCCCGGTGTCACTGTCACGCAGCGTGGTCGGGTCGATCCCGGCCCGCTCCAGGGCCTCCCACACGGTCTCCAGGGTCAGGCGCTGCTGCGGGTCCATGGCAAGGGCCTCGCGCGGGCTGATGCCGAAGAACTCGGCGTCGAACTGGTCCGCGTCGTGCAGGAATCCACCCTGGCGAGTGTGCGAGCGGCCCGCATGCTCCGGGTCGTCGTCGAAGAGGGCGTCGAGGGGCCAGCTCCGGTTGACGGGGAACTCGGAGATGACGTCCTCCTCGTCCAGCACCAGCTGCCACAGCTCTTCCGGTGAGGCGACGTCGCCGGGGAAGCGGCAGGCCATGGAGACGATGGCGATGGGCTCGTCCGCGTCGCCGGCGCGGCGGGTGGCGAGCGCCGCCGTCGAGGTGACGGCGCCGGTCAGTCGCGCCGCGAGGTGCTGGGCGAGCCGCTCAGGAGTCGGGTGGTCGAAGAGGAGCGTCACCGGGATCCTCGAACCGGTGGCTTCGACCAGGCGGTTGCGCAGTTCCACCGCGCGCGCGGAGTCGAGACCTAGGTTCAGGAACGTCTGCGTGCCGTCGAGTTCGGCGTCCGCGTCAAGCCCCAGGACCAGAGCGGTCTCGACGCGAACCAGCTCCAGGAGGCTGTCCGTGACCTCCTCCGGTGTGCGCCCGCCCACCGTGTCCGGTGCTCCGTCGGCCGGAGCAGGACCCGGAGCCGGCGCCAGGTACGGGGGCAGTTCGATGAGCGAGGCGTCCGGGCCGAACGCTGGCCGCCAGTCCACTGCGGCACCGCTGGTGTGCAGCCGTGCGAGCGAGGCGAGGAATCGGTGTGTTCCGCGCTCGTCGCGGCGCAGTGTCTCCACCACGACCGCGTCGGACTCCATGTCGTCCAGGGTCTGCTGGAGCGCCATGGTGATGACCGGGTGCGGGCTGATCTCGACAAAGGCCTGGTGGTCGGCCTCAAGTGCGCGTATCGAGCGCTCGAACTGCACCGTGCTGCGCAGGTTGGAGTACCAGTAGGCGGCGTCCAGAGCGGTGGTGTCGAGGAAGTCGCCCGTCACGGTCGAGTGGAAGGGCACGGTCGCCGCACGGGGCTCGATCGGCGCGAGCCCGGTGAGCATCTCCTCGCGCAGCGCCTCGATGTGTGAGGAGTGGGCCGCGAGGTCCACGGGGATCCGCTTGGCCGACACGCCCTCGGCGGGGAGCTCTTCGAGGAGCCGGTCGATGACGTCGCGGTCGCCGGAGAGGATCACCGACCGCGGTCCGTTGACCGCGGCGACGCCGACCCGGTCGCCCCATTCGGCGAGTCTCGGCTCCAGGGACGCGAGCGGCGCCGACACGGATATCATCCCGCCCGCGCCCGCGAGCCTGGCCTGGGCTTTGCTCCACAGGGAGACCACCCGTGCCCCGTCCTCCAGGGACAGGGCTCCGGCGACGACGGCGGCGGCGATCTCGCCGTTGCTGTGCCCGAGCACGGCCGCGGGCCGCACCCCGAAGGACTTCCACAGCTCGGCGAGGGCCACCATCACCGCGAACAGGGCCGGTTGGACGACGTCGTCGCGGTCGAGGGACTCGGCGCCGGGCGCCCCGCGCAGGACGTCCTCCAGGGACCAGTCGATGTGAGGGGCGAGTGCCCGGGCGCTCTCGTCTATGGCGTGGCGGAACACGTCGGAGTCGTCAAGGAGCCCGGCCGCCATGCCGATCCACTGGGACCCCTGGCCTGGGAAGACGAAGACGGCCCGGTTCCGCGCCACGGCGCTGCCGCTGATCCGGGTGGCGCTCCGGTCGCCGCGCGCGAGTGCGGCCAGTTCGTCGGTGAGCCGCTGGTCGTCGTCGGCCCACAGGACGTTTCGCTGCCGCACGGCGGAGGGTTCGGAGGCAGTGTGCGATGCCGCGAGGGACCGGGCGAGGTCGCGCGGCGCTGGCCGGTTCTCCTCGTGCCGCGCGAGCAGATGTCGCGCCCGTGTTCTGACGTCGTCCTGGGTCGCCCCGGAGACGATCAGGGGGAGCGTGGCGCTGCGGAAGCCCGGACGAACGGTGGCGAAGTCCTCTTCCGCGGGGGCTGTGACGGTGATGCGGCACCCCGCTCCACTCGTGCTCGACGAGGACCGCCCGTGCTCAAGGGAAAGCACGGCTTCGAGCAGTCCCGCCATGCCGGAGGCCGGGGCCGGGCCGGGTAACGCGCCCTCTGGTCCGTCCACCGAGTCGGCTTCGTCGGCGTGGAGCACCGCATGCACGCGGTCGCCGTCGGCCCGCGCCCGGGTGAGCGTCTTGAGCACCAGCATGACGCCGACGTTGCTCTCGGGGCCGTCGACCCCGCACGCGAGCGCCACGTCGGTCCGGCCGGCGCGCAGGCTCCGTGCGGCCAGGAGCACGGCCCGCAGCGCGGACGCGGCGCCGGTGATGACGGTCGGTGTGAGTCCGCGCAGGCCGACGTCATGGCCCTCGTCCGGCGCGCCGAGGAACAGTTCCTCCCCACTGCCCCGGAGGTCCTTCGGCGCGATGCCCGCGGCCGTCAGTGCCTTGCGGGCCAAAGACAGGAGCAGCCGCCGGTCGTCGGCGGAGGCTGCGGAGGCGTCGCGCTTCGGCGCGGCCGTCCGCCCCTGGGTGAGCAGTTTCCAGTAGGCCTCGGGGGTATGGGCTCCGAGGAGGCTGCAGGACATCCCGACGACGGCTGCGGGTTCCCCGGTAAGCCCTGCATCGCTGCGGGTTTCGTCAACAGACATGCCATTCCTCTACTCACTGATGGTCAAGAAGGGGGCGAGCCGGCGCTGAGCGAGATCCTGGACTTCCCGGGTGCTCGCCCCCGGTGGGCCTACCGGGGGCGGGGGCCGCGCGGTGTGTTGCGGCTCGGACGATCCGCCGGGGTGGCGGGCGAGCCGGTTGCGGTGAGGCCGTTGTGTGCGGCGGCCTCACCGGGATCGAGGACGACGACCGCTGGGACTCCCGCCCCGTCGTCGATGGAGCGACTCGTCGAGACACGTGTGGGGACGCGCCGTCACTCCGCCCGCCCGCACGACATGGTGCAGTTCGCCGCTGTCCGGGCCTACCACGGCCCAGGGCGGTGTCGGAACGGCGGCGTCGATCGTCCGACCGGTCGGGGGCGGGACGAACGGCGCGGCCGCGTCGCTCCGTTGCCCGGCAGCCGATGACAGCGCGCGCAGGGTCTGCTTGTCGACGCCGGGCAGCGGCGCACCGATCCCGTCGGGAGGCTTCCTGACGATCGGCTTCCCGTCGAGCAGCAAGTGCCAGAGCTCCCCCAGATGGTGCGTGTCGGGGAAGCTGCACGACATCCCGATGGCGGCGGCATCGGTGGCTGCGCCGCTCATATGATCCCTTCCGGTTCCCTCGGCGTATCGCTCTTTCGGACCGCACCGCTCTCACCGCCAAGAGGTCAACTGCTTCAGCAGTTCGCGCCCGTTCATGAAGTCGTGTTTGCCACCGTCGACAACGTGGATGTCGACCGAATCCGCGTACTGGCGCCACCCCTGGAGCTGGTCGAGGCTCACGTCGGGGTCGTCCCGCCAGTGCAGCACGATGATGGGGCAGTGCACCGTGACCGGCTCCACCCGCCGGTACTCACGCGCGGCAGCGAGATCACGGAGCAGCACGACCATGCCCAGGTCGATCATGTCCGGCCGCGGCTCGATCCCCCGGCCGCGGACGACTGACTCCAACTCGGCTCGCAGCTCGGACTCGGTCATGGTGAGCATCCGGTCGTGCGAGGCCTCGTGCGGTGCCGGCTGGCCCGACACGAAGAGGCACTCCGGCCCGGGCAGTCCCCGTTCGGCGAGCCGGATCACCGTCTCGTAGGCGGGCAGGGCACCCGCGCAGTGGCCGAAGAACGCGAACGGCGAGTCGAGCAGCGGACCCAGGGAGTCGACCAGGCCAGCGGCGAGATTCTGGTAGGTGCCGTAGTGGGGGTGGGCCAACCGGTTCTCACGGCCGGGGAACTGTACGGGGCACACCTCGACGTCGTCGATCGTGTCCGGCCATGCGCTGAAGGCCGAAGCCCCGGACCCGGAGTAGGGGAAGCAGAAGATCCGCGCGGCGTGGTCAGCCGACTGCGGCCGGACGAACCACGGCGACGTGACGGTGCTGGAGCCTGACGTCATGGCGTCCTTCGCTTCTCGACGACGATGGGCAGGTGGGTCATCCCGGCGATGAAGTACGACCGCAGATGCTGTGATTCGCCGTCGAGGTGGATCGAGGCGAACCGCTGGAGCAGTTCCTCGAAGAAGATGCGCAGGGTCATCCGGGCCAGCGGTCCTCCGATGCAGTAGTGCGGACCGAAGCCGAAGGCGAGGTGGCGGTTGGCGCCGCTCCGCATGACGTCGAACGTGTGCGGGTCGGTGAACTGGGACTCGTCCCTGTTGGCCGACCCGATCCACGCGACGACCGCTCCACCGGCCGGGACCGTGCCCCCGCCGATCCGGGTCTCGCTCACCGCGTACCGCATGAAGTTGCACGCGGCCGATGTCCAGCGCAGCCCTTCCTCGACCAGGTTCGGGACCAGCGACGGGTCGGCCTGCGCCTTCGCGAACTGCTCGGGCCGCTCGATGAGCGCGAGCACCGTGCCGGAGACGGTGTGCGGCGTCGTCACATTGGCGCCCAGAAGCAGGCTGTAGCCGTCGAGGGCGATCTCCTCGTCGGTCAGCGGCATGTCCCCCGCGCGGACGCTCATGAGGTGGTCGAGCAGGCTCCCGTCCTCCCTGCCGGCCGACCGCCGCCGTTTGACCCACTCGGCGACATAGGTGACGAGTTCGTGATGGGAGATGGCGAGCGTCGCGGCTTCGCTGCCGTGCTGGAAGTGGGGGTCCGAGGGGGCGGTCACCATCGCGGTCAATTGCACGAGTTCGTCCCAGTCCCGCTCCGGGATCCCCAGCAGCGGGCCGGCGACGATCATCGGGAGGCGGTGCGCCCGCTCGGCCAGGTCGAAGGTGCCACCGTCGAGCGCCGGCTCAAGGAAGCGCACGATCGCCCGCCGGATCCGGTCCTGCCAGGACGCCACCGCCCTGGCGGTGAGCTTGGCACCGATCGCCCTGCGGACCTGGGTGTGGCGTGGCGGGTCAGTGGACGTCAGCAGCTTGCCCGCAGCGACATCGTCGACCCCGAGATGGGTGACCACCGTGCCGCGCTCCGAGCTGAACGTCTGGTAGTCGCCGAGCACGCGGCAGACGTCGTCGTAACGAGTCACCGACCAGAACTCCCGGCCGTCCGGCAGGACCTGGTGGTGCAGGGGCGCCTTCGCCCGCATCACGTCCCAGATCGGGTGCGGATCGCCCGAGGTGTAGAGGTCCAGGTCGAACAGGTCGACGCGGCCGAGGTCGATATCGCTCCCGGCACCCGGCGTCAACCTCACGTCCCTGCCCTCCCCTGCTCGATCAGCGAATTGCCGCCAAGCGCGAAGAAGTCATCACTTCGCCGAAGCGGAATGCCCGCCCAGACCATTACCCTCCCCCATTCGCCGGACCATTACCGCCACCACGGCCGCAAAAACCCTTCCGCTGTCCCGCCGACAGGACAGCAATGCGCCGGGTCCTTACAAGCGCACTGGAAATCTGGAGAACATCCTGGGGCCGCCGGCGATGAGTTGGCGATACCTCAACTTACTGCGCGGCACCGTGATTTCCAGACTGTCACGCTGGATCAACAGGTGATCGAGGGCTATTTCGCCTTCGAGATTGGCCAGCGCCGCGCCAAAGCAGCGGTGCGGGCCCGTACCGAAAGCGAGGTGTCCCTCCCCGGACTTCACCACGCGTTCCAGATTGCACCGTTCGGGCTCGGGGAAGACGCGCGGGTCGTAATTGGCGGACAGCAGGGAGCCTGTCAAAGCGTCGCCCTTGCGGATCGAGACCCCGGCGAACTCCATGTCCTCGGTCGCGTAACGCGGTCCGGCGGTGGGGAGGATGGTCGTCAGCCGCATCAGCTCTTCCACGGCGTGCGGCAGCGCTTCCGGCCTGCCGCGTAGCAGGGCCAGCTGATCCGGGTCGTCGAGCAGTGTGAGAACCGCGTTGGGGATGAAGTGTGCCGTGGAGTGGTACCCGGCGTTCACCAGGACGGCCACCATCCCGAACATCTCGGCTTCGGTGAGCCGGTCGCCGTCCTCGTCCATCGTCTGCACCAGGGTGGAGATCAGGTCTTCCGCGGGCTCGGCCCGGCGTCGCTCGATGAGCGTCTTGAGGTACTCGAACATCGCCAGGGCACTCCTGGTGAAGTCGCCATCATTGGCGTACTCGTCCATCCACTCCCGTAGCTGCGGCTGGTCGGCCTCCTCAATGCCGATGAGTTCACAGATGACGGCAGCGGTCAACGGTGTGGAGTACTCCCTGAGGAGGTCACCGGATCCCTTCTCAGCCAGGGCTTCGACAAGGCGGGCAGAAGTCTCCTCGATCCGCGGCCGCAGTGCCTTGATGCGCCGCGGGGCGAACGCGGGCGCCGCGAGGCGGCGCAATCGAGCGTGGTTCTCGCCGTCCTGGACCTGCAGGTTGTCCTTGAAGGAGCCCAGGAGCTCCTCCGGTAGATCCAGGGACACCAGCAGTTGCTCCGCGATGCTGGGTCCCTGATGGCCTGGTACTTTGCCGATATCCGCCACGAACCGCGGGTCACTCAGCGCCGCCTTGATCTCTTCGCCTCGCGTGATCAGCCAGACCCGCGGCCCACCGGGAAACCCGACGCGGACGAGCGGGCCCATCTCCCGAAGGCGCGCGAGAACGCCGACCGGGTCGTCCTCGAATTCAGGGTCCAGCAGGCTGACGATCGGCTCACCATAATCCCCTTCTCCTGCCATGGCCGTCATCTCCTCAACCTCCTTGCCGAAAGTTCGGGGGAACGATTTCCCCGCACGCCTGGCCGCGCCTACTCATTCGCTCCGTCACCCCTCCGCCAGTTTGCGGGCAATGACCTTCATGATTTGGCCGGCGGGTTTGGGCATATGCAGGTCGTGGTGCGTGGCGTCCACGTCGAACGTCTCGATCGAACCGAGGACGTGCCGCTGCCAATAGGAGGCGTACGACGCCCAGTCCCTATCCGCGGTGGCGTGGAAATACAGCACATCGCCTCGGTAGACCGGCGACTCGAACGCGGCCATCATTCTGGTGTTGTTGGCCCCCACCCTCGACATGTTGTGCAGAAAGCGATCCATGTTCTCGGTGTTCATGAACCGGCCGAAGAGTTCCTCGACCTGCGCCCGGTACACCGCCGGCGTTATGTCGGCCACAGCCTTGAACCCGATCCCCGGATCGGAGATCGCCGGCATGGAGTCCAGGATCGCCACCAAGCCGACCTGGTGCCCGCGCCGGTCCAGCCCGTCGGCGATGGCGTGCGCGACCGGGCCACCGAAAGACCAGCCGACCAGGTGGTAGGGCCCTTCAGGCTGGACCTGGAGTATCTGGCCGAGGTAGTCCTCGATCATCTCCTCCACCGACCCCGCCAGCGGATCGGTTCCGGTGAAGCCGCGCGACTGCAGGGCATAGGACGGCCGGTCCTGCACATACGGCGCGAAGGTGAAGAACGGCCAGCCCAGCCCGCCCCCTCCGTGGAAGAACCACACCGGCGGCTTCTCCGTGGCGAGTTCCCTGTTCAACGGCAGCACCACCGCGAACGAATCGACATGATCGTCGGGGATGCCGCCGGCGAGCACCAGCGCGGCCAACTCGGCCACGGTGGGATACCGGACGATCGTCCTGACGGGCATGTCGATGCGGAACTGCTTGCGGATACGGGAACTGAGCCGGGTGGCCAGGAGCGAATGCCCGCCGAGCTCGAAGAAGTTGTCGTCGATGCCGACCTTCTCCAGACCGAGCAGCTCACAGAAGAAGGAACACAGCTCTTCTTCATGGGCGTTGCGCGGCTCCCTGCCGCTCACGGGGGTCGTGTACTCCGAGGGCAGCGCTTGCCGGTCCAGCTTGCCGCCCGCGGTCAACGGAAACTCCGAGAGCGGCACCACCGCAGCCGGCACCATGTAGTCCGGCAGACGCCCACGCAGGTACTCGGGCAGTTCGGCCAGCAGCGCACCGATCGAGGCGGAGCCGGCGGAAGCGTTCGTCCGGGTTCGCTCGTCCACCTGGACCTCGGTGTCAGCGACCGCGGTGCCCAGGTCAGGCACCACGTACGCGACCAGGCGCTTGTCGCCCCGGTCGTCCTCTCGTGTGATGACGGCGGCTTGTGCCACATCGGGGTGTTCGGTGAGTACGTTCTCGATTTCGCCGAGTTCGATGCGGAACCCGCGGAGTTTGATCTGGAAGTCGGTGCGGCCGATGTATTCGAGGTGGTTGTTCTTGTTCCGTCGCACGAGGTCGCCGGTGCGGTACATCCGTGTGCCGGGCTCGCCATAGGGGCTGGCGATGAACCGCTCAGCGGTCAGCGCGGCCTGTCCGAGGTAGCCTCGGGCGAGTCCGGTGCCGGCGAGGTACAGCTCACCGGTGACGCCGGGCGCGACCGGGCGCAGGGCCTGGTCCAGCACATACACCTGGGTGTTCCAGATCGGTGTGCCGATCGGCACCCGGTCAGCGCCCGGCACATGTCGGTATGCGGTGACCTCCACCGTCGCCTCGGTGGGGCCGTAGAGGTTGTGGGCGACGCAGCCGGGCAGTAGATCGGTGGCGCTGTTGGCCAGCGCCGCCGGGAACGGCTCGGCCACGACCTCGGCCCAGCGCAGGCTGGTGCACTTCTTGGCCTCGGGTTCGGCGAGGAACGTCTCCAGCTGGGAGGGCACGAAGACCGCGCTGGTCACCCGTTCCCGTTGGATCAACTCGGCCAGATAGGACGGATCCCTACGCCCGTCCGGGCGTGCGATGACGACCGCGGCGCCCATCTGCAACGGCGCGAACATCTCCGGAACCGACGCGTCGAAGCTCGCCGACGAGCTGAACAGCATCCGGTCCTCGCCACCGACGTCAAAGTGCGCCAGACCCCATTCCAGCCGGTTCATGATCGACCGGTGTGACACCTGCACACCCTTGGGGCCACCGGTGGAGCCGGAGGTGTAGATGACATAGGCGGCGTTGTCCGGTGACAACACCCGCTCCGGGTTGGTCTCCGGATACCCGGACACCTCCGGAAGGGTCTCGTCGAGTGTCAGCACGGGCTCGGCGCTGTCCAGGAGCTGGCGCACCCGGTCCTCGGGCAGTTCGGTGTCCACCGGCAGATAGGTCGCACCGGCCTTGACCACCGCGTAGATCGCCACCATCAGCTCAACCGAACGGGGGATACGCACCGCCACGATCCGCTCGGGACCCGCGCCCTGCTCGACCAGCCAGTGCGCCAACTGGTTGGCACGCCGGTTGAACTCCGCATAGGTCAGCGTCTCCCGCTCCCCGACCACAGCGATACGGTCCGGGCCACGCTCCACCTGCCCCTCGAAGGCGTCGGGCAGCGTGCTGGCGGCCACCGGGTGCGCTGTCTGGTTGACCTCCCGCAGCAGCCACTCGCGCTCCTGCCCCGAGAGCACCTCGATCGCGGCGACCGGCAGCTGCGGGTCGGCGGCCACCTGCTCCAACACCCGCACCAGCCGGGTAGCGATCGTCTCCGCCGTCTCCCGGTCGAACAGCTGGGTCGCGTACATCAGGTCGCCCCACAGCGCCCCCGAGTCATCCATGGCCATACTGAAGAACAGATCGAACATGGCAGTCGACACAACATGCTGCTCGAACTCCACGGTGAGTCCGGGCAGTTCGTAGTCCTGCCGCGCCCAGTTCTGCCAGGCGAACATCACCTGGAACAGCGGCTGGTACGCCGCGGAACGGTCAGGGTTGATCAGCTCGACCAGCGTCTCGAACGGCAGGTCCTGGTGTTCGTAGGCCGCCAGTGCCTTCTCCCGCACCCGCGCCAGCAGATCAGCGAACGACGGATCACCCGACAGATCCACCCGCAGCACCTGGGTGTTGACGAAGAACCCCACCAGATCGGCCAGCGCCTCATCGGTACGCCCGGCGATCGGGCTGCCGATCGTCACGTCCTCCCCGCCGCCCAGCTTGCCAAAGAGCACTCCAAGGCCGGCCTGCAGGAGCATCGCCATGGTCACACCGTGCTCGTCGGCCAACCGCTGCAGCCCGGCCGCCACCTGCGACCCCACCACGACCTCGACCTTGCCGCCCAGCGGACGCACTCTCTCGGCGGGCCGCGGGCGATCCAGCGGCAGACTCAGCGGCTGTGGCACCCCGGCCAGCTCCGCACGCCAGTACTCCGCCTGGGCCGCAGCCCGACTCCCCGGATCCGCCACATCCCCCAGCAGCTCACGCTGCCACACCGCGTAATCCTTGTACTGGACCGCCAACGGCTCCCACTCCGGCGCCCGCCCCTCCCGACGCGCCGCGTAGGCGGTACTCAGGTCCCTTACCAGAGGTGAGGCCGAGGAGCCGTCCGTGGCGATGTGGTGGATGACCAGGACCAGGACGTGTTCCTGGGGCGAGCAGCGAAACAGCGCCACCCGTAGGGGGATCTCGGTCGACAGGTCGAAGTGGTGCGCGATCACCTCCCCGACCGCACCCGACAGATCCGCTGCCGCCACTTCCACCACCGGCACCCGCACCAACGCCTCCGACATCGGCAGGATCTGCTGGTGCGGCTCACCATCCTCGTCCGTCACATACGTGGTGCGCAGGGTCTCGTGCCGGTCGACCACATCCCGGATCGCGGCGACAAGGGCCCCCTCGTCCAAAGGCCCGATCAACCGGAACGCCGGGGAGATGTTGTAACTCTCCGACCCGCCCTCCAGCTGGTGGGTCAGCCACATACGACGTTGCGCAAATGACAGTGGAATCACTGGGTCACTCCTCTACGGTCACCTTGCGGAGGCTTGGGCGAACGGGAACAGCCGACTCCTCCGACCAGGCGGCGAGCGCCAGCACCGTCGGCATGTCGAAGATCTTGCGGATGGGTATCTCGATCCCCAACTCGACCCGGACACGGCCGATCAGTCGGGTGGCGAGCAGGGAGTGCCCGCCGAGTGCGAAGAAGCCGTCGTCGATGCCGACCC
>NZ_JAMQAW010000002.1:0-23592 GCF_023701525.1 Streptomyces albipurpureus
AACTCGACCACACCCAACTCCCCACACCAACAACCCCCACCACCCAACCCACCCGACCCCCACGCAATGCACGGGAAGAGATCCTCTGCGGGATCTTCGCCGAGGCGTTGGCCGTGCCGTCGGTCGGTGTGGAAGAGGACTTCTTCCGTCTCGGCGGGCACTCACTGCTGGCGACGCGGGTCGTGGCCCGGGTACGGACGGCCTTGGCCGTGGAGTGCGGTATCCGGGATGTGTTCGAGGCTCGGACAGCCGCGGCCCTGGCGGCCAGGCTCGCCGAACGCGGTAGCGTTCACCGGCCTCCGCTGCTACCCGCCGTACGCCCCGAACCGCTCCCGCTCTCCTTCGCCCAACAGCGGTTGTGGCTGATCGACAGCGTGCGGGGCCCCAGCCCGGCGTACAACGTGCCCTTCGCCGTCCGGTTGCGCGGCGCCCTCGACGTGGTGGCCCTGGAGGCGGCGGTACGGGATCTCGTGGCACGCCATGAGACGCTGCGCACCCGCTTCGAAGAGCACGACGGTGAGCCCTTCCAGCGGGTACTGCGCCCTGACGACGTTCGGGTGCCCTTCACCGTCCGGCAGGTGCCGGCGGACCAGTTGGCGGACGCGGCCCTGGGTCTGTGCGGGGAGGTATTCGATCTGGCGGTGGACCTGCCGCTGCGGGTCACGCTGCTGAGCGCGGATGGCGCGGAGCATGTCCTGGTGCTGCTGATGCATCACATCGCCACCGATGAATGGTCCACTCGTCCGCTGCTGAGCGATCTGGATACCGCCTATGCGGCTCGGACTGCCGGCCGGGCACCCGACTTCACCCCACTACCCGTCCAGTACGCCGACTTCGCCCTCTGGCAACGCCAACTCCTCGGCAACCCCGACGACCCCACCTCACTCACCACCCGCCAAACCACCCACTGGCGCACCACACTCGCCGACCTCCCCGACGAAATCCCCCTCCCCACCGACCGCCCCCGACCCCCCGTGCCCAGCCAGCGGGGCGATGTGGTGACGTTCGAGGTGTCATCGACGACGGGTGAGGGGCTGACCCGGATCGCCAGGGAGTCCGGCGCGACCATGTTCATGGTGGTGCACGCTGCGGTGTCGGCCCTGCTGCATCGACTCGGCGCGGGCGATGACATCCCCCTCGGCAGCCCGGTGTCCGCACGGAGCGATGAGTCGCTGGACGGGCTCATCGGCTTCTTCCTCAATACGCTGGTCCTTCGGGCGGATCTCTCCGGCGCCCCGACCTTCGACGAGTTGGTGGGTCGGGTCCGGGATACGGGTCTCACCGCGTTCTCACACGCCGACCTGCCGTTGGAGGCCGTGGTGGAGGCGGTGGACCCGGAGCGTTCCCGGTCCCGGAATCCGCTCTTCCAGACGATGGTGACGTACTACGCCGTCGACTCGGATGTTCGGGAGCTCTTCGGCCTGCCCGCCGAGGAGTTTCCCCTGGAGATCGGCGGCTCGAAGTTCGATCTGGAGGTGGCGTTCGCCGCCGCCGATGGTGGTGCCCGGATCTCGGGCGGTATCCGCTATGCGACCGACCTCTTCGACCGGTCGAGCGCCGAGGCACTGTCGTCACGGTTGCTGCGGCTGCTGGACGCGGTCGCGGGCGACCCGACACAGCGGATCGCCGACATCGATGTGCTGGAGTCGATCGAGCGGGACCGGATGGTGCGGGAGTGGAATGACACCGCACGGGTCCTTGAAGGGCCGAGGACCCTTGCCGATCTGGTGGCTGCCGGAAGAGATGTCTCTCCCCAGGGGGCAGCGCTGGTCCATGAGGGTGCCGAACTGTCCCGCAGCGACTTCGAGGCACGGGTGAACCGACTGGCCCGGCTGCTCATCGGGCGGGGAGTGGGTCCAGAGTCCGTGGTCGGTGTGGCGCTGCCGAGGTCCTTCGATCTGCTCGTGGCCATCCATGCGGTGGTGCGGGCGGGCGGCGCGTATCTTCCCCTCGACCTGGAGCTCCCCGGCGACCGGCTGGCGTACATGATCGACACGGCGGACCCGATCTGTGTGATCACCGGGTTGGGCTCGCCGACCGCGCTGCCGAGCGGTGTGGATTCGGTCCTCCTGGACGCACCGGGAACCGCGGTGGAGCTGGCCGCCCTGCCCGGCTCCGAGGTCGGGGACGCGGACCGGATATCGCCGCTGTTGCCCCACCATCCCGCGTATGTCATCTTCACCTCCGGGTCCACGGGCCGCCCCAAGGGGGTGATGGTGGAGCATCGGGCGATCGTCAACCGCCTCCGCTGGATGCAGAACGCCTATGTCCTGACCCCTGATGACCTGGTGCTGCACAAGACTCCCGCGAGCTTTGACGTCTCGGTCTGGGAGCTCTTCTGGCCGCTCGTCGAGGGCGTCCCCCTGGTGATCGCCCGTCCCGACGGGCACAAGGACCCGGAGTATCTGGCCTCCCTGATCCGCGAGCGGCACATCAGCGCGCTGCACTTCGTACCGTCGATGCTGCAAGCCTTCCTGGGTGAGGTCGAGGTGGCGTCCTGTCCTTCGCTGCGGCTGGTGGTGTGCAGTGGTGAGGCGCTCACCGGGGACCTGGTGGCCCGGTTCCACGCTTCGGCCGGTCCGGGTGGTTCGGTGGCGTTGGAGAATCTCTACGGTCCGACCGAGGCGGCCGTGGATGTCACCGCCACCTCCTGTCCGCCGGAGTCCCCAACCGCCGGTACCACGTCAGCGCCGATCGGCTCACCGGTGTGGAACACCCAGGTGTTCGTGCTCGACGCCGGTCTGCGGCCGGTGCCCTTGGGCGTCACCGGGGAGTTGTATCTCGCGGGTTACCAGTTGGCCCGCGGGTATGTGGCACGGGCGGGGTTGACCGCCGAGCGTTTTGTCGCCAACCCGTTCGGTGTGCCGGGTGCGCGGATGTATCGCACGGGGGATCTGGTGCGCTGGCGCGCCGATGGGCGGCTCGACTATCTCGGCCGCGCCGATGACCAGGTCAAACTGCGCGGCTTCCGAATCGAGTTGGGCGAGATCGAGGCCGTGCTGGCCGATGTGCCGGGGGTGGCGCAGGCGGTGGTGCTGGTCCGTGAGGACCTTCCGGGGGTGCGACAGCTGGTGGCGTACGCCGTGCCAGCTGCCGGTGCCGTGGTGGACCCGGATGCGCTGCGGCGAAGTGCGGCGGAGCGGCTGCCCGGATACATGATCCCCTCGGTGTTCCTCACCCTCGACACCTTGCCGACCACGGTGAACGGGAAGTTGGACCGTCGGGCGCTCCCCGCGCCCGCACCCATGGGCGAGGCTTCCGGTGCGACGCTCGCCGTGGAACGTCCCAAGGCCACGGAGAGCCCGCTCGATGTACTCACCCGGCTGATGGGCGAGGTGTTGGGCAGGCCGCCGGTGGGGCCCGATGACAACTTCTTCGAGCTCGGCGGGGACAGCATCGTCTCCATCCGGTTGGTGAGCTCGGCCCGCAAGGCCGGGGTGACCATCACGGCCCGGGAGATCTTCCAGCACCCGACGCCCGCCCGGCTGCTGACCGTTGCCAAGGTCGCGGACGGGGCCACGGCTGTGGCCCGACCGGTCGACGACGGGGTGGGGACGCTACCGCTGCCGCCGATCGCCCAGTGGTTCGCGGCCCGTGGCGGGCCGTTCGAGCGGTTCAGCCAGGCCAGGTTGGTGCGGTTGCCGGCAGGCGTGCGCGATGAGCACCTGGTCCAGGCGCTCCAGACCGTGCTCGACCACCATGACGGGCTGCGGCAGGTCCTGACCGTACGGCGGCCCGGTGTCTGGACGGCCGAGGTGCGCTCGCGCGGTGCGGTCGACGCCGCCGCACTGCTGCGTACGGTCGATGCCGACGGAAGCGGTGGCAAGGGGCTGCGGGATCTCATCGCCACCGAGTCGGTGCGGGCGGCGGCCGGGCTCGATCCGCTGGCCGGCCAGATGGTGCGGGCCGTCAGGTTCGACCTGGGACCTGGCAGTCCTGGCAGGCTGTTGCTGGTCGCCCACCATCTGGTGGTGGACGAGGTGTCATGGCAGATCCTGCTGCCGGATCTACGGGCGGCCTATGAGGCGCTGGCCGCGGGCCGTGCGGCCGCGCTCGACCCGGTGGGAACCTCGTTGCGCGCCTGGAACACCCATCTGCTGACCGAGGCGCACAGCGATCGCCGCGTTGCCGAGTTGGACCGCTGGTTGGATGCGGATGTCTCCGAGCGGCTGCTGGCGGATCGGGCGCTGACGCCGGAGTTGGATACGGCGGCAACAGCCCGGGAGCTGAGCGTACGTCTGTCGGCACAACGCACCGCACCGCTGTTGGAGGCGGTGCCGTCGGCCTTCCACGGCACGGTCAATGACACGCTCCTCACCGCGTTGGCGCTGGCCGTCGGTGACTGGGCGGCTCACAAGGGCCGTACCGGGACCCGGGCGGGTATCGCCGTGGAGTTGGAGGGTCATGGCCGGGCGCAGGAGTTGCTGCCGGGTGCGGACCTCACCCGTACGGTTGGCTGGCTCACCAGTCTGTATCCGCTGCGGCTGGGGACCAACGCCTATGACCCGGTGGCCGTTCTGGCGGGGCAGGAGGATGCCGGTGCCGCGCTCAAGGAGACCAAGGAGCTGATACGGGCGGTCCCGGACGGCGGTGTGGGTGCGGGGCTGCTGCGGTACACCAACGCGGCGACGGCCCGGCTCTTCGACGCGGGCGCCCGTCCGGAGCTCCTGTGGAACTACCTCGGCCGGCAGACGGCTGAGGCCGTGGAGGCCAACTGGGGTCCGGCCGGTGAGTCGGATGCCGTGGCGGTACGGCCCGATCCCTCGACTCCGCTCTCCCATGTGCTGGAGATCAACGCGGAGATCGTCGCCGGTCCGGAGGGTCCGGAGTTGACCGCGACCTTCATCTGGGCGGGCTCGGCACTGCCGCAGACCGCCGTCGGCGAGATCGCCGACGGCTGGTTGACCGCCCTGGACACCCTGGCCGCATGGGCGGACGGGGGCACGGCCGGGGGTCACACACCGTCGGACCTCGACCTGGTCGATCTCGATCAGGACCAGATCAGCATGCTCGAAGCAATGTGGAGGGATCAGCAGTGACGCAGGCCCGTATCGAGGACATGCTTCCGATGTCCCCCCTCCAGCAGGGCATGTTGTTCCATGCCGTCTACGACGGCGGTGACACCGGCGCGGCCGATGTGTACACGGTGCAGGTGTCGGTGTCGCTCGCGGGCCAGGTGGACGCCGAGCGGCTGGGCCGGGCGGCGGCGGCGCTGCTGCGCCGGCACCCCAATCTCCGGGCCGGGTTCTGGCATGAGGGGGTGCCGCAGCCGGTGCAGTTCATCCCGGCGGCGGTGAAGATCTCCGTCGGCCGGGTGGACCTCTCGGGCGAGCCGTCGGAGGCGGCTCTGCGGCGGGTGGAGCGGGATGAGCTGGCGCAGCGCTTTGAGCTGCATCGGCCGCCGCTGCTGCGGCTGGTGCTGGTCAGGCTGCGGGAGGGCGACCATCGGCTGGTCGTCACCGTCCACCACATCCTGGTGGACGGCTGGTCGATGCCGCTGCTGGTGGGGGATCTGCTGGCGCTGTACGAGAGCGATGGGGACGCTTCGGGTCTCACCGCGGTCCGTCCCTACCGTGACTATCTCCAGTGGTTGAAGCGGCAGGACCGGTCGGCGGCCGAGGCTGCCTGGCGCGGGGCATTCGGGTCCTTCGACGAGCCGGCGCTGGTCGCACCCGTCGATCCGTCCCGTGGGTCGGTGCGGCCGGGGACGGTGGGTGTGGAGCTGTCAGAGGACGCCACCGCCCGGCTCAACGCCGCGGCCCGACGGTTGGGCACGACGGTGAGCACGGTGATCCAGTGTGCTTGGGGCCTGGTGCTCGGTGGGTTGACCGGCTCCGACGATGTGGTGTTCGGGCTGACGGTCTCGGGACGTCCGGATGAGATCGTGGGTGTGGAGTCGATGGTGGGACTCTTCATCACCACCGTTCCGGTACGAGTGTCACTGCGGCCGGCCGAGAGCGCGGAAGGGCTGCTGCGGCGGTTCCGCGATGAGCAGAACGCGTTGCTCGCCCATCACCACCTCGGCTTGCGCCTGATCCAGAAGCAGGCTGGCGGCGGAGAGTTGTTCGACACCCTGGTCGTCATCGAGAACTATCCGGTGGACCCGGACGCTCGCCCTGAGCTCTCCGGCGGACTGCGCGTCACCGATGTGCAGGCACGGGATGCCACGCACTATCCGCTGACCCTGGCGGTGTCGTTGGAGGAGCGGGTGCACCTCCAGTTGGAGTACCGACCCGACCTCTTCGACGAACGTCAGGCGGCGCTGGTCGCGGATCGGCTCGCGGGGGTGCTGGCGCAGTTGGCGGATGCCCCGGGTGTGGCGGTCGGCGCGCTGGAGTTGCTGACGGCCCCCGAGCGGGAGCTGTTGCGTGACGGGTGGAGTGGCACGGTTCGCCAGGTGCCCCGGGGCACGGTCGCGGACCGGTTCGCTGAGCGGGCCGCGCTGACTCCGGATGCCCAGGCCGTCGTCGCCGGTGAGGTGGCGCTGACCTTTGCCGAGTTGGATCAGCGGACGGCCCGGCTGGCGGGGATGCTGGCGGCGCGGGGCGTGGGCCCGGAGTCGGTGGTGGCTCTCGCGGTGCCGCGCTCGGCGGACGCGGTGGTGGCGATCCTGGCGGTGCTGCGGGCGGGCGGCGCCTATCTGCCGCTCGATCTGGACTATCCGGCGGACCGGCTGGGCTACATGATCGAGGACGCGGCCCCGGTGTGCGTGGTGACGACTTCGGCCGCGGCCGGACTGCTGCCCGCCGAGTGTGTGCCGGAGCGGATCGTCCTGGACAGCGCGTGGACCGCCGATGAGCTCCGTGCGATCGGGGCGGAGTTCAGCTCACCGGAGGTGGACCCGGAGCATCCGGCCTATGTGATCTACACCTCGGGCTCCACCGGCCGTCCCAAGGGGGTGGTGCTCACCCACGGCGGGCTGTCGAATCTCTACGCCAACCACATCGATGAGGTGTTCGGCCCGGTGGTGGCCGCTGTCGGTGGGCGAGGGCTGCGGGCCCTGCACACTGCTTCCTTCAGCTTTGACACGTCCTGGGAGCAGTTGTTCTGGTTGGTGGCCGGGCATGAGCTCCATGTGCTCGATGAGGTTGGGCGGCGGGACGCGGAGTTCGTCGTCGGCTATGTGCGCGATCACCGGATCGACGCGATGGACGTCACTCCGACCTATGCACAGCAGCTGCTGGAGTGGGGGCTGCTCGCGCCGGGTTCCCACCGTCCCGCGTTGCTGCTGCTGGGTGGGGAGGCCGTACCGGATTCGCTGTGGTCCCAGGTACGGGATGCCAGCGGTGTGATGTCGGTGAATCTGTATGGGCCGACCGAGTACACCGTGGACGCGCTGGGGGCGGATCTCGGGATCAGTGCGGTGCCGATCGTGGGCCGACCGATCGGGAACACATCGGCGTATGTGCTGGACGCTGCCCTGCGGCCCTCGCCGAGGGGGACGGTTGGTGAGCTGTACCTGGCCGGTGCGGGCCTGGCGCGCGGCTACCTGGGCCGGCATGCGCTCACCGCGCAACGTTTTGTCGCCGACCCCCACGGCGCGCCCGGGGCCCGGATGTATCGCACCGGAGACCTGGTGCGGTTGCGCGGTGACGGGGAGCTGGAGTATCTGGGCCGGGTCGATGACCAGGTGAAGATCCGGGGCTTCCGCATCGAGCTGGGCGAGGTGGAGGCGGCGCTGACCGCGCTGGCCGGGGTGATGACGGCGGCGGTGGTGGTGCGCGAGGACACTCCGGGAGTGAAGCGGCTGGTGGCCTATGTGACCGGGGGGATCGAGCCGGGCGCGGTACGCGCGCAGTTGGCCCTCTCGCTGCCCGAGTACATGGTTCCGGCCGCGGTGGTGGTGCTGGAGTCGCTGCCGACGAACGTCAACGGCAAGCTGGACCGGGGGGCGCTGCCCGCGCCGGTGCTGGGCGGTTCGCTGATCTCACGGGCACCAGCCGACGAGCGGGAAGAGGCGTTGTGCCGGGTCTTCTCGGATGTCCTGGGTCTGGAGTCGGCCGGTGTCGACGATGACTTCTTCGCGTTGGGCGGTGACAGCATCGTCTCGATCCAGCTGGTGACCAGGGCCCGCAAGGAAGGGCTGGTCCTCACTCCGAGGGAGGTCTTCGAGCACCGTACGGTGGCGAGGTTGGCCGCGGCCGCGCAGCTGGGGGCGGCGGCGGTTGCGACCCGGGTTTCGGGACCCCTGGTGGTGCTGGACGAGACCCGGCGGGCGGTGGTGGAGTCGGTGTTCCCGGGCGCCGAGGAGATTCTGCCGCTCTCGCCGCTCCAGGAGGGGCTGTACTTCCACGCGGTCTACGACGACCGGGCGCTCGATGTCTATCTGATGCAGAACTTCATGGAGCTGCTGCATGGGGTGGATGGCACCGCGCTGCGGTCGGCTTTCGACGCAATGCTGCGCCGGCACCCCAATCTGCGCTCCGGTTTCTGGCACGACCGGTTGGACGCTCCGGTCCAGGTGGTACCGGCCGAGTGGGAGGTGCCCTGGTGTGAGCTGGACTTCACCGGGCTCGATCGCCAGGAGCAGGACGCGGCACTCCAGGAGTTCTCGCTGACGGATGCCGCGACCCGGTTCGATCTGGCGAACCCGCCACTGATGCGGGTGACGCTGATCAAGCTCGCCGAAGAGCGGTGGATGCTCTGTGTGACACAGCATCACATTCTGACGGACGGCTGGTCGGAGTCGTTGTTCTTCGAGGAGTTGTTCGCCCTGTACGCCCGGGGTGGCGAGGTGGACGGGCTGGCGCCGGTCACTCCGTACCGCGAGTATCTGCGCTGGCTGGCCGGTACGGACCAGGAGGCCGCGGCGGCCGCTTGGCGGGCGCATCTGTCGGGCCTGGACCAGGCGACGCTGGTGGCTCCGGCCGATCCCGCGCGTGAGCCGGTGACGGCCGAGGTCGTGGAGGTGGTCCTTGACGAAGCGGCCAGCGATCGGCTGCGTAGCTTCGCCCGGGGTAGTGGCGTCACCCTGAACACCGTGCTCTCCACGGCCTGGGCGCTCGCCCTGTCGGGGATGACCGGACGGGACGATGTGGTGTTCGGGGCGACGGTCTCGGGCCGCCCGGCGGAGATCACCGGCGTGGACCAGATGATCGGCATGTTGATGAACACCCTGCCGTTCCGGGTGTCACTGCGGCGCGATGAGTCGCTGCGGGAGTTGTTGGTGCGCAACCAGCGGGAGCATGCGGAGCTCCTGCCGCACCACTATCTGGGCCTGGGGCGCATCCAGCAGCTCAGCGGGGTCGGCCAGCTCTTCGACACCCTGTATGTCTTCCGCAACACCCCGCTGGACGATGCGGCCAGGGAAGAGGCGGTGGAGCGCCACCAGATCGGTTGGACCCACAGTGTGGACGGCACCCACTATCCGCTGACCCTCGCGGTCACTCCGGAACGTGCGCTGGAGTTGAGCCTGGCGTACCGGCCGGACCTCTATGACCGCGCGAGCGCCGAGCGGCTCGCCCAGCGGCTGACACTCCTGGTGGAGCAGTTCGCCGACGGGGGCACGGCCGCGGTGGGACGGCTGCGCACCCTGCTGGGCGATGAGCGGGCGGAGCTGCTCGCCCAGGGCGATGACCTTGGACACGAGGTCCCGGACAGCACGGTCGACGAGTTGTTCGGCGCACAGGCCCGGGCCACCCCGGAGGCGACGGCTCTGGTCTTCGACGATGAGCGGCTGACCTACGCGGAGTTGGACGAGCGGGCCAATCGGCTCGCCCGTGCCCTGATCGCTCGGGGGGCGGGCCCTGAGCGGGTGGTGGCCCTGGGGCTGCCGCGTTCGGCGGACTTCGTGGTGGCCCTGTTCGCGGTGTTGAAGACGGGGGCCGCGTATCTGCCGTTGGATCTGGACCATCCGGTGGATCGGCTGGCGACGATGGTGGCGGACGCCCGTCCGCTCTGTCTGGTGACCAACGCCCGGGGTCCGGCGCTGGCGGGGGTGCCGGCGCTGCTGCTGGATGCCGGGGAGACGGTGGCGGAGTTGGCGGCCCGCTCGGGCGCACCGGTCGCCGAGTCGGAGCTGACCGGGCCCCGCGATGGCAGACATCCCGCGTATCTGATCTACACATCGGGTTCCACCGGACGTCCCAAGGGGGTGGTGGTGCCGTATGCGGGGCTGACGAACATGCTGCTCAACCATCGTGAACGGATCTTCGCACCGGCCATCGAGCGGGCCGGGAAGCGAGCCGCCGGGCGGGCGCTACGGGTCGCCCATACGGTGTCCTTCGCCTTCGACATGTCGTGGGAGGAGTTCTTCTGGCTGGTCGACGGGCATGAGGTGCATGTCATCGGGGAGGAGCTGAGGCTCGATCCGACGGCCCTGACCGCGCACTATGACCGGGTCGGTATCGATGTCATCAATGTGACCCCTTCCTACGGTCAGCAGTTGATCGACGCGGGTCTGCTGGACCAGGACCGGCACCGTCCGGTGCTGGTGCTGCTGGGCGGCGAGGCGGTACCGGATTCGCTGTGGTCCTTGTTGGGGGCGACCGAGGGCACGATGGGCTACAACCTGTACGGGCCCACCGAGTACACCATCAACGCGCTGGGCGCGGATGTGGCCGGCAGCGCGCGCTCGTCGGTCGGCCGTCCGATCTACAACACCCGTGCCTATGTGCTGGACAGTGCGCTGCGGCCGGTGCCGGTGGGGGTGCCCGGTGAGTTGTATCTGGCGGGCGCCGGTCTGGCGCGGGGGTACTTCGAGCGGCCGGCGCTGACCGCGGAGCGTTTTGTCGCCGATCCGTTCGGGGAGCCCGGCACGCTGATGTACCGCACCGGCGATCTGGTGCGCTGGGGGGCCGATGACGGGATCGACTACCTGGGTCGCACCGACCATCAGGTGAAGATCCGGGGCTATCGGATCGAGTTGGGCGAGATCGAGTCCGCGGTCGCCGAAACGCCGGGGATCGCCGCGGCGGCCGTGGTGGTGCATACGAGTACCACGGGGATCAAGCGGCTGGTGGCCTACACCGTGCCGGCGGCGGATGCCCGGAGCAGCGCGATGGACCCGGCGCTGCTGCGGGAGCGGCTGTCCGCGGCGCTCCCCGAGTACATGGTGCCCTCGGCGTTCGTCGAGTTGGCGGCGCTGCCACTGACGGTCAATGGCAAGGTGGACCGAGCCCTACTGCCGGTACCGGACCTCGGTGGCAGTGGTGGCGGCCGGCCGCCCAAGGACGCCCGGGAGCAGTTGCTCTGCCGGATCTTCGCGGAGGTGCTGGGCCTGGAGCGCGTCGGTGTGACGGACAACTTCTTCGAACTGGGCGGCCATTCACTGCTCGCGATGCGCCTCGTCGGTCGTATCCGCGCCGAACTGGGGGTGCCGGTGCAGGTCGCCACCGTGATGTCGGCGCCGACGGTCGCCGATGTGGCGGCCCGTATCGGCTCGGATGCCCGCCGGGACGCGCTTCGGGTGCTGATGCCGCTGCGCGAGCGCGGGAGTCATGCGCCGCTGTTCTGCTTCCATCCCGCGTCCGGCTTCGGTTGGCAGTACACGGGGCTGCTCCGTCATCTGGACCCGGAGCGGCCGGTGTACGCGGTGCAGTCGCCGGGGCTGGCCGGCGAACTGCCCGCGGTGGACGATGTGGCCGGGCTCGCCGACCTGTATCTGACGGAGATACGCCAGGTGCAGCCGCAGGGGCCGTACCACTTCCTGGGGTACTCCTTCGGCGGCACGGTCGCCCAGACCCTGGCGGCCATGCTCCAGGAGCGCGGCGAAGAGGTCGCGTTCCTGGGCTTGCTGGACGCCTACCCGCCGGAGAAGGAGGACTGGGCGTTCGTTGACGCACCGGATTGGCGGGAGCGGTTGGAGCGGGAGGAGAGCGGGTTCCTGCTGTCGGTCGCGGGCATCGGCGATACGGCGGATACCGAGGGCGCCGACGGCGCCGACGCGGTGGTGGGGGCGGTGAGCCGGGAGGAGGCCATGGCGGCGATCCGGGACAGCCAGGGGCTGCTGGCCGGTTTCGATGAGGCGCTGTTGGGCGGGATCGTGGACACCAATGTGCACTGTGTACGGCTGCTCTCGCGCAGCCGTACCCGCCACTACACCGGTGATGTGCTGTTCTTCACCGCGGCCCGCAGCACCGAGGCCGCGGACGCACCCCGGCGGGTGTGGCCCGGATTCCTCACCGGGAGGCTCGTCGAGCATGTCCTGGACTGCTCGCACGACGAGCTGATGGACCCGGCCCGGCTCACCGAGATCGGTCCGGTCCTGGATGCGGCGCTGGCTGCCGTACGCCCCTCCTGAGCCATCAGCGGGGGTCCGGGCCCTGGCATCGGACCCCCGCTGTGCGGCACCCGCCGTCGTCCGCGAGGCGGTTGCGTGAGCGCCGAGAGGGCTCGACTCGGGTCATCCGCGCGCCAACTCGTCACCGAGCGGGGTGCGCCCGTACAGCACCGTGTGCCCGCGCCGGGCGGTGGTCAGCAATCCGCTGTCGCGCAGCGCGGCCAGGTGCTCGGAGACGGTGCTGGGGGCCAACTGCAGCTGTCGTGCCAGGGCCGATGTGCTCATCGGCTCCTGCAGCGCGGTCAGCAGCTTCGCCTTGGTGCGTCCGACGACACGGGCCAGTTTGACGTGGTGGGACCCGCTCGCGCCGCTCCCGGCTATCCCTCGTGCGGGGTAGATGACGGTCGGCTGCCATGGCGCGACCGCGATCACACTGGTCCGTGGCCAGGTGAACACGCTCGGCACCAGCAGCAGGCCACGTCGATCCAGGGGGACCCTCGCCCGCGCCGGGTTGCGTACCACTACGGCGTCGGCTCCCTCGCGCTCCACCATCCGCACGTCCGGGTGCAGTCCAGCGAGGGCCGCGTCGAGTCCTCCCGCCGCCAGTCTGGCTGAGCGGTAGCCGATGTCGGCGTGCAGGATGTCCCGCGTGCTGGGCCAGCGCGGGGCGAGTAACTCCGCCCAGGCGATCTCCAGTTGGTCGGCCAGTAGATCGCGAGCGTGGCTCGCGTCCCTTCGCAGCTCGCCGACGTTGACGTTCAGGGTGTCCAGCTCGGTCGCCACCTGCGCGGCCGGGGTCCGACGGACGTGGACCAACTGGGCGGCCGCTGTGGTGTCGGAGTCGGTCGCCGGCGGGCTGAGGAATTCACAGATGTAGTGGGGGTCCTTGAGCACCGACAACAGCTCGGCAAGGGGCAGCGCTGCGATCGCGTCCGCGGGGAGCCGGGCCACCCGGGGTGGATGGCTGCGCAACCCGAGCTCGATCCGCAGGGCTGCCAGCAGTTCCTCCAACGGCGAGATCGCGAAACGTATCCGGTGCGCGCCCGACGGTGTGAGGGTGAACTCGATCATTCGGGCTCCAGAAGGTTCGGCTTGATCCGAATCAATAGCAGCTGTGGCCGATCCGGTGCCAGGTTCGCGAGATGACGACGACCGGGATAGACGATGTGCGGCCCTCCTTGTTACGGCATCGGCCGTACTGGCGGTGGTCCATGGCCACTCAGTTCAGCCGGCTTCCCCACACCATGGCACCGCTCGCCTTCACGGCGCTGGCCACCGCCACCACCGGTTCCTACCGAACGGGTGCGCTGATGATGGTGGCGTTCGTGATCGGCCAGCTGGTGGTGGCGATCCCCGTGGGGCGGCTTCTCGATCGCTTCGGACCGAGCCGTGGAATCCGCCTGCTGTTGTGGAGCTCGGCCTCCACCGCACTCGCGGTGGGGGTTCTCGCCCGGGCGGGACTATCCGCCCAGGGCCTGCTGGTGGCGGCCGGGGTGTGCGGTGCGACGGCAGGCGGTCTCTCCGCCGGGTTTCGCACCCTGCTGGCCCGCACGGTGTCCGAAGGGCTGCTGCTACGGGCGATCGCTGTTGACGCGATCCTCCTGGAGACAGCGATCATCGCGGGGCCGGCGCTGGCCGTGGCGCTGGGCGGCTGGAGTTCGGTTGGCCCCCTGGTCGGCATGGCCGTAGCGTTTGTGATCAGCTCGCTGCTCCTGCCCGTGGGAACGTCCCGCGCGGCCATCGCCGCACCGAACGCGGATACCGAAGCGGGTCCGATCATCTGGCTCCGCACACTGGGCTGGCTGGCGTGCCTGTTCACCATCGGGCATCTGCTGTCCACGCTGGAGGTGGGCGCATTGCCGCTGGCGGACCGGGTCGGCGCCCACCCCAACGCGGCGGCGCTGCTCATCGCGGTGCTCTCACTGGCCAGCATTCTCGGCAGTGCCGCCTTCGCCTGGCGTGGCCGTGCCACCACGACACTGGCCGTGGTCTGCCTCCTGGGCCTGGGTATCGGCGGTGGTGTGATCGCCTGGGGAGCCGGCTGGGTGGTTCTGGTGCCCGGCCTCATCCTGGTCGGGCTGGGCACCGGACCGCTGCTGGCCGTCAGCTCCGTCAACCTCCAACGGATGCTTCCCCCATCGCGTAGATCGGAGGGGTTCTCCGTCGCCCATGTCGTTCAGACGGTCGGATTCGCGTCCGGGTCGCTCAGCCTGGGCGTGCTCGACCTGCGCACCGCCATCGCCCTGGGCGCGGGCAGCGCATTTGCTTCGGTGGTACTGGTCCTCGGTGCCAAGGACCAACTCCAGGCGGACGTCACGCCCCACCTCGGGGCTGAGCAGTCATCCGAAGCCCCGTAGATCACCCCAAGCCCAGTCGCCGAGGGCCCAACCCAGCGGCGGCCTGCCCGCCGCTCATGGGTGAGCAGCCACATCAGATGCGGCCCGCCGATGGCGGCCGCCTGATGCCCACCGGTAGCTGGATCGGCGCCAGGACGCGTTGGGCGGCGAAGTCGCTGACGGTGAGGAGCAGCGCGCCCATCAGGGCGGCCGGCAGCAGGGTGACACCGGCGCTCCGGGTGACCCGGCGGCGGGCTTGAGTGCCAGCCGGGCCGGTGCCGTTGGGTGTTGTTCGCCGCGGGTGCGGTGGCTTGGAGGCATCGGCCGGCCCGACGGTGTCGTCGGGGCGCTCTGGCTGCCCAGACCCCCCGAGCCCCGCCGCGCCCTGATGTGAGGGAGCCGCGACCACGTCACCTCTCCCCGTGAGGAGGGAAGCAAGCACAGCCTCGCCTGGCCGGAAAGCAAGGAAGCCTACCTTAAGTAGCCCCCGAGAAGTCCGTTCGCGGTCAGGCGAGTTCGTCCGGCGAGGCCCTTGAACCTGTGAACGGAACCAGGGTGGGCCAATGAATGAAGTTAGGTTAGGCTCACCTAAGAGCGAGGAGGATGTGTATGCCTGACCGCAGAGCGTTCGGCGGAGAGTTCGCCGGGCGCGTGGCACTCGTCACCGGTGCCGGACAAGGCATCGGCGCGGCCGTGACCCAAGCGCTGGCCGCTCTCGGTGCGACGGTCGCGGCGACCGACCGGGCCGCCGACACGGTCTCCGTCGTGGCCTCGGCACTCACCGAGGAGTTCGAGGACGACCCCACGGCCGGCCCCGTCAACTCCTACGCGCTGGATGTCACCGACGTCCACGCGGTGGAGGAGACCGTCGACCGGGTGGAACGCGAACTCGGTCCGGTGGACATCCTGGTGAACGTCGCAGGCGTGCTGCGTACCGCGCCGGTCCTGGAACTGACCGACCGCGACTGGGCAGAGACCTTTGCCGTCAACACCACCGGGGTCTTCCATGTGTCCCGGGCCGTGGTCGCCCGGATGGCACCGCGCGGCACCGGTTGTGTGGTGACCGTCGCCTCCAACGCGGCAGGCATCCCCCGGCCCAGGATGGCCGCTTACGCCGCGTCCAAGGCGGCGGCGGTCATGTTCACCAAGTGTCTGGGCCTGGAGCAGGCCCGCAACGGTATCCGCTGCAATGTGGTGGCACCCGGCTCGACCGACACCCCGATGCAACGCGCCCTGTGGGCGGATGAGTCGGACGCGGTCAGGGTCGTCGACGGCGACCCGCACCCCGCCGCGTACCGCACCGGCATCCCCCTGGGGCGGATCGCCAGGCCGCAGGACATCGCGGACGCCGTGACCTTTCTGGCATCCGACCGGGCCCGGCAGATCACCATGCACGACCTCTACGTCGACGGTGGCGCGACCCTGCGCTGACCCGCCCCCGGCCGATCGCCGGCCATGCGCCCATCGCCGCAACGCACTCAGCCAACCATCGCACCTCCCCACCCTCAGAACCCTCAGATGCCTTGGGGCTCCGGGCGGCACCAAGGCCGCTCCGCCCGAGAGGAATCCGCTTCGCGAGGAACGAACTCCGCGAGAAGAACACGCTCCACCCCGCCACCGCCTTTCCCCGCACCCTCACATCGAACAGAGGAGTCACCGTGTCGACGGCTGCTCATGAAGTCGCCACGCACAGAAAGACGGCCGTCCCGGCACACCCTGCCGTGGGGGCGGCCACCTCGCTTCTCGACGCCTACCGCCCGGGCGATCGGTTCCTTGCCACTCCCACCCGTACCGTGCTGGCGCGCGGAGTGGCGCAGACCGTCCCCGGCGGCGATCGGCCACTCGCCCAGCGGGTGGCCACTGCCCTGGCGCAGGCCCGCACAACATCGTCGGCTCCGCTGGTCATCGGGGCCATCCCGTTCGACCAGTCGGCGCCCGCCGCACTCGTCATACCGGAGACCGCGCGCTGCGGACCCGCGCTCACCACCGACCCCCTGATAGCGCTCGCCGCCGAGCGCGCCCCGGCGAGCACCTGGGAGATCCGTCCCGAACCCGAACCCGAGGTGTACGCCAAGGGCGTCGCGTCCGCCGTGGACCGCATGTGGCAGGGCGAGTTCAGCAAGGTCGTCCTGGCCCGCACCCTCACCCTCAGCCGCAGCGAGCCGCTCGACCTTCCGCCCATGCTGCAAGGGCTTGCCCGACGCGACCCCTCCGGCTATACCTTCGCCCTGCCGACCACCCCCGGTCGCACCCTGCTCGGCGCCAGCCCCGAACTGCTGGTCTCCCGGCGCGGCGAGCTGCTGGTCGCCAATCCGCTCGCCGGGTCCATTCCGCGCAGCCCTGATCTCGCCGAGGACGTACGCCGGGCCGCGGCCCTCCTGCAGTCGGCGAAGGACCTCCATGAACACGCGGTGGTCGTGGACGCCGTACACCAGGGCATGGCCCCTTACTGCGCCACGATCGAAGTACCGGCGCGACCGACCCTGATACGTACGGCGGCGATGTGGCACCTGTCCACCACCCTCACCGGTGTGCTGGCCACCCCCGAGGTCTCCGCCCTGGAAATAGCCTGTGCGCTGCATCCCACCCCCGCGGTCTGCGGCACCCCCACGGCCGTTGCCCGTGCGGTGATCCAGGAGACCGAACCGTTTGACCGCGGCTTCTTCACCGGCATGGTGGGTTGGGGCAATGCCGACGGCGAGGGGGAATGGGTCGTCACCATCCGCTGCGCCGAGGCCCAAGAGCGCTCGCTCAGGCTGTACGCGGGGGCCGGAGTGGTCGCCGCGTCCGACCCGGCGGCCGAAACCGATGAGACCGCGGCCAAGTTCCGTACCTTCCTGAACGCAGTGGGAGCCGAGCTGTGACCACCCGTACCGTAGAAGCGCCGATGACGCCCGCCGAACTCGTCGAGACCGAGGCACCCGCCTGGCCCGAGGAGTTCGCCGCCCGCTACCGGGCCGCCGGCTGGTGGCAGGGTGAGACCTTCGGGAAGATGCTGCGCGACCGCGCCGAGGCCCACCCCGATCGGATCGCCGTCGTCGACCCGACGGGCGGGTCGGACGGTGGCCGACGCACCTGGACCTACGGGGAACTCGACCGGCGCGCCGACCGGTTGGCGTCGGGACTGGTGGCCCGTGGCATCGGCCGGGGTGACAAGGTGGTCGTCCAGCTTCCGAATGTCGCCGAGTTCTTCGAGGTCATCTTCGCGCTGTTCCGCATCGGCGCGCTGCCCGTCTTCGCCCTACCGGCACACCGCAGAAGCGAGATCGTCTACTTCTGCACCTTCACCCAGGCCGTCGCCTATGTGATCCCGGCCGAGCACGAGGGCTTCGACTACCGCACGCTGGCCGCCGTCGTCTGCGCCGAGGCGCCCTCACTCAAGCATGTGTTCGTCGCCGGCGGTGACGCCGGATACTTCGAGGACCTGGCGGAAGTACCCGCCGAACCCATCGGCCTGGGCGGGCCCGCCTCCCATGAGCTGGCCTTCCTCCAACTCTCCGGCGGCAGCACCGGGGTCCCCAAGCTGATCCCACGCACCCATGACGACTACATCTACTCGCTGCGGGGCTCCAACGAGATCTGCGCGGTCAACGAGAACAGTGTGTATCTGTGCGTACTGCCCGCCGCCCATAACTTCCCGCTCTCCTCCCCCGGCTCGCTCGGCACCCTCTACGCGGGCGGCCGGGTGGTGCTCTGCCCCCAACCGGTGCCCGATGTCGCCTTCCGCCTGATCGAGAGCGAAGGCGTCACCATCACCGGTCTCGTGCCACCGCTCGCCATCGTCTGGACCGAGGCGGCCCCCAGGAGCGCCTACGACCTCGGCAGCCTGGAGGTGCTGCTGGTCGGCGGTGCCAAGTTCAGTGAGGAGGCCGCCCGCCGGGTGCGCCCGGCGCTGGGCTGCACCCTCCAGCAGGTCTTCGGAATGGCCGAAGGCCTGGTCAACTACACCCGTCTCGACGACCCGTTGGAGACAGTCGTCACCACCCAGGGGCGGCCCATCTCCCCGGACGACGAGATCCGCGTCGTGGACGACCAGGACAACGACCTGCCCATCGGGAGCACGGGCCATCTGCTGACGCGTGGCCCGTACACCATCCGCGGTTACTGGAACGCACCGGAACACAACGTCCGGTCCTTCACCGAGGACGGCTTCTACCGCACCGGCGATGTGGTCAGGCTGACGGAGAGCGGCCATCTGGTGGTGGAGGGCCGGGCCAAGGACCAGATCAACCGCGGCGGCGAGAAGATCGCGGCCGAAGAGGTCGAGAACCACATCCTGGCGCACCCCTCGGTCCACGACGCCAATGTGGTGGCGGAAGCCGATCCCTATCTCGGCGAGCGCACCTGCGCCTATGTCATCGTGCGCCCCAACACCGAGCCGCTACGGGCGTTCGATGTGAAGAAGTTCGTACGGGATCGAGGACTGGCCGCGTACAAGGTGCCGGACCGTGTGGTGTTCGTGGACACCTTCCCCAAGACGGGGGTCGGCAAGGTGTCGAAGAACGATCTCCGTACGGCAGCGGCACCGCCCCCGGGTCCGGGCCGATAGCCCCACCCCCAGAACAGGCCACGGCTGCCCGTCCCGTCAGGCCCCCGGGTCGGACAGCCGTGGTCCTCCTTCCTCCTCCGCCGTACTCCGCCGTACTCCGCCACCCTCCTGTTTCACGCCGCACACCCACCGGCGCCTGGTCGCGCGCGAACGTCCTCGTCAGGCGCAGGTCGTCGCCCTCCGCCGACCGCTCCGAGCCCCGGCGGCCCCGGAGCATCCGGACCGCCCACCCGCCCCACTCCCGCGCACCCTCGCCCGACACGGAAACGGAACGTCTCCATGGCCCTGCCCGCCATCGCCCCCTACCCCATGCCCCAACCAGACGGGCTCCCCGCCAATCGGGTGCGGTGGAAGGTTGATCCGGATCGAGCGGTGCTCCTTGTCCATGATCTCCAGAACTACTTCCTCTCGGCGTTCGACTCCCGGGCCGAGCCGGTGGTGACCCTGCTGCACCAGGTGGCCAGGTTGCGCGAGGAAGCCGCCGCACTCGGTGTCCCCGTCATCTACACCGCCCAGCCCGGTGGCCAGACCCCGCGGGAGCGCGGGCTCCAACAGGACTTCTGGGGACCGGGACTGCCAGCGGACGCCCACGCGGCCGCCATCCCCGACGCGGTGGCACCCCAACCCGCGGACACGGTGCTCACCAAGTGGAAGTACAGCGCGTTCGTCCGCACCGATCTGCTGGAGCAACTTCGGGAACAGGGCCGCGATCAGATCATCATCACCGGTGTCTACGCCCATATCGGCGTACTGATGACCGCCTGCGACGCCTGGATGCAGGACATCCAGGCATTCCTGGTCGCGGACGCGGTGGCGGACTTCTCCGAACGGGAGCACCATATGGCGCTGGAGTGGGCCGCGGGGCGCTGCGCCCAGGTGACCACCGCCGACCGGGTCTTCTCGGCATCGGCGTAGCCCAGGACCGCGACCCGACGCTCGACCAACCCCCGCGCGCCGCGCTCACCGCCCTCGGTGATCGCGGCGCCCGTCTGCCATCCCCACCCTCACGGACTCCGATTCCCCCGGGGCACAGCCGTTGCCACCAACCCGATCGGGGCCCCACCGCTCTGGGCACACCGACCGGGAACCGCCCGCACGGGCCCACAGCCCCTCTTCCGGCCTGTCCGGCGACACCCGTTCGGGCCACGGTCCACCGCATCGGGGGACACCTAAGCGCCGTGCGGGGCGCGCCCCGCGCGATCGCCGAGGCCGAGCTGTCAGATTGCCTACGACTGGTACCGGATCCGATTCCGTGCCCAGGAGGCAACACCACGGCAGCCCAGCACACCGGCGAGGAGAGAACGCACCCATGAACACCGGACGAGGGGCCTGGGGCATCGCCCTGGCCACCGTGGCCGTTCTCGCCGCGATCCCGGGGGCGAGACCGCCCGGAGCGTCGGCCGCCACCCCGCGGGGGGACCCGATCGTGACGGTCGAATCGGGACAGCTGCGCGGTGCCCGATCCGGTGGCCACCGGCTCTTCCACGGCATCCCCTACGCGGGAGCGCCCACCGGCGAGCACCGCTGGGCGCCACCGCGCCCGGTGCGGCCCTGGCGGGGCGTCAAGGACGCCACCACACCGGGGCCGCTCTGCCCCCAGGTGCCATCCGGCTACGCCGATATCTCCAGCCTGGAAGAGGACTGTCTGGTCCTGAACGTCACCGCCCCCGCCGCCGCCCGTACTCCCCGCCCGGTGCTGGTGTGGATGCACGGTGACGGCTCGGTGGGCGGGGGTGAGTTCTTCGGCGCGCGGGGGCTGGCCGACCGAGGCGTTGTGGTGGTGACGATCAACTACCGGCTGGGGATCTTCGGCGGTTACGCACAGCCCGGGCTGCCCGGCTCGGGGACCTTCGGGCTCCAGGACCAGCAAGCCGCGCTGCGCTGGGTGCAACGCAATGCGAGGGCCTTCGGTGGTGACCCGCGGAAGGTGACCGTGGCGGGCTCCTCGTTCGGGGCGGCGGCCATCACCGGCCATCTGACCTCGCCGGGGGCCCGCGGCCTGTTCCAACGGGCGGTGCTCGCCAGTGGCGAGGGCATGATGGACATGCCGGCCGGGGCGATGGGGCCCGAGGTGCCGGCCTACCCCTGGTTCGTCTGGCGTACCGCCCGCGAGATGCGGGAGATCAGCGCGGAGCTGGTCTCATCGCTCGGCTGCACCACCACCAGCCCGGCACAGACCCTGCGCTGTCTGCGCGGACTGCCGGTCAAGACCATCCTCCAGGTCCCGTACATCATGAACGCGTTCCAGGCCTTCGGCTACGGCAATGAGGTCCTGCCCCAACTACCGCCCACCGCGCTGCGCGCGGGCCGCTTCCACCGGGTCCCGGTGCTCTCGGGGGCGACGCTCGACGAACACCGGACGTTCGTGGGGATGCGCTACGACGCGGTGGGCAAGCCCTTCACCGGCGAGGACTACGAGCGGGCGCTCATGACCGCGTTCGGCGGCGACGCGACCACGGTGGCGCGGGCCTATCCGCTACGGGACTTCCCCTCCCCCGCGCTGGCGTGGGCCACGGTCGTCACGGACCGGATGTGGGCCCTGGGAACGCATACCCAACACACCGTGCTCTCCCGGCGTACCCCTCTCCACGCCTATGAGTTCGCCGACCGCGACGCACCGATGTACCTCCCGCTGCCGGGCGCGTTCGACTTCGGCGCCTTCCACGCGGGGGACACCCCCTATGTGTTCGACGACGAGGAGGCGCGGAAACACTTCACTCCGGCACAGCAGCGGCTGTCCGACACCATGACTGACTTCTGGGCCGCCTTCGCCCGCTCCGGGACGCCGACCGGAGGCGGTCTCCCGCACTGGCCGCGGTACCGACCGGATCGCGGGGTGCCCCACACCCAGTCGCTCGTCCCCGATGCCATCGGTCCGGTCGACTACGCACGCGGTCATCGTCTCGACTTCTGGCGCCGCCTTGGGGCGCCTTCGAGCCGATGAAGCCCGGTCACGGTGGCCGGATACCGCCCTGGCCACCGTGGCCGGTTACATGGCGCGCCCGGAGACCAGGCGTTCGGCGACTCCCAGCCGGGCCGCCCACTCCAGGGCGGTGGAGATTCTGGCCTCCCTCGGTAGCGAGCCCAGAACGGCACCGGAGTCCATCAGATCCATCAGCGCGGAGGCGTTGACGCTGCCTTCCTCAACACGGGCGACAAAGCGCTCGGCGGCTCGCCGATCGCGATAGCCGGCGTCAGCGAAGCTGTGCGCGAGGGCCTTGTCGTCGAAGATTCCGGCGTAGCCGTCGCAGGAGGCGATCAGACCGTCGTCCTCGACGTAGTCGGGGTAGGGCGCACGGCTCCAGTGACCCCGCTCCCACCAGTAGAGATAGCCCAGTTCATGGTTGACGTTCATTTCCCGCAGCCGCTCGTGCGGGAGCCAGAGCGGCGCGTTGACCAGCAGATCGACGGGTTCGGGACCTCGCTGGATGGTGTCGCTGCAATCCACGTCCTGACCGTAGAAGATCGCTCTGCCATCGGACCTGAGGCCGAGCGTCCAGCCTCCGTTGGAGTGTGCACAGGACAGTTCGCGGTCAGTCAGACGGAAAACGGGCCTCGCGGTCCTGGTAGCCGCGATCAGTACGACGACGACGGCGCGTTCCCACATCCGCTCGGGCCTGCCCAGCCGGGCGGAAATTGCCAAAGCGTTGGTCATTTCATTCCCTGTTGTCAACGCAAAGTGTTGCTGACTGAACATTCAGCGCTACCGAACCATACGACTGGACGGAGTGGTGACGCCAACGCATCCCGCACCGCGGACGCGAGCGCCGGTACAGCCGTCCGCGCTCCGGTGAGCCGGGGCCTCCCCTTTCTGCAACATCCTGGTCTGCGGGTACTGACTGTCACGAAGAGGCATACAAAACACCAAAGGGAGGTGGGGAAAAGACGGATACCGCCAGAAATAGACAGTCTCCGGTGTGAGCACCGGAGACATTGAGGCTTCAGACGTTCGCGCGCACCAACCAGGGCATACAGGCCACCGGACCTTGATCCAGGACCGTTTCATCGAGCGGGGGCAGCGCCGAGCACCCCGTGCCGAGGTGAGGGACCTCTCTCGCACTCATGAGCAGAACGTATCCGGAACGCTCGACCTCGTGTTCGCATTTGCTTATCGTTTACCGAGTCCTCATCACAGATCGGGGCAGACCGCGCGAGAGGCAACGAACGGCGACTTCTCCCCGAAATCACCCTCCGCCGAGGCACGCCAACTCCGTTACCGCCGACGGTGGAACGAGCGCCGGCGGGACTGCGGGACCTCCCCATGAGGGGGACCGTGCCCGCCCCTGCCGAGAGGCGTCCCGAACCGGGGCGCATGGCGCGGTACAGCCCATGGCGAGTTGACCAGTACCGTGACGACGATGTTCACCTCTTCAGGCCCCACCTTCCGCGAACTCACCGTGCAGGCCCTCTCCTCGATCGAGCGCGGCTATGACCTGCTGGCCCCCAAGTTCGACGCCACCCCGTTTCGCACCCCCGACCGACTGCTC
>NZ_JAMQAW010000002.1:23696-132495 GCF_023701525.1 Streptomyces albipurpureus
GCAGGTCACCGGCGTTGACTTCAGTGCGGGAATGCTCGCCACGGCCAGGGCATCCGTACCTCGGCGTTCGGATGGGCCACAGCTGGCCTGGGTGCGGGCGGACGCCCGAGACCTGCCCTTCGTCGCGGCCTTCGATCTCGCGGTGAGCTTTGGCGCGTTCGGCCACTTCCTCCCCGCGGAGCGACCCAATCTCTTCGCCCAGATCCACCGGGCCCTACGCCCTGGTGGAGTGTTCGCCTTCCCCCTCCCGGCCCCGCCCCCGGTCGGTTCACGGACGTACTGGTCCCTGTTCGCCTTTGATACGGCGATGCGGGTGCGCAATCTGCTGTGGCGTCCCTCCTTTGTGATGTACTACCGCACCTTCCGGCTTCACGAGGTACGCGAGGAGCTGCTGCGCGCCGGGTTCTCGGTGGAGCTCAGCCCGCTGGAGGAGCTGGGGCGACGATCAGATGGCAGCCCCCACTGCCGTCTGCTGGTTGCCCGCCGGCTTGGGTGAAGGGCCCCTGGTGCCCGGCCGCCGCGCTGAGGCGTCCTGGTGCGCCGATGGCCCGCCCGGGCATCCTGGCGTTCGTCGCCGCGGCGGACCTGACCGTTGTGGCGACGTTGGGCGATGTCGAAGCCGTGCACGGTGAAACCA
This sequence comes from Streptomyces albipurpureus, assembly GCF_023701525.1. GTDB lineage: Bacteria > Actinomycetota > Actinomycetes > Streptomycetales > Streptomycetaceae > Streptomyces > Streptomyces albipurpureus. Next base: position 24,334 of record NZ_JAMQAW010000002.1, read on the forward strand.
TCGGCGCCCTGCTGATGGGGCAACCGCCTCGGCTCTCCCCCGCCGAAGTCGCGGCCCTCTACGCGGTGGCTCGTGATCAGCGCCTGTGGCAACGGGCCTGGCCCCTAGCGAAGGGAGCGACGGGCGACAGTCTTCCCGACGGAAGCTGAGAGGGTGGCGAAGCGCTGAGACAGCTGCCCGTGACCGCGCCGGGCGAGGAGCGCCGGACACATCTGCGTCTCCCTCCTCCCCGCCCGCGGCACCCCGACGGCGTCGGGGTGGCCACCCCGCCCTGGCTTGGCAGAGGTACGGGACCCACCATCCCCGGGCAGCGGGTCGCTTGACCTACCTCCCGGGATTCGCCGGGAGGCGCCCTTGCCGGACGGATCGGACGGATCGGACGGATCGGACGGATCGGACGGAAGGCACTGTCAGGCGTTGCCACCCGTACTGTCGGCCTGTGCCTGAAGGTCGGCGACACGGGTGTTGTACTGCTCGATCGATCCGGGCTTGAGCGCGTACGACTCCATGCTGCCGGAGCGATTCGGTACGTTCAAAACCATCGAATCCTCGGACACGGTTCCCGAGATGGACTGCTGGATGCCCAGGCCCGCGGCGAAGGTCAGGGTGATCGATCCGCTCCGGGTGGTTCCGGTGAACGCCGCCTGGTCCACGTCGAGTCGGGAGCTTGCCTTCAACTCGGTCGAGTTGAGCGTTCCGGTGAGCTCGGCGCCGTCCTGAGTGATCTGGATCAGTAGTACCTCGGTCGCGGTACCGCCGACCCATGACCGAGTCAGCGAGTTCAACGCCTTCGGCTCGGTCCAGATCGGCGGGGACTCCGCATCCCGGCCGCACCCCAGGACCGACGCGAGCAGCGCGCTCACGCCGATGGCCATGGCTCCACGCCCCAAGCTGTTCGTCATGCTCCCCTTTTCGTTCGCCGTACCCCGTGCGCATGGGCATCGGGACGGAGCGACAGCCCCGCAGGGACAGGGCGATAGTCCCACGGAAGGGGGTGGTCGGCCCCAGGGTCGGCCATGGTCCGCAGCCGCGCGACCGGGCTCGATCAAGGGCACGTCACAACAGCGGTGGGGGTCCTGACACCCAGCGGTGGGAACGATGAGCTACCTGGTCACCCTTGGGGCAGAAGTGGTTGCCGCTGTGCTTATGGGCGTACTCAGGCCACCGAGCCGAACCGCCCCTCATCCGACGCCTGGCCCTGATGGGGCGGGGAGTTCTCGTGGTGGATGGGGATCGCGCCACCCGTCAGTGGCACCCCGCTGCCGCCACGGCGACTCGCCACGATCTCCGCGGCGATGGACAGTGCGGTCTCTTCCGGGGTGCGTGCGCCGAGGTCCAATCCGATCGGGCTGCGCAGTCTGCCGCGTTCCCGCTCGGTCAACCCGGCCTCGCGCAGGCTCCGGACACGGTCCTCATGGGTCCGACGGGAGCCCATCGCACCGACGTAGGCGACGGGGAGCCGCAGTGCGCTCTTCAGCAGGGGGAGGTCGAACTTGGCGTCATGGGTGAGCACGCACAGGACGGTACGGGAGTCGGTGCGGGTATCCGCGAGGTAGCGATGGGGCCAGTCGACGACGATCTCGTCCGCCTCGGGAAAGCGCGCCTGAGTGGCGAAGACCGGCCGGGCATCGCAGAGGGTGACGTGGTAGCCCAGGAACTTTCCCATCCGTACCAGTGCCGCGGCGAAGTCGACCGCCCCGAACACGATCATGCGGGGCGCTGGAACGCTGGACTCCACAAGAAGCCGGATGGGGCTGCCGCAACGGCTGCCGTCCGTACCGATGTCGACCGTGCCCGTGCGGCCCGCGTCAAGCAGGGCGGCTGCCTCCCTGGCCGCCGCGATGTCCAGTGCGCGAGGGCCGCCGAGGGTTCCCTCGTACTCACCCGCCGGTCGTACCAGCAACCCTTGGCCCAGCAGCGGTGCGGGCCCTTCGGCAACCCGGGCGAGGGCGGCGGACTCCCCCCGCACGGCCGCGGAAAGCGCTGCTCGAACGACGCCTGTCAGGGCGTCCTGGTCGGGCCCGGTGGACGGACGGGCCGGGTCCCTGGGGCGTACCGGGGTGATCAGGACGTCGATCACCCCACCGCAGGACAGCCCCACGGCGAAGGCGTCCGCGTCGCTGTAGCCGAAGCGCTCGCGCAGGGTCTGGCCGTCGTCGTTGGCCGCTCGGCACAGTTCGTACACCGCCGCTTCGACACACCCACCGGACACCGAGCCGATGGCGGTCCCCTCGGTGTCCACCGCGAGGGCCGCGCCCGGGAGGCGCGGGGCGCTGCCACTGACCGACACCACGGTGGCCACGGCGAAGGCACGGCCCTGCTCGACCCACCGGTTGAGATCCTCGGCGATGTCCAGCATGGCGGCCTCCTCCTGGTCGAGCTCCGTGCCTGAACGAAATGCCTGAACGAAATGCCTGGGCGCCGTCTCCGGGCGGTATCCGGGCGGTATCTCCGCGCGATGGGCCGGTGGGGAGTGGCCGCCCGTCAGCCGCCGGCGTTGGTGCTGGTGGTGGTGCCGGTGAGATGCTCGGGCCGCACCGGCACCCTGTTGAGGGCCAGACCGGTCGCCTCTCGAATGGCCGCGAGCACTGCCGGGGTCGAGGAGAGGGTGGGAGCCTCACCAACACCCCGCAACCCGTAGGGCGCACGGTCGTCGGCGAGCTCCAACATATCGACGGGGATGGTCGGGGTGTCGAGGATCGTGGGGATCAGATAGTCCGTGAAGGATGGATTGCGCACCTTCGCGGTCACCGGATCGACGATGATCTCCTCCATCACCGCGATCCCGAGGCCCTGGGTGGTACCGCCCTGGATCTGGCCGACGACGGAGAGCGGGTTGAGCGCTTTGCCGACGTCCTGCGCACAGGCGAGTTCGACCACCTTCACCAGACCGAGCGCGGTGTCGACCTCGACGACCGCGCGGTGGGCGGCGAAGGAGTACTGAAGATGGCCGTTGCCCTGGCCGGTCACCGGGTCGAAGGCCTCGGTGGGCCGGTGCCGCCACTCCAACTCCGCCTCGATCGTCTCGCCGCCCAGGACATCGACCAGTTCGGCCAGCACCTCACCACCGTCGGTGACCACTCTGCCGCCTTCGAGCACCAGTTCCGCGGTGGCCCACGCGGGATGGTAGGAGCCGAACTTCCGGCGGCCCAGTTCCAGCAGCTGACCGCGTACGTTCTCGCAGGCGTGCCGGATCGCACCACCGGTGACATAGGTCTGCCGGGAGGCGGAGGTCGAGCCGGCCGAGCCGACCCGGGTGTCCGCGGGTGCGATGGTGACCCGCGCGACGCCCAGTTCGGTACGGGCGATCTGCGCGTGGACGGTGACCCCGCCCTGGCCGACCTCGGCCATCGCGGTGTGCACGGTGACGACCGGTTCCCCGGCGATGGCCTCCATCCGTACCCGAGCGGTGGAGTAGTCGTCGAAGCCTTCGGAGAAACCCACGTTCTTGATGCCGACCGCATAGCCGACCCCGCGCACGACGTCCTCACCATGGGTGGTGTTGGAGAGCCCACCGGGCAGGGCCCGCACATCGGCCGCCGCGCCGGCGACCTCCCACTGCCGTTCGGGCGGTAGCGGACGGGCCTTGATCCGTCGCAGTAGTTCGGCGACCGGCGCCGGTGACTCAACGCGCTGGCCCGTGGGCATCAGCGAGCCCTGTTCCATGGCGTTGAGCTGCCGAAACTCCACCGGATCAAGGCCGAGTCCGGCCGCCACCCGATCCATTTGGGCCTCATAGGCGAAACAGGCCTGGACGGCCCCGAAGCCGCGCATCGCCCCACAGGGCGGGTTGTTGGTGTAGAGGGCGATGACCTCGATGTCGACATCGTCCACCACGTACGGCCCGATGCCCAGCGAGGCCGCGTTGCCCACGACCGCGGGGGACGAGGAGGCGTACGCCCCACCGTCCAGGACGATTCTGCACTTCACATGGGTGAGCCTGCCGTCCCTGGTGGCGCCGTGCTCGTAGCTGAGCTTGGCCGGATGGCGGTGGACATGGCCGAAGAACGACTCGAAGCGGTTGTAGACCATCTTCACCGGCCTGCCGGTGTGCAGGGCGAGCAGACAGGCGTGGATCTGCATCGAGAGGTCTTCCCGACCGCCGAACGCACCCCCGACACCGGAGAGCGTCATCCGCACCTTCGCCTCGGGCAGTCCGAGCACGGGCGCCATCTGCCGGCGATCGGCGTGCAGCCACTGGGTGGCCACATGCAGTTCCACTCCCCCGTCGTCGCTGGGGATCGCCAGTCCGGACTCGGGTCCGAGGAAGGCCTGGTCCTGCATGCCGAAGACATACTCACCGCGGACGATCACGTCAGCGCGTTCCGCCGCCGTTGCGGCGTCACCGCGGACGATCGGTTGACGGTGGACGATGTTGGGGTGGGGGACCCGGGCGCTGTGGTGGTCCTGACGGTTGTCGTGGACGAGCACCGCGTCAGGGGCGGTGGCGGAGGACTCGTCCGTGATCAGCGGCAGCTCGGCGTAGTCGACCAGGATCTTCGCGGCGGCCCGACGGGCGGTCTCGGGGTGGTCGGCGGCGATGATCGCGACCGGCTCCCCGTGGTAGCGCACCTTGCCGTGGGCGAGGACCGGGGTGTCCTGGATCTCCAGACCGTAGTGGCGGGTGTCCGTGGGAAGGTCCGCGTAGGTGAGGACGGCATGGACACCCGGGATGGCCAGCGCTTCGCCGATGTCGATGGATCGGATGTCTGCGTGGGCGACCGTGGAGCGCAGGGTGTGCCCCCAGAGCATGTCCTCGTGCCAGAGGTCGGAGGCGTAGGCGAACTCTCCGGTGACCTTGAGGGTTCCATCGGGACGGAGGGTGGACTCGCCGATGCCGCCCTTGGTCCGGGTGCCTTGGGTGAGGCCGGTGGCGGTGCCGATGGTGGTCATGGCCGTCCCACCGTCCCTTCGCGTGGCAGCTGGCGGGCCGCGGCCAGCCGAACGGCGTCAAGGATCTTCTCGTAGCCGGTGCAGCGGCAGAGGTTGCCGGAGAGCGCCTCGCGGATGTCTCCGTCGGACGGCTCGGCATGGCGTTCCAGTAGATCGTCGGCGGCGACCAGCAGCCCCGGGGTGCAGAAGCCGCACTGGACCGCGCCGGCGTCGATGAAGGCCCGCTGGATGGGTGCGAGCGGATCGCCCTCAACGACCGGCGACCTGGCCGAGGTCCCCGGGCCAACGGAGGCCGGCTGCCGGTCGGCGGCCGGGAGACCGTCCGGGGTCCAGCGCCGGGCCTCTTGGAGGGAGGTCCCCGCGGACTCCTGCGGAGTGCCCGGGGAGGCCGCCGCACCCGCGCGCTGTCGGGCGAAGTCGGCGAGCCCTTCGACGGTGATGACGTCCCGTCCCTCCGCCTGCCCCGCGGCGACCAGGCAGGAGCAGACCGGCACTCCGTCAAGCCGGACCGTGCAGGACCCGCATTCGCCCTGCTCACAGGCGTTCTTGGAACCGGGCAGCCCCAACCGCTCGCGCAGTACGAAGAGCAGGCTCTCGCCCTCCCACACATCGTCGGCCTGCTGGGGACGTCCGTTGACACTGAAGTTCACCCGCACGGGTTACTCCTCTCATGGCCGCGGTACGACTGCCAGGTCCAGCCCAGAGTGCGCCGAGCCAGCACCCCCACCGCGTGGCGGCGATAGGCCGCGGTGCCGCGGACATCGTCGATGGGGTTGCAGGCACCGGAGGCGAGTTCGGAGAACTGCCGGACGATCGACGCGGGGATGGACCGTCCGCTGTCCCAGAACCCGCCTTCGTCGAGCGCGGCGGTCAGGAACTCCTCCGCGGTCGTCGCCCGGACGGGTGTGGGAGCGGCCGATCCGATGCCCGTGCGGACCGTACGGCTTCGGGGGTGGAGGGCCAGCGAGAAGGCGCAGACCGCGATCACCATGGCATTGCGGGTGCCGACCTTGGAGAACTGCTGCGGTCCGTCCGCCTTTTGGATGTGGATGGCTCTGATCAGCTCATCGGTGGCGAGGGCATTGCGTTTGACGCCCGTGTAGAAGGCGTCGATGGGGATGCGGCGGGTGCCGCGGACCGAGTCGGCTTCGACCTCGGCGCCCGCCGCGAGCAGGGCCGGGTGGGCGTCACCGGCCGGGGATGCGGTGCCGAGGTTGCCGCCGACTCCGCCGCGGTTGCGGATCTGGGGTGAGGCCACGGTGTGGGAGGCGAGCGCGAGCGCGGGGAGCTCAGCGCGAAGGTGCTCCATGATCTGCGCGTAGGGAACGGAGGCGCCGAGCCGTACGGTGCTCTCGCCGACCTCCCACTCACCGAGCTCCCCGATGCGGGTGAGATCCATGAGGTACTCGGGTCTGCGATGGTCGAAGTTGATCTCGACCATGACGTCGGTGCCGCCCGCGATGGGCACCGCGGAGGGGTGCTCCGCCTTGGCGGCGAGCGCGTCCTCCCAGCTGGCGGGGCGGAGGAAGTCCATGAAAACGGCTCTCTTCCGATCGTCTACCGGATGCATCTGCCGACTGCGACAGATTCTGGTCCTACGGTCGCCGGTCCAGCAGGTGCGCGGCGGGCGTTCAGCGGCCGGTTCTCCCTCTTTGGTGTTCACATGGCGTGACCTCAGTACACAAGCGCGTGCTCCATGCGGTGCAGTCACCGAAACCATGAAGGAGTTGGCTGGCCGGCCCTTGAGTCTTGTAGATTCGAACGAAAGGCGAGCCCGGTGATCACCGTCATCAGGGCACAACCCGCTCTTCCCCAGTACCGGACCCGCTCTTCCCCGGTGCTGATGGTGTGCGGCCCGGCTGGTGTGAGGCCAAGGCACCCGGCTGGTGGAGAGCTGAGAACAAGTGACCACGAGATGGATCGGCGGCGACCAGATGCGGCTGCGCGCACTGCTGGACAACGATGCGCTGGGGCTGCGGCTGCTCAGTGGCGGGGATGAGCTGGACCGCGGCGTACGCGGGGTGATGACCACCGATCTTCGGGACCCGAGCCGCTATCTCTCAGGTGGCGAGCTGGTGCTCACGGGACTGGCGTGGCGGCACTCCGCGCAGGACACCGAGCCGTTCGTCCGTATCCTGGCGGCTGCCCAGGTCGCCGCTTTGGCCGCTGGCGAGGCGGAGCTGGGCGATATCCCCGACGATCTGGTAGCCGCCTGCGCCCGCCATCGGCTGCCGCTGTTCGCGGTCAACGAGTCCGTGGCCTTCGCGACGATCACCGAGTACGTCGTACGGCAGGTTTCCGGCCAGCGGGCCGGGGATCTCGCCGCGGTCGTCGACCGGCACCGCAGATTGATGACCTCCGGGCCGGCGGGCGGCGGCCCCGAAGTCGTCCTCGATCTCCTCGGCTCCGATCTGGATCTGCCGGCCTGGGTGCTCTCCCCCACCGGCCGCCGGGTCGCCGGCGGTGAGCTGCCGGCATCGGTGGGCACCACGCTGGCGGGCGAACACCTGGCCGCCGTCCGCAGCGGGCGGCGCGGCCCGTACCGCGCGACCGTGCACTCCACCACGTACTCCCTCTTCCCCATTGGCGCCACGGGTCGCGGAGAGGGATCGGACAGTCCCGATACCCGGGAGAGCGTCCTGTCCGACTGGCTCCTGGCGGTCGAGGCCGATGCCGCGGACTGGCCGGCCGCTCGGCTCGATCTGCTGCAGGGGGTGACCCAGCTGATCGCCGTCGAGCGAGATCGCCGTGAAGCGGCGCGCGCGGTACGCCGAAGGCTCGCCCAGGAAATCCTGGAGCTGGTCCAGACGGGTGCCGCCCCGGCCGAGATCGCGGCCCGGCTGCGGGTGGCGGCCCCGGTGCTGCTGCCCGGGCTCGGCGCGGCACCCCATTGGCAGGTCGTGGTGGCACGGGTGGACTGGGGCCCGGGCTCCGAAGGCATCGAGGCGGGGCCGGTCGCCCAGTCCGTGTTGGAGGAGATCCTGGTGGACCCCTCCACCTCGGGTCCTGACTCATCGGACCGGATCGCCGTCGCCCACGCCGGGCAGGAGGCCATCGCCCTGGTGCCGCTGCCCGCGGTGTCACCCTCCGACGACCCGGCCACGGGCGCTGCACGGCAGGGGCTGAACGCGGAGACCCTGCTGAGCACGGTGAGACAGCCGCTGTCGGCGGGACTCGGCGACGACGGCCGCCTCACCCTCGGGGTCAGCGCACCCGTCAGCTCGGCGGAGGGGCTACGCGGGGCGCTGGAAGAGGCCCGGCATGCCCGCCGGGTGGCGGCGGCCAGGCCCGGCCGGGTGTGCGCGGCGGGCCACCATGAACTGGCGTCCCATGTACTGCTGCTCCCCTTTGTGCCGGACGACGTCCGCAGAGCGTTCACGGCACGCCTGCTCGATCCGCTACGGGAGTACGACCAGCGGCACCGGGCGGAGCTGATTCCGACGCTGGAGGCGTTCCTGGAATCGGACGGATCATGGACGCGCTGCGCCACCCGGCTGCATCTTCATGTGAACACCCTGCGCTACCGGGTGGGGCGGATCGAGCAGCTCACCGGCCGCGATCTGGCCCGCCTTGAAGACAAGTTGGACTTCTTCCTGGCACTGCGGATGAGCTAGCCGACCCGACCGCGCACCAGGAGCCCAGCAGTCCGGGAGCCGACAGCGAAGGTCGACGGCCGGGCACGGCAACTGATGCTGTGGCGCCACCCTGCGGGAACCTCCGCCGAGACGACGGTTACTCGGAGCCCGCTCGGAGTCGGGCCGAGCGGGCTCCGCGGGATAGGGCGCTGGGGCCGGGGCTCCGTAGGCCCTCCCCTCCCCCATCGGTTCTTGGGAACGCCCATCGGTTCCCTGGCGCGCCTGTCGGCTTCTTGCGGCGGCGACAGGAGTCAGGTCGGACCAGAACGGGCTGTGCGGGATCCCGTTGGCCAATCCTTCCCCTCTCAAAATCCTCAGCCGCCCCCTCAGGCTCAGCTGACCGGAAATGGCACTCAGCCCCGGTGGCCCTTTCCAGCCGAGGTGGCGCAACTCGTGATCCTCTCCGTGTGGACAGCCGAGCGACTCGGCCGAGCTCGACGGCACACCCGAAGGCTCCACCAGCATCCGAGTTCCGGCGCTGACCCAACCGCCGCAGAGGCCGCCATTAGCGGGCAAACCTCAACCTCGCAGCAGCAGGGCCGCCAGCGCAACGGTTCGCCATCGGCCATGGCCCCGACGGGCGCGTCAGCCCGCCACCACCGCCGATGGGGCGAACTCCGCGCAGGGTCGACGCCCATCCGCCCTTACCCTCCCCCAAGGCTCCAGGCTGTCGATGCCACCGATCCGGCGCAGAGGGCAGTTGGCCAATTCACTGTCGCTCCACACCTTCTGGCGATGGCGAGATCCACTCGCTCGCCATGGAAACCGGGCGGACTCACCCCGGCGATCTCCGCCACCGCTTGAGTCAGCACAACCCCATCAGCGGACAAGGGATTGTGAAACAATTCACCAGAACCCTTGGCCAGGCAACCCTATCCATGCTGAGATGCCATCTACTCAACAGCTCAATGGCGTGCTCGGGGAGGGCATAGTGGCGCATACCGCCATGTCTGGTTCCGGAACAACCGCGGGTGAAGACCCCCTCCAGACCGCGGTGTGGCGGCTGCGCTCGCGCGGTTGTTGGACCGACGCGGCGGCCCTGCTCGCACCACACGCGGGCAACGCGGCGGCGGCCCTGGACCGGGCCGGACTACTGGTCGAGCGCTGCCTGTTCACCGGCGACGGATGGGCCGACGCGGAAGACGCACTGCGCACGGCTGAAGCCGTGGCACAGGATGACGAGGAGCGCGGCGGGGCCGCGTGCGAGCGAGGCAGACTGGCCTATGCCGCGACCCTTCTCAAGGTGCGCGACCGGGCCGATGAGGCCCGCTCCGCCCTGGGGCGGGCGGCTGCCCTCCTCGCCCCCACCTCGCCCCGCAGGCCCCTGCTTGACTTCCGTCGGGGGTTGGTCGCCGAGCACATCGCGAAGGCGCCCCAGTCGGCGCGGGCCGCCTACCGCCGTGCGCACGACGGAGCGAGCGCGCAGGGCGACTTGCTCCTGCTCTCCTTCACCTGGCACCAGCAAGCCGGACTCGCCCTGCGCGACGGCGAGTTGGCCGAGGCCCGGCTCGGATTCTCCGAGTCGCTGCGCATCCGCGTCGAACTGGGCTATCTCATCGGTACGGCCCCGGCACTGGCCGGGCTCGCCGACTGCGAGCCAGAACCGGAAGCCAGCCGGCTACGGGCCGAGGCCCGCCGACTCTTCCGGCTGCTGGGCGGGGTCCCGATCTGGCTGGCCAGCGGACTGACCGCCTCCGTGGCACCGCAGACGCTGCCAGCGCCGTCGAGCGGCGCCGCGGGGCCCGCGGCTCTTCCGGCCGCGTCGAAGACCGCGGCCCGCCAGCAGGGAACGCATCAAGCCGCGGCCCGGAAGACCGGAAAGCCAAAGGCCACCACGGAGAAGGCCAGTGCTCCCCAGTCCGCGGCGGCAAAGCCTCCCAGCCAGCCGGAGCCGGCCGCGTGAGGGCAACCGGGGAGCGCTGAAGGGCGCGCGCCCCGACACGGCGGTGGCGGGCCGAGCTCGCCCTTTCCCGAGCCCGTCGAGAGACTGTGGACGGACGACCCCATCGGGTCTGCCCCAAGGGGTCAGACCCCAAGGGTCGGTCACACCGGGCCGTGGTGAAGCGATGGGTGGTGAAACGGCGTGCAGGGGCGAGGAGTTCGGCCTTGAGCCCGGTCTCCTCCACCGTGCCGGCCTCCGGTCTCCCATCGGCATCCGCCGCCGGGCCCTCCCCGCCCCTGGCGATCCGCCCCCTCGGCGCGGATCAACGCGGAGGGTCGGATCGCGGCAGCCCCTCCCGTGCAACACACCGAGGGCAACTCATCCCCGTGCGGTGACCTTTCGGCGACACCCGCTTCGCTCTGGTGTCGGCAGCTCCCCAAGGTGGGCCTCACCCCTGATCAGCGCGGTGCCGGATGGCGGCAACAGCGGTTGTGGGGCGCGCTTCCTGACCGGGCTCGGGTGTTCTCGCCGCCCGATGAACCAGCGCCGCCGCGGGTGACCAGGCACCGCCAGTGCCGGTCTCCTGCCCCCGACGCCGTCAGGCGGCTACCGGGGGAACGCGGTTGCCAGCAGTTCCCAGGCCCGCTCCCAATGGAATGCGCCACCACCGGCGTTCGGCGGCGAGGGCTGCCGGTCATCGATCAACACACCCATGTCCCTGAGCCGTTGCAGGCTCTGGGAGTACGCGGGGTGGGCCGCCTGGGCCTCGTTGAGATGGGGCAGTACGACGACGGGGACTCCCGAACCGTATGCCTCACACAGAATGCCCAGCGCCAGCGTGTCGGAGATCCCGGCCGCCCACTTGTTGATCGTGTTGAAGGTCGCCGGCGCCACGACGATGGCGTCCGCGGGCGGTAGCGGACGCGGCTCGCCGGGTCGCCGCCAGGCGGACCGAATCGGATAGCCCGTCTGCGCCTCGATGGCGAGCTGGTCGATGAAGCCGAGCCCCTGCGGTGTGGCGATCACCCCCACCTCCCAGGCGCGCCGCTGTGCCGCGGTGATCAACTCACCCACATCCCCGGCGTTCCCCGCCGCGCAGACGACGACATAGAGAAAGGGCCTTCCGGGTTGATCAGCCATGGGCTACTCCCCTCGTCAAGGACGGACGTCGTGCGCGATCGGCGGCATGACCGAACAGAGCGCTAGTGAAGCAGCGATGAGCGGGAACCCAGGGTGAAGAAGCCCTCCCGTCAGCTTTTCGAGCCGGTGAAGTGCTCGCGCACCAGGGTGCGTACGACCGACAGATCCTGGGCCGCCAGGGCCTCCAGCAGCGCCATGTGATCCGCGGCATCGGCGACCAGCTCGGCGCGGCGAGTCCTGGGAGCACCGGTGAGGGGCCACTGGGAACGGCGGTGGAGGTCTTCGGCGACACTCACCAGCTGGTCGTTGCCGGAAAGCGAGAGCAGCGCCCGGTGGAAGGCTCGATCCGACTCGGCGTAGCGTGCGCGGTCCCCGACGGCTGCGGCCGCCGCGGTGGCCTCAGCCAGTGGGCGCAGCTCCGCCCAGTGGGCGGTGGGGATGGTGCGAGCCAGCTGAAGCATGACCGGGACCTCGATCAGGGCGCGTACCTCGGCGAGTTCGGCCAGTTCGCGGGGGGTGCGGACGGTGATGCGAAACCCTCGGTTGGGGACGACCTCAACCGCGCCTTCGCTGGCCAGTCGCTGCATGGCCTCGCGAACAGGGGTGGCGGAGACACCGAAGCGCTCAGCGAGCACCGGGGCGGAGTAGACCTCGCCGGGAGTGAGGTCTCCTTCGACCAGGGCCGTGCGTAGGGCTTGGAGTATCTGGCCGCGGACCGAGTGGCGCTGGACGGTTCGCGGCCCCATCTCCAGCGGCGTTCGCGCGGCAGGCACCAGAAGGCCGGCAAGCCCGTCCGGATGTGTGTCGTCCGGGCCCGTCGGGCCGCGGCGCGTGGGCTGTCCGTCAGTATCGAAGGGGCGGTGGCCGCCCTGGGGGGCCCGGGGGGACGTCTGGTACGAGTGCCGGGCAACGGCGGCCTGCCGGACGGGCTGGTCGGCGCCCGGCGCGGCACCGTCACGGGGTGATGGCTCGCCGTGGGTGTGCTCCCCGCGGGCACGCTCCGAAACGGACCGAGCCGACTGTTCCGCCGTGGCGTCGCGGGATTCGTCCGTGCCGGCCGCGAAGGCGCGTGGCGCCGACTCCTCCGCCCCCGTGGAGGGCCGCGGCCGGGCGGTCGCGCATGCTGGGGCCTGCTCCACTCGGGTCCTCCTCCAGCTGGCTTCGGAGCCCGACTGGCGTCTCTCGGGCCCTGAGTGCACGATAGGCGGACTGGACTCCAGTTCAAACATCGATCACGTCGGGTAAGGTAAGGCTAACCTGCTAACGATCGCGATTCGGTGGTCCCCGGCATGACCTTTCCGGCCCTGGTGCCCTCGCTGGCCTCACCTTTCGAAGACACCTATGCGCGTCTGGGCGAGGTCTATCCCACCCTGCGGATACGGGAACTGAAGCCGGGCGAGCAGACCCCCTCGGGCGGCGGCTGGGTCAGTGCTCATGAACTGGCAGGCGGCGGGGCCGCGCTCGACGCCTTTCTCGCTTGGGACAGCGCCCAGGTGCTGCGTGACTACGGCGAGGAAGCACGTCCCGATGTGATCGCCAGCTTCGGGCTGCACCGCTACGCCTGGCCCGCCTGCCTGCTCTTCACGGTCCCCTGGTTCCTTCGGCGGCGCGTTCCCCGGGTGCCCATCGAGAACGTCTGCCTCCAGCGGACGCTGGGGCAGATGACCGTTCGGGTGACGGAGTTCGCCTGTCTGCCGGGAGATCCCGCGGCCCGGCTGCCAGGGGCCCGGGTGGTATCGGACGAGGAGGCGCTGCGGGCCGAGTTGAGGGCCGCCGTCGCCGAGCACATCGAGCCGCTGCTGGAAGGCTTCGGCCCCCGGATGCGCCGGGGCAAGCGGGCGCTCTGGGGCATGGCGACCGACGAAGTCGTCGAAGGGCTCTGGTACATCGGGAACCGGCTGGGCGAGGAGCAGCGCGCCATGGACGAGTTGGCGCTTCTGCTGCCGGGCACCTCCAAGCCCTATGTGGGGTCCCCGGGCTTTCGGCTGCTGACCGGCCCCGCGGGGGAGCAACTCCCCACCAGGGACCGCGCGAGTTGCTGTCTCTTCTATACTCTGCGACCTGACGACACCTGTGTCACCTGCCCGCGTACCTGTGACACGGCTCGGATCGCAAGGCTGCTTCCAGGCGACTGATCACACGTCAGTCACGGTGCTCCGTAGTCGTCACACTATGGATGTCACGCCCCCCTTCCGGGTGATATAAATCGTACGCACCTCACTCTGACCGCGCGTCAGTTCGAGCAAAACGCACCTATCCGTATGCCGTATGGCCCCATTGGCGTTCTCTTGCCACGAAACCCCCTGGGATCGCCAGGACTTCGGTCACTATGGCGGCCGAAACGCCCTACCGCGATGCAGATGCAAGGGACACCAACACATGAGAGACATATCGCTTACCTGGCTGCTTCCCGGCGGCGTGATGGTCGTGGGAGTCCTGGTGGCGGTCGCAGTGCTCGCACGCGGCAAGAAAGCCGCCGCCAAGCCCCAGGTGGAAGACTCCTGGGAGCGCAGTGAGGAGCGCCGAAGGCGCAAGGAAGCCATATACGGCACTGCTTCCTACGTACTCCTCTTCTGCTGCGCGGCGGTTGCCGCAGCACTCTCCTTCCACGGCCTGGTCGGCTTCGGCCGACAGAATCTGAACCTCACCGGTGGCTGGGAGTACCTGGTCCCCTTCGGTCTCGACGGCGCGGCGATGTTCTGCTCCGTGCTCGCCGTCCGTGAGGCCAGCCACGGTGACGCCGCCCTCGGCTCCCGACTTCTCGTGTGGACGTTCGCGGGTGCGGCAGCCTGGTTCAACTGGGTTCACGCACCGCGCGGCCTGGGCCACGACGGTGCGCCCCAGTTCTTCGCCGGAATGTCACTGTCGGCGGCCGTCCTCTTCGACCGCGCGCTGAAGCAGACCCGTCGAGCCGCACTGCGTGAGCAGGGCCTGGTGCCCCGTCCGCTGCCGCAGATCCGTGTCGTCCGCTGGCTGCGCGCTCCGCGCGAGACCTTCAACGCCTGGTCGCTGATGCTTCTTGAGGGTGTCCGCACCCTCGATGAGGCGGTCGAGGAAGTCCGCGAGGACCGTCAGGCGAAGAAGGAGAGCCGTACCCGCAGCCGGGACCAGCAGAAGCTGGACCGAGCGCGGATAAAGGCTCTCAACCGGCAGCACCGCGCCTGGGGCCGGGGCCGCGTCCTTCAGGACCCGGACCTGCCGGCCCTCAACTCCGGTGCTTCGGGCGGATCGGCGCAAGCGCTGACCGGAGCGCCGGATTCGAAACCCGTCGCGGAGCCTGCCATAGGATCTGGACAGCTGCCTCTTCGTTCTCGGCACTCTCTCCAGTCCGCCAGTTCGACCCTCGGGTCTGAGCCCATCAGGGTTGACCTCACCGCTGAGGATGACACCCAGACACTCCCTCGTCTGGACTCCTTGGAGCGCAAACTCAAGGATCTGGAGCAGCAGTTCGGCTAGCTGAACGCCGAGCGGCACCACCCGTCCGAAGGCAGCACCGAAGGCCGGTCTGAGACTACTCAGGCCGGCCTTTGCGTAGTTCGAACCAGATGACCTTGCCCGCGCTCTGCGTCCGCACGCCCCACGAGTCAGCGAGCTCCCGAACCAGCAACAGCCCTCTACCATGCGGGGAGAGGTCTTCGATCGCCGGCACCGACGCGAAGGTTTCGCTGCCACGGGGGAAGTAGGGGCTGGACCCGGGCGACGGCTGGTCGGGGAGCGGCAACCCGGCCATGAAGTCCCTTACCTCCACGCGCAGGGTCGCGGAGAGAACCGTGACCGTGACGACGGCGCCGTGATCCGTGTGGATCAGCGCGTTGGTCACCAGCTCGCTGGCCAGTAGTTCTGCCGAGCCCACCGTGTCGGCCCTGTCGTTCTCCAGGGCTTCGGCACCGCCACCGGCGCCGGGTCCGCCGAGGCCCTGACCTGGCCCGTGGTGCGCTTGGCCCTCGTCCCACTCCCGCAGCAACTCGCGGATGAACCGGCGTACTTCAGGGACTGCCCTGAGTTCGGTGCATCCCAGCCTCCGACGGAGGAACCCATCTCGCTGTGCCGCATGTGTCGGCCCTGGCGGGGGTGACTCCCCTATCCGCCGCGGTGGTCGGTCCAGCTGCGGTATGGGTGGCTGGTGCGGTGTCTGTTGCCCCACTGGCGGGGTGTCGGGTGGCTGTGGTGGCGGTGTCGCCACCTCGGATGGCCTGACCCGGTCCGTTGGTGCTCGGTTTCCTCCGTACATGTGCTGCCCCCCGTGTTCCCCGCGCACTTCGCTCGCCCGACGTTCGAGCTCTCCCTCTCGTCGACCCTGCCCGCTGCCCCGTTCCGCTCCGGGCCCGGCCCCTCCCTGGCTCCCAGTCATCAACCCCACCCGCACGTCGGACCCATGTCACGACTCCTTGCACCGAACGCTCACACGGAGAGCATTGCCCTCTGCGGGAGGGCACCACGCATTCCGGACGGGCAACCGCTCGCCGTGAGCGAGGCGCGTCGTACAGCAGACTGATGCTCACTACGCCCTTTGCGGGAGGGGACCGTTATCCCTCTTCCCGCTATTGGACTCGTCCTTTCACGGCCTGGGCACATTGCGCAGATTGGAACGGGCCATCTGCACCATCCGTCCCACCCCGCCATCGAGCACCATCTTGCTGGCGGAGAGGGCGAATCCGGTCACCATGTCCGCACTGATCTTCGGCGGGATGGAGAGGGCGTTGGGGTCGGTCACCACATCCACCAGCGCCGGGCCCTTGTGTTTGAAGGCTGCCTTGAGCGCACCCTCGAGCTGTTTCGGCTTCTCCACGCGTACCCCGTAGGCACCTGCTGCCCGGGCGATCGCCGAGAAATCCGGGTTGACATTGGTTGTTCCGTAGGCGGGCAGTCCCGCTACCAGCATCTCCAACTCCACCATTCCCAGGGAGGAGTTGTTGAAGAGCACCACCTTCACCGGCAGGTCGTACTGGACGAGGGTGAGGAAGTCCCCCATCAGCATGGAGAATCCGCCGTCGCCGGACATCGAGATGACCTGGCGATCCCGGTCGATGAACTGGGCACCGATCGCCTGGGGCAGCGCGTTCGCCATCGAACCGTGGCTGAAGGAGCCGATGATTCGCCGCTGCCCGTTGGGGGAGAGATAGCGGGCCGCCCACACATTGCACATCCCGGTGTCAACGGTGAACACGGCGTCGTCGTCGGCCATGTCATCGAGGACGGAGGCAACGTACTCGGGGTGGATCGGAATGTGCTTCTCCACCTTGCGGGTGTAGGCCTTGATCACGCCTTCCAGCGCATCCGCGTGCTTCTTCAGCATCTTGTCGAGAAACCTGCGGTCCGACTTGGCTCGTACCCGTGGGATCAGACAACGCAGTGTCTCCCGTACATCTCCCCAGACGGCGAGATCGAGTTTGGAGCGACGGCCAAGGTGCTCAGGACGCACATCCACCTGGACGATCTTCACATCGTCCGGCAGAAACGCCTGGTACGGGAAGTCCGTCCCCAAGAGGATCAGCAGATCGCACTCATGGGTGGCCTCATAGGCCGCGCCGTAGCCGAGCAGCCCGCTCATTCCGACATCGTATGGATTGTCGTACTGAATCCATTCCTTTCCCCGCAGGGCGTGCCCCACCGGGGACTTCACCCGCTCGGCGAACTCCATCACCTCGGCATGGGCACCCGCGGTGCCGCTGCCGCAGAAGAGGGTCACCCGATCGGCCTCGTCGATCATTCGGATCAGCTTGTCGATCTCGGTGTCCCCGGGCCGCACCGTGGGCCGTGAGGTGACCAGCGCATGCTCCATGGTCTTCTCCGGAGCGGTCTGCGAGGCGATGTCTCCCGGCAGGGAGACCACACTGACGCCGCTGCGACCGACCGCGTGCTGAATCGCGGTCTGGAGCAACCGTGGCATCTGCTGGGGGTTGGAGATCAACTCGCTGTAGTGGGAACACTCCCGGAACAACTGGTCGGGGTGGGTCTCCTGGAAGTAGCCGAGCCCGATCTCACTGGAGGGAATCTGCGAGGCCAGGGCGAGCACCGGGGCCATCGAGCGGTGGGCGTCATACAGACCGTTGATCAGATGGAGATTGCCGGGTCCGCAGGAACCGGCGCACGCCGCGAGCTTGCCGGTGATCTGGGCTTCGGCACCGGCCGCGAACGCCGCTGTCTCCTCGTGCCTGACCTGGACCCAGTCGATGGCGGAGTTGCGGCGGATGGCGTCGACGACGGGATTGAGGCTGTCTCCAACCACTCCATACAGCCGCTGCACACCAGCGCGCACAAGAATGTCGACGAACTGCTCCGCCACGTTCTGCTTGGCCATGGGATGAGCACCTCTCTACGGCTTTGACGGCCCTCAAGGTCCATCAACCCATGGCTGACGCAGTTCCGCCTCTCAGTGACGTCTGTCCGCGGGTACGCCCGCCCGGCCCCTCAGGTCTCCCAGACGGCGATGGCCGTACGGTCGTCCGCATAGCCCTTCACCCGGATTTGGACGTCGGCGAGAAAGGCCGCAAGGCCGGGCGGCTCCGCGGGTGCCGCCCAGCGGGAAGCCAACTCACCCGAGCAGGCGGGCTCCGACCGGAGCGGCTCGGCGAAGCCAGGACTACAGAGCAGCAGAGTGTCTCCGGGACGGGCCACGGACGCACGGAACCGGAAGGGTTCGGCCGGGGGCGGTGGCGGTGCCTCCACAAAGGGCGCCGGCGGCGTCGGAATTCCCAGATCCATCGTGAGCCGATCACCGCTCGGCGTCTCGGACGGCTCGTCCGCAGACGGAGCCTGCCCCTGCGACCGTGCGGGAACCGTCGAACCGTAGCCGAGTACCGGACCGCCCACGGTGGCCTCCGGGCCGGGGAGCACCGGCTCGATGTCCTGCCAGACGCCCTCCCGAAGCCGGAAGAGGCCACCGGGACCAACGCCGAAGTACACCCTGGTACGGCATTCGGGATCGGCGGAGAGCAGAAGGCAGCGCAGCCCCACGGTGTACTCATCGGGCTCGGCCCCGGCCTCCAGGGCAGTGGCCCGCAACTTGCCCATGCTGCGGTCGGTGAGCCGGTGCAGTCCGGACTTGAGAGCGCCGCGACGCCCCGCCCTGATGTCCTCCGAGAGCCGAGCGTGACTCCGGCCCACGGCTCCGCCGATCCAGCGACAGGCGTCGGAGGCGGCACGGTACGAACCGTCGACCCCCCTGGCACCACTGGCGACCGCAACGAGCACCAGGGCCGCCATGCCCGTACCGAATCGGGCCGTCAGCAGTGCATCACGCCTCGCCTCGCCCCGATAGCGCGCGGAGTCCCCTCGTACGGACGCCGCCCGCAGGGTGTACGAGCCGTAGCGGGCGCCGTCCAGAACCGTGTCGGCGATGAGCTGGCCGAGACCCTCGGGGGTGGCGACGGGGAGCGTGGTGGGCTCGGGGTCGTAGGTCGGCGGACGGTCACCGACATATCCGGTACGGGGTCGCGAAGGGCCGGTGGCTCCCGGACCGGGAGGCCTGGCGAAGGCGGGTGGCACAGCGGGTCGCTGCGGGGCGTCGGACGGCGGCGTCCGAGGTGGCGCCTGGGGCGGTTGGGGAGCCGGGGGTTGGGGTGGTTCCGCCGGTGGGGGCTCCATCGCTGGAACGGGCGGATGGACGGGGGGTGGCGGATGGGACTCAGGGAGGGGAGGTTCCCAGGGCGCACGGGGGCGCGGTAGCGATGGCGGCTCAGTCGGGTGCGCCGCTACCGGGGGCGTGCTGGGCGGCTGGGGCTGACCGGGCCCAGCGGGCTGCTCCGTTCGATGCGGTGCGGCGGGCTCGGGGGGTTGGGGGGCGTGCAGTGGCGGGGTGGAGGGCGCGACGGGTCCGCGCGGCCGGAGTGGTGGGGTGGAGTTGGGAGCCCGTTCGGAGAGATGGAACGGGCCGGAACCACTGGGGCCGCCGGTACCACCGGTGCTCCCACTACTGCCGGGGAGGTCCTTACTCGCGGTGCTGCCGGTGTTTTCAGTGCTGCCGGTGCTGCCGGTGCTGTCAGAGCTATCGGTGCTGTTGATGCTGTTGATGCCCCGGGAACTATCGATGTCGTATGGAATGCCGTTACCTTCTACAGATTTGGCTGATACTGATCGCTCGTCGGCACCCGATCCAGATGCCGACGAGGACTGAGCCGACTCATCGGCTGAGCTGTCCCGCCCTTTCGCCGGTCGGCTGGCGGAGGGCGTCGGGGCGCCAAGGGGTGACTGCTCACCCTCGACCTGCCGGAACCGCGCTCCTTCACCGCCCTGCCCGCCCGTCCCCTTCTGTTTGGTTTGCTCGGTTTGCCCATCCGCGAGGTCCTGGGTGTCCGCAGGGTTCGACTCCCACCATGCCTCCGGGTCCCCAGGGACGGGAGCCGCCCTGGGGTCCGGTATGGACGGCGTCACCGCGTCCGAGGCTTCGTCGAAACGGCTGTCGAGGGTGTCGTCCGAACGCGTCGTCGGTCCCGTGTCTGGCGTGGACTCGTCGTACAGCCGGTTCCACCACTCATCTTCGGCCTGCTGGCTCATGCCCTTATTGTCCACAGTGAGGGCCGCATGAGAATGGGGCTTTCCGAAAAGCTATAAGCACCAACAGACCGATGCGGTAAGCCGATTCACCCTCTGATCCGGCCAAGACCCACTACACCTCGGTATGCCCATCCTCGATCGAATCCGGCAGATGTCGGCATATGCGCAGCACCCCATGGGGCGACTGGTGTTGGCGTGTCTCTGTAGTGGCCAAGTGAAGGATGGTGCATGGATGATGTGCCTGGCGTGAACACGCCGTGGCCGTTTTCCGCCACTGAAGCAGGGGAAGTGCAGGCCCTGGAGGTCTGGTGCTGGAAGGGGTCGGGTGCTCGGAGCTATAGGTCTCGATGAGGGACAGGAATCCGCCTACCGTGCTCTGGTCGCGCTGGGGGCGGCAGAGGTATCCGAACTGGCGCGCCGACTGGCGCTGCCGGAGACCGAAATGGAACGGGCCCTGCGTCGGTTGGAGCAACACGGTCTGGCCGCTCAGTCCTCAGCGCGCACGGGGCGATGGGTGGCCGCGCCGCCGGGGGTCGCGCTGGGCGCGCTCCTGACCGAGCAGCGCAATCAGTTGGAGCGGGCGGAGTTGGCCGCGGCGATGCTGGCGCGCCAGTTCCGTGCGGAGGCCACCACACCCGCGGTGCACGATCTTGTGGAGGTGGTGACGGGCGGAAGCGCGGTGACCCACCGTTTCGCGCAACTCAGACTGGGCGCGGTGAACGAGGTATGCGCTCTGGTCACCGATGTACATCAGATCCCCGCCGATGCGGAGCACCCGTGCGGCCCCGACCGGGATGACGGTCTGCACCGGATCGCAGGCCCGGGTGTCGATCAGACCGCCGGCCCCAAGGCGGGCCACGGCGTGCGCCATGACAAGGTCGTACCGCATGGCTCGGCCTGCGGCGAGGACACAGCCGGCCACCCGCCCTCGTCCTCATCTGCCGCCCCGTCCGCTGGGCCTGGCTGGAGCTGCGAGGCCCCGGTGGAAGGGGAGGCGGAAGCGGCTGCCGAGGACCTGGTCGACGGCGAGGAGGGCCTGGCGCCACCCTGCGGGTTCAGCCATCGGATGGTGGTGGCACGTGAGGCTCTCTCCGCTGCTGGCGGCGTGGCTAGGGTCACCTCTGCCCTCGCCCGGGGTGAACGCATCCGGGTGGCGGACGAGGTACCGACCCGACTGGTCATCGCCGACCGAGCCGTCGCCATGGTCCCCCTGACCGCGCACGGCGGCGACCCCGCGGCCCTGGTCGTCCACGGCAGCGGTCTCTTGGAGTCCCTGAGCTGCCTCTTCGAGGCGGTCTGGCGGGAGGCACTGCCCCTGCGGCTGGGTGTGGGCGCAACCGCCGGTGGTTTTGAGGAGGCTACCGCCGGTCCGGACGTCACCGATCTGGAGATCCTCTCGCTGCTGCTCGCGGGGATGACGGACGCGCGGGTGGCCAAGCAGTTGGATCTGGGGCTGCGGACGGTGCAGCGCAGGGTGAAGGGCCTGATGGAACTCACGGGAGTGGCGACCCGGCTCCAGTTGGGCTGGCACGCCTATGCCAAGGGGTGGGTGGCGCGGGATCTCGGGGAGTGACCACCGCGGCGTCCCAGCCCTCGAACCCTTCGGAGGGTCGCCTCAGGGCCCGGCGGAACGGTGCGACCTGCGGGAACGGCCCCGATACCGCACCCTTGGCAGATGGGCGTGTGGCAGTTGCTGCTGGTCGGCCTGGTGATGTCGCTGGGCCTCGTCGGGGTGATGGTTCCTGGTGTTCCGGGGAGGTGGCTCGTCTGGGCGGCGATGCTCTGGTGGTCGCTGCATGAGCAGTCGGGCTTGGCCTGGGTGCTGCTGGTTGCCTCGACGGCGGTGCTTCTGATCGATCAGGTGGTGATGTGGCTCCTACCGCCGCGCAGACTGCGGGGGGTGGGCATCACCAGACGGATGGCGGTGTTCGCCGGTGTGGGCGCGGTAGTCGGCTTCTTCCTGGTGCCGGTGGTGGGTGCGGTGCCGGGGTTCATCGGGGGAATCTACGGCTCGGAGCGACAGCGCCTCGGGGGCCACGGCCAGGCGATGGCATCCACCCGGACGGTGATGCGGGCGGCGGGGGCCAGTGTGCTGGTGGAGCTGTTCGGGTGCCTGCTGGTGGTGGGCGCCTGGCTGGGCGCGATCATCTGGGGCTGACTCCGGATGGCCGACTGCGGTGCTGCGTACCCGGGCCCGGGTCTCTGAGGCCTGCGCGGGGGAAGCGCTTCCCGGATGCGAAGGTGCGGCGGGTCGAGGCATCACGGCCCCCACCCGCCGCGCCCCATCGGGCCCTACCTCACCCGGCCGCGCTTGGCTTCCATCGCCGCCCGTCCCTCCGCGTGCTTGCGGCGCCAGTCCCTGCGGATCTCGGCACGCAGCCGAGCGTCGGTCTTGGCGACGATGTACTGGTTCTCCCGCAGTAGCTTGCGGTAGCTCTCCAGCCGGCGTTCCGGCAGCGAGCCATCCGCGACGGCCGCCCGCACGGCGCAGCCTGGCTCCGTCTCATGGGCACAGTCGTGGAAGCGGCACCTGCGGGAGAGCTCCTCGATCTCCGAGAAGACCTGTCCCACCCCGGTCTGCGCATCCCAGAGCCCCACTCCTCGCAACCCCGGAGTGTCGATGAGCACTCCACCTCCGGGCAGGGCGAGGAGGTTACGGGTGGTCGTGGTGTGCCGCCCCTTGCCGTCGACGTCACGGGCCGCCCGCACTTCCATCACCTCCTCGCCGGTAAGGGCGTTGGCGAGGGTGGACTTCCCCGCCCCGGAGACCCCGAGCAGCACGCTCGTACCGCTGGCGACAACGGCCGCGAGGACATCCATCCCGGCGCCGCTCATCGAGCTGACGGGGAGCACCTGCACGCCGGGGGCTGCGGTCTCCACATCCTGGACGAGATACGACAGGCCGGTCGCATCCGGCACCAGATCCGCCTTGGTCAGCACGATGACGGGCTGGGCACCACTCTCCCAGGCAAGGGCGAGAAAGCGCTCGATGCGCCCGAGATCCAGTTCGACGGCCAGGGAGACCGCGATGATCGCATGGTCCACATTGGCCGCGAGGATCTGCCCCTCGGACCGTTTGGACGAGGTGGAGCGGACGAACGCGGTACGGCGCGGCAGATACGAGCGGACGAAACGGGGGTCGCCATGGAGGTCGACGGCGGCCCAGTCCCCGGTGCAGATCACCCGCAGTGGGTCGTGGGGGGTGACAAAGGCCGTGTCGGCCCGGACGGTGCCCTCAGCGGTGATCACATCGCAGTGCCCGCGATCCACACGTACGACCCGGCCGGGCACCAGGCCCTGCTCGGCGTGGGGAGCGAACTCGGCCGCCCAGTGCCCATCCCAGCCGTAGGCGGCGAGGAAGGGGGGCGCGGCGGTGGCATCGGATGAGGAGCGTGGTGAAGAGGAGAGTGACAAGGGAAACCCTTCGAAGGGCGGCCCCGGCGGCGCGCTCAGCGCGCGAAGTCGTCTAGGTGCTAGCCGGAGACCGCAGGGGGGATGGAGAAGATGAACTCCTGAATGCGGGCAGCGCCCGTCACCATGACAGTCATCAATGTCCTCACCTCCTGCTTCCTGCTGCTTGACCGAGCGATTCGCCATCCCGGGACACCACACATGACTCCATCCCGGTGGAACGGGAAAACACTAACTCCCCCCGAGACCGCACACCAGCGTTTTTGTCTCGGCCGGTCAGGGCTGCTGGTCGGGCCCACCCAGTCGAGCGGTTCGACTCCCCGTATGACCTGGCGTAGAGCGGTGGTCACCGCTGTGGATTCGCCGTGGGCCATCCGCGTGCCCGCTACCTGGCGCGCGTGGCGACGGCGCACTACCGAGTGGTTGTCTCCTCCACTCCGGGCACTGACCGGGCGGGCCACGCCGGAGCGTTCACAGCCGTCGCGAGGCCTTGGCCCGAAAGTACTCGCCCAACCGTTCGATACGACTATGAAGGAATCTCCCCGTCCACCGGAGAGAAACGGCGGCCAGTGTCGAAGGAAGAAGGAACAACCAGTCGGATCAACCTCGTTGGCAGGATCGCCGGAAGCGCCCTTCCGCTGTATGTGACGATGGTTGGCGCGTCGGCGGGCGCGGTGGTCGACACGGTCATGCTGGGGCGGCACTCCACGGCTTCACTGGCGGCGTTCGCTGTGACGATCGCGGTGTACAGCCCGGCCACGGCAGCGGTCACCGGGGTGCTGCGGGGTGTGATGCCCTTTGCCGCCGAGTACCAGGACGACCCGGGACGGCTGGCTCCCCTGATTCGCCATGGCACCTGGCTCGGGCTGAGCGTCGGTGCCCTTGGCGCGTCGGCCGTGGGATGTGTGGGGGTCATGGGCGAACTCACGGGCGTCTCCCGATCCGTGCTGAGCGAGCTCGGTGTCTTTCCCCTGGTCATGGCCCTCAGTGTGATCTCCACCGCGGTCGGCGCCCCCGCCATCTCGGTCCTGGTCGCGCTCGGGCAAGGGAAAGCGGTGATGCGAGCGGGCTTGTCGGGGACCGCGTGTTCCGTTGTGTTGTCGGTGGTGCTGATCGGGGGTACGGGGCCATGGCCCGCGCTGGGGTTGACGGGAGCCGGTATCGCCCTGCTGACGTCCAGCCTGGTGACCGTGTGCCAAGTCCAACGGAGCCTGCGCAGCGCCGCGTTGCTGCCGGGTATGTCGTGGTGGCCCGGCCGGCCGGATATCGCGGGGATGGCCAGGCTGGCACGGGTGGGCGCCCCCCTCGCCGGCACCGTACTGATCAAGTTCACCGTGTTGGGAGTCCTCACCTTTGCGGCCGCGCGGCTGGGGACGGACAAAGCCGCCGCGCACGGTGTCTCCGAGACCCTGGTGAACCTGCTCTACATCGCCGCCGTAGCCGTCGGACAGGCCATGGTGCCGGTGATATCCGGGGCGGTTCACAACGCCGACATCGCTCAGGCACGCCGCGGGGTCCTGGCGGGGGTGGCAGTGGCCCTGTGCGCGGTCGGCACGCTGGGGTCCGGCCTACTACTGGCCGGTCCGTGGGTCGTAGCGCTCTTCAGTAGTGACGTGAGCCTGCGCCCGTCATTGATGGACCAGCTACTTCTGGTGTGGGTGGTCGTTCTGGCGGACGCCCTTCAGGCGGTGGTCGGATTCGGCATGCTCGGGTTGAGGAAGACCTTCCCCAGCATGGTCTCCACCCTGGTCGTCTTCGGTGCGCTCGCGGTGCTCGCGGTCCCGATCGCGGACTCGGGGGGCCTCGAAGCGCTCTGGATGGCGCTGGCAGCGGCCAATCTCCTCCAGGCGCTGGTCAAGTCCGCTCTCTTCTACCGGCACACGCGCGAACTCCCCGCCGACCGTGCGAGAGCCGGGGTCTGACGCCCCTGACGCTCCACCCTCTCCACCCTCTCCACCGAGAAGGTCCTTTACGGGAGTTCCCACCCGGTGGCACCCATCGCGGGACGGAACCAACTGAGCCTCCCGCGATTCCGCTCGGCCTCGCTGCCGGGGACGCGATGCGGCTCGCAGGTCGCAACCGACATGGTCCCGCAGGGCTCGGGCGGTTCTCGATGGAGGTGCCGGGTACTCTCGGCGCACATCGGCCACTGTCGGAGGGGCCGGATTCCGTTTGGGGGCTGCCTTGACGAAGCTGCGCTGTACGGTGCTGGACGACTATCAGGGCGTCGCCCGGTCCATGGCCGACTGGCCGAGGATCGAGTCCCAGGTGGAGACGGAGTTCCTGACCAGGCATCTCGACTCGCGGGACGAACTCGTCCAGGCCCTTGAGCACTGCGAGATCGTTGTCATCATGCGCGAGCGGACTCCGTTCCCCGCTGACCTCTTCGCCCGATTGCCGCGCCTTCGGCTGCTGATCACCTCCGGAATGCGCAACGCGGCCATCGATCTCAAGGCAGCAGCCCAACACGGTGTCACCGTGTGCGGCACGGCCAGCAACTCGGAGCCGCCGGCGGAGTTGGCCTGGGCGCTGATCCTCGGTCTGGCCCGTCAGGTGGTGCCCGAGAACAACGCACTGCGCTCGGGCGGCCCGTGGCAGCACAGTGTGGGGGCCGATCTCCATGGTCGTCGCCTCGGTCTGCTGGGGCTGGGCAAGATCGGCCGCAAGATGGCCCGCATCGGAGCGGCGTTCGGAATGGAGGTGATGGCGTGGAGCCAGAACCTCACCTCGGAGCGCGCCGCCGAGGGCGGGGCGATCCTTGCGGCCTCCAAGGAGGAGCTGCTGGAGAGCAGCGACTTCGTCTCGGTGCATCTGGTGCTGAGCGATCGAACCCGGGGGTTGCTGGGAGAGGCGGAACTGCGGCGGATGCGCAGCAGCGCCTACCTGGTCAACACCTCAAGGGCGGGGATCGTTGACCAGGCGGCGCTGTTGCGGGCGCTGGAGGAGGGATGGATCGCCGGGGCGGGAGCCGATGTGTTCGAGACGGAACCGCTGCCGCTCGACGATCCGTTGCGCTCGGCGCCGCGCTTTCTGGCGCTACCGCACCTGGGGTATGTGACCAGACGCAACTACGAGGGCTACTTCACCCAGGCGGTCGAGGACATCGAGGCGTTTGTGGCCGGCGCTCCGGTGCGGGTGGTGGGCTGAGCGTTCCCCCTCGCTCAAGCGTCGAACTGCTGGGGTGGCAGACCCACTCCGTCGAAGGTGGCGAAGACGGAGGTGTATCCGTGGTGGACTTGGGAATCGGGATAGCTGGTGGCCTCCCAGGGCGCGTCGATCACTCCGGGTCCGCACGGCAGTGCCGCCCAACCTGACGGCATGGCCGTCGGCATGATCTGGAGTGCGGAGAAGGTGACATTCACGGTGGTGCCGGCGGGAGCGGTACAGGTGTAGGTACCTCCGATGGTGAGGGTGCCGCTGAAGGGGAACCAGGCGGGACTGGCGCTCGCCCATTGCAGTTCTAAGGACTTGGTCACCTGGGCTGACTGGGGCGCAGCTGCCGCACTCGGGGCGGCGATGCCCAGTGCGGCCAGCGCCGTACAGGCGAGGACGGCGACAAGTCGGGGCCGGAAGGTCAGGTTCATGACATCTCCTCCTGGGGGCTGCGGGCGGATGAAGCCCACATTTCGGGGGCCAAGCCTGTCGGTGCGCAGACTGCGCCGACAGTCGCACAGTCCGCTGCGCGACGAAAGGGCGTCAGCGGCGACCCCCTGGCCCTGCGTACGCGCGCTCAAGGGGTGCGAGGCGCGACTCCCGAGGAAGCGGCGCTCCTCCTGGTGACCGGGGCGGGATGCCTCACCCTGGGGCGGCACGGCCGAGTGGAGGGGCGCACGCGTCTCGGCCCGGTGCGACCGATCACAGATACGCCATAAGCCGGAGCATCAGTCCGTCATCTGTACCGCCGCGACCTCGGCAACCGGTAGCGCGAGCGGATCACCATATCCCCGGGCGCGCCGCTGACCAGGGACTAAGCCAGGCGATAGGGCGCCGCCTTCGCCGCTTTTGACCAGCATGTCAAGGTTGGGGGTGTGATAGATGGCATCGACCACAAGATTATGCAGGCGCTCACCCGGGACGGGCGGACGCCCTATACCGTGCTGGCCCGTGAGGTGGGAGTCTCCGAGGCCACGGTGCGCCAGCGGGTGGCCCGGCTCCAGGAGAGCGGTGTGCTGCGCATCGTCGCCCTGTGTGACCCGCTGACCTTGGGCCATCAGTCCGTGCGGCTGATGATCCGGGTACGGGACCTCACCCCCAAGGCCGTGGCCAAGACCCTCTCCGGGATGCCGATGATCAACCATGTGGCGCTGGTCGCCGGGAGCCAGGACATCTTCTTGGAGGGAACCTGCCGGGACCAGGCCCAGCTGGTCCAGCTCCTCGACGACATCCGGATGCTGCCCGGGGTCTCCCGAGTGCAGGTTCTCCTCCTGCTGGAGCTCTTCAAGGACTACTCCTGGAGCGGTCTGGCCAGCGCGGTGGGCCAGCGCGTCACCCAGGAGAATCCGCCCGTATGACCCACCCGGGCTCAGGGCCGCGGGCGGGCCAGGGGCCTAGTCGGCGACGGCGGGCACAGAGCGGCGGGCGGAGCCCGGTGGAGGGTCAGCTCGGGATGATCCGCTCCCCCGGACGTACCGGCACCTCACGGAATCCGGCCCACAGGTACGAGTCCTTCAGTACCTCCAGCACCGTCAGTGCCTCCGCGTGCGCCACACCGTTCACCCGGCGTACCCGCTCGGTCAGCAGCTCCGCGAGGTGTTCGAGATCCCGGCAGCGCACATCCACGATCAGGTCGTAGGGCCCCACACACGAAGCCACGTACCGCACCTCCGGCATCCGCGAGAGCTCCCGGGCCGCCAGGGCGACCGGGATGTGATGCACCCGGACGGCCAGATGCACCTCCATCTCGCCCATCCTGACCGCGTCGGTCATGCCGACGACCTGAAGGATGCCCTTGCGCTGAAGACGCTGGTAGCGGGCGCGCACCGAGGCCTCGGACAGGCCGACCGTACGGCCGATCTCGGCGAACGAACGGCGTCCGTCAACGCGTAGCTGATCGATGATCTGTCGGTCCAGGTCGTCGATCACCGAGCACCTCCAAGCGGCTGCCCATCGGGGCCGATCGACGAGGGATCGGGACTCGACGGGGATAAGTGTTGACTCCATCTATCATCGCGCAGTCGCGCTCTTTCCCCTACCAGCTACGAGATGCGTGGAAATAGGCGCTGGTTTCCACGGTATTCGTCGCTTGTTCATCTATCCCCGGGACCGTCCCCTATCGGACGCTGTGTCCACCCCAAACCGCCCCGGACAAGGAGACCAGCGCATGCACACAACCCCTCCGCCCGATGGGGCCTCCCGGTGACGGTCACCACCGCGCAGCCGTCCGCTGCCCCGGCGACCGGGCCCGAACGACCCGTGCCCGGCAAACAACCGCGCGCCCGGCGGGCCGTTGTGACAACGGCGCTCCTCGCGCCGGCCGGGCTCACGGTGGTGGGTCTGGTACTCGTCCCGCTGCTGCTGGTGGTCCGGAACAGTTTTGCGTCGGCGGACTCCTACGGTGGTATCCAGGGCGGCTTCACCCTCGCGAACTACCAGGATCTGCTCGACCCGATCTACCTCAAGGTCTTCGGCTACAGCCTGGGCATGGCCGGACTCAACACCATGGTCTGTCTGGTTCTCGGCTATGTGGTCTCGTACTACCTCGCGAGCCGCCCGCCGCAGCGCCAGATGCTGCTTCTGCTGCTGATCATCCTGCCGTTCTGGACCGACTTCCTGGTCCGCACCTTTGCTTGGATCAACCTGCTCAGCCCCGGCGGCCCGGTCAACAGCCTCACCGACGCCATCGGCTTCACCGATGGTCCCAGCCAGTGGATCCCCAGCCAGGGCGCGTCCTTCATCGGCCTGGTCTATGCCTTCCTGCCCACCGCGATCTTCCCGATCTACGCCTCTCTGCGCGGAGTGGACAACTCACTCGGCGAGGCGGCGCGCGACCTCGGCTGCGGCTGGTGGCGGGTGCACTCCCGGGTGCTGCTGCCCATCGCCCGCCCCGGAATGCTCGCCGCGGCCCTCCTGACCTTCATCCCGACCCTCGGCGTCTTCGTCATCCCCGTACTGCTCGGCGGCGGACGGGACCAACTGGTCGGCAACCTCATCGTGACCCTCTACACCGAGTTCCGTAACCAGCCCATGGGCGCCGCGGCATCCGTGGTCCTGCTCCTGCTGATGGTCGCCTCCATGGCGGTGTTCGGACTGGCCGCCCGACGCCTGAGGAGGAAGACGGCATGAAGCACGCCCTCGACACCGTCACCGCTTGGCTCGCCCGCGGGGTCATCGCCTTCCTCTACATCCCGATCATCGTCGTCGTCGTGCTCTCCTTCAACGACTCCGAGATCACCTACAAGTGGGACGGCTTCTCCACCCGCTGGTACGGAAAGCTCGCCGACAACACCGAACTGCTGGCGGCCCTCCAGGTCAGCGCCGAGGTGGCCCTGATCTCGGCCACCCTCGCCACCGCCTGCGGACTGCTCGCCGCCATGGGCATGGCGCGACTGCGCGGCAAGGGCAAAGCGATCTTCTCCGGCGGGCTGTTCCTGCCGCTGATCATCCCCGAGATCGTGCTGGGCGTGGCCCTGCTCTCCGTCTTCGGGGCGATGAGCGCCGATCTGGGCATGACGACCCTGGTCCTCGGTCACCTCGTGGTCACCCTGCCCTATGCGGCCCTGATCGTCCTCGGTGCCTACAACGCACTGGACTCCTCCCTCCCGGAGGCGGCCACCGACCTTGGATGCAACGCCTGGCAGGCATTTCGCCGAGTGACGCTTCCCCTGCTGCGCCAGCCCCTCCTGGCGGCCTGGCTGCTCTGCTTCACCATCTCCTTCGGCAACATCGTGATGTCGACCTTCACCAACGGAGTCGGCAGCACCACGCTTCCGCTGCGGGTGTACTCGATGCTCAAGGGCGGTCTCACGCCCGAGATCAACGCGCTGGGCACACTGCTCGTGCTCTTCACCCTGCTGATCATCCTCGGTGTGGGGCTGCGTCAGATGCGCCGCGTACTCGTCGGCGCCGACCGCTCCTGACACCTCCCGCACCACTCCCCCGGATTTTGAGAATTCCAGTGAAAGGCACCCTCGTCATGCGTGGAAGAACTCTTCGGCGAACCGTCCTGGCCGCCTCCATCGCCACCGTCACCGCTCTGGTCGCCACCGGCTGCGGCGGCTCCGACTCGGACTCCGCCGGCGGTGGGGGCAAGGAACTCAACATCTACGCCTGGGCCGGGGAGATCCCCGAGACCGTGGTGAAGCGGTTCGAGAAGGAGACCGGCATCAAGGTCACCCTCGACACCTTCGACAGCAACGAGACGATGACCGCCAAGCTGAGCTCCGGCTCGGCGGCGTACGACCTGATCGAGCCCAGCCAGTACAGCGTGCAGCAGCTCATCGGCCAGCAGTTGATCCAGCCGCTGGACCACTCGCGGATCAAGGGCCTGGACAACCTGGCGGAGAAGTTCCGCGACCCGTCCTACGACAAGGGCAACAAGTACAGCATCCCGTGGATCTGGGGCACCACGGGCTTTGCCTACAACGACAAGTGCATCCCGTCGGCGACCAGCTGGAAGACGCTCTTCGACGAGAAGTACAAGGGCAAGGTCTACATGCTGGACAACATGCTGGCGGCCTACATCGCCGGCCTCCAGGTGACCGGCTCCCGCGCCACCAGCACCGACGAGGGCGAGATCAAGAAGGCCACCGAGGCCCTCACGGACCAGAAGAAGATCCTCGCCGGATACAACTCCACCAACTACCCGCAGCTGCTCTCCACCGGCCAGGCGTGCGCCGCCGAAGCGTGGAGCGGCACGGCGATGGCGAAGGTCGTGGCCGCCAACCCGAACGTCCACTACGTCATCCCCGAAGAGGGCGGCTCCATCTGGACCGACGGGCTCTCCATCCCCAAGGGCGCCAAGAACACGGACTCGGCGTACCAGTTCATCAACTACCTGCTCAAGCCGGAGATCGCCGCCATGGCGACCGACGACGGCGGCAGCGCCAGCGCCAACGCCAAGGCGCGCGACTTCATCAAGGACAAGAAGACGCTGGAGAACCCGGCCATCTACGCGTCCGACGAAGCGATCGCCAAGGCCGACTTCCTGCTCGACCCGGGCAAGGCCATGAAGCACTTCCAGCAGGGCTGGACCAAGGTCAAGGCGTCCTGACATGACTGCACCCACCCAGGCACCCGACGAGGCGCCCACGGCCGCGAGCGCTCCAGCGGTACGGCTCACCGGAGTCGGCAAGACCTTCGGCGACACCCCCGCCGTACAGGATGTGACCCTCGACATCCGACGCAATGAGTTCTTCTCCATCCTGGGCCCGTCGGGCTGCGGCAAGACGACCCTGATGCGGATGATCACCGGCTTCGAGGTGCCCACCGAGGGAACCGTCGAGCTCGGCGGCGTCAACGCCAACGGGGTACCGCCGCACAAGCGCGACCTCAACATGCTCTTCCAGAGCTATGCGCTCTTCCCCCACCTCAACGTCGGCGAGAACGTGGCCTTCGAACTGAAGGTCCGTCGCAGCCGCCC
The DNA here is from genome assembly GCF_023701525.1 of Streptomyces albipurpureus. Lineage (GTDB taxonomy): Bacteria > Actinomycetota > Actinomycetes > Streptomycetales > Streptomycetaceae > Streptomyces > Streptomyces albipurpureus. The sequence goes on from NZ_JAMQAW010000002.1 coordinate 56,369, forward strand.
CAAGGCGGAGATCTCCAAGGCGGTGACCGAGGCACTCGCCCTGGTTCGCCTTGAGGGGTACGGGGAGCGCTCCATCGCCCAGCTCTCCGGTGGACAGCGACAGCGCGTCGCCATCGCCCGCGCGCTGATCGGCCGGCCCTCCCTGCTGCTGCTCGATGAGCCGCTGGGTGCGCTGGACCAGAAGCTGCGGGCCGAGATGCAGTTGGAGCTCAAGAAGATCCAGCGCGAGGTCGGGGTCACCTTTGTGACGGTCACCCACGACCAGGAGGAAGCGCTGACGATGTCCGACCGCATCGCCATCATGGACGGCGGCCGGGTGCTTCAGGTGGACAGCCCGGAGGCCATCTACGAGCGTCCCGCCACCCGGTTCGTGGCCGACTTCATCGGCACCTCCAACTTCCTGACCGGCACGCTCGGCGGCGACCGGCTGGGCGTGGAGAGCCTGGGCAACCTCGCGGTACCGCGGGGACACGGTCTGGCCGACGGCACCGGAGTGCATCTGGCCATCCGGCCGGAGAACGTCCGGCTCACCCGCGAAGAGGGCGAGGCGGCCGCCGGTCGGGTCGCACTACCCGGCACCCTCCAGCAGATCGTCTATCTCGGCAACGCCACCCGCTACCACCTCACCCTGACGGACGGCAGCGACTTCATCGCCGAGTCACGCGGCGCCGACCGCAGCGGCCTCGCCATGGGTGAGCCCGTGTGGGCGACCTGGGACCCGGCACGATCCCGACTGCTGGATCAGTGAACAGCCCCGTGGACAGCCCCATCGACCCGCCCGCGAGCAGTCGGCCAGCCGCTCCGCCGCCCCCCGTTCCCTCCCCTTCGATCCAGGAGGCACGACCGTGAAGGTCGCCGCAGCACAATTCGCCCCGACCGCAGACGCGGCGGCCAATCTCGCCGTCATCGAGGAGATGACACGGGAAGCGGCCGAGTCGGGGGCCGAACTCATCATCTTCCCCGAGGAGGCGATGGTCCCCTCCGACGCGTCCGACACCCCGCTGCGTGAGCTCGCCGAGGCCCACTGGCCCAACTTCATCGAAGGCGTCACCCGGATAGCCTCCGAGCAGAACATCGCGATCATCGCGCCCGGCTACGAGGACAGCGGTACGGCACTGCCGTACAACACCATCGCCGCCGTCGACGCGAGCGGCGAGGTACTCGGCCTCTACCGCAAGATGCATCTCTACGACGCCTTTAACTACCAGGAGTCGCGGCGCGTCCAGCGCGGTGACACCGGTCCTGTCGTGGTCCGCATCGGCGACTTCAATGTCGGCCTGGTCAACTGCTACGACGTCCGCTTCCCCGAGTTCACCCGCTCGCTGATCGAGATGGGCGCGGATCTGCTCTCCGTGTCGGCCGCCTGGGTACGCGGTCCGCTCAAGGAAGACCACTGGACGACCCTGCTGCGCACCCGGGCCATCGAGAACACCTGCTGGGTGGTGGCGTCCTCGCTGACCACGCCCGACTGCATCGGGATGAGCATGGCCATCGATCCGCTGGGTGTGGTGCGCGCGGCGCTCGGCGAGGAGGAGCGCTCGCTGCTCGTCGTCAACGCCGACAAGGACCGCATCGACCGTGCCCGTACGGTCCTGCCCGTCCTTCGCAACCGCCGCATCATCATCGGACCGAGGTGACCCGTCCCATGCCGCTCGACATTCGTGAACTCCCCTCCCCGATGGACGGGGAACTCACCGAACTCACCGACAAGCTCCGCAAGGTGGACTTCCCCACCCTCGGCCACTACCTGGAGGAGGGTTTCTGCGATCCGCTGCTCCAGCGGATGGCCGGCACCGAGAAGCTGGTCGGCCGGGCCATCACCGTCCGGATCACCGCCACCGACTCCACGATGCTGCACCATGCGGCCGGGCTGGTCGGCCCGGGTGATGTGGTCATCGTCGACTGCGGCGGCGACCGGCGCCACGCACCGCTCGGCGAGGTGGTCGTCAACGCCCTGGCCGCCCGTGGCGCGGCCGGTGCGGTGGTGGACGGCCTCTGCACCGACATCGACGCCCTGCGCGCGGTGGGGCTACCGGTGTTCGCCTACGGACGCACCCCGCTCACCACCAAGCTGCACGGCATCGCGGACGGCTCGCTCGGTGCGCCCCTGTCCATCGGCGGCGTCGCCGTGCACACCGGTGATCTGGTGCTCGGCGATGCCAATGGCCTGATCATCGCCCCGGCGTCACGGCTCGCGGCCGTCATCGACGAGGCCATCGCCGATGACGCGGAGGAGCCCGATCTGATCGCACAGCTGTGGGAGGGCGAGCCGCTGGGCTCGCTCACCGGTGCGACCGAGACCGTGCGGCGCCTCCAGACATCCGGCTGAGACCCCGCCGAAACCCCCCACCGAACCACCCCTCGCATCCGAAAGGTCCATCGTGTTCCTGAAAGCCGCCATCAACGGCGGGCGCTTGCAGTCCGAGCACCGCGCCGTCCCCCTCACCCCCGAGGAGATCGCCGCCGACACCCTCGCGGTGGTCACCGCCGGTGCGGACATCGTCCACTTCCACGTCCGTGAGGCGGACGGCGGACAGACCATCCGGCCCGACGCCCTGGCCGAGGTGCTGGCAGCGATCCGCGCGGTGGCGCCGGACGCCGTCGTCGGCACCACCACCGGACTGTGGACCTGCTCGGGGCCCGAGGAGCGCTACGAACTGGTCAAGTCGTGGACCACCCTGCCCGACTTCGCCTCGGCCGCCTTCAGCGAGGAGGGCGCCGCGGAGACCGCGTCCCTGATCGTCGAACGGGGCATGGTGCTGGAGAGCGCCGTGTGGACGCTGGACGATGTGCCCGCGCTGCTGGCCTCCCCCACCCTCCACCAGAACACCCGCATCCTGATCGAGCCGGTCGAGGAGGACCCCGAGGAGGCGGTCGCCGCGGCCCGCGCGATGGCGGCGCAGATCAAGGCGGCGGGCGTGACCTGCCCGATCCTCTACCACGGCGACGCTCAGACGGTCTGGCCGCTGGTCCGGGCGGCTGCCGAGGACGGCTGCCAGGCGCGTATCGGCTTCGAGGACGGTACGGAGCTGCCGGACGGCAGCATCGCCGCCGACAACGCCGCACTGGTGCGCGCGGTCCGCGCCGAGGCCCCGCGCGTCTGAGACGAACCCCGGTTCGGCGCCGTATCCACCCCCGCGGGCCGGTAAGGGCCCGCGGGGGTGCGGGTGTGAGCCCGCCAGCGCGGACCCGTGGAGATGCCGTGGGAAATCCCCGGGTCACCACGGTCCTCGCGACGGCCACCGCCGGGGGTACGACCCCGTTCGCGCGGGCGGAGCCGTTCCGGGTGCCGCCGCACCCGGAGCGGTCGCGTCCGCCCGCGCGAACGGACCAATCGGCTCCGCGGACCTGGGCCCGATGGGTTCGGTCCACGCTGGTGCGGGGTGACGGGGAGAACGACCGCCCGGTGTGGTGGGGTTAGCGGCGACGGCCATCAGCCGGACCCAGCGCTCCCCCGCGGTCACCGCACGGGACACATATCCATCCGCCCATCCCATGTGGCGAGCGGTCATCATCGCCCCTAGCTTCGGCTTATGACGCAACAACATAAACGACATAAACGACAGATCGCATGGGTTGCGGGGATGGCGGCCACGCTGGTCTCCGGTCTGGTCGTTGCCGCCCCCACAGCGGCCTCGGAGACCTCACACCTGGTGCGCCCCGGCGAGTCCATCCAAGCCGCCGTCGACGCGGCCTCCCCCGGTGAGACCGTGCGCCTGCTCCCCGGCACCTATCGCGAGAGCGTCCTGATCACCACCTCGGGGGTGACCCTGCGCGGCTCCGGACCCAAGACGGTGATCTCACCGCCCGCCACGGCGGACACCACCAACAGCTGTGCGCGCGACGGCCATGGCATCTGTGTGCTGGGCACCGCGGCGGACGTGCTCACCGATGTCTCCGTCCGCTCCCTGACCGTGACGGGCTTCCCGCAACACGGCCTCTGGGCCTCCCGTACCGACGGCCTCAGCGTCCGCGGGGTGAGTGCCCGGGACAACGGCGTCTGGGGGCTGGCCCAGCAGCGTTCCACCCGCGCCGCCTTCCGCGGCAACACCGCCACCGGAAACGGCGACGCCGGGCTGTTCCTCGCCAACGCCATCGACGCCGAAGGCGGGGCCACCGACACCGGCGGCACCCTGATCGCGGACAACCGGCTCTCCGACAACCGCATCGGCATCACCGTACGACGGGTCCGCAATCTCACCGTCCGGGCCAATGAGATCTCCGCCAACTGCGCCGGGCTCTTCGTCGTCGGCGACGAGTCCAAGCCCGCGGCCGGGGCCATGTCCATCACCGGCAACACGGTCGAGAAGAACAACAAGCTGTGCGCGGCGACCCCCCGGCTGCCCGCCATCCAGGGCTCCGGCATCGTTCTCACCGGCTCTGAGGCCAGTGTGATCCGCGGCAACAAGGTCATCGACAATGTGGGCACCCAGCCCATGTCCGGTGGGATCGTGCTGGTCGCGAGCATGGTCGGCGCGCTGAACACCGACAATGTCATCGAGCACAACGACCTGCGCGGCAACGCCACCGCCGACCTGGTCCACCGCGGCGGTGGCAGTGGAAACACCTTCGACGGCAATGTCTGCCAGTCCTCCGAGCCAGCAGGGATGTGCTGAATGACAACGCTAAGCACCCGCCCCACCCAACCGGCCCCCGCGGAGGCGACCCCGCCGCCGGCGATGCGACTGCGCGAACTCGTCTTCGGGGCGGCCGTCTCCGCCGCCGTACGGGCCGCGGCACGACTCAAGGTCGCCGACGCGCTCGATGACGTACCGGCCGCCGCCGAGAAGCTCGCCGCCGCCCTCGACACCGAGGTGGGCCCGCTGCGCCGGCTGCTGCGCGCCCTGTCCTGCTACGGCGTCTTCGAGGAGCGCCCCGACGGCACCTTCGGCCACACCCCGATGTCCCGGATGCTGCGCGAGGACGATCCTCAGAGCCTGCGGGCGATCGCCCTGTGGTGCACCGAGCCCTGGACCTGGGAAGCCTGGCCACGGCTCGACGACGCGGTGGCCACCGGCGGCATCATCTTCCAGGAGCTCCACGGCAAGGGCTTCTTCGAGTACCTCCACCAGGACGCCCATGAATCGGCCCAGGTGTTCAACCAGGCGATGACGACGTCCAGTCGGCAGTCAGCCGCGGATGTGGCCGAACTGCTCGACCTCACGGGTGTGGCCTCGGTCGCCGACATCGGCGGCGGTCAGGGCCATGTGCTCGCCAGTCTGCTGGAGAAGCACCCCAAGGTGCGCGGCAGTCTGCTCGATCTGCCCGATGTGGTGGCCAAGGCGGATCCCCGGCTGCGCGAGGGCGGGGCGCTGGCCGAGCGGGTCACCGTGGTGCCGGGTGACGCCCGGCGCGAGATCCCCATCGACGCCGATCTCTACATCATCAAGAACATCCTGGAGTGGGACGACGAGTCCACCCGCGACACCCTGCGGAACGTGGTGGCGGCCGCCCGTCCCGGCGCCCGCGTCGTGGTGATCGAGAATCTGGTCGACGACACCCCGTCGATGAAGTTCACCACCGCCATGGACCTGATGCTGCTGCTGAACGTGGGCGGTGCCAAGCACACCAGGCAGTCCCTGGTGGAGCGGATGACCCAGGCGGGCCTGGCTCCCCTGGTCATCCGCCCGGTGAACGCCTATCTCCATGCGTTTGAGTCCACCGTGGCGAAGTGAGCGCCCTTTCGCGGCGGCCCATCACCCGACAACGACAGCTCCCCGGCCCCTACGTCAGGGGCCGGGGAGCTGTGGTGTGCCTGGGCTAGGCGCGGGTCCAGTGGTAGAACTGCCGGGCCATCGCGTCCTTGGGGCTGCGCCAGGTTTCCGGGTTGTACGGGGAGATGTACGCGGTCAGTTGGTCGCTCAGCCCGCGGAACTCCGGGTGGTCCGTCACCTTGGCGACCGCGGGACCGGGGGGCCGGTCCGACTCGATCAGATGCAGATACACATCACCGAACTGGAAGAGGCTGCGCCGGGTGACTCCGACCAGATGCGGTAGCTCGCCCTGGTCCGACTCGGCGAAGAGCCGGGCGATGCCATCGGCGGAGTCCGGTGCCATCCTGGCGACGATCAGTGCCTGGTGGGGGGAGTTGGTCATCTCGAAGTGCCCTTCTGTCCCACTCAGCCCGCGGCCGGCGCGGTGGTGCGGCGCTCCCGGTCGCGTTGCTCGATCTTGTCCCGGATCAGGGCGAGTTGGACCTTGGAGTTGCGGTTGATGTTGTCGGTCATCCACTCGTCGTCGACCGGCGCGTCGGGCTTCATGGCGAAGTCCTGCCGCCAGTGCATCCGGGTGCCGCCGGGCACCTCGGTGTACTCCCAGTGGATGTTCATGTGCTGGAACGGGCCGGTCTCGACCCGCCGGGCGCGCACGGTACGGCTGGCCCGGTCGGGGGTGCGCTCGGATACCCAACTCCAGACCTTGCCGTTGTCATCCGGGTGCATGGTCAGCCGAAAGGTGGTGGTGTCGCCCTTGCGCTCCAGCACCTCGACCGACGCGTACTCACTGAAGAGTTGCGGCCAGTTCTCCAGGTCGTTGGTGATGTCCCAGACCAGGTCCAGGGGTGCGGCGACGGTGATCTCGTTCTCGGTGTGTCCGGGCACTTCAGGCTCCGCTCTTGGTGAGGGTGTTGTTGACGAGTGCGAGGAATTCCCGCGGGGTGGCGCACTTCTCGGCGTCCGCCGGCATCGAGGCACCGCGATGGTTCTCCAGGGCGGCGACGATGCCCAGCAGGCCCAGCGAGTCCAGGCCGTACGCGTCGAAGCGCGAGTCGAGGTTCTCCGCCAGTTGGGCCGGTTCGACGGCTATACCGGCGTTCTTACGCATCAGGGTGGCGAGCTCCTGCGGTGTCAGTGCGTCCGACATGGGGTTTCTCCTTGGTGTGTGCGTATCTCAGGCAGGTCCTGGGGCCAGGGTCCGAGGGTTCTTGGACCAGGAAGCGGCTGGGGGCTCTAGTCGGGGTCCGCGGCCCGAAGGACGAGTGCGGAGTTCGACCCCATGAGTCCGCGGCTGAGCACCAGGGCGGTGCGCAGGGTCGCGCGGCGGGCGTTGCCGGTGACCACATCGATGTCATGGCAGACGTCGAAGACATTGGGAGTGGGGGGTACCAGGCCGTGCTCCATGGCCAGGACGGCGGCCGCCACATCGAGTACCGGGCCCCCGCAGTAGGCGCGTCCGATGCCGGTCTTGGGGGCGGTCACGGGCACCCGTCGGCCGTGGTCGCCGAGGGCGTCGACGATGGCGAGGGCCTCGGCCCGGTCGGCCTCGGGCGTCCCCACGGCATCGGCGAAGACCACGTCCACCTCCTGCGGTGCGCAGCCGGCCTGGGCGAGCGCACCGCGGATCGCCCTGGCCAGGCCCTCCCGTGAGTCCTGCCAGCGGCCGGGGCCGGTGAAGGTGGCCGCGTGCCCGGCGACCCGGGCCCGCGGGCGGGCGCCGCGACGCAGGGCCGCCGCGTTCTCCTCGACGACCAGCATGGCGCCGCCTTCGGCGGGTACGAAGCCCCGGGCGTCGCTGGTGAAGGGCCGATAGGCGCGGGTCGGGTCATCGCTGGTGCTCAGATCCTCATAGCCCAGTTGGCAGACGACCGAGTAGGGCGCAAGGGGGGCCTCCGCTGAGCCGACGACCACCGCGTCGGTGCCACGGGAGATGGCCCCGGCGGCATGGGCGAACGCGTCCAGACCACCGGCTTCATCGCTGCACACCACCCCGCAGGGCCCCTTGAAGCCGCCGCGGATGCTGATCTGACCGGTGCTGGCCGCGTAGAACCAGGCGATGGACTGGTACGGGCCGACGAAGCGGGAGCTCTTGCCCCAGAGCTCCTGGAGCTCCCGCTGCCCGAACTCCCCACCGCCGGAGCCGGACGCGGTGACCACACCGACGTCGAACGGCGAGTCCTCGTAGTCAGCGCGGCCCAACCGGGCGTCGGCCAGCGCAAGATCGGCCGCCGCCATCGCGAAGTGGGTGAACCGGTCGGTCTGGACGAGGAACCGGTCTTCCACCATGGTCCCCGGGTCGAGGTCGCGTACCTCGCCACCGACCTTGAGCGGCAGCTCCTCGCACCCCTCCCGGGTGATCCGGTCCAGGACGCTGATGCCTTCCTGGGTGGATTTCCAGAAGACGTCGGCGCCGATCCCATTGGGGGCGATCACGCCGAGACCGGTGACCACCGTGTCCCGGCGGCCCGGGTCCTCACGGCGGGTACGGGAGCCGCTCATCATGCCCTCCCATCGGGCTGGGTCATCACAACCGCTGACTGGAATCCGCCGAACCCACTGCCGACGGAGAGCACATTGCGCAGCTTCCGGGGGCGGGCGGTGCGCGGGACGTAGTCCAGGTCGCACTCGGGGTCCGGGGTCTCGTAGTTGGCCGTCGGTGGCACCACCTGACGGTCCATGGCCAGCACACAGGCCACGAGTTCGATCGCGCCGATCGCGCCGAGTGAGTGTCCGACCATGGATTTGATGGAGCTCATGGGCGTGTTGTAGGCGTGCGCACCGAGCGACCGTTTGACCGCGGCAGTCTCATGGCGGTCGTTCTGCTTGGTGCCGGAGCCATGAGCGTTCACATAGTCGATCGACGAGCTGTCGATCCGGGCGTGGGCGAGGGCGGTGTCGATGGCCCGGGCCATCTCCAGCCCCTCGGGGGTGAGTCCGGTCATGTGGTACGCGTTGCCGAAGGTGGCGTACCCGCTGATCTCGCAGTACACGGTGGCGCCACGGGCCCGGGCGTGCTCCAGCTCCTCCAGTACGAGTACGGCGCCGCCTTCGCCCATGACGAACCCGTCGCGGTTGGCGTCGAACGGGCGGGAGGCGTGTTCGGGGTCGTCGTTGTTGGGTGAGGTGGCCTTGATGGCGTCGAAGCAGGCCACCGTGATGGGGGAGATCGGGGAGTCGGACGCGCCGGCGATGCACACGTCGGCGCGGCCCTCCTCGATGGCGTGCATGGCGTAGCCCACCGCGTCGAGTCCCGAGGTGCAGCCCGTGGAGACGGTCTGCACCGGCCCGTGTGCGCCGACCTGTTCGGCGACGGCGGAGGCGAGGGTGCTCGGTGAGAAGGCACGGTGGAGATCGGGGCCGGCCGGCCGGTGGTCGACGTCCCAGCGCTGTCCGCGGGAGGAGACGGCGACATAGTCGTTCTCCAGCCGGGTGGTCCCACCGACGGCGGTGCCCAAGGACACGCCGATACGCCAGGGGTCGAGGCGCTCGGGGTCGAGCCCCGCGTCCCGGACGGCCTCGCGGGCGGCGACCAGGGCGAACTGGATGTAGCGGTCCGAGCGGGCGGCCTCCACGGGGTCGAGGCCGTGGTCGTCGGGGTTGAAGTCGACCTCGGCGGCGATCCGGGAGCGGAAGCCCTCCGGGTCGAAGAGGGTGATGCCCCTGGTGGCCGTGCGCCCGTTCGCCAGGAGGTCCCAGAACGCCGGGGCGCCGACACCGCCGGGGGCGACGACGCCGACCCCGGTGACCGCCACCCGCCGTTTCATGAGACCGCCCCGGACCGTTCCGGTGGCCTGCCCTCTTCGGCCGCCGCGGTGTTCTCGGGGGCCTCGGTGTCGACGTGTCCGAGCTCTGGGCGGGGTGCGAGCGGGCCGAGGTGGAAGACCATACGGGCCTCGACATTTCCGACGTTGCGGAACCGGTGCCGTACGTTGAGCGGGATGAGCAGGCCCTGGTCGGGGCGCATCTGGTGGGTCTCGCCATCGAGGTCCACCTCCAGGAGACCGCTCACCACGTAGATGAACTCCTCCGAGTACGGGTGGTAGTGCTCGGCGATGCGCTCACCGGGCTGCACGATCGCCAGGCCCATGAAGCCGCTGGTCGCGCCCACCGCGGTGGGGGTGAGCAGCGCGCGCAGATCGCCTCCGCGGCGGGTGTTGGGCTGGCTCTCGCTGAGGTCCACGATGCGTGGGCTGTGCGTGGTCATTCTGGTTCCTCCAGTTGGCCGCGGTCGGCTTGGGGCGACCGCGGAGCCGGGCGGGTCAGGACTCGGGTGGGGCGTAGCGGTCGGTGATGAGTTGCATGTCGGAGTCGGCGAGGAAGCGTCCGATCTCCGATTCGTCGCCGTCCGCGACGGCCTCGCCGCCGATGAGCAGTCGGGCGAGGGTCGCCGCCTTGCGGTGGCCGTGGACCCCGAGCGCCAGGGAGGGGTGGCTGACCAGCGGTCCGCTGACATCGATGAGTCGGACCACGATGTTGTCGCGGTGGAAGACGGTGCTGCTCACCACCGGACTGCGCGGATCGTCCGCCGCGGCCTCGTCCTGCTGGGCGAGGAAGCGCGCGACGGCGAGACCGCAGTCGTCCTTGGCCTGGTAGTACAGGGCGTGCCGGTTGACCTCGTCGCCGCCCCGGCCATCGGCCGCCACATGGTGGACCGCGGGGAGCGCGGCGCGGGTGAAGAAGAGCCGGGCGGAGTTGGGGTCGTTCAGGTCCCGGTCCTGCTCCAGATAGGGGTTGATGGCCTCCTCGACGGCCCGTACCTCGGGCTGGCGTGATACGTGCCGCAGTGCGGCCATCAGATCGCCCTGCACCTCGATCGCCCGGACGACCCGGTTGCCCCGCATGAAGAGCGAGGTGCGCCGCAGCCGGGTGTGATCGTCGACACGGGCCGCGGGTGAGGAGTATCCGGCGAGGATCTTGGCGACGGCCTGCTCGCTGCCCGGCTTGACGGTGAACGTCAGGGCGTGGCGTACGACTCCCTCACCGACACGAGGCGCCGCTTGGAGTCCTGCACGGGCCGACTCATGGGTGGCGACGAAGGGCTGTCCGGTCTCGCGCAGCACACTGAAACGCAGCGAGCGGGTATCCCGTACGCAACTGTGCAGCGGCTGGACGGTCTCCACGTGCTCCTCGCTGTTCACCCAGGCGAGGAAGGGCGGGGCGCTCTCCCATTCGCTGGTGATGAGCCACTGCGAGGGGTTCTCGATCGACTGGCAGAGTTGGTCGCTGATGTGGCCGGGCACCGAGGCCACATGGTTGCGCATGTGCTCGTACGCCTCAAGGAACTGCTTCTGGGCCCCGTCGTGGAGGTCCAGCAGCAGAATGACCCGAAGCCGTGAGCCATCGAAGGCGGACTGCGATATCCGTTCCGACAAGGTGGTCATCCCTCTTCACACTCCTTCGCGACTGAGCCGCCGCCACAGGGATGGCCCGTCGTCAGTCATCAGATGGAAATCCGCCCGGAGCGGCCGACCACTGCATCGGTCGCTCCGGCGATGCGCACGAATCGCCCCGCTGGGCGCGGAGGCTCTCCCGTGAATCGATCGTGATCCGGTACCACGTGTGGCGCGAGAGATGGGCACCAAGCGGGTGAATGGGCGAGGCAACCGGCGCCGCGAGGGGCACACAAACTGCATGGAAGAGCCACCAGCAAACACCACCGAGACCACTGTTCACCGGGTGCCGGTACTGATCGTGGGCGGGTCCCTGGTGGGCCTGTCCACCTCGATGTTCCTCAGCCGTCACGGCGTCGGGCATCTGCTCGTCGAGAAGCACTCGGGCACCTCGACCCATCCGCGCGGACGGGGCATCAACGTCCGCTCGATGGAGCTGTTCCGCCGGGCCGGGGTGGAGCGGGAGATTCGCCAGGCAGCCGCGGTCCTCGCCGACAACCACGGCATCCTCCAGGCGAGATCGCTCACCGGCGACGATCAGGAATGGCTGTTCAAGGAGATCGACCCGGGTGGCGGCCTCGCCCGTATCAGCCCGTCCGGCTGGTGCCTGTGCAGCCAGAACGACATCGAGCCGGTGCTTGCCGAGCATTCCCGCGAGTACGGTGCCGAGCTGCGGTTCTCCACCGAACTGCTCACCTTCGACCAGGACCCCGACGGGGTGACCGCCGTCGTCAAGGACCATCTGACCGGTGAGCACACCACGGTGCGCGCGGACTACCTGGTCGCCGCAGATGGGCCACGCAGCCCGGTCCGGGAGCAGTTGCGCATCGGCCAGAGCGGCAACGGCGAGCTGTTCCACAACGTGAGCCTGACCTTCACCTCACGTTCGCTGGCCGCGATCGTCGGTGACCGTCGGTTCATCGTCTGCTATCTCACCGAGCCGGAAGCGGACGGCGCCCTGCTTCCGGTGGACAACGCCGAGCGTTGGGTGTTCCACGCGCCTTGGCACCCCGAGCACGGTGAGACGTTGGAGGACTTCACCGACGAGCGCTGCCGTGAGCACATCCGCCGGGCGGTCGGGGACCCGGACCTCGATGTGGAGATCACCGGGAAGGCCCCCTGGCACGCCGCCGAACGGGTCGCCCTGCGCTATGGCGAGGGGAGGGTCTTCCTCGCCGGCGACTCGGCGCACGAGATGTCGCCGACCGGGGCGTTCGGCTCCAACACCGGTATCCAGGACGCCCACAACCTCGCCTGGAAGTTGGCGGCGGTGCTCGGAGGCTGGGCTGGGCGCGGACTGCTCGACACCTACAGCGAGGAGCGGATGCCGGTGGCCAGGGCCACCAGCGAACGCGCGTCGGCCCGCTCGGTGGAGCACAGCCACCCCGGCTACACTCCGGCGATCACTCCGGGCGGCGGCCCGCAGGGCGGGGTCCTCACGGTGGCCATGGGGTACGGCTATCCGCACGGCGCGGTCATCGGAGCCGACCCCGAGCGCCCGGTCGTCCCCGGAGAACTGCGGCTGATCGGCGAGCCCGGCACCCGGGCTCCCCATCTGTGGGTGGACAGGGCGGGCGAACGCCTGTCAACCCTGGACCTCTACGAGCGCACCCTCGTCCTCCTGTGCGCCGAAGGCTCCGATTGGGTGAACGCCGGCCGTCGAGCCGCTGACCGGTTGTCGGTTCCGCTCGATGTGTACGCCATGGGCCCGGGACCGGATGCGGATCTGGTCCCCGAGGTGGGCGGGGAATGGGCCGAGCGGCATGGCCTGTCCCAGTCCGGTGCGCTGCTGGTGCGACCGGACGGTGTGGTCGCCTGGCGTGCCAAAGACGCTGTGCAGGACCCGGAGAACGCCTTGGCTACGGCACTGGCCGAACTCCTTCGACTGGGAACACCGAAGAAGTCGCAGGCCACGGCGGGGAACGGGGGTTAGCCGCCCGCCGGGCCGCGTCATCGGCGGTCACACCTGCGCCCGGATGCCGTCGTCCGGGTCGCGCGTGTGGCCGCCGCGTTCTACGGTGCGCGAACAGCCCGCCGTACACGGGAGGTGTAGAAAGAGGACATGGCCTCACGGAACGGCCGGCGCTCGGTCCTACGGATGCGAACCGTCGCGGGCCAGGTCTTTCTCCTCCAAGTGGCGATCGTGGTGTTGCTCGTCGCCACCTGCATCGTCGCCCTTGTCCTGCAATCGCACGCGGACAGCGAGGGCGAAGCGGTCAGCCGCTCACTCGCCGTGGCGGAGACCTTCGCCCACTCCCCCGGCATCGACGCGGCTCTGAAGAGTGACGACCCGTCCGCGATTCTCCAGCCCACGACCGAGGCGGCCCGTCAGGACGCCGATGTGGACTTCCTGGTGGTCGTGGCACCCGACGGCACCCGCTACACCCACCCCGTGCCGGGCCTGGTCGGAAAGAAGTTCACCGGCAACATCCAGCCGGTACTCAAGGGCGAGACCCTCACCCGCAGGTTCAACAGCGGCATCGGCCCGCTCGTCGCGGTCGCGGTCCCGGTCCGGGACGATGACGGCACCGTGATCGGGGTGGTGTCGGCCGGGGTCACCCTGGACCGGGTCAGCGGAGCCGCCAACGACCAGTTCCCGCTGATCTTCGGCGCGGCGGGCGGAATCCTGCTCCTCACCACCGGCGGCGCGGCCCTGGTGAGCAAACGGCTGCGCCGGCAGACCCACGGTCTGGGACCCGAAGAGATGACCCGGATGTACGAACACCATGACGCGGTGTTGCACTCGGTGCGGGAGGGCGTACTCATCGTCGGTGGGGACGGGCGGCTCCTGCTCGCCAATGACGAAGCCCGGCGGCTGCTCAACCTCCCCGTCACGGTGGAGGGCCGCCCGGTGACCGAGTTGGGCCTGGAACCGGAGACCACTGAACTCCTGGCGTCCGGACGGGTGGCGTCCGATGAGATACACCGTGTGAGTGATCGGCTCCTCGTGGTGAACCAGAGCCCCACGGACCGGGACGGCGGCCCGCCGGGCAGTGTGGCCACCTTCCGGGACACCACCGACCTCCAGGCGCTCAGCGGGCGGGCGGATGTGGCGCAAGGCCGGCTGAAACTGCTGTACGAGGCCGGTGCGGAGATCGGCACCAAGCTCGATGTCGTACGCACCTGCGAAGAGCTGGTGGAGTTCTCCGTCGAGCGGTTCGCTGACTACGCCACCGTCGATCTGGTGGAGACGGTACTGCGCGGCGAGGAACCCACATCGACCGGCGCGGTCTCCGACATGCAGCGGATCGCCTCGGGCGGTCTGGGCCACGGCACCGATCACTTCCCGCTCGACAGCGTGATCCGCTATCTGCCGACCACCCGGCTGGGCGCCGGGCTGAGCAAGGGCGAGGCGGTGCTGGAGCCCGTACTCAGTGCCTTCAACGGCTGGGAGCAGCAGTCCCCGGAACGCGCGAGGGCCCTGGTGGAAGCCGGCTTCCACTCCATGATCGCGGTACCGCTGCGGGCTCGCGGGGCCATCCTCGGTGTGGCGATCTTCTGGCGTTCGGAGCGGCCGGAGGCCTATGACGAGGAGGATCGTTCCCTCGCCGAGGAACTGGTCGCCAGGGCCGCGGTGAGCGTGGACAACGCCCGCCGCTACTCCCGCGAACACACCATGGCCGTCACGCTTCAACGCAGCCTGCTGCCCCGCGGACTGCCGGAACAACACGCCATCGACGTCGCCTACCGCTATCGACCGGCGCAGGCCGGGCTCGGCGGTCTAGGCGGGGTCGGCGGGGACTGGTTCGACGTCATCCCCCTGCCCGGTGCGCGGGTGGCGCTGGTGGTCGGTGATGTCGTGGGCCACGGGCTGCACGCCGCAGCCACCATGGGCCGGCTGCGGACCGCCGTGCACAACTTCTCCACCTTGGATCTGCCACCCGATGAACTCCTGTGGCATCTGGACGAACTGGTCACCCGGATCGACCAGGACGAGGCCGAGGGCGGGGTGGAGGCCGGAGTCACCGGAGCCACCTGCCTCTACGCGATCTACGACCCGGCATCCGGTCGCTGCACCATGGCCCGCGCCGGGCATCTTCAACCCGTGGTGCTCCAACCGGACGGCACCGCGGTCATCGCCGACGTACCCGGAGGACCACCGCTGGGGCTCGGTGGTCTGCCCTTCGAAACGTTGGAGCTGGAACTCCCCGAGAACAGCACCCTCGTGCTGTACACCGATGGCCTGGTGGAGGATCGCCGGCGAGACATCGACGTGGGCCTGGCGATGCTGTGCGACACCCTCTCCGGACATCCCGAGCGCACCGCCGAAGAGACCTGTGAGGCCGTGTTGGCCGCCCTGCTCCCCGACCCCCAGCGTGATGACATCGCCCTGCTCGTGGGGCGCACCAAGGTCTTCAACACCAGCGAGGTCGCCGACTGGGAGGTACGCAGTGACCCCTCGGCGGTCGCTGAGGTACGGGCCGCGGTCGCCCACAAGCTCGACGAATGGGGCCTGGAGGACGAGGCATTCACCACCGAGCTGATCCTCAGCGAGCTGGTGACCAACGCGATCCGCTACGCCGTGGGGCCCATTCGGGTACGACTGATCCGCGAACGCGCACTGATCTGCGAGGTGTCTGATCGCAGCAGCACCTCCCCGCATCTACGGCAGGCCGCCAGCACCGACGAAGGTGGTCGAGGGCTCTTCCTGGTGGCCCAGTTCGCCGACCGCTGGGGAACGCGGTACACCTCCGACGGCAAGGTGATCTGGACCGAGCAACCACTGCCTCCGGAGTAACCCGCAGGGTGCGGGGGCCACCCGGCCCCCGCACCCTGGACAGCCTCAGGAAGTCGCGCTCGAACGGCGCTTGAACACCCACATGATCACTCCACCGGCGGCCACCACCACAAGCGCCAGCACACCGATGGCAACGCCCATCCCGCCGCTGTCCTTGCTCTCCTCGGCAGCCTGTGTCTGATCCCCGGTGCCCGACTCGGCCTGGGAACCGTCGGACTTCTTGTCCGAAACCGGGATGGGGGGCTTGCTCGGGGCAACCGGAGTGCCCTCCCACTTGGCTTCCTTGGACGCCGACTTCAACTTCAGCACCGGGGCGGGGTTCTCCGGCTTCTTGCCGTCCTTGGGCTCCTCAACCCAGCGGGCGAGCTTCCCATCGCTGTAGGTCTCCACCGTCTTGAAGACCAGCGACTCAGCGTCCGGCAACTGCTTCACCACGATGCTGTAAACCGCCTTCTCACCCGTGGGAAGCGGCTTCCCACTGATGGTGAATCCGCCCTGGGCCTGGGCCAACCGCCAGCCCTCCGGGCCCTTCTTCAGACTGACCGTACCGGGGCTGATGCCCTCGGGCAGAACCACCTGAAGCATGGCGAGGCCCGCCGACTTGGACTCGGCTTCCGAAGTGAAGGTCAAGGTGACGTTCTTCGCCAGACCACGGGCATCGGACGCGGTCACACCCGCGTGGGCCGAGGCGGGCGTAGCCACGGCCAGGGCCGTACCAAAAGCCACTGCTGCGGCCAGGGTTATCCGCAGGGGTGCGTTCCTCATGACTCTCCTCGTAACGAAATCGTGGGGGGACGGGAGCTGTCGAGGCACGCCAAATGCTCCCGTTCGGGGTGAAGCGCCGTGGCACGGGTGGGGGTCCACGCCATGGCGCGCCCATCATTCACGAACCGACCCTCAAAAAGTGGGTACTTGCCATATCTGGCGCCTCGCCTGCCCCAGAGGACCCTTCGGCAGGGGGCCCCTGGGCGGGGGGCCTGTGCTCGGGTCTTGGGCTGGGCGCCCCAGCTCTGCCATCCCCACCCGGGGTGGAGGGTTCCGTCCTCAAACGCCGGGGGTTCCCTGGGCGGGGGGCCTGTGCTCGGGTCTTGGGCTGGGCGCCCCAGTCTTGCCATCCCCACCCGGGGTGGAGGGTTCCGTCCTCAAACGCCGGGGGTTCCCTGGGCGGGGGGCCTGTGCTCGGGTCTTGGGCTGGGCGCCCCGGTCTTGCCATCCCCACCCGGGGTGGAGGGTTCCGTCCTCAAACGCCGGACAGGCTGAGATCGACCCTCGGTAGGGCCCGACCTCGGATGAGGGACCGTGCCCCAGGGCCCTGAGCTCCTGGGCCGCGCACCCCGGTCTTGCCATCCCCACCCGAGGTAGAGGGTTCCGTCCTCAAACGCCGGACAGGCTGAGATCGACCCTCGGTGGGTGTGCCTTCTCTTGCTGGGGTCTGTTGGTGCTGGGGTCTTGGGTTGCTCGGGCTGAGGGGTCTTGTCCTGTGGTGGTTGGGGGGTGCTATCGGGGGTGACTCCTCAGCGTCGACGGCCTGAAGCGACTCCGAGCCGGCATGCGGGTCTTGCCGTCGATCGCTTCCGGGGACACCCCCTGCGCGCCCCCACGCCCAGACTTACATCCCCTGCCCCCAGGTCCCTGTCCCGCCGGGAGCCAGGGGACACGTTCTGCCCGCGCCCAGCCGAAACCTGCATCCCCTTACCCCTGGGTACTTGTCCAGCGGAGGAACGAGGGGGACACCTCCTACGTGCCCACTCGCCCGAGCACGGTGCACCTGCCTTGCCCTGGAGTGGGTGTCACAGGGCAAGGCACCTGGGGGAGGTCGCTTGGCTATGCGACGGGCTGATATCGCGGTCAGGGCCAGGGATGGCTTTGCGCACGGGGAAGGCGTCCTTCGCAGTGCGGGGGACACGCACCTGTCGCTGGGCTCAGGTCATGAGAGCACGTAGGGAACGAGGGTGGTTCCGATGCATGATCCCCGTTGCGCACGAGCCTGGGGGCACTCTCCTACGCTCGGGCCGTGCGCGAGTAAGCCTGCCTGGTGAAGGGTCAGTTCACGCGCCGCGTCCGGTTCCGGGCGATGACGTAGGGCCGGGGGTCAGGTGCCGCATGGGGGAGGTTGCAACCCATAGCGGGGACAACCCTGTGCAGCCTCAACCGTCACGTGGAGCCGACCGAGGGCACGGTTTCACACCCACCCGGCCAAGCAACCTCCCTCAGGTGCCTGCCCTGTGACACCCACCCCAGGGCAAGGTGCACCGGGCTTGGGCGTGGGGGCGCGCAGGGGGTGTCCCCGGAAGCGATCGACGGCAAGACCCGCACGCCGGAACGGAGTCGCTTCAGGCCGTCGACGCTGAGGAGTCACCCCCGATAGCACCCCCCAACCACAGCAAACACAAGACCCCTCGCCCGGGGAAACCCAAGACCTCAACCACCGCCACCTCACCCAAAGAAGAACACCTCGAAGGCAAACAACCCCAGCCCGTCCGGCGTTTGAGGACGGAACCCTTCACCCCGGGTGAGGACCATCAAGACGGGGACGGCCACCCCACGTACCCAAGGCCCCAACCACAAGCCGCCCCAGCCACAGGCACCCCCCTGCCGAAGGCCAACCCCAGCCCGTCCGGCGTTTGAGGACAGAACCCCCACCCCGGGAGAGGACACCAAGAACACGGGCGCCAGGCCCAAGAATCAAGCCCCCGGCACAGGCCCCCCGCCCAGGGTCCCCCCGCAGACCAAGTTCCAGCGCCCCCTCCTCCCCTTGAGCTCCGTCAGTGTCAGCGGCCCCACGTCCAGCCGCCAGAACACCTCCGGTGCCAACCCCAACGCCCCCACTGTCAGCGCCCGCACCAGTGCGGGCTCCACCACCGCCAGCGTCCGTCCGTCCGGTAGTGACTCCAACCACTCCCCCGCCCTCGCGCACAGCTCCCGCAGTGACTCGCCTCCATGAGGGGAAGCGGTGGGGTCCCGGAGCCAGTGGTCGACGGCTGCGGGCTCTTGGGCGCTGACTTGGTCCAGCGTGAGCCCCGTCCATCTGCCTACGTCCCAGTCCGTGAGCTGCTCGGATGCCTCGGCCCGTAGCCCCAGGGCCTCGGCGGTCTGGCGACAGCGCAGCGAGGGCCCCCGTACCAGCAGGTCCGAGCGTGGCACCGACCGCGCTGCCGCGCTTGCCGCGCGTACCCCGTGCTCGTCCAATGGGCATTCCCCACCGAAGCGCGCCTCCCGCAGGGCAGCCGTCATCGCAGGTGAGATGAGCATCACCCGTACCGTCATCGTCACGCTCCTCACTGGTCATCCCGCTCAACGACACAAGAACATCACGGTGTCAGACACCATGGCGGCACGGCCTCACAGGCGGTACGGTCGCGTGGACATGACGACGGTGTGACGGAAGCCCGGTGAAAGTCCGGCACGGTCGCGCCACTGTGTACCCGCACCTGTGCGGGAAGTCAGACCCAGCACCTTCGTCTAAGGCACCACGATCGGGACGCGTTGTTCCCTCAGGAGGTTCTGCCATGGCTCATTCTGCCGCGCCCGCCACCGCTGCCCCGGCCCTGACTCCCATATCGCTGAAGACGATTGCCCCCTGGGCGGTCTTCGTCGGTGTGTTGATGCTGGTACTGCTCTACTTCGTCGGCGCCGAGCAGGGCGCCACCTCCCTTGTCTCCGGTGAGAGCGTCCATGAGTGGGTCCATGACGGACGCCATCTCCTCGGCTTCCCCTGCCACTAGGAACTCTCGCTCGAAGTTGCTCAGACCCACAGGGGAACCATCCATGAACTCCATATCTGTCAGAGCCCTGCTCGTTCGCGGAATGCTCGCGGGCCTGATCGCCGGCGGCTTCGCCATGGCCGTCGCGTACTTTCTCGGTGAAGGCCCGGTGGACGCGGCCATCGCCTTCGAGGAAAGCCATAGTCACGAGCACGGCGGCGAGGAACTGGTCAGCCGTGCCCTGCAGTCCACGGCCGGTCTCGCCACCGGTGTGCTCGTCTTCGGGGTGGCAATCGGTGGGATCGCCGCCCTGGCCTACTGCGTGGCGCTCGGCCGCATCGGCGGTTTCGGTCCGCGGGCCACGGCGGTGCTGGTCGCCGGCGGTGCCCTGGTGACCGTGTATGTGGTGCCGTATCTGAAGTATCCGCCGAACCCTCCGGCGGTCGGTGACCCAGCCACCATCGGAAAGCGCACCGCGCTGTACTTCCTGATGGTCGTGCTCAGTGTGCTGCTCGCGGTGGCAGTGGTGATCCTGGGGCAGCGGTTGGCTCCTCAGCTGGGCAACTGGAACGCGACGCTCGTCGCGGTCGCGGCCTTCGTTGTCGCGGCCGGGCTGGCCTTTGCGTTCCTGCCGTCGTTCAACGAGGTTCCCGAGGGGTTCCCCGCCACGGTGGTGTGGGAGTTCCGACTCGCGACGCTCGCCATTCAGGTGACGGTGTGGACCGTCTTCGGGCTGGTCTTCGGCGAGCTGGCCGAACGCCTGCTCACTCCGCAGAAGACGCCGGCAGCGGCCGTGAGCTGACCGGCCCCTCATGGGCCTCCAGGACCTGCGGTTCCTGGGCGGACGCCCCGTCCCGCCCGCCCGGGAAGCGCAGGTCCGAGACAGAGGTCCGAAGCACAGACCCGAGGGAAGGGTCCGAGGAAAGGGTCCGATTCCTTCAAGACCGCCAGCTCATCCCGTGCCTACGCTGACCCCATGACTCCACGACTCGATGCCATCAGCATCGTCACCTCCGACATGTCCGCGTCCCTCGCCTTCTACCGCCGTCTCGGACTCGATATCCCAGCCGATGCGGCCAACGCCCCGCATGTGGAGGCGACCCTCCCCAGCGGGCTCCGTGTCCTGTGGGACACCGAGGAGGTGATGCGCTCCTTCGATCCCGGGTGGACCCGGCCGACAGCCGGTAGCGAACGGCTCGGGCTGGCCTTCGTCTGTGCGAGTCCCGCGGAAGTCGACTCGCTCTACGCCGAGCTGATCGAGGCGGGCCACCAGGGCTACCTCAAGCCCTGGGACGCGGTCTGGGGCCAGCGCTACGCGGTCGTCCTCGACCCTGACGACTGCGGTGTCTCACTCTTCGCGGACGCGCGGTAGCCGCTCAGCGTCATCCCGGTGAGATCGCGCATTTCCCGGGCGAGGTGCGCCTGATCGGCGCAGCCCGCGGTGACCGCGGCAGCGGCGTACGGCACCCCCCTCCAGATGAGGGCGAGCGCCCGTTGCAGCCGCAGTACGCGGGCCAGCGTCTTGGGCCCGTAGCCAAAGGCGTCGCGGGAGCGGCGGTGCAGTTGCCGGGTGCCGAGTCCGGCCGCATCGGCGGCAGCCGCGACCGTGTCACCCGCGTCCAGTCGCCGGACGATCTCACTCAGGGCTGGATCGGGTGGTCCGGCCCGACGCGCCGCGGCCAGCGCCACTGCCTCTAGTTCCGCCGCGGGGTCGGCGGCGGTGTCCACCCGCTCAGTGAGCTCACGCGCGCTGCCCGCACCCCAGAGGGCGTCCAGTCCCACCCGTAGGTCCCGTAGCTCATGGGCGGGTGTGCCCAGGACCGCGGGCGCCGTGCCGGGGGCGAAGCGCACCCCCGCCCATCGCGTCCCTGGCGTGGGCCGCGGAAGGTGGGAGCGGGTGTCAGGCCCGGCGACGAGCAGTTGCCCAGGGGTCCAGATGAGGTCCATACAGCCGTCGGGGAGTACGGGCCTGGCGTGGCCGTGCTCGGCAGGCGTCCGGGTCCACACGATGGCGCCGGGGAGCCGGGCTGCCCGCTCTTCGTACATGCCATCGAGGGTAGTACGCCCGGTGAGCAGGCCCGGCTCGGCGAATCCGTTCACTGCCCGGGGGGATTGTCCCGGTCGGTCGGCGGTGGCGACTTGTGGTTGTCGCGGCTCGTATGGAGTCGGGACCTCACATCGTCCGGGGGAAGGAACCGCGACCACCGTTCGGGGAACTCCGATGGCATCTCGCCGCTCCCCCCGTCGTCGTCATCGTCATCGTCCTCGTAGAGATGGGCTGCTCGGGCACGCGCGACGACCTCCGCCGCCAGCGCGGCACGGATGCGTTCATTCGACGCACGGGCCGCCGCGGTGGCTGCGGCGGGCCAAACCCGGTCGATCGCGGCGTTCACTGCCGCGCCCACCAGAACCGCGAACGCCGAGATCCCGATCCACAGCAGCACGGCGATCGGCGCGGCCAGGGAGCCGTAGATCGTGGGCCCCTCGACCGTATTGGTGAGATAGATCCTCAGCAGGAAGCTGCCGAACACCCACATCCCGAGGGCGACCAGGGCACCGGGCACATCCTCGATCCAGGGGGACCGTACGGGAACCGAGACATGGTAGAGGGTGGTCAGGAAGGCGATGGAGAGCAGACTGACCACCGGCCAGTACAGGATGGTGACCAGGGTGGTCCCCCAGGGCAGCAGCGCCACCACTCGATCGGGCCCGACCACCGCCAGCGGGAGCACCACCGCGCCGATCAGCAGGGCGATGATGTAGAGCAGAAACGCCAGGAGCCGGGTCGCGACGATGCCGCGCTGCCCGTCGAGGCCGTACATCACGGTGATCGTGTCGATGAAGACATTGACCGCCCGCGACCCCGACCACAGGGCGATGGCGAAACCGATGGAGATGATGTCCGGCCGGCCGCCGTGGGTGACGTCCTCCAGCAGCGGTTTGGCGATGTCGTTGACTCCGCGGTCGGACAGGACCGTGCCCACGGCATTGAGGATGTTCTCCTCGATGGAGGCGACCGTGGTGGTGCTGGTCCAGTCGTCTATGTAGCCGAGGAGCCCGATGAGGCCGAGCATCAGTGGCGGCAGGGACAGCAGCGTGAAGAACGCGGCCTCGGCTGCGAGACCCAGGATGCGGTACTCGATGCACGAATTGACCGTGTCCTTCAGCAGCAACCATGTCATCTTCCGCTTGGAGACGTTGCGGTAGAGGACTCGAGCTCGATGGAGCCGGCCCGATGGCCGCTCGGGTGTTTCATTTGCTGCCTGCACCTCCTTACCGTATCGGCATGGCAGCAAGCACCCACACAGTGACCAACCAGCCTCCACCCCTGGTGGGGTACGACGTCTACGCGTCGGATCGGGCCCTGACGGAGGCCGTGGAGCGGCATGTCGTCCCCGAGGCTCTCGACGAGGCCCAGCAGGAGCTGACGGAACTGGGTCGGGCTTCCGGTTCAGCTCAGGTGCAGGAGTGGGGGAAGCTGGCGAATGAGAACCCGCCGCGGCTGCGCACCCATGACCGCTACGGGAACCGGATCGACGAGGTGGACTTCCATCCGGCCTGGCATCGGCTGCTCGGCCACGCCGTGTCGGCTGGGCTGACGGGCGCCTGGAGCAGACCGTCTGGCCATGTCCGGCGGGCGGCTGGGTTTCTGCTGTGGACCCAGGCGGAAGCGGGCAACGGGTGCCCGCTGTCGATGACCCACGCCGCTGTGCCCGCGCTACGTACCGATCCGGAGCTGGCGGCCGCGTGGGAGCCCCGACTGACCTCCCGGGCGTATACGGCGGGGATGCTGCCCCCGGCGGCCAAGGCGGGGAATCTCCTGGGGATGGGGATGACGGAGAAGCAGGGTGGCACCGATGTGCGGGCCAACACCACGTCAGCAGCGCCTCTGGACGCGGCTGGTGAGTATCTACTGACCGGCCACAAGTGGTTCTGCTCCGCGCCGATGTCCGACGGCTTCCTGGTGCTGGCGCAGGCCCCGGCGGGTCTGACCTGCTTTCTCCTGCCGCGCGTGTTGGACGACGGAACCCGGAACACCTTCCGCATCCAGCGTCTCAAGGACAAACTGGGCAATCGATCCAATGCCTCGGCGGAGGTCGAGTTCGACGACACCTGGGCCCGCCGGGTCGGCGAGGAGGGCCGAGGGGTGCGGACCATCATCGAGATGGTGGCCGCCACCCGACTCGACTGTGTGACCGGCTCTGCGGCGCTGATGCGGCAGGCCGTGGCGCAGGCGATTCACCATTGCGCCCATCGCAGCGCCTTCGATGGACTACTCATCGACAAACCGCTGATGCGCAATGTGCTGGCCGATCTCGCGCTGGAGTCGGAGGCCGCCACCGCCCTGGCACTGCGTCTGGCCGCCGCCTATGACTCCGGTACGGAGCAGGAGCGGGCGTTTGCCCGGCTCGCGGTCCCCGCCGCCAAGTACTGGGTGACGAAGCGTTGTACGCCGACGGTGGCGGAGGCCTTGGAGTGCCTGGGCGGCAATGGCTACGTCGAGGAGTCCGGGCTGCCCCGACTGCTGCGTGAGTCGCCGCTCAACTCCATCTGGGAGGGATCGGGCAATGTCCAGGCGCTGGACGTGCTGAGGGTCCTCCAACGTGAACCGCTGGCCTTGAACGCCTTCCTCCAGGAGGTGGGCAAGGCGCGCGGAGCGGATCACCGACTGGACCGGGCGATCAAGGACCTACTGACCGAACTGGCGGATCTGGAGGGAATCGAGGCCCGGGCGCGCCGGGTCACCGAGCGCATGGCGCTGGTACTCCAGGGGTCGCTGCTGGTTCGGTGGGCGCCGTCCGAGGTGGCGGACGCCTTCTGCGCCTCACGACTGGGCAGGGACTGGGGCGCCGCGTTCGGCACCTTGCCCCACACCTTGGACCTAGGGTCCGTGGTGGAGCGGGCGCGCGCCGTGGCGTGAGCCCGCGGCCGGGCCCGGCTGGAGGGGCGGTGGTACGAGAGCGGCCACTGTCAGAGATGATCATGGTCGGGGTGGTGCTGCGCCGACACGGCACCACCCCTCGCGCTGTACACCTTCGTGCATACGCACGCCCGTTCGCGAGGGTTGCAAGGGGTTGCAGCCCGCCGTATCGCCGCCCAGGAGGAACATCGCGTGCAGACCAGACCGATCGACCTGGACCGACTCACAGCGATGGACACGGCCGAAGCCACCCGGTTGCTGAAGGCCATCCGCGAGGACGCGCTCAGCGGACGGCGATCGGCCATCGGCCCACGAGCGATCATCGGGGAATCGTGGCAGCGGCTCATCCACCGCGGCCTCGACCCCGACCGGGACCAGCGCGCCGGGCTCCTCCCCCGCGATGAGATCGAACGTCGCAGGAGCGAATCCCCCCTGCGCGAGGTACTGCATGTCCTACGCGACGGACTGGTGTCGGTGGCCGAGGCCGCACAGCACATCATGGTGGTCGCCGATGCCGAGGGCCGAGTGCTGTGGCGCGAGGGCAAGACCTCGGTCCTGCGCAAAGGGGACGCCCATGGTTTTGTCGTCGGCGCGGACCTCATGGAGGAGTGTGTCGGCACCAACGGGGTGGGCACCACCCTGGTGGCCCGCCGCCCCGTCCAGGTCCACGCGGCCGAGCACTTCGTCTCTCTGCACCACAGCTGGACCTGCTCGGGCGCGCCGGTGACCGACCCGCGGGACGGCAGGCTGCTGGGGGTCATCAACGCCAGCGGGCCGTTGGCCACCATGCATCCGGCAATGCTCGCCCTGGTCACCTCGGTCACGCGGCTCGCGGAAGCGGAACTGCGCCAGCGCCACTCCACCGCGCTGGATCGGCTGCGCGGTGTGGCGGCCCCACTGCTCTGCCGGCTCAGCGGGCGGGCGGTGGCGCTGGATGCGGACGGCTGGCCGGCGGCCGTGACCGGAATGCCCCTGCCGGGACGCCTCCACCTGCCGAAGCCACCCAGGGGAGGTCGTATGTGGCTGCCCTCGCTGGGGATGTGCATCGTGGAGCCGCTACCGGGCGGCTGGCTCGTACAGGTCGTCGAGGACCGCTCGATCGAGCCCGCTCGGGTCGTCCTGGACTTAAGCGGCCACCGACGGGCGTCGGTGACCGTCTACGGCGAGGCGGGCAGCTGGACTCATGAGCTCAGCCCACGCCACGCCGAGCTGCTGTACGCACTGGCCATGCACCGTAGCGGCCGGAGTGCCGCCCAGCTGGCCGAGGCCCTCTTCGGTGACGCGAGCCGGACGGTGACCATCCGGGCGGAGATGTCCCGCCTCCGCCGCCATCTGGCCCAGGTGCTGGCGAGCCGTCCCTATCGGTTCGCGGACTGTGTCGACCTTGAGGTCCTGGAGAGCTCGACCGGCTCCGAGGGCCTTCGCACAGGCAACGCCGGCGACGTCTACGGGACGGCGGAGGGCAGGAGCGGGGGACCGTGACGGGTGGCGCGTCCACGGTGGTTTTGGCCCGGCGTGTCCAGCGTGATTCCCTGATATTCATGAGTATCACCGTGACCACCTGGTCCCTGGAACAGACCTCCCCGGCCGATCAACGCCCCGCCGCAGCCGCGGACCAGGTGCGGATCGTCCGGGCAGAGGTGCCTTCGCCCGAGTTCAGCCGGTTCCTCTACACCGCGGTGGGCGCTGACATCATCTGGACGGACCGGCTGGGGATGACCTACGCCGAGTGGGAAGAGGTACTCACCCGACCGGGCACGGAGACCTGGGTGGCGTACGAGAACGGCACTCCCGCCGGGTACGCCGAGATCGAGGCCCAGGACGAGGGCTCGGTGGAGATCGTCTACTTCGGGCTGATCCCGGCCTTCCGGGGGCGGCGAATCGGTGGACATCTGCTCTCCGAGGCGGTCGCACGGGCCTGGGACCTGGCGGAGCGCTGGCCGGATCGGGAGCCGACCAAGCGAGTCTGGCTGCACACCTGCTCCAAGGACGGCCCGCACGCCATGGACAACTACCAGCGGCGCGGCTTCACCCTCTTCGACACCAAAGTGACCGAGGAGCAGGAAACCCCCACCCCGGGCCCCTGGCCGGGCGCCTACAGCTGACCCGCCCCCTTGCCACCCCGGGAACAGGGTGACCGGATCGCCTTCCCCGCCCGCCGCCCAGGAGACACCCGCCCCGGGGACGAGGGCCACCAAGTCTGGGCGTGGGCGCGTGCAGGGAGCCCTCGGCTCCCCAGCGGGACGACTCCCGGAGGCCGGGAGAGCAAGTTCGGGATGGGGCGCGCGGGGGCGGGTGTCTCCTGGTTCGTCCGCAGGACAGGTACCCGGAGGCAAGGGTGCCAAGCTTGGGCGTGGGGCCGCGCAGGGGGTGTCCCCGAAAGCGATCGACGGCAGGACTCCCTTGTCGACTCGGAATCACTTCGGGCCGTCGACGCTCCGATCGACGGCAGGACTCCCTTGTCCGCTCGGAGTCACTTCGGGCCGTCGACGCTGAGGAGTCACCCCCGACAGCCCCCGCCCCCAGCCAAACAGGCCCCCGGCCCCGGGAAACCCAAGGCCTCGACCGCCAGCAGCCTCACCAAGGGGGCACCTCAGCCCGTCCGGCGTTTGAGGACGGAACCCCACGCCCCAGGCGAGGACAACCGACAAGGGGGCGCCAATCCCAGGCACCCAAAGCCTCGGGCACAGGCAACCCACCAGAGGCACCCCGCCCAGGGGACCTCCGGCGCCTGAGGACGAAACCGCCCACCCCGGTGAGAACGTCAAAGCAAGGGCCACGCCCCCAAGCCCCCACCCGGGGGACTCCCAGGCATCTCACGATGCAAGACCCCAATGTCCGCCATATGGATGATGGTGGACTGCCATCGGACCGCCATGCCACGCTTCCGTCATGTCTCGGACTGGAATTGCCTTGGTGAGTCGACGCCACGTCGATCTCGGCCGCATGTCCAGCGCCATCTGTCCCCCCTGCTGACAGCCCAGCACAGCCGAGCATTTCACCGACTGAGCTCCACAGCCCAACAGAGCATTCCCAGCCCCGCTGAGTCACCGAGCCCGCAGCCGCCGCACTTAGCCCCTTGGGTTCACCTGCCCTGCGCACCGTCGCGCGCCCTCACGAGTGTGCAGCTCAGAGCCGCCCTCCTGTTGTCTCGAAGGACATATCGCTATGGCCGCCACCCCGGATAAGCCCGCCCCCGCCGTGTCCCGCCGTAGAACCGGACGTCATCGTGGCGAGGGCCAGTGGGCCGTTGGCCACATGACGCCCTTGAATGCCAACGAGCAGGCCAAGAGGGACGACGACGGTCTCAATGTACGGACACGTATTGAGACGATTTACGCCAAACGAGGTTTTGACTCCATCGACGGTGCCGATCTGCGGGGTCGGATGCGCTGGTGGGGTCTCTACACCCAGCGCAAGCCCGGTATCGACGGTGGAAAGACCGCGATCCTGGAGCCGGAGGAGCTGGACGACGAGTACTTCATGCTCCGGGTCCGTATCGACGGCGGCCGGCTGACTACCCACCAACTGCGGGTCATTGGCGAGATCTCGACGGAGTTCGCGCGCGGTACCGCCGACATCACCGACCGGCAGAACGTCCAGTACCACTGGATTCGCATCGAGGACATGCCCGAGATCTGGCGGCGGCTGGAGGCCGTCGGCCTCTCCACCACCGAGGCCTGTGGTGACACTCCCCGGGTCATCCTCGGCTCTCCCGTCGCCGGTATCGCCGAGGACGAGATCATCGACGGCACTCCCGCGATCGATGAGATCTACCGCCGTATCGTCGGCAACAAGGACTTCTCCAACCTGCCCCGGAAGTTCAAGTCCGCCATCTCCGGCTCGCCGCTGCTCGATGTGGCCCATGAGATCAACGACATCGCCTTCGTCGGTGTCGAACACCCGGAGTTGGGCCCGGGCTTCGATGTCTGGGTCGGCGGTGGTCTCTCCACCAACCCCAAGATCGGGGTCCGGCTGGGCACCTGGGTGTCACTCGACGACGTACCCGATGTGTACGAGGGCGTCATCTCCATCTTCCGGGACTTCGGCTATCGGCGGCTGCGCACCCGCGCCCGGCTGAAGTTCCTGGTCGCGGACTGGGGTGCCGAGAAGTTCCGCCAGGTGCTGGAGGACGACTACCTCCAGCGCAAGTTGGCGGATGGACCCGCCCCTGAGCGTCCGGTTCAGGAGTGGCGTGACCATGTGGGAGTGCACCGGCAGCGGGACGGCCGGTTCTACATCGGGTTCGCACCACGTGTCGGACGCGTGGACGGCACCACGCTCAGCAAGATCGCCGAGCTGGCGGCCGACCACGGCTCCGACCGGCTGCGCACCACGGCCGAGCAGAAGATGATCGTGCTCGATGTGGCCGAGGACCAGGTCGAATCCCTGGTCGCGGGCCTGGAGGCGCTGGATCTTCGGGTGAACCCGTCGCCGTTCAGACGCGGCACCATGGCGTGCACGGGAATCGAGTTCTGCAAGCTGGCCATCGTGGAGACCAAGGCACGGGGTGCCTCGCTCATCGATGAACTGGAGCGTCGACTGCCCGATTTCGACCAGCCCATCACCATCAACATCAACGGCTGCCCCAACGCCTGCGCCCGCATCCAGGTCGCGGACATCGGCCTCAAGGGACAGTTGGTCCTCGATGACGAGGGCAATCAGGTCGAGGGCTTCCAGGTTCACCTGGGCGGCGCCCTGGGTCTTGACCCCGGCTTCGGCCGCAAGGTCCGTGGGCTCAAGGTGACCTCCGCCGAACTGCCGGACTACGTCGAGCGGGTGGTGCGGCGCTTCCAGGAGCAGCGTGAAGAGGGCGAGCGCTTCGCCACCTGGGCCGCGCGGGCGTCCGAGGAGGCGCTGTCATGAGCGAGCGAGCGGCCCCCTTCTACTGCCCCTACTGCGGTGACGAGGATCTACGCCCCCATGAGCAGGGTCATGGCGCTTGGGAATGCGCGGCCTGCAACCGGGCCTTTCAGTTGAAGTTCCTCGGGTTGCTTGCCCGAGGCCTTCGACGCAAGGACACCGGAGGGGACGAGATATGACGGTCACTCAGGAGACAGACTTCCAGCGGCTCGCCGAGCGGGCCGGGCGCGATCTTGAAGATGCGTCCGCCCTGGAGATCCTGACCTGGGCCACGGAGAACTTCGGCGCGCGCTTCTGTGTCACCTCGTCGATGGAGGACGCGGTGGTGGCGCATCTGGCGTCCCGGGCCCGACCCGGCGTGGATGTGGTGTTCCTGGACACCGGCTACCACTTCCCGGAGACCATCGGGACGCGGGATGCCGTGGCAGCCGTGATGGATGTGCGGTTGATCACTCTCACCCCGCGCCGGACCGTGGCCGAGCAGGACGCCGAGCACGGCTCCGAGCTGCATGACCGTGACCCCGATCTCTGCTGCAGACTCCGCAAGGTCCAGCCCTTGGAAGAGGGCCTGACCGAGTACGACGCCTGGGCCACGGGTCTGCGTCGCGATGAGTCCCCCACCCGGGCGAACACCCCGGTGGTGGGTTGGGACGCGCGTCGACGCAAGGTGAAGGTGTCTCCCATCGCGCGTTGGACGCAGGACGACGTGGACGCCTATGTCGCCGAACACGGTGTACTCACCAACCCCCTGCTGTTGGATGGCTATACCTCCGTGGGCTGTGCACCGTGCACCCGTCGGGTGCTGGAGGGCGAGGACGTACGCGCCGGCCGCTGGGCCGGTCGGGGCAAGACGGAATGCGGACTGCACGGCTGATGACGACGCTGGGAGAGATACACGTGACTGGGGCCACCATCTGGCTCACGGGCCTGCCGAGCGCCGGCAAGACCACCATCGCGTACGCGCTGGCGGAACGGCTTGCCGCGAACGGCCACCGGACCGAGGTGCTCGACGGTGATGAGATCCGTGAGTTCCTCTCCGCGGGCCTCGGTTTCACCCGTGCGGACCGGCACACCAATGTGCAGCGGATCGGCTTTGTCGCCGAACTGCTCGCATCCCACGGGGTGACCGTCCTCGTTCCCGTGATCGCGCCTTACGCGGACAGCCGGGAGGCGGTCCGCAAGCGCCATGCCGCCGAGGGCACGCCCTATCTGGAGGTGCATGTGGCCACTCCGGTGGACGTGTGCTCCGAACGCGATGTGAAAGGGCTCTACGCCAAGCAGGCCGCGGGCGAGATCAGCGGGCTCACCGGGGTCGACGACCCCTACGAGGCGCCGCTGTCACCGGATCTGCGCATCGAGTCACAGCACCAGACCGTGCAGGAGTCCGCGGCAGCGTTGCACGCGCTGCTCACCGAGAGGGGTCTCGCATGATGGCCGTCGCCGACGTCCAGGACATCGACAGTCCGTACGCGCTCAGCCATCTGGACGCCCTGGAGTCCGAGGCGGTCCACATCTTCCGCGAGGTGGCGGGGGAGTTCGAGCGGCCGGTGATCCTGTTCTCCGGTGGCAAGGATTCCATCGTCATGTTGCATCTCGCGCTGAAGGCGTTCGCTCCGGCAGCGGTCCCCTTCTCGCTGCTCCACGTGGACACCGGGCACAATTTCCCGGAGGTTCTCGACTACCGCGACCGCACGGTGGAGCGACACGGCCTGCGGCTGCACGTGGCCTCCGTACAGGAGTACATCGACGCCGGAAAGCTGCGGGAGCGGCCCGACGGCACCCGCAATCCGCTCCAGACCGTGCCGCTCACCGAGGCGATCCAGGCGCACCGCTTCGACGCGGTGTTCGGCGGTGGGCGACGGGATGAGGAGAAGGCCCGGGCCAAGGAGCGGGTGTTCTCACTGCGTGACGAGTTCTCGCAGTGGGACCCGCGGCGTCAGCGCCCGGAGCTGTGGCAGCTCTACAACGGCCGTCACGCGCCGGGGGAGCATGTCCGGGTCTTCCCGTTGTCGAACTGGACCGAGTTGGATGTGTGGCAGTACATCGCCCGGGAGAAGATCGAGCTCCCGGAGATCTACTTCGCCCATGAGCGTGAGGTGTTCCAGCGCTCGGGGATGTGGTTGACCGCGGGCGACTGGGGCGGCCCCAAGGAGTCCGAGCGGGTGGAGACACGGCTGATCCGCTATCGCACGGTCGGGGACATGTCCTGCACGGGTGCGGTGGACTCCGATGCCACCACCCTCGACACGGTGATCGCCGAGATCGCCGCTTCCCGGCTGACCGAGCGGGGCGCCACCCGCGCCGACGACAAGATGTCCGAGGCCGCGATGGAAGACCGCAAGCGCGAAGGGTACTTCTAGGATGACTGCCATCACCTCTGCGGCCGAGCAGTTGTCGGCCACCACCCTGTTGCGTTTTGCCACTGCCGGTTCCGTGGACGACGGTAAGTCCACGCTGGTCGGACGGTTGCTGCATGACTCCAAGTCGGTGCTGACCGATCAGTTGGAGGCCGTGACGACCGCGTCCCTGTCGCGGGGACAGGACACTCCGGATCTGGCACTGCTCACGGACGGTCTGCGGGCCGAGCGGGAGCAGGGCATCACCATCGACGTGGCCTACCGCTACTTCGCCACCGCCCGCCGGCGCTTTATCCTGGCCGACACTCCGGGCCATGTGCAGTACACCCGCAACATGGTGACCGGTGCCTCCACCGCGGAGCTGGCGGTCGTCCTGGTGGACGCGCGCAACGGCGTGGTCGAGCAGACCCGTCGCCATGCGGCGGTGGCCGCTCTGCTGCGGGTTCCCCATGTGGTTCTCGCGGTGAACAAGATGGACCTCGTCGACTACGCGGAGCATGTCTTCGCCGCCATCGCCGAGGAGTTCACCTCGTACGCAGCCTCCCTGGGCGTCCCGGAGATCACCGCGATCCCGATCTCGGCGCTCGCGGGTGACAATGTCGTCGACCCGTCCGCGAACATGGACTGGTACGGCGGGCCGACGGTGCTGGAGCACCTGGAGACCGTGCCCGTATCGCACGATCTGACGTCCTGCCACGCTCGGCTGCCGGTGCAGTACGTCATCCGTCCGCAGACGGCCGACCACCCGGACTACCGGGGTTATGCCGGCCAGATCGCGGCCGGTACCTTCCGCATCGGTGAGCGGGTCACCGTGCTGCCGTCGGGGCGCACCTCCCGGATCAAGGGGATCGATCTGCTGGGTCAAGCGGTGGACATCGCTTGGACACCGCACTCGGTCACCCTGCTGTTGGAAGACGACATCGACATCTCGCGCGGCGATCTGATCGTGCCGAGTGACGATGCCCCGGCGACGACCCAGGACATCGAAGCGACGGTCTGCCATGTGGCTGATCAGCCACTCACCGTTGGGCAGCGGGTGTTGTTGAAGCACACCACCCGTACGGTCAAGGCGATCGTCAAGGAGATCCCGTCCCGGCTGACGCTGGACGATCTCTCGCAACACCCGGAGCCCGGGCGCCTGGTCGCCAATGACATCGGTCTGGTGAAAGTGCGCACCGCCGAGCCGTTGGCGCTTGACTCCTACGCCGACTCCCGGCGTACCGGCTCCTTCCTGTTGATTGACCCTGCCGACGGCACCACGCTTGCCGCCGGTATGGCCGGCGACTCGTTCGCGACCACGGCCAAGGCCGTACAGACAACCGACAGTACCGAAGACGCGGGATGGGACTTCTGATGACCGATGTGTACGCAACCTTCGCGAAGGAAGGGGGCCGTGTGGGCAGCGGCACCCTCGGCGCAGGCACCGGAGGTGTCGTGTGCTGTGCGCGATGACTCGTACGCACCACCGGATGACGCTTCACCGACGAAGACACCGTTCTGCCGACTTCCCGGCCACGCTTTACAGGCGTGAGCGCCGGGGCCTTCGAGAGGAAACCCTCCCGTGCCTGCCTCCCGTACCACTTTGCGCCGCGGCCTCGCCGCAGCCGCCGCCCTCCCGCTGCTGATAGGCGCCGTCGCTTCGTGCGGCTACGGCTCCGAGTCCAAGAAAGACGACAAGGTCGCGCCGGCCGCCAAGGGCAAGAAGCTCTCGGCCGACACGGTGAAGCTCGGCTACTTCCCGAACCTCACCCACGCCACCGCTCTGGTGGGGGAACAGCAGGGCATCCTCCAGAAGGAGCTCGGCGGTACGCAGATCAAGTCGACCACCTTCAATGCCGGTCCTTCTGAGATCGAGGCGTTGAACGCGGGCTCGATCGACATCGGCTTCATCGGCCCCTCCCCCGCGATCAACGGTTTCACCAAGTCCAAGGGCAAGAATCTGCGGATCGTCGCCGGCTCCGCATCCGGTGGTGTGAAGCTCGTGGTCAATCCGAAGAAGATCAAAACCCTGGACGACCTCAAGGGCAAGAAGATCGCCACGCCCCAACTGGGCAACACCCAGGACGTCGCCTTCCTGAACTGGATAGCCGAGAAGGGCTGGAAGGCCGACGCGCAGAGCGGCAAGGGCGATGTGTCGGTCGTTCGTACCGACAACAAGATCACCCCGGACGCCTACAAGTCCGGCTCGATCGACGGTGCGTGGGTGCCGGAGCCCGTCGCGTCCAGACTCGTGAGCCAGGGCGCCAAGGTGCTGCTGGACGAGTCGACGCTGTGGCCGGACAACAAGTTCGTGATCACCCACATCATCGTGTCGCAGAAGTTCCTCAAGTCCCACCCGGACGTCGTCGAGGCCGTGGTGCGCGGCTCGGTGAAGACCAACGCCTGGATCAACGCCAACCCGGACCTGGCGAAGGCCGCCGCGAACGCCAAGCTGAAGGCGCTCACCGGTAAGGAACTGCCCGCCGAGATCATCGATCCGGCGTGGAAGTCGATCCTGTTCACCGACGACCCGCTGGCCTCGACCCTCAAGACGCAGGCGGACTACGCGGTGAAGGCCGGTCTGTTGGAGAAGCCCGACCTGAACGGCATCTATGACCTCACCGGCCTGAACAAGGTTCTCAAGGCCGATGGCAAGCCCGAGGTCGCCGATGCCGGACTCGGCGTCAAGTAGCCCCGTACAACCGAGTTCCCAGGAGGTGACGACCATGACCAACACCCTCACCAAGGACCAGGCGACCGGCCGTACGACGACGGCCGGGTATGCCGCCCGCATCGAACACGTCTCGAAGTCCTTCGCGGGACCCGCGGGACGGCAACTCGTCCTGGACGACATCACCCTCGATGTCGCTCCGGGAGAGTTCGTCACCCTCCTGGGGGCCTCGGGGTGCGGTAAATCCACCCTGCTCAATCTGGTTGCGGGGCTGGACAAGCCCAGTGTGGGGTCCATCGCGACCCCGGGCGGGCGACCTGCGCTGATGTTCCAGGAGCATGCGTTGTTTCCCTGGCTGACGGCGGGCAAGAACATCGAGCTCGCCCTGCGACTGCGGGGAGTCGCGAAGACGGAGCGTCGGACGGAGGCCGAGCGGCTGCTCGACCTGGTCCGCCTCGGCGGTGCCTACCGCAAGCGGGTGCACGAACTGTCCGGTGGTATGCGTCAGCGGGTGGCGCTCGCCCGGGCGCTGGCTCAGGACAGCCAACTGCTGCTGATGGACGAGCCGTTCGCGGCGCTCGACGCCATCACGCGCGATGTGCTGCACGACGAGTTGACCCGCATCTGGCGCGAGACCCAACTGTCGGTGCTCTTCGTCACCCACAACGTCCGCGAGGCGGTGCGACTCGCCGAGCGGGTGGTCCTGCTCTCCTCCCGGCCAGGGCGCATCGCCCGGGAGTGGACCGTCGGCATCGAACAACCGCGCCGCATCGAGGACGCCGCCGTGGCGGAGTTGTCCGTCGAGATCACCGAAGAACTTCGTGGGGAGATCCGCCGACATGGCCAGCACTGAGACCTCCAGCGAGGCCAAGGCCAAGCCCGACTCACATGATCTCGCCGGTCTGGAAGCGGGCCTCGACGCACTGGACGCGGTGCAGTCGCATCGCACCCCGGTAAGCGAGGTCCTGCTCAAGAAGGTGCTCCCGCCGGTGGTGGCGGTCGTCCTGGTGGTGGCGCTCTGGCAGGCGCTCGTCTGGGCGAAGGTCACCGACGAGGGCAGTCTGCCCGCCCCCTCCGCGGTGTGGGACAGCGTGTCCAAGCTGTGGATGGCGGGCACTCTGCTGGAGGTCGTCTGGACCAGTGTTTCCCGTGGCCTGCTGGGCTTCCTGCTGGCGCTCGCCATCGGTACGCCGCTGGGACTGCTGGTCGCTCGGGTCAAGTTCGTCCGGGCGGCCATCGGGCCGATCCTCTCGGGCCTGCAGTCGCTGCCCTCAGTGGCCTGGGTGCCGCCCGCGGTGATCTGGCTGGGGCTCAACAACCAGATGATGTACGCGGTGATCCTGCTGGGTGCGGTCCCTTCCATCGCCAACGGATTGGTCTCCGGTGTCGATCAGGTCCCGCCGCTGTTTCTGCGTGCGGGGCGCACCATGGGGGCGACGGGCCTCAAGGGCACCTGGCACATCGTGATGCCTGCCGCCCTCCCGGGCTATGTGGCCGGTCTGAAGCAGGGTTGGGCGTTCTCCTGGCGCTCGCTGATGGCCGCGGAGATCATCGCCTCGTCGCCCGATCTCGGTCTGGGCCTGGGGCAGTTGTTGGAGAACGGTCGGAACAACGCGGATATGCCGGGGGTGTTTCTGGCGATCCTGCTGATCCTTCTCGTGGGTATCGCCATCGATCTACTGCTCTTCAGCCCATTGGAGCGGGCGGTCCTGCGGGGCCGCGGTCTCCTCGTCAAGAACTGAGTTCTGTGATGCGTCCTCCCGTCCTTCTCGTCATCGCCCATGGCAGCCGCGATCCACGCCATGCCGCGACCGTCGACGCGCTGGTGCGCCGGGTGCGGTCGATCCGGCCGCGGCTCGTCGTGGAGACCGGCTTCCTGGACTTCAACGCCCCTTCGGTACCGCGGGTGTTGGAGCGGCTGGCGGCGCAGGGCACCGAGGACGTCATCGCACTACCACTGCTACTGACCCGAGCCTTCCACGCCAAGTCGGACATTCCATCCGTCCTGCGGGAGGCGTCGGCTCGGCTGCCGAGGCTCCGTATCCACCGGGCCGAGGTACTCGGCCCGTCCCCGCTGCTGCTCGCCGCGCTCCACCGGCGGCTGTGGGAAGCGGGGCTGCAGGAGGCCGACAAGCGCTCGACGGGGCTGGTACTGGCCTCGGCGGGCTCCACTGACCCGGAGGCGATCGCGGTGATCGCAGAAATAGCGCGGGAGCTACGGAGTGCCGGTTGGTGCGCCGTGCGGCCCGCGTTCGCCTCCGCACTCCTGCCCCGTACGGATGAGGTCGTACGCTCGCTGCGCGCCGATGGGTGCGAGCGGGTGGCGGTGGCCCCGTATGTCATCGCCCCGGGCAGGCTTCCGGACCGTATCGCCGAGGGCGCCCGCCAGGCGGACGTGCTGGCGGATGTGCTGGGCGCCTCACCGGAGCTGGCCCAGCTGCTGCTGGAGCGCTATGAGCAGGCGCTGCCGGCCCTGACGGCCGGCAGGGTCGCCGTCACGGCGTAGAGACTTCCCCGGACCGGGGGCGGGGAAGCCGGCGCCGGGGCCCGTCGCGCCCCGGCCCCCGGTGGCGCGGGGGTGGCCGAGACGCCCTGCCTATGGGGCGGCCTGCTCGCTGCCACCGCGGACCTTCCGGCTGTCCTGCGACCTGATCGGCCTGTCTCGGGGTCCGATCAGTCTGTCTCGGGGCCCGATCG
Source organism: Streptomyces albipurpureus (assembly GCF_023701525.1). GTDB lineage: Bacteria > Actinomycetota > Actinomycetes > Streptomycetales > Streptomycetaceae > Streptomyces > Streptomyces albipurpureus. Next base: position 93,403 of record NZ_JAMQAW010000002.1, read on the forward strand.
GGGGTGCACTGTCCGCGGCCCGTTTCGGTGACAGATTCGTGGCGCTCCGGTGACGGTCGACGGGCGTGCACGGTGCACTATCGGGGGAAGGAGGCCGACATGTCTTTTCATTACCACAAGCGGATCACGCTGATCCCCAAGCTGCTCCACCTCAACATCGGCACCCACGGCTGGACGCTGACACTGGGTGGACGTCGTGCGCATCTGACCCGGGACAGCCATGGCAGGCGTGGTGCGGCCGTACGGCTTCCCGGTGGTTTCACCTGGCGCCGGCACTCTCGCCGTAACCGCCACTGACCGCGGTCAGTTCCACCAGTTTGCGAACCGTGTTCCAGTTGCGGGTCGTTGCGACGACTCCGCGAAGGAGAGCGGGTCTGGCGAGGGCCTCGGCGAGCTTGGAGCGGCCGAGGCCGTCGGGTACGTAGAGATAGAGCGACCGATCGCCCAGTCGAAAGGCCTCGGGTGCGAACGCCGACTGGTCGAGGGCCGCCAGCCGTTCGGGGCCGACCTGCTCGGAGAAGTAGGTGACATGAAGCTGTTTGGGCTCCAGTGAGTCCGCCGGGAAGGGGCAGTCATCGGCGATGGCTGCCAGATAGGCGTGCTCGCGGATCAGGCAGTCCACCGCGAAGCCGAAGTGCTTTTCGATCGCCCGTTCCAGTGCCGCGGCAAGTGCCTCCTCCCCGTCCCCTGCTTGGCTGCTGAAGGCCGCGTTGCCGCTCTGGAGATAGGTGGTGACATCCGAGTGGCCCAGCTCCGTGAGGAGCTCTCGGAGGGCGCCCATGGGCACCTTCCTCTTGCCGCCGACATTGATACCGCGTAGCAGGGCTGCGTATCTGGTGGTCATGAGGCTCAGGGTAGGACGGTCGCCGCACCCCGTGGGGGAGGGTACGGCGACCGCGCTCAGATGCGGCAGCGGGTGCCGCGATCCACTGCTACGGGACGATCTTGAGGAGCTTGTTGATCGTGCCCGGGCCGGCGTTGGAGATCCGGCCGGGGGTGGCACCGTCGGTCAGTGCCCTGGCTATCTGCGCCGGGGTGGCTCTGGGGTGGTTGGCGAGATAGATGGCTGCCGCACCGACGACATGCGGGGTGGCCATGGACGTTCCGGAGATCGTCCGGGTGGCGGTGTCGCTGTTGTGCCAGGTCGACGTGATGTCCGAACCGGGCGCGTAGATATCGACGATGCTGCCGAAGTTGGAGAATCCGGACTGGGTGTCCGTCCTCGTCGATGACGCCACCGTGATGGCCTCCCGGACCCGGGACGGCGAGCCTTGACCCGCGTCCCTGGACTCGTTCCCGGCTGCTACGCCGAAGGCGACTCCGGAGGCGATCGCCCGGCGAACGGCCGCGTCGAGGGCCGGGTCGGCGCTACCGCCGAGGCTCATATTGGCGACCGAGGGGCCCTTGCGGTTCTTGGTGACCCAGTCGATACCCGCGATGACCTGCTCGGTGGTGCCGGAGCCCTGGTCGTCGAGGACCCGAACGGCGACGATCTTCGCCTGCTTGGCCACGCCGTACCGAGCACCCGCGATGGTGCCCGCTACGTGTGTGCCATGGCCATTGCCGTCCGTGGCGATGTTGTCGTTGTCGATCGCGTCAAAGCCGTGGACCGCCCGGCCTCCGAAGTCCCGGTGGCTGACCCGGACTCCGGTGTCGATGACGAACGCCGTCACTCCGGCACCCGCGCTGTCGGGGTAGTTGTAGCGACGGTCGCCCGCCGTGACGGCCTGGTCGATGCGGTCCAGTCCCCAGGTCGGGTTGGTCTGCGTGGCGGAGATGCTGAAGCGCTTGTTCTGGACCACCTTGGCGACGGCGGGGTGCATGGCGAGGTTCTTCGCCTCGTCCTCGGTCATCCCGGTGGTGGAGAAGCCGTTGACCGCGGAGTTGTACTCCCGCTTCAGCTTGCCGCCGTACTCCTTGGCGAGACTGCGCTTGTCGGCCTTCTGATCCAGCAGCACGATATAGCTTCCGGCCACCGCGCCTTCGGCGTTCACACCGTGTACGACGCCCTCGGGGGCCGAAGACGCCCCGGCGAAGGTCGTACCGATGAACAGTCCGCCGGACACGGCCGCGATGGCCGCCATGGCCGCCGTTGACTTGATCCTGCTTTTGCGTCTGTGAGTTGCCATGGAGAGGATCTCCTCGTCAGCAGGTGTGGGGGGCACTTCCCGGCCGCGAGATCCTCCGGGAGATGGCTCGAAACCTTGGCCGATTGACGCGCCCAGTTCAAGCGGTTCCGCCAGCTGTGACTTTGGCAACAGGAATTCACAACTACAACAGGCCAACTCTCCCAAGTGGCTTGCGGACTCGACCACTCCGGCCCCACGGGTACCAGCCCCAGATAGATGTAAGGGGCTTGAACCGCCCCTCTGGGGGATGCCTGCCGTCCCTGGGTACTAGACGCCCGCCCCTCGGTTCATCGAACAGTATGACGAGGTGGAAGGGGGTGCGGCCGTAGCGTCATTGGTCGAGACAACAGGACCGCACCCACTGGGGGATTGAGGCTGTCATGGAGCATGCGGGTAGAGGACCACGTGGTTTCGCCGCGCGGGCCGGGGGATGGAGCGCGCGACACCGCTGGGCAGCCGTCGGCATCTGGGTGCTGTTCGTCCTGGTCTCCATGGTGGCCGGCTCGGCCGCCGGACGGCAGGACATCAAGGGCAGTGAGCAACTGAAGGGCGAGACCACCGAAGCCGCCCGGATAGTCGACAAGGCCGGCATCGAGGAGCCGGTCGGCGAGTCCGTCTTGCTGCAGGGCAAGGACGACGCCATCAAGGCGACCGCCCCGGAGTTCAGGGCGGCCGTCGACGCGGTGATGAAGTCGGTGGCGGCAACCGGCGAGGTGACCGGGGTGACATCGCCGTACACCAGCAAGAGCATCTCCAAGGACGGCCTCAGCGCGCTGGTGCAGTTCGATATGCGGGGTGACCCGGAGACCGCGACTGACCGGATCGAGCCGGTACTCAAGGCCGTCAAACAGGTGCAGGGCGACCACCCGAAGCTGCGGATCGAGCAGATCGGCGGCGCGAGCATGACCAAGACGTTCGACGATGCCTTCGGCGATGACTTCAAGCAGGCGGAGTACTCGGCCGTGCCCGTCGCCCTGGGCATTCTGCTGATCGCGTTCGGAGCCCTGGTCGCGGCGCTGATACCCGTTGCACTTGCCATCACCGCGATCATGGCAACGATGGGTCTGGTGGGAGTCGTCAGCCACATCCAGCCGATGAGCGATACCGCAGACTCGGTAATGCTGCTGGTGGGGCTGGCAGTTGGGGTCGATTACTGCCTGTTCTACCTACGGCGGGAACGCGAGGAGCGCGCGGCGGGACGGGACGCGCAGACGGCGATGATGATTGCGGCTGCGACGAGCGGTCGGGCGATCGTGGTCTCCGGCGTGACGGTTTGTGTCGCGATGGCGGGAATGCTCTTTACCGGAATTGGCGAGTTCCAGTCCATGGGTCTGGCGTCCCTGATGGTGGTCGCGGTGGCCATGGTGGGCTCGGTGACGGTCCTGCCCGCACTGCTGTCGCTGCTCGGTGAACGGGTCGAAAAGGGTCGGGTGCCCTTCATCGGCAAGCTCAAACGCGGCGACAACGGAGAGAGCCGATTCTGGTCTGCGGTGCTGGGTGGAGTACTGAAGCGTCCGGTGGTCTCCCTGCTGGTGGCCACGGGTGCCTTGGTGGCGGTCGCCGCCCCCGCGCTGGGGATGAAGACCCAGGAACTCAAGCTGAACCAGGAGTTCGGCGACTCGCTGCCGATCGTCGCCACCTATGAGCGCGTCAACGAGGCGTTCCCGGGCGGCGCGGAGCCGGCCGAGGTGGTGGTCAAGGCGGACGACATCAACGCGGCCCCGGTGAAGCGGGCGATCGAGCAGTTCCGTGCGCGGGCCGTCAGTTCGGGGGCGTCGCGGGGACCGGTGGAGATAGTGACCCACGATGCGCAGAATCTGGCGTTCATCTACGTCCCGCTGATCGGCGGCGCCGACCAGGACAAGGCGGCGAAGAGCCTGGATCTCCTGCGCGACGAGGTACGACCCGCGACGCTCGGCGAGGTCGCCGGGGTCAAGGCGCCGATCACCGGGCAGGTCGCCGGATCAAAGGACTTCAACGACCAGATCACCGAAGCGGTCACGCCGGTCTTCGCCTTCGTGGTGGTGTTCGCCTTCCTGCTGATGCTGCTGTCGTTCCGTTCACTGACGATCGCGGTGACCTCGATCGTACTGAACCTGCTGTCGGTCGGTGCCGCGTACGGAATCCTCACGGCCATCTTCCAGCACGGTTGGGGAGCGTCCCTGGTGGGGGCCGAGGGCGTGGGCGCGATCGTCGCCTGGCTGCCGCTCTTCCTCTTCGTGATCCTGTTCGGCCTGTCGATGGACTACCACGTCTTCGTGGTGTCGCGCATCCGTGAGGCACGGATGCAGGGTCGTACGACACAGGACGCGATCGCCCACGGGGTGGTCACCACGGCGGGCGTGGTGACCAGCGCGGCTGTGATCATGGTGGCGGTCTTCGCGATCTTCGGCACGCTGTCGATGCAGTCGATGAAGCAGATGGGAGTGGGTCTGGCGGCCGCGGTACTGATCGACGCCACGGTGATTCGGGGTGTGCTGCTCCCCGCGGCGATGGCACTGCTCGGGGAGCGGAACTGGTACTTCCCCAAGTGGCTCGAGTGGCTGCCGGACATGACCCATGACGAGGGTGCGGTGGCCGAGCCCCCGGTGCGCGAGCGCGATGACGAAGGAAGCCATACACCGGTGCCGGTGTAGCCGGGGACGCGCGTCACGGAGGGGCGGAGTCCTTGGGCGGTTTCCCAGGGTCGACTCCGCCCCTGGGAGCTGCCTTGCGGCGCGGAAGGCACCGCGTCCGTCCCTTGACCGCGTGCCTGCATCCTTTGCCGCATCCCCTGCCCGCATCCCCTGCCCGCGTCCCCTGCCCGCGTCCCTTGCCCGCGTCCCCTGCCCGCGTCCCTTGCCCGCGTTTTCGACCGGTCCCGGAGGAAGTGCCCAGCGCACCTCGCACTGGGCTCCGGCGCTCCGGGTGACGGCCCTCAGCGTTGCCCCTGGGCCCGAGCGGGCAGTTCCGACTCGATCAGACGGACGGCATGTTCCGTTCCCCCTTCGCGGGCCATGGCTTCGCGGATCTCGCCCAGCCTTCGGGCCACTTCCGGGTCGGCAACCAGGCTCAGTACCGCTTCACGCAACTCCTCCGCGGTGGCCGTCGCGGAGTCCAGCCGGCGGGCGACGCCCAGACCGACCAGCATGTCCGCGTTGCCGAATTGGTCCACCGCCTGGGGGACCGCCACCATCGGAGTCGCGGTGGCTAGACCCTCTTGGCTGCCGCCGGCCCCGGCATGGGTGATGAAGGCATCCGCCTGTCGTAGCACCGAGAGCTGCGGCACCCAGGAACCCACCTCCACCTGGGCCGGGATCACACCGAGCTCGGTCGGATCGACATGCCGTCCGATCTGGAGGACGGTGTGCCAGCCCGGCAGTTCACCGAACGCCCGCACACACTCCCGGTAGAACGCGGCCTGTTTGGTGTAGGAGGACCCGAGCGACACCAGCAGTACCCGCTCCGCGCCTTCGGGCCGGTGCCACTCTCCCTGGGCCTTGCGGTCGCCCTGGCAGGCGCCGACGAAGGTGAAGGTGGACTCGTCCACCCGGTCCGCGTGCGGCTGGAGCGCCCGGGGAATCAGCACGATGCCCCGACGGGGTCGGCCCACCAGATGGTCCGGGTCCGTATCGGGGAGACCGTTCTCCGCCAGCCAGGCGGCGAAGCGCGCGTAGTACGCCTGCCCCCGGGGTGACTTCCTCAGCTCCTCCGCCATGGGCGCGGCGATCTCCTGGTGGTAGCCCTCCCAGGGGACCAGGTTGGGCCAGAGGGCGACCGCGGGAACGCCCCAACGGTGGGCGAGCACGGGGGCTGGATAGGCCGTGATGTCATGGATGACCAGGTCTGGCTCATCTCCTTCGAATGCCGCGGCGAGCTGGGGCAGCACCTGGATCGCGTCGGTGAGGAACGGTTCGATGTTGTCGATCAGCTCCGTACCCCAGGCATCGGGATCGTCCTCGGTGGGGAGCTTGGATTCGTAGACCACGGGTGTGGCACCGGTCTCGGCGACTCGCTCCGCGAAGGAGGCGGGGATGGCGTAGCTGACCCGATGTCCGCGTGCCACCAGCTCCCGGATGACCTCGATGCTGGGGTTCACATGGCCGGGCGCGGCAATGGAGAACATGGCGATGTGGACACGCTGCGGTTCGTTCATACCCCGAAGGTAAACGAGACGGAACGTATCGTGCAACTAGTTGGCCCCCAGGCTCAGCGCTGATATCTCGCCAGTACCAGATTCCCGTCCTTGACCAGCCGCTTCTCCAACTCGTCGAGGTCGATGGCACCGCTGTAGAACTCCTGGTACGCCGGGGTGGCCACCTTGTCCTTCCACTCCGGATAGCCCCGCACCGATGGGGCGGGGGCCGACCGAAGCCCCTGGGCGAGTGCCACCCCCACGGCCCAGCCATCGCGCCGCACCCGCAGGGACGGGTCCGCCAGCGCAGCCGTGCCGGTGGGGAGCATCCAGTCGCCCCGGGCGAGCCGGACCATATTGCGCGGCTGGAGCATATGGTCGACAAACCGCATGGCCTCCCTCTTGTGCGGGCTGTCCTCGGCGATGGACAAGGTCTGCGGGCTCACTCCCTGCACGGCCCCCGCATCGCCCACCGGAGCCGGCAGCACGGTCCAGTCAAAGCCGGGTGGAGCCTGCTGCACGATCTGCTGGCGGTAGGAGAACCCGAGCGGGACCATGGCGTACTTGCCGCCGAAGAGCCCCGGGAGGGTGTCCGACCCTCCTATGCCCAAGGTGCTGCGGGAGGCGGTTCGGTCCGTGTTGACCTGGTCGTGAATGGTTTCCGGCACCACCGCGTCCGCCGCCGTGAACCCGACCCTCACCTTGCCGTCGGCACGGCGGTGAAAGAGCTGGCCGCCGGCCGACAGCCCCAGATTGAGGGTGACCGACACCGGTTCCTTGAGCGGCCAGGCGAGTGCGTACTTCCCTCGCCCCATAGCGGCGGTGATCTTCTTGGCCACCGTACGGAACTCAGGCCAGCTCCAGGGTCGCTCCGCGGTGGGAATGCGTACGCCGGACGCCTTCAGGATCTTTTGATTGGCGATCAGAACCCGGGGTTCCTGGAGGAAGGGGACGCCGTAGACGCCCTTGCCGAAGGTCACCGTCTCCCAACTCGGGGTGGGGATGTCGGCCCGCAGCCGCTCGGGTAGTAGCCCACTGAGGTCGGCGAGATAGCCGCCGTAGGCGAAGTCAGCGAGATCATCGGAAGCGTCATGGATGATGTCCGGAGCTTCGCCGCCCTCAAATGAAGTGAGCAACTGGTCGTGGACGCTGTTCCAGCTGCCCTGGACGTACTGGACCTGAACATCGGGGTTGCGGGCATTCCACTCCCTTACCAGCTCCCTGTTGGCGTCGACGGACTCCTTCTGCCAGGCCAGCGACTGGAAACGAAGGCGGATCTTTCCCGAGGCGCTTCCGCTGTCCTCCCCACCCGTGCAGCCGGCGAGCAGGAGCGTCAGGATGGCGATGAGTGCGAGAATCCGTACCCGCATCAGGACTTCACCGCCCCCGCCAGCATTCCACCGGTGATACGTCGCTGAATCACCGCGAAGACCACCAATGAGGGGATGGTCGCCAGAAAGGCCGCGGCGGCGAGCGGGCCCAGATCGGCAGCGCCCTCCGCGCCCAGGAAATGAGTCAGCACGACCGGCAAGGTCTGTTTCTCCGGGGTTTTGAGCAGGACGAGCGCGAAGAAGAACTCGTTCCATGCGGTGATGAAAGCGAAGAGGGCCGTCGCGGCGATTCCGGGTGCGAGCAGTGGAGCGGTGACCGAGATCAGGGTACGGAGTCGGCCAGCGCCGTCGACGGCCGCCGCCTCCTCCAATTCACGCGGTACGGCCCTGACGTATCCGGCGAGCATCCAGAGCGCGAAGGGCAGCGACCAGACGACATAGACCAGGACCAGCCCCGACAGTGTGTTGATCAATCCCAGATTCTTGAGCACCAGAAAGAGCGGAATGATCAGCAGGACAAAGGGGAACGCCTGGCTGATCACTACCCAGCCGGTGGCGGCGGTGGAGAGTCTGCTGCGATGACGGGCCATGACATAGGCCATCGGGGTGGCGATGGCCACGGCGATCACGGCGGCGCAGAGGGCGGCGATCAGGCTGTTGGCCGCGGCTTGGAGCAGTGGCTGTTCTGCAAAAGCCTGCCGGAAGTTGCTCAGGGTGGGGTCCTGGGGAATCCAGGTGGGGTGCAGTGAGCCCAGTTCCCTGGCCGGCTTGAATGCGGTGGAGATCAGCCAGAGAAAGGGGAAGGCCAGAAAGACGAGATAGCCGAGCAGTGCGAGGTACTGCCCCGCCCTGGCGACCGTGCTGGTGCGGTTCATCGCTCCTCCTCTCCCTTGAGCCGGCCCACCAGATAGACGGCGAGCAGCACCGAGATGACGGCGACCATGACACAGCCCATGGCGGCCGCGTAGCCGAACTGGCCGTAGCGGAAGGCCTCTTCGTAGGCGAAGAGCATCGGCAGTCGGGTGCGTCCACCGGGGCCTCCGTTGGTGAGCACATAGACCAGGGCGAACGCGTTGAAGTTCCAGATGAAATTGAGCGCGCTGATCGCCAGTGCGATGGGCTTGAGGGCCGGCCAGGTGACCGTCCAGAACCGCCGCCAGGCGTTTGCGCCATCGAGGGCGGCTGCCTCATGGAGTTCGTGTGGGGTGTTCTGGAGGCCGGCCAGGAGGGCGACCGCGGTCTGTGGCATACCCGCCCAGATACCGACGATGATCACGGCGGGGAGCGCGGTACCGAGTCCGGTCAGCCAGTCACGGCCGTCTCCGAGGCCCAGATCGCGGATGGTCTCGTTGAGGATGCCCGCGTCGGGGTTGTAGACCAGTCGCCACATGATGCCGACGACCACCTCGGGCATCGCCCACGGAATGATGGCCAGGGCGCGAGCGAGCCACCGCAGTCGCAGTCTCTGGTCGAGGAGCAGGGCCAGACCGAGTGCCAGCACGAACTGCGGGACGGTCACTCCGACGGCCCAGAGCAGTCCGATGCCGAAGGAGTCCCAGAAGAGGGTGTCGTGGATCAGGTCGCGGAAGTTGAGGGTGCCGATCCATTCGGTGGGCTCGGTCCGGCCTGCCTGGGAGTCGGTGAAGGCGAGGGCGATTCCGTAGAGCAGTGGGCCCACGCTGAGTACCAGGATCGGGATCAGGGCGGGGAGAACCAGGAACCAGGCCCCGTGGTCCAGATGTTTCCTGGACCTTGGGGCCGTGCTCGCCGATGTCACAGATTCAACTCCTTCAGCGCTTTTGACGTTTTTAGGGAGGTTGATCCTGATCTATTCCGAACAACGGCTTCCGTCATCGTGCTGATCGCCCAACGCTTCGTCAAGGAGGCCAGAGCGTGGATGCAACACTTTGGCGGGTTAGAACCGGTGTGGCTGGTGGGACACGTGACCAGCGGAACAGAGTGGAAGAGGCACGGCGATGGATGAGACACGGGCACGGGAGGTGCTGGCCGCGGCAGGGGCGGCCGCCGATGCCACGCTGTTGGCGATGGGTGAGAACGCGGTCTTCGCCTCGGGCGATGTGGTCATCAAGGTCGGCCGGTCGGATGAACTACTGGGCCGCGCCGAGCGCGAGGCGGCAGTGGGCGCGTGGTTGGCGGAGGCGGGAGTGCCCGCGGTACGGCCCGCCTGGCCCGGGGCCCGGTTGGTCGATGGCCATCCGGTGACGGTGTGGCACCGTCTCCCGGAAGCGGTGCGCCCCGCGGAGCCCGCGGATCTGGCCCGGCTGCTGCGGCGGGTGCATGCGCTGCCCGCACCGGGATTCGCACTGCCGCCGCGCGAACTCCTCGGCGGTGTGGAGCGATGGTTGCGGCTGGCGGGTGAGGCGATCGACCCCGAGGACGCGGAGTTCCTGCGGCAGCGCAGGGATGGCTTCGCCGAGGCGTCGGCGGCGCTCACACCCCATCTGCCGCGCGGGCCCATCCACGGGGACGCGCTGCCGCGCAACGCTCAGGTAGGACCCACCGGTCCGGTGCTGCTCGACCTGGAGACCTTCGCGTTGGATCTCCGGGAGCACGATCTGGTGGTGATGGCACTGGCCAAGGACCGCTATGGGCTGCCGGCGCGGGCGTATGAGGGGTTCACCGAAGCGTACGGCTGGGATGTGCGCGAATGGGCGGGGTGTGAGGTGTTGCGGGGAGCGCGGGAGACTGCGAGCTGTGCCTGGGTGGCGCAGCACGCCCCAACCAATCCCAGGGCGCTGAAGGAGTTCCGCCGAAGGGTGCGGTCGCTGCGCGAGGGCGAACCGGAGGTCCGCTGGTACCCGTTCTGACAGGGGCGCCTTCACCCGTTCGCCTTCACCCTCTCGCCGAAGGACGGGATGCGCCGCAAGGCGCCGCCACTCGCCGCGTAGGGGGAACGGCGTCTGGCCGCCGGGGCTGTGAAGCGCACAGCGTTTGGGCCCGGCGACGGAGGGGGCGACGGCCAGAGGCGGCCGTCCGGTGCCGCCGCGGACGTCGGGGCTGTTCACTCCCTGTCGGCGTCAGCTCGGACAGGGTCCAGGCTGTGGGTCAGGACGACTCCGCCCCCGCGGTCCTGACCCACAGCCGCTCTTCTCCCCTGGAGTTCCCATGGCGTTTCCCGTGGTGTTTCCCGTGCGGTTACTGGACGCACCGGTGCGTCGTCGTTGGTTCTGGACACACCGGTGCGTTCGGCGCCTCGCCGTTCGGACCCGCTGCGATGTCGGGAGCCGTCGTGCGTCGGCCGGACGGAAGGAAGGCCTGTCGCTGGCGTCGCGCGAGTGTCGCCTCACCTTCTTGGAACGGTGCGGCGCCGCACGCGCGAAGTCGTTGTGCGATGCCTCGTTGTGAAGAGGGGCCAGGGGACCCTGAGTCGGGGCGACGGTGTGGCGCGTAGGAGCTCTTGGCGTCGCCCGGGTGACGGGCGGGATCGGGGTGGAGACCCGCAGGTGTGCGCCCCGGTCGGACGCCGCATCAGACAGCGGTCATGGGGTCGCTTTCCTCGCGCAGCCCACTGCCGTCACCAGCCGGGATGTGGCTCGGCCGCTGGTGAGCCGAAGCCGGACTGACCCTCATCAGCCCAGCAGGTACTTGGTGCGGAAGCCACTCACGGAGCAGTCAAGGGTGTTCTGGGTGTTGGTGTAGGTGAAGCCGGGCGGCACCGAGCACGCCCAGATTCCCGACTGGGGTGTGCGAAGCAGGTACTTGGTGCGGAAGCCGCTCACGGAGCAGTCAAGAGTGTTCTGTACGTTGCTGTAGGTGTAACCCGAAGGCACCGAGCAGGCATAGATGCTGTCCGCTGGCGGCTGAACGAGATACTGGGTCCGGAAGCCTGACCCTCCACAGCTCAGTGTGTTCTGTGCCTTGATGTAGATGTAGCCGGCCGGAACGGAGCAGGCCCAGAACGCCGAGGCAGCCCCGACATCGGCCGTGGCCGCAACACCACCGCTGCCTACGGCGGATTGCTCGGAGGGGGGTGCCGAGGCCGACGCGGTGGTCGGAACCAGCGCGGCGGCCAGCATCACAGCCGCAGAGCCGCTACCGAGCAGAAGCGTACGAAGTCTCGATCTGATCATAGGGAAAGCACTCCTAGTTGGTTGCGTTTCGGACAGAACCAACGGATCAGGCGATCGGATCCGTCCCGCGCACCGACCGCCGTAGAGCGTGCGTTCGAATGGTCACAGTTGTACTGCCCGCCGACAAGAGCGTCCCAGGGCTTCAGGTCCGTTTCGGTCGTTCTGAGCAACCACCCATCTACGTATTCGCAGGTGGAACCAGATCGTGGTGTGCGGCACCTCGGCCGAAAGAGCACGACCCACCCAAACGGCCTGGTGACAATCCACCCCACGCGGTGCATCCCCGCGTGCCTGGCCGTCCAACTGGTTCATCCCAGTCGCCCGACAACGCCGGCGGCCACGCCGCCCATCAGCTCGACACAACCGACGTCGACGATGCCGACGCTGGTGTCGAGGCCGATGCCGATGTCTTCGGCTGGTCGGCACAGCGGCCCGGGCGGGCGGTGGCCGACAGGTATGTGTGGTGGCCCGCAGGTACGACGGGTGGAGAACACCGGCTGCCCCAAGGGCCGTGCCGCCGCACCGAGGATCGTCCGGCGGCCCTCCGGCATCCTGGACGACAACGCATCGAGCAGGCCTCATGGCCCGACGCTTTGGTGCTTGCTCTCGCCAGCAAGCGACGGACGGCCCAGAGCGCACCTGACGCGAGAGCGACCGGCCTACCCGTGCCATGCCGGGAACAGCGCCGCCAACCGGACCTCGGCGATACGGCGGACAACGCGACCCATGCCCCGCCACGCAGGCCAAGGCCAGGCTGGATATGCGGGGTGCGGTGTCGGGCGTACGGTCGTTAGGGGGCGTCGCGGACCGCTGCGAGGTCGAAGTAGTCCCGCCAGGCGACGATGAGTCCATCGCGGATCTCGAAGACGCCCACCACCGGGATGTCAACGGCCTTGCCTGTACGCGGTGTCACCGAGTCGGTGCGCTCGTTGAAGATCACATCGCCGCGGGGGCTCACCGCCTGGTGGTGCACGGTGAAGCGCATGGAGGTGAATCGCTCCAGGAACTGCGCGAAGTAGGCACGGATGCGCTGCTGTCCGACGATCGGTTCCAGGGGCATGCTGTGGTAGACACCGTCCTCGGCGAAATACCCCGCGAGCTCGTCCGGGTCCAGACGGTCAAAGGCCGCCAGGAACGCGTCGACCACCTGCTCGGCGTTGCTCATATCCGTCCTCCCCTTCCCCGGTGGGAGGAAACGCTACCCGCACCCTCTCCCCGTTGGATCGCTATCGGGCCACCGAGGAGGGCACCACAACCAGCTACCAGGGGAGAGTCAACCCACAACCAACGAGGGCGACACCGGTGAACCAGGCTCCGGTGTGACCATCGGTCGGTGCTCCCGGCAGACGGGCCGTTGGACGGTGGGGCCCGTGTGGTGGAGGGTCGCCGGCAGTGGGTTTCTGGGCCTGGAGACCGGCGGCCGGACCCGAGCGGCCGTCATCTGGTCGCCGGAGTGAGGTCCCGTAGCGGCCAGGACGTATCGATCGAAGCGTCTGCTGTGCCCTTGCGGCGTAGGAACTCCTGGAAGTCCTGTGCCCACTGGGCATACCAACGCACCTGGTGCTGATGCAGCTCCTCGGGATCGAGCTTCGCGACCTGTGGGTGCCGCCGCGCCAGCGCCCTCGCCACCCGCACCGCGGCCACCGCGTCCGCTATGGCGTCATGGGCGCCATCCAGCGGTGTCCCGTACTCGGCGGAGACGGCTTGCAGCGTTCGTTTGCCCTTGCGGAAGCGGTCCACCGCGCGATCGATGGTGTACGGGTCTATCACCGGGCCTATGGACCGCCCGTCCAAACGATCGCTCAGCGAGGGCAGATCGTGCCGTCGTAGCTCGGCGGCGAGCAGGGTGAGGTCGAATGCGGCGTTGTACGCCACCACCGGGATGCCACGCTGCCAGTGGCCGCAGAGCGTCCGCGCTATCTCATCCGCCACTTCGGGCGCCGGACGGCCCTCCGTCGCCGCCCGCTCGCTACTGATGCCATGGATAGCGGAAGCCTGCTCCGGAATGTGGACCCCGGGGTCCGCGAGCCAGAAACGCAGCTCCAGCGGATCGCGCTCCCCCACCTGGACGACCGCCGCCGTCACGATCCGCGCCTCTAGCGGATCGGTCCCCGTCGTCTCCAGATCGAAGCCGACCAACGGTTCCCCATGCCAAGCCATCGTGGCCCCCTCCTGTGTGCTGTGGTGCTCTCCCCCACTGGAATCCCACCTTGGCATGGGCCACTGACAACGCTGCCGGGAGTAGGCCCGAGGACCCCCGCCGAGGGTGGAAGCGGTCTCACCGCAGCCGACGGGCCCCGCCCCCGGTGGCTCAGGAGACAGGTCGCGAGTCGGCCCATACCGACTCGAACTCCTCGCGGTAGGTCTGGAACAGACCGTGCTCCCCTTCGGCCCCGGGTCTGACCACACTGCGGCTGCCGCCCCGCAGGACCAGCACCGGTGCCTCCATACCGCGGGCCTTGCGAAGATATGTCTGCACCACGGCCACCCCGTCCGGTCCGTCGCCGTCCACCAAGTAGGCGGTGAAGCGAGGGGTCTCGTCGAAGACCTGGATCTCGAAGGCTCCGGGGTCGCGCAGCCGGGAGCGCACTCGTCGCATATGGAGGATGTTCATCTCGACGGTGCGGCTCAGCTCGCCCTTTCTGATGCCGAGCTCGCGTTCGCGCCGCTTGACCGCGCTGCTGGCGGGGTTGAGGAAGAGGAGCCGGATCCGGCAGCCCGACTCGGCGAGCCGGATCAGTCTGCGGCCGGAGAAGTTCTGTACGAGGAGGTTCAGCCCGATGCCGACGGCGTCAAGGCGCCGGGCACCGCCGAAGAGGTCCTCGGCGGGGAGCTGACGCTGGAGGCGTACCCGGTCGGGATGGACGGAGACCACATCGGCGTAGCGGTCTCCGACCAGGTCTTCGACCGCGTCCACCGGGAGCCGGTCGGCAGAGGGGACTCCGGCCGCGCCGCTGCCGAGGATGTCCAGCAGTCGGGCCGATGCCCGCTCGGCCTGGGCGAGGACCGCCTCGTTGAGCGCGCGGTTGCGCGAGACGACGTTTCGCGCGACCTCCAGCTCGTCGAGCGCCAGTTCCACATCACGCCGATCGTCGAAGTACGGCTCGAAGCAGGGCCAGTGCTGGACCATCAGCTCACGCAGCTGCGGCAGGGTGAGAAAGGAGAGGACGTTGTCGTCGTTGGGGTCCAGGAGGTATCCCTTGCGGCGCGAGATCTCCCGTACCGCGACGGCGCGCTGCACCCATTCCTGTCCGGCGGGGCCTGCCGCGGCCACCACCCAGTCCTCGCTGCCGTGTACGGGTTCGTAGATGGGCCGCAGCACCCCGGCCACCACGGCGCGCAGCCGCTGTTCCACCAGATTGAGCCAGATGTAGGCCCGCCCCGCCCGCTGGGCGCGCGTACGGACCTCGCTCCAGGCGTCGGCGTCCCACTCCAGCTCGGCCCCGATCTCCATGGGCCTGGCGAGCGAGACCGCACCGGGCGGCACCTCGGCGGAGCCCCCCTCATGACTCGCGTCACCGGGGGGTAGCTCCAGCCCTCCAGAGCTCACCCACGCACCGCCTTCCGTCCCCACCCAACGATCAAGGAAGACTACTCGCCAAAGGGGACGGGGTGCAGCCGGATGGACTCGCTCCTTTCTCAACTCCCTTGTGCCGTGCCCGGGTTCTCACTGGCGAGATCTGCCGTAGTGAGCTGATTCATAGCGGTACGACCCCGCTCCTCCTATGGGCGACGACGGAGAACCCGATGTTGACGGTGGATGCAACCGCGTCGCCCGCCGCTTCGGGAGGGTGGCCCAGCGATACTTTCAGGGAAATTTCGGACCAAGCATCCCTTTTAGGCTTGGCCGAATCCAAACGACCATTGCCGGAGCGGACGCGGAAGGGTCATATCCATGCAGGTCTGGCCAGGACAGGCATATCCCCTGGGTGCCACCTATGACGGCGCCGGCACCAATTTCGCGGTGTACTCCGAGGCGGCGCGGCGCATCGAGCTCTGTCTGCTGCACGACGACGGGTCCGAGACGGCGGTGGAGCTACGGGAGACCGACGCCTTTGTGCGGCACGCGTATCTACCGGGGGTGATGCCGGGGCAGCGGTACGGCTTCCGGGTCCACGGCCCGTACGCGCCGGAGCGCGGCCACCGCTGCAACTCGGCCAAGCTGCTGCTCGATCCGTACGCACGTGCGATGAGCGGCGGTGTCGACTGGGACGAGTCGGTGTACGGCTATCACTTCGACCGTCCCGAGTCCCGCAATGATCTGGACTCGGCGCCGCACACCATGGCCTCGGTCGTGGTCAATCCCTATTTCGACTGGGGGGACGACCGTTCCCCGCGCACCGAGTACCACCGCACGGTGATCTACGAGGCCCATGTGAAGGGCCTCACCATGCTCCATCCGGAACTCCCCCAGGAACTACGCGGAACCTACGCGGCACTGGCACATCCCGCGGTGATCTCCCATCTGACCGAACTGGGCGTGACGACGCTCGAATTGATGCCGGTGCACCAGTTCATCCACGACCATCGGCTGGTCAACGCCGGACTCCGTAACTACTGGGGCTACAACACCATCGGCTTCTTCGCCCCGCACAATGCGTACGCCTCCTGGGGAGACCGGGGCGAACAGGTGCTGGAGTTCAAGCAGGCGGTTCGAGCGCTCCACCAGGCGGGGATCGAGGTCATCCTCGATGTCGTCTACAACCACACGGCTGAGGGGAACGAGCTGGGTCCGACCCTCTCCTTCCGGGGTCTGGACAACGCCTCGTACTACCGGCTCGACAAGGAGGACCGCCGCCTCTACACGGACACGACCGGTACGGGGAACTCGCTGCTGATGCGCAGCCCCCATGTACTCCAGCTGATCATGGACTCGCTGCGGTACTGGGTGACCGAGATGCATGTGGACGGTTTCCGCTTCGACCTGGCCGCCACCCTCGCCCGGCAGTTCCACGAGGTGGACCGGCTCTCCTCGTTCTTCGATCTGGTGCAGCAGGACCCGGTGGTCAGTCAGGTGAAGCTGATCGCCGAACCGTGGGACGTGGGCGAGGGCGGCTACCAGGTGGGGAACTTCCCCCCGCTGTGGACCGAGTGGAACGGCAAGTACCGCGACTGTGTCCGCGACCTGTGGCGCGGTGAGCCAAGGACGCTGGCCGAGTTCGCCTCCCGGCTCACCGGCTCGTCCGATCTCTACCAGGGCGACCGACGGCGCCCGCTGGCCTCCATCAACTTCGCCACCTGCCATGACGGCTTCACCCTGCGCGATCTGGTGTCGTACGACGAGAAGCACAACGCGGAGAACGGCGAGTCCAACCGCGACGGCGAGAACGACAACCGCTCGTGGAACTGCGGTGTCGAGGGCGAGAGCGAGGACCCGGAGGTCCTGGAGCTACGAGAGCGGCAGATGCGCAACTTCATCGCCACCCTGATGCTGTCCCAGGGCGTGCCGATGCTCAGCCACGGCGATGAGTTCGGGCGCACCCAGGGCGGCAACAACAACGCGTACTGCCAGGACAACGAGATCTCCTGGGTGCCGTGGCCGAAGCCGGGAAGCGATGACGCCGACGGCGAGGGGTCACTGCTGGCTTTCACCCGGGCGATGGTGTGGCTGCGGCGGGACCATCCGGTCTTTCGGCGCAGACGGTTCTTCCAGGGCCGTCCGGTCGAGGGCACCCACGATGAGCTGACCGATATCGCCTGGTTCACCCCTGAGGGTGAGGAGATGACCCAGCGGGACTGGCAGTCCAGGAACGCCCGGGCCCTGTCGGTGTTCCTCAACGGGCATGCCATCTCCGAACCCGGGCCGCGGGGCGAGCGCATCAGGGACGACTCCTTCCTGCTGATGTTCAACGCGAGCGCGGCGGAGCTGGACTTCGCCGTGCCCGTCAACCACGGCGCCCGCTGGCGGATCGTGGTGGACACCGCCCGCGCTGAAGGGGTGCTGCCCTCCGGGGGTGCGGAGGTCGCCGCCGGGGAACGGGTACCGCTGGTGGGCCGGAGCCTGGTGGTGCTGCGCCGCCCGGCGTAGCCCAGGGTCCTGGCCGCCCGCACGGCGTCGAGGACGGAGGTCCTGGGCGAGGCCGCGTCACCCACCCGGCGGCTACCGCCATGACACAGAAGCCGCTCGGGCGGGTACGTAGGCCTCCATGACGCCCCGTGCCACCTATCGACTCCAGCTCCAGCCCGCGTTCCCCTTCGCGTCCGCCGCCGCGGCCGTGCCCTATCTCGCCTCCCTCGGGATCTCACATCTGCATCTCTCACCGGTGTGGGAGGCCGTTCCAGGATCGACGCACGGCTATGACATCACCGACCCCACCCGGGTACGGGAGGAACTGGGCGGTGAGGACGGGCTGAGGGCGCTCGCGAGCACCGCGCGCCAGCACGGCCTCGGGCTCGTGCTGGATCTCGTGCCCAACCACATGGCCGCGGTGCCGCAGTACAACAGGGCGTTCTGGGAGGCGCTGCGCGAGGGGCCGTCATCGCCCTACGCCCGCTGGTTCGACATCGACTGGGAGGCGGGCGGGGGGCGGGTACTGCTCCCGGTGCTCGCCGGGCCGATCGGGGCCGAGATCAACGCGCTCAAGGTCAAGGACGCCGCCCTGCACTACGGCGAGCAGCGCTTCCCCCTGCGGGCGGGAACCGAGGGCCTGCCGCTGCCCGAGTTGCTGGACGCCCAGTGGTACCGGCTGGGCTGGTGGCGACTGGCGCGCACCGAGCTCACCTACCGAAGGTTCTTCACGGTCTCGGAACTGATCGGAGTGCGCGTCGAGGACCCCGGGGTCTTCGACGCCACACACAGCAAGGTGCTCGAACTGGTCCAAGACGGTGTCGTGACCGGGCTGCGTATCGATCACCCGGACGGGCTCGCCGATCCGGAGGCCTATCTGCGGCGGCTGGACACGGCGACCGGTGGGGCCTGCTGGACGGTCGTGGAGAAGATCCTCACCGGTGACGAGCGGCTTCCGCCGAGCTGGCCGGTGGCCGGCACGACGGGGTACGACTCCCTCAGACGGATCGACGGCCTCTTCACCGACCCGGTGGGTGCGCAGGCACTGGCCGCCCAGTTCCGCGGGTTCGCGGACCCCGCCGGCGATCGCGGCGGCTACTGGGAGCCAACGGTCCGGCGCGCCGCCCACCGGGTCGTCAGCGAGGAACTGGCCTCCGAGACCGCGGCGCTGACCAGGCTCGCGGAGCGCGTCTGTGCCGAGGACATCACCCTTCGGGACCACGCTCCATGGGCGCTGCGGACAGCCGTGCGTGAGCTGCTGGTGCGGATGCCGGTCTACCGTCCCTACGGCAAGGGCGGCGAGGATGTCCTCACCCTGCGGGCCGCCGCCGGTGCGAAGGCCGCGTTCGCCGTGCCGCAGGAGTCCAGGGCCGTGGACTTCGTACGGAGCCTGGCCTTGGGGCGCCTGGGCGACAGCCCGAACCGGATCGCCTTTCGGGAGCGGTTCGCCCAGACGTCGTCAGCGCTGCGGGCCAAGTCCGTCGAGGACACTGCCTTCTACCGCTATACGCCGCTGATCTCGGCGAACGAAGTGGGCGGCGATCCCGGACAGCCCACGATCAGCGCGTTGGAATTCCATGGGCACTGCGCCCGGCTGGCGCGTGACTGGCCCACCAGCGGCACGGTTTTGACCACCCATGACACCAAGCGCAGCGCCGATGTCCGGGCCCGGATCGCCGTGCTGTCCCAGTGCCCGGAGCGATGGGAGGAGTTCCTTCGACAGATCACCCTGGAGGCGGCCGACCAGGAAGGCGGGCGGGCGCCCGATCGGCAACTGGCCTGGGCCGCCTGGCAGACGGCGGTCGCCGTCGGCTTCCCCGCCGCGCAAAGACTGCGATCCGCGCTGGTCAAAGGCGCGCGCGAGGCCGCGCTGCACACCAACTGGACCGAGCCGAACGAAGCCTACGAGAAGGCCGTCGGCGACTTCGTGGACGCCGGTCCGGCCGGTCCCCCGCTGCACTCGGCGGCCCTCTTCGCCCGGGCGCTGGCCCCCCACGCGCGGGCCAACGCGCTGGGCTCGACGCTGCTCCAACTGACCATGCCTGGGGTGCCTGACCTCTATCAGGGCACCGAGCGCACCTATCTGGCGCTGGTCGATCCGGACAATCGGTCCCCCTTCGAGGAGGGCACGCCGGATGAGAAGACCGCGCTGACCCGGGCCGCGCTACGGCTGCGCTCCGAGCGCCCGGAGGCCTTCGGGGCATCGGGGACGTACACACCCCTGGAGGTGACGGGCCGGGCAGCCGAGCACTGTGTGGCGTACTGCCGTACGGGACAGGTGGTGGCGGCCGTCACCCGGCTGTCGCTGCGGTTGGAGCGGGCCGGCGGCTGGGGGGACACCGAGGTCACGCTCCCCGAGGGACTCTGGGTCGATCTGCTGTCGGCGGGGCGGAGGCTGACGGGGGGTCCGATGCGGGCGGCCGATCTCTTCGGGCCGGGGCCGGTGGCACTCCTGGTGCGTGCGGAGGGGTGAATCCGGGGCGCGACGCTGTTCTGAGGCTGCTGGCCGCGGCTGGCACCCGACGGCCACCAGCCCAGCCAGCTAGCCACCAGCCCAGTGAGCTTGCCATCCGGCGAGTCAGCGGGCCGTCAGCCGGAAGCACATCTGGCCGAAGCCGACCATGTCACCGTCGCGGACCGGCACCATGCCCGTCACCCGCCGTCCATTGACGAGGGTGCCATTGGTGGAACCCAGATCACGCAGCATCCACCCCCTCTTCTGGAAGGTCAGCTCGGCGTGCAGCCGCGAGACGCTCTCATGGCTCAGCCGCAGCCCGTTGCCCGGGTCCCGGCCTATCCGCAAGGGGTAGGGCCCGGGCTCCGGGAACAGCAGCGGCGGCAACTTCTCGGCGTGCCAGGCCCGTCGGAGCCGGACGAAGAAGGCGGACACACCGCCGACGACACCGATCACCCGGTGGGAGAGATTCCCCTCGGTGTACAGATCCGCGGTGAGGGCCTGCAAATCCTCGGGGCGGCTGGCGATCAGGGCCAGTTCCATCCGGCGCAGGAAGGTGTCATGCGACAGCTTGCCCTCGGCCGCGCCCTCTCTGAGCACACCGACGACACGATCCCGCTCGGCGTCGGACAGACGCACGGGAGCGGAGTATGTGGGGAACTCGGGCGACGTCACATTCCCAATTGTCCGCGGACAGGCGGGAGGTGTCCAGAACAACGGATACGACGACCTCCAAAGCCGCTGATCACCTCGTAGGTCGGGGTGCGAGACGGGCCGGGTATCCGGGGCGACCGGATCCGCGAGAGGGCGTTCCGGGGCCCGGGCCCCGCCGATGGGTCACCGGTCTTCCGCTCCTCAAGACCGTCCGGCCGCCCGAACCCGCCCAGGGGGCGCTCCGGGCGACGCGCGCCTCGTCGAACCCGAGAATGTCGCTGGACGGATCACCAGTGGGAGGGTTACCTTGCTCGCAACGCCTAGGACCTGCGGAAAGGAGGCGAGTGCCGTGTACACCCATCACCTCTCGCGCTCCCACCCCGTTCGCCCGGCGTTCGCAGTCTGACCGGGAGCGCTTCGCACGCATTTCCTCCCGGAGGCTCTTCCATGACCGATCTGGTCATCCGCGCGCTCACCGAGCGCGACGCACATCTCTTTGACTCCCTGCCCGACCCGCTCGGTGTGGGCAAGGCGCTGTCCCATGTCACCTTTCGGCCCGAATGGCAGCGGGTCGCCCTCCGCGACGGCAAGGTCGTCGCACGAGCCGCCTGGTGGGGCGGCCCCGCGGACACCAGTCCCCGCAATGTCAACTGGCTCGATGTCGCCGATGGGGAGGAGGCCGCGGGCGCGGAGCTGCTGCGCACCTCCCCCTATTCGGTGGAGTATCTGCTGATCCTGCCCGTGGGCTGGCGCGATGACCCGATGTACGCGGCGGCCGGTGAGACCCGGCTGAGGGTCGCACGGGCCGCGGGCATGAGCGTCCTCGTGGAGCGCTATCAGTACCGCTGGACCCCCGAGTGCGGTCTGCCGGAGCGGCCCGGGCGCCTGGTCTTCCGGCCCGAGCCGGATGACTCGGTGGTCCTCGACGTGCTCCGCCGGGTCCACTCGGGAACGCTCGACGCGCATGCCCTGCTGGCCATCGCCGAGGGCGGCCTCGATCAGGCGGCCCAGGAGGAACTGGACTTCTTCCACTGGTGCCCGTCGCCACGCGAGTGGTGGCAACTGGCGTACACGCCCGAAGGCGAACTGGTCGGCCTCCATATCCCGGCGCATATCCCCGCCGGGCCCTGTATCGGCTTCATCGGTGTCGTACCGGAGCAGCGCGGCCACGGATACGCCTACGACCTGCTCGTGGAGTGCACCCAGGTGCTGAGTGAGCACGGCGCCGAGTTCATCGCGGGCACCACCGACCAGGGCAACTTCCCCATGGCGGCGAACTTCGCCCGGGCAGGCCATCCGGTGGTCCAGGAACGCATCCATCTGATCCCCGGCCCTTCCGTGGGGTAGGCAGGGCCGCGCTCGGCGCGCCGGACCAACCGTTCCCGGGGAGAGCCCCCGCGGCCTACCGGACCTTGGGGGCTGCCCCGGGTGTTCCGCCCGGAAGCGGCGGACGGCGGGTGGGGTGGTCGTTGTCTCCGGCCGTCTGCCGACCCCGTCCGCCGACGGCCCACACATGGAGGGAGCCCTCCGGGGGCAACCGCAACCTGCGTCGGCCAGCCGCCCGGAGGGCGAGCGGCGGACCGATCGCTGAGGATGGGAGCCGGAGGGAGACGTCCATGACGAAGAACGGTTCGAAGGACCAGGCGGGGCCGGATGACCCCAAGGGCCCTGGAAGGCGCCCCACCGCGACGGACTCGGCCGACTCACCCGGCACGGAACACACCAGAGGAGAGCCGCAGGACGAGTCGGGACCCTCGCTGCGCTGCCTGGTGACCGGCGCCACCGGCTACATCGGCGGTCGGCTGGTGCCCGAACTGCTCGCCGTGGGTCATTCGGTGCGCGCTCTGGCCCGCTCCCCCGAGAAGCTGCGTGACCACCCCTGGGCGGAGGAGGTGGAGACGGTCCGGGGCGATGTGCTCGACGCCGATTCGGTACGGGACGCCATGCGCGATATCGATGTGGCGTACTACCTGGTCCATGCCCTGGGCACCGGGTCCGACTTCGAGCGCACCGACCGGGAGGCGGCTCGGATCTTCGCCGAGCAGGCCGCGGCCGGCGGAGTGCGCCGGATCGTCTATCTCGGCGGTCTGACCCCCGAAGGGGTACCGGTCGAGACGCTCTCCCCCCATCTGCGCTCCCGGGCCGAGGTCGGCCGGATCCTCCTCGACTCCCCGGTACCGGCCACCGTGCTCCGCGCAGCGGTGATCATCGGGTCTGGTTCGGCTTCTTTCGAGATGTTGCGCTATCTGACCGAACGGCTACCGGTGATGGTGACACCCAGTTGGGTACGGACCCGGATTCAGCCGATCGGGGTAAGGGACGTGCTCCGCTATCTCGTCGGCTCGGCGCAGATGCCCCCGGAGGTGAACCGCACCTTCGATATCGGCGGCCCCGATGTCATCACCTATCTGGACATGATGCGGGGATACGCGGCCATCGCCCAGCTGCCCCGGCGGCTGATCGTTCCGGTGCCGGTGCTCACCCCCAGGCTGTCGAGCCACTGGGTGGGCCTGGTCACCCCCGTACCCCACTCCATCGCGCGCCCGCTGACCGAGTCGCTGCGCCATGAAGTGGTCTGCCGGGAACACGACATCGCCGAGTACGTTCCGGACCTGCCGGGTCGGCCCTTCGGCTTCCAGCGGGCCCTCACCCTCGCGCTCCAACGGGTCCGCGACGCCAAGGTGACCACCCGCTGGTCATCCGCGTCCCTACCGGGAGCGCCCAGCGACCCCCTGCCCACCGACCCCGACTGGGCCGGTGGCAGCCTCTACACCGACCGTCGGGAACTGCTCGTCGACGCCTCGCCCGAGGCGCTCTGGCGGGTGATCGAGGGCATCGGCGGGGACAACGGCTGGTACTCCTTCCCCCTCGCCTGGGCGGTACGGGGCTGGCTGGACCGATTCGTCGGCGGAGTGGGGCTACGGCGGGGGCGGCGGGACGCACAGCGGCTGCGGGTGGGTGACTCCCTGGACTTCTGGCGGGTCGAGGAGATCGAGCCGGGCCGACTGCTACGGCTGCGGGCGGAGATGCGGCTGCCGGGCCTCGCCTGGCTGGAGATGCGCGCGGACCAGGACGACCAGGGCCGCACCCGCTACCGGCAGCGGGCGCTGTTCGCCCCACGGGGATTGCTGGGACACGCCTACTGGTGGAGCGTGTCGCCCTTCCATTCGGTGGTCTTCGGCGGAATGGCACGCAACATCGCCCAGGCGGCGGCCAAGGGGATGGCCACGCGCAAGGCCGGCTGAGGCGAGCCAGGGCGCTTTCGCCCACCGGTCGCCGACCTGTGGGCAACGGTCGCTCCTCGCGCGCCACGCCGGATGTCCATGGCTCCCGGTCACCCATCAGGGGGCGGCTGCCGTACGTATGTTCACAACGGAGCCGTCTCAGGAGCGCCGCGAGGCGCATCGGGGCCCCGGTGGTGCCGCGCCACGACCTCAATGGGCGCAAGCGCACCCATTGAGGCCCGGTCAGTTGCCAGGATGGATTCCGGAGCGGGCGTGGCCGGGTTTCGCCGGCTGCTCGTCCCGGCCAGAAGCGGTGCCGACGATGAGAGGACCCCGCCAGTGCTGTTCGAAGTGTGGGCGCCGCAGGCAAAGGGACGGGTTGCGCTGTGGCTGGAAGGCGTCGAGCGACCGATGGCCCGGGTGGCAGGGCGCGCGGGGTGGTGGAGCAGTGAGGCAGCCGCTCGCGATGGGGCCCGCTACGGCTTTGCGCTGGATGGCGGACCCGTTCTGCCCGATCCTCGCTCACGTCGGCAGCCGGACGGCCCGGACGGGCTCAGTGCGGTGGTGCTCCCGGACTCCTACGTATGGCGCCATGGGTGGCGGGGGCAGGACCTGCGCCATGCGGTGTTCTATGAAACGCACATCGGCACCTATACGCCGGAGGGCACCCTGGATGCCGCGGCCGCCCAGCTGGGTGAACTCGTCGAGTTGGGGATCTCCCACATCGAGCTGATGCCGGTGTGCCCCTTCCCCGGGGTGCACGGCTGGGGCTATGACGGGGTGGCGCCCTACGCCGTCCATGAACCGTACGGTGGACCAGCGGCGCTCAAACGCTTCGTCGATACCGCTCATGGGCACGGCCTCGGTGTGGTGCTGGACGTGGTCCACAACCATCTGGGCCCGTCGGGCAATCATCTGCCGTCGTTCGGACCGTACTTCACGGACGCCCATCACACTCCCTGGGGCGCGGCGGTGAATCTGGACGCTCCGGGTTCGGACGAGGTGCGCGCCTATCTGCTGGGCAGCGCTCTGGCCTGGCTGCGGGACTACCGGCTGGACGGACTGCGGCTGGACGCGGTGCACACGCTCGCCGACGACCGGGCGCTGACCTTCCTCGAAGAGCTGTCCACGGCCGTGGACACCCTCGCCGGCGAGCTGGGCCGGCCGCTGTTCCTGATCGCCGAGTCGGACCGTTGCGACCCTCGGACGACGGCGCCGCGCGAAACCGGCGGTATCGGGTTGCACGCCCAGTGGAACGACGACTTCCATCATGCGCTGCACACCGCGCTCACCGGTGAGTCCCAGGGCTACTACCGGGACTTCGCCACCGCCCCCCTCGCGGCCATCGCCAAGACACTCACCCACGGCTTCTTCCACGACGGCACCTACTCGACCTTCCGGGGCCGGACGCACGGCCGGCCCGTGGCAGTGGCCACAACACCCGCGCATCGCTTCCTCGGCTACGCCCAGACACATGACCAGATCGGCAACCGCGCCCTGGGCGACCGTCTCTCGGCGTCGCTCTCCCCGGGCCTGCTGGCGTGCGCCGCCGCGCTGGTGTTGACGGGGCCGTTCACACCGATGTTGTTCATGGGCGAGGAGTGGGGAGCGCGTACGCCGTGGCAGTACTTCACCGACCACACCGATCCGGAACTCGCCGCGGCCGTTCGGGAGGGAAGACGCCGGGAGTTCGCCGCGCACGGGTGGTCAGCCCAGGAGATCCCCGACCCCCAGGACCCGGCGACGCGCAATCGCTCCTGTGTGGACCGCTCCGAACGCGATCGGGAACCGCATGCCCGACTGCTGTCCTGGTATCGGGAGTTGATCGCCCTGCGCCGCGCCGCACCCGATCTGGCCGACCCCGATCTGGCGGCGGTCAAGGTCGTGTACGACGAGGAGGCGCGCTGGTTGGCGGTACGGCGGGGCGAACTGAGGATCGTGCTCAATCTGTCGAGCGAGCCGGTGGCGATCCCGCTCGGGCGCGGCGGACGGGTGCTCGCGAGTTGGGATTCACCACGGCCACCCGGTTCGGACGGGTTGTTGAGGCTGGCTGCGGAGTCCTGTGCGGTACTGGCGGACTTCTGAAGGCACTTGGCTTGGAGTGCGCTCCACCTCCTAGGGTCGGTCCATGAAGCAGCGGAATCTGGGCCGGACAGGTCTACGGGTAAGCGAGTTGTGCCTGGGCACCATGAGCTTTGCCGACGATGCGAGCGGGCACCCCGTGCTCGATGCCTTCGCCGAGGCGGGTGGCACCTTTGTCGACACCGCCGACATGTACGACCGCGGTGGTTCCGAGGAGATCCTGGGGCGCTGGCTCCAGGGGCGCCGCCGGGACGACCTGGTGATCGCCACCAAGGTGTGGGCCACCATGGGGGACGCGCCCAATGACGGCGGGCTGAGTCGCAAACACATCGTCTCGGCCGTGGAGGCGAGTCTGCGGCGGCTGCGCACCGACTACATCGATCTGTACCAGGCGCATATCTGGGACGCCACCACACCGATCGACGAGACGCTCTCGGCGTTGGACGCGCTGGTGAGGTCCGGCAAGGTCCGCTACCTGGGGACGAGCAATGTGACGGCGTCACAGTTGCAGCGCTCGCTCGATCTCGCCCGACGGCACGGCTGGGAGCCGTATGTCTGTCTCCAGCCGCTCTACAACCTGCTGCGTCGGGAGACGGAGTGGGAACTGCTGCCGCTCTGTGCCGAACTGGGAGTCGGGGTGATCCCCTACCGGCCTCTCGGGGGCGGCTGGCTGACGGGGAAGTACCAGCGCGACATGGAGTCGGCGCCGGCGGGCTCGCGCGAGGCCTACTTCCAGGAGCAGTCGGGCACCAAGGGCTGGCGGGGGCAGGACACGGAGGAGACCTGGCGGGTGATCGACGCCGTTCGGGAGGTGGCGGCGGAGACGGGACACAGCATGACGCAGGTGGCACTGCGCTGGCTGCTGGAGCGGCCCGGGGTGACGGCGCCGATCATCGGGCCCCGGACAGTGGAGCAGACGGTGGACAACCTGGGCGCGGTGGGCTGGGAGTTGACGGATGAGCAGTCGACTCGCCTGACCGAAGCGAGCGCGCGTCCACTGCCGTATCCGTACGATCTGCTGGCCCAGTTGGGCGACTGACGGGGTGGTCGGCCAGGGGAGTACGGGCCCCGCGATACGACCGGCCCTGGTGCTGAAGCACGTACCGTCGCGAGGAGGTCAGTCGGGTCGGGACAGTTGGGTCGGGACAGCCCTTAGCTGACGATGGCCATGGCGTGATCCGTGTTGTTGAGCCGGCGCCCACCGTCATCCGTCACCGTGACGATGTCTTCGATCCGGACCCCGAACCGGCCCGGGAGATAGATTCCAGGCTCCACGGAGAAGCACATCCCCGGTACCAGGGGCTGCTCCTCGCCCTCGATCATGTAGGGCGGCTCATGGGTGGTCACACCGATGCCATGGCCGGTGCGGTGGATGAAGAGATCGCCGTACCCGGCTTCGTCGATGATCTCGCGGGCCGCCCGGTCCACCTCCTGGCAGGCCACACCGGGAAGCACCGCGGCGAAGCCCGCCTGCTGCGCCTCGCGGACGACATCGTGGATGTGCTGCTCGGCGGGGGACGGCTCGCCGACATGGACCGTACGAGAGGTGTCGGAGCCATAACCGTGCTTGAGGCCGCCGAAGTCGAGGACGACCATGTCACCGGCGCTGATGGTCCGGTCGCCGGCCTCATGGTGGGGGTTGGCCCCGTTGGGCCCTGAGCCGACGACCGTGAAGTCCACCTGGGAGTGGCCGAACCGCAGCAGCAGAGCGGCCAGATCGGCGGCCACCTCGGTCTCCTTGCGGCCGGCGAAGGGCACCTTGAGGATCTCCTCATAGGCGGCGTCGGCGGCGGCGCCCGCGGCGGCGAGCCGTTCCAGTTCAAAGGCGTCCTTGACGGCGCGCAGCATGGGCAGCGCCTCGGTCAGCGAGACATAGGAACTGGCGGGCAGCGCGTGCTGGAGTCCCAGGAGATGCAGGGCCCAGGTGTTGTCGCTGACCCCGAATCGGCCGCCGGATGTCAGGAGGGGGGCGGTGACGGCGTAGGGATCATGGCCGTCGGTCCAGTCCCTCAGCCTCAGCGCGGCGGCGCCCGGGGCCTGCTCGGCATCAGGCGCCTCCAGGGTGGGGACGACGAGCACCGGGTCCCGGCCCTCCCTCAGGACCAGGACGGTGAGCCGTTCGGTGGTCGCCGTGGGCCTGTAGCCGGTGAGATGGACCAGATCGGGGCCGGGCGCGACCAGCACACCGGCGAGTCCCGCCTGCGCGGCCAGGTGGGCAGCGCGGGCCATCCGGGCCCGGTAGTCGGCCGCGGTGAAGGGCGCGGGCGTGGTGGACATGTGCCCATACTCCCCCTCGCCGGTGGGGGACGCGACCCCGGCTGCGCCCGTCACCGCGGCCGCCGTCCAGGGGTCCACCCGGGTGCGCCAGGGTCCCCGACCGCCTCAGTCGTCGTCGGCCACCAGCCGCTCCAACAGCGCCCGGAACTCGTCGCCGACCACGATCCGCAGCCCGTCGCCGTCCTCCTCGCTGTCGCTGAGCTGGGTGAGCTCGCCATTGCGCCACCAGTAGACATAGGGGCTGATCGCGCCGGGGGTATCGGTGTACCCGGACGCGGCGAAGGAGGCCATGGCGTTGAGCGCGGGAATCACCCGGGTGTCATGGATGACATGGAAGGCGAGTTGATGGCGGAAGGGCATCGCGACCAGGGCGCCGTCGCTGGTGAGGGTGTCGCCGGTCGACTCCCGCACGACGCTCTCCAGCGCCAGGACGCGGCTCGCGGTGTAGAAGGAGTCACCGAGGATGACCTCAAAGCGCATTCCGTCGTCGCCCTTGACGGTCTCATGGGCCTCGATGGGTAGTCCGCGGAGGTTGTAGAGGGACTGCTCCCGCAGATAGCGCAGGTCACCGAGGGGTTCAAGCGCCTCGTCGGTGAGCATCATGACGCTCTCCGGAAGATCGAGCGCGATGATCTCGTGCAGTCCGGGGGCCAGCGTGCGCGCATAGTGGAAATTCCGGGGGTCAAAGCCGTCGGAGCCCAGGACCCGGGGATAGAGCTGGGCCCGGATCTGCTCGGTGGAGAGGGTGTCCAGCGCGGAGGGCGCGTCCATGGTGCGCAGCACCATGCCGACATGGCGGCGGACCAGCTCGGGCCAGGAGCGCGGCCCGCGATCGTCGTTGTGCAGCACGGCGGCCAGGTTGGCCAGACCGAACTGGCGGCCTGCGCTGTCGGAGACCGCGTCCGCGAACACCGTCACCTCCAGGCCCTGCTCGGCAAAGGCCTCCCGCACCTGCGCACGGAACCGCGAGCCCTCGTCAACGGAGAAGTAGGGAAACTCGGCGTCCCGGGGCGCATCCTGTCGATCCCGCTTCGGCCCTCGCCGGAACAACCCCACATCGACACCTTTCGTCCGTGCCTCTACCCAGCTGGTCCCTGCCGCCGATCCCTGCCCGCTTTCGAGCCTACTCACCGGGGCTGACACACCTCATCGGGAGGGGCCGCCGGAAGAGCCAGCCCGCCAGGGCAGGAATACGCCGCCCGCGGTCACCGCACCCGGCACTGGCTGAACCAGGACCCATGGGCGAAAAGCCGTGCGCCGTCTCCCGCTGGGACGGGAACTCGGCGATGCCGGGGCGCTCAGGGTAGCGATACGACCAGGTCGGCACGGTCCCTGCCGAGCATGACCAACCGGGCGTTGGACTCATCGGACACCCGCGCCCAGCGCTCGGCCTCGGGGCGCTCCCTGCCGTATCGAACGTGCCGGTCGATGAGCCGGCGTACGCGCGTGCCCGGGTCCAGCTCCAGAAACCAGGCCTCATCGAGGAGTGGACGAATGTTCGCCCAGGGGCCCTGGTCATGGAGGAGGTAGTTCCCCTCGGTGATGATGAGCGGGGTCTCCGCGGTGACCGCGATACTGCCCGCGATGGCCTCCTCCAGCTGCCGGTCGAAGGCGGGCGCATAGACGGTGGAGCCCTTGACGGGGATGCGCAGCCGGGTGAGCAGAGCGGCGTAGCCGTCGGGGTCGAAGGTGTCGGGGGCTCCTTTGCGGGCCGCGCGCCCCAGCCGTTGCAGTTCCGCCTGGGCGAGGTGGAACCCGTCCATCGGTACGAGGACGGCGCGTCCCTCCAGGGCGTCGGTGAGGTGGGCGGCGAGCGTGGACTTACCCGCCCCGGGAGCTCCCGCGATCCCCAGCACCCGGCGGATTCCGGGAACCGCGAGGGCGCGGGCTCGTGCCAGCAGCTGGGGCGGGAGGGTCTGCATAAGGGGCATTGTCGCACCACGGTGCCGCCCTGTGGTGATACGTATAACGCACCGATGTGGAGTCATGCCGCCGATGCCGGTCCCGCGGCCGTGTCCGGTAGGCGGCCCTTTGATCCCCGGGGCGGCCGATGGCCGTGAACGAGCAGCGCGGCGTACCGTTCGCGCGACTGTTCGGGTAGTACCGGGCCCGATCACGCCGCCACGGGCCGGTCAGGAGCCGCGCAGTCTGCCCGCCGCCATGAACAGCGGCACGGCGATGAGGAAGCGGTCGGCCGCCGCCCTCGCCCGCTGGTCCGAAATCCACTCATCGGCCTCTTCCTGCCGCACCGCGCCCGCATCACACGCCGTCTGGGCCAGTCCGGCGGCCAGCGGCAGCATCTCCGCCTCCGTGAAGACCGCCGTGTGCACCTCCACCGTCACCTCGGAGAAACCCGCGTCCAGCAGGAGGTTGCGGTAGGACCGCGCGGCCTGGGGGCTGGGAACCATATCGGCGCGTGCCTGGACCAGGGTGCGGGTCAGTGCGGTGTCCCCGGTGGCGATGGCCAGCAGGTCCCAGTCCTGGCCGGTCAGCACGGTTCGGCCACCGGGAGCCAGTACCCGGCGGGCTTCGGCCAGCGCACCGGCGGGATCGTCCAGGGCGTGCAGGAGCTTGTCGGCGCGGTAGGCGTCGAGGCTGCCATCGGCGAAGGGCAGTGCGGCGGCGTTGGCCACCTGGAACTCACAGGAAGGATGGCGCAGTCTGGCCGCGGCGATCATCCGTTCGTCCTGGTCCACGCCGATCGCGAGCACTCCGCGCCGCACCAGTTCGGCGACCGCGAGTCCTCCCCCGCACCCCACGTCCACGGCGCGGGCGCCCGGGCCGCAGCCCAGTAACTCGTAGGAGCGTTGCCGTAGCTGGGCGGCCCCGGGTGCCTGGTCGGCCGTGTCAAGCAGGGCCAGAAGGCGCTGATTGTTGTCCATAGCCGACAGACTGCGCCTTAATGTCGACGTGAAGTCAACCGAGGTGCTGTATCACGCCACGGGCGAGGGCTCTGGCGCACAACGACTGACCACCGGGGCCACGGCCGAGCGCTTTGGGCTCGCCACCCATGTACTGCGGCACTGGGAGTCGGTCGGCCTGCTCAGTCCCGGTCGCGACGGCGGCAATCGCCGCCGGTACGGGCCGGGCGATCTCCTCAGGGTCTCGATGATCCGGCGGGCGAAACAGGCCGGGCTCAGCCTGGACGCGATCCGGGCGCTGTGCGGCGCGCACGACCCGGTGGCGCGTCGGGCGGTCCTGGCGGAGGAGGCGCAGGGCACTGCGCTCCAGGATCGAATCGGCGCGGGCGCCGCTGGCGCTGATCGACTGTGCGCTGGACTGCGACCAGGACGAGATCACCGGGTGCCCCCACTTCCAGCGGGCGACCGCCTCACACGAGATAGACGGCGCCCTGCCGAGGGGCGGGGCTCAGCCTCCCGCCCCTCCAGGCGCGCCGTCACTCGTCCGGTGTCAGCCGCAGCGAGATGCTGTTGATGCAGTACCGCTGGTCGGTCGGGGTGGGATAGCCCTCCCCCTCGAACACATGTCCGAGATGTGATCCGCACTGCGCACAGCGCACCTCGGTGCGGACCATCCCGTGGGAACGGTCCTGGATCAGCTCGACCGCGTCGGTGTCCTTGGGGTCGTAGAACGACGGCCAACCGCAGTGGGAGTCGAACTTGGTGTCCGAGCGGAACAGCTCGGCCCCACACGCCCGACAGGAGTAGACCCCCGCCGTCTTGGTGTCCGTGTACTCACCGACGAAGGCCGGCTCGGTACCGGCTCGGCGCAGCACCTGGAACTCGGCGGGGCTGAGCTCCACCTGCCACTGCTCATCGGGCTTCTCGATGTCGTACGCCATGAAAGCAGCTCCCTCAGTTCGCCGGCCCCGAGTCGGTAAGGTGCGCCAGGATCTCGGGACCGAGGTCCGTGACGTCCCCGGCGCCCATGGTGAGAACGAGATCACCCGGCTTGACCATTCCCGCCACCGTCTCGGGCACCGCGGACTTGTCGTGGACCGCGGTGACCGCCGCGCTCGCGGCAAGGGCGGCGTTGATGATCAGTTCACTGGTGACGCCGGGGATCGGGTCCTCACGCGCCGGGTAGATGTCCAGGACGATCGAGGCGTCGGCCAGCGCGAGGGCCTGCCCCATCTCGGTACCCAGTTCCTGGGTGCGGGAGAAGAGATGCGGCTGGAAGACGACCAGCAGCCGGGTGCCTTCGGCCACGGCCGAGCGCATGGCCTCCAGGTCGGCGGACATCTCGGTGGGGTGGTGGGCGTAGGAGTCGATGACCTGGACGCCCGCGGCCTCGCCCTTGAGCTGGAGCCGGCGCTTGACCCCGGTGTAGCTGCCGATGGCGGAGGCGAGATTGTGGGCCGGGATGCCGAGGGCGATCCCCGCGGCGAGGGCCGCGACCGCGTTGAGGGCGTAGTGGCGACCGGGGACGGAGACGGTGAAGGTCAGGAAACGACCGCCCGACAGCACCGTGACCTCGCTGGTGAGGCCACGCGGGGTGATCTTGTGGACCCGTACGTCCGCGGTCTCGGACTCACCGTAGGTGACGATGTTCAGCTGGGACCGGCCGCGGACGCGAGCGGTCAGTTCGATGGCGCCCGGCTGGTCGGCCGAGACCACCAGGGTCCCACCCGGGGAGATCTTGCCGATGAAGGTCTCGAACGACTCGTAGATCTCCTCCATCGAGGCGTAGTTCGCGTGGTGGTCCAGCTCCACGTTGAGGACGATCGCGACCTCGGGGTCGTACTTCTGGAAACTGCGGTCGCTTTCGTCGGCCTCGGCGACGAAGATCTCACCGTCGCCGTGGTCGGCGTTGGTTCCCGGGCCCTCAAGGTCGCCGCCGATGGCGTACGACGGGGAGAGACCGAGGGTGGAGAGGGCGACGGCCAGCATGGAGGTGGTGGTGGTCTTGCCGTGGGTGCCAGCGACCGCGATGGAGCGCAGGCCGGTCATCACGGAGGCCAGGGCGTCCGAGCGATGGACGACCGGGAGATCGAGCTCGGCGGCGCGCACCAGTTCGGGGTTGTCCGCACGGATGGCGCTGGAGACGACGACACAGCTGGCGTCGTCGGCGAGGTGCCCGGCAGCGTGCCCGATGTGGACGGTCGCACCGAGGGCGCGTAGCGCATCGGCCGTGGGTGAGTCCTTGGCGTCGCTGCCGGCGACCTTGGCGCCTCGCTGGGCGAGGATCTTGGCGATGCCCGACATGCCGGCGCCGCCGATGCCGATGAAGTGCGGGCGCTCCAGAGTGCCAGGGACGGCGGGTGCCATGCGTGTGTCTCCCCACGGTGTACGGATGGTGCTGACCTCGCCGCGGACGCGCTGCTGAGGGCGTCTGCGAGCGGGCCCAGCCTATGCGCTGGCGGCGGTGGGGACGGCGCACGCATCGCTCCACCGGGGAGCACGGGGTGAGCGGGCGCGGCCCCGAGTGTCCTGCGGGCTTCCCGGCCCGGGCGGCCGCTCCGGGGGCGCAACCGCGCCGCCGGGTTCTGCGTACCGCCCGAGTCCGCCGGCAGGGGCCGGGGCTTTGGGCGCGACCGCAGGCGTCCGACGGCGAAGGGGCCCGGGCGGACCCCGGCGGCGCCGGTCGGCTCCCCTGGGCATACCCGGCGGCGCTCTACTCGCTGTGCGCGAAGAGCTTGAGCACCGGTACGCCGACCTTGTGACGTGCTCTGGAGGCCCAGTCCCGGTGGAAGAACTCCTCCACATAGTGCGGAGCGGTCAGGACGATCACCTCGTCGGCGCCCTTGTCGTCCACGACGGCCTTGAGCCGGTCCAGCGGATGATCCTCGACGACCTGCCCCATGGCCTGGCAACCCGCTTCCCGCAGAGCGGCCAGCGAGTGCTCAAGCGCCAGCTCGGCCGGCGCCTTGGCCTCCTGCCCCTCTGGTTCATCGCCTTCATGAATGGCCTGGTCAAGCTCGCCGAACGCCACATCGTCGATGGCGCGGAGCAGGACGTCCGCCTGATCGCCACGGGGCTGCATCAGCACAAAGAAGGAGACCCCTTCCCTCCCATGCAGGGTAGTGACGAAATCCACGTCTTCTGAGGTCAGGGGCTTCTCGATCATCAGTACGCTTGTGAACACGTCGGAACCCCTTCTGCGGAAACCATCCTTCCCCGTGCCCGCACGGGGTCATGGGAGTAAGTCTGCCCAGCAGAAGCTAACCGGAACGGTAAATTCCGCTGATTGTCAGATGCGACGGTAGCGGGTGAAAAGGAACCCCGCCTCCTCCAGCACCGCGGTGAGGGCGAACTGCTCCGGCACGGCGACCCCCGGCCCGCCCGCGATCCGCTGGGCATCGCCCGCGGTCATCGTCGGCGACACCGTCAGACAGAGCTCATCGAGGGTTCCGGACGCCACGAACTGCCCCAGCAGCCTCGGCCCCCCTTCGGTGAGGAGCCGGGTGAGCCCTCGCCCGGCCAGCGCCGCCGCGGCCTTCGCGGGCTCCACTCCGGGCCCCTCTCCGGCGATCACCACATCCACCCCCGCGTCCCGGGCCATCGCGACCCGCTCGGCGGGGGCCGCGGCGCCGGTGAGTACCAGCGTGGGCACCAGCGGCTCGGTGAACAGCGGCAGCGAGAAGTCGAGCCGGAGCGAGGCACTGACCACGGCGATCACCGGCGCGGGGCCCTGCCCGGCGGCGGCCCGGCGCTCAGCGAAGGCCTCCCGCGCCCTGGCAGGTCGGTACCCCTCCAGGCGTACCGTTTCTGCACCGACGACGACGGCATCGGCCAGACCCCGCAGGGCGCCGAAGATCCGCATGTCGGCCGTGCAGGACAGGGGCTGGGAGCGGCCGTCGTGGTGGGCCGCCCCATCCAGCGACGACACCATGTTGGCCCGTAGCCACGGAGTGCCGGAATCGCTGATTCCGTCGGGGTACGCATAGGCGTCCGCCAACTCGTCCAGAGACCATTCACGGTCGGGTTCCAGTGTCTGATCGGTCACAGAGAGCAGGCGTCGCATAGGGGCAGTCTGGCATGGCGCTTACAGTTGGACCTTGTGTCGAACCGTGCTACCAGCGCAATATCCGAACCGGTACCGATCTCGCTGTGTGCCCGCGAGCCGTACGTCCCCGCCGACCGACTGGTCGCGGAGATGGTGCCGCCACCCCGCTTCGACTCGGTACGGTTCGACACCTACGTACCCGACCCCCACCAGCCCAGCCAGAGCGCGGCGGTCACCGCTCTCAGCGCCTTCGCCGGCAGCCTGGGGGGCGCCCATGCCAGTGGATCGGGTCGCCGCCGCTGGTTCGCCCGCAAGTCCATAGCCCCGGCCGCCCCGCGGGGTGTCTATCTGGACGGTGGCTACGGAGTCGGCAAGACCCATCTGCTGGCGTCCCTCTGGCACGCGACTCCGGCCGAGACCTCGCTGAAAGCTTTCGGCACCTTTGTGGAGCTGACCAATCTGGTCGGCGCACTCGGCTTCCAGCAGACCGTGCGGACCCTGAGCGGACACCGGCTGCTGTGCATCGACGAGTTCGAACTGGATGATCCCGGTGACACCGTGCTGGTCTCGTCCCTGCTCCGCAAGCTGGTCGAGGCGGGTGTGGCCCTGGCAGCCACCTCCAACACCCTGCCCGGCAAGCTCGGCGAGGGCCGATTCGCCGCGGTGGACTTCCTACGGGAGATCCAGGGCCTCTCCGCCCACTTCCAGCCCCTGCGGATCGACGGCGAGGACTACCGGCACCGGGGTCTGCCCGAGGCGCCGCTGCCGTACTCCGACGAAGTGGTCGCCAAGAGCGCGTACGCCACCTACGGCGCCTCCCTCGATGACTTTCCCCATCTGCTCGACCACCTGGCGAAGGTGCACCCCAGCCGGTACGGCGCACTGATCGACGGGGTGGAGACCGTCTGCGTCACCGATGTGGGACCGGTGCCCGATCAGTCGACCGCGCTACGTCTCGTGGTACTCGCCGACCGTCTGTACGACCGCGAGGTGCCGGTGCTCGCCTCCGGGCTCCCCTTCGACCAGCTGTTCAGCGAAGAGATGCTCAACGGCGGCTACCGCAAGAAGTATTTCCGGGCCATCTCACGGCTGACAGCGCTAGCCCGTGACGCAAAGGGTCTGGCGGGGCGCTAGGTTCGGGGATGTAACCCTGCTCCACCCAGCTTTTCCGTCAGAAGGGAACCATCAGCATGGCCACCACGCGCACGGCGCACACGGTCTGGGAAGGCGAGCTCCTCAAGGGCTCGGGCACCGTCACCTTCGACTCTTCCGGCATCGGATCGCAGCCGGTCTCCTGGCCGTCCCGCGCCGAGCAGGCCAACGGCAAGACCAGCCCCGAGGAACTGATCGCGGCCGCCCACTCCAGCTGCTTCTCGATGGCGCTCTCGCACGGTCTCACCGGTGCCGGCAACCCGCCGACCCGGCTGGAGACCAAGGCCGATGTCACCTTCCAGCCGGGCGAGGGCATCACCGGTATCCATCTCACCGTGCGCGGCGAGGTGCCCGGTCTGGACGCCGACGCCTTCGCCTCCGCGGCCGAGGACGCCAAGAAGAACTGCCCGGTGAGCCAGGCACTCACGGGCACGACGATCACGCTCACGGCCGAACTGGCATAACCGGCCACACGGAAGTGACATCAGTCGCATCACGCGACACTTGAGGCGTTGTGGCCCGCACTGTTCACGTGGACTCATGGTGCGTGGTACACCGGTGCGGGTCACATCTCCTGTCCCCCAGCAGGGAGGCGCCTCATGTCAGTGACACGACGTCAAGTCCTCGCCCGCACCGGTGTAGTGGGTTCTCAGATCGCCTTCGTCGGTGCGCTGTCCGAACTCTTCGCGGGTACCGCCCGGGCCCGCGTCCACAGCGGTGAACACGGCTACGGGCCACTGGTCCCCGACCCCGCCGGACTGCTCGATCTACCCCAGGGATTTCGCTACCGGGTCCTCTCCCGAGAGGGCGAACCCCTGCGCTCGGGAGAGGGAACGCTCCCCGGCAACCACGACGGCATGGGGGCGTTCCGGGCCCGCGGCGGTCGGACCCTCCTCGTCCGCAACCATGAGAACAAGCACTCCGCACGGCTCGGCGTTCCCACGGTCCCCGAGCTCACCTATGACCCCCTGGCCAAGGGCGGCTGTACGGCCCTGGAACTCGACAGGCACGGTGAAGTGCTCTCCGAACGGGTCGCGATCGCCGGGACGGCAGTCAACTGCGCCGGTGGCCAGACTCCTTGGGGAACATGGCTGACCTGCGAGGAGAACGAAGACCGGGCCGGGACCAACGGCTACACCAAGGACCACGGCTTTGTCTTCGAGGTCGATGGCGCCGACCCCCACCGCACCGGCGCGGTACCGCTCACGGCCCTGGGTCGCTTCCAGCACGAGGCCATCGCCCTGGACCCGCGTACCGGAATCGTGTACGAGACCGAGGACGCCTTCGACCGACCCTTCGGCCTCTTCTACCGCTTTCTGCCCGTAAGCCCGCTGGGCGGACTCGGTTCCCTCCAAGCGGGCGGGCGGTTGGAGGCGATGCGGGTACCCGGGGTGCCCGATCTATCGTCGATCGATGAGCCGGGCGCCTCCTTCGACCGCGTCGAATGGGTGCCCGTACCCGACAGTCAGGCCCGCCAGACCCCCATCCGCCTCCAGGACTTCGGCACCCGGGGCATCACCCATGCCCAGAAGCTGGAGGGCTGCTACTGGGGCGGACGCTCCGTCTACTTCGTGTCCAGCTTTGCGCGGAGCGCGGAGGGCTCAGCCCGGGACCACTACGGCCAGGTGTGGAAGTACGAGCCGCACCGCCGCAGGCTCACCCTGGTCATCGTCTTCGGCCCGGACACCGATATCCAACTGCCCGGCGAGTCCCCCGACAACATCTGCCTCGCTCCGAGCGGTGGGCTGATGGTCTGCGAGGACGGCGACGGCGGACAGCATGTGTACGGGCTCACCCGGCATGGCAGGGTGTACGCGCTGGCCCGCAACCGGCAGACCATCGGCACTCCACAGGAGCCGGAGTGGGGTGAGTTCGCCGGGGTGGCGTTCGCGCCGGACGGACGGACGATGTACGTCAACGTGTACCGGCCGGGAACGACCTTCGCGATCACCGGCCCCTGGCGCTGAGGGCCCTCCGGTGATCCCCGGCTGAGCAGCCCGCCCCCAGGCGGGCCTCGCTGTCCGCCACGACCCCTCGGGGCGGACAGCGAGGGACTCTCCCGTTCACCCCTCGAACGGTGGCCCGAGGGGTGAACGGGATATCGGGGCTGCGCCAGCGTTCCAGCCAACCGCGGATGCGTGCGTCGGCGTCCGGCAGCCGTCACCAACCGCTGTCGGTACCCAACATCCGTGGCCTACGCGGCCAGCTCTCCACCGTGGGCGCGTCACACTGGGCGAAGGACGGTTTCCCCTGCCGAGTTGCCCTGAGAGATGGCAGGGGAACGGCGCACTTCGCGATCGGTCAACGCGCCACGGTCGGCCCCTGCGAAGGGGCGAACCAGCGGGCGGGGTCGGCGTCCTGCCCGAGGCCGGAGAGCTGACTCGTCGGATGGGCCGCGGTGCGTGTGTCCACTTCGCCCGGGTCGGTGCGCATCCTGCCCTCGGCGGGAAGGGGAACGAACCCTCCCGGTCGGGTGGGTCATGCGAGCCCCCTACCGGCCCCGGGCCAGACCGCCTGCCCATGGTGTGGAGGGGCGCCCGGAGAGGGCGGTGGCACCGGTCGCCACCACGGCATGTGACCGCGATCCGCCCGGCGCCCAACGAGGTCAGAAGTAGCGCACGGCATCCGGCTCCACGACGCCGCCCGTGCCTTCCCCGCCACCGTCAGCGCC
>NZ_JAMQAW010000002.1:132541-171401 GCF_023701525.1 Streptomyces albipurpureus
AACGGCCCCACCGTCAGCGCCCTCATCGGCACCACCGTCAGCGCCACCGTCGGCACCCTCAACGGCCCCACCGTCGGCACCCTCAACAGCGCCACCATCGGCACCACCGTCGGCACCCTCAACGGCCCCACCGTCAGCACCACCGTCGGCACCCTCAACAGCGCCACCGTCAGCACCACCATCGGCACCCTCAACGGCCCCACCGTCAGCGCCCTCATCAGCGCCACCGTCAGCACCGCCGGAGTCAGCGCCCGTACCCGCACCGTCGCCGATCTGAGCGCCGACCGCGGCCAGTGCCGCCGTCACCGGCTGAAAGAAGGTTTCTCCACCGCTGGTGCAGTTGCCACTACCGCCCGAGGTGAGGCCGATGGCTGCACCGCCACGAGTGAACAGCGAGCCACCGCTGTCCCCGGGTTCGGCACACACATTGGTCTGGATCAGACCGGTGACGGTACCTTCCGGATAGTTCACCGTGGCATCGAGACCGGTGACCTCTCCCTCTCTCAGACCGGTGGTGCTCCCCATCCGGGCCACACCCTGCCCCACCGTGGCATCCGCGGCGCTGGTGATCGCCAGGGTGTTTCCGTCGCCGACGTCAACACTGCTCGGAGCTTGGGCGGCCGGGTCGTCATAGGCCACCAACGCGAAGTCGCCGTCGCCGGGGAAGACCGTCTCGCGCACGGTGCCGATCGGAGCGCCGCCCTGGGTCTCGGACCAGCTGTTCGAGGCCGCGGTGCAGTGGCCGGCGGTCAGAAAGCCGGGGGCTCCGTCCTGGGTGGTCACATTGAAGCCGAGCGAGCAGCGCGCTCCACCGCCGAAGATGGCATCGCCTCCTTCGAGGAAGAGCTTGAACTCCCCCGCCGACTTCTTGATCCGGGCCACACCGGGGCCGAGATCCCTTACGGAGGCTTCCAGTCTGTCCCAGCGTTCGCCCTTGACCGTGCGGTCGGCCATCACCAGGACCTGGTTGGTCCGGGGATCCATGGCCCAGGAAGTGCCAGGGATCGTGGCCTCGCGCACCAGGGTGCGCCGGGCGTCCAGGAGGGTGCTCGCGCTGTTGCGCACATTGCGGACCACCGCTCCGGCCTGGGTGACCCGCTCCTTGGCCTTCGCGTCCTCACCTGCCACGTTGACGACGAGCTGCTGCGTTTCGGAGTCGTAGTACGCGCCGCCGTAGGCATCGCCGAGGGTGCCGTCGAGCTGCTGGAGGAGCTTGGCGGCAGCGGCCGCGCTCATGGTCTTGGGGGCGGCCGGGGTGCCGGCGTCGGGGCCCTTCTGGGAAGCGTATGCCTGGGGCAGGAGAATGGCCGCGGCCGTGATGCCAATGGCTGCCGCTCCCGCCAGAGCGACCTTCCGCTTGGGTATGCGCCTGTGACTCAACTCGCCGCCTCCTGTGGGGGTTACGGGGCCCGGTCCGGCTGTGCACCGGAGGGCCGTCCGCCACTTGATACGGATGAGTCGCGTGTTGTGCTCAATACGACGGCGACTGTCTCTCACCGAGAGTTCGTCACGGCGGTGTGCCCGGTTCGGTACCGAGTGGGGAGCGCCCGGGGAATCCGCGGCTGAGCTGGGCTGCGAGCGGTCTCCATCCACCTGCCGAACCGCCGAAATCCGTCAGTACGGTAGTTCGGTGCCACACCGTCCGCAGTAGCGCGCGCCGAGGTCGTCCGATGGGCGGTCACAGGAGGGGCAGATCCGACTGAGCAGACAGGCGGGCTCGCCGCCCTCGGCGGCGCCCGCACCCGCGCCACCTGGCGTCAGACCCGGTCGACGGCGGTGGGCGGTGACATAGACCAGCCCCCCATCGCCCGCGAGAAGCGCCCGCTCAGTCCCCTGGGGAAGCCAGGCCACACTGCCCGGCTCCAATGGCTCGCGCTGCCCGGCGGTCTCCACCTCACCGCTCCCGCTGAGCACACAGAGCAGCACATCGAGGTCCGGTTCGCTCTGCCCGCGCACCCGTTCGCCCGCGGCGAGCCGCACGATGTTCGCGTCCAGTTGCCGTGCCACCGCGTCCAGCCGCCATAGCTCGCCGCGGTCCGCCGGCGCGGCGCCCACCTCGGCCAGTCGGGCGAGGACTCCAAACGTGGGGGACTGCGCCATGTCGCTCCTTGGGGGAACTGAGGACGGACTCCAGCGTAGGGATCGTAACCTCGACACAGAAGCGACATATCGGCATATTTAAGCAGTGGTCATATATTTTCTTGCGGTGATCACTTCCATCCAGAGGCTTTTCGCCCTGAGCGCCCTGAGCGCCCTACTCGTTTCCTGTGGTGGTGAGCGGGAGGGCACCGGCAAGCCCTCACCCGGCGCGGAAGCCAGCTCGAAGGCCGGCAGGACCGGCGCCGCTGCCGCCGCTCCCCAGTTGACCCGGCCGCGCTCCGGTCTGACCCCGGTCTTTGAGCGCGCGGCCACCTCCCCCGGGGCCGCGAAGACGGTGGCGCTCACCTTCGACGCCGATATGACCGCCGATCAGGGAGAGCGGGCCACCCGTGGCGAGCGCTTCGACAACCCCGAGCTCATCAGCACACTGCGACGGCTGAAGGTCCCCTCCACGGTCTTTATGACCGGCCGCTGGGCCGAGCAGTATCCGAAGCAGGCCAAGGCCATCGGCACCGATCCGCTCTTCGAGATCGCCAACCACTCGTACAGTCACTACTCCTTCACCTCCCGCTGCTACGGGTTGCCCACCATCGCCGAGCGCGATATGCGGGCTGATGTGGAGCGGGCGT
Source organism: Streptomyces albipurpureus (assembly GCF_023701525.1). Taxonomy (GTDB): domain Bacteria; phylum Actinomycetota; class Actinomycetes; order Streptomycetales; family Streptomycetaceae; genus Streptomyces; species Streptomyces albipurpureus. Next base: position 135,271 of record NZ_JAMQAW010000002.1, read on the forward strand.
TCGATGCGTTTCGCAAGGCGGGTGCGCGCCAAGTGGTGCCGTACTTCCGCTTCCCGGGAGGCTGCTACAACAACGAGGCTCTGCGCGCCCTTGCCCCCGCGAAGGTGACGGCGATCCAGTGGGACGTCGTCAGCGGGGACGCCTTCGCGACGGACGCGGACGCGGTCGCCGAGCAGGTGCTGGCCGGGGTGCGGCCGGGTTCAGTGGTGGTGATGCACTGCACCCGCAGCGCCGCCCCCGTCACCGAGCAGGCGATCCGCACCATCGTGCCCGAGCTCAGGGAACGCGGCTACCGCATGGTCAAGGTCTCCGACCTCGTGCGGAAGGAGGAAGGAGGCAGTCGATGAAGTCCGTGAGACGCGGCGGCCGTTGAGGGCTCTCGCCGCCCCAGCCCGCGGGAGGCCCTCTGGTGGCAGGGCCGGACCATTGGAGATGATCATCCGATGAACTTCACCAGTCGGCGTACCGTCCTGACCTCCGTAGCCGCCGCGGCGGCCAGCCTGCCCCTCCTCAACGACCTCGCCGGGAACGGCAGCACCGCCGCGGCCGCCACAACTGACTTCCCCTCGAATTCCGCGCTCTACAGCAGCGGCCTCTACCAGGAAGGGGTCCACTGGACGCGCCGTTTCCGCAGCGGCACCCGGGCCGAACTCCTCGACAACGTGAGCGGCACCAGCAGCGCGGTCCGCAGTACGGCGGTCATCGCCCCCCACGGTGGCGGCATCGAGGCGGGCACCAGTGAGCTGTGCCTCGCGATCGCCGGATACACACTCGCCGGGTCCGGCACCACCCTCCCGGCCCCGGTGGCAGGGGTGCCGCAGCGGGACTACTGGATGTTCGAGGCACTGACCTCAGCCGCCGAACTGCATGTCACCTCGACCAAGTGTGACGACCCGGCCGCCCTGGCGATCTGCGACAACAATCTGTACGCCGTCTCCGTGCACGGTTACAGCCCGGCGACGGGTCCCACCCGGCAGATCCTCATCGGCGGCGCGGACCAGCGGCTGAAGCGAAACCTGAACGCGGCCTTCACGGCGAACGGCCTCACCACCGGGAACAGCAACCCCGACCTGGACGTCACGGTGACCGTGGCGGCTCCCAACACCCCGCTCAACGGGGACGACCCCGACAACATCGTCAACCGCACCCGCACCAGAGCCGGCGGACAGCTGGAGATATCCACCGAACTACGCAGGGCGATGTTCGGCAACTTCGACGGAGCGGCCAACCGCAGAACGACCGCCGGTGTGGGACCCGCCAACCAGGCCCACTTCTGGAACGGGTTCGTCAACGCCGTGCGCGAGGCCATCGACCGGCATGAACTCGGCCTCGATTCCCCGGCGTAGGGAGCGCCAGACACCCGATGCCCCTGCCTGGGGTCTGTCCGTCGGTCGCGGCAGCGGCCTGCCCGACCGGCTGGCCGGGACCGATCCTGCTCCGAGTGCGGGAGCTGATGTCGCACCCGGCCGGACCTGACTCGGTCAGTTCGACCGGCGAACTATCCGGAGCAGGCGGTTCGTTGGGCTTCCTGCCATGCGCAGACAGGGCAGAGCGTGCTGCCCTTGGTGGACTCCGGGTACTCGGTCGGTTCACGGCAGAGCACACACTCGGCGAAGGGCGGCCCCGCGGGCCGCACCCGCTCGGGTCGATCCGGCGTGGCGCAGTACGGCTCATCCTGGGCCCCGGAGGGGAGCTGGTCCATGGGATGAGCCTACTGCGAGCGCTGAACGCCGGCTTGGGCGCGGGCGTTGAGTGCCCTCAGCTCTCTCGGCGCTCCCCGCCGGGCTCTGGAGGGCACTCCCCCCTTTCCCGGTGAAGTGCCGAACAGTGCTGAGTACGGACGGACCAGACCATCGGCCCCACGTCAGCTCCCTGGTCCCGTCCGCCCTGGCTATCCGTCAATTACCGGCCAGTTCTCCATCAGGTTTCCGGCTGGATCGGTCCGGGTCCGGCTGAGCCCGTCCTGGTCCGGCTGAGCCCGTCTTGACCTGTCTCGGTCTGTCTCGGTCTGTCTCGGTCTGTCGGATTTTGCCAGAGTCCGTCAGTTCTCCGTCGCCACATCCGTGCCCCGCAGCGGACCCATCGCGCAGGCCGCCGCCCCCGCCACTCCCGCGAACAACAGCGCACCGGCGAAGGCGAGCAGGGGAAGCCGCGGGTCGCCGGTCCGGGAGCCGGTGACCAGTACGGTCACGGCGTACTTCGCGGGCGATCCCGTGGTCACGAGCGCCAGCAGCGACCCCAGCGCGGTGAGGGCGAGCGACCATCCCCGGGAGTACAGCAGCGGCCGGGTGCAGAGCGCCGCCACGGCCGCACCGGTCAGGGCGCAGACCGCCGCGGCGAGCAGCCCGGCGAAGACGGCCTCGGGTATGGGCACCACGGTGTGGTTGTCCGCGCCCATCGCCTTGCTCACGAGGACGACCACCGTGGTGCCGAGGCACCCCAGCACTCCGGCGCCCATGAGCGCGGTGAGCAGCGGGGCCAACTGGACGCGTTGGGGGCTGGTGGCGGCTGAGGTGATGTCGCGGGCCGAGGTGGGTTCTTGGGTGACACAGACCCGGACCAGCCAGGCGGTGACGGGAAGGAGCGCGGCGGCGGAGTAGCCGAGCGCGTCGAGCACGGGGCGGCCCGGCTGGATGCCCACGGCGAGGATGATCCCGTACAGGAGGAACGGCGGCAGCCAGCGCTGGGAGCGCGCCAGTAGGGCGGTTTGATAGCCGAGCAGCGCGAAGAGCGCCTTCATCGTTGGCTCACCTTCGTGGCCTCGCGATGTTCGACCTGACGGATGTGCCAGGGCGGCCTTGCTCCGAGCAGGGCTCTGAGCAGCGAGTCTGAGTAGGGGGCGGTGACGGTCAGCAGGATGTCGCCGTCCGGGCGTATCTCGTGCTCGGGGGTGCCGGGCAGGCCATCGGGTGGGAGGGCACCGGGCGGGCCCGTGACGATGATCTGTACCCGCGGTCCCGATCCGGCCCCGCTCAGTCGTGGGGCGTTGGGTGCGGCGGGCTCGGCGGGTATGAGCGTGCCGCCGCTCACCGAGTGGACCGAGTCGGCCGCGTCCGCCAGCCGGAGCGGATCATGGTCGACGTAGACCGCCGTGGCGCCGGCGGCGACGCGCTCGGCGACCGCGCGGTCGAGTTCGGCACGGGCTGCCGCGTCGAGTCCCGTCCAGGCTTCGTCCAGGACGAGGAGTTCGGGCTCGGCCAGGAGCGCCTGGGCGACGGCGACCTTCTGGCTGGTGCCCTTGGAGAGCTCGGCGAGGGGGGTGAGGGAGTGTTCGCCGGCCCCGAAGCGCTCCAGCCACTCGTCGGCGCGGGCGCCTGCCGTACGACGGTCGAGGCCGTGGATGCGCCCGATGTGCCGGAGGTAGCCGACGGCGGTGAAGGGCAGTACGCCGGGGAAGCGTTCGGGGACGTACGCCGTGCGGGGTCGGCCGTCTATCCGGCCCTCGCTGGGTGCGTCGATGCCGGCGATCAGCCGGAGCAGGGTGGATTTGCCGGTGCCGTTGGTCCCGGAGATCCGGACCAGGGTGTGTGCGGGGAGTTCCAGATCCACTCCACGCAACACCCAGGGACCGCGCAGGCCATAGCGGCGGCCGACCGACTGGAGTTTCAGTTCAGGCCGCCTTCTGCGGGACCAGCTCGCTGGGCCTGACGATGACGAAGCCCTCGCCCTGGAGCATCAGCTGAACCGCTTCGCCGGAGCCGCCGCGGACCATCGAGCCGAAGGACTGGGAGCGGTTCAGTGAGGTGGTGAGGTGGGCGCTCCAGCCGACGACCGCGTCGGTGTCGACGTAGACCGGCTGGTGGGCGGAGACCGGGATCACGATGGGGTTGCCCTCACAGATGATGGCGAGCTTGCCCTGACCGGTGAACACGCTGTTGAAGAGTCCACCGCCGGCCGAGCCGACGCCCTTCACGGTCTTGATCTCGTAGGAGAGGGAGGCGTCGAAACACAGGACGTTGCGGCCGTTGATGGTGAGGGCGTCACCCGGCTCGATGTCGACGATGAAGCAGTTGGCCGCTTCATGGGCGAACCAGGCTTCGCCCTGACCGCGTACGGCCATCAACGGCAGCCCCTCACCGGTGACCGCTCGCTTCAACATGCCGCCTATGCCCTGGCTCTTCCGCTCGAACTGGAGATTGCCGCGGAAGGCGATCATCGAGCCTTGGCGGGCGTGCATCTCACCGTTGACGGCGTACTTGATGGACTTGGCGTTCTGCTGGGTCATTCCGGGAACGGTGGCCTGCTGAGCCATGTTCTCAGAGGCGAAGAGGTCGCTTTTCATGGTGTGCATCCTCACCCGGAGTCCGCGATTCCGCCAAGGCGTTCCGCTGGCTGCCTCCCGTGTTACTGGCACACTGACGGGTGTGAGCAGCGAGAACGCACAACCTGACAGTCCCGGGAGTTCCCCGGATTCGGAGGTACCTCCGAGCCCCGAGCACCCCACGGCAAGCCTCTTCCGGCAGCAGAGCACCGATCGCGATGAGGCCCCGCAGTTCGTTCTGCCGCTGGTGGTGCGGATCGAGAAGACCGCTCCCCCGCCGCGGACGGACGCGCTGGAGACCGCGGCCCGTGCCGTGCTCACCATCCTCGCCGACGAGCGGTCGCTGGGGGACGGGGAGTGGGCCCGGGCCATCCGGGACTGGCAGGACGCCCGGATCCGCAAGGTGGTGCGGCGGGCGCGGGGAGCGGAGTGGCGCAAGGCATCGGCGCTGCCTGGGGTCACCGTGCTCGGCCAGGAGGCACAGGTGCGGGTCTTTCCGCCCGTACCGCTGGACGGCTGGCCGAGGGAACTGGCCAAACTCCAGGTGTCCGGCACGGATCTGGACGACCCCGAGCCGCCCGGCACGCCGGGTGCCGAGGTACCGGTGCTGTGGCTGAGCCCGAGCTTGGAGATGTCGGCGGGCAAGGCGATGGCGCAGGCCGGGCATGGTGCGCAGCTGGCGTGGTGGGAGCTGGCGGAGGCGGACCGGAAGACGTGGGCGGACGCGGGCTTTCCGCTGGCCGTGCGGGTGGCCGACGTAGGGCGATGGGAGCGGCTGGTGTCCAGTGGCTTGCCGATGGTCCGGGACGCCGGCTTCACCGAGATCGAAGCGGGTTCACAGACGGTGGTCGCCGACCATCCCGCCCTGCGCGGTTGATCACCCCGTACTCGCACAACTGAACGCCCGAAGAGTACGTTACGTACCTCTCAGGACTGCCAAGACGATTGAGCTTGGGCACAGTTGACGATTGGTTGGCCTGTGGCACTTCTGCTCGGGAGGCACTTTGTTGCGGCGTATCAACGGGACGGCTCTGATCATCGCGGCGCTGGTCGCCACCGTGGGGGCGCTGGCCTTCCCGGTGTGGTCGTACGCGGACCGCTCCGGGACCGGTCAGGACAACCTCAACGCCTCGTCCGTGGCAACGCAGTGGGGACCGCTGTCGGCCACGGACCGTGACTTCCTGGTGAAGGTCCGGCTCGCCGGTCTGTGGGAGCTGCCCGCCGGCCAGCAGGCGATCGAACGTGCCCCGACGAAGGCCATCAAGGACACGGGTGATCATCTCGTCGTCGGCCACGCCGATCTCGATCGGCGGGCGCGCGATGTGGCGGCCAAGCTCGGGGTGCAGCTGCCCAACCAGCCCACCGACCAGCAGCAGGCCTGGCTACGGGAGCTGTCGGCGGCGAGCGGCCGGGAGTACGAGTACAAGTTCGCCAACCTGCTGCGCGCGGCACATGGCAAGGTCTTCTCGCTGGTGGCCCAGGTCCGGCACACCACCCGCAACACCCTGATACGTCAGCTGGCGAGCGACGCCAACCAGACGGTGCTGGACCACATCACCATGTTGGAGGCGACCGGGATGGTCGACTTCGACGCGCTGGCCAATGAGGCCGCGGGTGGTGCGACCGCGAGCCCGACCGGCCCGCCGCCGCCCGACGGCAGTGCGCCGGAGGTCCCGCAGCCGGTGGAACCGAACGGGAGCCAGACCCTGACCTCGCAGCCGTCCGTCCAGCCAGGGCCGCCCAGCGGGATCAACACCAGTCGGCCGGAGCCCGCGCTCAGTCCGTGACCTTTCCCTACCTACCGGCCGGGAACCTCAAGCCAACCTCTGAACGTCTCCCTGATGGGATTTAACTCGCTCTTACAGGGCCATGACCCCTGCACGTGCCAGGGGTGCACCGGCGCGCGGGGGGTCAGGGACACAGGGCAGGGGGCGCGGATGGAACTCGGCATAGGGATCGGCTGGCGGCCGGAGATAGCGGAGACGGTGGAGGGCCTGCCGGAGCTCGGTTGGGTCGAGGTCGTGGCGGAGAACGTCTGTCTCGGCCATCTACCCGAGTCGCTCTCCCGGCTGCGCTCACGGGGTGTGACGGTGGTTCCGCACGGGGTGTCCCTGGGGCTCGGTGGCGCGGACCGGCCGTCCGAGCAGAAGCTGAAGGACCTCGCCGAGCGGGCCATGGCACTGGGGTCGCCACTGGTGACCGAGCACATCGCCTTCGTACGGGCCGGTGGTGCGCTGACCGCCTCCCCCCAGTTGGAGGCCGGCCATCTGCTGCCGGTCCCGCGGACCTGGGACGCGCTGAAGGTGCTGTGCGAGAACGTCCGTATCGCCCAGGACTCGCTGCCGGTCCCGCTGGCCCTGGAGAACATCGCGGCACTGATCTCCTGGCCGGGCGAGGAGCTGACGGAGGGGCAGTTCCTGGCCGAGTTGGTCGAGCGCACGGGCGTCGGGCTGCTGATCGATGTGGCGAACCTCCACACCAACCATGTGAACCAGGGCGAGGACCCGGCCAAGGCGCTCGATGAGCTGCCGGTGGAGGCCATCCGGTACGTGCATGTGGCGGGCGGGGTCGAGCGGGACGGCGTATGGCACGACAGCCACGCCCACCCGGTCACCGAGCCGGTGCTGGACGTGCTGCGCGAGCTCTGCTCCCGGGTCAGTCCACCGGGGGTACTCCTGGAGCGGGACGACGACTTCCCCGCGTCGGATGAGTCGCACTCCGCCCTCGCCGGCGAGTTGGACGCGATCAGACAGGTGGTACGGGGTGACGGCGGGCCCGCCCCTTCGGTGGCGAGCCCCGAGCCGGGCGGCCGGTCCGCGCGGTCGGCAGCGCAACCGGCCCTCGACCAGTCGGCCCGGGAACGCATCGGGATCGCCCAGGCCGCGCTGCTGTCCTCCCTGGTCGCCGGTGGTCCGGCTCCCGAGGGCTTCGACCACCAGCGGCTGCGGGTGCAGCGGCGGGCGCTCGCCGCCAAACGGGCCTCCGTCATCGCCCGGATAGCGCCCGAACTGCCCGAGATCCTCGGGGACGACTACCGGCCGGCCTTCCTCGCCTACGCCAGGGGCCGTCCCATGGGTTCCGGCTACCGTCGCGACGCGCTCTCCTTCGTCGAGCACCTCCTCATCGCCGGTCGACCGACCGACGAGCGATCCCGTCGGCAACTCACCCGTTGGTGGGAGGATCGCGTGGCAACTCGTCCACCCCGGCGCGCCACCCGACTGGCTCGGGCGGCGCGGGATCGACTCATACGGAGGTAGTCCATGGGCATAGCGGCCGTACTGATCTGGATCTCGATCGGAGTCTCCTCCACCGCCCTGATGGTGAAGGTGATCCGCGCCCGGCGCGGGGGACCGGCCAAGGGCGTGGCCGAGGAGATCCGCGACGCGTATGAGGCGGCCCTGCTCGGCGGCGGTACCTCACGGGTCGTGGACACCGCTCTCACCGTCATGCACGTGGACGGACGGCTGAAGCTCGGCGGCCCCGGCATCGTGAACGTGGCGAACGCCGTCGCCCACGATCCGGTGGAGCGCGCGGTGCTCACCCATCTGGAGAGCTCCGACGACGCCCGCCTGAACACGCTGCGCTACACCGTGATGCGCAAGCCCGCCGTCCAGGGCATCGCCAGCGGTCTGATGGACCGCGGGCTGATGATGACCTACCAGCGGATCGGTACGGGGCCAAAGACCTGGGGCCATGTGCAGGCGGCGCTGTGCGGGTTGGTGATTCCCACCGCCATCGGCCTCACCATCCTCAGCTACACCAAGGACTGGCCGCGCCCGGAGCAGCCCTTCGTCCTGCTGGTGCTGCCCGCGCTGGTCTGGGGCATGGTGACCGGACAGCTGATGGCCAACCGGGTGAGTCGCCGGGTCACCACAGCCGGGACGCGGGCGCTGCGCGCCTATCGGAAGCAGCCGGCCAGTTCGGTGGTTCCGGCGCGGCGGGTCGCGGTGCAGGGCGCCAGCGGGGCGCCCCAGCCCGTTCTCCAGACGCTGCTGGCCGCCGCGGTGGTGGCGCCCGTCGCCATCGCCGCCACCAGCTCCGCGGGAGGGGACGGCGGCGGAGACGGAGGAGGAGACGGCGGAGGCTGCGGAGGGTGCGGCGGCTGCGGTTGCGGCTGAGCCGTGCACGCACCCCGGGGGAACGCCACGGGGAACGGGCGCTCAACGGCGGGCGAGGGGAGCGCGCCGAGGACCGGACGGCGCATCGGAGTCATTGGCCGCGACACCATCCGGTGGTGCTTTACATGCCCTGACGCGCCACGAAAGATCCCTTGACCGCCGCCCGTGCGAGAGCGGAGCGGCGGGCGACGAAGGGAACTTGATGAGAGCAGTGGCGAAGTACGGGGTCCTCACCGGCCTCGGCTCCCTGGTCATCAGCACGCTGGCCATCGCCCCCGCAGGAGGAACCACCACCGCGCTGGCCGAGTCCCGGGGCACCGCGATCGCGGCCGCCGACGCCGCCGCCGCGGGTATCCCCTTCGGTGTCTGCCCCAAAGTCGAACGGCTCCCCGCATCGGTGAGCTGCGGCACGGTCAAGGTCCCCCTGGACTACGCACAGCCGTCGGGTCAGCAGATCACCCTGACGGTGAGCCGGGTACGGGCGAGCGGCGAACCCGCCGACTACCAGGGGGCGTTCGTCTACAACCCCGGCGGGCCCGGCGCGTCCAGCATGTACTTCCCCCTGGCCGGACAGCTCTCGGAGTGGAAGCGGATCGCCGGCGCCTATGACCTGGTGGGCTATGCGCCCCGGGGAGTGGGGCGTTCAGCGCCGCTGTCCTGCCAGGAGCCGGCGGACCACCTCAAGGGCCCCACCCTGGCCCCCACCCATCCCTCGCCCTCGTACAAGCAGGAGCGCGTCGCCGAGGCGAAGGCGTACGCCCGCGGCTGTGCCCGCAAGAACGGCAGCGCGCTCCAGCACTACACCTCGCTCAACAACGCCCGCGACCTCGATGTGTTGCGAGCCGCGCTCGGCGAGGAGAAGCTCACCTTCATGGGCGCCTCCTACGGCACCTACTTCGGTGCGCTGTACGCGACGCTCTTTCCCTCCCACGTCCGCCGCATGGTCTTCGACTCCGCGGTGAACCCGGCGCGGAACAAGATCTGGTACCGCAACAACCTGGACCAGAACGTCGCCTTCGAACGGCGCTGGGCCGACTTCCGCGGCTGGGTGGCCAGACACGACCGCACCTACGGCCTGGGGGCCACCCCCGAGGCGGTGGCGCGGAGCTATGAGAAGGCGAGTGCCCAACTGGCGTTGAAGCCCGCGGGCGGCAAGGTCGGGCCGGGGCAGCTCCAAGGGGCGTTCCTGGGCGCCGGCTACTACGACGACTACTGGGTGCCGCGGGCGACCGCGCTGTCGGAGTATCTGCGGGGCAATGAGAAGCCGCTGATCGCCCAGGCATCGCCGAGGCCCGAGACGGCGGTGGATGCCGAGAACGCGACCGCGGTCTATCTGGCCGTCGAGTGCAATGACGCCCCCTGGCCGACGGACTGGGCGGTCTGGGACCGGGACAACAGCGAGTCGGCCCAGAGGGCGCCCTTCGAGACCTGGGACAACGCCTTTATGAATCTGCCGTGTGCCTTCTGGGAGGGACCCCGGCAGCAACCGCTGGAGGTGGGCACCAAGCGGGGGGCTCTGCCGCCCGTGCTGATCCTGGCCGCGGAGCGGGACGCGGCCACTCCGTACGAGGGTGCGAAGGAGCTGGCGCGCAGACTGAGGGGCGCGGTGCTCATCACCGAGGAGGACGCCGGGACCCATGGCATCGGCGGGGGCGGCAATGACTGCGTCAACGCCTATCTGGAGGACTATCTGCTGCGTGGGCAGACGCCGGTGCGGCGCGCGTCGTGCGCGCCGCACCCGGAGCCGGATCCGGTGTCGCTGGAGCGGCGCGCGGAGCAGCCAAGACTGCCGAACGCCCTCTGATCTTCCGGATCGGGGAGGTCGGGGCCGCTGGTGTGCGGTCCCGGCCTTCGTCATCTCCCGGGGTGGTGGTCCCGGGTGCGGGCCATGGCCCGTCAGGCGAGCGAGGCCACCAGTTCGGAGACCTCCTTGCGGCGACCCGTGTAGAACGGGACCTCTTCGCGGACGTGCATCCGGGCCTCGGAGGCACGCAGATGACGCATCACATCGACGATGCGGTGCAGCTCATCCGCCTCGAAGGCAAGAATCCACTCATAGTCCCCGAGCGAGAACGAGGCGACCGTGTTGGCCCGCACGTCCGGGTAGCCACGGGCCATCTTGCCGTGGTCGGAGAGCATCCGTCGACGGTCCTCGTCGGGCAGCAGGTACCAGTCGTACGAGCGCACGAAGGGGTAGACGCTGACGTAGTCACGGGGAGTCTCGTCGGCGAGGAACGCCGGAATGTGCGACTTGTTGAACTCGGCGGGGCGGTGCAGCGCCATGTTCGACCAGACCGGCTCCAGCGCCCGGCCGAGGCGGGTGCGGCGGAAGAGGTTGTAGGCACCCTGAAGCTCGTCCGAGGTCTCGGCGTGCCACCAGATCATGACATCGGCGTCGGCGCGCAGCCCGGAGAGGTCATAGGTGCCGCGCACCGTGATGTCCTTGGCGGCGAGCTGGTCGAACAGCTCCTGGACCTCGTCGGCGTAGCCGGAGCGGTCTTCGGGCAGCACATCGCGCAGCTTGAAGACGGACCACAGCGTGTAGCGGATGACCTGGTTGAGGTCCTTGGCCTTCTTGCCGGCGTTCGGGATCTTTTCTGGTGCGCTCATGGGGCTATTGTCCCGTGCCTTGGCGGGTGCCCTGCGTCAGGGTGTGCGTGGCGAGAATCTCCTCCGCGGCGCGCTGTCCGCCGGCGATGCAGGCGGGGATGCCGACACCGTCGTACGCGGCTCCGCAGACCACCAGTCCTGGGAGCTTGGCGATCTCCTGATGGATGCGGGCGATCCGGGACAGATGCCCCACCGGGTACTGGGGCAGGCCGCTGTTCCAGCGGGTGACCACTGCGGCCACCGGGTTCGCGGTGACGCCCGTTGCCTGCTGGAGGTCATGGCGGGCCACGGCGGTGAGATGGGCGTCGTCGTGCTCCAACGGCTCCTCCTCGCCATGGCGGCCGATGGAGGCGCGCAGGACGAAGAGGTCGGGTGAACGGTCGCTGACCCACTGCCACTTCTGGCTGGAGAAGGTGGACGCCTTGATGGTGCGGCCGTCCACGGGGGGCACCAGGAAGCCGCTGCCGGCGGGGAGTCCGATCAGCTCGGAGCGCCGGAACGCAAGGGTCACCAGGGCCATCGACGCGTACTCGATCCGCCCGAGCTCCGTCGCCGCCGCCGGGGATTCGGGGGCCAGGAGCGCACCGGCCGGTCCGGCGGGGACGGCGAGGACGACGGCGTCGGCGGTGATGGCCCGGTCGGCGGTGCGGATCTCCCAGCCGCCCGGGCGGCGGCTGAGCGCGTGTACGGGGGTGTTGCGGAGGATCTCGCACCCGCCCGCGCGCACGGCGTCGGCGACCGCACCGGGCAGGGTGCCGACACCGCCCTCGATGCCGAGGAAGACCGGCCCGCCCGGTTGTTGTTTCTGCGCCCGGCGCTGTACCTCCTGGACCGCGCCGAGCAGGGTGCCCTGCTCCTTGGCCGCGGCGAAGAGTTGGGGGACGGCCGCCCGCATGGAGATGCGGTAGGCGTTCCCCGCGTACACCCCGCCCAGGAGGGGTTCCACCAGGCGATCGACGACCTCATGGCCGAGGCGTTCGGCGGTGAAGGCGCCGATGGCCACATCGTCACCCAGCTCGGCCGGGGGCAGCTCGCGCTCCTGGGCGATCCGGGCGACGCCCGCGGGTGAGAGCAGCCCGGCGAGCGCCTCGGGGGTGCCGGGGACCCCCATCACATGGCCCTTGGGCATGGGGCGCAGGGTGTCCCGGGTCCAGAGGGAGGCGGTGGCGGTGGCGGGCGGCTGAAGCCGGTCGCCGAGCCCCACCGCACGGGCCAGGGCGATCGCCTCGGGCCGGCGGGCGAGCAGGGACTCGGCCCCCAGGTCGACCGGGGCGCCGGCGATCTCACCGGTGAGCAGCTTGCCGCCGAGCCGGTCGGTGGATTCGACGAGGGTCACGTCGACTCCCGCGCCGATCAACCGATGGGCGGCGGCCAGGCCGGTGATCCCGCCGCCGACGACGACCACGTGTCCGAGGTCCGTACGCGCCCCGGTGCCGGTGTCCGCATGCTGGGAAGACTGCATGGCTCCACTCTCTCAGACTCACCTTGAGTGGTCCTAAGTGACCGGACGAGACCGATCCAGGCCGATCCAGGGTGAGATCGATCGAGCTTTTTCGTGAAGAACCGATTTGAGTCCGGACCGTGATCGGTTCGCGATCGAGGACCGGAAACCGAACGCGGACCACCTCCGTCGAAGAGGCAATATCCCAGGAACGGGATCGATATGGGGGGCTATATGCGTACTGGACGTGTGTTCACCGTGCTGCTGCTGACCGCCTCGCTCGCGGTGGCGGGGTGCGGCGCGAGCGACGACGGTGACAGCAAGTCCGCTGCTAGTTCCGCGGAGAAGGCCGATATGCCAAGGGGCGCCGGAGCTGCTGACAGCGCTGTTTCGGAACCAGGGGCGAGCAAGACGGAAGCGGCGGTCAAGCTCGCGCCGTCGCACATCATTCGCACCGCCGAGCTCCAGGTGCGGGTCAAGGACTCCGCCAAGGCGCTGGTCGCCGCCCGGAGGACGGCTGAGCGGGCCGGCGGCCATGTGGCCGAGGAATCGACCGAGCGCGTCGGCGAGCGCCAGTTGGACTCCCGGGTGGTGCTGCGGGTGCCGCAGGAGAAGTACGACCAGGTGCTGACCACGTTGGCCGGCTCAGGAGAGCTGCTGTCCCGCACCTCGAACGCCACGGATGTGACCGACCAGGTCGTTGATGTGGACAGTCGCATCGCCACCCAGCGAGCCAGCGTGACCCGGGTGCGGGTACTGATGGACAAGGCCGACAAGCTCGCCGATGTGGTCACCCTGGAGGGCCAGCTCAGCACCCGGCAGGCGGAGCTGGAGTCGTTGCTCGCCCGGCAGGCTTCCCTGAAGGACCGCACGACGCTGGCGACGATCGAGCTCTCCCTGTCCGAGACCGCGACCGCCAAGGACGACGAGGAGGGCGACCCCGGATTCCTGGACGCGCTGGAGGGTGGCTGGGACGCCCTGGTGACCTCGCTGCGCTGGACCGTGGTGGTGCTGGGCGCGGTGGCGCCGTTCCTGGCCCTGCTGGGACTGCTGTACGCGCTGTGGCGGTGGGCCGTCCGCCCCCGACTGCGGCAACGCGCGATCGCCGCGGAACCGACGCCCGCGCCCCTGCCTGCGTACGCGCCGGGGGGAGCCGCACCGACCGGGGAAAAGGGACCTGACGAGAGCTGACCAGGCGCTCCCCCGTAGCGTGTGACCATGGCGAAACCCAGAACGGTCGAACGACTGGTGGTCATCGGAGGCGATGCCGCGGGCATGTCCGCGGCATCGCAGGCACGCAGGCTCAAGGGCCCGGACGAGTTGGAGATCGTCGCGTTTGAACGCGGCCACTTCAGCTCGTTCTCGGCGTGTGGGATCCCGTACTGGGTCGGCGGCCAGGTGCGTGAGCGCGCCGAGCTGATCGCCCGTACCCCGGACGAGCACCGAGAGCGCGCCATCGATCTGCGGATGCGCACCGAGGTCATCGAGATCGACCCGACGGGCGGGCGGGTGCGCTCCCGCGACCTGGAGAGCGGCACGGAGGCGTGGACGGGGTACGACAAGCTCGTCATCGCCACCGGCGCCCGCCCCGTCCGCCCACCGCTGCCGGGCATCAACGCCCCCGGTGTACACGGGGTGCAGACCCTGGACGACGGACAGGCGCTGCTGGACACCCTGGCGGGCACCGATGGGCGCCGCGCGGTGGTGATCGGAGCCGGCTACATCGGGGTGGAGATGGCCGAGGCCCTGTTGAACCGGGGCTTTGAGGTGACCGTGCTCAACCGGGGTGAGCAGCCGATGGCGACGCTCGACCCGGACATGGGGTGGCTGGTCCACCAGGCCATGGACGGTCTGGGCATCACCACCGTGAACCGCGCCGAGGTGACCGAGATCCGTACCGGCACGGACGGCCGGGCGCGGGCGGTCGCCACCCGAGACGGCTTGTACCCGGCGGATGTGGTGATCCTGGGGATGGGCGTGGAGCCGGAGACGACGCTGGCCCGGGCGGCCGGGCTGCCACTGGGCGAGTACGGCGGTCTGCTCACGGACCTGTCCATGCGGGTGCGCGGCCACGACGACATCTGGGCGGGCGGGGACTGCGTCGAGGTGCTCGACCTGGTCTCGGGCCGGGAGCGCCATGTGCCGCTGGGCACCCACGCCAACAAGCACGGTCAGATCATCGGCTCGAATGTGGGTGGGGGTTACGGCACCTTCCCCGGTGTGGTGGGAACGGCGGTCAGCAAGGTCTGCGAGCTGGAGATCGCCCGGACCGGCCTGCGCGAGCGGGAGGCGGCGGCGGTCGGCCTCCAGTACGTCACGGCGAAGATCGAGTCCACCAGTCGGGCCGGCTACTACCCGAAAGCGGCGCTGATGACGGTGAAGATGATCGCCGAACGCCGTACGGGCCGACTTCTGGGCGTACAGATCGTCGGTCGGGAAGGCGCGGCCAAGCGCGTGGACATCGCGGCGGTGGCACTGACAGCGGGCATGACCGCGGAGCAGATGACGGCCCTGGATCTGGGATACGCGCCGCCGTTCTCCCCGGTGTGGGACCCGGTGCTGGTGGCCGCCCGAAAGGTGGCCGCGGCGGTACGGGCGAGCTGAGACGCCCGTCGCCGACGGGAGCCGGCGCCACGGCAGCGGCACACCGCGGGCCGTTGTGGAACCGCCCGGCCTTCGCGGCGGCCGGGCGGACTCAACGACCGTACGACAGCGAGCGGTTCAGCGAACCGTCTGCTCGTGGACGGACGCCACCAGACGCGTCAGCGCGTCCGGGTCGGTCGTCGGCAGCACCCCATGGCCCAGGTTGAAGATATGGCCCTCAAGTCCGGCCGCCGCGTCGAGCACCTCGCGGGTCTTGGCCTCCACCGCCTCCGGGGTGGAGAACAGCACCGCGGGGTCGAGATTGCCCTGGAGCGCCTTGCCGGGACCGACCCGACGGGCGGCTTCGTCCAGCGGAACACGCCAGTCGACACCGACCACATCAGCGCCCGCCTCGCCCATCAGGCCCAGCAGTTCGCCCGTCCCGACACCGAAGTGGATACGGGGCACCCCGTAGGAGGCGACGGAGTCAAAGACCTTGGTCGAAGCGGGCATCACCGAGCGTCGGTAGTCCGCCGGGGCGAGCGCGCCGACCCAGGAGTCAAAGAGCTGGACCGCGCTTGCCCCGGCCTCGATCTGCACCTTCAGGAACATCGAGGTGATCTCGGCGAGGCGGTCCAACAGGTCGGCCCACAGCTGCGGGTCCCCGTACATCAGGGCCTTGGTGTGCTCGTGGTTGCGCGAGGGGCCGCCCTCCACGAGATAGCTCGCGAGGGTGAAGGGAGCGCCCGCGAACCCGATGAGCGGGGTCGTACCGAGCTCGGCGGTCAACAGACCGATCGCCTCGGTCACGTACCAGACGTCCTCGGGGGTGAGGTCCCTGAGCCGGGCGAGGTCGGCGCGGGTGCGGATCGGCTCGGCGACCACCGGTCCGACACCGGGCTTGATGTCGAGGTCCAGACCGATCGCCTTGAGCGGGACCACGATGTCGCTGAAGTAGATCGCGGCGTCCACGTGGTGCCGACGCACCGGCTGGAGCGTGATCTCGGTGACCAACTCGGGGCGCATACACGATTCCAGCATCGCCGTGCCCTCGCGCACCTTCAGGTACTCGGGCAGGGAACGGCCGGCCTGCCGCATAAACCAGACCGGGGTGTGCGGGACGGGCTCCCGCCTACACGCCTTGAGGAAGGCGGATTCGTACGGCTTCGGCTGCTGGCCCGTGGGGCGGTCATTGACGCTCACGCCCCAAATCTTCGCACGCCGGGTGGAAGTGGCTGCGCCGCCCCGGGTGTCCTTCCCTGCGCACAGGGCCCGTTCCGCCTACTCTTCCCCGCATGGCCGCGGCTCAGGGACGTTATTCCGATCATTCTGACCAGTCTGATCAACCACATCACGCTCATTCCGGAAAAAAGGGCACCACCGGAGACGGCGAGGACGGCAGGGACGGCAGGGACGGCAGGGACGGCAAGGACAGTGGTGAGGACAGCCCGCAGAACGCCGTACCGCGCGCGTTTCAACTCGCGGTCGAAGCGCTCCAGACCGCACGGCTGCGGCCCGGGATCGAGGTAGACCCCACCCCACCGCCCAAGCGGCTCGCGCCCTACGCGTACGCGCTGGAAGCGGCGATCGTGGAGGACGAGGAGGATCTCGCGGACGGACGGCTGGTGCTGCTGCACGATCCCGCCGGGCATGACGCGTGGCAGGGCACCTTTCGGCTGGTGACCTTGCTGCGGGCCGAGCTGGAGCCGGAGATGGCGGCCGATCCGCTGCTGCCCGAGGTGTCCTGGTCCTGGCTGACGGGGGCGATGGAGGCTCGTGGACTGTCCTACGGCCAACCGAGCGGAACGGTGACCCGCGCGGGGTCCCACTACTTCGGCGGGCTCTCCGAGCGTCGGCCCGCGACCCAGATCGAGATCCGGGCGTCCTGGACGCCCCGGGAGGGCCGAGACGGCGTTCCCGATACGGCGGCGCACCTCGCGGCCTGGTGCGATCTGCTCTGCCAGATCGCGGGGCTGCCGCCCGCCGCGGCCAGCTCCGCGGACACCGGGGCCGGCGTGGTGTCGCTGCCGCAGCGTCGGGGCCCGCAGCACCGATGACCTCTGCCGACCCCGCGCCCTGGCACCGCTGACCCGCCCCGCTCAGGGGCGGTGTAGCGGCTCGCTCCAGATGCCTCCGATGAGATCGA
This sequence comes from Streptomyces albipurpureus, assembly GCF_023701525.1. GTDB lineage: Bacteria > Actinomycetota > Actinomycetes > Streptomycetales > Streptomycetaceae > Streptomyces > Streptomyces albipurpureus. The sequence continues at coordinate 152,430 of NZ_JAMQAW010000002.1, forward strand.
CCGACGACAGGGAGCCGCATCACGCGCCTTCGCCACGCAGAGTGACGAGGGCGAGCGGTCCGCTGTCGAGGCCGCACACCCCGACCTCGCCAGGAGCCCACGGCGAGGTCACGACTGGCGCCCGCCGGCATCCGCCCACACCCCTGCGACCGTCCGGCCCGGCCCGCTGGGCGACCACCCGTCCGACACCCATCCGCCGGACCGCGCCGGGCGCCAGCGACCCGCGATGGACGCCATCCAGGACCGGGCACCTGGGCTGGCACCTCCTCGCACCGCCCCCGAGGGCCGCGATCGCCACCGGGGCCCTCACCGGGCGGCCACCCCCGTCACCTGGTCCGCGTCGACGCGGGGCACCCGGCGTCCGACCGCACCCGGGCGGGCCGGCCGGCATCGGCGCACCCTTCGAAGCGTCCGCTCCGCGCGACGCACCACGGCCGGCGGCCTTCCCAGCCGGGCGTCCTGGCGAGCGGCAGAAGGCGAGCGGCAAAAGACGGTACGGTCAGCTCAGCCGAGCCGGCCGACCGCGGCCGGCTCGACACTGCGTCAGCCGATAGGGCCGCCGCGCCCCACGGCATGAGCCGGGCCCGGAGTCGATCCGGACCGTCACAGGCTGCGACCGCTCACCCGCGGAACCCACCTCTCCCGGCACACCCTCCCGGGCGGTTCCATCGGCCCCAGAACGCCCCTCATCAGCGATAGCCCCACGGGTAACAACCCGTCAGCTCATTCGTAGGATGATCGATCACCCGTCCTAATTGCACCAATTGTTACTCACCAAATCGTGATCATTCTCTAAAGGCGGCCGGCTTTGGTGCCGAAGAGGTCAGTGACCCTAACTGCACGGTTCGCCCCGGCTTCATCCCCGAGCCGGCCCGTCCCGCACCTTCCCCAGGAGGCCTGGTGTCCGTTCTACTTGAGCAGCCCGCAAGCCTGGTCGCCTACCGCCCAAACAAACCGACGGCCATGGTCGTCGTGGCCGACCCGCGCGTCCGCTCCACCGTGACCCGCCATCTGTGGGCGCTCGGTGTGCGTGACGTGATCGAGGCGTCGTCCATCGCGGAGGCGCGTCCCCGCGTTGGCAACCCACGCGACATCTGTGTTGCCGACGTCCACCTGCCCGACGGTTCCGGGCTGACTCTTCTGTCCGAGACCCGCGCAGCGGGCTGGCCCAATGGCCTCGCCCTCTCCGCGGCCGATGACATCGGCGCCGTACGCAACGCACTCGCGGGCGGCGTCAAGGGCTATGTCGTCACTGGCACCCGAACCAACATCGGGCACCCGACCCGACCTGGCGCCGCCCCCATCGGCGCCGCAGCGTCCCGTCTCGGCCACCGCCGCCCCCCGGGTGCTCCGAGCCACCCGGGCGGTTACCGTGAGCTATCAGGGCGCGAGGTCGAGGTGCTCAGGTTGGTCGCCGAGGGCCAGTCCAACAAGGCGATCGGGGTCTCCATGGGACTCTCCGCCCTCACCGTGAAAAGCCATCTCGCCCGCATCGCACGCAAGCTCGGCACGGGCGACCGGGCCGGAATGGTGGCGGTGGCCCTGCGCACGGGCATCATCCACTGACCGCTCAGCCACCCATCCGCGACCTCGTCCGCGCCTGTCGACGGAACGTTACGTCGACAGGCGCGCTCCGCTGACAGATACCCTTGACACGTGACCGACGCCCATGACCCCGCAGCAGAGACCGCACTGCGAACCGCCGGGGGCGCTCCCCCGGACGCCGGCGTCGCAGCCGAAGTACCTCCTATCCCCCTTCTGGAACCCCGTGAGGGCATTCCTCCGGTGGTCACGGATGACGCTGCGCTCGCCGAGGTGATCGCCGCCTTCGCCGCCGGCAGCGGACCCGTGGCCGTCGATGCCGAGCGCGCATCGGGCTACCGCTACGGCCAGCGGGCCTACCTCGTACAGCTGCGCCGAGAGGGCGCGGGCAGCGCCCTGATCGATCCCGTCGGCTGCCCGGACCTCTCCAGCCTCGGCGAAGCCCTCGCCGATACGGAGTGGATCCTCCACGCCGCCACCCAGGACCTGCCCTGCCTGCGGGACATAGGCATGGTGCCCTCCCGCCTCTTCGACACCGAGCTGGCCGGGCGCCTCGCCGGGTTCCCGAGGGTGGGGCTCGGGGCAATGGTCGAATCGGTCCTCGGATACGCCTTGGAGAAGGGGCACTCGGCGGTCGACTGGTCCACCAGGCCACTGCCCGAGCCCTGGCTGCGGTATGCGGCACTCGATGTGGAACTGCTCATCGACCTCCGGGACGCGCTGGAGAAGGAACTGGACCGCCAGGGCAAACTGGACTGGGCCCACCAGGAGTTCGACGCCATCGCCAGCGCCCCGCCCGCTCCCCCGCGCAAGGACCCCTGGCGGCGCACCTCAGGAATGCACAAGGTACGTCGACGCCGTCAGATGGCCGTCGTACGGGAGCTGTGGACGGCCCGTGACCGGGTCGCGCAGCGGCGCGACGTGTCACCGGGCAAGGTCCTGAGCGACAACGCGATCATCGAGGCCGCGCTGTCGGTCCCGGCGAACGTGCAGGCGCTGACCGCGCTGGCCGGCTTCGGCCACCGGATGGGCCGGCGGCAGCTGGATCAGTGGCAGGCGGCGGTCGACCGGGCGAAGGCGCTCCCGGATGCGGAGCTGCCCCAGCCGGGCCAGCCGCTGAACGGACCGCCACCGCCTCGCTCCTGGGCGGACAAGGACCCGGCCGCGGCGGCACGGCTCTCGGCCGCGCGCTCGGCGGTGTCGGCGCTGGCGGAGGAGTTGAATCTGCCGCAGGAGAACCTGATCACCCCGGACACGGTCCGCAGGGTCTGCTGGGAGCCGCCGGCCGACCCGTCCACCGAGGGTGTCGCCGAGGCGCTGGCGGAACTGGGTGCGCGCCCCTGGCAGATCGAGTTGGTGGCCCCGCTGCTGTCCGAAGCGGTCGCAGCGACGGACTGACCCCGGGCCCCGCAGCAGGGGCCGCCGCCCGGTCCGCGGGAGAAGCGGGCCGGGTGCCGAGCGCTGACCGGCCGGGTAGGGCGGTCGATGACACGCCGACACCGGCCGCCGCCCCGGGGAATCGGCTTGGCCGACGTACGGGCTGCGGACCCATGGCTTCAGCGGGGTTCCCAGCGCTGCCGGGAACGCGGCGACGCCCACCCGCCCGGCTCTCCCCCGGCGTACCGACACGGTGGCCAGGATCGTTCCCACGCTTGGCGCACCGGCTCCGGGGCCGCTCCCTGACCCGCGGTTCCCGCCCCGGACACGCCCAGGTCCGGTCCCCGGCTTCCCATCGGGCGATGGGTCTCGCCGCGTTCCGACGGCCCGGGCCGGTGGCCCCGCGCACCGGTGTGCGGCGGACCCGCTCCGCTGTGACCTTGACCGCTCACCGCGATGGGACTGGGCACGATGGTTACTCACAAGTAGCATGGCCTCAGGAAAGCGCGCGCTCAGCCGCGTCCCGCAGCAGTGCCATCCGCACCCTGGAGGAGAGCCAACGTGCCTCGTACCGTCAGGGACGTCGTCTTCGTCGACGGCGTCCGCACCCCGTTCGGCAAGGCGGGCCCGAAGGGCATCTACCACGAGACCCGGGCCGACGATCTTGTCGTGAAGGCCATCCGAGAACTGCTGCGCCGCAATCCCGGCCTCGACCCGGCCCGCATCGACGAGGTGGCCATCGCCGCCACCACGCAGATCGGCGACCAGGGACTCACCCTCGGGCGTACCGCCGGCATCCTCGCCGGGCTGCCGCAGTCCGTACCCGGGTACTCCATCGACCGTATGTGCGCGGGCGCGATGACCGCCGTCACCACCACCGCGGGCGCCATCGCCTTCGGCGCGTACGACGTGGTCCTGGCGGGCGGCGTGGAGCACATGGGGCGCCACCCGATGGGCGAAGGGGTCGACCCCAACCCGCGGTTCGTGAGCGAGAAGCTCGTCGATGAGTCGGCCCTGTTCATGGGCATGACCGCGGAGAACCTGCACGACCGCTACCCGACCATCACCAAGCTGCGCGCCGATGAGTACGCGGTGCGTTCGCAGGAGAAGGCCGCGAAGGCGTACGCCAACGGAAGGATCCAGCAGGACCTGGTGCCCATCTCGGTGCGCCGCACCGACCCCGCGGGCGGTGAGACCGGCTGGGGTCTGTCCACCGCGGACGAGCCGATGCGCCCGGGCACCACGCTGGCGAACCTCGCCACGCTGAAGACCCCGTTCCGGCCGCACGGCCGGGTCACCGCGGGCAACGCCGCAGGTCTCAACGACGGTGCCACCGCGTCATTGATCGCCGCCGAGGACTTCGCCCGTGAGCACGGTCTGCCGGTGAAGATGCGGCTGGTCTCCTTCGCGTACACGGGAGTCGAGCCCGAGGTCATGGGGTACGGCCCGATCCCGGCGACCGAGAAGGCGCTGGCCAAGGCCGGCCTTTCGATCGGCGATATCGGCCTTTTCGAGATCAATGAGGCGTTCGCCGTCCAGGTGTTGGCCTTCCTGGAGCACTACGGCATCGCCGATGACGACGCTCGCGTCAACCAGTACGGCGGCGCCATCGCCTTCGGCCACCCGCTGGCGTCCTCCGGTGTCCGGCTGATGACCCAGCTGGCCAGCCAGTTCGAGGAGCAGCCGCAGGTCCGCTACGGCCTGACCACCATGTGCGTCGGCTTCGGCATGGGCGCATCGGTCATCTGGGAGAACCCGCACTTCGACGGAGGCGACAAGTGAGTACCGCTGAACTGCTGACGGGAGCAGCCGAACTGTTCCCGGACGAGGTTGTCACCAGCGCGCATGTGCGCCATCTCGATCTGCCCTTCGGCGTGGGCCGGTTCGCGCTGATCACCCTGGACAACGGGCTTGACCACACCAAGCCGACCACGTTCGGGCCGCAGTCCCTGGCCCGGCTGAGCGCGGCGATCGACCAGGTCGAGCGGGAGGCGTCCGAGGGCTCGATCGTGGGTGTCGGTCTCACCGGCAAGCCGTTCATCTTCGCGGTCGGCGCCGATCTCAAGGGCGTTGAGCTGCTGAGGAACCACTCGGACGCGCTCGCGATCGGCTTGGGCGGCCACGATGTCTTCAAACGGCTCTCCGCGCTCGCGGTGCCCACGTTCGCGTACTACAACGGCGCGGCGATGGGTGGCGGTGTCGAGGTCGGGCTGCACTGCTCGTACCGTACGGTCTCCAGCGCCCTGCCCGCCTTCTCGCTGCCCGAGGTCTTCCTCGGGCTGGTGCCCGGCTGGGGCGGCTGCACCCTGCTGCCGAACCTGATCGGCGCGGACCGCGCGGTGACGGTGATCATCGAGAACTCGCTCAACCAGAACCGCCAGTTGAAGGGTGCCCAGGTCTTCGAACTCGGCATCGCCGACGCGATCTTCGAGGGCGCGGACTTCCTGGAGCAGTCGCTCTCCTGGACCGCCGCCGTCCTCAAGGGCGAGATCGTCGTGGGGCGGGCCGAGATCGACCGTGGCGAGGCATGGGACGCGGCGGTGGCCCGCGGGCGCTTCATCGCCGACTCCAAGGTGCATGGCGCGGCCCCGGCCGCCTACCGGGCCCTGGACATCATCGCCGCCGCCAAGAACGGTGACTTCCAGGCCGGTTTCGACGCTGAGGACCGGGCGCTGGCCGATCTGATCATGGGGGGCGAGCTGCGCAGCGGTATCTACGCCTTCAATCTGGTGCAGAAGCGGGCCAAGCGCCCGGTCGGCGCTCCGGACCGGGCGCTGGCCCGCCCGGTCACCAAGGTCGGTGTGGTCGGCGCGGGTCTGATGGCCTCGCAGTTGGCACTGCTCTTCCTGCGCCGGCTTGAGGTACCGGTGGTGCTCACCGATATCGACCAGGAGCGGATCGACAGGGGTGTGGGCTATGTCCACGCGGAGATCGACAAGTTGCTGGGCAAGGGGCGCATCAACCAGGACCGGGCCAATCGGCTCAAGGCCCTGGTCACCGGTGTGCTGGACAAGGCCGAGGGCTTCGCTGACGCCGACTTCGTCATCGAGGCCGTCTTCGAGGAGATGGGCGTCAAGCAGCAGGTGTTCGCCGAGGTGGAGGCGGTCGCCCCGGCCCACGCCATCCTCGCCACCAACACCTCCTCGCTCTCGGTGTCCGAGATGGCGTCCAAGCTCAAGCATCCCGAGCGGGTCGTCGGTTTCCACTTCTTCAACCCGGTGGCGATCCTGCCGCTGCTGGAGATCGTGCGCGGCGAGCAGACCGACGATGCCGCGCTGGCGACGGCCTTCGGGGTGGCCAAGAAGCTGAAGAAGACCGCGGTCCTGGTCAAGGACGCTCCGGCGTTCGTGGTGAACCGCATCCTGACGCGCTTCATGGGCGAGATCCAGAACGTCATCGACGAGGGCACCCCGGTCGCCGTGGCGGAGAAGGCCGTGGAGCCGCTCGGGCTGCCGATGTCACCGCTGGTGCTACTGGAGTTGGTGGGTCCGGCGATCGGGCTGCATGTGTCCGAGACCCTCAACCGGGCCTTCCCCGAGCGCTTTACGGTCTCCCCCAATCTCCAGGCGGTCGTCAAGGCCGGGAAGCGTGGCTTCTATGTGTACGACTCCGGGAAGCCGGAGTTGGACCCCGAGGTCGCGGCGCTGCTGGTCCAGGGCGATGTGGTGCTGACCGATGAGCAGACCAGGGCCCGGGTGCTGGACGCGGTGGCTCAGGAGATCGGGCTGATGCTTCAGGAAGGCGTGGTGGCGGAGGCCCAGGACATCGACCTCTGTCTGATCACGGGCGCGGGCTGGCCGTTCCATCTGGGCGGCGTCACGCCGTATCTGGACCGTGAGGGCGTCTCCCAGCGGGTCAACGGCAAGCCGTTCCTGGCCCCGGGTGTGGCGAGCGTCCCCGTCTGACGCACGGTGTGACCACCAAGGGGCTGTCCGGGTTTCCCGGACAGCCCCTTCGTCGTCTTCCGTCGTAGGACCCGAGATACCCGGTAACCGCTGTGCGCCACGGTGACGGCGTCGATCGTCCGGGCCGGGGCCCAACGTCATGATCCGCCCAGAGGGGCTCTACGGCCCCGCCAGGCGGGTGGGACCCGTTGTTCCCGGGCCGGTCGCTCCCCGGCCCGGGAAATGGTCAGGTCAGGGGCGCTGGGCGTTCCGCAAGGCCCAGCGGTGGCGACCGGCACGCCATCGGCCACGCTTTTTCGACGCGCGTGGGGCGGCCTCCCGTGGTGGGCGGCACGACACCACGGGCACCGGCTGCGGGAAGGGCCACAGAAAGGGCTACGAGATCGTCGTCGACCGGCGGTGGGGGCGGTCAGCACTCGGCTATCTTTATCCAACAATGATGGTCAACCGGGCCGAGACCGTAACGATTGCAACAACGATGATCGCGATGGCGATCACGTTCACCATCGCGATGGCCCCTGCGCTCACGGCCCGTTCCTCACGAGGAGGGCCCGGCCAGGCATCCGCCGTCCCAAGGACACGTCCTGTCCACCGCACCCACCCGGTCCTTGACACCGTCGGTGAGGAGAACACCGAACCCGAGCCGCCACGGCCGCGTAGCCATCGACTCGCGGCCATCCACGGAATACGTTCTGGTGAGGGGCAGTTCAGCGACCGGCCAGGGACGAACGAGCGACGGGCGACAAGCGCAGTGAAGGCAATGAACACCGTGACCGCCGACCGGGCGCGCGGCTGATGGCGCACCAGCCCCTGACCCTGTTGATCGTGGACAGCGCCAATGTCGTGGGATCGGTCCCCGACGGTTGGTGGCGCGACAGGCGCGGAGCCTCCGAACGCCTTCGGGACCGGCTTGCCGGGCACGCAGACGCCGGTATTCCGGGAATCCCCGGCGAGTTGGAGATCGTGCTGGTGGTGGAGGGCGCGGCACGCGGAGTGGAATCGGTGCCCGGGGTTCGGGTGTCCGAGGCTCCGGGCAGCGGGGACGACCACATCGTGCAGTTGGCCGCCGAAGCCCGTGACCGGCCCTGTGTGGTCGTCACGGCAGACCGCGGGCTTCGTCAGCGAGTGACCCAGATGGGCGCCCAGACCGTGGGCCCCAGAACGGTGTACGGCTCCGAGTCGGAGTAGGCCACCGGCTCGGGCCCGACGCGACGGCCGCGCACATCAGTCCTCGTGCGACTCCGGCCCGCCGACTCGCCCGCGGTATCAGCGGTGTCAGCGGTGTCAGCGGTCTACCGCACCTCGTCCGACGGGGAGTCGGCGCTGGCGATCTGGTGGGGGTCGAGCCTGCTGTGTCGCCGTCCGTACCAGAAGTAGACGAGCACGCCCAGCACCATCCAGATGCCAAAGCGCAGCCAGGTCTCGGTGGGCAGGTTGAGCATCAGCCAGACGGAGGCCGCCACCGAGGCGATCGGCAGCCAGGGCACCAGTGGGGTGCGGAAGGCACGGGGCAGATCGGGGCGGGTACGGCGCAGGATGACCACACCGATCGCGACCACGACAAAGGCGAAGAGCGTGCCGATGTTCACCAGGGTCGCCAGTTCCTCGATGCTGGTGAAGCCCGCGATGATCGCGATCACCACACCGAGCAGAACCGTGGCGCGGTACGGCGTCCGGTACCGCGGGTGCACCCGGGAGAAGAAGCGCGGGAGCAGCCCGTCGCGGCTCATGGCGAAGAACACCCGGGTCTGGCCGAGCAGCAGGATCATGCAGACGGTGGTGAGGCCGACGGCGGCACCGAAGCTGATGACTCCCGCGTACCAGGGGTGGCCGGTCGCCTTGAAGGCGTCGGCCAGCGGCGCGTCGATGGAGAGCTCGCTGTAGTGCTGCATTCCGGTGACGACGATCGAGACCGCCACGTACAACGTCGTGCAGATGACGAGGGAGCCGAGGATGCCCCGGGGCATGTCCCGCTGCGGCAGTTTGGTCTCCTCGGCGGCGGTCGCCACCACATCGAAGCCGATGAAGGCGAAGAAGACCACCGACGCGGCGGTGAAGATGCCCAACACGCCGAAGTTGGTGGGCGCGTAGCCGAACAGCACTTGGATGAGGGGCTCTTGCAGACCTGAAGCACCTTCCGTCTTCACCGCCGGGGGGATGAAGGGGCTGTAGTTCGACACCTTGATGAAGAAGGCACCGGCGACGATGACCAGCAGGACGACCCCGACCTTGATGGCCACGACCACCGTGGTGACCCGGGCGGAGAGCTTCATCCCGAGGACGAGGACGCCGGTGAGCACCAGGACCAGCAGAAAGGCCAGCAGATCGAAGGCGAAACCGAAGGTGTGATTCGTACCGGAAAGAGCGTCGGGCAGCTGCCAGCCCACATTGTCCAGGAGTGAGCGGACATAGCCGGACCAGCCGACGGCCACCACCGCCGTACCCAGCGCGAACTCCAGCACCAGGTCCCAGCCGATGATCCAGGCGGGAAGCTCGCCGAGGGAGGCGAAGGCGAAGGTGTACGCCGAGCCGGCCACCGGGACGGTGGACGCGAACTCCGCGTAGCACAGGGCCGCGAGGGCGCAGACCACTCCCGCCACGGCGAAGGCGATGGCCGTGGCGGGTCCCGCGTTCTGCTTGGCCACCGCGCCGGTGAGAACGAAAATACCGGTGCCGATGATGACACCGACCCCGAAGACGGTGAGGTCGAGCGCGGACAGCGATCTGCTGAGCGCGTGCTCCGGCTCCTCTGTGTCGCGGATGGACTGCTCGATGCCCTTGGTTCGGAAGACACCCGTTCGGCCTGGGGGGTCTGTGTGTGTGCTCACCGTGCACCTCCGCGCTCGTCGTCCCGTCATGATCGGGACGGTCGATGGCACACAGGCGGCCGTTTGGGTGGAGTTCACGCGAATGGGCCGGAAGGACCACCCGTCCAGGGTGACCTCCCGGCCCATCGCCACGCACACGCCCTCGGGCGGTAGCGCGGAATCCGTCAGTCGCGCACCGGCTCCACTGCCTCGCCCGTCGAGCTCGGCTCATCGGCGAAGCGGCCGTCGAGCCTGCTGACCAGGCCGGTGACCTGCCGGGCGATGTCGGGCGCGGTGAGACCGATCTCCGCCATCACCTCCTTGCGGGTGGCATGGTCGAGGAACCGCGGCGGAATGCCGAAGTCGCGCAGCGGTACGTCCACGCCCGCGTCGCGCAGCGCCTGCGCGACCGCGGAGCCCACACCGCCCACCCGAATGTTGTCCTCGACCGTGACGACCACCTGGTGTCGCTCGGCGAGCGGGGCGAGCGCCTCATCCACCGGCTTGACCCAACGCGGGTCGACGACGGTGGTGGAGATGCCCTGCTTGTCCAGCAGGTCGGCGATCTCCAGACACATCGGGGCGAGCGCGCCCACCGAAACCAGCAGGACGTCGGGGCGCTCGGAGTGCTCCGTACCGGCGTGGCGCAGTACGTCCATGCCGCCGATGCGGCCGACGGCCTTGACCGCCGGGCCGACCGCGCCCTTGGAGAAGCGCACCACGGTCGGGGCGTCGTCGACGGCGACGGCCTCACGCAGTTGGGCGCGGACCTGATCGGCGTCACGCGGGGCGGCGAGCCGTAGACCGGGGACGATCTGAAGGAGCGACATGTCCCACATACCGTTGTGGGACGCGCCGTCGGTGCCGGTGACCCCTGCGCGGTCCAGGACGAAGGTCACTCCGCACTTGTGCAGGGCCACGTCCATCAGCACCTGGTCGAAGGCGCGGTTGAGGAAGGTGGCGTAGACCGCGAAGACGGGGTGGACGCCACCGGTCGCCAGACCGGCCGCGGAGACCGCCGCGTGCTGCTCGGCGATGCCGACGTCATAGACCCGGTCGGGGAACGCCTTGGCGAACTTTTCGAGACCCACGGGCTGGAGCATGGCGGCGGTGATCGCCACGATGTCGTCGCGCTCCTCGCCGAGCTTGACCATCTCCTCGCCGAAGACGGAGGTCCAGTCAAGACCGGAGCTGGCGATGGGCAGCCCCGTATCGGGGTGGATCTTGCCAACCGCGTGGAAGCGGTCCGCCTCGTCCTGAAGGGCGGGCTGGTAGCCACGGCCCTTCTCGGTGAGGCAGTGGACGATGACCGGGCCGCCGAAGCGCTTGGCGCGGACGAGCGCGGATTCCAGGGCTTCGATGTCATGGCCGTCGATGGGGCCGACGTACTTCAGCCCGAGGTCCTCGAACATGCCCTGCGGTGCGATGAAGTCCTTGAGGCCCTTCTTCGCGCCGTGCAGCGTCTCGTAGAGCGGCTTGCCGACGACGGGGGTGCGGCCCAGGATGTCCTTGCCCCGGGCCAGGAAGCGCTCATACCCGTCGGTGGTGCGCAGGGTGGCCAGGTGGTTGGCGAGGCCGCCGATGGTCGGAGCGTAGGAGCGCTCGTTGTCATTGACGACGATGACCAGCGGGCGGTCCTTGGCGGCGGCGATGTTGTTCAGCGCCTCCCAGGCCATACCGCCGGTGAGGGCGCCGTCGCCGATGACCGCGACCACATGGTCGTCCTGCTTGCGCACCTCATTGGCCTTGGCGAGGCCATCGGCCCAGCCGAGGACCGTGGAGGCGTGGGAGTTCTCGATGATGTCGTGGTCGGACTCCGCCCGTGCCGGGTAGCCGGAGAGACCGCCCTTCATCTTCAGCCGGGAGAAGTCATGGCGACCGGTGAGCAGTTTGTGCACATAGCTCTGGTGTCCGGTGTCCCAGAGGACCTTGTCCTTCGGGGAGTCGAAGACGCGGTGCAGGGCGATGGTCAGCTCGACCACGCCGAGGTTGGGACCTAGGTGGCCTCCGGTCTTGGAAACGGCGTCCACGAGGAACGTCCGGATCTCTTCGGCCAGCTGATCCAGCTGCTCCGGGTTGAGCCGGTCCAGATCGCGCGGTCCCTTGATACGGGTAAGCAGTGCCACCCGTGCCTCCTTGCGTATTGAGCTGGTCGAGCGTTGCGTATCGAACCGGCCGGAAGTGCCGATTTGACCGAGTCTAATGTTCCGCGCCCGGCCTTGGTCATCGGGCGGTGGGTTCTGCATCACGCCAATGGCGGATACCCACTCCGGTCCGTGGCAATGCAGGGCTTCTGATGCTGTCGCCGAACTACGGTGGGGAGCGCGGCGTACGGCTGCGGCGCGGCGTTGCGTCTCCACGCCCCCTGAGGGTGTCCACGCTCTTGGCGGCCGAACGGTTCCCATGCCGTTGCGGCACTACCGCGGCCTCCACTCCTCCTCAGCCCCGGTGCCCACTGCCCTGCCTGGTCCGCCGACAGGACTGCCGAGGACCGCAGGGGCCGGTCGAGAAGTACGCCGGACCCGCTATCCAACGTCAAGGGTTGAACACTCCCAGCGATGACAACGCTGCCATGATTCCGTGAGTGAACGCAGTCATCTGACTGGCCCCGTTGGGCCGCGTCAGGAGGAACCGAGCGGTCGGACCCCGTCGAGGAGGTCCGAGTCGCCCATCTCGCTCAGCACCAGGGCGAGCGCGCCCAGCACCTCGGCCCGCGCCCCCAGGGCCGCGGAAGCGACCGTGAGCTGATCGGCGGCGCTCGGCAGCGCATACCGCGACAAGGACTCCCGGATGGGTGCGAGGACCAGGTCCCCGGCCTCGGCGATGGCCCCGCCGAGGACGACCAGGCTGGGATTGAGCAGATTGCAGAGGCTGGCCACGCCGCTGCCGACATGGCGGCCCACATCGGCGATGACCCGGCGGCAGCCGGGGTCGCCGTCGCGTGCGAGCCGCACCACGCGCTCCACGGTGAGATCCGGTCCATGGCTGGGCGTGAGCAGGGGCAGCAGATAGCGTTCGGCGGCGAAGGTCTCCAGACAGCCACGGTTGCCGCAGCGGCAGACGGGCCCGGATTCGTCCAGGGTGATGTGCCCGATCTCACCCGCCGTACCGCCCGGGCCGCGATAGATCCGGCCGTCCATCACCAGTCCCGCGCCCACCCCGCCGGCGACCTTGATGTAGGCGAGGTCCCGTACGCCTCGGCCGCCCCAGACCAGCTCGCCCAACGCGCCCAGATTGGCGTCGTTGTCGGTGTGGACGGGAACGCCGAGCCGGCGGGACAGCTCAGCGCCAGGATCCGTGCCGCTCCAACCGGGAAGCATGGAGGTGGGTCCGAGGACACCTGACTGGGCGTCCACGGGCGCGGGCACGGCAAGGCCCACCCCCACGAGCTTCCGCCGGTCCGCTCCGATGGTCGCGATCAGCCGGTTGACCAGCTCCTCCGCTCGGTCAATGCCCTCGTCGGCGGAGGTGTCGGAGGCGAGCGGCCAGGACTCCTCGGCGAGGATCTGGCGGGCGAGGTTGGCGACCGCGGCGCGCAACCGGTCGTGCCCGAAGTCAAGGCCGATGACGATGCCCGCATCGGCGCTGAGCGAGATGCTCCGTGCTCGGCGGCCACCCGCGGAGGTGGGTGTGACCTCGACGGTTCCGCTGTCCTTCAGTTCCCGGACGATGTTGGAGACGGTGGCGGCCGAGAGTCCGGTGCCGCGGGCGATCTCAGCCTGGGTGAGGGAACCCGCCATACGGACGGCTCGCACCACGCGTTCGCGGTTGGCCCGGTGCAGAGAGGTCTGCGATCCCGGAGTCTCCATGGGCTTGATCCACTCCTGTCCGCCGAGGGGCCTCCCGACCGGACCATCGGCCGGGAGAGCGCTGAGGGGCTTCGCTGATGTCCTTCAACTAGTGAAGCCCAAGCTCACTGCGGGAGCAGTCGTCACGTCAAGACTTCCGCATCACGGTACGTCGAAGGCCCCGGCGGAGGAGAATCCACCGGGGCCTTCGGCTTCCACATCGTCCGGTCGGTCCCTGGGCCGTGGGTCCCACGGTGCTCACCGTGGGACACGAGGACGACTCAGACCGGTATGAGGAGCGTCGACGAGACGAGGAGCGTCACGGCCCGACCGGGCGGCCGAGCGCTACTTGATCGCACCCGCGGTGAGGCCCGACTGGACCTGCCGCTGGAAGATCGTGTAGACGGCGAGCACCGGGAGCATGGCGATCATCATGCCCGCCATCAGCGCGCCCCAGTCGTTCTCATATCCCTGCTGGAGCGCGATCATCGCCAGGCCCTGGGTGAGGACGTATTTGTCCTCCTCCTGGTTGAGGACCATGGGCAGCAGATACTGATTCCACTGACCCAGGAAGTTGAAGATGCCGATGCTGATCAGACCGGGCTTGGCCATCGGCAGCATGACCTGGAAGAACGTCCTCGTGTGCGAGGCTCCGTCGATCATCGCTGCCTCCGCCACCGAGGACGGCAGGCTGCGGAAGAACGACGTCATGAAGAAGACGGTGAACGGCAGCGAGTAGGCGATGTAGACCAGGATCAGTCCGTGGTACGTCGCCAGCAGTGTGCTGCCGGGGAAGTCCCGCATCACAAAGAAGAGCGGGATGACCAGCATGAAGACGGGGAACGACATGCCCGCGACAAACAGGTAGTAGATAAACCTGTTGCCGGGGAAGGTGAACCGCGCCAGCACATAGGCGGCCATGGAGCCGAGCACCATCGTGCCGACGACCGAGCCGCCGACGACGATCGTGGTGTTGATGAAGTACTGGCCCATGTTCGCGTCGTCCCACGCGTTGGCCCAGTTCTCCCAGCGCAGGGAGGTGGGTAGACCCCAGGGGTCGGTCAGAATGCCGTTGCTGTCCTTGAAGGCGCTCCACAGCACCCACAGCAGGGGCACGCCTACCATCAGCCCCCAGAGGATGAGGATGCCGTGCGAGAAGACATTCAGCACACCGCCCTCGGTCTTACTGCCGTTGGACGGGCCCAGCGTCTTGGTGACCGGGGCGGGCGTGGGCTCCCGCTTCGCCACCACATCGATTTCTTCGGTCGTCATCCGCTGTACCCCTAGTACTCGATCCGCTCACGCCGCGCGAAGCGCATGGTGAGCAGTGCGAACGTCATCGTGACAATGAGCATCGCGATGCCCATCGCGGACGCGTATCCAAACTGACTGTCTCGGAAGGCCGTCTGATAGAGCCTCAGCGGCATGACGTCCGTGGCCCCGTCGGGACCACCCATGTTCACCGACATGATCTGGACCAGGGCGAAGGCGTCCAGGGCGATGATGCCCATGTACACCCAGCCGGTCTGCACCGTGTCCCACAGCAGCGGGAGGGTGATCTTGAAGAAGGTGTGGAAGCGGTTGGCTCCGTCCAGCAGGGCGGCTTCGTAGATGTCCCGCGGGATGGACGCCATGGCCGCGGAGAACAGCACCACATAGAAGCCGACATGACCCCAGACCATGACGGCGCTGATGCACCAGAGCGCAAGGCTCTTCTCGCCGAGCCAGGCGTTCTGGAGGCCGTCCAGACCGATCGCGCCCAGCAGGGAGTTGAGCATTCCGTCGTTGGGGTCCGGGTTGTAGATGTTGAACCAGATGACCGCGACGATGGTGATGGAGATGACCTGCGGGAAGAAGAAGACGAACTTGTAGACCTTGGAGCCGGTCACACCGGTGACGACTTCGTTCTTCTTGCTCTTGCCGCCCACATTGAGCATGAAGGCGAAGAAGAGGCCCAGGCCCAGGGTGATCACGGGGACCAGCGCCAGCATGTAGACGTTGTGGCGTAGGGCGTTCCAGAAGTCGTCGCTCTCCCAGAGCCGCTCGAAGTTGTCCATGCCGATGAACTTGGACGAGCCCGTCAGGCCCGACCAGTCGGTCAGCGAGATCTGGAACGCCTGGATGAACGGCGAGATCACGAAGATCGCGTAGATGATCAAAGGTAGGGCCAGGAAGCCCACAATGAATCGGTATTTGCCGTGTTGCATGTGCTTCCCGGCCCTTCCCCTCTTTCGATCTTTCGATCTTTCGATGGACTACGTCCGTGTCAGGTCAGCTGGTGCGCTTGAACTTGGCGACGGAGGAGTCCTTGGCAACCTTGTCCGCTTCCGCCTGGGTCTTCTTGATCCAGTCCGCGGCCTTCAGGTCACCGGTGAGCAGCTGGCCGGTCAAGCCGCCGATCTTCTCGTCGGTGAGAGCCGGGTACCACTCTTGGAGCTGAAGGCTGATCAGGTTGGGGCCAGCCGCCTTGACGGCCTTGCTTGCGGAGGCGAGGCCAGGGGAGAGCGTCATGCCCTCGGTGGCGTCCTGGACACACGTCAGGGACTTGACCTTGGTGGCGAAGTTCTGCGCGTGCTTCTTGGAGAGCATGATGCGCAGCAGTTCCATGCCGCCAGTCGGATTCTTGCCCTTTGCGGAAACGATGTACGGCTCGCTGGGCTCACCGCGCAGGGTGCCCGTGGGCATCTTGTCCCCCGTGCCGTCGAAGAGGGCACCGACCGCCATCCCGAAGTCCTTCGGGGTGGTGGGGGCGGCCTCGTTCTCGACCCAGGAACCGTTGGGGATGAAGACTGCCTTGTTCCTGGTCCAGGCGGTCTGCGACTGGATGTGGGTCAGGCCCTGGCTGCCTTCCAGGAAGTACTTCTTGGCCGCGAGCTCCTCATAGTGCTCGACGACCTGCTTGACCGCGTCGTTGCTGGTCCAGGCCTTGGGCTCCAGGTTGTCGATGGCGATCCAGGGCTCGATGCCACCGATCTTGGCGATCTGGGCGAACAGGTTGAAGTGGACGTAGTACGGGAACTTGCCCGCGTACGTCCAGGGCGCGATACCGGCCTTCTTGATCTCGCCGCAGAGGGTGACCATCTCGTCGAGGGTCTTGGGGTAGGTCCAGCCCTTGGCATCCAGCAGCTTCTGGGAGTACCAGGTGCCGTAGATGGTGAAGGCGTAGTAGAGCACGTCGAACTTGTCGCCGTGCATGCCCTTGTCGAGGGTGCTGGGGTGGATGACATCGCGAATCTTCTTCGCCGGGTCATCCATCGAGGGCGCGTCGAGGAGCGCCTTGAGGTCCTGGAGCTGACCCTGGCTGGAAAGCTTGTTCATGTCGAGGTGGTCGGCGCCGGAGTTGTCGATGACGTCCGGCGGGTTGCCGCCCGCGAAGCGCGGGGTGAGCTTCGGACCGACCTGCTGGGTACCGGTGTGCTTGACGTCGGCCTTGTACTTCGTCTTGTAGTCGGCCTCCGCGTCCTTGGCGTACTGGTCGCCAAGGCCCCCCTTGAAGATGAACGCCTCAAGAGCGGCGCCGTTCTTCACACCGAGCGGGTTCTCCGCGGACGTCTCGCCCTTGGGGGTCTCGGTCTTCTTGTCGTTGTCGTCGCCGCCACCGCTGGTGGCACAGGCGGAGAGGAAGCCCATCGTGGGAACAGTGATCAGGCCTAGCGCTGCAGAACGCTTGATCACATCACGACGGCCGAGGCCCCCATTGTTGTGGGCGGAAGTGGATCCCATGCTCAAGTCCTCGCCTTCATTAGGACTCAGGCGGTGAACCGGTCGCCCGTCCGTGTCGCCTCAGGCGAAGGGCCCCGTTACCGCGGTCAGTTGCTGTGTTTTCCCGAAGGAAAATCAGTGAAGCTCGGGTTGTGCGATCGCAGGGAGATCCAGATCACGGCAGCAGTGAATAGGCACACGGCCAACCGTCCCCTTTTTTCCCCCTGACCCGTCAGTGTGTGCGACAGCTGTGCGGGTGCCGATAGGTATAGTCCACTTCACGTCAACGGAGCAAGATCGAAAGCAAGGTTGGTCGGCAGTCTTTCCCGAGTTGAGACCTCGCGGATATCTGACACGCGTGGAAGACCAATCCCGCACAGCATTCTTCGCGGACCGCCATATTCCGACTGCGACACCGCGCCGAGGGGCTTGACACCGCCAGTCACTCGACTCTCCCGCATAGCCTCGATCCCCATCTGACAACGCTGTCCACCTAGCCCCGCGGCCTGGGAACAAGACCCTTTCCATGGCCGGACCTCGCCCTCGAGGAGCTGGCAAGGACAGCCGGAAGGCCCAGCCACCACGGCAATACCCGCCAGTAACGAAAGGTCCGCCCTGGACGGTGAGCCGGTCGGACACGCTACCGCTCAACGATGGGGCGACATACAGCGGCCGCCCTTACGAAGTGGCAATTCATCCTCTTCCAGGACGATCACCGCCAGCCCCTCCGGCGCAATAGCACCGAATACCGCGCCGGGTAGCCGAAAGCACCCTTCAGGCATAGATGACGACTTCTCGGTGGGAATTCAGGGCAATATCGACACTCGACCAGAAGGCGGGTCACTCGATGGCCCATACACCGTTTCGGGCTAGACCAATGAAGACCCAAGACCCCTCTGCCAATGTTTAGATATTGAGCCATATGGCTGGAACTTGGCGTTTTGCGCTGAGCCATGTGGTGCAACGCCACGGCGCTGTACCGGGCGCTGCACCCCGTACGGAATCTCCCGCACAAGAACGCCCACCAACGCCCCCGCTCAGCGCCCGATCCCTCGGATCAGCGCCCTCCGGTGGACGGTGCCCGCCACTCGATCTCCCTGGTGGACAGCGTCTGCCGTTCCGTCTCCCCGCCGGAACCGCCCGTCTCATCGCGCCCCGCCCTCCTCAGCAAAGCCGCGTCACCAGGAGCGCCGGCTCTCGCGAGGGCCAGGCAGCAAACCACCGCGGACAGCACAGCGACGCCGGCAAGGGCCAACCAGCGGAGCGGGTCGGGATCAGAACAGGCTGCACTCCAACGGGCTGCTGGACCTGGACGAGCTGGACTCCAACCGGCTGGACTCCAACGGGCTGCTGGAATCCAACGGGCTGCGTCGTCCCGGTGATCCCGGCGATCCCGGTGGATCTGGTGGACCCCGGGAGACCCGGTGGTGCCTGGGGATGGAGCGGAGGCGTCAGCTCACATCCCCCACCGCCCGGGCCCCTGCGACCTCCCCACCCCCCTCAGCGGGCCGTGCGGAGGGCAACCACCCCTGAGCCGACCGCGACGGGTGGGCCATGACCTGACCATCGCCGGTTCGACTGGCCCTGGCCTGGGCATCGGTGCTCTTCGGCGGATGCGATCCGCCACCGAAGCCGCCGAGGGCGTCGTTGCGACTTCCAGGCCGCCGTCCGCCCGTGACAGACCGCTCCAGGAGTGCGGGACCTCCAGCGCGGGGACCGAACCCAGCACCGCCTCGGCCACGATCGCGCTCTGCCGCGCACTCGCGGCAGACGCGTTGAGGGCTGTCGAGGCCGCCTCCGAGAAAGTGCCCTTGGTCACATTGAGGGCCCATCGGGTGACCTGGAGCGGAT
>NZ_JAMQAW010000002.1:171436-295655 GCF_023701525.1 Streptomyces albipurpureus
TCCCTTGAGTGCCGTCATCCGCTCCTTTCCCAAGGCTGGATACCCCCTATGTCACCGACCAGGCTTCCCGCCAAGCCACCCCGGCGGTGCGCCACGCCCGTCAGGCTGACAAGTCGGGTGGATACCGCCGGCACCCGTACCCCCCGTCGCCGGTGGCCGCGCACGCCACTGCGTGGGGGCCACTCGCGCGGCAGGCTGCTCCTGTTGGGTGTGGCGCTGCTGATGGCCGCCGGTGTCATGGTCTGGGTGGTCAACGCCGTGCTACCCGCCTCCCCCACTCCGCCCACGACCGCTTCGGATGGAGCGCACTCCGCGCCCGAAGCAGGCACCGGGCAAGAGCCCCCGACTTCACCCGCCCCCACCGACGCACGGGGCTCCCCTGCTCCCCAGGCCGCTGGTTCTTCGGCTCCGGCTCCCCGCGCCAAGTACGTGGAGAACGGCCCCGGCACCTACCGCTGGGCCGAAGGCACCAGCAGTCGCGCGGGCACGGGTGGACGGCTGGTCCGCTACGGAGTGAAGCTGGAGGACGGCACCGGCCTGAACGTCCATCAGATCGCCACCGAGATCGATGGCATCCTCCGTGACCGGCGCGGCTGGATCAACAGCGGTGAGGCGTCCTTCCAGCGGGTCGACTCACCGCCGTACGACATGGTGGTGCATGTGGTGTCGCCTGGGACCACGGACAAGCTGTGCGGGGCCTGGGGACTGGACACCCGTGGGCAGGTCAACTGCGCCAGCCGACCGGATCTCGTCGTCAATGTGCGGCGCTGGATCGAGTTGAGCGATCAGTACCCCGATCGGCCGGCGGACTACCACGCCCTGATCATCAATCATGAGGTGGGCCATGTCCTCGGCCATGGGCACCGCGGTTGCCCGGGACGCGGAAAGCCCGCGCCCGCGATGATGCAGCAGATCAAGGGACTCAAGGGCTGTTCGGCCAACCCCTGGGTGTACGACGAGGAGGGGCGGCTCATCGACGGCCCGCCGAAACCCTGACCCTCAAAGGCACTCATCGCCCCGGACCTGGAACCTCTGAACCCGTCTGCCCGTCTGCCCGTCTGCCCGTCTGCCCGTCTGCCCGTCTGCCCGTCTGCCCGTCTGCCCGTCTGCCCGTCTGCCCGTCTGCCCGTCTGCCCGTCTGCCCGTCTGCCCGCGAGTGTGTACGCGGACACGGCCGAGGGCCGCAACCCCGCGGGGATGCGGCCCATGGGCGTGGGACCGTACGGTCTGCTAGCCGCGGATCAGGTTCCGCAGGACGTACTGCATGATGCCGCCGTTGCGGTAGTAGTCCGCCTCGCCGGGAGTGTCGATGCGGACGACCGCGTCGAACTCCACTCCGGTGTCGGTGGTGACCTTCACCGTGCGCGGCGTGGTGCCGTTGTTGAGTTCGGTCACACCGGTGAAGGAGAAGGACTCCTCACCGGTGAGGCCGAGCGCCTCGGCGGACGCGCCCTCCGGGTACTGGAGCGGAAGGACGCCCATGCCGATCAGGTTCGAGCGGTGGATGCGCTCGTACGACTCGGCGATGACCGCCTTGACGCCGAGCAGCGCGGTGCCCTTGGCGGCCCAGTCGCGGGACGAACCGGAGCCGTACTCCTTGCCCGCGAGGATCACCAGCGGGATGCCCTGCTCGATGTAGTTGCGAGAGGCGTCGTAGATGAACGACACCGGGGCATCGGTCTGGGTGAAGTCCCGGGTGAAGCCGCCCTCGGTGCCGGGGGCGATCTGGTTGCGCAGCCGGATGTTGGCGAACGTACCGCGGATCATGACCTCGTGGTTGCCTCGGCGTGAGCCGTAGGAGTTGAAGTCACGACGCTCGACCTTGTGCTCGGTGAGGTACTTACCGGCGGGGGTGTCGGCCTTGATGGCACCGGCCGGGGAGATGTGGTCGGTGGTGACCGAGTCGCCCAGCTTGGCCAGGACGCGCGCGTCGGTGATGTCCTGGACCGGGGTGGTCTCCATCTGCATGCCCTCGAAGTACGGGGGCTTACGGACGTAGGTGGACTCGGTGTCCCACTCGAAGGTGTTGCCGGTGGGGATCGACAGCGCCTGCCACTGGGCGTCACCCGCGAAGACGTCCTGGTAGGACTTGTTGAACATGTCCTCGCCGATCGAGTTGGCGACGACGTCGTTGACCTCGGCCTCGGTCGGCCAGATGTCCTGGAGGTAGACCGGCTTGCCCTCGGTGTCGATGCCGAGCGCCTCGCGGGTGATGTCGACCTTCATGGAGCCCGCGAGGGCGTAGGCGACGACCAGCGGCGGGGAGGCCAGGTAGTTCATCTTGACGTCGGGGTTGATCCGGCCCTCGAAGTTACGGTTGCCGGAGAGCACCGAGGTCACGGCCAGGTCGTGCTCGTTGACGGCCTTGGAGACCTCGTCGGGCAGCGGGCCGGAGTTACCGATACAGGTGGTGCAGCCGTAGCCGACGAGGTTGAAGCCGACCTTGTCGAGGTAGGGGGTGAGCCCCGCCTTGTCGAAGTAGTCGGTGACGACCTTCGAGCCGGGCGCCAGGGTCGTCTTCACCCACGGCTTGCGGGTGAGGCCCTTCTCGACCGCCTTCTTGGCCACCAGGGCGGCGGCGACCATGACATAGGGGTTCGAGGTGTTGGTGCAGGAGGTGATCGCGGCGACGGTCACGGCGCCGTGGTCGATCTCGTACGTCGAACCGTCGGGGGCGGTGACGGTGGTCGGACGCGAGGGCACACCGTTGGTGGAGGCCGGGGCGTCGGACGCGGGGAAGGACTCCTTGCCCGCCTCCTCGTCGTCCTCCACGTAGTTGCGTACGTCCAGCGCGAACTGCTGGGCGGCGTTGGCGAGGACGATCCGGTCCTGCGGACGCTTGGGCCCGGCGATGGAGGGGACGACCGTGGCGAGGTCCAACTCAAGCTTCTCGGAGAAGTCGGGCTCGGCGGCCGGGTCGAGCCAGAGGCCCTGCTCCTTGGCGTACGCCTCGACGAGTGCGACCTGCTGCTCGGAGCGGCCGGTCAGCTTGAGGTACTTCAGCGTCTCGCCGTCGATCGGGAAGATGGCGGCGGTGGAACCGAACTCCGGCGACATATTGCCGATGGTGGCGCGGTTGGCCAGCGAGGTGGCGGCGACGCCCTCACCGTAGAACTCGACGAACTTGCCGACGACACCGTGCTTGCGCAGCATCTCGGTGATGGTCAGCACCAGGTCGGTCGCGGTGGTGCCGGGGGTCAGCTCGCCGGTCAGCTTGAAGCCGACGACACGCGGGATCAGCATGGAGACCGGCTGGCCGAGCATCGCGGCCTCGGCCTCGATGCCACCGACGCCCCAGCCGAGCACACCGAGGCCGTTGACCATGGTGGTGTGGGAGTCAGTGCCCACGAGGGTGTCGGGGTACGCCTGGCCGTTGCGGACCATGACCGTACGGGCGAGGTGCTCGATGTTCACCTGGTGGACGATGCCGGTGCCGGGCGGGACGACCTTGAACTCGTCGAACGCGGTCTGGCCCCAGCGCAGGAACTGGTAGCGCTCCCGGTTGCGGCCGTACTCCAGCTCCACGTTCTGCGCGAACGCCTCGTTGGTCCCGAACTTGTCGGCGATGACGGAGTGATCGATGACCAGCTCAGCCGGAGCGAGCGGGTTGATCTTCGCCGGATCGCCGCCCAGCTCCTTCACGGCCTCACGCATGGTCGCGAGGTCCACGACGCAGGGCACACCGGTGAAGTCCTGCATGATCACGCGAGCCGGCGTGAACTGGATCTCCTGGCTGGGCTGCGCCTGGGAGTCCCAGCCACCGAGCGCCCGAATGTGGTCGGCGGTGATGTTCGCGCCGTCCTCGGTGCGGAGCAGGTTCTCCAGCAGCACCTTCAGGCTGTACGGGAGGCGTGCTGAGCCCTCGACCTTGTCCAGCTTGAAGATCTCGTACGACTCGTCGCCCACGCGCAGTGTGCTGCGGGCGTCGAAGCTGTTCGCCGACACGACAGTCTCCTTCATCAATGTGCGCGTACTACGTCCATGCTGCCGCCACGGCTCCTCGCCGATCCGCTAAGGTAGGGCTTAGTTAGGTAACCCTTATCGAGCGGGCGGCCCTGGCACGTCTTCGGCAGATATCTCGATGTCGAGATAACTCTAGTACATGGGTGCGGCTCGGTCATGCCCGGGCGGCGGGTGAGTGTGGTGTGCTCTATCACGCATGCCCCGGCGCAGGCGATCCGCGCCCCCGACGCCAAGCCCGAACCCAGCGGGCGGCACCCGTCCGGAACGCGAGGTCAGGGCAGCCCAGCCGAGCACGTCGGCCCCACGGCGGAGCCCATCATGACCGCCTCCGGCCTCGACGATGAGACGCACCACTCACCACCGGCGGGTCGGGCACCCGTGCGCCCCGACTCCGACCGCGGCGAACACCGCACCAGGGCACCCGCCTCGACCCGGCCTACAGGGCTGACCGTACGACGTACTCGGGCGGCGACCCGGGCGGGTCGGACCGATGGACCATCGAAGAGCGAGCCGCCAGCAAATGGGACCTATCTGGACCAACAACCCGAACTCGCCACCACCCATCGCCCACCGACTTCCGCGCAACACCCTCCCCAACACCCGAACAGACCTTCCCCGCTTGACTCACACCGGGTTCCGACGGACCGTCAAACCACCGGTCGATATCGGCACAAGGCTCACCCGAACGCCAACCCCAGCGCGCGCCTCATCTCATATCTGAGATAACCTCCCCCCTATGGCAGACGACTACCTCGTACGCATCGGCAAGCTCATCCGTGACGCTCGGCAGCATCGCGGCTGGACGCAGACTCAACTAGCGGACGCTCTCGGCACCAGCCAGAGCGCGGTCAACCGTATCGAGCGTGGCAACCAGAACATCAGCCTTGAGATGATCGCCCGCATTGGCGAGGCACTCGACAGCGAAATCGTGTCCCTGGGATATGCCGGCCCCATGCATCTGCGCGTCGTGGGTGGGCGTCGTCTCTCCGGGGCCATCGACGTCAAGACGAGCAAGAACGCCTGTGTGGCGCTGCTCTGCGGCTCACTGCTCAACAAAGGCCGTACGGTGCTGCGCCGGGTGGCGCGCATCGAGGAGGTCTTCCGACTGCTGGAGGTCCTCAACTCCATCGGTGTGCGCACCCGCTGGATCAACGACGGCGTGGACCTGGAAATCGTGCCGCCGGCTCAACTGGACCTGGACGCCATCGACGCGGACGCGGCCCGCCGCACCCGCTCGATCATCATGTTCCTCGGCCCGCTGCTGCATCGCGTGGATTCCTTCCGACTGCCGTACGCGGGCGGTTGCGACCTCGGCACCCGAACGATCGAGCCGCATATGATCGCTTTGCGGCGATTCGGGCTGGACATCACGGCGACCGAGGGCCTCTACCACGCACAGGTCGAGCGGACGACCGTACCGGACCGGCCGATCGTGCTGACCGAACGCGGCGACACGGTGACCGAGAACGCCCTACTGGCGGCTGCCCGCTATGACGGCGTGACGATGATTCGCAACGCGTCCTCCAACTACATGGTCCAGGACCTGTGCTTCTTCCTTGAGGCCCTGGGCGTACGCGTCGAGGGTGTCGGCACGACAACACTGACCGTGCACGGTGTCCCCACGATCGATGTCGATGTCGACTACTCGCCTTCCGAGGACCCGGTCGAGGCGATGAGCCTGCTGGCCGCGGCCGTGGTCACCGAGTCCGAGTTGACGATCCGTCGCGTGCCGATCGAGTTCCTGGAGATCGAACTCGCGGTGTTGGAGGAGATGGGCCTGGACCACGACCGTTCCAGCGAGTACACCGCGGACAACGGCCGTACCCGACTGGTCGATCTGACGGTACGCCCCTCCAAGTTGGAAGCCCCCATCGACAAGATCCACCCCATGCCCTTCCCGGGCCTGAACATCGACAACGTACCGTTCTTCGCCGCCATCGCCGCGGTCGCTCAGGGCCAGACCCTGATCCACGACTGGGTCTATGACAACCGGGCCATCTACCTCACGGACCTCAATCGACTCGGCGGCCGGCTACAGCTACTCGACCCCCATCGTGTGCTGGTGGAGGGACCCACCCGCTGGCGCGCGGCCGAGATGATGTGCCCGCCCGCCCTCCGGCCCGCGGTGGTGGTGCTGCTGGCGATGATGGCGGCCGAGGGCACCTCCGTACTGCGGAACGTGTATGTCATCAACCGGGGGTACGAGGAGCTGGCGGAGCGGCTCAACTCGGTGGGCGCGCAGATCGAGATCTTCCGCGACATCTGACGTACGGACGCCGCCGCACCCCGTCTGACCTGCTGAAACGTAGGTCGAGTGGGGGTGCGGCGGCGTCTGTGGGACTTCTCTGGGACTTTGGGCCCGGGAGCGCTCCCGGGCCGCCCTCTCGGTTAGCCGAACAGGGCGTCGATGGAAGCGGTGCCGCGAGTGCCCGCGCGGGGCAGGAAGTGCGCGTACTTCCTCAGGGTGAACCCCGGGTCGGAGTGTCCCAGCCACTGGGCGAGCGAGACGACCGACTCACCGGCCTCCAGCTGCTCCGAGGCGTAGAAGTGGCGCAGCGCGTGGAAGCCGTGTTCGCGGGAGGGTTCCCAGACGCGCTGTCCGTCGGCGCGCTGCTCCAGGCCGCCGATCACGCCGGCTTTGGTCAGCGCGGGTTTCCAGAGGGCCGGCGGTGCTTGGCCTCCACCGGTGTCTCCGGTGGGCGGGGG
Organism: Streptomyces albipurpureus; assembly: GCF_023701525.1. Classification (GTDB taxonomy): domain Bacteria; phylum Actinomycetota; class Actinomycetes; order Streptomycetales; family Streptomycetaceae; genus Streptomyces; species Streptomyces albipurpureus. Next base: position 178,106 of record NZ_JAMQAW010000002.1, read on the forward strand.
TCGTTCCAGGCCATGGTGACCGGCACGGACGGGAACACGTCCGCGTACCGTCGTGCTGCTTCTCCAATGCTGGAGGGCAGGGCCACGTCGCGGACCTTGCGGCCTTTGGGGAGCGCGAAGCACAGGCTCGCCCGCACCATCTTGATCTGGCGGCGGATGTGGACGACGCCCTCGTCGAAGTCGAAGTCGAAGTCCTCCAGGCTGAGCCCGAACGCCTCGCCCTGGCGCAGACCGAGACCGGCGCCAGTCTCCACGAGGATCCGATAGCGGTCCGGGAGGGCGGCGCGGACTGTCAGTACGTGTTCCTGCGGCCACGCCTCCAGCCTGCCCGGAGCAGCGGCCGGACGGTCTTACGTAGACGTCGTTTCAGTTGGTGAGTCTGTGGTCGCAGATGAGGGCTACGGCTATACCGACGAAGGCGAGGAAGTGCTCGGGTTTGCGTTCGTAGCGGCGGTGGAGTCGTCGGCAGCCGGCCAGCCGCGAAACCGTGCGCTCGACCACCCAGCGGTGGCGGCCCAGCCGCTGTGGGGACTCGGCGCCCTTGCGGGCGATGCGGTGGCGGATGCCTCTACCGCTGAGCCATCTGCGCAGGTGGGCGTATTCGCAGCCCTTGTCGCCGGGCGGCGGCGCGGTCCGCGGCAGGAGCGGATGGGCGGGATGCCGCGTACGAGGGGTTGAAGGCCAAGGCTGTCGTGCATGTTCGCGGCCGAGATGCCCAGCGACAGGGGCAATCCGTTCCGGTCGGCGATCAGATCTTCGACCCGCTCTTGCCGCGAACGGTCGGATCCAGATAGGTAACCTCAGCGCAAGCCACTGCATCTAGATGGTCATCGGACTACGCTCAGCGCATGCCATGGAATGATAAACACACCTTCCGTGATTGCCCTTGGTGTGGACTCACGAACACTCGACTAAACGTCGCAGAGTCAAACCAGGAATTCACGACCAGGACTGGATCTAGTCGCTACTGGGCCACGCTCGGGTGCCCAAGTTGCGGGGGCGCAGTCCTATTGGAGCACAGTTCTCCGGCTGGGATCGACGAGTCAGTTTTCATGGTCGTACCGAGGGATTCGGACGGCGGAAACAGGATCAACCACCTTCCGCAAGATGTAAGTCGCTATCATTCGGATGCAATCCGGGTGCTACACGCTGGAGTGCCTGATGCTGCGGCCGTGCAACTGCGGCGAACTCTGGAAGCTGCCGCAGCGCACTTCGGGATCAAAGAAAAAGTTCTCGTTAAAAGCATCGAGAAACTGATCTCCGCTGGGCACGTGACACAGAGCTTCGGTCCGCTCCTGCATCACATTCGGGCGGTAGGTAACGTTGGCGCCCATGCAAGCGACGAGTACGTCGACCAAAAGACGGCGGAAGGGGCTCTACGTTTCACGACACTCTTGCTTCGCAACCTTTTCGAAGTACCTGGAGAACTCGGCTCCTTGGCCGACAAGTCGGTTGATGAGAAATCAGACAATCGACCTGAATGATCAATGACTCCCGGGGTGCCCCCATTGCCGGCACCCCGGGTTTCACCCCCGCTCCAGTCTCCCGTTTTTCTATTTCTTTGAAAACTTCAGAAGATCCACAGAGACCATCATGGCAGAATTCGTCATTTCGAGATCACGCAGCTGCGACCTCGAAATTCCAAGAGCAGCAAATTTCGCGAAATCCAGAAGATACATACTCCTAAAGAGACTCACGCAGCCGATCTCCTGGAGGTAATCAAGCACCTTCCGAGCCCTTTCATTTCCGCCGATCACAAGGTTATCCATGAACGGCTGATAGACAGCCGCCTCGCCATCCTTGGCATCCTTGAAGCGCAATACGATTCGACGCAACTCCAAATAAAGCGCACGCTTCTCTCGGGAATCCGCAGCAAGGCCGCCCAAGTCGATTCGGCGTTGATATTTCGACCACGGAAACGAAAGTTCCTCTTCACATAGAACCATGAATTTTGGCGCATCTGCTTGAATCTTGAGACTATCACTGGTAAGCGTTTTCGCCGTCAGCAGAACAGGCGTTTCTTCACTCCCGACGTAAACTTGGATTTCACTCGAAGAAAAGAGCAGATCGGCGGAGGAGATGTAGACCCCGGGGCCAAACTTGAACGAAGATTGATCTCCGCCAAGAATAACCTCCGGAATCTCCCAGATGTTTGCGTAGCTCAACTCGCGCGGAAACGTAACGCTTGTGGTGCCCTCGTGCGTAAAGAAATGGAGCGGTCCGACACTCTCCTCGTTTCCGCGGTCGATGGAGAACGTAGCGACGAGCCTGCTAGCAACTCGTCCGACTGCAGTAAGCAGCTGATCATCTGTCTCGCAAATCGACTTGAAGGATTCGTAGAGGGCTCCAACGTCCTCCGAATGGCAGGAAGAGCTTCGACCAGATGAATCCTTACCCAAGGCGTGGGAGAAGAAGGCATACATAGGTGAATGCTTCCAGCCAGATGAAAGCAAGTTTCGCCTAATCGTTTTCGCTGCAGTCTCGGAAGTCTGCGGTGCTCGTTGCGCCCGCGCCGTGACATAGTCTCGAAAAATGACGTTGAACCATCCATCGCCTCGCAAGAATGGGTGGTTCGATAGCTGTGTATCTGCAGCCGTCTCGTAGCCTTCTCGGAGGGCGATCGGCAAACCTGCCGGAAGCTCGAGAGGGAGACTCATGTTTTCCACATAGTCGAGCAGTCGGGCACACTGCTCTTCAGGGGAATAGAGAATCGGATGCAGTGACGGGTTTCCGTGTTGTTGAAATATATTCATTAGCATGAACTGGGTGACAAATTTCGACTGTTCTCGCAAAAGCAGCTGATCAATCACCGTCGCGACGAGGCCCCACTGATCGAAGCCCGATCCTTGAGAGAATCCAATGGGGCTCCCGAGGGTGGCGAAGTTGTCAACCGCGAGGTATTCGGCAGCGACGTCGAGGACTGGGGCGTATCCGAGGAAATCGCGTACGTCAGACTCGCTCCAGAAATCATCGACCTTGGAGTCAATCGCTGACGCCAATACTCGAAAAAGAATGTTGCGAGCTTCGGCGAATGGACCCGCATGCCTAAGGTGCAGAAATTCTTTTCCTCTGGTTCGATAGACGTCGCTAACCCGCCGCTCAAGGTACCGCTGCGCCTGCTCTTTCCCGAATGGCCTGATCTCAAAATGGGCGTACTGCAAACGTCTCTCATCGAATACTTCTTGAAGAAGTCGTGAACTTTCGGCACGCGAAAAGATGACGATTGCCGCACGGTCACCAGAAACTTGCGAGGCGGTGTCTGCCAAGCCGCGTACGAATGCCCTGAAGTTCGCCTGCCCCGACCGCACCTCAGCCTCATCCAGAGCGTCGACAATAAGAGTCGCCTGACTTTCCATCAGAGACTCTGAAAACTCGGCGTTCTTCCTAATTCCGAACGACTTCGCGAGCGCACCCTCCAGCGTCCCGTCACCCACTTGGAGAAAAGACAGGTCGAGAATCGGGCATTTGAGAAAGTTACTCATGAAATCTGCTGCAGTGCTCTTCCCTACTGCCGCCGGCGCAGTGATGAGAATCAATGAGGGTGTGAGCGGCTCGCAGGTACGCACTTCGCGCACCTCTGGGACTTCATAGCTTGGATTCTCCTGCTTGGATTCGCGCACCCCGTACTGATCGCTCTGAAGTCCGTACCAGTCAATCGGCCCACGCAGCGAGCGGCAGAGATCTGAGAGCAACACGCATGTCTCCTAAGTAGCAAGGTGGTGAGACATCCGTAGCATGCGAGGCAGGCCCGCCACGCCAAGAATAGTGAAATAGGCGCTTTGAGATTAATTTTCCATTTTGTACAGAATAGGCGGAGTCGGATGTTTTGGAACTTGTCTAGATGCAACGGCTGGACGGGTCCAGCGGAATGCACGCGGAGTCAGAAGCCAGACAGGGCACGGCTTAGGAGGAGTGAAAGCGACACTGGCCTCCTGCATGCGCCCGTTGATCCTGCAAGGGGGACCTAGTAGTGCTTTGTTCCTCAAACGGTGGGTATGTATCCGGGTGGCGGATCGGTGGTTGGGGTGGGGTGTTGGACGATGGTCTTACGTGCACGGCAGGACGGTCGGACAGGTGAGTGGGACTGGTTCTGCGTCTGGCGAGATTGAGGAAGGCTCCGAGGGACCTGGCGATGCGGGCGCGGATGGTCGAGCTGAGCTGGGGCCGGGGAGACCCTGCCGACGATCGCGTTTGAGCTGTGCTGCACCGGTTCAACCAGTCCGGTCTGGAGGGTCTGGAGGACCTCGGTGGCCAGGGCCGGAAGCGGCGGATTGCCGAGAGGGAACGGTCGAAGGTCATCAGGTTGGTGAAATCGCCGCCTCCGGGGCGGCTGATGGTGCGACCGGGCGGGGACCTGGAGGCGGCGGACGAGTCGGGGCTGCCAGAGTGGACGCTTGACGCCCTCGCCGCGGTCGCCCGTCAGGAGGGGATCAAAGTGAGCCGGTCCCAGGTCAGACGGATCCTGCTCGCCGAGGGTGTGCGCTGGCGCCGCACGAGGTCCTGGACCTGTTCGGAGGATCCGGACTTCGAGGGAAAAGGACGCGGATCATCGGCCTCTACACCAGCCCGCCCGAAGATGCGACCGTCGTCTGCGTCGACGAGCTCGGGCCGGTGATCCCGCGTACATTCCCGCCGGCACCGGGCTGGTCACCGGACGGACACTGCATCAAAGCAGAACTCGACTACGGCCACGGACCAGAGAAGACCTGGGTCTACGGCGGCCTCCGCGTCCGAGACGGGCAACAGGTCACCATGATCGCATCCTCCCGCAACAGCGTCTTCTACCAGCAGTTCCTGCAGAAGCTCAAGCAGGCGAACCCGGTCGGCAACATCTACGTAGTCACCGACAACCTGTCCTCGCACAACAGCCTCTCCACCCGGACCTGGATCGAGGACCACCCCCGCATCCTGCACGTCTTCATACCCGTCGGCGCATGCCGGCTCAACCTTCAGGAAGGCTGGTGGCGCATCTTCCGCAAAGCCGCCCTCGCCGGCCAGTCCTTCGCAGGCCCACCAGAAATCAATCAGGCCACCCACCTCGCAACAACCCAGCTCAATGACCGTGCTCAACCCTGGATATGGGGCAGGCCACCACCACCTGCCCGTCGACTACGACGCCGCTAGGTGTACACCGTTTGAGGAACCGAGCACCTAGCGAGGGCTGCGGTGCGTTCGGTGTCGGTGGCCGGTGCGGGGCCGGGTGGAAGTCGGCGACCGCTGCGGTCTCGGTGTCGTAGACGCCCGTGATCTGCACCGGAGATGATCCTCACCGTGGAGGTGGAGATGGCGGCCGTCCTGGTGGGTGCCGACGGCGACGGTGGTGTGTCCGCCGTGGGCGTGCAGGTGTTCTTCGCGGTGTGGCTGTCTCACGGGACAAGAGGCAGCGGCCGTCGACTTCACCGGAGCGGGTGAGCCAGCCAGGACCCCGGCAAAGTTACGTTTTGCCCGTTTCCTCGCGTCAACGAGGCGCTCCTGCGGGGAGGGGGGAACTCCTGCCTGACGGTGACAGTGTAGGCGAAGCCGTCGACGACCACGGCCACTACGCCTTCGCGCCGCGAATAGTATGACCGCCCTTCCCTCACCTCGTACCCACGCCGTACCGCCTCGACAGCCAGAGCCTGCAACATCAGAAGTGACTACGGCGGAGCGCTGACGGAATCACCATTTGCCCTCTATGATTCCTGATCGCAGTAACGGCTCGATGAGGTGAACTCAGCCGCGCAGGGACGGGCACGGCCGCGATGTCCGCCTTCGGCCGCTGGCTCCGCGAATTGAGGTGTGGGCCTTCGGCAAGGAACATCTCCAGCCCACGAGCGCCGAAGCTCAACTTCTCGATGCGCTTGCCCGGCGGTTCCAGGCCGTGCCGTTTCGCGTAATTGACGACACGCCACTGTCTCGCGACCTCGTCGTCATCAGGGGCAACAAAGCGGAAACGCGCCTCGGCAACCAAACGCTCGACCAGTTCTTGCGCCTGCGCCCTCCGAGCCCGGGCTACGGGCCGCTCGCTGTAAGGCGTCGGGCTGCGCTTTCGCTTCGTTGCATGGCGCGGCCCACCGCTGTCCGTCGATGCCGGAGCACCGGCGGACGGCACCTGGAGCACTCCGTCCGCAAACGCCGCGTCGTCGGGATGATGGCCATGGTGAAGGTAGAACCGGCCAGCCTCGGTGACCTCCGTATGCACGTCACCACCAACTCGGCTGATCTTCAGGAGGCCACGGTCGCGCAGGGCATACGCCGAGGGCCATTCACCCGGCGCCCAGGCATGGGGTTCCTCTCCGTCCGCGAGGCTTTCGAGCAGGACACGTTGCCGATCGTTCAGAGCAGACCACCGATGCACACGGACCAGCCCACACCGCACCCCCACCCTCTGCATAGAGCCGAAAGAGTGACGACAGGCAGTGGGATTTCCCTGGGACTTTTCTGGGACTTCCGGGTGCATCAATGGGCACGGCCGTGAAACCGAAAGGCTATTTGCGCAGGTCAGCAGCCTGAAACCGACAAACGCAGCAGGTCACAGACCTGGCTGGTCTCTTCCGCGACATTTGACGTACGGACGCCGCCGTACCCTGTCTGGCCTGCCGGAACGCGGGTCTGACAGGGGCGCGGCGGCCGTGGTGCTTCACCGGGGCCCGGGCTCGCGGATCGCCTCAGGAGCCCGGGGCTCGACCCGGGCGCGGTCTCGCCTCCGGACACCGGCACTACGCGGCGGGTTCGCCGGGCTGGTCATGGGTGGCGCAGTGGATGCCGCCGCCGCCCGAGGCGACCGTGTCGATCTCGATCGGCACGATGTCCCGCTTGGGGAAGTGTTCCTGCAGGATGGCGCGGGCGCGCTTGTCGGCCTTGCGGTCGCCGAACCTGGGCATGAGGACGGCGTCGTTGGCGATGTAGAAGTTGGCGTAGGTCGCCAGGAAGTCAGCTCCTTCGCCGGTGGTCTTCCTCAGGTCGGGCTGGGGCAGGTCGATGACCTCGAAGCGACGTCCACGGGCGTCCGTGGCCTTCGACAGGACGGACTTCGCCTGGTCGGCGGAGCGCGACCAGGAGTCCGGCGGGGTGCCGGGGTACGCGCGGTCCAGCAGGACCACACCGGGCTCGGTGAAGCGCACCAGGCTGTCCACATGGGCGTCGGTGATGTCCTCGCCGCGTACGCCGGCCAACCAGATCACCTTCTCGACGCCCAGGGTCCGCTTCAGCTCCGCCTCGATCGTGTCCCGGCTCTTGCCCGGATTGCGGTTGACGTTGACGATCGAGCTCTCGGTGATCAGCAGGGTGCCCTCGCCGTCGGGCTCGAAGGAACCGCCCTCGGAGATCAGCGGGGCCTGGTCCCGCGGGATCCCGTACCGCTCCAGCACCTCGCGTCCGACCAGGGCGTCGTTCTTGTGCTCCTGCTTGTCACCCCAGCCGTTGAAGTTGAAATCAACACCGACCACCTGGCCGCCCTCCTCGACGAAGACGGGGACGGTGTCGCGTGCCCAGAGGTCGTCCACGGCCAGCGGGATCACCTCGACCTGGGAGCCGCACGCCCGCTGGGCGGCTTTCACCTGGGAGGGCCGGGCCATCATGACGACCGCCTCGTACTCTCCGATGGCGCGGGCGATCCGCGCGATGTCCTCGCGCACATAGGGCAGGTCCTCCTCCCAGACCGAGGTCAGGGCTGGCCAGGACATCAACGTACGGGTGTGGCTCTCCCACTCGGCGCCGAGGCGGCGCTTCGCCCCCGCAGCTGCCGGGCGGGGGGAACCGCTGGTCCCGGCGGCCCGCAGGGCGCCATCGGATCGACCGCAGGCGGCCGCGCCGAAGATGACGGCACCGAACCCGGCAAGGGAGCGGAGGACGGTCCGGCGGGTGGGGGGACGGTTCAACACGGGGAACTCCGATCGTGGGACTGGCGGGGCGGGTGCGTCCGGCCAGGGCGAGCGCGAAAGGCCTGGCGCGAGCGAACGGCCCCGGGCTCCTGCTCCTGCTCCCGCTCCTGGGACAAGGGTGCGCGGCCGACCAAGAAAATGACCGTTATGCCGGAAAGGCCGCATGGCCATATGTCGCCACTCTGACACTGACTGGAATTTCAGTCAACTTTCGGCGAGAAGGGATTCCGTCCGCGCACCAGTCGTTCCGGAAGCCCGGGTAAAGTGCCGGTCATGGCGTCTCGCAGCACCCAGATCCTCGAAGCGGCCGCCCGGGTGATCGCCCGGCGCGGGGTCCGAGGGCTGCGCGTGGAGGAACTAGCGGCCGAGGCCGGCGTCTCCACCGCGCTGATCTACTACCACTTCAAGGACCGCACGGGCGTTCTGCGCCAGACCCTCGCATTCATCAGCGACCGCGCCGAGCGCTACACCACCGACCGGGACCCGGACGACTCACCGCTCACCCCTCGACAGGAGCTGGAGGAGTCCCTCCTACTCGAACTCCAGGACACCGCCCAGGTGCGGGAGAACAGCGCGGCCTGGGGTGAACTGCGGGCGAGCGCCGTCTTCGACGAGGTGCTGCGCGAAGATCTCGCCAGGGCAACCCTCGACTGGATCCAGGAGGTCGCCGCACTGCTGGGCCGGGTCCTGCCGATGACGCCGGCCTCGCTGCTCGCCGCAGCCGCCGAACGGCTCACCGCCCTGCTGGAGGGACTCAGCATGCGCTGGCTCAGCGGCGGTACCGGGATCGGTCACGCTCGGGACCTGATGCGCGGCGCCATCGACGCCGAACTCGCTGGACTGCGACAGAACTGACGCACCACGGCGGCTCCACCGGACCGGCTCCACCGGTCGCATCCTGTGATGACCCCTGGCTGCGCCCGCCGCGTATCCACGGAACGATCTTCTCCCTCCTTCATTACTGACTAAATTTTCAGTCAATTTCCAGAGCGGTGGAAGCACTCAAGGCGCACTACCGACACACCTGCACAGCCCCACCCACTCCTGTAGAAGGCCGAGTGGCTGCGGACCGTGGGAGGGTGCGGAACTTCCCACCGCATCCAAGGGCTGACCGGCCGAACGGCCATATGACCAGGTCAGTAGCCCTGTCCGCAGAGGCGACCGGGCTGATCGCTCACCCGCCAGGTGTCACTCCGCCCTTGAGGCGTTCCAGGTCGGACGCTCTGACCTGGATCACCAACAGGGCGATCACCGCTGCCACCGCCGTAAAGATCGCCGCCATCACAAAGGCGGCGGAGATCCCGGAGGCCAGTACCTGGTTGGCCCATGACTGAGGAAGCTGACCGGATCGTTGGAAGGTCAGCCGTTCGGCCGGGGTCGCCTCCTTCAGGAACTGAGGCACAAGCTCCTCAGTCCTGTTGCGGCTCGCGGTGCCGAACACCGTCACCAAGATGGAGAGCCCCAGCGAACCACCCACCTGCTGCATCGCGTTCAACAGCCCGGACGCTGCGCCCGTCTCCTCCCGGGACACCCCGGAGACGGCCATCAGGGTGAGCGATACGAACTGCATGCCCATGCCCAAGCTGAAGATGAGCATGGGACCGAGGACGCTACCGAGATAGGTGGAGTGGACATCCACCTGCGTCAACCAGCCCAGACCCAGGGCCGCGAGAATCGCGCCGGTCACCATGAAGGGCTTTGGGCCGTACTTCGGCAACAGCTGCGAGGTCACCCCGGCGCCGATCGCGATCACCGCGCTGACGGGGAGAAAGGCAAGGCCGGCCCGGAGCGGGCTGAAGCCCAGTACGTCCTGCACGAAGAGGGTGAGGAAGAAGAACATGCCGAAGATCGCGGCGGCCAGGCTGAGCATGATGCCGTAGGTACCGGCACGGTTGCGGTCGGCGAACATGTGCAGCGGGGTGATCGGTTGCCGGGAGCGTGCCTCCACCATGATGAAGACGGTGAGCAGGACGACGGCGGCAACGAATGACCCAATGGTGAGCCCGTTGCTCCACCCTTCCTGAGCAGCCCGGATGAAGCCGTAGACGAGGGCGACCATACCAAGGGTGGAGGTCAGCGCGCCGGCCACGTCGAAGTGTCCCGCATGGCGCTCGGACTCCCGGATATAGCGAGGGGTCACCGCGAGGATGAGCAGGGCGATCGGTACGTTCACAAAGAACACCCAGCGCCAGTCGAGCCATTCGACGAGCATTCCGCCCGCCAGCAGCCCAATCGCACCGCCTCCGGCGGAAACCGCCGCGAACACGCCGAAAGCTCGGTTCCGTTCCGGTCCTTCGCGGAAGGTGGTGGTGATCAGTGCGAGCGCGGTCGGGGAGGCGACGGCGCCGCCCACTCCTTGCAGAGCGCGGGAGGCCAGCAGTTGCCCGGAGTTCTGGGAGAGTCCGCCGAGCAGAGACGCGATCGCGAACAGCGCCACACCGAACATGAAGACGCGGCGGCGGCCCAGGATGTCGCCCACCCGCCCGCCGAGGAGCAGTAGCCCGCCGAAGGTGAGGGTGTAGGCGTTGACGACCCAGGACAGGCTGGTGGTGGAGAAGTTCAGCGAGTTCTGGATGTGTGGAAGCGCGATGTTCACGATGGTGATGTCGAGGACCACCATCAGCTGGCACGAGGCGATGACGAGAAGCGCAATACCCTGGCCGCCGCCCTTCGCGGGGGCGGTGGCCTTGGCGGTGGTGGGTACCGGTTGGGGGGTCGTCATGGCGCATCGGGCCCTCACGGAAGGGTGAGCGAACGGGGCCGTCCGCCAATCCACCCACTGACCGTAAACCGGGCCCCGGCAGCCCACCAGTCGATCAAGATCTGTTGCTGCGGACAGCGCTATCCGCTGGTGGCAGGCCCGGAACAGTGCTCACCACACGTGTCGACGCGCCCGGGCACCGCGTGTCGACAAGCCCCGGCGACACCGGCGGCCGGCTCTAGAGTGATCATGTGGCCGACCAGCGCACCCCCCGCTCACTGCTCGTCACCCTCTACGCGGCGTATGGACGCGAAGGGCCGAATCCCTTCCCCCTCGCCGAGCTGATCCGGCTACTCGCGGCTCTTGACGTGGATGCGCGGTCGGTGCGCTCCGCCGTGTCCGCACTGGAACAGCGCGGACTGTTGATCCTCGAACCGGATGCGCGGGGCGCCACGGCCTATGCGCTCTCCGCGGACGCTCGCCAGCTCCTCGACGACAGCGACCGACGTATCTATGACCGGCACACCCCGAGGCTGGCGGACGGTTGGGTGCTGGCGGTCTTCTGCGTACCGGACGCGGAGGACCGCAAGCACCAGTTGCTCCGCTCACAGCTCGCACGGCTCGGCTTCGGCACGGCGGCCCCTGAGGTGTGGATCGCTCCGGCGCGACTGTACGAGGAGACCCGCCACACGCTGCGCCGGCTCCAGCTCGACCCCTACGTCGAGCTCTTCCGCGGTGAGCACCTGGGATTCGCCGCCACCGGGGAGGCGGTGGCCAGCTGGTGGGACCTGGGCGCGATCGCCAAACAGCACGAGGCCTTCTTGGACGAGCAGGAGCCGGTTCTACGGGAGCGGTCGCTGGGGCGTGCGACAGTGCCGGAGGGGGCTTTTCGCGACTACCTCCTGGCCCTGGACTCCTGGCGGAGACTGCCGTACGTCGACCCTGAACTGCCGATCGAGTTGCTACCGGACGGCTGGCCCGGAGGTCGCTCGGCGGAGGTGTTCGCGGCACTGCATGAGCTCCTGCGGGACGCGGGAGCGCTCTTTGTCGAGGAGTGAGGACCGGGAGGGACCGCGAATGAGGGCCCGCGGAGACCCCGGAGAGGGGGCACTCCCGCAATCCTTGGCGGGGATGCGACAGGCAGCCGGCGCCGGTGGAATCCGGCACCGGCTTGAGAGCGGCCGCGCTGGCCACCGCCGGCGCACTCCCGCGGAAAAGGGGGCGCCTTCATGGCAGCGCTACTGCGCGCTACTTCACTTCTTTGAGAAGTCCGGTCTTCACATTGAACACAAATCCACGAATCGCTTCGGTGTACGGCACGAAGGGGTCGACTTCAATTCGCCGAATCGACTGCCGGACATCGTCCTCAAGATCCCGAAAAGCTTCCGGCGCCCAGTGGGGGCGGATCCCCTCTTCCTTCTCGATCTCCCGCTTGAACTGATCATCGGTGAACGTGAGCATTCCGCAGTCGGTGTGGTGGATCAGCATGATCTTCCGGGTGCCGAGCAGGCGCTGGCTGATGACGACCGAGCGGATGGTGTCCTGGGTGACCACGCCCCCGGCGTTCCGGATGACATGCGCGTCACCCTCTTTGAGCCCCAGCATGGCAAAGATGTTCAATCGCGCGTCCATACAGGCGACGACCGCCAACCGGCGGGCCGGAGGCAGTGCGTGCGGGCCCGCGAAGGAAGCCGCATACGCCTCGTTGCTCACCAGGCATTCATCGGTCACTGACATTTGTTCCCTCACATTCCGGAGTCCCCCGAGAGCATTTCAACCCCCGGCGCCCGGTAGCGTAACGAGCGGGAATTCGAACAGGGAAGTGGCTTTCACTTCTTCCGCACTCTCGAAATGCGAAAGAAATAATCAGGCCGTCCGCGATCAGGCGCATGCAGATATCAGTGCGAAACGATCGCCACTTTAACTATCATCTCTTTATACAAATCTGAATGCGGCACGTCCTGCGTCGGCTGGTGGTCGTGACACCGCTCCTGCCGAGCACGGTCCCGAGCCCGACGAACACATCGGGGATTTCTGTATGCGGAGTCGAACGATCGGCAGATGCCGGCCTCGTCGGTCGACCCACCCTCGCCCGCGAACGGCGGCGCCGTGCCCGCAACGTCCGACCCGGCCTCTCGGCGTTGCCGCCCCGCGGCGCACCGCGGCGGCTGTCACCAGGGCACGGGCGCTGATCCCTACGGCGCTCACGAAGCCCATGGCGTCGGCGAAGTTCGCCACGGCGGCGGGCGGCGGCATCGCGGCACTGCTCGACGTCTCACCGGAGACCAGCGCCATGGAGCGCAGCCGAAGGGAACGCCCCATCGCTCCCCCGCCCAGGGCGGGCCCGAAAACAGTCATCGCGAGCGCCGCGGAGCCAGGCAGTCGGGCAGTCGGTCGGCCAGACAGACGGGCGAGCGGAGTGTCAGACGGGCAGTCGGTCGGAGTGTCAGTCGGGCAGCGCGCCGGGCGATGCCAGGGTGGCGACCAGCACCGCCTTGATCGTATGCATCCGGTTCTCCGCCTCGTCGAAGACGACCGAGTGGTCCGATTCGAAGACCTCGTTGGTGACCTCGAGCTCGGTCAGCCCGTAGCGCTCGTGGATCTCCCGCGCGACCGTGGTGTCGAGGTCATGGAACGCCGGCAGGCAGTGCAGGAACTTCACCTCCGGATTGCCGGACGCCCGTAGGACGTCCATGGTCACGGCGTAGGGGCGAAGCGCCTTGATCCGTACGTCCCAGATCTCCTTGGGCTCACCCATGGAGACCCAGACATCGGTGGCGATGAAGTCCGCACCGCGGGCCCCTTCGTCGATGTCTTCGGTGAGGGTCAGCCGTGCGCCACTGGCCTCGGCGATCGATCGGGCGCGGGCCACGATCTCCTCGGTCGGCCAGAAGGATCTCGGGGCGACGATCCGTACGTCCATCCCGAGCAGCGCCCCGGTGACCAGATAGGAGTTGCCCATATTGAACCGGGCGTCACCGAAGTAGGCGAAGGCCATCTCATCGAGGGGCTTGGCACAGTGCTCGGTCATCGTCAGCACTTCAGCGAGCATCTGGGTGGGGTGCCAGACATCGGTGAGCCCGTTGTAGACGGGGACGCCCGCGAACTCGGCCAGCTGCTCGACCGTGGCCTGGGCATCACCGCGGAACTCGATCGCGTCGAACATCCGCCCGAGGACCCGTGCGGTGTCCTTGGCGGACTCCTTGCGTCCGATATGGGAGCCCGCGGGGTCGATGTAGGTCGTGGCGGCGCCTTGATCCGCGGCTGCCACCTCGAAGGCACAACGGGTTCGGGTCGAGGCCTTCTCAAAGATCAGCGCGATGTTCTTGCCACTCAGCAGTCGCACCTCGGCCCCCGCCCGCTTGGCGGCCTTGAGCCGGGCTGCCAGCTCGATGAGACCGCGAAACTCCTCAGCCGTGAAATCCAGCTCCTTGAGGAAGTGGCGGCCTTCGAGATGTATCGCCATGGTGGCTACTCCTGCGTCGCGAATGCGGTGACCATGGAAGTGTATACGAAAGCTTGTATTGCTATACAGGCCCCCGGGGGGCTCATCCGGCGGCAAGGAGCTGTCGACGGCGCGACCGCGCCCCCATCCGCCCTGGGCGCACCCCGGGGCACCGAACCACGGTCACACCGCATCCCTCTGGACGGGACAGCTCATACAGCGCGGACCGCCCCGTCCTCGCCCCAGCTCACTCCCGGGGATCTCAATGACCTCGATGCCCTGTTTGCGTAGATGAGTATTGGTGGTGACATTACGCTCATATGCCACCACCACCCCGGGTTCGACCGCCAGTACGTTGCAGCCGTCGTCCCACTGCTCACGCTCGGCCGAGTGCACGTCCTGGGTCGGGGTCAGCACGCGGATCCCGGTGAGACCGAGCGCGGCGGCAATCGCACTGTGCATCTGCTCGGGCGGATGGTCACTCACCTTGAGCCCCTGCGGCCCCTCGGCCGGTTCGATGGTGTACGAGCGGAGGTTGCCGAGGCCCGCGTACTGCGTGAACGTATCCGCGTCGACCATGGTCATCACGGTGTCGAGATGCATGAACGCCCGCTTCTTCGGCATGTCCAGCGCCACGATGGTGCGAGCCGAGCCTGCCGCGAACAGTCCGCGCGCCAGCATCTCCACCGCCTGTGGCGTGGTGCGCTCGCTCATGCCGATCAGTACCGCGCCGTTGCCGATGACCAGCACGTCGCCGCCCTCGATGGTGGACGGGTAGTCGTCCTGCCCCTCCGACCAGTGGTGGAAGGTCCCGGCCTGCGATCCGGTGAAGAGCGGGTGGTACTTGTAGATGGCCTCGAAGTGCACCGTCTCACGCTGTCGGGCGGGCCAGCGCATGGCGTTGATGGAGACACCGTCATAGATCCAGGCGGAGGTGTCACGGGTGAACAGGTGGTTGGGCAGCGGGTCGAGCAGGAAGTCGTCCAGGTCCATCGCGTGGAAACGGACGGAGGTCGGCTCGGGGTGGCCGGCGAGGAACTCCCGCTTGGTCATCCCGCCGACCAGTGCCTCCACCAGGTCGGCCGTCGGCAGCTCGTCGAACGCGGATCTGAGGTGGTCGGTCGCGAGCGGACCGTACTCCTTTTCGTTGAAGACCCGATCCAGGACGAGCTTTCTGGGCTCGGGGATCTCCAGCGCCTCCCGGAGGAGATCGCCGAAGAGATGGACCTCGACCCCACGGTCTCGCAGTATGTCCGCGAAACCGTCGTGCTCCTGACGGGCGCGGCGCACCCAGAGCACATCGTCGAAGAGCAGCGCGTCCTTGTTGCTGGGCGTCAGACGCTTCAGCTCCAGATCGGGCCGGTGCAGAATGACCCGGCGCAGCCGCCCGGCCTCGGAGTCGACATGGAATCCCATGTCCTCATCCTCACCGCGCGACGCTCACTTCACTCGGAGAACTGCCGGTAGGTCCGCCCTCAGCGGCCGTGGGTCCACCGTGGTGGGTCCGGGAGGCCGACGAAACGACGTCCCGGACCCTTCGGTTACAGCCGGGGGTCAACCGGTTCCGACTCCAGGGCCAGTACGGCGAAGACCGCCTCATGGATGCGCCACAACGGCTCGTCGGCAGCCAGCCGTTCCAGGGCCTCCAGACCCAGTGCGTACTCCCGTAGCGCGAGGGAGCGCTTGTGGTTCAGGAACCGGTGGCGAAGTCGCTCCAGGTTCTGGGGGCGGGTGTACTCGGGGCCGTAGATGATGCGCAGGTACTCCCGGCCGCGGACCTTGATCCCCGGCTGGACGAGCCGGTCCTTCTCGTCGCGGGCCAGTGCCTGGAGCGGCTTGACGACCATTCCCTCGCCACCGCGACCGGTCATCTCCAACCACCAGTCGACACCCGCCTGCACCGACGCCTGATCACCGGTGTCCACCACCAGCCGCCGGGTGACCTGGAGCAGCCCGCTGGGGTCGTGCTCCACCAGCCGGTCCAGCCAACCGAGTTGGACATCGTGGGGCTCGGCCGCGAGGGAGCGCCCCCGCACGGCGAGAATCTGGAACGGCGCGAGATGCACTCCCGCCAGCCCTTCGGTGGGCCAGCAGTAGCGCCGGTACGCCTCGGTGAACGCGGCCGCGTCGGTGGCCCGCTCGCGCTGCGCCGCCAGTAGTCCATCCACCCCGACCCCGCGGGCCACCGCCGCCCGCAAAGCCTCCGTCGCACCGGGGAAGACCGCGGCCGACGCGGCACCGACCGCCGCGTACTGCGAGCGCAGCAGCCCGGACGCCTTCAGGGACCACGGCATCAGTTCGGCATCGAGGAGCAGCCAGTCCGTGTCCAGTTCGGCCCAGAGTCCGGCCTCGGTCACGGCGGTGCGGAGCCGGTCAAGGATCTCTTCGGTGACGCTCTCATCGTCGAAGAACGGCCGCCCGGTGCGGGTGTAGATCGTTCCCGTGGGCCCGTCGACCCCGAACCTCTCCCTGGCCGCCTCGGCGTCCTGGCACACCAGGGCGACGGCGCGCGAGCCCATGTGCTTCTCCTCGCACACGACCCGGGCGACACCGTCCGCCTGGTACTGGGCGAACGCCTCGACGGGGTGCTCCAGATACCCCTCTGTCCTGGAGGTCGCGGTCGGAGCCATCGTCGGCGGTAGATAGGGCAGCAACCGGGGGTCGACGGCGAAGCGGCTCATGACCTCCAGGGCCGCCGCGGCGTTCTCCTCCCGGACGCCGACCCGGGCGAGATGGCGGGTCTCCACGACCCGCCGCCCCTGGACGTCGGCCAGGTCCAGCGGGCGGCCTTCCCGGCTGCCGGGGGCCTCGGTGAGCAGCGGACGCGTCGGCTCGTACCAGACCTTCTCGGCCGGTACGTCGACGAGTTCGCGCTCGGGCCAGCGCAGTGCGGTCATCTTTCCGCCGAAGACCGCCCCGGTGTCCAGACAGATGGTGTTGTTGATCCAGGAGGTGTTGGGGACCGGGGTGTGGCCATAGACGACGGCGGCGCGTCCGCGGTAGTCCTCCGCCCAGGGGTAGCGCACGGGCAGACCGAACTCATCGGTCTCGCCGGTGGTGTCCCCGTACAGGGCGTGGGAGCGCACCCGGCCGGAGGTACGGCCGTGGTACTTCTCGGGCAGGCCCGCATGGCAGACGACCAGCTTGCCCTCGTCCAGCACATAGTGGCTGACCAGTCCGTCGATGAACTCCGCAACCTGTCCGCGGAAGGCGGGGTCCCTGGCGTCCTCCTGTTCCAGCTGCTCGATGGTCTCGGCGAGACCGTGGGTGTGCTGGACCTTGCGGCCCTTGAGATAGCGGCCGAGCTTGTTCTCGTGGTTTCCCGGCACGCACAGGGCGTTCCGGGACTCGACCATGGACATCACCCGGCGTAGCACGCCGGGGCTGTCCGGGCCGCGGTCCACCAGGTCTCCCACGAAGACGGCGGTGCGCCCCTCGGGGTGTACGCCGTCGCGGTAGCCCAACCTGCCGAGCAGGGTCTCCAACTCGGAGCTGCACCCGTGGATGTCGCCGATGATGTCGAACGGGCCGGTGAGATGACGGAGGTCGTTGTAGCGGCGCTCCAGGACGATCTCCGCCGCGGCCACCTCGTCGGCGCTGCGCAGGACATGCACCTTGCGGAAGCCCTCCCGCTCCAAGCCGCGCAGGGAGCGCCGCAGTTCGCGCGTGTGGCGTCGAACGACCCGGGGGTCCATGCCGGCCCGCTCGGGGCGTAGCGCGTTGCGCTCGGCGCACACGGCTTCGGGGAGGTCGAGGACGATGGCGATCGGCAGTACGTCGTGCTGGCGGGCCAGTTGTACCAACTGCCGACGGCTTTCGGCCTGCACGCTGGTGGCGTCGACGACGGTGAGCCGTCCTGCGGCGAGTCGCTTGCCCGCGATGTAGTGCAGTACGTCGAAGGCGTCACCGCTGACGCTCTGGTCGTTCTCGTCGTCGGCCACCAGTCCTCGGCAGAAGTCGGACGAGATGATCTCGGTGGGCTTGAAGTGCTGACGGGCGAAGGTGGATTTTCCCGAGCCGGTGGCGCCGATCAGGACGACAAGGGAGAGGTCGGTTACCGCAAGGACCCGTTTTCCGGGCGTCGCGGTGGTGCTGGTCTGCGGGGTGGGCACAGGGGATGTCATGCGGCCTTCGCCTCCTTCTCGGCACTGGTGTCGTCGGCGGAGCGCGGTGCGTCCGGGGTGGCCGCACGGCTGGTACCGCTGTCTCGGTCGGACCGGTCGGGCAGGTCGATACGAGTGAACACGGCCATCTGGGTGGGTGGCCCCACCTCCGGGTCATCGGGTCCGACCGGGACGAACGCGACCTCATAGCCGTCGCGTTCGGCGATGCGCGCGGCCCAGGAGCGAAACTCGGCCCGTGTCCACTCGAAGCGGTGGTCGCGGTGGCGCACATGCCCCGCTGGCAGGGTCTCCCAGCGAACGTTGTACTCCACGTTCGGCGTGGTCACGATGACGGTCGCCGGACGCGCGGTGCCGAACACCGCGTACTCCAGCGCGGGTAGCCTCGGGAGGTCGAGATGTTCGATGACCTCGCTGAGGACGGCCGCGTCATAGCCGGTGAGCCGCTTGTCGGTGTAAGTGAGCGCGCCCTGGACGAGCTTCACCCGGGCGGCCTGACGCTCACTCATCCGGTCGAGCTTCAGGCGTCGTTCGGCGATCGTCAGGGCACGGACCGAGACATCCACGCCGACGATCTCGGTGAAGCGCACGTCCTTGTGCAGGGCCTGCACCAGCTGCCCCTGGCCGCAGCCGAGGTCGAGGACCCTGGCCGCCCCGGCGGTGTGCAGCGCAGCGAGAATGGCGTCCCGCCGCTGCAGGGCGAGCGGTACCGGCTTCTCCTCCGTGTCGGTGGTCTCGTCCACGGCGTTGTCGACGTCCTCGATCACCAGGTCGTCGGCCTCAGCCAGCCGCACCAGTTCGAGCCGCTCCATCGCCTGTCGAGTCAGTCCCCAACGGCGGGAGAGATAGCGGCTGGTGATCAGCTTCTGTTCGGGGTGGTCGGCGAGCCAGCCGTCGCCCGCTCGCAGTAGTTTGTCGACCTCGTCCGGTGCGACCCAGTAGTGCTTGGCGTCATCGAGGACCGGCAACAGCACATAGAGCTGCCGCAGGGCGTCGGCGAGCCGCAGCTCACCTTCCAGGACGAGTTGGACATAGCGCGAGTCGCCCCACTCGGGGAACTTCTCGTCCAGTTGGACCGGCTGGACTTGGATCGAGGTCCAGCCGAGCGGGCCGAACAGCTGGTTGACCAGCTCCGCCCCACCGCGGGCGGGCAGGGCCGGCACCTCGATACGCAGCGGCAGGGGGACCTGGACCCGCTCGGGTAGCGCCGCACACACCCCCCGTAGCGCACTCCTGAACACCGTGCTCAGGGCGACGGCGAGCAGCGAGGATGCCGCGTAGGGACGGTCGTTCACATACTGGGCGAGCGCCGCGTCGGGAGTGCCGCCCCGGCCCTTGCCCTTTCCGCGCCTGACCAGTGCCACCGAATCCACCTCCAGCAGCAGCGCGGCCGTGCACCGCTCGACGGATGCCTCGGGGTAGAAGACATGTGCCGTGCCATGCGAGGTGGAGAACGCCTGCGCCTTGTCGGGATGCTTGTGCAGCAGAAACCCGAGATCGGTGGCGGGACGCTCTGGAGTGCCGGTTGTACTGATTGTCAGGAACACCCGCCCGATTATCGTGCATTCCGGCCCGCGGTGGACAGTTATTTCTCTGCCGTGGCAGTGCCGCTGTCCCCTGCTTCCTGTCCCCCTGTCCCGTCCCCCTGCCCTCTGCCTCCTGCCTCCTGCCTCCTGGACTGTGCCGCCGAATCCGGCTCTCGGCGGTTCGAGGGAGGGCGGGGAGCTGAGCGAGGCGTTGGACGGCCCGGCGGCCGGTGCCCCTCGGAAGGGCGATACCGCTGCGGTCCGGACCGTGCCCTCGGTCCGGGCGACTCCAGGTCTCAGGTCACCGATCGGGTCCGAGGGTGCTGAGACGCCTGGGTAGTTCGCACCAAGGCTGCCGGTGGGTGACTCGATCCGGCGCTCAAGTCCGCGGCCCCGCGCGGAGACACCGGTCGCGGGAGTCCACCCGGCCTAGGGGGCTCCCGCGAGCACCGCCGCCAGTTCGGCGATGGCCGCCGGCCCGACCCGGCAGCAGCCGCCGATCAGTCGGGCGCCCGCGTCCTGCCAGGCCAACGCCTGTTGTGGGGCAAAGGTGGGCCCGCCCTGCCAGTTGCCCTGCTCCGGATCCCATCCCTCACCGCTGTTGGGGTAGGCCACCACCGGCTTGCCCGTCACCGCCGCGGCCGACTCCACAGCTGGGCCGATCTCGTCCGGGTCACAGCAGTTCACTCCGACCGCGATCACCTGATCCCGCTCGGCCGCCAACTCCCACCCCTCGGAGAGCCGCTGCCCCGCTCTGGTCCGACCCCCGGAGATCGTGTACGAGAGCCATAGCGGTATCGCGCACCCATCGGCCGCGCTGAGCAGGGCCTCGGCCTCATCGAGGTCGGGGACGGTCTCCAGGGCCAGGACATCGGGGCCTGCCGCGGCCAGCGCCTCGATGCGAGGGCGGTGGAACCGTTCCAGCTCCCGTACCGACAGGCCATACCGCCCTCGATACTCGCTACCGTCCGCGAGCATCGCACCATACGGTCCCACCGAGGCCGCCACCCACACCTCCTGTGCGCTGCCCTCGCCGGCCCTTCGGGCGCGTTCGACGCTGCGGGCGAAGAGCCGCCCGGCCTCCCCCGGCCCGATGCCTCGCCGCGCGAAGGCCTCGAAGGACGCCTGATAGCTGGCGGTGATCAGGACCTGCGCACCCGCCCGTACATACGCCGTATGGGCTGCTTCGAGCTGACGCGGGTCATCCACGAGCAGTGCGGCCGACCACAGGGCGTCGCTGAGATCGCAGCCCTGTGCTACCAGCTGATTCGAAAGACCCCCGTCGAGGACGACGGTTCCCTGAGCCAGCGCGGTGGCGAGCGTACGGGCGGGGCGCAACGGATCAGCCCAACTGGGACTGGACCTGGGCCGAGATCAGCTCCAGATGGGCCAGATCATGGAGGTCAAGGACCTGGAGATAGATCCGGGACGCCCCGATCGCCCCGTACCTGCCGATTCTGTCAACGACCTCGGCGGGGGAACCTGCCAACCCGTTGGCCTTCAACTCGTCCACCTCGCGTCCGATGGCGGCGGCACGGCGGGCCACCTCGGCGTCGTCCTTGCCGACACAGACGACCAGCGCATTGGAGTACACCAGATCATCGGGCTGGCGTCCGGCGGCTTCCGCCGCGGCCTTCACCCGGCCGAACTGCCGTTCACTGTCCTCGATCGAAGCGAACGGAATGTTGAACTCATCGGCATACCGCGCGGCCAGCCGGGGTGTACGGATCGCGCCATGGCCTCCGACCAGCACCGGCACCTTGCCGAGGACCGGCTTGGGCAGGGCGGGCGAATCGGTCAACTGGTAGTGGGTGCCGTCGTACGAGAAGGTCTTGCCGACCTCCGTCGCCCAGAGACCGGTCACAATGGCCAGCTGCTCCTCCAGCCTGGCGAACTTCTCCTTCGGGAAGGGGATGCCGTAGGCACGGTGCTCCTCCTCGAACCAGCCGGCGCCCAGACCGAGCTCAACCCGGCCAGCGGACATCTGGTCGACCTGGGCCACCTGGATCGCCAGGACGCCCGGCAGCCGGAAGGTACCGGCGGTCATCAGGGTGCCGAGCCGGATGCGCTTGGTCTCCCGGGCGAGACCTGCCAGGGTGATCCAGGCATCGGTCGGCCCGGGCAGGCCATCGGCGGAGCCCATGGCCACATAGTGGTCGGAACGGAAGAAGGCGTCGAAGCCGAGGTCCTCAGTGGCCTTGGCGACGGTCAGCAAGGTGTCGTAGCTCGCCCCCTGCTGGGGCTCGGTGAAGATTCGCAGATCCATGCGTCCATCCTGCACCTTTGCGCTCGAACTACTGTCAGCCCCCGCCCAAACGCGCTCACCCGGGCTCGGTAATCCATCCGCCCACCGCGGCGCGTACCGCTCCCGGAAGGCACCTGGTCGCGGTGGCCACGGGTCGGGCCGACCGCCAGTCTGGTGCGGGCGCCCGGCGGGCCGGCGCGAGCGAGTCGGTCTCCGCACTCCACCGCGGAACCCCAACGCTGCCGCCCTGCCAGTAGCGCCGAAGAGTGCCCACCTCGCTGGCGCCACCTTGCCTTGTCCGGCTCCGAGGTACGGCGCTCTTGCCGACTCACCACACCAGGGGCCCACTCCCCATCCCCATCGCCATCGCCATCGCCATCGCCATCGCCATCGCCAGGGTGATGGTCACCATGAACCCGCCGCCGAGTTCACCGTGCCCGGCCCGCATCGACTGGCTCCGGACCCGAGCGAACCCCGGGCACCCGGCGCGCCGCCGCGGCTGCCAGGGCAGCTGCCGCCGGATGAGCCCCCTGAGCCGGCGGGCCAAGCCGGGCCGGCCCTCGGCGATCGATCGGCAGGCGCTGCGGGCTCCGCTTGATGACCGGAGCCGCCCAACGACCAGGAGACATCGAGCCGGTCCGGCCGTTCCACCGGCGCCGACGATCGCTCGGGGCTCGGCGGATCGGACGAGCACCGCCATTCGGCTGCGGTCCACCCCGCCCCCGCACTGGGGCCAGCCCTGCCGCGGCTGGTATCAGGGGGTCTGCCGATGTCCCGATCCGCCAGTATCCGCAGCATCCCCACTACCCGGTCGGTCGACTCATCGGCCGCGTCCACCGCCTCTATGCACTGCCAGTACAACCCGTCCTCCCCCGTGGCACAGGCGACGCCCACCAGGGCGATGCCCACATCAACCAGCAAGCCCGCCAGACCGGTCAGGGACGCATGAGTGTCCCGCACGCCCGTCAGTTGCGCCGCCCTGATACCACCGCTGCGCACATCGGGTTGGTCCAGTGCGCCGACCCCGCGCGCGCCGGTCTCGCAGAGCCCTCGCGCCTCACCTCGCAGTTCAGTCGGCCCGTAGACCGCAAGCCAGGCGCCGATCGCCTGCGCGAGTGCCTGGGCCTGCCACGCCTCCGCCACCACATCCCGCACCACCCGGCTCTGGGCCAGGGTGTTTCGGCTCACCGTCACGAGCCGCTCCGCATCCATGCACGCTGCCCCCGTTCGTGTGACTACTGCCCACTCAGTTCATTACCCAGAGTGAGGCGTATTGAGCCCAAACGCCAGAGGAAATCGGAAATCTATGGACAGCTGGCCGGTTGTGGATGCCTCGATGACTCCATAGAGTGATATTTCCTTGATCGAAATCCTTCGCCGCTCATGCGAGGGGCG
This sequence comes from Streptomyces albipurpureus, assembly GCF_023701525.1. GTDB lineage: Bacteria > Actinomycetota > Actinomycetes > Streptomycetales > Streptomycetaceae > Streptomyces > Streptomyces albipurpureus. Next base: position 201,401 of record NZ_JAMQAW010000002.1, read on the forward strand.
GGATCGGGCGTCCAACTCACTTCGCCGGGAAGCGCAGTTCATTGCGATCGATCTTCTCGGCGAGCGCCGTCAGCGCGTCCACTCCCAGCACTTCGCAGAACTGGAGCAGATACGCCAGCACATCCGCGACCTCGTCGCGCACCCGATGAGCCGACTCCTCGTCATCCATCACCCGGGCCGACTCCTCGGGTGTCAGCCACTGGAATACCTCCACCAGTTCCGACGCCTCCACGCTCAGCGCCACCGCCAGGTTCTTCGGGGTGTGGTACGGCTCCCATCCGCGAGCCTCGGCGAACCGGGCAAGCCGGTGCTGCAACACGGCCACATCCAACCCATCGACGCGCCCGCCCTGGTCCCCCGAGGGACCATCCGACATATTGGCCTGGGGTCCTTCATCTCTCATCACGGCTCAAGATCTACCACCGTCACCCCCGCCACCCCGCGGGCGAAGGCCGCATCGGCCACCGCCCCCACCAGTCGGACATGGCCCCGAGCAGCCATTTCGACTGCTAGAGCGACCAGTTCACGCGCCTGTCCGCGATCCAGACAGCGGTCAAACCCATCGGCCAACACGGTCATCGACTGATAGGCGGCCGGGATCTCCACCGACTGGTCCATGGCGAGCACTCCAGGGCCGGTGAGCAGCACCAGCGCCAGCGCCAGGTAGCGCAACTCGCCATCGCCGAGCCGTGCCACCGGGGTGGCCGGGCGCGCGCCGCGGGCCAGGAGCGCCCGCACGGTCCCATCGGACAACTCCTCCACGGTCAGCGCGGCCACCTCCCCCGCACAGCCCGCGCGGGCGGCCGCGGCCAGCCGGGCGTGCCGCTTGCCACACTGCTGACGGGTCCGGTGCAGCACTTCGGCGAGGTTCTCGCAGCCTTGGCGCAACCGGCCTTCCCCGGCGGGAACGGGTCGGCGCATGCGCGGGGGCTGGGGATCACAGGCGAAGACCGAGCGCAGGGCGACCACCGTCTGCTCCGCCGCCGCCAGTACGCGTAACTGCCCCTCGGTCTTGCCGGCCACGCAGAGCGGCAGCAGCGCCGTGCCGAGTCGATCGTCCGGCAGCGGGGCCCTGGTGACCACGGTCAGCCCCGCCGTGTACCAGGCGGCTTCCACCGATGGTCTGCGTGGATCACGCAGTGCGGTGGAGAGCAGGGTCTGTCCTCCACAGCTCAATCGCTCCCCGACGATGCGCAGTTCGGGCTCGACCTGCACCGCGAGATCGAGACACACGGGCCCCTCGGGACCGTCGACCGTACAGCCGATACGGAACCCACGCCTGCCCTGTCCATCACGTCCCGCCCACTCGGGCACACAGCTGGCCGGGTCCGGAAACACATGGTGGAGGCCGTCGCCGGCCGCCAGTCGGGCCAGCGCCTCATAAGCCTGGAGAACGCTCGATTTCCCGCTGCCGCTCGCCCCCGCGAGGAGAGTGAGTGAGGTGAGCGGCAGGGTGACGGCACGGTGTGCCCTAAAGGCGGAGAGTCGTAGTTCGGTGACCGTGGGCCGGATGTCGTTGTCGCTGCTGGGGGGTGTTTCCGTGGCCATGAGCGGGACGGTACGCAGTGCGCGACACGCCGAACCGTTCCGTCTCAGCGGCCTTCCTACGAACGGGGGATGGAGCGCGAGAAAGTGTCCGTGGCCTCCACGATTCCCTCGACTTCGATGCCTTCGGGCGTGAGCAGAAAGACATTGCGGTCGACGCGGTGCATTCCGCTACCGAGGCCGAAGACGACCCCGCTGGTGAAGTCCAGGATGCGCTTGGCCACATCGGCATCCGCGCTGGTGAGGTCGAGCAACACGGGAGTCTTCGCCATGAGGTACTCGGAGACCTCGCGCGCGTCGGCGAAGATCTGCACCCTCAGCACAATGAAACGGCGCTGCTCCGCCGCGTACTCCTGGTGGTCGGCTCGGTGGTCGGCTCTCGACGACCACTCCTCGCGCCCGCGCAGCGGGACGACCTGGGCCAGCCCCGCCCACTGCTCGTCGGTAACGTCGTACCTCTCGTACCTACTCATATCCGTATCCTCGTACCCCTCACTCGTTCGGACCAACACCGACACGGATGAGCGACACATACATCGAAAAGGTCCCGCCGGTCACTGATGCGCGGGTGACAGACGAGGCGGCTGGTGAGTCAACCGTCACTGCGGGTACGAGACCGGGCCCAGGGCGGCCACTCTTCTGAGCGCCATCCGACTTCCGGACCGACATTCGGTCGCCGGGCCAGGGAGCCAGGGGCACGACCACGATCAGCACTGACGGTATGTCAAAGTCTATGCCCTACCACCCGCGTCCGGTGCCGCCGGACAGGAACCGACCGCCTCGCCGTAGGGAGAGCGCACCGGCCGGTACCCCGATACCCGGTAGATGCCCTCCGCCTGTTCCCTGGCGCGTCCGGCCGCCGACGGATGGCCGGACGCCGACTGCGCCAGCGCGATCACCGACTGCGCCTGTCCTTCCAGAAGCCTGAGCTGGGACGCCTGGGCGAGCGCGAGGGCGCCCGCCGCATAGCCGAGCCCCTCGTGCGGACGCTGGGCACGGACGGCGCAGGCGCCGAGACCGAGCAGGGCCATGGTGCGGCCCTTGAGATAGCCCATCTCCTCCGCGGTCTTGCGAGCGACCCGGAAGTGCTCGAACGCCCGTGAGTACTCACGGCGCTGGTAGCGGGCGTGGCCCAGCGCCAGCATGGCGTCGAGCTTGATGCGCGGACGCCCGGACCTACGACTCAGCCGGTAGGCGGCCAGCCCGTAGCGCAGCGCCCCGAGTTCATCGCCGCCTTCCGCGGCGACGAGCGCGAGGGCGCTGAAGGCATCGCCCTCGCCCGAGAGGTTTCCGATGGCTTGGAAACCCTGGAGGGATTCCCTCGCCAGTGTCTCCGCGGCCTCCAGTTCGCCGAGGTCCAGCGAGATCATCGCCAGGGTGGTGCTGATCCGGGCGATGCTGTCCGGTGCCGCGATCTGCTGGGAGAGCACGAGAGCCCGTCGGCACAGCCGTTCGGCTTCCGCCAGACGGCCCATGCCGTACAGCACTTCGCTCAGACCCTGGAGCGGCTGGTGCGGAGTCCGTCGCAGACCCCGATCGATGCCGATGGACTGTGCGTAGAACTCCGCGGCATGGCTGAGGTGTCCGAGATCGGCGGAGACTCCGGCCAGGTTGGAGAGTGCGACCGACTCGCACTCGCTCCAGCCGGATCGCCGGGCGAGTTCGATGGCCTGCTCGAAGTGGGTTCGGCTGAGTTCCAGGCCGCCCAGGGTGAAGGTGACGAGTCCCAGGCTCTGCTGCGCCGCCGCCTGCCCGCGCAGATCGCCCGCCTGCTGGGCGGCCCGGAGCGCCGCGGTGGCCACCGCGGTCCAGGTCTCGGCGTCCCTGCGGAGCCAGAAGTATCCCCGCAGGGTGTCGGCGAGGACCCAGACCGCTGGATGGGGCTCACCCGCGGCTTCCCTTTCGATCAGCCGCACCAGACCGGCCTGCTCGGCGTCGAACCAGTCGGCCGCGGTCTGCGGGTCGGGGAAGCTCTCCGGGCGGGCCTCGGCGTCCACCGGCTCGATGTCCAGGCGCAGGATCTGGGGGTAGAGGCTACGGGCCGCCGCGTCCGCGGAGGCCGTGTACCAGCGCAGCAGCCTGCGGCGCGCCTCACGATGCGCCGGTGCCGGCTCCTGCGCGTCCGCGAGGAGCCGTGCGTACCACCAGATCAGATCGTGCAGGCGGATCCGGTCCTGGCTGCCTCGCTCCACCAGGTGTTCGGCGAAGAGCCGGTCGATCACACAGTGCGCGACGTTGACCGGGCGGTCCAGGAGCGCTGCGACGGCCGCCACGGTGGTCGCGGGGCACGGCAGCAGCCCGAGTACCCGAAACGCCTCCTTCGCCTGCTTGTCCAGCCGGCGGTAGGAGTGCTCGAACGCCCTGCGCACGGCCGAGTCGGGATCGCCCACGACGGCCAGGCTCTCCAAGGGATTGCCGGACCGCATCTCGGCGACATGGTCGGCGATCCGACCGTCGGGGCGTAGCGCGAGGTTGGCGGCGGCGATCCGCAGGGCGAGCGGGGTGCGGTCGCAGAGCGCGACCAGATCGGCGAGTGCCTCGGGCTCGGCGGCGGCTCGCGCCGTGCCGATGACGCTGCGGACGAGTTCCTCGGCCTCGTCCAGGGCCAGGGGGCTGAGCGGAAGCATCGGAGCGCCATGGCTCACGATCAGCCCGCCGAGCCGATTGCGGCTGGTGACCAGCGCCAGACAGCCCGCCTCGTAGGGCAGCAACTGCTTGACCTGGGAGGCTGTTTCGGCATTGTCCAGGACGATGAGGACGCGCCGTCCGGTCAGGGTGCGCTGATAGAGCTCCGCCAGCGCCGGCACATCGTGCGGAAGCTGTTGGTAGGAGACACCGAGGGCCCGAAGCAGGCCGGACAGTGCCTCCTTGTGGGTCATGGGGCTCTCGTCCCCGTGTCCGCGGAGGTTGAGGAATATCTGGCCGTCGGGGAAGGCGTCCGTGCTGCCTCGACACCATTGGAGGGCGAGGGCGGTCTTTCCACTGCCGGCGGACCCCACGATCATCACGACCCCTGAGCCACCGCGAGCACCCATGGCAAGGCGCGTCAGCCGCTCCAGCTCCAGGGCCCGACCGATGAAGGCGCCGGTCCGGGAGCGCTGCTGCACGGATTCGGCGACCGGGCGAGCGGGTACCGGTGTCGTGGCGGAGGAACCATACGGCCGATTCGTAGCAGACCCATGCACATCGGAATGGCTGGTTTCCGGGCGGTGGCTTCCCTCCGTTTCCGTGGGGTGTGCCTTGGCGTGATGCGTCTCGCCACCGGCCGCGGCCGTGGACGCTGACGCATCGTCCGATACCCGACGGGGGTTGCGCCCGCGGGCCTGCTGCCCGCCTTCGGTATCCACCTCGCCGGCCGTGCGGGCGTGGTGCGCGGGAACGGGAAGCCCCGGGGCGGTCCGCGCGAGTGTGTACCCCTGCTGCCCGGCGCGTGCCGGGTCGGGGAGGATCGGCCCGTCGAGCAGCTCCGGATCGGCGCGCAGGATCATGCCCTGTACGCGGTTGAGATCCGTGCCCGGATCAAGGCCGAGGTCCCCGGCGAGCCGGGCCCTGGTCTCGTTGTAGACCTCCAGCGCCTCACCGCGGTGGTCAGCCCGATAGAGAGCGATCATGCGGAGCATGGCAAGCCGCTCGTGATGCGGATACTCCGCGGTGGCGCGGGCCAACTCCTCCAGGAGAAGCCCGCGATGGCCCAGTGCGAGCCTTGCCTCGGCCCGCTGGGTAACGGCGGAGAGATATAAGGCGTCGAAGCCCGTTCCCAACCGACGTACAAGGCCATCCGAAGCAGTGCCGGCAAGAACCGGGCCGCCCCAGTCGTCGAGCGCTAGATTCAGCAGCCGAAGCCGCTCCGATATGTCTTGCTCCCGCTCCGCGCGCTGCCACAGTTGACGCACCCGGTGCAGATCCACCGACTCGGGGTCACCGTCGACGAGATATCCGTCATTGCCCCGGGAAAGGGCGAACCCGTGCTGCTCCGCGTGGGCCGCGGTGAAGCGACCGCGTAGCCGGGAGACATGGACCTGGAGGCTGCCACGGGCACTGGATGGGGGAGCTTCCTCGTCCCAGAGCAGGTCGATGAGCCGGTGGGCGGGGACGACGCGCCCGATGTCGAGAAGGAGCAGTCCAAGGAGCAGTCTTTCGCGGCGCCGTCCGATCGGTAGCGGAACGCCCTGGGAAAGCCACTCCATCCCTCCCAGGATGCTGAATTGCATTCCCCCGTTTGTCATGTGATGCATCTTCTGCAATCGCTTGCCGTGTGGCAAGCGATTGGCAAGGCCATGGCCAGACGGTGGCCGGTGAACCCTGTCATCTTGCCAATCTGCCCGGGCTTGAACGCGGGGGGCTTGGGCGGCAGGCAAGAGAAGGGTTCCCTCTGTATGTCCTCCAAGATGTTCGCCATGACCGCCCCTGGGCAGGCCCCCTCCGACGCCACCGTCAACCAACCGTCGGAACTGCCGCTGACCCACATCAGCCAGAATCCCGATAACCCACGTGAGGCCCTGCGGGATTTGGACTCGTTGACCACCAGTGTGCGCGAGGTCGGTCTGGTCAACGCCATTACGGTCGCCTCGGTTCAGGCCTATCTGCGGGAACGACCCGCCCGCGCCACTGAACTCGACCCGAGCGCCCGGTACATCGTGATCGACGGCCACCGCAGGCTGGAGGCGGCCCGCAGGGCGGGCCTCACCCATGTCCGGGTGAGTGTCGACGACGCCCTGGTTTCCACTGATCGCTCACTGCTGGAGGCGGCGTTCGTCGCCAATGTCCATCGCGACGACATGAATCCGCTGGAGCAGGCCCATGCGCTGAAGAAGCTCGTCGAGTTCTACGGCTCCCAGAGCAAGGCAGCCAAGCGTCTGGGCATTGCGCAGTCGACGATCTCCTCGAAGCTGTCCGTTCTCGAACTCGGTCCGGAACTCCAGGCCGATCTGCTTGCCGGGCGGCGCAAGGTCGTCCATGTCCGCAATCTCTCCCGCCTCACCCCCCAGCAGCAGAAGCAGCGCGCCGATGCCCGGGCGGCTGCCACCGAGGCCCGGTCCACCGAGCCTCGCCAACTGCCGGTGCAGGACCAGGGAGCGCCGACCACGATCCCTCGGCAGCGCGCGACGATGACCATGCCGTGGGGGGACGGCGTCGCCTGTGCGGAGATCGCCATCTCCCGTATGCGTCCGGCGGAGCGGGCCCGCATGCTGAGGCGGCTGTGGCAGGAGGCGGAGAAGGAGTCCCGCAGCGCCCGGCTGGTCACCCAGCGGCGCGCCTGAGCGGGGTTCATGACCAGGCAGGGGCCGCCTTGGTGAACCAGACGGGGTTTGGCTCAGCACGGCGAGCAGCGCGCGGGCGGCCCCTGTCTGGTCACCGTTCCTGGCCGACGCGTACCGAGAGCGGCGACTCTGACCCGAGCGCATGGCACGGAGGCGATCCAACCTCTCCTGGCGGATGACGGCCGGAGCCGCTCGGCGCGACACTGACCGGGGAGGAAGCCCTGCCCGGGCACCGAATCACCTCGGCCGGGATGGGGCGCCTGCTCCGGGTCTGCTGACCCCGGTGGGCATCCCCTGTGAGCCGCACATGAAGAGCCCCGGGGACCGGAGTTGGAGACTGCCCCAAGGGCTTGGTTCCCCGAGTCCGGGCGTACGCCGCTTGGCCCCGCGCCCGGTTCATCGACTCCTGCGGGTCGCCGCTGGGCCGGGGGATGGTGGTGCGGTCCGGCGCGACACCCGGAAGTGCCGGGTTGGGCGGCGAGTCCCCTGTCTCGGGGCGACCCCGGTTGCGGTCAACACCCCCGGTGAAGGTAGTCGCCCCACTCCGATGGCGTCCTTGGACCGCTGCTCCCTGCACTTCCTTCCCGCAGGGCCCTTGCCGACACCTGGTTCGCGCCCCTACCATCCGCTTGTCGTTTGACCTCACACCGGGAAGAGGGACGACGCCTCACCCAAGCGCCGGGGCGGAGACCGTCCGGGTGAGCAGACGAGCAGGGCGAACTGTCCATGCCACAGCTCGGGATGGAAGAGCGTGGCAGCGAAGTCGGGTTTGGGTACCGGAGTCGTCAAAGGACGCGGGGACGGGCGGCGCAGGGCGCCAACCGGCGCTCGCCCGCATGGCACGGCCAGCCATGCTCCTACCCCCACCCGCCGACCGACCCGCACGGACCGACCAGCCCTGAACCGACCGCGCAACCCCCTGACGGAAGCAGATCACGCAACGTCACGCCGGCTGCGAACGACTGATGCCTACCCCAGCAGCCTGACGCCGCCTCTAGCCGACCTGGACCCGACGTGACCCTTCCCCGACCACTGATCGCCATCCCCGCTCGCTTCGCCGCCTCCGCCTCCGCGCTCCGGTACGGCGCCGAAGTCAGCGCCCGCGCACTGGTCGAGGCCGTCTGGCGGGCGGGCGGCGAGCCGGTGACGATCCACCCGTACGCCCCGGGGGGCTTCGCCTACGCGGCCGATGTGGCGGCCCGGCTGACCCGGTTCGACGGTGTACTGCTGCCGGGCGGCGATGACCTCCCTCCGCACCTGTACGAGAAGGAGCACGACTGGCGGACGCGCGCGCCCGGGATGGACGACGAGCAGGACGGTTTCGACCTGGAAGTCGCCCGCCAGGCACTGCGCCTGGGCCGACCGCTGCTCGCGGTCTGCCGAGGGCTCCAGATCGTCAACACCGTGCTCGGCGGCACCCTGCGCCACGGGGTGGACGGCCCCGAACGGGAGCACCGCCATCTGGTGCACCCGGTGACGCTGCGTCCTGGTTCCCGTATCGCTCGGATCACCGGCGGGGAGAAGGCTGAAGTCTCCTGCTACCACCGGCTGCGGGTGGACCGGCTGGGTGAGGGACTCCGGATCACCGCGAGGGCGGCGGACGGCACGCCCGAGGCGTTGGAACTGGTGGGCGCGAAGGGCTGGCTGACAGCGGTCCAGTGGCACCCCGAGGACACCGCGCACGAGGACCCCACCCAGCAGCGCATCTTCGACGCCCTGATCAAAGTCGCGACGCCCTGACGCTCACCCCGATAGTGCGCAGGGTCAGAAGACTCCCTCATCCGCACGCCGATGTGCGCGGTCAACACCAGGAGTGGGGCACCTCGGCGATCCGGACCTGCTCGGGCCCAGAGCCCACCCTGCCTTGGCCAATGAGGCCACGGGTAAGCGGACCGGGCCGACCGCTGGCCGGCAGCGACGGTACGGCCGGGGTCCTCCGGCCGCACTCGTCGTCCCGGCCGGAAGCCCAACCGCCGGCAGGTTCTCGCGGGAAGCGCTACTCCTGCTTCTTCCGTCGGGTACCGAAGACGATTTCATCCCAACTGGGAACTGCGGCACGTCGGCCTGGACGGACGCCATCCGCTTCCGCTTGGCGGTCGGTGGTTCCCGTGAGCCGATCACGATGGCCCGCGACCGTACGGGGCATCAGCACATCCGCGTACGCCGAACCGGCACCGGCCGAGGCCGCAGGAGCGGGTGGCTCCTCCACTTCGGGCTCCTGCATCGGCTCTGCTGGTGGCTCGGGCTGAACAGGGCGCTCCGGTACGACCATGTCACCGCGGAAGCTGGGCACCGCCTCCAGAAGACTGGTGAGTGAGTCGCGTTCGCCGATGCTGGGATCCTCCGCGCTGGCCGCCGGACCACCGGCGCCCGGGCGTTCACCCGGGCGATCCAAGGTGCGATCCAGCGGTCTGTCGCGGGGCAGCCGAGCGATCCGAGGCACAAACGGGAAGCTGGGCTCCTGCGCTGTGGCGATGGTGTCGTCGGTCTCACCGATCAGCGCGCGCGCTTCATCATCCACGGCCTGGACCAGCCGCCTTGGCGGGTCATAGGTCCAGCTCGCGGCGTGCGGTTCCCCCGCCACCCGGTAGACGAGCAGGACTTCCCAGGTGCCGTCATCGCGGCGCCAGGAGTCCCAGAGCGCGGTGTCCTTCTCCGCACCACGCAGGGTCAATCGTTCTTGGACTGCATCACCCAGCTGGGGTCCGGAGTTCTCACCGGGGCGGCGTACGGGAGTCTTCCGAGCGCGCTCAGCCATGAACGCGCGCTCCGCGAGCACCGGCCCCTCGAAGCGGCGCACCCGCTCGACCGGAATACCGGCGAACTGGGCGACCTCTTCGGCCGAGGCTCCTGCGCGTATCCGCGCCTGGATGTCTCGGGGGCGGAGATGGCTCTCGACCTCGATCTCGATCTGCCCGAGGCGGGCGCGATCATTGCGCACCGCGGCACGCAGCCGCTCATCGATGGGAAGCGTGTATTCCGTACTGTCCGCAGCTTTGAGCACCAGTCGTGTGCCGTCGTTGGAGACGGCCACGACACGCAGTTCGGGCATGGGGACCTCCCGGGTGGTGCCTGCCGACGTCACCTGTGCGTCGCTGCTTCCGCTAGTCGAGTGTGGCCTGCCCGGGTGCAGCCTGCCACAACCTTGCCGAGTTGCCCGGCGTGTCGGGCACAGGCCCTAGATCGCCGTTATGGCACGGTTACCTGTTAACCACGCAGCGTCACTCTTCGTCACGCTGCGTGCAGATTCCCACGCGATATCGCGGCGTCGCCGGATCGAGCGCCACTTTCGGCCCCCTCCTTGGAGTCGGGACACCCGCAAGGGAGACCCTGCCCAAGGCTCGCCACAGTACTCCATTCGGGCCATCTGAGTGGACTGCCGCGCCGTTGAACTTCACCCCGCATTCGGCCCCTCACCGCCGGTGCATAGCTGACGGGTGTTCTGATTCACAGAATCTCCCCAAAGGGAACTAATTAACTCGCCCATTTGTCCCTCAGAGGTACAGAAACGACAGAAGGGAAAGCAGGGACTGAGGATGCATCAGAAGGCGGACACCGAAACAGACCGGACGCAGGAGCCCCAGCGACGGCTGGATCTCAGCGTCCCCCAAGTCGCCGGAAGTGCCCTCGCCGCGGTGGCGGCGGCGGTGCTCGCGTCCAGACTCGGTGTCTACGGCACCATCATCGGAGCAGGGGTCGTCAGTGTGGTGGCCACCTGTGGTGGCTCGGTCTTCCAGCATCTCTTCAGCCGTACCGGCGAGCAGATCCGCGAGGCGACGGTCCAAGGCCGGCCGGCGGGCGGACAGCCCTCGGGGGTGATCGGCCCGGGACCGGACCGGACGCAGCGGTTGCCCTCGTACACCGGGGAATTCACCACGGCCACCACCCATGGCACCCGGGTCCGCGGTTGGAGGCGCCCGTTGATCGCGGCGGCCGTGGTCTTCGGCGTGTCCATGGGCGGTGTGACGGCGTACGAGTTGGCCTCGGGCTCCGAACTCAGCGGCGGCAAGGGCACCACATTCGGTTCCGTGGTCCGCGGGGACGACGCCGGCGGCCGGTCGGGGCCGGCCGATGCGCCTTCCACCTCCCCGGACGAACGCGATGACGAACAGTCACGCGATCCCGGACAGCGGCAGAGCCCGCACCCTGGCGGAACCGGGTCGCCGAACGCCGACGCGGATGAACCGCCGTCAGGTTCGAAGACCCCGAGCAACCCGGATCCCGATGAGGGCGGGGCGAGCGGGGCGGGCGAGGCGGGCCAAGGGAGCGGAGAGGAGAAGCCGGAAGGGGGCACGACCGGTGGCAGCACCGCGCCCGACGGCCCGGCCGACTCGCCGGAGCCGCCCCCGGCCGATGGCCAGGCGCCGGCACCCGCGCCGAGCCCGCCCGCGCCCAGGACCAACGGGGCGGAGTGAGCGAAGCAGACCCGGGCCCTCGTCGCCCCCGGGAGCACCCGGCTCACTCCCCGAGTACGCGGCGCAGATAGTCGTTGCCGAACAGCCGCCCCGGATCGAGCCGGTCGCGTACCGCGGTGAACTCGGCGAACCGCGGATAGACCTCGGCGAGATACGCCGCGTCCCGCGTATGGACCTTGCCCCAGTGCGGCCGGCCGCCGTGGGCGGTCATGATGCGTTCCACCGCCGTGAAGTAGGAGCGGTGGGGCGTGCCGCGGTAGAGATGGACCGCGAGGTAGGCGCTCTCCCGGTCCGCCGCAGTCGACAGCGCGATGTCATCGGCCGGCGCCGTCCGCACCTCCACCGGAAAGCTGATCTTCAGCGGCGAACGCTCCACCATCGCCTTCACCTCGCGCAGCGCCGCCAGGGCGGCCTCACGCGGCAGCGCGTACTCCATCTCCACAAAGCGGACCCGGCGGGGCGAGGTGAAGACCTTGTACGGAATGTCCGTGTAGGTGCGGGCGGAGAGCGCCCGGCTGCAGAGCTTGGAGATGGTGGGGATCGTCGCCGGTACGGCCCGCCCGAGCGAGTTGACCACCTGGAAGAGACCGTTGGACAGCAGTTCGTCATCGATCCAGCTACCGACCGCACCGGGTGGGTCGGACGGTCCCGCACTGCGGTTGTTGCGCTTGGTGACGCAGTTGTCGGTGTGCGGGAACCAGTAGAACTCGAAGTGCTCGTTCTCGGCGTGGAGCTCATCGAACTCCGCGAGCACCCGGTCGAAGGCCATCGGCTCCTCGCGCGCCCGCAGCAGGAAGAGGGGCTCCACGGCGAGGGTGATCGTGGTCACCACACCGAGCGCGCCGAGTCCGAGCCGCGACACCGCGAAGACGTCGGGGTTCCGGGTGGCGGAGCAGTTCAGTACCGTGCCGTCGGCGGTGACCAGTTCCAGCGCGGTGATCTGCGCGGCTATCGACGCGGAGTCCCGGCCGGTGCCATGGGTGCCGGTGCTGGTGGCGCCGGCGATCGTCTGGTCCATGATGTCGCCCATGTTGGCGAGGGAGAGTCCCTCACGGGCTAGGGCCACGTTCAGTCGCTTCAGCGGCGTACCCGATGCGACGGTCACGGTCATGGCGACCCGGTCGATGGATCGGATGCCCGTCAGGAGATCAGGGCGAATCAGTAGCCCGTCGGTCGCGGCGATCGCCGTGAAGGAGTGGCCGGCGCCCGCGGTCTTCACCCGCAGGCCGTCCTCGGCCGCCCGTCGGATCGCCTCGGCGACTTCCTCGGTCGAGGCGGGGGACGCCTCCCGGGTCGGCCGCACCGAGACGGTGCCCGCCCAGTTACGCCAGGGTCGTATCGCGCCTCTCCGGCTGACCGTGCTCATCGCCCCGCTGCTCCTCCCCTGCCGGAACCGGCCTGTTCAGCCGGCGGTACCCCAGAACCGCCACCACGATCGCGGCGGCTCCCGCGATCCCCGCCACCGCGTACGCGGCCTCCGCCCCCGCGGCGTCCACCGCCCAGCCCGCCCCCGACGAGCCGAGCGCCACACCGACGGCGAGACCGGTGCTCACCCAGGTCATGCCCTCGGTGAGCTTGCTGCGCGGCACATGTACCTCGACGAGGGCCATGGTGGTCACCATGGTGGGAGCGACGGCCAGGCCCGCGATGAAGAGTGCAACGGCCAGCGAAGTGAGGTTTCCGACCAGTTGGAGGGGGATCATACTCACGGCCATTCCGGCGACTCCCACCAGCCACCGGCGTTCGGGCGAGCCTTTGAGGTGGAGCACCCCGAAGACGAGTCCGGCGAGGCAGGAACCGAGCGCGTAGACCGCGAGCACCAGACTGGCCGCGGACTTGTGTCCCTCCTCGTCGGCGAAGGCCACGGTGACCACGTCCACCGCCCCGAAGATGGCGCCCGTCGCCACAAAGGTCAGTACGAGGACCTGTAGTCCGGGGGCGCGGAGCGCGGAGGCTCTGGTGTGCTGCTCGCGAGGGTGCGGCACGGGTTCGGTGGCGCGCTGGGCGGTCAGCCAGACGACACCGAGCACCAGGAACACCGTGGCGACCAACGGGCCGGCGGCCGGGAACCACGCGGTGGAGAGACCGATGGAGATGATCGGACCGAAGATGAAGCACAGCTCATCGACGATCGACTCCCAGGTGTAGGCGGTGTGCAGCTCACGCGGGGAGTACCGGTAGATCGCGGCCCACCGGGCCCGGATCATCGAGCCGACGCTCGGTACGCAACCGGCTCCGGCGGCGAAGACGAAGAGGGTCCAGTCCGGAGCGCCGTTCTGGGCGCAGATCAGCAGTCCCGTCACCGCCGCCACCGCCACGAGCGTGGCAGGGCGCAGCACCCGGGCCTGACCGTGGCGGTCCACCAGTCGGGAGATCTGCGGCCCCACGACGGCGGCGGACATCGCGAGGGTGGCGGCGAGTGCCCCCGCCAGGCCGTAGCGGCCGGTGAGCTGGGAGACCATGGTGACGACGCCGATGCCCATCATGGACAGCGGCATGCGGCCGAAGAAGCCGGCGGCGGAGAACCACTTGCTGCCGGGGGCGGCGAAGATGGCGCGGTACGGACTGGGCAAGTGAGGCTCCGGTAAGGCGTATGGGCGGCGTTGGTAGGTTACGCCTGGATATATGGCCCGTACATCGTCATTTTGGGCACATCATCCCTGTCCGGTGCCGCGCCGCTTACGGCGGGCCCCGCCTTCGCCCGGCGACGGCTCGCGGTGACCCCGCTCGCCGACGGCCCCGGGGCGATGCCAAGGGCCGCGCGCCCGCCCCAGCCCCGCTGCCGTCCCTCGCTCCACGGTGATGACCTGTGCCGAAGCCTTGGCCCCGGCCGGATCCCGCGGCCGTGGGCCGATGGTGCGGCACACCGTCGCACGGGCGCGTCCCGGGGCATGTCCACCGCGCGAAGGGAAGGGTGGCAGGATCGGAGTCATGTCCGATGAGTGCGCCCCCTCCCCCTACGACGCCCTGCTCCTGCTCTCCTACGGCGGCCCTGAGGGCCCGGACGACGTCGTCCCGTTCCTGGAGAACGCGACCCGCGGCCGAGGCATCCCCAGGGAGCGGCTCAAGGAGGTGGGGCAGCACTACTTTCTGTTCGGTGGTGTCAGCCCGATCAACGAGCAGAACCGCACCCTGATGGACGCGTTGCGCAAGGACTTCGCCGATCACGGCTTGAACCTGCCCGTCCATTGGGGCAACCGGAACTGGGCGCCGTATCTGACCGACACCCTGAGGGAGATGGCACGGGAGGGCCACCGCCGGATTGCCGTGCTGGTGACCAGCGCATACGCCTCATACTCGGGTTGCCGCCAGTATCGGGAGGATCTGGCCGGCGCACTGTCGACGCTGGAAGCGGAAGGATTCCCGGCGCTTCGCGTCGATAAGCTCCGGCACTACTTCAACCATCCGGGCTTTGTCCGTCCCATGATCGACGGGGTGCTGAAGTCGCTCGGGGAGCTACCCGCCGAGGTACGGGCGGGGGCCCATCTCGCCTTCACCACCCACTCCATCCCCCTCACGGCGGCCGACACCTCGGGTCCGGTCGAGGGGCACGGCGACGGCGGGGCCTATCTCCGTCAGCATCTGGAGGTGGCGGGGCTCATCGCCGACGCCGTGCGCGAGGAGACGGGGGTCGAGCACCCCTGGCGGCTGGTCTACCAGTCCCGCAGCGGCGCGCCGCACATCCCCTGGCTGGAGCCGGACATCTGCGATCACCTGGAGGAGTTGAAGGGCTCGGGGGCCCCGGCGGCGGTGATGGTCCCGATCGGCTTTGTCTCGGACCATATGGAGGTCCTTTACGACCTCGACACGGAGGCGGTGGCGAAGGCGGCGGAGTTGGGGCTGCCGGTGCGGCGGTCGGCGACCGTCGGGGCCGATCCCCGGTTCGCCGCCGCGGTGCGCGAGCTGGTCCTTGAGCGGGCCGCGGCGGAGCGGGGTGCGCGGGTTCCCCGCTGTGCGCTGGGGTCGCTGGGGCCCTCGCACGACCTGTGTCCGATCGGCTGCTGCCCGGGGCGCTCGCCCCGACCGGCGGCGGCGGGTACGGGCGAGCGCCCCAGCTGACCACCCGTACCCTCGCCGGCTCGCCCCCGCGGCTATCACCAGGCCCGGGGCCTGTCGCCGCGCGGTGGCCGACACCGGTCCGGGCCCCGGCCCCGAGTCAGGGGCCGGGCACCTCGGGTGTCGGTCGACGCACAGAACTCACCGTCCGTACGACAGTGCGAACGCATACCGTCCGAGCCACCCGTTCATCGGTGCGCGAGGATGAGAAGGATCATCCGACCGGGTAAAGGAATCGCCGTGACCGACGTCAGGGACCCCCTCCTGTCCGAACTGCTGGATCTCGCGCTGGAGGCCGCCGGACGGGCGGGAGAGTTGCTGCGCGATGGCCGACCCGCCGATCTCGGGGTCGCCGCGACCAAGTCCAGTCCCATCGACGTCGTCACCGAGATGGACATCGCGGCCGAGAAACTGATCACCGGTTTTCTGCTGGAGCACCGGCCCGACGACGGGATCCTCGGCGAGGAGGGTGCCTCGACCACGGGCACCAGCGGTGTGCGCTGGGTCATCGACCCGCTCGACGGCACGGTCAACTACCTCTACGGCTTGCCGACCTGGGCGGTCTCCATCGCCGCCGAGGCGAACGGGGAGACCGTCGTCGGAGTGGTCGAGGTGCCCCAGCGCAGGGAGACCTGCCGGGCGGTGCTCGGCGGGGGCGCCTACCTCAACGACAAGCCGGTGCGGTGCCGCCCCGCCGCCCCGCTGGATCAGTCCCTGGTGTCCACCGGCTTCAACTACGTCCAGTCCGTACGAGCCCATCAGGCCGATGTCGCCCAGCGGTTGATCCCCCGGCTCCGGGACATCCGCCGCAGCGGCTCCGCCGCCGTGGACCTCTGCGATGTCGCGGCGGGCCGGCTGAACGGCTACTACGAGCGCGGGCTCAGCCCCTGGGATCTCGCGGCCGGCGATCTGATCGCCCGCGAAGCGGGGGCCCTGACGGGCGGACGTCCCGGCCAGCGGGCCTCCTATGACCTCACGGTGGCGGCGGGCCCGGGGGTGTTCGAACCTCTCCAAGAGCTCCTGGAGGAGTTCGGCGCCTGGCACGACTGATCGGGCTTGCTGATCTCAGGGTGGCCGGGCGCCCCGGCGGGCGAACAGCCGAGGCAGGCGATGGCCCCAGCACGCCCACCACGGGCCACAACAGCCCCAGGGGCCTCCGCTGCCGACCGGGGGGCAGCCGTACGCCCCTCGGGCGCTCAGGACGGCGCAGGGCCCCCGCCAGCATCGGCGGGGGCCCTGCGCTTGAGGGTGGGGGCTACGCTGCCCCTACTTCCACACCGTGCTCGGCGGCCAGACGGTGGAGATCGTCCAACTCTTCCTGCTCGACATCGGCCAGGAACTCATCGCCCGTCGCACGAGCAAGTGTGAGATCCGTCTCCGCTGCCTTGATGCGCTGTACCAGTCCTGCGGTAAATGCGTCCATGTGCGCCCCCTCGTCGTGGGTCGGTGGCACGGGGGTGTGCCTCGGGGTCCCCCTGCCGCAGCAGGGGACGGGGTGATCGATCACCCATGGCCGCAGTGGGCCGGGGTTGTGGCGTCGCCACGTAGGACGTCGCTGCCACTAGCAGGGCGTGATCTCAGGATGTCTAAGCGTCCTCCCCCAGCCGCTCACGGGCAAAACCTCAACTGGCCCGAGAATCCGGTCAATTCCCTCGGACCGATTCCTGGCCCCCGGGGCCCATCTCGCCTTACCGCCGGTTTACGCGCGTAACGGGCAGGATGGAGGCGCACAGCGAGTGCAAAAACGCCCTGATCATGGCTGATGGGCCCAAAGGAAGGAACGCGACGTGCGCGTACTCGTCGTCGAGGACGAGCAGCTGCTCGCCGATGCGGTGGCCACCGGACTGCGCCGAGAGGCAATGGCCGTGGACGTCGTGTACGACGGCGCGGCGGCTCTGGAGCGCATCGGCGTCAACGACTACGACGTGGTCGTCCTGGACCGCGACCTCCCTCTGGTCCACGGCGATGACGTCTGCCGAAAGATCGTCGAGCTCGGTATGCCCACCCGCGTCCTGATGCTGACCGCTTCGGGCGATGTCAGCGACCGGGTCGAGGGGCTGGAGCTCGGCGCGGACGACTATCTGCCCAAGCCGTTCGCCTTCACCGAGCTGACCGCCCGGGTGCGCGCGCTGGGCCGGCGCACCACAGTGCCCCTGCCGCCCGTTCTGGAGCGCGCGGGGATCAAGCTGGACCCCAACCGCCGGGAGATCTTCCGGGACGGTCGGGAGATCCAGCTCGCGCCCAAGGAGTTCGCGGTGCTGGAAGTGCTGATGCGCAGCGAGGGTGCCGTCGTCTCGGCCGAGCAGCTGCTGGAGAAGGCGTGGGACGAGAACACCGATCCCTTTACCAATGTGGTGCGGGTGACGGTGATGACCCTGCGTCGCAAGCTGGGAGAGCCGCCGGTGATCGTCACCGTCCCCGGCTCGGGATATCGGATCTGATCTGCGGTGGCCGCGACTCCGCCGCATCCGTCGGCGCCTCCGAAACCGACCTGGGACCCACGGGACCCGGTCCGCCCCCTGCTGCGTCCGACGATCCGGATACGGCTGACCCTGCTGTACGGCGGAATGTTCCTGATCGCCGGCGTACTCCTGCTGTCGATCATCTATCTGCTCGCGGCACAGGCGCTGCACTCGGGGAACGCCCTGCCGTTCAAGCTGCTCCCCCAGAGCACCATCGAGCTCACCGACAACTCCTGCCCGGCACCCAGCCAGAACCTCTCGGCCGACCAGGCCAACGCGGTGCTGAAGGACTGCTTCGCGCGCCAGCGCGAGGTGGCGCTCGACGATCTGCTGCGCCGGTCGCTGTTCGCGCTGCTCGGGCTGAGCATCATCGCCTTCGCCTTCGGTTACGCGATGGCGGGCCGGGTGCTGTCGCCGCTGGGCCGCATCACTCGCACCGCCCGTCAGGTGGCCGGTTCGGACCTCACCCGGCGGATCGAGCTCGATGGCCCGGACGACGAGCTCAAGGAGCTGTCGGACACCTTCGACGAGATGCTGGACCGGCTGGAGCGGGCCTTCACCGCTCAGCAGCGGTTCGTCGCCAACGCCTCGCACGAGTTGCGCACCCCCCTGGCCATCAACCGCACGCTGCTGGAGGTCCACCTCTCCGACCCCGGCGCACCCATGGAGCTCCAGCAGCTCGGCAAGACCCTGCTGGCCACCAATGAGCGCAGCGAGCAGCTGGTGGAGGGCCTTCTGCTGCTGGCCCGTAGCGACAACCAGACCTTTGAGCGCAAGCCGGTGGACCTGGCCGAGGTGGCGACCCGGGCGATCGACCAGACCCGCGCGGAGGCTGAGGCGAAGGGGGTGGAGATCCGAGGGGAGTGCGCGCCGGCGGCCGTGCAGGGCAATGGTGTGCTGCTGGAGCGGATCGCACTGAACCTGGTGCAGAACGCCGTGCGGTACAACATCACGGAGGACGGCTGGGTCGAGGTGACCACCGAGACGCGGTCGGGCCAGGCGATCATGGTCGTCTCGAACACGGGGCCCGTGGTTCCCGCCTATGAGATCGACAATCTGTGGGAGCCGTTTCGCAGGCTCCGCCAGGAGCGCACGGGGAGCGACAAGGGGGTGGGACTCGGGTTGTCGATCGCTCGATCGGTCGCGAGGGCCCACGGGGGACGTATCATCGCGGAGCCCCGCGAGGGCGGAGGGCTCGTGATGCGCGTCACACTTCCGACCTAGACCGTAATTGAAACCAGATGACTTCGTTCGCTTTACGCGGAATTTTCAGGACCCATTCCGGGCTTGAACATGTGGGATCGATCACAGGGGTGGCTTTCAGGCCATCTACTCTCCGTGATCAAGGAAGCTACCGGAAAGCCGGGAAAAGTCCTGGTTTCCTGGGGTCGAGATCACGGGAAGTACACGGGGTGGCGCCCGTGAGCTGCGAGATTTGGATCGTGTACGGTCCCCTTCGCCATCCAAGCCGATCACCTCTCACGGGGTCCGGCTGGGTGTCGATTGAGTAACAGACCTTGATGTGAGGCAAAATCTCCGCCTCAGGTCGGGCACAAGTCCGGCCTCTCACGCGTTACGTGCGCTGGAGACACCGCAACCACCCAGAGGGGGAGAGCGACATGGCAACGGATTACGACACCCCACGCAAGACCGACGACGACGTCGATTCCGACAGCCTTGAAGAGCTGAAGGCACGACGGAACGACAAGTCGACCTCGACTGTCGATGTCGACGAGTTCGAAGCGGCAGAGGGCATGGAACTGCCCGGCGCGGACCTTTCCAATGAGGAACTGGCCGTCCGGGTCCTGCCCAAGCAGGCCGATGAGTTCACCTGCATGAGCTGCTTCCTTGTGCACCACCGCAGCCAGCTGGCCCGTGAGAAGAACGGCCAGCCGATCTGCCGCGACTGCGACTGAGGTCCGGTCGGCCGTGGCAGGTGAGACACCGTCCAAGAAGCGACGCTTCCGACGTCAGAAGCCGTCGGAGGCGTCTAACGAGACGTATCCAGGCGGTACGGGACCCGAAGAGGGCAGCACGCCCTCTGACGCGTACTCGTCCGCCCTCCTGCCCTACGGTGCGGGAGAGGGCGAGCGAGGCACCTCAGCCTCGCTCGAAGCGCTCCCGCGCGATCCGGCTGACCGGCCCGACGGGTCGGCCCGGCCGGGGCGGCTGGCCTCCATGCGCCATGGCGTACGGAGGACAGGCGAGAGCGCCAAGGCGGCCGTGGGTTACGTCGCCGACCGGATCATCGAGAACGCGCCGCGCGTGCCGGTGCGTGATCTCGCGACCCTTCGAGCGCAGTTCCCGGGTCTCAGTACCGAGCAGCTCGCCGACAAGCTGGTGGCGGGCGCGTCCAACGCGACCGCGACCGTGGGCGCGGGTGTGGGAGCCGCCGCGATGCTTCCCGTACCTCCGGCGATGCCCGCGGAGCTAGCCGCGGAGATCACCGGCGTGGCCGCGATCGAGCTCAAGCTCATCGCAGAACTACATGAGGTCTATGGCCTGAGGCCTCCGGGCAATCTCAAGGAACGCAGCACCGCCTATCTGGCCGCCTGGTCGGACGAGCGCGGTGTGGACGTGACAAAGCCCTCGACGTACAAGAACGCCGCCGTGAGCGGCGGACTCAAGCGCGAGCTACGTCAACAGATCATGAAACGCATGATCCGCAATCTGCCGAACCTGATTCCGTTCATGGTCGGCGCGGCGGTCGGAGCCGTGATGAACCGTCGGGATACCCGACATCTCGCGGACCGGGTCCGCAAGGACCTGCGCACTCGGCAGGTTCCCTGGGACGCCCTGCCCTCGCTCCCGCCCCTGGAGCAGCCCGCACAGCCACTGGCTCATCTCGACAAGCCACACGAGCTGGAGGGCTGACACCCGGCCCTTGGGGAGAAGGGCCGGACTGTTTGGAGTGGACGCCCGGCGAGGTGCCCTTGCCCGACCTACCCAGCTTCTCGTGCACCGTGTGTGCCCGAGTCGTTGCGCGGGCCCGGCACGGTCATCTCGTAAGGCTGCCGCCCGGGCGATCGGCATCCTCCAGCCGCGCCAGGCCACCGGGGATCGAGGCGTCTCCATACATCGAAGTTCAGCCAATCACGGCAAGCGTCTCCGGCCGTGGAGCGAGCGCGGACGACAGCGCGTGCCGGGTTGCCCGCACCGGCGAATCGGCTACTCGGCCGAGAGCGCCGCCGCGAGTTCCTCCGGGTTGCGAGTCGAGAGGTAGACGTACGGCGTGGGGTCGGCCGGGTCCGTGATCTCCACCCGCAGGGCCGTGGGGACATAGCTGCGCAGCAGCATGAACGCGCGCGGGTCCGCCTTGTACGAGCGCCAGGCGCGGGCCTGCTCGGCGTCCAGCACCTCGGGCTCGCCCAGCGCGCTGAGTGGAATGCGGGCGTCACCCACGACCAGTGAACCCGCGACGACCCGGATCCGGGCCGACCCGTAGGAACTCACCAGGACCGCGGCGAGGGCCGCCGCGCCGATCAGTCCGACCAGCAGTGGCAGGGTGCCGAGCGGCAGGGTGATCAGTCCCCCCGAGATGCCGGCCAGCAGGATCAGGGCCCACCAAGCGGGCGGAGCGGTCAGGCGTTCTTCGTAGCGCACGGCCGTGGCGCCGGGGGCGGAGGGCTGCATGGCGTCAAGCTTGGCACGGTGGGGCCGCTGCCATTCCACGCGGGTAAGGTCTGCGCCTGTGAGCACTGAGAATCCCCGGGGGCCGAGCCCCGGCCATCCGGCACTGATCCCGCCGGCCGATGCCTTGAGGCCGGTACGGCACCCCGATGCCCCCGCCCCCGGTGAACTGCTCGGCACGCACTATGACCACTGCTTCGGCTGCGGCGGCGCCCAACCGCACGGTCTCCACCTCCAGGCGCGGGCGGGCGACGGCGTGAGCATCACCGCCGAGTTCACCGTGCAGGCCGCCCACCAGGGCGCCCCTGGCCTGGCCCACGGCGGGGTGCTCACCTCCGCGCTGGACGAGACCCTGGGCTCGCTGAACTGGCTGCTGCGGACCATCGCCGTGACGGGCCGGCTGGAGACCGACTTCGTCAGGCCGGTTCCGGTGGACACCCAGCTCTTCCTGCAGGCCGAAGTGACCGCCGTTGCCGGGCGAAAGATCTACTCCACCGCGGTGGGCCGCATCGGCGGCCCCGCCGGCCCCGTAGCCGTGCGCGCCAACGCCCTCTTCATCGAGGTCAAGGTCGACCACTTCATCGACAACGGCCGCCAGGTGGAGATTCAGGCCGCCATGGCCGACCCCGACCAGATCCGGCGCGTACGCGCTTTCGAGGTGAATCCCTGATGTCCCAGCCGTCCGGCCACTTGAGCCCCGTAGACCTTCTGATCCATCGAGTGGACCCGGAGGTCCCGCTCCCCACGTATGCCCATCCCGGGGACGCGGGGGCGGATCTGGTCACCTGCGAGAGTGCCGAGCTCGCTCCCGGTGAGCGTGCCGTGCTGCCCACCGGGGTGGCCATCGCCCTGCCCGACGGGTACGCCGCGTTCGTGCATCCGCGCTCCGGTCTCGCGGCCCGCTGCGGCGTAGCACTCGTGAATGCCCCGGGGACGATTGATGCCGGGTACCGTGGGGAGATCAAGGTGATCGTGGTCAATCTCGACCCGCACGAGACGGTGCGGTTCGAGCGATTTGACCGGATTGCCCAACTGGTTGTCCAGCAGGTCGAGAAGGTGCGCTTCCACGAGGTGGCGGAGCTTCCCGGCTCGGCGCGGGCCGAGGGGGGCTTCGGGTCCACCGGCGGCCATGCCGCCGTGGACGGCTCATCGGGTGGGAATCGATACGCTTCCGTCGTATCCGACCGGGAAGGACAGTGACGTGTTCGGACGTCGCAAGAAGAGTGGTTCCGCGGGGGACGCGGACGCAGCGGCCGAGGCCGAGCAGGTCGCCGAGCTCGACTCGGAAGAAGCTGACAGCTCTGAGAGCAGTGAGGGCGGCAAGGGCTCCCGCCGGGCGAACCTCCCGCCAGCGCCACGCCCCGACGGCCCCTGGGATGTAGTCGAGGTCTCCAAGCCCGACGAGGGTCGGGTCGACCTGGGCGGGCTCTTCGTGCCCGGGGTCGAGGGCATGGAGCTGCGGGTCGAGGTCGCCGGCGACGCCATCGTCGCGGCGACGGTCGTGCTGCGCGACAGCGCCGTACAGCTCCAGGCGTTCGCGGCGCCGAAGAAGGAAGGTATCTGGGGCGAGGTCCGCGAGGAGATCGCCTCCGGTATCACCCAGCAGGGCGGCATCATCGACGAGGTCGAGGGTCCGCTGGGCTGGGAGCTGCGGGCGCAGGTGCCGGTACAGCTGCCGGACGGCACCGGCGGTGTGCAGCTCGTGCGCTTCATCGGTGTGGACGGGCCGCGGTGGTTCCTGCGTGGAGTGATCTCCGGGCAGGGCGCGGTACAGCCCGAGGCCGCCGGCCTTCTGGAGCAGATCTTCAAGGACACCGTCGTCGTCCGTGGCGAAGGCCCCATGGCGCCTCGGGACCCGATCGTTCTGAAGCTGCCCGAGGACGCCCAGATGGTGCCCGAGGGCGTTCAGCAGGAGGACCAGGAAGGCTCCCGGTTCTCCGGTGGCATGGGTCAGCTCCAGCGTGGTCCGGAGATCACCGAAGTGCGCTGACACCTGTCTGATCAGCACTGACCGGTGGGTCGCGCTCCCCTGAGGGAGTGCGGCCCACCGGTCTTTTCTCGTACTGTGCCGGGATCGGACCAGGACTCCCCTACGAAGGGCGCTTTATGACCGAGAGCACAGGGGCCCGTGCCAGCACGGCGCTCGTAGACGACCCGGCATCGGGGCCGATGGTGCGGGTGGAGGATCTGCACCGTTCCTATGGCTCGGGCGCTTCGGCCGTACATGCGTTGAGAGGCGTCTCCTTCGAGATAGCCCGGGGGGAGCTGATCGCGCTCAAGGGCAGGTCGGGCTCGGGGAAGACGACCCTGCTCAATCTGGTCGGCGGGTTGGACTCCCCCGACGAAGGGCGGATCACCGTCGACGGCACCGAGCTGGCGGGACTGGGCGAGAAGCAGCTCCTTGAACTGCGACGGGATCGGATCGGATTTGTCTTCCAGGCATTCGGGCTGATCCCGATCCTGTCGGCGGCCGAGAACGTGGGCGTACCGATGCGGTTGCGGAAGACCCGCTCTCGCGAGCGCGAGGAACGCGTTCAGCTGCTGCTGTCGCTGGTGGGCCTCGCGGACCATGCCTCGCAGCGGCCCGGGGAGCTCTCCGGTGGCCAACAGCAGCGCGTGGCCATCGCCCGCGCGCTGGCCAACCGCCCTGCCCTGCTGATCGCCGATGAGCCGACGGGTCAGCTGGACGCGGAGACCGGGCTGGCGGTGATGGAGCTGCTGCGGGCGGTGGTGCGGGGCGAGGGCGTGACCGCTCTGGTGGCCACGCATGACGCTCAGCTGCTGGGGCTGGCGGATCGGGTGATCGAACTCAGCGACGGGGAGATCACCGAGCACTGATCGCGGTCCGGCGGGGACAGAGAGGCGAGGGCGTGGCGGGCGTCAGCCCGCTGGCCGGGCTCGCACCTGGCGGCTGGCCGGGCGCCCCTCTCCGCGTCAGCCGTACGAGGCGCTTCCCGGGCGGGGCACGACGGGGCACGAACCCGGCCCCTGACCCGCCCGGCTGCCTGGGTACGGACCCACTGGCGGGGGCATGGGTAGGGGGCCTGCGGCCTTTCGCCCGGCCCGCTGCGAACGTCGAGTAGGCGCCCGCGCTGGCAGGGACGCCGGGGTGGGCTCCCGCGCCGGAAGGGAGCCCCGCAGCCCGGGGAACATCGGTTCACCAGGCAACCATCACATCGGCTCGGCGGGGTCGCCACCGTCCCGCGTGGCATCAGAATCACGTCAAAGACGCCGCTCAGACACGCCCTGCGCCCGATATGCCCGATTCCCCCGCCGTATGGTCGTCGCAGCGCACACAGCTGTTTCTGAAAGACAATGAGGCCATGGGACGCGGCAAGCTACGGATCTATCTCGGCGCGGCGCCGGGCGTCGGCAAGACCTACGCCATGCTGTCCGAGGCCCATCGGCGGGTGGAACGTGGCACGGACTGCGTCGTGGCCTTCGTGGAGCACCACAACCGTCCCCGTACGGAGGTGATGCTGCACGGTCTGGAGCAGATCCAGCGCCGCGAGATCGAGTACCGCGGCTCCGGTTTCACCGAGATGGATGTCGACGCCGTACTGGAACGCTCCCCCGCGGTCGCGCTGGTGGATGAGCTGGCGCACACCAATGTGCCGGGCTCACGGAACGCCAAACGCTGGCAGGACGTCGAAGAGCTGCTGGTCGCGGGGATCGATGTGATCACCACGGTGAACATCCAGCACTTCGAGTCACTCGGCGATGTCGTCGAGTCGATAACGGGCGTGCGCCAGCGCGAGACCGTGCCCGACGAGGTGGTGCGCCGGGCGGAGCAGATAGAGCTGGTGGACATGACGCCCCAGGCGCTCCGGCGCCGGATGGCGCACGGCAACATCTACACCTCGGACAAGGTCGACGCGGCCCTCTCCAACTACTTCCGCCCGGGCAATCTGACCGCTCTGCGTGAGCTGGCGCTCCTGTGGGTGGCGGACCGGGTCGACGAGTACCTCCAGCAGTACCGCGGGGAGCACAACATCCGCTCCACCTGGCAGGCCCGCGAGCGCATCGTGGTGGGGCTCACGGGCGGGCCGGAGGGGCGCACCCTGATCCGCCGGGCGGCTCGGATGGCCGCCAAGGGCTCGGGAAGCGAGATCCTCGCCCTCTACATAGCCCGCAGCGATGGACTGACCTCGGCCTCGCCCAAGGAGTTGGCCGTCCAGCGGACCCTTGTCGAGGACCTCGGCGGAACGTTCCACCATGTCATCGGCGACGACATACCGGTGTCCCTGCTGGAGTTCGCCCGAGGGGTGAACGGCACCCAGATCGTGTTGGGGTCCAGCCGCCGCAAGGCCTGGCAGTACATCTTCGGTCCGGGTGTCGGTGCCACCGTCGCCCGCGACTCGGGCCCCGATCTCGATGTCCACATCGTCACCCACGACGAAGCGGGCAAGGGGCGCGGGCTGCCCGTGGCCCGCGGGGCGCGGCTCGGTCGCACCAGGATCATCGCGGGCTGGCTGGTCGGCGTGGTCGCCCCGATACTGCTGTCGCTGCTGCTCACAGGGATCGAAGACTCACTGGGGCTGGCCAATGACGTGCTGCTCTTCCTCTTTCTGACCGTTCTGTCGGCACTGCTGGGTGGGCTGCTGCCCGCGCTGGCATCGGCCGCGGTGGGCTCCCTGCTCCTGAACTTCTACTTCACTCCACCCGTACGCACGCTGACCGTCTACGACCCCCAGAACATCGTCGCCATCGTGATCTTCTTCGCGGTGGCGGTCGCCGTGGCTTCCGTGGTCGATCTCGCTGCTCGTCGCACCCATCAAGCGGCCAGACTGCGTGCCGAGTCGGAGATCCTGTCGTTCCTCGCCGGCAGTGTGCTGCGTGGCGAGACCACCCTGGACGCCCTGCTCCAGCGGGTCCGGGAGACCTTCGGGATGGAGTC
This sequence comes from Streptomyces albipurpureus, assembly GCF_023701525.1. Taxonomy (GTDB): domain Bacteria; phylum Actinomycetota; class Actinomycetes; order Streptomycetales; family Streptomycetaceae; genus Streptomyces; species Streptomyces albipurpureus. Next base: position 227,667 of record NZ_JAMQAW010000002.1, read on the forward strand.
GGTCGCGCTGCTTGAGCGTAAGAGCGACGTCGACCCCTGGACGACCGCGGGCAGTGTGGGGCCGCGCTGTGTGGTGCGTCCCGAGGACGCGGATGTGGACATGCCGGTCGGCGACCACATGGCCCTGGCGCTCTCCGGCCGGGTGCTGCCCGCTGAGGACCGTCGCGTACTGGCCGCGTTCGCCGCCCAGGCGGCTGTGGTGCTGGATCGGGAGCGGCTGGTCGGCCAGGCGGAGCAGGCGCGGGCACTGGCCGAGGGCAATCGCATCCGTACGGCGCTGCTCGCCGCGGTGAGCCACGATCTGCGCACCCCGCTGGCGGCGATCAAGGCGGCCGTCAGCTCCTTGCGCTCGGACGACGTGGCCTGGTCCGACGAGGATGAGGCCGAGCTCCTGGAGGGAATCGAGGACGGCGCCGACCGGCTGGACCACCTCGTGGGCAATCTGCTGGACATGTCCCGTCTCCAGACCGGCACCGTGACTCCGCTGATCCGGGTGACCGACCTTGACGAGGTGGTACCGATGGCGCTGGTGTCGGTACCCGTCGAGAGTGTGGAATTGGACATTCCCGAGTCGCTGCCGATGGTGGCCGTCGACCGGGGACTACTGGAGCGGGCGGTGGCCAACATCGTCGAGAACGCGGTCAAGTACAGCCCGGAGGGCGTTCCCGTCAGTGTGGCGGCGAGCGCGCTGGGCGACCGGGTGGAGGTGCGGGTGGCCGATCGGGGACCCGGGGTTCCCGACGACGAGAAGGAGCGGATCTTCGAGCCGTTCCAGCGGTACGGGGACGCCCCGCGCGGCGCCGGGGTGGGCCTTGGCCTCGCGGTGGCCCGCGGCTTCACGGAGGCGATGGGCGGCACCCTCAGTGCCGAGGACACCCCGGGCGGCGGAATGACCATGGTCCTCACCCTGAAGGCCGCGCCCGGCCTCGACCCGGTGAGCCCTGATCTTCCCGCCCAGGTCACCTCATGACGCACTCGCCGAGCGCAACCACACCGCGTACGGCGTGTGCCACGGCCGGGAGGTCGGGGCAAACGGCCCCGACCGGGTTTGAACGACAGTCGCTCAGTCGACGGTGCAGAAAGGCAGGCCCGCTATGACCAGGGTGCTGGTGGTCGACGATGAGCCGCAGATCGTACGAGCCCTCGTGATCAATCTCAAGGCGCGCAAGTACGAGGTGGACGCCGCGGCGGACGGTGCCACCGCGCTGGAACTGGCAGCGGCGCGGCACCCCGATGTCGTCGTGCTCGACCTGGGCCTGCCGGACATGGACGGCGTCGAGGTGATCAGGGGCCTGCGCGGCTGGACCCGCGTACCGATCCTGGTGCTCTCCGCGCGGCACACGTCCGACGAGAAGGTGGAGGCGCTGGACGCCGGCGCCGATGACTATGTCACCAAACCGTTCGGCATGGATGAACTGCTGGCCCGGCTGCGGGCTGCGGTGCGCAGGGCCGAGCCGGTGGGCGGCGGTGACGATGACGTGGTGATCGTGGAGACCGATGGCTTCACCGTCGACCTCGCCGCCAAGAAGGTGCACCGTGACGGACGCGATGTTCGGCTGACTCCGACCGAGTGGCATCTGCTGGAGGTCCTGGTGCGGAACACGGGACGGCTGGTCAGCCAGAAACAGTTGCTCCAGGAGGTGTGGGGGCCTTCGTACGGGACGGAGACCAACTATCTGCGGGTCTATATGGCACAGCTGCGGCGCAAGCTGGAGGCCGATCCCTCGCACCCCCGCCACTTCGTGACCGAGCCGGGGATGGGATACCGCTTCGAACGCTCATGAGTGATCGGGTTCCAGCGCAGCGGGCCTGACGCCGCCCTTCCGTTTGATGCCTCCCAAGCACCGGGCGCTTCGTCCGCTCTGGCCGCCCGCGCGGCCGGCGGCGTCCCCGGGCCACGGTGACCCGCCCGCCGGGCGTCGTGCGGCCCGCTTCCGCCTCCCCGGGCGTCACCGGGGGTATGAGCAGGTGTACGAGGTGGGCGGGGCACGAGAAGGTGTCGGCGGTGGCCGGTACGCTTGCTCCATGAGTGCAACACCCCGCTCGGACAGTGGTTCAGCGAAGGACGGCAGAGCCGCCAAGCCGGCCGGCCGTTTCCGGCGCATGCTCGACCGGCTTTCCAGCTCGCAGGAGGACCTTGAGTCCGAGGAGTTGCGGGAGGACGCACAGGCGTCGGGGTGCCTTCGGATAGCGGAGTGCGGTGACCGCCAGATCGTCCGAGTGACTGGTACGTTGCGCACGGTCACCTTCCGCCCTCGGGCCGGAGTGCCCTCGCTGGAGGCGGAGCTCTTCGACGGCAGTGCCCCGCTGGACGTCGTCTGGCTCGGCCGCCGCGCGATCGTGGGGATCGAGCCGGGCCGCAGGCTCATAGCTTCCGGCAGGATCTCCATGAGTCACGGACGCCGTGTGCTCTTCAATCCCAAATACGAACTCCGACCGCTCGGACAGGAGTAGCCGGTGACGTCTCTCGACAAGCCGACCACCACGAACGAACAGCAGCAGGACGCCGACTCCAAGGCAGTGACGGAGGCAGCCCTGTCTGAGGCCTTCGGTGGCGTGCGGGGCATGGTGGAGACCGTCCTGCCCGGACTGTTGTTCGTCACGATTTACACGATTAACAAGGATCTCCACGTCTCCGCCATCGCGGCGCTGACCGTCTCCCTCCTGCTGGTGGGAGTCCGGCTGGTGCGCCGGGACACCATGAAGCACGCGTTCAGCGGTGTCTTCGGGGTGGCCTTCGGTGTCGTCTTCGCCATGGTGACGGGGAATGCGAAGGACTTCTATCTCCCGGGGATGATGTACACCCTGGGCCTGGCCCTGGCGTACATCATCACCACGATCTGCGGTGTGCCGCTGGTGGGGTTGATCCTCGGGCCCATCTTCAAGGAGAACCTCTCCTGGCGGACCCGCAACCCGGGGCGCAAGAAGGCCTACGCCAAGGCGAGTTGGGCCTGGGGCCTGATCTTCCTGGCCAAGTGCGCGATCCTCTTCCCGCTCTACTGGTGGGCGGACACCACCCAGTTGGGTTGGGTGCTGGTCGCGCTGAAGATCCCGCCGCTCTTGCTGGCGGTCTATCTGACCTGGCTGTTCCTGGCGAAGGCACCACCGCCGATCGATGTCTTCGCCGAGATGGAGGCCGAGGAGCGCGCCGAGAAGGAACGCAAGGCGGCGGCCGCACGCCAGCCGGAGCTCTAGCCCCAGATGAGGCCGTGAGGCCCGGTTCCCGGTCAACGCCTACCCGGAACCGGGCCTCAGCCCTGTCCGAACTCGCACGCGGTGCGCGAGGGGATGCGCCAAGGGCGCGCTGGGGAACACGAGGGGGGAACGTCGACTCCATGGCAGCCCTCGCCGGAGGTGTCCGAACAGCTCAACCACCGCCCTCGCCGGATGGGCACAGGCATCCCGATACCGATCTTGGGCGGCCCTCTTCGGACAGCTGACCGATCACGCCGGAGGGCTGGGGCTCACAGCGATTCCCGTGATGTGATGACTGTTGGCTGCTGACTGCTGACTGCTGACTGCTGATCGATGGCTGATGGCTGATGGCTGATAGGAGTTCGCGTTGGATTCCGCTCGGGTGGGGAGCAGGGGCAGCGCCGATCTGATCCTCTCGATGCGTCCCACAGCACCACCCCGGTCCCGGGTCTTGCTGGGAAGTCACAGCTCGGCCCCGGGGTAGGAGCTCAGCGGAGATGGCCGATCGCCGGACAGGTCGCCGACCCGCTCTTCCCCTGATCACTGGCCGGATTCATACGCAAACGATCACGATCTCATCAAATCCTTTGCAACAGGTGTCACTCCAGACCCAGCTTCTGAAAGCATCCACAACAGAAAGGGCTTTCAGGGGGCGTACACCTTTATTTGATGGGCGCGCTGACGCATCAGGGGGATATTTCGTGGCGGGGTTTCTCTTTCTCCGCGCGCGCGGGCACCGGCTGCTCCTGGCTGCGGCGCTGCTCGCCATCCTGCTCACCACCTCCATACTCGCCGCGCTCGCCGCCTTCGCCGGCTCCGTCGGTGACGCCGGACTGCGGCACGCACTCCGTACCCGGGACGCTTCAGCCGCCGCGCTGGTCATCACCTCGGAGAACACAGAGGTGAACCGCACCGCGGCAGCGCGGGACGCCAGGCGCGGGGCCCAACTGGCCTTCGATGGACTGCCGGTGAAGCTCCAGCAGTTCGATCGCTCGGGACCGTACGCCCTCCCGCGGACGCTCCAGTCCCCCGCCGCGCGCAAGGGCGAACCGGATCTCACCCTCTTCGCCGCCGTCGATCGCGCCCATGTCCGGCTCTCCAGCGGCACCTGGCCCACCCCGAAGACCGCTGGAGTGATCCCGGTCGCCCTGCCCGAGGTCGCGGCGAAGCAGCTGAGGCTCACACCGGGTCCGCGGGTACTGAAGGTCACCGACCGCATGGGCGGACCCCCCGTACGGATCAGGGTCACCGGGATCTACCGGCCGACCGACCGCGGCGCCCCCTACTGGCAACTCGACGAGTTGGACGGGCGCGGGGTCACCAAGGATGTCTTCACCACCTTCGGGCCGCTGCTCACGGACCCCAGCGCCATGGGTACGGGCGGTATTCGGCCCGGTGGGGTGTCCTGGCTCGCCACCGCCGACTTCGGCGGTCTGACGGGCGAGCGGATCGATGGGGTGCGGAAGGCCTCGGCGAAGAGCCAGCAACTCCTCTCCGCACAGCCCTCACTGGCGACCGGTGTGGTCGCCCGCACCTCACTGCCCGGGGTGCTCGATCAGCTTGAGCGCGCCCTGCTGGTGTCCCGGGCCACCCTGCTGCTTGTCTCCTTGCAGCTGGTCCTCCTGGCCGGATATGCGCTGCTGCTGGTCGCCAGACTGCTGAGTCAGGAGCGGAGCAGCGAGACCCAAGTACTGCTTGCCCGGGGCGCCTCCCGGCGCCGTATCGCCTCTCTCGCAGCCTTGGAGGCCCTACTGCTGGCGCTACCGGCCGCCGTGTGCGCGCCGCTGCTGGCAGGACCGATCACCGGGTTGCTGGCCGGGCACGGCCTGCTGGCCAGGATCGGGCTCCAGGACGAACTGGCCGGCTCTGGGCCGACGGTTCGGCTCTGGTTCATCGGCGCGGCGGTGGCGCTGGCGTGTGCGGTTGCCGTGACCATGCCGGCGCTCACCGCCGCTCGCGCGGCACGCGGTCGGGCCAGAACGCTGCCCGGACCGCTGCGAGCCGGCGCCGATATCGCGCTGCTGGCGATTGCGGGGGTCGCGTACTGGCAACTGGAGCGGCGGACCTCGGGCAGTGGTGCGCTCAGCGGTGATCGCGAGGGGCGGTTGGGCATCGACCCGCTCCTGGTGGTGGCACCCGCGCTGGCGCTCCTCGCGGGCACCGTTCTGACGCTGCGACTGCTGCCCCCAGCGGCCCGGCTCGCCGAGCGACGGGCCGCACGCGGTCGCGGCTTGACCACCTCCCTGGCCGGCTGGCAGTTCAGCCGCCGCCCCATGCGCGGTGCCGGTCCGGTGCTGCTGCTGGTGTTGTCCGTGGCGATGGGAATGCTGGCGATCGGGCAGGGCGCTTCATGGGATCGCTCCCAGGACGACCAGGCCGATTTCCGGACGGGTGCTCCGGTGCGGGTACTCAGCGGCGGGAGCGTTCCCGGGTTCGGACAGGGCGGACTGTACGACGGGATGCGGGGCGTCCGATCGGTGGCCCCCGCCGCCCGAACGGAGCTCAGCCTCTCCGGCGGGCGCCGCAGCACGGTCCTCGCACTCGACACCGCGGCCGCCGCCGAGGGGCTCCAGCTCCGCGGCGATCTCACCGGAGGCGGAGCGGGACGGCCGCTGGAAGCACTGCGCCCCTCGGGTGACGCACGCCCTGGAGTGCTGCTCCCCAAGGACGTCGCCCGGCTGGAGTTCGATGTGACCCTGCGCCGCCCTTCGACGCGTTCCGGTGGTGAGCCGAGCAGCGGACCGGCCCTCACCTTCACCTTCGAAGACCGGTACGGGGTGTCGTACCGGATTCCGGTGGACCCGCCACCGGGCGATGGCAGACCCCATCGGGTGTCCATCGATCTCGCCCGGGCCGCGGGGGGCCCGGCAGGCAAACCGGCGGCGCCGCTGGCGCTGACGGACATCGAGGCCTTCGAGGCCGAGGCGGCGGATCGGATCGTGTCGAAGCGGCTGGCGTTCGGGGCGCTTCGATCGGTGGCCGCTGACGGGACTTCGCGTGCCGTTGCCCTGCCGTCGGGGTTCGCCTGGACGGTCAAGGCGATCGCCAGCGTCGAGGTGGACCCCTCCAACACGGACGAGGCGGCGCCCGCGATCACCGCGGTGCGTTCATCGGCTCGCAAGCCGCTCGACATCTCGTACCACACGGGCAAGACGTTCCTGGACGGCTGGGGCCCGGAAATGACGGTCACCCTGCGGATGACCGTCAAACGGAGCGCACCGGCCATCCTCAAGGCGCTGGTGACCGAAGGGTTCCTCCAGGCCAGCGGCGCGAAGGTGGGCGCCGTGATCGACCTCCCGATGCAGGGCGGGGCGGTCAGGGTCCAGATCATGGGCGTCCTCGGTGCGATACCGACCACGGAACGCGAACCCTCCATCGGGGGAACGACGAGCGCCGAGGGTGGTTCCGAGGCCGCTTCCGCCGCCAAGACGGACGGAGGCGCCCTGTTGGTCGACCTTCGCGCGGTCAACCAGATCCTCGCCACCCGTATCGATGCCGCCTTCCCGCCCTCCGAGTGGTGGTTGTTCCCCCTGCCGGGCAAGGTCGCCGAAACGGCGGCGAAGATCCGGGAACGTACCGACCTCGAACCGAACCAGATCCAGGTGCGGGATGAGATGGCAGCCGCGCTGCACAGCGATCCGCTCGGTGCCGGCCCGCAGTCGGCGCTGCTGGCGGCGACCATCGCCGCGGCCGCGCTGGCCGCGGTGGGGTTCGCGGTCTCCGCGGTGGGCGCGCTGCGGGAGCGTTCACGGGAGTTCGCGGTACTCCGGGCGCTCGGTGCGCCACGACGTCAACTGGCCCGGCTGCTCGCCCTGGAGCAGTCGCTGCTGATCGGGCTCGCGCTACTGATCGGGGTGGCGCTCGGCACGGTGCTCACCCGTGCGGTCGTTCCACTGATCGTGCTGACGGGACAGGCGACCCAGCCGATCCCCTCCGTACTGGTGGAACTACCGACCGACCGGGTGGCGCTGCTGCTGGTGGGCGTGGCGGCGACACCGGTGGCCATCGTGCTGGCGCTCGCCCTGCGCCGCGGTGACTCATTGACGGCGCTGCGTGCGCAGGGAGGCGAATGATGGTGCCGGCCATGCAAGGGGTCGTTGGTGTCACCGTGGCGCAGGTCCGGTCCATGGGTGAGCCTCGGGGGCGCGGGCTCGCCGACTCGGAGCGGTGTTCGCGGGCGATCGGCACCGCGGTCAGTCCACTGCGAAGGACGCGATGCGCATTTGGGCGCGGCGGGGATCGCACCCTCGGTGCGCGAGCCCGGCAGAGCAGGGCCGTGGGGATCCATCACCCGGCGATGGGTCAGCGCCGACCGTCCCTGAGGTGTTCCCGATGAGGAGGGGTGGAGTGAAAGCCGTCGCCCCCTGGGTCCGTACCCGATTGCGCGCCGCGCCGGGGCCCGCCCTCGCCCTGCTGGTGCTGGTCCTGTTGACCTCGTTCCTCGCCGCTGCCTTTCCGCGCGCCGTGGACGCCTACGAGGGCGAGGGGTTGCGGCACGAGGTGAACGCCGCACCCGCGGACCGCCGGGTCCTCCAGTTCACGGACGAGCCCGAAGACGAGTTCGCCGAGTCCGCCGAGTCCGCCGAGGGAGGCGCGGACGACTCATTGCAGCCGGAGCGGATGGCGAAGGCGTACCGCCAGATCCTGGCCACGCTCCCCGAACCCCTGCGCGTGGACGCAGGCCAGTCGGCGTACGGGGTGCGCAGCGTCGAGCCGGTGCGCGCCAGCGACCGCTGGCTGCCCGAACTCGAAGCCGGTCTGCCTGCGTTCACACTCAGCACCCAGGCAGGCGTCGCCGAGCACTCCCGACTGCTCTCGGGTCGGCTGCCCCGGGCCGCCGGGGACGGGGCCACCGTGGAGGGCGCGGTCACCGCGACCACCGCCGAAACGCTGCGGATCAAGGTGGGTTCCACCGTCCACGCCGGGCCGATCGCGGTCCGGGTGACGGGCATCGTCCAACCCCTGCGGCCCGAGCTGGGCTACTGGTCGTACGAGCCGGTGCTGCGCACCCCCGCCCTCCTGTACACGGGGCAGCCCGTGCCCGTTGCGTACTGGCATGGTGCGCTGCTGCTCGACCCCGGTTCGGCCGAGGCGCTGCGGGCATTGGAGGACGAGCCCGAGCCCTACTGGCGGATCGCGCCCGATCTCGCCGGGCTCACCATCGGCGATCTTCCGCAGTTGAGGCGGACGGTCGCCAGTGTGGAGAGCGGCCCGCTGCGTACCCGGCTGCGGGACGGCATCTCCCCCACCTTGGACGCGGGCACCTCCCTGGACGAGGTCCTCATCGGTTTCGACGACATCCGGGCCGCGATCGGACCGGTGGTGGCGGTGGCCGCCTTCGGCGCGGGGAGTGTCGCCGTGGTCGTCCTGCTGATGGCCGGCGGACTGTCCGCCACCCGCCGGCACCAGGAACTCGCGCTGCTGCGCTCTCGCGGCGGCTCGCTGCGCGGTCTCTTCGGCCGATTGCTGGCGGAGAGTGTCGTGGTGGCGTTGCCCGCGGCGGCGGGCGGCTGTGCCCTGGCGCTGGAACTACTCCCCCACGGCCGCTTGCTCCCGGCGCTGCTGGCATCGGGCGCTGTCGCCCTGCTCGCCTGCGCCGCACTGCCGCTGCGGGCGGTCTTCACCCATCGCACGACGCGGTTGCACGGTGGCCGTGATGACGTGGTGCGGGCGAAGCCGTCCCGACGGCGCCTGGTGGCCGAGGTGACCCTGCTGGTGCTGGCGGTGGCCGCGGTGGTCACGCTCCGCCGACGGGGTACCGCGCCGGGCGAAGCGGATGAACTGGTGAGCGCCGCGCCGGTACTGGTGGGCATCGTGGCCGCGCTGGTGCTCGTACGGCTGTATCCGCTGCCGATACGGCTGCTCGCGCTACCGGTGGCGCGTCGACGAGGCGCGGTGGGCTTTCTCTCCCTGGCCCGCGCCGGTCGATCGCCCGCGACGACGGCCCTACCGCTGCTCGCGCTGCTGGTGGCTTTGACGACGGCCGCCTTCGGTGGCTCGGTGCTCGCCGGGGTGGATGGGGCCCGGGATCGCGCCGCACTGGTCTCGGTGGGCGCCGACGCTCGGATCGCGGCCATGGACGCCCTGCCGAAGGGGTTGGCGCAGAAGGTGCGGAAGGTGCCCGGGGTACGGGATGTGGTCTCCCTCCATCTGGAGCCGGAGCTGGATCTTCGGGACTCCGTGACGCGCAGTGTCACCTTGGTGGCCGCGGAGCCGACGGCGTACGCGCGCCTCGCCCGGGACACCGGTCTCGGCGAGTTCGCCGCCGGCCGGCTGCGTCAGGATTCGGGTGCGCTGCCCGCCCTCGTCACCCCCGATGTGGCGGAGCGCCTCGGGAGCGGCGAGGCCTTGATCGGCCCCGCCGGCGCGATGCTGACCGTACGGGTCGCGGGGGTGCTCACCACGACTCCCGCGGTGCCCACCGGTGACTTCGTCCTGGTGGACGCCGCACGGTTGCCGGACCGGGCCCCCACCGCGTTGCTGGTGAGCGGCCCTGACCTATCGGCTCCCGGGCTGAGGACGGCGGTCCGCTCGGCCGGCGGCGATCCGACCGTCGCGCTGCGTTCGGTCGAGCGGGCGGGTTTCACCGAGTCACCGGTGCAGAGCGGTGCCGAACGGATCTACACGGTGGCCGCCGCGACCGGAGCCGGATATGCCGTACTCGCGCTGCTCCTTTCGCTGTTGCAGGCCGCGCCCGAGCGCACCGCGCTCCTGGCCAGGCTGCGCACCATGGGGCTGACTCGTGGTCAGAGCCGACGGCTGCTCATTCTGGAGAGCCTGCCGTCGACGGTACTGGCCGCGGCCGGCGGCGCGTTGGTGGGCTGGACGGCGATCCGACTGCTCGCCCCCGGAATCGATCTGGGCCGTCTCGCACTGGCCATGCAGGACGGGTTCGCCACGATGGGGCCGGTAGGGCTGCGCCCCGATCCCTGGAGCCTGCTGCTGCCCGCCCTCGCGGTGGTGGTGATCGCGGCGGTGGTCTCCGCCGTCCAGGCATGGGTGGCCATCCGGCGTATGACAACGACCGAACTCAGGGTGGGAGACACACGATGACCGAGCCCTCCTCCGGCTCCGCCACGCTAAGGGAACTGGAGCGTCAAGCGGTGGCCCGGCGCGAAGGCCCCGGGTTCGGCCATGACGCGTTGATCGCCTGCGACCGGCTGGTTCGGGTGTTCGCCCTCGACGGAGTCGAGGTGCAGGCGCTCCAGGGGCTCGATCTCCTGGTGCGTGAGGGTGAGCTGATGGCCCTGGTCGGTGCGTCCGGCAGCGGCAAGTCGACCTTGATGAACATTCTCGCCGGGCTCGATGAACCGACGGCGGGGGCGGCGAAGGTCGCGGGCCGCGATCTGCTGGGGATGGGCGCCAAGGAGCGGCTGCGCTACCGGCGCGAGGTGGTGGGCTTCGTCTGGCAGCAGACGGCCCGCAATCTGCTGCCGTATCTGACCGCCGCGCAGAATGTCGCGCTGCCGATGCAGTTGCGCGGCCGCACGAAGAAGAAGGCGGAGCGGGCCGATTCGCTGTTGGCGCTGCTCGATGTCGCGGACTGCCGGGACCGGCGTCCGCACCAGATGTCCGGCGGCCAGCAGCAGCGGGTGGCGATCGCGGTGGCGCTGGCCAATGAACCGTCAGTGCTGCTCGCCGACGAGCCGACCGGTGAGCTGGACTCCCAGACGGCTGAGCAGATCTTCGCCGCCTTCCGGACGGCCAACGAGGAGCTGGGCACGACGATCGTGATCGTCACCCATGACCAGGCGGTGGCGAGCGAGGTCCGCCGTACGGTGGCGATCCGGGACGGGCGGACCTCGACGGAGATCCTGCGCCACACGGAAGTGGACGGGACGACGGGCGAGGAGTCGGTGGTGGCGCGGGAGTACGCCATGCTGGACCGGGCCGGGCGGCTTCAGCTTCCGTCGGAGTACACCGAGGCGTTGGGGATGCGGGATCGGGTGCTGCTGGAGCTGGAGCCGGACCACATCCAGATCTGGCCGGACGGCCCTCGGGAGGGCTGAGGGGCCGGTGGCCCCCGTCCGGGTGGTCAGGGGCCACGCGACGGCGGGGACGCCCTTCGACCGCGGTCGAAAAACGCCCCCGCTCCATCGAGTCAATCGAGGAATCGGGCTCAGAGCTCTCGGCGAACCTGCAACAGGTCCTCCAGTTGCTCCTCACGCTCCTGGGCGGCCACGAACAGCAACTCGTCCCCGGCCTCCAGGGTCTCTTCCGTGTTCGGGGTGAGCACCCGCGAACCGCGGATGATCGTCACCAGTGAGGTGTCCTGCGGCCAGTCCACATCCCCCACCTGGGTCCCTGCCAGCGCCGACTCCGGCGGCAGGGTCAGTTCCACGAGGTTGGCGTCGCCATGGCTGAAGCGGAGCAGCCGCACCAGATCGCCGACGCTCACCGCCTCTTCCACCAGTGCCGACATCAGGCGCGGAGTGGACACCGCCACATCCACCCCCCACGACTCATTGAACAGCCACTCGTTCTTGGGGTTGTTGACCCGGGCGACGACCCGTGGAACCGCGTACTCCGTCTTGGCCAGCAGTGAGACCACCAGATTGACCTTGTCATCCCCCGTGGCCGCGATCACCACATTGCACCGCTGGAGCGCGGCCTCGTCGAGCGAGGTGATCTCGCAGGCATCGGCCAGCAGCCATTCGGCCTGTGGCACCCGCTCCACCGAGATGGCCGTAGGCGCCTTGTCGACGAGCAGCACCTCATGACCGTTCTCCAGCAACTCCCCCGCGATGGAGCGGCCCACCGCACCCGCGCCCGCAATGGCCACCCGCATCACTGCTCAACCTCCTCAGGGCCCTCGGCGAAGGCTGCCTCGACCTTCTCCAGCTCGTCCGTACGCATCATCACGTGGACGAGGTCGCCCTCCTGCAACACGGTCTGCGAGGTCGGCAGGATCGCCTCCCCCAACCGGGTGAGGAACGCCACCCGTACGCCCGTCTCCTCCTGGAGCCTGCTGACCTTCTGTCCGATCCAGGAGGGCGCGGCGTAGACCTCGGCGAGTTGCACTCCGCCGCTGGGATCGCGCCACAGCGGCTCCGCTCCGGACGGCAGCAGCCGACGCAGCATCTGATCGGCGGTCCAGCGGACGGTGGCGACGGTGGGGATGCCCAGGCGCTGGTAGACCTCGGCCCGACGCGGGTCGTAGATACGGGCCGCGACATGATCGATGCCGAACATCTCCCGCGCCACCCGGGCGGCGATGATGTTGGAGTTGTCGCCACTGCTGACGGCGGCGAAGGCGCCCGCGTCCTCGATGCCCGCCTCGCGCAGGGTGTCCTGGTCGAACCCGACTCCGGTGACTCGACGTCCTCCGAATCCGGAGCCCAGACGGCGGAAGGCCGTGGGGTCGCGGTCGATGACGGCGACCGTGTGCCCCTGCTTCTCCAGGGTTTGGGCGAGAGCGGCTCCCACTCGCCCGCACCCCATGATGACGATGTGCACGACCGTCCTTCCGGCTGCCACCTCAGTGGCGTTCTTTGCTCAGTATTTAACGGTTGAAGCGGTGCTGTGGCTTAAAGGGTCTCAGACCATGGCTCAAGCTACACACGCACGGTAAGCCTTGGGACACCAGGTATCAGGGGGGAAGGATGCATTCCATGGGGGGATTGGGGTGGTGGGTGTGCCTGGCCCATAACGAACCCTTACGATCCTCTGCGTGCCCAAACTGACCGACCTGCCCAAGCGGATTCTGATTGGCAGGGCGCTACGGAGCGACCGCCTCGGGGAAACGCTCCTTCATAAGCGCATCGCGCTCCCGGTCTTCGCCTCCGACCCCCTGTCATCCGTGGCGTATGCACCTGGCGAGGTCCTGCTGGTGCTCTCCATCGCGGGCTTCTCGGCCTACCAGTACAGCCCCTGGATCGCCCTTGCGGTCGTGGTGCTGATGTTCACGGTGGTCGCGTCCTACCGCCAGAACGTGCACGCCTACCCCAGCGGCGGCGGCGACTACGAAGTCGCCAACACCAACCTGGGACGCAGGGCCGGGTTGACGGTGGCGAGCGCGCTGCTCGTCGACTACGTCCTGACCGTCGCCGTCTCCATCTCCTCCGGAGTGGAGAACCTGGGTTCCGCGATCCCCTTCGTGGTCGAGAACAAAGTGCTCTGCGCGGTGGTGGTCATCGGCTTGCTGACCGTGATGAACCTGCGCGGAGTACGGGAATCCGGCAACCTCTTCGCCATTCCGACCTATGTCTTCGTCACCGGCGTCTTCATCATGATCGCCTGGGGGGCCTACAAGGGTCTGGTCCTCAACGACACCATGAGCGCCCCGACCGCCGATCTTGAAATCAAGGCCGAGCACCAGGGCCTGGCGGGATTCGCGCTGGTCTTCCTCATGCTGCGGGCCTTTTCGTCCGGCTGTGCCGCACTCACCGGCGTCGAAGCGATCAGCAACGGGGTCCCGGCCTTCCGCAAGCCGAAGTCACGGAACGCCGCCACCACGCTCGCGCTGATGGGCGGTCTGGCGGTCACCATGTTCTGCGGCATCATCGGCCTGGCGATGGCCACCGACGTCAAGATGGCCGAGAAGCCCGGTGAGGACCTGCTGCGCAACGGGGAACCGGTCGGTGACGGTTTCGTCCAGGACCCGGTGATCTCCCAGGTCGCCGCAGCGGTCTTCGGGGACGGCACCTTCTTCTTCGTACTCCTGGCAGCGGCCACCGCCCTGGTGCTGTTCCTCGCCGCGAACACGGCCTACAACGGCTTTCCCCTGCTCGGCTCGATACTGGCGCAGGACCGCTATCTACCGCGCCAGCTCCACACCCGGGGCGACCGGCTCGCCTTCTCCAACGGCATCGTGATGCTCGCCGGCGCCGCCGCGCTGCTGGTGGTCGTCTACGGCGCGGACTCCACCCGGCTCATCCAGCTCTACATCGTCGGCGTCTTTGTCTCTTTCACCCTCAGCCAGACCGGCATGGTCCGGCACTGGAACCGCCATCTGCGGACCGAGCGGAACCAGGCGAAGCGCCGCCATATGATGCGCTCCCGCGCGATCAACGCTTTCGGCGCCTTCTTCACCGGTCTGGTGCTGATCGTGGTGCTGGCCACCAAATTCACCCACGGCGCCTGGGTGGCACTCCTGGGGATGGTGATCTTCTACGGGGTGATGAGCGCCATCCGCAGGCACTACGACCGGGTCTCCGCGGAGCTCGCCGCCTCCGACGAACCGAGCGACGACAGCGTACGACCGTCGCGTGTCCATGCCATCGTGCTGGTCTCCAAGGTCCACAAGCCCACCCTGCGGGCGCTGGCCTACGCCAAGCTGATGCGGGTCGACAAGCTGGAAGCCGTCAGCATCAACGTGGATACGTCCGAGACCAAGGCGCTACGGGCGGAGTGGGAGCGCCGGGGCATCAATGTGCCGCTGAAGATCCTTGACTCGCCCTACCGGGAGATCACCCGCCCGGTGATCGAGTATGTGAAGGGGCTGCGGCGCGAGAGCCCTCGGGATGTGGTCAGTGTGGTCATTCCCGAATATGTGGTGGGCCACTGGTACGAGCACCTCCTGCACAACCAGAGCGCACTGCGGCTCAAGGGGCGGCTGCTGTTCACTCCCGGGGTGATGGTGACCTCGGTGCCGTTCCAGCTGGTGTCATCGGAGGCGGCGAAGAAGCGGGCGCGTAAACGCCAGGAGTGGAGTGCGCCGGGTGCGGTGCGCCGAGGGCTGGTGGACGATCGCCCGAAGAAGCCCGACGGCGAGGAGTGACGGACCAAGGCCGCCGCGCACCGGCGTAGACTGGTGGGCTTGCCCGTGCTTCGACCGGCCGCACCAGCCCCTGACGGCTGATGGGCCACCCCGCACACCGCACCACATCAACCTCTGGAGTCACCCCACCATGCAGAACGCATCCGATTCTTCGCTGGTCGGGGACGAGTACGAGGTCGAGGTCGGCCCGGTGGCCCACGGCGGCCACTGCATCGCCCGCACCGAGGAGGGCCGGGTGCTCTTCGTCCGGCACACGCTGCCCGGCGAGCGGGTCATCGCCAAGGTGACCGAGGGTGACGAAGACTCACGCTTCCTGCGGGCCGACGCGGTACGCGTCATCGAGGCTTCGAAGGACCGGGTCGAGGCGCCCTGCCCCTTCTCGGGACCGGGCAAGTGCGGCGGCTGCGACTGGCAGCATGTGAAGCCGGGCACCCAGCGGCGCTTCAAGGGCGATGTGATCGCGGAGCAGCTACTGCGCCTGGCGGGCCTGACCCCCGAGGAGGCCGGCTGGGACGGCACCGTCGCCCCCGCCCCGGGCGACAAGCTCCCCCCGGGCGAGGTCCCCGCTTGGCGGACCCGAGTGCAGTACGCGGTGGACGCCGAGGGCCAGGCAGGTCTGCGCCGACACCGCTCCCATGAGATCGAGCCGGTCGACCACTGCGCCATCGCAGCCCCTGGCGTGAGCGAACTGGGCATCGAGAAGCGCACCTGGCCCCAGATGGCGACGGTCGAAGCGATCGCGGCCACCGGCTCCAGCGACCGCCAGGTCATCCTCACCCCCGCACCGGGCGGCCGACTGCCGCTGGTCGAGCTGGACAAGCCGGTGTCGGTGCTGCGGGTCGACGAACGAGACGGCGGAGTGCACCGGGTACACGGCCGCGCCTTCGTCCGCGAACGCGCCGACGGCCGCACCTACCGCGTCGGCGCGGGCGGCTTCTGGCAGGTGCATCCACAGGCGGCGGACGTCCTGGTGAAGGCCGTGATGCAGGGGCTGATGCCCCGCAAGGGCGAGATGGCGCTCGATCTGTACTGCGGCGTCGGCCTGTTCGCCGGCGCGATCGCGGAACGCGTCGGCGACCGGGGCGCGGTCCTTGGCGTCGAGTCCTCCAAGCGCGCGGTGGAGGACGCCCGACACAATCTGCGCGACCTGGAGCGCGTACGCATCGAACAGGGCAAGGTCGACCAGGTCCTCCCCCGCACCGGCATCACCGAGGCAGACCTGATCGTCCTCGACCCCCCGCGCGCGGGCGCGGGCAAGCAGACGGTCCGCAGCCTGGCGGCGCTGGGCGCGCGCCGGATCGCCTATGTGGCGTGCGACCCGGCGGCACTCGCCCGGGACCTGAAGTACTTCAGCGAGGCGGGGTACCGACCGCGGACACTGCGGGCGTTCGACCTGTTTCCGATGACGCACCACGTGGAGTGCCTGGCGATCCTGGAGCCGGTGAAGAAGGACGACTGAGCTGGGGGTTTGTCGATGTGCGTGATGTGCGGTGTGGGCGTTACGGGCGATGTCTTGACGCTGATTTGACGCTCGTGACACTCGTTTGACGCACGTTGATCATGGTCTGGCGGTGCTCTGACCATGGGGTTTGCCGTTACTCGGCGTGGATACTGGCGCTCGGAGGCTGCTTTCCAGGCAGCGCCCCGGGGCTGAGTTCTCGGCAGTATCGACGTTCGCCTGCCCCGGCACCCTGGGCTGAGCACGTGTGGTCGGGAGCCAAAGAACCGTTACCTCCTTCTCGCCCGAGAGCTGTTCTCAGCACAAGTACAAGAACAGTCGGGCCTCAAGCAGACCTACAGCGCGCGGGGCACTTGTGCCCCGCTTCTGCAGCATTCCGGATCTCCCGGGTCACTATGCAGAGACGTCACCGGCGGTACGACCGGAAGAGGCCCCCGCACATCGCAGGCCTGAACCACCGCCCTCAGCACTCGCCTCGGTCTCAAGCCGACCATTTCCGTCCTCGGCGGCTGGCCCGCTGGTCAATCGCGCCGTCCGCCGGACGGCGCTGGCACAGCAATGGCCCGGACAGCATGGACCGCACGCCTGCACGGGCTTGGAGCATGACTTTCGGTACGGAGAACTGGAGCTCTGGAGGGAACAGCATCCCTCTGGGGCTTCGCAGTGCAGTCTCCGTCCGGTCGAGGTGAGTCCTGCCCGTGGTGCCCTCGCCGTTCCGGGCTTTGTGGTGCAATGGCTCCGGCCCGGTACCGGGCTTGGCGCCGGCCTCTCGCGCATCCGAGACGGAGCTCTTGACGCCAGCGAGTAGCGAGGAGTCACCGTGACCGTTGACGGGCCTGACGGGGGTCATGGGCCGGCCACTGGTGCTCCTGAGAATGGTGGTGGCCGGGGCAGGGAGATGACGTTGGCGGGGGCGCTGGCGGCTGCGGAGACCGCGGCGCCTGTGGAGTCGCTCGATGTTGTCGCCCGCATGCTCAAGGAGCACCTCGGGGCCGCGGCTGTGTCGTTCCTGATCACCGATTTCACGGGTGGCTCGGTGGTGCGGCTGGGGGTGGCGGGCAGTGTCGATGCACTCGAACCATCGACAACAGCAGGCGAGTTGCTCCAGTCGGACCATGCCTCGTCGGGAACACCACCCTGGCCCGCCACTTTCCAGAGCCCGGGTCCGTGTGCAGGCCCTCGCCCCTTCACCCCGCGAGCATTGGCCCCGGCCTATCCCGTACCGAACACATCGACACGGCCGCGAGGAGGACGGTGCCGAGGAGGCGATGGCCGTTGGTGAACCCGAGGAAGCCGATGCCCATCACGAGGAGCGCGGCTGCGGCACCGGGATTCATGAGAAGGGGTGGCGGTCAGCCTGCCGGAACATCGCGCCTGGACAGGGCAGGATGGAAGCATGCGGACGCGGACCCGGCCTGTACTGGTATACGACGGCGACTGCGCCTTCTGCACGACGTCGGTGAACTTCATCGAGCGCCGTCTGCCACTGAGCTGCTCGATCACTCCGTGGCAGTTCGCTGATCTGCACTCGCTCGGCACCGCTCAGCAACGAGCCGAGTACGAGCTGCTCTGGGTCACACCGACGGGCACGGTGTACGGCGGCGCTCAGGCTGTCGCCAAACTGCTGCTGGGAGCAGGCAAGGGGTGGGCCCTTCTCGGCGCACTCCTGACGTTGCCTCCCGTTCGCTGGGTCGCCCATGGCGCCTATCGGCTCATTGCGAACAACCGCGGCCGTATGCCCGGCGGGACGCCGGCATGTGCCCTCCCGGCAAACCGCCGACCGGGGCAGCAGCTCCCCGACTAGCGGGTGCCGGCTGTCCCCGGTAGGCGCCCGCTGTCGTCACCGTTCTACGGCGGGCATCCGACCGGGCTGTCAGCTCTGGTCGGATGCGAGCTCGGGAGCGAGGGAGGTGTCCTTCCGCCCCGCCGCGGTGGTCCGGCGCTCCGAGCCGGGTACACCGGGCCTGCCCTGCGAAGGGACGGTTCCAGGCCCTGCCACCCGCCCGGATCCAGGCCGCCGCAGGCCTGTCCGCCGGGCTGCGCGTCGGCAGAGGTGAGGCAGGAAGGTGTAGAAGCGGTCGGGAAGGAACACGGCGTCCGCAACGATCATCGCGCCGGAGAACAGGGGCAGCCCCATGAGCACGGCGATACCGATGTGCATGCCCAACAGCATGACGAGAACGGGGTACTTGAGCCTTCCGAAGAGCACGAAGGGGAAGGCCACTTGCAGGAGCACCGTCAGATAGCCGACGATCGCGATCAGGATCGTGTACTCGTCCACGAAATGGGAGAGCGCGGGCCACGGCTGGAAGAGTTCGAGATTGAGAACGTAGTGGAGAGCGGTCCCACCACCCCAGGACGCACCCTGGACCTTGTACAGGCCAGCTGCTCCGTACAGGACACAGACCTGTGCCCCGATGACGAAGATGCCGCAGTTGTGCACGACCGTCGTCAACGTGCTTCGGGCATCGAGGAGTTGCTGTACCGAGCGGTTCCTCACCGGCGTCGGCGCGGCGCCCCCACCAGTCGCCTTGAGCCTCGCTCTGCGAGCGTCCAGGGACCATCGTTGCCCGCACGCGGTCAGGGTGAGGTAGAGGGCCATCAGCAGGATCAGGTTGTCGCCGCCGTCCGTCATGAAGATCGCTCGGGCATGGAACGACGTCACCACGACGGCGAAGAGGACGGACAGGACGCGGGTCCGCCAGCCCAGCGTGAACAGCGCTGACGTGAGGAGAGCGATCACATAGCAGAGCTCGAAGTAGGCGCGGCTGTCGGACAGCGTCAGGATGCTGTTCCAGCCCGTCTGGTCGAACAGCTGCTGCGCCAGCGCGGGTGTCCAGGGCGAGTCGGCGCCCCAGATCTCGTGACGGTGGGGGAACTCACGCAGCAGAAAGACCAGGTAGAGCGATCCGTAGCCGATGCGCAGCACTGATGCCGCGTACAAGGACACCGGCCGATCGGTGAGAAGCGCCCACAGACCACCGATCCGGTCGAGGAGCCACCGCTGGACTGTGCCGGTGGGCGATGTCTCACCGACCGCATGGGCGTGCGGCGTGGTTGCCGCGGGAGGAAGCTGGGGCATCTGCTCAGTTCCCATCGGAGGACACCTTCCACCAGGGCAGTAGCCGGGTTTCGACGGACGCCGGCGGGCGGTTTCCCGCTGCCGAGCCGGGTGCCGCGATGGGCACTGTGACGACGCGGAGTTGGATGAAGTCGACCCTTCCGGCGTGGCGGGCGGTGACGCGGTCCGCAGCGATGTTCCTCAAGTACTTCTGCATCATCACGGCGCGTTCGGTGCGCGCGTGGTCGTCTCCTCCGTGTGAATCGGTGTAGGAGGTCCAGGCGCGGCGCAACAGATTCTGCGCCGTGTGACTCGGAAACACCTGGTGCTCAACTCTGGCGTTGTCCTCGGCAGCCAAGTCGAACCAGGCGCTCACCCTCATCGACCCGTCAGCGCGTGTGTGTGCGGCTCTCGCCAGGATCTGCCGGTTGACCGAGTCGGGCTCCGGGGCGAACAGCCGCCAGTTCTGTTCGAAAAGGGGGTATACCCATGCGCTGATCTGCGGGCTGTATCGCTTGGAGACGGTATTGGCCGGTGCCACATGGAGAAAGACCAGAACGATATGAGCGAGAGTCGTCGCCAGGCAAAGAACCACGGTGGCGTGCAGCGCTGCTTTCAGCGCACGAGCCCCACCCGGCCGATTGGCCAGTGTGGCCGCGCCCCGGGCACATTCCGGTGCGACCGGACCGGAATCGGACTGCTGGATTTCCTTCACGGCCGCTGAATCAATTCCGCTCGACACCGCCCGTCCTCCCTTTCACATATCAGCCATTCGCGCCCGACGTTTCCCTGCGGACCGCCGCCGACGGCGCGCGACGGATTCGATGAGGAATCCGCCGCGCGCCGTCACCCGAGCGGGCCTACCGCAATGCGCGGCCTAGCCCTGGTGGTCCTTGGGGCCGTCATGCCCGTCGTGGTCACTGGGCTTGTCGCCGTAGCCGTAGTGGTCATCGTGGCCGGGCTTGTCACCGTGGCCCGGTCCGCCAGGGTGGTCATCGTGGCCGGGCTTGTCACCGTGGCCCGGTCCGCCAGGGTGGTCGCCGTGGCCGGGCTTGTCACCGTGGCCCGGTCCGCCTGGATGGTCACCCTGGCCCGGTCCGCCAGGGTGGTCGCCGTGGTGCCCACCGGTGTCCCCGCCGATGGTGTTCCCGAGGGTGGCATTCCCGGCGGTGTTGCCCTGCGTGTTCCCGGAGGTGGTGTTCCCGGCAGTGTTCCCCACGGTGTTCCCGGAGGTGTTGCCCGAGATGTTGCCTTCGGTGCCTCCGCTCACGACGCCGAGGATCGGGCCGCCCACAAGACCGCCGGTGACCAGACCGCCACTGACCAGACCGCCGCCCAGCAGACCGCCGGTGGTCGTGCCGGTCGTGGTCCCCGTCGTCGTTCCGGTGGTCGTACCGGTCGTCGTACCGGTCGTCGTACCGGTCGTCGTTCCACCGGTGGTGGTGGTCGCGCACCCGCCGAGGAAGATCCTGTTGGTGTCGAGCGTCACGGCGCCATTACGTGCCAGCGCCCGGCCCTCGATGTTCGTCCCCGTGGTCACGCTGATCGAGGTCAGAGCCATGATGGTGCCCACGAAGGTGGAGTTGGTGCCAAGCGTGGCCGAACTCCCGATCTGCCAGTACACATTGCACGCCGAAGCGCCGTTCGTCAGGAGCACCCGGCTGGAGGATGCCGTCGTCAGGGCTTCAGGAATCTGGAACACCCAGACCGCGTTCGGATTCCCTCCGGCGTCCAGGATCAGGTCGCCAGTGAGCCCGACACCGGATACAGCGGTGTGGACACCCGGAAGCAGCGTGTTACCCATGCCGATACCAGCCGGAAGCGCGAAGTCCGTGGCTTGGCCTGCCGCGTTGTTGTACGCCTGGACCAGATCGGACTTGGCCTGGAGTGCGACAGCGTCCGCTGGGTGCACGGCGCCAAGCACCTGGCCAGGCGGGAACCCGGTAATGGCCGTCCCCGGGTGCACCCCGAGGTCGT
This sequence comes from Streptomyces albipurpureus, assembly GCF_023701525.1. Taxonomy (GTDB): domain Bacteria; phylum Actinomycetota; class Actinomycetes; order Streptomycetales; family Streptomycetaceae; genus Streptomyces; species Streptomyces albipurpureus. Next base: position 249,078 of record NZ_JAMQAW010000002.1, read on the forward strand.
GACTGATCAGGGAAGGTCCGGTGTTGGTGACCTGCGAACCCGCAAGAACGGAGAAGCTCGCGGCCGTAGCGAGAGGTACGGGTGTAGCGATCGCCAGCGCCTGCGTCGGCGTCAAGGCGACCATCGCGGCGGCAACCGTCGCGGCAAGGGCCGAGGCCAGCAAACCGGACAGAGAACGGCGGTGAACCGCCTGAGGAATCTTCAGCTTCACTCGAGAGGCCATTTCCTGTGGGGAGCCGTGGCGTACCGGGCCCAACCGATCGCCCGGAAAGCCAAATGATGTCCGCCGAATATTACTCAGAAAAACCCACGCAACAACTATAAGCAAACAGAGAAGAGGGTAAGCGCTAGGCTTTTGACGGAGCGAGACTCCACGAAAGCACCTGAATTCATATCGACGATAATCCGACATGCCACCCGAATGCGCGGAGGTTGACTGACCCGCATGAAGAAAAGTCACCCACACGCCTCCGATCTGCCCCGCCATGCATATAGAAGCTTTTCTCGTCAGGTGATTTCAAGAATTCGCCCGCGTGGCGGGCACTGCGGGCATGGCGGACACCACACTGCCATTCCCCATGAAGACTGCCGCCAGTTGCGTCATGCGAAGCCCCCGCAGGCACTGGGTATTATGAGAATCGCTGCCGCGCTCCACGTCGGCACCGCACAGTGAGCATTGCGAAGGAGAAGCAGCCCCGCGAAGCGGGTGCCACGGCTGGAGTTGCCGGTCCACGGTCCCGTCCTAGAAGCGGGAGAATGCCTCGCCCACCTGCTCCGCCACCCGGGCGTTGGCCAACAGTGCGCGCCCATCACCCGCAGTGGGAAGGCATGCCCGCTCGGACAGGGCTCCAGGCCGGAGCACCACGAAGTCTCTGCGCCGCTGCCGCAACCAGCTCCGGGCATGGTCGTTGGTCCTGGCGGGTACGCGCCCGCCACCGCCCTCGCTGGCGGGCGCTCAAGGGCGTGGAGGGTTGGCCTATCCGGTCGGGCTTGTCCCGGGCGGCAGAACCCTCCCCCCCCCGCTCGCGCAGGGACCACGCACTGATGCGCTGAGACGTCGATCGTGGCACCAGCTCACCCCGCTCGCTCAAGGGGCCACGGCCGCTTCGTGATCGTGAACTGGACGGTGACCGGCTCACACTCACTCGCACGGGGACTACGACGCCGTCCGCCCCGATGCCGCCCTGGCGGACGGCTCGCCCCCCACTCTCGCGCAGGGGCCGCAATGAGGAGAGACAGCCGCGCGGGAGTGTCGCAACTATGAGTGCGGCAAGGCGCCGCTAGCCGCGCGCGGATGAACTCATCGAGCAGGAGCAATGCTGAGAAGCCCGCATCCGTACGCTTTGCCCCGTCCGATGCCCGTAGCGAGCTTCTCACGAAGCAGCTCGACGTCGAGGACTCGGGCCGTCCCATCGAACTGTGTGCGGGCATGCTGGATTCGCTGCTTTGCGGCTGGGCCCTTGGAACCCTGGTGGCCGCGTACCGCGGCGAGCGGGTGGGCGTTGATGTGCAACGCTTCCAACCCACTCGCATTGGATTGGCGTTCCCACCATTCAACAGCGGCATTGCCGCTCAGGGCCACGACCGGCGGGAGCCCATAGGCTTCCCGAGAAGTGGTCCCCGGCTTGCGCACGGGGTTGGCCACACAACGGTAGTTGACGACCATCCCCTTGTGCAGGTTCAACAACAAGGCGTCGAGACAGCGTGTTTCGACGCTGCCGTAGCTGCCCGGCAGGCGGGAGGAGTCCGGTTCTAGGTGGCTCTGCAGGAGGATTTGCGGTCCATGTGGGCTTTCCTCTGCGCGGAACAGAACTCCGAATGCGGCCCGGGCCGGGCCTTCGACTCCGTCGGGAAACATCTGCAGCATGCGTTGGTGCAGCCGGATGCCTTGGTCGCTGCCACCGAGGTCCCTTCGGGCCTCGCGAGAACTGGGCGAGGGCACGATGCGGGTCAGCCACAAAGTCACCGGGTGCTCCTCTCCGCCTTGACGAAATGGGTGTCGATGTAGGTTTGGAGCTTTTCCAGGTAGCCGGTGCCGAAGCCCGCGTGCGTGGCATCCGGCAGGTGCACGGCACGCCGGTACAGCGGCCGGGGCCGATACCGGCGCTCCAGCGGCGCGAACGACAGCGGCTCGTCGGTGACTTCGCCGCTGTGGTGATCACCATCACCCCTGTCCGGGGCGTCCGAGTCGACGGGGAGCACCCCGAGCGGTCTGTCGCTGTAGAAGTCGGTCGGCTGCGGGCCGCGGCACGGCCTCTTGGTTGCCAGCGGCAGCCGTACCAGGTGGTGCAAGGGATCTTCTACGGTTCCCAGCAGGAGCGGGCCCTCCGGCGGGCAGGACCGGCGGCCGAGAAAGAGAGGCCAGTGCGGGTCACGCAGGGCAGCGGCGCACAAGTGGAGCAACTCTGCGTCGTCGGAGGTGAGCGCGACGGTGAAAGCCGCGTCGGCCAGATACTGGCGCTTGGATACCAGAGTGCCCTTGCCCTCGGACCTGCGTTTCCCGTCCACAGTGATCACCGTTTCATCAGCAGGTAGCCCACCGCCTACGGTGTGGAAGTCGGACAGGACAACGCCGGGGCGGTCGACCCGTACCGTCATCGACAGCGCCGTGAGGTCGTCCAAGGGCGCCTCGCGCTCCCGCCCGAGACCTGCGGCCAGCATGCCTACAACGCCGGACCGTGTGGGGAATCTGGCTGTGTCACGCCTCAGGTACTTGCTGTGGGTGCCCCAGGACTGCAGTGGGCCTGCCAGGCGCAACAACACCCCACGGGCGTGTTTTTCGATCACTGCGGGGCCTCGGTCAGCGCAGCGTCGACGGCGGCGGTGACGAGAGCTTCGAAGGACGAGTGGCGCTCGCCGAGGTGCTCCAGCTTGTCGAAATGGAGGGAGGCGTGCGCCGCGTGCAGGACGCGGTCAGGGCCGAGGAGGGTGTTTGCGGCCTTGGAGTAGGCGTCGATGCCTTCAACGGAACGCGTAACGTAGCCGCCGTGTTGAGCGGACCGTACGGGCTCCTCGAAGGCTGCGGCGAAGGACAGGGGCCGGTCGGAGCGGACCGCCACGTGGACCAGGTGCGGGAGCGAGTGCGGGGCGGTGGAGTTCTTCTTGGCCTGCGGAAGTGACTCGATGAAGGAGAGCAGGAACTGGCCGGCGAGTTCGCGGGCAGCGTTGACGGCGATGTCGTTGCCGTCGCTCAGGTTCTTGGTGAGTTCCTGTAGGTCGACTGTGGCGAACCGGTACAAGGTGCCGGTGCTGAACTCGGCAGTGCCCATGTGGCCGCTGCCTGTTTCATCGCCCTTCGTCGCGGTGACATCGTCGACAGCTGCGAAGTAGTCGAGTTCGACCTCAGTGGTGTGCGTGGTGAAGGCGTGCGCGACCTGGACGGCACCGTCGACCCCGGCCTGGTCGACCTCGGCGAGCATGCGGCCGAAGAGGTTGATGACGCCGTTCTTCTTGAGAAGGATCTTGTCGATCTTCCCTTTCAGGGCGCTCTCGGGCTTCTTCGTACCTTTGCCAGTGAAGTCGGTCGTGATCGCGTCCTTGTGGGCTTCGGCGATGTCCGCTAGTTCCTCGACAGCGTCTTCGGGGAGGTAGATGAGCGCGTTGGTCAGGACCTTGTTCGTAATGGGCTGCTTGTCTTTACCCTTGGCCACTTCCCACTTGATGCTGCTCCCTGCCGCGACATGCGCACCGGCACGATCGGCAAGCGCCTCATCCCACCCACGGTCGCGTAGCACTTCGGCGACCCGCTCGCCGATGCGGCGTGTGCGCAGCGCGTTGTCACCGAGTGCTTCCTGGAAGTGCTCACGGATCGCCCGCTTCCAGGACTGGCTGGAGATGCGAGTACGCAAGGCATCGCCGTAGAGCATGGTCTTCACCGAGTTGGTGTCGTCCCGATTCAGGTTCGCGTACGGAATGGGCTGGACGACGTGAATGTCGAGGAAGCGTGGCCTAAGGGCCATCAGGGATCTCCTGTGGGTGAGGGGTCAGTCCCGGTCTGCACGGGCGGTGATCCGGTAGAAGTCCTGCAGCCAGCGGCGACTGATACGCCCCGACTGGTAGGGCCAGTTGACGAGGTCTGCCAGCAACTGTCCCCAATCAATGGGGGTACCGGTGGAGCGCACCTGATTCACTGCGGCGGGGAGGTGCAGATGGATGCCGCGGAGACTCTGCCGCGTCAGAAGGTTGATGCGGCTCTCAGCGGCGCTCATCCGCATGGAGGCGCCCTTCGCGATGACGGCTTGTCCCAGAGTGGCACCGAACGAGGAGCCGTACCGGGTGAGCTCTGACGAGGCGGCCTCCTCGTCCGGTTCTCCGCGCTCCTGAAGAACCTGCCTGCCTTGTTCGGCTGCGGTGTCTTCGTCGTCTTCCTGGTCGGGCGCGAAGGTGTGTCGGGGCTGTGCCGCGATCAGCGAGGCTACCGTGTAGTGAGCCTGCGCTGTTTGGTCATCGCACGCTTCCGGCAGGCGCGGCGTCAGCAGCCGGTGCATGGGGCGAGCACGCGGGTGGTCCAGATCGCGGCGTAGGCCCGCGCGCAGGGCCGCACGGGCTCCAGGGTCCACGCGGCACAGGCGTTCGATACTCAAGGCGAAAGCGGCATACGAGGCGCGAGTCCTCTGGCTCTTGCTCGCTTCAGGGGCTTGGAAGGTCACTGCCTGTCCTCGGGTCGGCGGGCGACGGTCACGACTTCTTGGCCGCCCTTTTCGTTTTCGATTGATCCATCGCCTTGTGCGGGTCTTTCAGCGCGGCGAGGATGACCGTCTTCGCCTTCGTGACAGCCTTCGCGCCCCGTGAAGTGCGTGTCACGGAGTCGGTCACCGACTCGTACGCATCGAGTGCATGCCGCCCGAAAGCCAGGCACGCGGCCTCGAAGTCGAACTCGGAGTCCACAGCGCCGTCAGAGCGGGTCAACCGCCGGAACCTGGACCAGAACTCGTCCTCCGCCGACGGCCAGTACCGTGCCGCTACCGCATCCAGCCAGGCGCCAGGGTCGTTCTTCTTGTCATCCGTGTACTTCAGCCACGCTTCCTTCACGGCCTGCTCCAGCCGGCCCCCGAAGAGCTCGCCGAGTTCGCGGAGCTGACGTACGGGCAGATCGGCGCTCACCACGTCTTCCTCCACTCGGGACAGAAGTACGGGAGTCGTGGAGTCGACGAACTGATAGTTGGCCGACTGACTGGCGTCCTGTTCGAAGCCGAGCGCACGTACTCGCAAGTACTCGCTGACGTCAAAGGCGTGGTCCATCACCTTCGGCTGGATGGGGCTTGCGTCGTCCAGCTGTTTGAGCAGAAGGGCGTCGATGTCCCGCCAGAGAGAACGGGAGGAGCGTGCGAGCCGGGGGAAGGTCTCTCCATCCTTGCCGATGTCCCAAATCAGGTAGTCGTCTTCCGGCCGGATCCGTTCGGCGTTGTAGGCCCAGGTGATATAGGCGTCAGCGGTGTGCTCGCCGTCTCGGGAGGGGACGAGATAGAGAGCGTGCTGTGAACAGGCGGTGAGCCGTGAGCACGGGCCCTGTGGCTCGGGCATCGGTTTGAGCGGGTCCGAGAGGTCTTCGCGCTCCCACGGGCACAGGTCGGTCTGCCGGCTGACGTCTCCATCCGGCGGGGTCAGACCTGCCAGCAGCGTCAGGAAGAGGTTGTCGCACTCCGGGTGATACGACAGCGCAGCTCGCAGTGGCGATGCCTTCGCGTAGTGGTGGCTCACATGGTCGACTGCACGCCTTGAGAGGGCGCCGGGGGCTCCCCAGTAATGCCAGGTCAGCAGCGACAGCGCCGCCTGCGAAAGGCTGGGAAGTACGAGCTTGTCATGACTCCAGTGCCCGAACCAGGAATGGTTGTTGCCCGCCGACCGGCTCATGACCAGCTTGTGGACCCCGGCCGTTTGGTTCCTGTCGCACTGGTCGGGGAGGCGAGGGTCCTGAAGCCAGGGACGATCGCGATCGAACAGGTCGAATCGGTGGGTCCACTGGTCGAAGTAGCCGGCGATGCCGGCCTTGCGGCCGTCGGGGAGTTCGATGCTCTGCTCAGGAAACCCCTGCTCGAGGATCTCCTCACGCCGATCACCCCAGCTTCCAGGACCGGCCTCGTCCAGAGCGGTGATCCGGGCGGTGAGCGCGTACAGCAAGCGCAGCAGCGCCGAGTGAGCCGGAGCTTCCGGGATCAGCAGCGTGCGAATCTCTCGCGCATACAGGAACAGACTCCTGAGGCCCACTTGCGGTGGGCCTGACTCCCCCTCCAGCCATGCGACAGGAATCCATGGCTGGTCGATCAGATTGGACGCAGGCGTGGCCACGCCCCTCCCCCCGTGGTCGGACGTCCACTGAATGCTAGACGGACGTACGGGGCGGAGTGGGCGTTTACGGCAACTGGTCGATCGTCAGGCCATGTTCGGTCATGCAGAATCGGTGCTTGGGGCTTGTGTACACCCACCTACCGTCTTCCAATTGTTTCAGGTTCAGCCGGAGGACATTGTTGAGGGCTGCCATGTCGCGCCAGGCAGCGTTGGCATCGCCCTCCACGGCCTCGACGAGTCGCTTCGGTACCGGTATCAGATAGGGGACGAGCTGGCCCGGCGCAGGTCTCCCTTTGGCCCTGCGCTCAAGTCTCTGCTCCAGAACGCCGTCCTCCAGGAGATGCACAGTCCTGCCTTGCAGGTCGCGCCCGGGGTACAGACACACCACATGCACCGTCTCCTCGCCGAGCACGGAGGAGAGCAGCTCGGGCTCCACGCCTGGGTGATCGCGGCTCAGCAGGCCGAGGTCGCCATCGAGCTCCCGCGGTCCAGGCACCTCAAGCCAACGCGCAGTACCGCTCGCTCTGCCTTCACGAACCATGCGCCGGTTGTCGAGCTGCTGGAGCTCGCGCGCCACCGGCCACCCCAGCCTGTCGACGATCTCGTCGGCATACACCTCATCCAGTAGCGAGGGCAGTTCTTCGGGCAGAGCAACCGTCCTGCCGGTCCCCAGGAGCAGGTCAGTCCGCCACAACAGCGCGGCATCGTCCCGTTCCGACGCGTTGTCCGCTCGGAGCACCACCAGCCTCGACCGATCACCCACACTCTGCACCGCACGGGCCAACAAGTCCGCGAGCGGCGCCGGTCCAGATATCACGAGGTCGAAATGCAGGCCCCGGACATGTTCCAGCATCGACGTCGTCACCAGCACGGAGGGGCTGGAAACTTCACCAGCTGGGGCGAAGGTACTCCGGCAGGCTGCGAGACGCTGCCATCGGTCTTTGTTGGGCATCTGTTCATGGATCAGGGTCACATCCAGACCAGGAAGATCCTTTGCGAGCTGATGGAACGTGCGGATGGCTTCCGCAGGCGTCGATCGGTAGACGGCGGCTCTTCCCTTGCCGGCTGCGACGATCGGTGCAAGAGCCGTCTGGATCTCGCCATACGGCGTACCGTCGACGACGGTGATGCTGAGCGTGCTGGCGCGAGCGGACCCGGCAGGCTGCTGGGGCAAGTGCCCGCTTCCGGACTGAGCATCCACGAACGACCACCCTGGCGACCGACGGGGCTGCATCACTGGCTCTCCACCCCCTCCTGCGCCCCGGCGGTAGGCCGCCAGCATCGCGTCCACCGACTTGTCCGCAGCCGTCGCGGCCAGGACAACTGGGATCCGCAACGCTGCGGCCCACTCCAGGAACCGGAGCATCAGCTTCTGCCCCCAGGCGCCGCGGGCATGGGTTTCATCCACCACGACGACCTTGCTGGAAAGAGCAAAGAGCCTCATGACGTTGAACTTCACCGGCATGACAGCCTGTAGAAGTTCGTCCACCGTCCCCGTGCCGAGCGCAGCTAATAGGGCGCGGTGATGGGAGTTGAGCCAGCTGTTCGCTGTCGGGGCCCACTCCTCACCAGGCTCCGCGCTGACCCCGTCGGTCGCATTGGCGCGCGCCCACTGCTCCGCGGCTTCCGCCGGCTTCAACCGGGAGGAGCTGTGGAGCAGCAGCGACCGCCAGGGGCCAGTCAGTGCCTGCTCGGCGAAGGCATGCACCTGCGCCATGTGGCTGTCAGCCGCTGAACCGGTCGGCAGGGCATAGAAGAGGCCCCGCGCGCCCGCTGCATGCCCAAGGACTGCCGCTGCGTGAAGAGCCGCTTCCGTACGGTCCTCTGACGGTGGAGCCGTCACGACCACCATGCCCGGCCCGTGTTCGGCCACCAGATCAGGCACCTGGCGAGCCATGCTTGCCCCAAGACCAGTCTCCCCGGCACCGTGAGCAGAGTCCGCCGGCCGGGCGAAACCGGTCCCGAGCAGGTCCGTCTGCTGCAACAGACGGGGAGCCGCCGCGCGGGCGATCTGCCAGTAGGCGTCCAGGTCGTCGGGAGTTCCAGCCCATCCCACTTCCCTGAGCCGGGTCCGGATCTCCTCTTCGATACTGGCCAGCCAGTCCGACAAGGTCACCAACCCCGTCAGGACAACAGCCGCTCCTGGCGTCATCCGACCCTGCGGAACCGACTTCACCCCGACCACTCTGCGCACCTCGTCGAAGTGGATCCGCCGCTGTTCCTCCCAACTTCCCGCACCCATACCGGGGTGACGCGCCGCAGGGCACCGCGAGTCCTTGTCGTAGACCACCGGGTGAAAACGACCACCGTGCCCACCAAGCAGCTGGGCCACCGCATGACTGAGCTGGGACTGCGGACGCCGCTTCGACGACGGATAGCCGATCTCCTTGAAGATCCCCACTAGCCACCAGTGCGCCGCCGCTTCGTGCGACTGCCTGTCCTGCGCGGCGCCAGCACCGAATGCGTACCCCGGCTCACCACTCAGCTCCTGAGCCCGCAGCTTTCCCCCGTACTTCGGTCCACCCTGGTGCAGCTGGAACGGCACGCTGATCTTCCCGATGTCATGCAGCCCCGCCCAGAATGCCGCGAACGTCCGCGCCTGCTCATCCGCAACCTGCAGCGCCGCCGCCACGATGCTCCGCTGGTGCACGGTCAGCAGCTCATCCCAGACGACCTCAGCGACGGCAGCCGTGTCCAGCAGGTGACAAACCAATGGGTGCGTATGGGGTACACCGCGGGCGTCCTTGCCCAGCCCGGCAGCCTTGCCCCAGAGGCGGGAGTCCAGAAGCATGGTGCTCCTTGTCACGGGTTCGGTGCAGGTGTGCTTCCGAAGAACGCGGCACAAGCAGCCAGGCTCGCAACGCCTCGTCGCCTTCCAGCGTCCTGTGAAGACCGGCGCAGGGGAATCCGGTCACCGCGGGTGCACAACTTCGTCGTCCCGTAGAGTACTTACTGCTGCACGCCTCCCTGGTAGGTGCGCGGAATCCCATTGACTCTCCAGTCGACGGCACATCGAGACGAACGCATGACCCTCCCGAGGGACGTGTCGCACTCTCGGTTGTCTAGCGCGCTCTGGAGAAACAGTGTCCCGGTTCCTGCGGAAGTTCGTCCTGCGACGCGAGGTCCTCCTTGAGGTCTCCCTCGTGGTGGTCAGCTCGGTACTCGGTGCCCTGATCAACGAACTCGTCAGCTGGCTCTTCTGAGCCAACGGTGACGGACCCAGGGGTCCGTCACCTCCTACATGCTGAGGATGTCTCGCTGGCTGCCGATGTGTCCCCACTACGGCTATGTCTTCCCTCGCCTCCGGCAATCCTCTCCGCGCGAGCAAAGTCCCCCCAACGCCTGGGGAATGGGTCCACACCCTTCTCCGTCGTGGAGTCGGCTCCGCGCGAGCGGGGGTGAGCCGGTGTTGCGCGACACGCTGCGTACGCGGCGACGGTCAGGTGCTCTCTGCGCGAGCGGAGGGAAGCCGTCTTCGTGGATCCAGGACTACGCCAGGGCCGCGTGCTCTCCGTCTTCTCCGGGCGAGCGGAGGTGAGCCGCTGCGGGCCGACCTCCGCGCGGTTGAGAAGTGGTGATCTCCCCGCCGCGGAGGTGAGTCGGCGTCGAGGCTGTCGAGATCACCGTGCGAGCGTAGGTAAGCCGTGCGAGCGTAGGTAAGCCGTGCGAGCGTAGGTAAGCCGTGCGAGGGTGGTGGGCCCGCTCCCGCATCGAAGTCCCTGGGACTCTTCTGGGACTTCCGGCTTCATCAACCGGCACGAGCATGAGACAACTGAACAACCTTTTGCACAGGTCAGCGACTAGAAGCCCCTCATCGTGGCAGGTCACCGCACTGGCTGGTCCCTTCCGGGACATCTGATCGGAACGACCAAGCTCAGTGCATCACTCGTTGTCGCACCACCACCTCAGGAAGGGCGCTACCGCCCACAGCGCCGCCGGATGACGGCTACTTACACCCTTCACGCGGAGTGAACGCCCCCGCTCGGCCGACGACCGGGACCGAACCCCGACGCTCGCCTGAGCCCTCTTCCTCTTAACGCTCATATGACGCTCGGGGCCCGGGATACGCCGCAATCGCGCACATCAAATAGCCTCTGAACCGCACTCATCTTCAACCAGACCCAATCCAACCTCTTCCCGATGACGCACCATGTGGAGTGCTTGGCCATCCCGGAGCCGGTGAAGAAGGACGACTGAGCTGGGGTTTTGTCGAGGCGCATGAGGTGCGGTGTGGGCGTTACGGGCGATGTCACGACGCGCGTGACGCTCGTTGACCATGGTCTGGCGCTGCGCTGACCAGCGGATACTCATAACTGAGCGGTGATGTTGTCGACGACGGTCGCACCGCAGAACCGGGTGAACCGCTCGCCCGCCCGCGATGGATGGACGGTCCGCGTTCACCGGAGCGGTCGGCTCACCGCGCCGCGCGGCCCGGTGGGCGCAGGACAACGGGCAGGGTGAGGACGTCGTTGCCGATGAAGGACGGCTGCGGGTCCGGGGCGTTCCCCTCGTCCGCAAGGACGATGTCCGGGAAGCGGTCGAAGAGGGCGGGCAGCGCGATGGCGGCCTCCAGCTGGGCGAGCGGGGCGCCGAGACAGTAGTGGATGCCGTGCCCGAAGGCCAGATGGTCCCTGTCCACGCGGTCGATCTTGAAGCCGTGGGCGGCGTCATGGGACGACGGGTCCCTGCCGTGCGCCCCGAACCCGATGAGAATGGCCTCCCCGGCCGCTATGGTGACGCCCTCGCCGAGATCGATGTCACGGATCGCGAACCGCAGCGGAAGATGGACGACCGGTGGATGGAGCCGCAGGGTCTCCTCGATGGCGTCGGCCCAGCGGGCGGGCTCGGCCAGGGTCGCGCTCAGTTGCTGACGGTGGGTGAGAAGCGCCCGAACGGCGTTTCCTATCAGCGCGATCGTGGTCTGGCTCCCGGCGCCGATCATCAGGAGCAGGGTGGAGATCAGCTCCGTCTCGGTGAGCCGGTCCCCCTCATGGGCGGTGAGCAGCAGACTGGTCATGTCATCGCCGGGCTCCCGCCGCTTCGCCTCCACGAGACATTGCATGACGGTGAGCAGCTCGCTTGTGATCCGCGCCGACTCCTCCTGGGGGACATCGGTGGCCAGGATCGCGTCGACGGCGGAGAGCATGGCGGGGCGCTGGTCCCCGGGAACGCCGAAGAGATCGCAGATCACACGGGTCGGCACACCGTGCGCGAAGTGCGCCCGTAGATCCACTGCCGCGCCGTCCTCCAGTGCCTCCAGACCGTCCAGGAGGTCGGTGACGGTGGACTCGATCGAGGGCCGCAGCGACTCCATGCGTCGCGGTGTGAACGCGGGGCCGATCAGCCTCCGTAACCGGGTGTGCTCGGCCCCCTCAGAGGTGGCCATGGAGCGGACGTCGACCCAGGGGGAGAGCCAGGGGACGGCGCCTGGCTGGTAACCGGTCCAGGCGTCACGGGCGTCCCTGGTGACATCGGGATGGGTGACCAGCCGCCTGATGACATCGCCGCGCGTGACGGACCAGGCGATGACGTTCTGGGGCAGCCGGACCCGTGCGGCGGGCCCGGTGGCGCGGAGTTCCTCGATCTGTTCGTACAGCCGGTCACCTCCGTCGCTGTCGAGGACCGGGATGGAAACCTCGTGGCTGGTGGTCATGAGACACCTCCGGTCACGCGGGGCCGGCCCGGCGGCGGGAGCGGCCACGATGGTGCGGTCTCGCTCTCGGGCGCCGGGTCGCTCCGGTGCGTGGATGGATGGACTTCGCGGCGACGGCCGGAGAATCGGTACCGGGGATTGTGCTGCGCCCGCGCGGGATCGCATAGAGGGAAATCAGCCTCTTGTCTGGGTTCTGGGCCGATTCGGGATTGTTCGAACGTTCGCCCGTCCCCGATGGGCGCGGTTCACGGGACAGTGTGCGGGGAGCCGCCTTCGGGAACGCGGTGCGCGCACGGTGTTCGACGTCATCCCTCCGGGTCCGGATTCGAAGGCCACGAAGCACTCACACTCGGGGGCGCGTACTGGCTGGGTACGCCCCTTCGCGGCGCGGCGCTGCTCTCGTGTTCGCCACGGCTCCACCGCGCCAAGCGGCCTCGGGTGAACAGCACCAAGGCTCCAGGCAACCCCGATTGCGCGCATCGGGGATCGTCTGCTCCGCATCACCCCGCACGCCCCACCGCATCTGGCTGTCCCACTCCGCGCTCCTCGGTCTGCGTCAGTGCGACGGGTCATTCCGTAGTCGCGTTCCCTCCATCACCGGGGCCGCCCGCTGGGGGTGTTGTCCGTTGACGTGGCGACAGCAGGACTTCCCGTCCCCGAGGGGCATTTACCCGTCTGCTGTCAGCGGATCGCCGAAGGATCGGTGAATGGGGGTGTCCCCCCATTCTCCTGGTGCTCAGAAACGGGGGCGCGCTGACGATGCCCGCGAACGGGACGAGACAAGGGGCGGGTGTCCTGCCCGGAGGGGACTCCAACGTCGCCGTGAGCACGTCCTCGACCCGGTCCAGCAGGATCGAAGCCGGCCCGCCGGAGCGGGGCTCGTCCATCAGCCCGTCCAGCCGCATCCGGATAGACCCTGAGAGGCCTAAGACCTGGTCAAGCTCCTACGATCCGTCGCGTCCCCCAGCGGAGACGAGGTCATCGGCTCCTGGGGGGTGAAGGTGACCGGGAGGGCCCGGGGGCCGCGGAACGTCGGGGCGTAGCCCCAGTCGACCTCGCCGTTCGGGATGTCCAGGGTCAGGTCCGGCAGGCGGCTGAACAGCGTGGTGATCGCGATCTCCGTCTGCAGCTTCACCAGATGGCTGCCCAGGCAGGTGTGCGCGCCGTGGCCGAACGCCAGGTGCGGGCGGGCATCACGGGTGAGGTCCAGGGCGCCGGGGTCGGGGAACCGGTTCGGGTCGCGGTTCGCCGCCGCCAGCGACAGCAGCACCATGTCGCCCTTTGCCACCCGGGCGTCCGCGATCGTCATGTCCTCGCTCGCGTACCGGTACTCCGCCACGTGATCCGGCGAGTCCAGGCGCAGCAGCTCGTTGATCGCCTGGGACCAGTCGATGTCGCCGCCGAGCAGGGCAGCTCGCTGCCCGGGGTGGTCGAGCAGGCGCAGGATGGTGGTACCGAGGAGCTGGATCGTGGTGATGTGACCGGCGCCGATCAACGTCATGACCATCACCTCCAGTTCGTCACCGGTCAGCGCGCCCGACTCGATCAACCGCGTCGGCAGGTCGTCCCCCGGGTGCGAGCGTTTGTAGGCCACCAGCTTCCGGACGTAACCCAGCATCTCGGCCAGCTTCACCTCGTCACGCGGCTGCTGGAACTTCGCGCGGTACCACATGTCCAGCACATCGGCGGCGGGCGGGCGCTCGGCTTCCGGGACGCCGAGCAGGTCGTGTACGACGGCGACCGGGATCTCCCGGGTGTACTCGGCGACAAGGTCCGCGCGCCCCCGCCCGGCGAACGACTCGACGGCGTGCGCGCAGATCCGGGCGGTGCGATCGCGCAGGCGGGACACTGCGGCGGGGGTGAACGCCGCGGCGATGAGCCGGCGTAGCCTGGCGTGTCCGGGATCGTCCAGATTGGACAGACCGGGCGGGTGCGGGTCGGGGTTGACCGGGGCGCCGCTGCCCAGGCGGCGGTCCGCCAGGCAGGCGCGGACGTCGTCGTACCGGGTCACGAGCCACGTCCGGCCCGGGACGTGCGGGTCGTCGACGGGGCAGACCGGGTCGTGCTCGCGCAACCAGGCGTAGCCCGGGTACGGGTCGGCGGTCACGACGGCCGGCCGGCGATCAGCAGCTTCTCCAGCGGGGACGCGGCGAGCGGCACGACCCGCGTCTCGGTGAGCCCGGCCTCGCCCAGCCATTCCGCGAGGTCGGTGTAACGGTGCACGCCGCCGGCGTGGCCCTGCCACAGGGTCAGGTCGAACATGCTGAGGTACCCGGCCGCGGCCGGGCCCAGCCCGGCCGGTGGTACCCGGTCGTGGTCGAGGATGGCGATGCTTCCCGTGGGGGACAACGACTTCGCCGCGCGCTGGAAGAGCTCGCGGCATTCCTCGGGGCGGTGGCCGTGCAGGACGTTGAACAGCAGCACCAGGTCGTACCCGGAACCCAGGTCGTCGGTGAGGTAGTCGCCTGCCTGCGCCGTCACCCGCGCCGCCGGGGCGTCTTCGCGCAGGGCCGTGATCGTCTCGGGCAGGTCGAAGACGGTGACCCGCACGTCCGGGCGACGGCGGCACAGTTCGACGGCGTAGTCGCCGTGGCCACCGCCGATGTCCAGGACGGTCGCCGCGGGAGGCAGCGCGGCGACGATGTCATCGGCCAGGTCCACGGCGGCGCCGGCGAGCATCCGGCGCAGGCGGGCCCCGGAGGCGGGGCGCTCGCTCAGCCAGGTGTAGAAGCCGCGGCGGGGCGTGCCGGTACGGATGGTGTCCTCGATGTCGGCCCAGTGCTCGAACAGGACCTCGTGCCAGAACAGTTCGGCGTCCACCGGGCCGGGCGCCGCGGCGGTCGTGACCCCGTCGGAGTCGCCGTCACGCCGCAGGTAGCCGAAGGTCACCAGGACGTTCACCAGGCTGCGCACCCCGGCCGGGTCACCGCCGATCGTGGTGGCCAGCTCGTCGACGGACAGCGGGCCGGCTTCCAGCGCGGTGAACACCCCGAGGCGGACACCGGCGATCATGGCCCGGTAGCCGGCCGCGCCGAGCCGGTCCAGTACCGGAGCCGGGACACCAATGGATTCTTCGGGCAATGGCATGATCATCCACTTCCGGAAAGCGCGCCGACACCGGTGAGGAAGTCAAGGTGCCTGCGCAGCATTCGCTCGTTGGCCGGGGGGAACCCCACCCCCGCCTCGGCCGTGGCGGCCCAGGTGCGGGAGCAGTCGAACCGCGGGTGCGGGCGGGGGCGTTCGGGCAGGGAGAAGGCGAGCGGGGCGAAAGGCCCGGCCGGGTCGGCGAGCATCCGCTCCCGCCATCGGTGGTACGGCACCACCTCGGTCGGGTGACCGGCCGAGGTGAGGGCGGCGGCGAGGGCGGCACGGGTGAGGCCGCCGTCGCCGTGGTAGTGGTAGTCCCGGCCGAGGTGGTTCGGGGCCTGTGAGAGCGCGACGACCGCCGCGGCCACCGTGTCCACGGGCACCATGTCCAGCACCTCGGCGGTGTCCGGGACGGCGCCCGCGGCGACGCATCCGGTGAGCCAGCGGCTGAACGCGGAGCGCGGGTCGGCGGCGCCGGTGGCGGTGTCGCCGACGATGGCCGCGATGCGGTGGATCGAGACGGACAGGCCGCGGCCGCGGGCGGCGGCGGCCATGGCGTCGGCCACCCACTTGCTGAGGTCGTAGCCGCTGGTGAGGCCGCTCGGGTCGGTGGGAGCGTCGGCCTCGGTGACGACGCGGCCGTCGTAGGCGTCACCGAGGAAAACGCCGAGGGTGGAGATCAGGTGCAGCGGGGCGCCGCTGTCACCGGCCAGGCGCAGGATCGCGGCGGTGGCGTCGACGTGGGCGGTTTTGAGGGCGTCGTAGGGCGCGGCGAAGTGCGGCACGGCGGCGTTGTGGTAGATCGCGTCCACGGTCGTGAGGGTGTCGTGATCCTCTGTGGACAGACCGAGGCCGGGTGCGGACAGGTCGCCGGGGACCGGGATCACGCGGTCGGTGACCGGCAGCCGATCGATCGAGCTCTGGCGGACGAGGCAGTGGATCCGGGCGTCGGTCCGGGCCAGGAGCTGGTCGAGGAGGTGGCGGCCGAGGAAGCCGGTGGCGCCGGTGAGCAGGATCCGGCGCGGCGTGCCAGCCGCGGGGACGCCTGCTGGGTGGACGGTGCGGAGACGGATTTCGGGTGGGGGGACGGCGTCGGCGCGCAGCCGGTCCACCGTGGGCAGGTCCGCCGATGCACCGTCGTCGATGGCTGCCGCGAACGCCGCCACGGTGGGGGCGGTGAACAGTGTGCGCATCGGCACCGTGACGCCGAGACGGTCGCGGACGGCGGCGAGGACGTGGGCGGCGATGAGCGAGTGCCCGCCGATGGCGAAGAAGTCCGCGGTGCGGTCCACGTCGGACTGGTCGAGAACGGTGGCCCAGATGGCGGCGACGGCTCGCTCAGTGGCGGTCCGAGGCGGGTCCGCCGGGGCTGTGAGGTTGGTGGGCTTGGTGGGCGGTTCGGGGAGGGCGGTGTTGTCGACCTTGCCGTTGCTTGTGGTGGGAAGGGCGTCGAGGACGACCACGGTGTCCGGCACGAGATGCGCGGGCAGGCGGTCGGCGCAGAAGGCGCGCAGGCCGGGAACGTCCGGGACGGCAACCAGCGAGTCGGGGGTGGTCGGATCGGGTGCGTTCCGGGTAGGTGTGGTCGAGGTCGGGGCGCCGACGTAGCCGATGAGGCGGTCGCCCCTGGCCACCACCACGGCCTCCGCGACGGCCGGGTGCGCGGCGAGCACGGCCGCCACCTCCCCCGGCTCCACCCGGTTGCCGCGGATCTTGATCTGGTCGTCGGCCCGGCCGACGAACTCAAGGGTGCCCTGCGGGTTCAGCCTCGCGAGGTCGCCGGTCCGGTACATGCGGGCGCCGGGGTGGGCGCCGTACGGGTCGGCGAAGAACGCCGCGGCGGTCGCGGCAGGTTTTCCCCGGTACCCGCGGGCGGGCGCCATCCCTCCGATGTAGACCTCACCGACCACGCCGACGGGCACCCGGCGCAGAGCCCGGTCGAGGAGGTGGACGCGGACGTTCGGCAGCGGGCGGCCGATCGGCAGTCGGGTGGGGTGCTCGCGGCCGTCGACGGTGCGATGGCTGGTCGCGCAGACGGTGGCTTCCGTCGGGCCGTAGTGGTTGTGGAGGGGAATGCCGTGCTTCGCCCACGCGCGGACGGCCGCCGCCGGGACGATGTCGCCGCCGACCATCATGATCTCCAACGGGAGGCGTTCCCCGGCGAGATCGGCCACCCAGCGCTGCCAGAGGGGAGCCGCCGTGTCCACCGCGGTCAGTCGGTGCTCGACGCAGAGCTTGAGGAGGTCCGGCCCGGTCAGGCCGCCCGGGTCGGGGTGGATGACCAGGGTGGCCCCGGCCGCGAGGACCGGGAAGATGTCGCCGAACGCGGCGTCGAAGTGCGGGGGCGGGACCATGAGGAGGCGGTGCGCGGCGGTGAGGCCGTGTTCGGCGATGAACGCGGTGGTGAGGTTGAGGAGGGTGTCGTGCTGTACTTCGACGCCCTTGGGCTCGCCGGTGGAGCCGGAGGTGTGGACCACGTAGGCGAGTTGGGACGGGTGGATGGGCGCAGGTTCGTGGTGGCCGGTGGCGGGGAGGGCGTCACGGGTCAGTACGGTCCTCGCGCCGCTGGCGGTGATCAGGGCGTGTTGGCGGGAGGGCGGCTGGGCGGGGTCGATGGGGACGAAGCATCCGCCCGCCTTGAGCACGCCGAGGATCGCGATGATCGCGTCGGCGCTGGACGGGATGGTGATCGCGACCGGGTCCTCGCTCCGGATGCCGGCCTCGCGCAGGTGGCGGGCGACGGCTGAGGATCTGCGGTCCAGGTCGCGGTAGGTGAGGGGAGTGGCGGCGAGGTCGAGGACGGCGGTGGCGTCAGGGGCCTGCGCGGTGCGGGCCGCGATCAGGTCCACAACGGTCGTGGCGGCCGGTCGCGTGTGGACGGCCAGGCCGGTGGACGGCGTGTCCGGTCCACCGGGGGCGGCTGGATCGGACCGGGTGTCGAGGGCGGTGTGGACGGCGCTGTCGGCCGGGGACAACAGGTCCAGGTGAGACAGCGGACGACCGGGGTGGCGGGCCACCGCCTCCATGACCGCCAGCACCTGGTCGGCAATCCTGGTGATCGTGTCCGCCTCGTACCGGTCGGTGCGGTAGTCGATGAGGGCGGGCCAGTCGCCCTCGCGTTCCCTGATGTGGAGGGTGAGGTCGAAACGGCTGGTGGCGCGGTCGATAGGCACCGGGGTGGTGGTCAGGCCGGTGAAGGTGACGGGGGCCGTCTCGCGGTTGAGGACCAGCATCGTCCGGAACAGGGGGTGGTGCTCCCGCGGGGTGGGGACCGTGGTGAGGATGTCGGCCAGGGAGATGTCGGCGTGGTCCATCGCGTCGGCCACCACCCCGGTGGCGTCGGCGAGCAGGTCGCTGGGGGTGGCTCGACAGTTCGTGCGGAGCCGGAGCGGGAGGGTCGTGACGAACATGCCGATCACGTCGTCCCACCCGGCCGGGCGGGTGCTGACCGGGGCGCCGACGACGAGGTCGTCACCGCCGTCCCGGGTGGAGGAGACGATGGCGAAGACGGCGAGGAGACCGGCGAAGGTGGTGGACCGCTCGCCCCGGCACCAGGTGGCGAAGCGGCGGGCGAGCCCGGCCGGGACGGTGAACCGGTGGGTGGCACCGGGGACGGCGCCCGCGCGGCGGGGGTGAGCAGGGCCGGATTCCGGGTGCGGCGATCCGTCCGATGTCGGGATTGGGGCCGTGCCGTACGGGTGGTCCGGCGAGGGCCCGGAGGCAGGCGGGGCGTCGCGGAGTGTCTCAGCCCAGAATTCGGTGGTTCGTTGCCGTGGACCCGCGGCTGCCGGCGCGGGGATCGGTAGTCCCGGTGCGCTGGTCTTGGTGCTGAGCGCGGCCCTCGGCCCCTGGACATCCGTGGCACCGGACAGGGGCGAGGAGATCGGAACCGCGGTGGTCAGGTTCGTCAGCAGGATCGATATCGATGTGTCGTCGCAGATGATGTGGTGAGCGGTGATCGTCAGGAGATGGGTCGTGGGAGCGGTTCTGATCAGGTGGGCTCGCACCAACGGGCACCGGGTCAGGTCGAAGGGGTGGTCGGCGTCCCGGGCGGCCAGGCGTTCGGCCTCCGGCCACGGGTCCGCGTGAGCGCTCAGGTCGGTGGTGCGCCAGGCCCTCGCCAGCAACTCGTCCGTGTAGGGCGCCGCGCTCAGCCGCGGGGTGTCGTCATGGACGACGATCGCCGATCGCAGGACGGGATGGGTGGCCAGGGTGTGGGCGAACCTGGCGCGCAGGTCCGCCTCGTCGAGGGCACCCTCCAACTGGAACGCGGCGTGCACGACGTAGGCGCCGTTGTCCTGGCCCGTCTGGTGGATGATCCACAGTCCGTGCTGCGGGCCGGACAGCCGTCCTGGCGGAGCGGGCAACGCCCCCGGTATGTCTGCGTTCTCCGGGGTGTCTGGGGTGTCTGCGTTCTCCGGGGTCTCCGGGGTCTCCAGGGTGTCGGGGGTGTCGGGGGTGTCGGGGGTGTCGGGGGTGTCGGGGGTGTCGGGGGTGTCGGGGGTGTCGGGGGTGTCGGGGGTGTCGGGGGTGTCGGGGGTGTCGGGATTGCTCTGGCCCGCATCGATCGCGGCGGCCAGGGCGGCGACGGTGGGGTTGGCGAACAGGGTTCTGATCGTCACCTCCACGCCAACCGACGCCTGGATCTTGGCGACGGCCTTCGCTGCCGCCAGGGAATGGCCGCCGGACAGGAAGAAATCGTCGTCGCGGTTCACCGGGCGAGCCAGCAGGCGCGCGAAGATCTCCGCGATCGTGGTCTCCAGACCCGGGTGGGGATCAGGGGCGGCGACATCCTCCGCCGGTGGGGGCAGAGCGCGTACGTTCAGCTTTCCGGAGCTGGTCAGCGGGAACGCGTCCACGGACACCATCGCCGACGGCACCAGGTAGGCGGGAAGGACACGGCTCAGCCGCTCGCGCACCCTCGACCAGCGGGGCCGCCCGGCGGCCGGGATCACATAGGCCACCAGGCGGTCACCGTCCCCGGCCACGCGGGCGTCGGCGATCTCCGGGTCCGCCCGCAGCGCCGCCTCCACCTCGGCCGGTTCCACCCGGTGACCACGCACCTTGAGCTGGGCGTCCACCCGCCCGACGAACTCCACGACACCGCCCGGCCGGCGCCGCGCCAGGTCGCCCGTCGCGTACATGCGCGCGCCGGGGACCGGCGAGAACGGGTCGGCGACGAACCTCGTCGCCGACTGGCCGGGCGCGCCGAGATAGCCGCGCGCCAGCGGGAAACCACCCAGGTACACCTCGCCGACCACATCGTCGTCAACCGGTCGCAGGCCCGCGTTCAGCAGATACAGGGCCACATCGTCGAGCGGGTCGCCGATGCCGAACGGGCTGCCTTGGTGCACCCGCTGGGCGGTCGACCAGATCGTCGTCTCGGTCGGGCCGTACGTGTTCCACAGCTCGGCCCCGCCCAGCGACCCGGCCAGCTCCGGCGTCAGCACCTCCCCGATCGACACCCGGACCCGCACGCACTCCGGCACGCCCCCGGCCGCCGCCAGCACCGCCCACACCGACGGGGTGACCTGGACGACCGTGACCGCCTCGGCCATCAGATGCCGCGCCAGCGCGGGACCGTCCACAACGATCTCCGGCGGTACCGCCGCCACCCGGGCGCCCACCGTCAGCGGCCCCACCAGTTCCCACACCGAGATGTCGAACGCCGGGGAGATCATGGCCGCCACCACGTCCCCGGCGCCCAGCCCCACCAGCGCCGTCGACCGGGCCAGCATCCCGGCCACCGCGCTGTGCGGCACGCCCACCGCCTTCGGGCGGCCGGTCGACCCGGACGTGTGGAGCACGTACGCCAGTGACTCGGGGGCGATTCCGGGATCGACGCGCTCGAATTCCTCCGGCAGGTCCGGGATCTCGGTCAGCACAACGCGGGCGGCCTCGGTGACGGCCCGGCGCCTCGGCTCGGGCCACAACGGTTCCACCGGCACGTACACCGCGCCCGCCCGCCAGATCCCGAGGATGGCCACCACCAGGTCCGTGCCGCGCGGCAGGTCCACCGCGACCCACGCCTCCGGCCCGGCGCCCTTCGCCCGCAGCACCGAGGCCAGCGCCGCCGAACGGCGCTCCAGCTCGGCGTAGGACAACTCACCCACCGCGAGGCCGTCCGCGCCGAACCGGATCAGCTCCAGCACGGTCGACGGCGCCGGAGCACCGGCCGGCCCGGCCACCGAAGCGGCCACCGCCGAACGCTCCGCCGACAACCCAGTCAACGCCGACAACCGGCGATCGGGGTCGGCGCACGCACGGTCCAGCAAGGCCAGCAGCCGCCCGGCGACACCGTCGACCGTCGCACCGTCGAACAGGTCCGTGTCGTGCTCGGTGACCACCGCCATCTCCGCGCCGCCGGACTCCACCATCAGGCTGAGGTCGACGTCGGCCGTGCCCGTGGCCGGCAGCATCCGGTCGGCCCGCACGCCGGGGAGCACCACCTCGGGTGGGTCCTGCATCACGAGGTGCGCCTGGCACAGCGGCGCGTGGCTCGGGTCGCGGGAGGCGCCGACCGCCTCGACGATCCGGTCGAACGGGACTGCCGCGCTGCCCAGTCCCGCCGCGACCGCGCGGCGGACCCTGGCCACCAGCTCGCGGAACGTCGGATCGCCGCCGATCCCCACCCGCAACGGCACCGGGTTCACGAACATTCCGACGACGCCGGCGAACTCCGGCCCCGGCCGCCCGGACCACAGGGTGGCGACCACTACGTCGTCCTGACCCGCCGTCGTGCCCAACGTGGCGGCGTACGCGGCCTGCAGCACGACGAACCGGGTGGCGCGCGTGGCGCGGGCGAGCGCGTCGACCCGCGCGGTGAGACCCTCGGGGACTGCGTGGCGGCGCAACTCCCCGCGGAAGGCGCGCATCCTCGGGCGGGGCCGGTCGGTGGGCAGGGTGAGCAGGTCCGGCGCACCGTCCAGATCGGACACCCGGCGGGACGGGTCGTGGTCGATGATGTCCGGCGGCGCTCCAGGGTCCGGCAGTGGCCGGGCCGGGTCGGCGTACAGGGCGCTGATCTCCCCGCACAGCACCGACAGTGACGTACCGTCGACGACCGCGTGATGCGTGTTGATCACCAGTATGTGGTCGGTCGGTGTGATCCGGCCCAGCCGGATCCGGAACAACGGCCCGGTGCGCAGGTCGAACGGCTCCCGTGCGGCCTGCGCCGCGAACGCCTCTGCGGCTGCGTCTGCGTCTGCGTCTGCGGATGGCACCGTCCGCACCACGACATCCGCGGCGCCCACCGTACCCACCCGTCCGACCGGCTCGCCGTCGGCCTCGTCGAATGTGGTTCGCAGCACCGGGTGCCGGGCCACCACCAGATCCGCCGCGCGCTGGAGCGCGTCCACCGACACGGGGCCGGCCAACCGGAACACCGCCGGGTTGTTGTGCAGGGGTGCGCCATCGGCGAACGCCTCAAGGAACCACAGTCGCCGGGCCCCGGGCGGGAGCGGGAACGTCATCGGTGCGCTCCCCGATCTCCGAACCGGCTCCGGTACGCCGCCAGATGCTCCGGGTCCGCCCGCAGGAACGGCGCGTCGGCGGCCACCATGTGCCGCACCGCCAGCAACGGCAGCGGGCTGCGCAACGGCCGGAAGTCCGCGTTCCACAGACCGGGCGCGGACGGCGGTCCCGGGTGGAACTCACCGATCATCAGGCCGCGTTCCACGAACCCGGGCTTCAGCTCCCGCTGCGTGCGGTCGATCTCCCCGGGCGTCACGTCCGGCAGCACCACCAGGATCGTCCGGTATCTGGCCTGCGGCCCCTCACGCGGCGGCAGGTCGGGGAACCAGTCGCGGTAAGCGGTCATCACCGCCCGCAGGTCCGGCTGTCCGGGGTGTACGGCGAGGAAGAGCCCGCCCCGTTCCAGCGAGACGGCCGTGTAGGGGCAAACGTCGCCGCCCCGCCCCAGATCGGGGTGCGGTCGGCACAGGTAGGACCGCGCCCACGCCAGCACCACCTCGGCGGGGGCAGGCAGGTCCGGGTGATCCGGCTCGAACAGCGCGACGTCACCCGCCGGATGGCTCAACATCTCCCGCTCCGCTTCCGCCGCGCCGCAGCGAGCAACGTGACCGCGCCGAGCCCGACGAGTCCACCGAGGAGGCGGTCCTGGCGGCGGGCCCGGGCGAGCGCGTCCCCGTACGGGAGGCTGCTGTGGCTGATCATCGCGTACAGCGTCCGCCACCCCGGTAGCAGGCGGCCGAGCGCGAAGTCGATCCGCTTGCGTGCCAGGAACACCGGTGACCGCACCTTGTCGCGCAGTTCCACGAAGTTGCGCGCGGACAACTCGGCGAGCACGTCGGTGTGCGGGCGGCGGCGGGCCTCGAACGCGGCGAGCGCGTCGCCCGGGGCGTGCTCGGCGAGACACGCGTCGAGCACCGCGCAGTCCTCGAACGCGGCGTTCATCCCCTGGCCGTAGAACGGGAACACGGCGTGCGCGGCGTCGCCGACGAGGACGACACGGTCGTGCTGCCACGGCGCGGTGCGCACCGACACCAGGCTGCCCGGCTCGTGCGCGAGGAACTGCGTGACCAGGTCCGGCACCAGATCGGTCAGGTCGCCGAACTCCTCGGCCAGGAACGCCCCGGCCCGCGCCGGGTCGCGCAGCCCCGAGAACCCGGTGTCGCCGTCGAACGGCAGGAACACGGTGCCGGTCAGCGATCCGTCCGGGTTGGGGTGCGCCACCACCAGTCCCCGACTGCCCGGCCACACGTGCAAGGCCTCCGGTCGGTCGACGGCCGGGATGGTGAACTCCCGGTAGCCCCAGTCCAGGTGCGTCTGGTGGAACTCGGCGCGCACCCGGCGGTGCAGGTGCGCGCGCACGGTCGAGTACGCGCCGTCCGCGCCCACGACGAGATCCGCCGAGAACGTCCGGGCCGGGGTCCGCACCTCGGTACCGACCAGGCCGGTGACGCGGTGCCCGAACCACAGCCGCACCAGGGGAACCGATTCGGCGGCGTCGAGCAGGGCGATGTTGAGGTCGTGGCGGCGGACCGAGTGCAGTACCTCGGTGTCGTCCGCGCCGTAGGGCTGGTAGGTGACCCGGCCGCTGTGGTGGACGATCCGCCCGCGCATGGGAACCGCTTTGGCCAGGGCCTCGTCGAGGAGGCCGATGTCGCGCAACGCAGCCCGCCCGCGTTCGGACAGCCCGACGCTGATCGACGCGGCGTCCGGACCGTCCGTGCCGCGTGGGTCGCCGCGCCGCTCCACCACGTCCACCTGGTGGCCGCGGCGGGCCAGCCGGATCGCCAGCATGGTTCCGGCCATACCCGCCCCGACGATGACGACGTTCATGTCCGGCCCCTGGCGGAGTCCACTGGGTCCATCGCGGACAGGGCTTTGGCGAGATCGGTGAGTGAGGAGGCGTCGAACACGGTGGCCACGGACGCGTCCACGGCCAGTTCGACCCGAATCCGGCTGACCAGCGCGGTGGCCATGAGCGAGGTGCCGCCGAGGGCGAAGAAGTCGTCGTCCGGCGCGACCGAATCCACCGACAGCACCTCGGCGAACAACCGGGCGAGGTCGTCGGCGAGCGCGCCCGACGCCCGCGGCGCGGGTTCGGCGAACGCGGCCCGGTCCAGTTTTCCGTTGGGGGTCAACGGGAAGTGCCCGACCACCTCGATCAGGTCCGGGACGAGGTGGGCCGGCAGCCGCTCGGCGAGGTGCGCGCGCAGATCCGGCACGCTCGCCCCGCGCGGCACCACGTAGCCCACCAGGTAGGCGCCGAGCGGTCCGGAGTGGGCGACGACCGCCGCCCGCGCCACCGCCGGGTGAGCGCCGAGCGCGGCCTCCACCTCGGCCGGTTCGACCCGGTGGCCGCGGATCTTCACCTGATCGTCGGCCCGGCCGAGGAACAGCAGGTCACCGTCTGGCAGCACGCGGACCAGGTCGCCGGTGCGGAACATGCGCGACCCGGGCGGACCCCACGGGTCGGCGACGAACCGCTCCGCGGTCGGCCCGGGGCAGCCCAGATAGCCGCGCGCGACCCCGGCGCCGCCGATGTACAGCTCGCCCTCGGCGGCCGGGGCGCACTTCTCGTCCAGCACCCGCAGTTCGGTGCCGGGGATCGCCGCCCCGATCGGCACCACCGGGCCGCCGGTGAGCGGCGCGCTCATGGTGGCGCACGCGGTCGTCTCGGTCGGGCCGTAGGCATTGATCATCCGGCGGCCGGGGGACCATCGGGCGACGAGGTCCGGGTTCAGCGCCTCCCCCGCGACGATCAGGCAGGCGACCGAGGGCAGCGCCATGTCCGGCTGGGTGGCGAGCGCGCTCGGCGGCATGCACACGTGGGTGACGCCGTGCTCGGCGATGAAGCGGGCGAACGGTTCGCCGGGCGGAAGGCCCTCGGGCGGCGCGAGAACGAGCGTAGCCCCGGTGAGCAGCGCCATGCACAGGTCGGCGACGGCCACGTCGAAGCCGACCGACGCGTACTGCAGCACCCTGGCACCCGGTCCGGCACCGAAGCGTTCCCGTTGCGCCGCGACGAGATGAGCGATCCCCGCATGGGGGACGACCACGCCCTTGGGCTTTCCGGTCGAGCCGGAGGTGTAGATGACGTAGGCGGCGCACGCCGGATCGGGATCCGCCACCGGGGCGGCGGACACCGCCGCGGCCTCCAGCGCCCGCAGCTCCCCCGGCGTCAGCACCAGGGCGGGACGGGCGTCGGCGAGCACGGCGGACACTCGGTCCGGCGGTTGGGCGGGGTCGACCGGCAGGTACGCGGCTCCCGCGGCGAGCACGGCGACGACGGCCACCACCATGTCCGCGCCGCGTGGGATCACGACGGCGACGATGTCGTCCGGCCCGACCCCACGGTCTCGTAGCCCGCCCGCCACCGCGGAAGCGCGGGCGTCGAGCTCACCGTAGGAGAGTGTGCCGTCAGCGGCGACAACCGCGATCGACTCCGGGGCCCGGGCGACCTGGCTCCGGAACATCCCCACCATCGTCTCGACCGGAAAGGGATTCTCGGCCGGTATGGGATTCACCATATCTAATCGCGCGTCCACTGCGGTTTCACACTCCGTGTCCCACGGGAATCTATTAGGGGAACGAGGGGAACTCTGTCTCATGGCGCGGATCGGTGTCAACGCGGATCGGTGTAAAAAGAGGTCGCCGAAGTGTTTACTTCGGCGCGCACCCGATGCGCCGACCGCAATGACAATTATGAGAACTTGCTAATAAAAAATTCTGTCCCGTCGGCCTGTTCGGCTCTATAACCTGGCCGATATCTTGTAGCCGCTTCCCGAGACCTGATCAGTTACGCGCTGCCGAGCGTGACCAAGTCGTGCTCGAAAATGGGTTGGCCCATCTGGAGGAGTTCGGATGAGCGGGACATCGCTGGGTACGTTATGTAGGGACACGCCACCGACGTTTGTGCAGATTGACCAGATAACCGAAACGCCTCTCGTGCGGGTCGCCGGCTCCAGTCCCGACCACGTCAGCGCGCTCGCGCAGTGCCCGGACGACCTCCCGCCGATCCTTGTGCACCGGCCGACCATGCAGGTGATCGACGGCGTGCACCGCCTGCGCGCGGCCAAGCTGCGCGGGGACGCCACCATCGGTGTGCGGTTCGTCGACGGCACCGAGGAGGACGCGTTCGTGCTGGCCGTGAGCGCCAACGTGGCCCAGGGGCTGCCGCTGACGCTGGCTGACCGCACCGCCGCCGCCGCCCGGATCCTCTCGTCGCATTCGCACCTGTCGGACCGCCTGATCGCGTCGACAGCCGGGTTGTCCACCAAGACGGTGGCCGCGATCCGGCAGCGTTCAACCGGGGAAATGACTCAGTTGAACACCCGCCTCGGCCGCGACGGGAAAGTGCGGCCACTCGACGCCTCCCACGGACGCATGATTGCGAGTCGGGCGATTTCGAGCAATCCAGATCTCTCATTGCGGGAGATCGCCCGAATCGCCGGAATATCGGTCGGCACCGCCCGGGATGTCCGGGAAAGAATGCGCCGCGGCGAGGATCCTATTCCGCCGCGGCATCGCCTTTCCGCCGGAAATCGCGCGGAAAACGCAGAAAACGCAGAAAACAACGCACCGGGCAACAACACCGGCGTTGACAACGGCTTCAGCGGCACACCTCGCGCCGAACGAGGCCGGTTCCTGCTCTCGCTGCGCACCGATCCGTCGTTGCGGTTCTCCGAGATCGGCCGCGCGCTCCTGCGGCTGCTCGACGCCAACACCCTCGACGCCGCGCAGTGGGACCGCCTCGCCGCCGCCGTCCCCCAACGCTGGTCACCGGTGGTTGCCGACCTCGCCATGGACTGCGCGGCCGACTGGTCAGCGCTGGCCTGCCAGGTCCGCGGCCAGGTCCGCGTCAGCGCGTGAGTCCGGCGCGCACGCCACGGCGATCGCCGCCACCATCTGGACCACCGCGAACAGCCCGACCACCGGAAGCAGCGCCGACGAGCCGCCGGTGATCGCGACCGCGACCAGCGGCAAGAAGCTGGAGATCGTGACGCCCACCTGGTAGGTCACGGCGATCGCGGAGAACCGCACCATGGTCGGGAACAGGTCCACCAGGAACGCCGCCAGGCCACCGTAGATCGCGCCGTGCGCGATGGTCAGCGCGGGGATGAACACCAGGGCGACCAGCGTTGGATCGCCCGAGGACAGCCAGGCGCCCGCCGGGATCATCGCCAGCACCGCGACCACGTAGCCGAAGATCATGACCCGCTTGCGGCCGAACCGATCGGAGAGCGCGCCGAACACCGGCAGTGTCACGCACTCTCCCAGGGCCGCGATCATCAGCCCGGTCAGTACGGTCGACCGCACCTCCGGCCCGGCCTTCGCCGCGTGCGCCACCAGGAACACGGTGAACATGGCGATCACCGACCCGGTGCCGAGCGAAGCGAGAATGCCGATCACCACGCGGCGCGGCCACCGCCGCAGCACCATGATCACCGGCACCCGGGCAGCGCCGTTCTCCGCCCGGCCACGCACGAACTCCGGTGTCTCCTCGACCCCCAGCCGGACCCAGATACCGATGCCGACCAGGACGCTCGATGCCAGGAACGGCAGCCGCCAGCCCCAGGTCAGGAAGTCCTCCTCGGGCAGCTTGGAGATCAGCACGAAGGTCAGGTTGCTGCCGAACAACGCCACCGCGAAGCCCATCGCGGGCCAGCTGCTGAGAAAGCCCCGGCGTCCGGGCGGGCCGTGTTCGGTGCTGAGCAGCACCGCGCTTCCCCATTCGCCGCCGATGCCGATGCCCTGCGCGACGCGCAACGTCACCAACAGGACCGGCGCGAGGACACCGGCCGTTTCATAGGTGGGCAGCAGGCCGATGCCGAACGTGGCGATGCCCATGACGAGCAACGTCCACACCATCATCGACTTGCGGCCCACCCGGTCGCCGAAGTGGCCGAACAGCAGGCCGCCCAGCGGGCGCGCGACGAACCCGGCCGCGTAGGTGGCGAACGACGCGAGCACACCGCCGGCGGTCGACGTTCCGGGGAAGAACAGCGGGCCGAACACCAGCGCGGACGCCGTCGCGTACAGGTAGAAGTCGTACCACTCGATGGCGGTGCCGATCGTGCTCGCGATCAGCACCCGGCGGACCGAACGAGGCGCCGAGGTCACCCCTGCTGTCACGCGTCCTCATCCGACACGAGAACCCGCCCGCCGAGCTCGTTGGGATCGGCGGCGAGGTCGTAGGCCCACACCTGGCGCCCGTCCGCCTCCCAGATCACCTTGCGCCCGTCCGCCCGCACCGAGTGCAGCGCCTTCAGGTCCGGGTAGTCGTCCGAGGCGGCGGCCCGCTCCTGCGGGAAGTAGGTCTCCGAGTACGCCTCGCGGGACGCCCCGGTGCCGTCCGCGAAGAACTCGGTCAGCGAGGCGCCGTCCGACGACCGCGGGTCAAGACCGAGATGGTCGAGCACCGTCGGCATGATGTCGACGAGCCGCACCTGGCTGTCCACGCTCATCCCCCCTGGCACCCCGGGGCCGCTGATGACCAGCGGCACGTGCTGGGTCGCGTCGAACAGCAGGCAGCCGTGGCCCTCCTCGTACGGGTGGCCGAGGTCGCCGGCGTGGTCGTTGGGGTACCACCCGGCCAGGTCCTCGCCGTGATCGGAGAAGCACACCACCAGCATCGACTCGATGTCGTGGCCCATCTCGGCGATGCGGCGCAGCAGGAGCTGGACGTAGTGGTCGGTGTAGGCGACCTCGCCTTCGTACGGGTTCGCCACCTCGACGCCGACATCCTCTGGCGGCTCGTACGGCCAGTGCGCGTCGAAGAAGTGCGCGAACAGGAAGAACGGGCCGTCGCCGTCCAGCGACTCAAGCCAGCGGGTGGCGCGTTCGACCACCACCGGCGCGCGCTTGAGCGCCAGCCCGCGCAGCTTCACGTCGCCGACCGACAGCGGGTCCCGGCCGTCCGGCAGCAGTGGGATCTCGTCGTCGTAGAAGTCGAACCCGCGGTCAATCCCGTACCACTTGTTCAGGCCGGGGCAGGACACCACCGCGCCGGTCGTGTACCCGGCCTCCGACAGGCACTCCGCCAGCGTCGGCACCTTCTTGTCCAGCGCTTCGCGGAACAGGTGCCTGACCCCGTGGCGGGGTGGCTGGAGCCCGGTGAACACCGTGGCGTGGCTGACCGGTGTCAGGGGGCACGACGAGATCGCCTGCGTGAAGCTGACTCCGTTCGCGCGCAGCCGCTCCACGCCGGGGTACTTCCCCGAATAGGCCACGTCGGCGCGCACGGTGTCCAAGGAGATGAACAGGATGTTCGGCTGTGTGGTCACCGGGATTCCTCTGTTTTTCTACGTCGACGCCAGCGGCACCGAAGGCTAACAACGGGCTCCCCGCGTACGACAACGACGAACAGGGCCGCATGAACACCAGTGCCGAACAGCACATCCCGCCCCTACAGTTACCTGGCGGAGCGTCCATGACCGTGACGCAAGGGAGAATTCACATGGCGCGCAAGTTGTCCCTGGACCTGGAGCTGTATGCCGACGCGAACGGCAGCGTCGACCAGCGCTATATCGAGCAGATGCGCAACCAGGACGCCGAACCGGTGCCGGTCGATCCCGCGCTGCCGAGGTTCACCCTCATCGTCGGGCCCTCGCCGTTCACCATGCCGCGGGGTTGGGAGTTCTTCCTCACCTCACCTTACGAGGGTGCGACATACATCTCGACCGTGCTGCACAACGCCGGGTACCCGGTGCGCATCGTCGACGTCCGCTACACCCCGAACCCACTGCAGGCGGCGTACGACCAGATCATCGAAGGCACCGACGTGCTCGGTGTGTGCACGTTCGAGGACAACTTCCCGTTCTGCCGCGAGCTGATGGCGATGGTCCGCGAGTCGCACCCGGACATACCGATCATCTGCGGCGGCTCGCTGGTCACTTCCGTTCCGGCGATATTCATGTCGGACACCGACTGCGACATCGCGGTGATCAGCGAGGGCGAGCTCACCATCCTGGAGCTGATGGAGAGTTACACCCGCGGCTCGTGGCAGCAGGATCTCCCGACCATCAAGGGCATCTGCTACCGGGACGAGAAGGGAAACGCGCGCCGCACGCCACCGCGCGGCCAGATGATGGATCTCGACGCGCTGCCCAGGATGCGGCTCGACCTGTGGCCTCAGTCGCGGTCGCCGCTCGGCATGCAGCCGCAGGTGATCTCGTCCTACAGCCGCGGCTGCAAGATGGACTGCTCGTTCTGCTACCGCACCACACCGCAGGTGCGGGCGAAGTCGCCGGAGAAGATGGACCGCGACCTCGACTGGCTGAAAACCCAGTACGGCGTGGATTTCTGCTTCTTCGTCGACCTGACGTTCAGCTCGCACCGCGGCCAGACCATCGAGATGTGCGACGTGATCTCCCAGCACGATCTGCGGTGGACCTGTCTGACCCGGTGCGCCGACATGGACGTACCGCGCATCGACGCGATGCGGGATGCGGGTGCGGACATCATCCTGTACGGCGTCGAGTCGCTGGGCCGCGAGGTGTTGCGCGAGGCACGCAAGGGCAGCAGCGAGAACCTGACCGTCCGCGCGATGCGCACCACGTTCGAGGGCGGCGTGCGGTTCGGCTCGCTGCTCATCGTCGGTCTGCCGAACGAGACCGAGGAGTCCCTGTCGGACATGGTGCAGTTCGCCGAGCAGTACAACCATGTGACCCGGGTGAAGTATCTGTCGGCCATGCCCGGTAC
The DNA here is from genome assembly GCF_023701525.1 of Streptomyces albipurpureus. Classification (GTDB taxonomy): domain Bacteria; phylum Actinomycetota; class Actinomycetes; order Streptomycetales; family Streptomycetaceae; genus Streptomyces; species Streptomyces albipurpureus. Next base: position 280,276 of record NZ_JAMQAW010000002.1, read on the forward strand.
GACGGTGTACCAGGACGCGAGGCGGAACAAGATGATTCGCTCCGAGATCGACCACCTGAACTGGCTGTCGGTCGAACAGGCGCTGCACGAGGACGAGTTCCTGAACGTGAGCGGGCTGCCCGAGCGGGTCTGCCGGGACGCGTACAAGCGTGTGTACGACGCCTATCAGCCCGGCCCGGTGATGGACTTCCAGCACTGGCCGGAGCACTTCCAGTACTTCCACCCGCAGCCGGCCGACGGCACCGAGCGGTCGACGTCGTACGCCGGTAACGGCTGGCGCGCGGAGTGGAGTTCCGCCGCCGCGCCACTGGTTCCCGGTTCCGAACACTACACATTGGACAAGGTGGCTGACGCGGAGGTGGCCAAGGTCGGGAGCACTCTGATGGACTGCGGCGCGAAGAAGCTCGCGGTCGGGGCCTGACCGGTGTCCACTCAGGACGGCCCCATCCTCATCATCGGGACCGAGCGCTCCGGGTCGAACCTGCTGCGGCTGATGCTCGACGCGCACTCGCGGATCGCGGTCCCGCACCCGCCGCACTTCATGCGGTACCTGTCCGGCATCCCCTACAACGGTGATGTCGACGCGATGGTGGGCGACGCGATGTGGTTGCTGCGCAACCACATCCACCCGTGGCCGCACGTGATCGACCGGGCCGCGGTGACCGAGGCTGCCGTGAGTGGAAAGGCGCCGTCGCTGTTCGGGGTGGTGTCGGCGATCTACGACCAGTACCGCGTCGCGGAGGGCGCGGCCCGGTGGGGGTGCAAGAGCACGTTCATGGTCGAGCACGTCGACGAGGTGCTCGCCGAACTCCCGGACGCGCGGTTCCTGTGGCTGGTTCGCGATCCCCGCGATGTGGTCGCGTCGGCGAAGCGGGCCGTGTTCGGCTACTGCCACCCGTACCGAATGGCGCTGCGGTGGACGGCCGAACAGGAGCTCGCCCGCGCGGCCCTGGAGCGGTGGGGGCCGAGAGTGGTGCACCTGGTGCGGTACGAGGACCTGGTGTCCGCGCCCGACCGGGAGATCCGGGCGATCTGCGAATTCATCGGTGAGACGGTCGAGCCCGCGATGCTGGCGCACCACCTCAGTGACAACGCCCGGGTGACCGCGTCGCTGTCGGCGTCCTGGCGCACGGCGGGCGACCCGATCACCACAGCCCGGATCGGCGCCCACCGGCATGGGCTGTCCGACCGGGAGCGGCGGCAGGTGGAGAGCGTGACCGCGCGGGCGATGGAGACGCTTCACTACCCGTTCGACGAGGCCTCGCTGGACGAACCGGCTCCCGCTCCGCTCGGCGTCGCGCTGCGCGGGTTCGCGGTGCGGCTGGCGGTGGAGGCGCGATCGCTGTGCACCGACCGCAACCACTTCCGGCGCTGGCGGCGCGACGCCACCGTCCGCTGGCTGCGTCGCCGCGCGACGCCGGGCCGCACCCTGGCTATGGCAGGAGAGAGCAGATGAACGAAACGGGAAGCGTCCGCACGCACTTCGCCGACCGCGCGAGCACCTACGACCGATCCAGTTCGTGGTGCACCGACGACGCGCTCGGCGAGCTGATGCTGTCCACCGCCGCGCCCCAGCCGGGCGACGCGGTCCTGGACGTGGCGTGCGGCACCGGACTGGTGTCAAGGCAGTTCGCCGGGCGGGTGCGGCGGCTGGTCGGCGTGGACATCACGCCGGAGATGGCCGAGCAGGCGCGCGACATGCTCGACGAACTGGTGATCGCCCCGGCGGAGGAACTGCCGTTCGGTGACGGCACGTTCGACATCGTGGTGTGCCGTCAGGGGATCCAGTTCATGACGCTGCCGGACGCGGTGCGGGAGATGGTGCGGGTGACCCGGCCGGGCGGGCGGGTCGTGCTGACCCATCTGTGCGCCTACGGGGACGACGACCGCGACGAGTACTTCGACATCCTGCGGCTGCGCAACCCGGCCCGGCGGCACTTCTTCCGGCCCGGCGATGTCGAGGCCCTGCTCGCCGGCGCGGGGTGCGACCCGGTGCAATCGCAGCGGTATGTGTCGGTGGAGGACGTGGACGTGTGGTCGGCCAACGGCGCGATCGGCGAGGACGCGCGGGAGGCCATCCGGGACCGCTACCGGAGCGCGTCACCCGCGTTCCGCGCACGGCACGCCGTGGCCGAGGCGGACGGGCGGATCACCGACCACATGCTGTTCGTCGTCGCCTCGGGAACGAGGGTCTGATCATGGAACCGGACCAGTCCCTCGCCGACGGCGTGCAGGCCGCGTTCCGCGCCGAGGCGGCCACCGCGGCGCGGTACACCTACTTCGCACAGGTCGCCGAGATCGAGGGTCACACCGAGGCGGCCCGGGTGTTCGGCGAGCTTGCCGAGAGTGTGGCCTGCGCCGCCCACGGGCACCTGGATGTGCTGCGCGACCTGCTGGGCGGTGACGATCCCGGCACCGGCCGCGCGCTCGGCGACACCCGCCGCAACCTCGCCGCGGCGATCAGCGGCGACCTCGGGGAGGCCAGCGAACGCTACCCCGGCCTGGCGGCGCGGGCGCACATGGAAGGCGTGGCCGATCTGGCGAGTTGGCTGGAGACACTGTGCACGTTGAAGAAGACGCACGTGGACCGGCTGGAGCAGGCCCTCACCGGGCTGACCGAGCCGCGGTTCGCCGGGAACGGAGCGCCATGACCAACGACTACACAGCCGAGGCGATCACCGTCTACTCCGGGCTGGAGGCAGTGCGCCGCAACCCGTCGATGTACGTCGGGTCGACCGGCTCGGACGGCGCCCACCACCTGGTGCTCGAACTGGTCGACAACGCCGTGGACGAGGCCGCCGCCGGGCACTGCGGCGCGATCTCGGTGGAGCTGCACGACGACGGCTCCTGCTCGGTCACCGACGACGGCCGGGGCATCCCCACCGACCCGCACCCGGAGGCCGGGATCCCGGCGTGTGAGCTCGTGCTCACCACGCTGCACTCGGGGGGCAAGTTCGACCACTCCTCGTACGCGACCTCGGCCGGACTGCACGGCGTCGGCCTGGCCTGCGTGAACGCGTTGTCGGAGTGGCTGCGGCTGGACGTGTGGCGCGACGGCGCGCACCACAGCGAGTCGTTCGCCCGAGGCTCGATCGAAACCCCGCTCAAGCGGGTCGGCGACAGCGACCGCCGCGGCACCCGGGTGTGGTTCCGCCCGGACCCGGAGATCTTCTCCTCATGCGAGCTCGACGCGGACCTGGTGCACGCCCGGCTGCTCGACATCGCGTACCTGCACCCGGGCCTGCGGGTCGAACTCACCGACCACCGCACCGGGCGGCACGAGTCGCTGTGCGAGACGACCGGGGTACGGGGCCTGCTCGCGTACCGAGCCCGCGACGCCGAGAAGGTGCACGCCGAGCCGACCACCATCACCTGGGCCGGGGACGGGTGCGTGATCGACGCCGCCGTCCAGTGGACCGAGGGGTACGCGGAGCAGGTCTTCAGCTACGTCAACACCATCCGCACCGACCTGGGCGGGTCGCATGTGGACGCGCTGCGCAGCGCGCTGGCCGGGGTGGTGGCCGACCACCTCGGCCCGGCCGCGGACAAGATGACCGTGGTCGACATCCTGGAGGGGCTGACCGCGGTGATCGCGATCCGGATCCCGGACGCGCGGTTCGACGGCCAGACCAAACGCACCCTGCGCAACGACGACGCGGGCGCCCGCGTGTTCGACGTCGTCACCGACCAGGCGCGGCGGGCGCTGGCGGCCGACCCGGAGCTGGCCCGCCGCATCGCCGAACGGGCCATCGACGCGAGTCGGGCCCGGCTCGCCGCACGGCTGGCCGGGCGGACGGCCCGCTCCCGGACCCGGGCCGTCGAGGTCGACTACGCGGTCTACCAGCGACAGTTCGGGATCCGCTCGAAGGACTGGCACGACTCGTGCTCCTGGCTCACCGACGAGGACCTGCTCGGCAAGCACGCGGAGCTGTGCGCGGTGCCGCCGGACGCGCGGATGCTGGACGTGTGCTGCGGCAGCGGTGTCGTCGGCGGCGCGTTCCGCGGCCGGGTCGGCGAGATGGTCGGGCTGGACCTCACCCCGGAGATGGCCGCGCTCGCCGCCACCCGGCTGGATGTCGTGCACCAGGGCACCGTCTACGACCTGCCGTTCCCCGACGCCAGTTTCGACCTCGTGGTCACCCGGGAAGTGCTGCATCTGCTGCCCCAGCCGGAGCGGCCGGTGTCGGAGATCTTCCGTGTGCTGCGGCCGGGCGGGCAGTTCATCGTCGGGCAGATCGTGCCGTACTCGGACGTGGACGCGTTCTGGATGTTCCGCGTGTTCAAGAAGAAGCAGCCGCTGCTTTACCAGATGTTCCGCGAGGAGGACTTCCGGGCGTTGCTCACCGGCGGCGGGTTCACCGACGTGCGGATGGAGGAGTACTTCCTGTGGGAGTCGATCGACCGTTGGATCGACACCCACGAGACGACACCGGCGGCCCGGCAGGAGATCTACCGCCTCTACTACGACGCGCCGCGCGAGGTGCGCGCCGTACACCCGTTCGAGGTACTGCCGGACGGCTCGGTGCGCGACCGGTGGCGGTGGTGCGTGTACTCGGTGCGGAAACCCGACCATGCCTAGCCGCACCGTGGATCGCCCGGTCGCCGAGGTCGTGCGCGGGCTTGAGGTGCTGCGGCCGCTGCGGGGCACGCCGGTGCCGCACTTCCGCGCGAAAGTGCGCGATCTCGTCGTCGTCGCGTCGAGTTCGCGGGGCGGGTCGAGCATGCTCGCCGAGCTGCTGCGGTCCTCGCCGCACCTGCTGCACCTGCGCGCTGAGCTGAATCCGCTGCTGCGGCTGGTCGGCCTCGACCACCCGCACAGCGGCACCGGATCCGACGTGCTGGACGCGGCGCACTGGCACGGGCTTCCGCCACGTTCCCAGGCGTTGTTCGAGGCGGAACTGGCACTGGACGCGGGCTCCCCCGGCACCGGCGTGGAGAACCTGGCGGTGGACGCGGCGTGGCGGCTGGTCGTGCAGTGGCCGGGGCTGGCCCTCGATCCCGTCGACCTGGTGCGGACCGCCGAGGCGGTACTGGACCGCGATCTCCCCCGGTTCGCGCGGGCGCTGATCGGTATGGCCGGCGTGAACCCGTGGTACTACGACCTTCCCGGGCAGTCACCGGGACCACGACCGGCCGGGCCGCCCGGTGATGTGCTGCTCGAAGAGCCGCCCTTCGTCCTCCCCCGCCCGTGGCGGCCCGCGGACGAACACGATCTCGCCACGAAGCCACTGGTGATCAAGACGCCGGGCAACGCCTACCGACTCGGCTTCCTGCGGGCGGCGTTCCCCAACGCGCGCCTGCGGGTGCTGCACCTGACCAGGAACCCGGCCGCGTCGATCAACGGCCTGGTCGACGGGTGGCTGCACCACGGGTTCCACTCGTACCGGCTGGACGAACCGCTGCGCATCGCCGGATACGCCGACGTGCGGCCGGCCGACCGGCACTGGTGGAAGTTCGACCTGCCACCCTGTTGGGCCGCGTACACCGCCACCGCCCTGCCCCGGGTCTGCGCCCACCAGTGGTTGTCGAGTCACCGTGCGGTGCTCGCGCACGGGGCGGATCACACGGTGCGATTCGAGGACCTGATCAGCGGTCCGCCCGCCCGCGCGGACGCCGTCGAGCGGATCACGGACTGGCTGGGGATCCCGTTCGACGGGCCGCTGAAGCGGGCCGCGACCGACGGCATCGCCGCCACTGTGGCCACCGCCGCACCACGCCCCGGCCGTTGGCGGGCGCGGGAGAAGGAAATCCGGTCCGCGCTGAGCGCCGACGTGCTCGCGATGGCGGAGAGGCTTGGCTATGCCCGTGACGACCACTGGATCTGAGCTGAGCACCCACGGCGGCTCGGGGTGGGTCCCCCGGGTGGCGTCGCATGTGGACGAAGTCGCGGCCGGGAGTGTGTGGGCGCCGTGCGGGTACCGGTCGGAGACGGCCGCGCTGCGTTCGGTGCTGCTGGTCCGCCCGCCGGACAGCATCGCCGCGGTGCGACGGCCGGGGGCCTCGCTCATGCTCGGGCCGGTGGATCTCCCGGCGATGCGGGCGCAGTGCGACGCGCTGGCGGACCGCCTGCGGGACAACGGGGTCGAGGTACACCTGACGTCCCCCGCGGCGACGCCGAACGTGGTGTTCGCGCGAGACCTGTTCTGGATGACCCCGGCCGGGGCGGTGCTGGCGCGGATGGCGTCGGCGCAGCGGGCCGGCGAGGAACGGCATGCCGCGCTCGCACTGGCCGAGGCCGGGTTCCCGATCCTGCGCACGGTGTCCGGCACCGCCGTGTTCGAGGGCGCCGACGCGCTGTGGATCGACCCGTCGACGGTGATCGTCGGTACCGGGTTCCGCACGAACGCGGCCGGCGCGGCCGAGGTCGCCTCGGCGGTCGCGGGACTGGGTGCGCGGGTGGTGACGGTGCCGCTGGCGCCGGGCGTACAGCACCTGCTGGGGACGGTGGTGTTCCTCGACTCGTCCACCGCCGTCGTCCACCGGGCGGCGAGCCCACCGGAGTTGGCGGCGCTGCTCGCCGAGTACGGCTATCGGGTGATCGCGCTGCCGCCGGACGAGGAACTGCTGGTGCGGCGCGGGATGAACCTGCTGGTGCTCGCGCCGGGGCGGGTGCTGATGCCCGCTGGCTGCCCGGGAATCCGGCGTACGCTGGAGCGGGCGGGGGTGGCCGTCGACGAGATCGACATCGGCGAGTACCTGCGGGCGGCCGGCGGGATCGGCTGCGTGACCGGGGTGGTGCGCCGTGAGCACTGAGAGCCGGTCACTTGGCCGATTACTGCTCCGGGTACACCGTGGGGTCGTCCAGCGGCACCTTCAGCCAACTGATCATCTGCCGGAGCTGGTGGTACGCCGCGAGCCGCTGCTCGTCGGAATCGGCCTCCTCCGCGGCCGCGATCGGCTCCCACAGGCGCGGCACCATCACCGGCCCGAGTTCGAGCAGGCCGCCGCTGCCGCCGGTGGCCCACTTCGCCAGCACATACCGGACGATCGGGCCGACCGGGATGTCCAGGTTCCGAGACATGCCACGCACGGTCTCCAGCGGATCGAGGAGCCCGTAGTCGACCACCTCGGCCTTGAAGTTGGCATGCGGGTCGTCCGGTGGCCAGCACCGTTCCCATTGGCGCAGCCGAACCTGCGGCGTACCGGTCGCGTCGTAGGCCAGGTCATCCATGTCGCCATCCATACCGCCACTCTAGGGCGGCACCGAGCTTGTCCGACCGGGCAGGAATGAACACCGAAGTAGGGAAAGGAGAACCAGTGAACGAGAACCTTCGTGAGGAGCAGGTCTCGCTCGTTCCGACCGACTCGGGCGCCGCGACCAGCGGCACCGCTACGGCCGACGACGAGGCGATCCGTCACCAGCTGCGCAGCCTCGGCTACCGCATCTGACCAACCCGCCCCGGCCCTCCCACACGGGTGGGCCGGGGCGTCCTCGCGAAGGAGGCCGAGCAGGCCCGCGCACTCGCCGAGGCCGTGGCCGTCGGTACGCAGCCTCAGCTGGGGTGCCTCGGGTGGCTCGTACGGGCCGTCCACCCCAGTCGTCCCGGTTATTCCGGGCATTCCGGTGATCCCGTTATCCCGACATTCCGGTGATCCGACCGGCGTTCGCCTTGGCGTAGGGTCCCTTCACGTCGCGCCGCACGCACACCTCCAGCGGTGGTCCACCCACACTTCCAGGTAGCCGATCCCGGCCGCCGCGTGGGCGGCGCGCGCCTCCTCGCGGACTGCCCGGTACGGCGCGATCACGTACCAGCACGATGACGCCGTGCCGGGCCGCATCATCGCCGGCGCCCCGGCCCGCCGAACGTTCTCGCTCCGGTCGCGTACGCCAGAACCCGGGTCCGGGGAACAGGTCGCGTCGCGGAACATCCCCGTCCAGCACCTGCGCCGGCCCGGGCAGCCCCGGTGCGGGTGCCGCGGCTGCCGCGGACCTGCCGGAGCTGGGCAGGCCGGTGCGCCAGACGGTCCTCCAACCACGCGGATGGCCCGGCACCCGGACCCCTTTCGTCGGTGGTCACCGTGCTGGAGGGCGGGAGTATTCACCACCCGACGGCGCGTTGTAGGGTGCGGCGACTGGGAGGCGGCATGGCTGAGACGACCAACCCGTTCGACGACGAGAACGGAGTGTTCTGGGTGCTGCGCAACGACGAGGACCAGCACTCGCTGTGGCCGGAGTTCGCTCCGGTGCCCACCGGGTGGCAAGTGGTGCACGGCCCGGACGTCCGGGCGGCGTGCCTGGCCCACGTCGAGGAGAACTGGACCGACCTGCGTCCGGCCTCCCTGCGCCGCGCCTTGGACGGCTCGACCGGGTGAGCTACCGGATGGATACACGGTCTTCACAGTGGCGGCGGTGTGGACCACTTCGTCACCTGCATCGCACTCCACGTCCGCCCGCCGTCGAAGGACACCTCGACGGTGAGCGTGCGCCGCGCTGATTTCCGCGGTTGAACGTCGGAGCCAGTTGGTCAACCACATTTCACACGGTGTACGGCGTGCAATCGCCCGCGGGAACCTGGCGGCCTGGCATAGGGGCAGAACAGTGAGTCAGTCCACACTTCCGTTTCCGTTACCACGACGACGACCACGTTCACGGGAAATGCGCGGGCGCGCGCTGATCGTGCAACAGGGCGCCTGGGACATGCCCAAGGAATCGATGCCGCTCGCCGCCGGCTATCTCACAGCCGCGGCACGGGCCGATCCCGTGGTGGGACCCGAGTTCGACGTGGGAATACAGAACTTCCGCGGTGGAGAATCGCTCGGCTCGATGGCGCGCACGATCTTCTCCGGGGTTGTGCCGGACGTGCTGGCGTTCTCGGTCTTCGGCTGGAACTTCAACCAGTTCGGCGCGCTCGCCGAGACCTACAAGTCGGTGCGCCCGGACGGCTGGGTCGTCTTCGGCGGAACGCACGTCGCGCACCAGGCGGAACGCGTCTTCCGACGCTTCCCCGAGGTCGACGTCGTCGCCAACGGCGAGGGCGAGTTCACTTTCCGCGACCTGCTGCTCGCCGTCCTTGAGGAGAAGTCGCCGCACGACCTCGCGCGGGTGCCGGGAATCTCCTACCGCGACGAGGAAGGCACGATCCACACCACTGCCGAGGCACCGCGCATCGACGACCTGGACTCCATTCCGTCGCCATTTCTCACCGGGGCCATCCCGCTGCTCGACCACAACGGCCGGTTCCCCTACGACGTTGCGCTGATGGAGACCAACCGCGGCTGTCCGTACAAGTGCTCGTTCTGTTACTGGGGTGGCGCGGTCGGCCAGAGGATGCGCGACTTCTCCCGCGAGCGGCTGCGCGCGGAACTCGACATGTTCGGCTATCACCAGATTCCGACGGTGGTGTTGTGCGACTCGAACTTCGGCATGCGACAGCCGGACGCGGAGTTCGTCGAGGACCTCGTCAGGACGCGCGAGAAATACGGGTTCCCGCAGTCGTTGGAGACGTCGTGGGCGAAGAACAAGTCCAAGACGTTCCACAACATAATCCGCCGGATGAAGGCCGAGGGGTTCCAGAGCTCGTTCACCGTGGCGCTGCAGACACTGGACGACACGGCGTTGCGTGACATGGGCAGAAGCAACATGCGGCTCAACGAGTGGAAGGACCTGGCGGCATGGCTCGCGGCGGAGGGACTCGACGCCTACGCCGAGCTGATCTGGGGCGCGCCGGGTGAGACGGTCGACTCCTTCCTGACGGGCTACGACCGGCTGTCCGAACACGTGTCCCGCATCGCCGTCTACCCCCTGTTGCTGCTGCCCAACACGAGCTACACGGAGAACCGCGAGGAGCACGGCTTCGTCACCGTGCGCGGCGACAACGACGACTTCGAGTACGTTCTCGCCAACCGCACCGTCACGGTCGCGGAGAACACGATGATGCAGCGGTTCATGTTCTGGGCCCGGATGATGAGCGAGAACATGTACTTCCGGCACATCTGGGTGCCGCTGCGGGAGCTCGCCGGGCTCACCCAGAGCGCCGTACTGCTGATCCTGTCGGACTGGTTCCAGGACTCGACCGATCCCGCCGTCGCCGAGCTACTCGGCCACGGCCGCGAGTTCACCGACTCCGGCCTGATCGTCGAGTCGCTGCACAAGCTCTACGCCGACCCGCGGTTCGCACCGATCTTCCAGCGGTGGTGGGATGACGCGATCCTGCCGAAGGTGCCCGAGCGGCACAGGCCGCTGCTGAACGAGATCTTCCGCTACGACAATACGACCCGCCCGATCTACTCCAGAGCGGGTGCCGAGGACGCCGAGGTGCGCAGCATCGACGGCCTGCCGCACTACATCCGCAGCGACCTGCGGTTCCAGTACGCGATGCCGCACGTTCTCGACGCCATCCGCGCGAGCCGGCCGTTCGACGACGAGCCCTCGCCGGTCGAACTGACGCTCGCGTATCGCGTCGGGTTCGACGACTACCTCGACAACCACGAACTCGCGACCTACTACGCCGCTCGCTGCCTTGAGATCCGGGAGCTGACGGCACAACGGACGAACCCTTCGTACGGCGACGCGTCCACACACTGATGCTGCCCTCTCGAATGCCAGCCTGCTGCCAACCGGTGAGGTGACAACGGCGTCGCCATGACCAAGCTCGACCTTCGACCGTGGCCCGCGGCCACCCCGCACACCATCGGCACTGGCCGCGCGACCGATCCACCACCGGCGCCACGAGCCGCTATCCGTGCTCGAAGGAACACGAACACGCGGCAGTCCCTCAACACCCACTACCGCCGGGCCGCGACCGTACGACCTTTGGCGGTGGTGGTCAGGACGACGGCGTCACGGTCGAAGCGGTGGAGGTGCCTTTCGAGAGCCTCTGGGACGTGAGCGGGGATCGGGACTTCGCGGCGGGCCCTTGGAGCGCTTGAGGAAGCAGTTCGAGGGAGTGATCTGCAGAGAATCTCGGACGCATCACCCATGTCACGCTCCACCGCCCGGGAGCTTGAACACGATGCACTCCCTTTCCCTCCAAGATCCAGGGTCTGCGCTGGTCACCACCGCGATCGGAACGACAGAACCCGGGCAACTTCAGAACACCTTCGGGATGGACAGGCGATCGTCACGGTGGTGGTGGAGAGCGCCCTGTCCCCATCGGATGGACGCAGGAGTATGCGAGTGAGTTCCTCGGCCATGGCCCGGCCCGTCACGGTGGGTTTGGCTGGTTGCGCGCAACGCACGGGGTGCCGAGCAAGGCCCGTATACCCCGTGCCCGCCCAACTCCGATGAACTGGGAAGGAACCGGCATGAGAACCGACTCGTCCGGCCGTCGAAACGAGCTTCCGACATCCAGCGCACCCCCCGAACCACCCGAGCAACAGATCTCCATGGCGCAGCACGGTCTCCCGGCCGGTACCTCCGCCGGAGTGCTGTTGATGATCTCCACGGTCGCGCTGGGGCTGACAGCGGGGCTGCTCTTCACCTTCGGCATGGCCGTGATGCCCGGACTCGCGGAGACCGATGACCACACCTATGTGACCGCCATGCAGAGCTTCAACGACACCATCCAGAGCAACTGGGCTTTCGCCGTACTCTTCGTCGGGGTACTGCCAGCCACCGTGGCCGCGGCGGTCCTGGACCATCGCAGCGGTCATGGCGCCGCCGCGAGATGGGCCGCGTACACGGCGGTCCTCTATCTGGTCGCCCTGCTGGTCACGGTCGGCTTCAACATTCCCATGAACAACGACCTCGCAGCAGCCGGGGACCCGTCCACCATGACGGACTTCGCCATCGTGGACAGGTTCAAGACCACCTGGGTGGCGGCCAACGCGCTGCGCGCGGTGCTCTGCGCGGCGGCTCTCGGCTGTCTGACGCGCGCCTTGGTGCTGCACGGCAGAAGCACGGCCGTGGCGGCGGGCGCTCGTCCGTCATCGACCAGCTGACCCGGCCCGTTCTCCGTCACGAGTCCGGTGCGCCCTCTCTCGTTCGGTTCCGGGCCCCGACTCCCCGCAGAGAAACCCCTAGGGAACCGAACGAGCGATCATCGTCAGATGGACCATCCGGCCTGGAAACGCACCGGCTCCTCCAAGGCCGCGCGTGCTTCCTCGAAGTCGGCCGTACGCGTGGCGAGGGTGTCCACCGCGAGTCGCTGCGGCAGAGGCGGTCGAGAACTTCACTCTCCTCACCGCGCGGTGGTCGACGTCCTGGAGTACGAGGGCAGTGCCTCCGCCGGCGCCTTCGAGGGCCGAGCGCCAGAGGTCGGGGGCCCAGATCCTCCCGGAGTCTCAGACAGCAGCCGGTCGGGCGCCGGACAGGGTCCGCTATCGACGGAAGGGGGGCGGCGAGGTGTCCGACACGCACCCCCGGCCCGCCTGTCCCACGCCCCCGGCAGGACGAGGACCATGGGCGCGGGATGCTCCTCGTGGACGCACTCGCCACCCGGTGGGGCGTACGCGAGGGTGCCGGGCCGGGCAAGACGGTGTGGGCCGAGTGCGCTCACCGGGCGGGGCCGGAGACTAGCAGCGAGCCGCCACCCACCATCTGCCGCTCACCGCCTCAGCGCTTGCCGCCACCCAGTCGGATGTCACGGTTCCAGGCCTGGCTCCGACCGTTCGCGACCGTCTTGCAGACTGTGTCGTAACAGCGCCAGAACCAGCTGCCGTTGGTACGGCGGCGGAGTTCGATGCTCCCGCCGCCACACCGGCCGCACTTCGGCGGATCGGCGAACAGCCTGGCGTTCTGGTTCTCCAGCATCCTGCGGGCGAAGTGACCGCCGCGCATCGTCAGCATCACCTCGCGGGTCCAGCTCTGCGAGAGCGTGTTGAGGCTGCCGATCATCACGGTTCGCTCGTCGACGACCACGATCTTCTGGTGCATGACATTGACGGGGACGACCGTGTGCGCAATGGCCGCGAGGTCGGCGATGAGGCCCTGATTGGCTAGGCGCCGCTGGAGCTGGTCCGTGTCGTCACGGAGAAAGACCGTCACCCGGACACCGCGCCCGACCGCGTCCCGGAGCAGCGGCAGCAGGGAACGCACCCGGTTGGCGACCCACGGTGCCCACAGCCACAGCGAGGTGTGCGCCTCGCGGATCTCGTCCTCGAAGGTGCTGTAGAAGGATCGTTCGTCGTCGATGTCCGTCACCTCCACATGGCGGGCCAGGACATCGGCGAGAGCTGCGCCGAAGACGCCCAGCTCCCGATCGCTGCCATGCGGCGGGGTGATCAGCTGGTTGGCCCGGAGCCTGCGCACCCCGGTGGTGCCCGCCATCGCGGCCAGCTGCGCGAAGGCGGTGCCCGTCCCGGCCGTGCTGATGCGTTCCCAGCTGCCGATGACGTACAGCCGGGTCCGGGCTCGGGTGACGGCGACATTGAAGAGCCGCAGGCCGTCCCGTTCCCAACCGTTCGCGCCCGGTCCGTGTCGCGCGAGGGCCATCCACAGTTCCCGGCCGTCCGCGCCCTCGACCGTGTCGAAGACGACGACGGGGAACTCGCGGCCCTGGAAACGATGGGCTGTACCCACCTCGGCGAGGGGGCCGCCGCCGCTCTCGATGTCGCGCAGTGCCTCCAGCGTCGCGGCCTCCTGGGCACCGTACGGGGTGACGATTCCGGCGTCGTCACCCAGTTCCCGGTGGTACTCGACAAGGGCTCGCGCGATCAGCGAGCCGGCCGGCCACCAGCCGCTACGCTTGCCGGTCAGATGGGCTTGGGCGAGTTCGTGGAGTCCGTCCGTGTCGACGATGACGATCTCCGGGTCGTCCTCCGGCCGGTCCGCCGCCGCCCGTTCGCCGCCAGTCAGGGTTCCGCCGTACGCGAGCCCGTTGGCCAGCCGCATCACCGCCGGGCCGAACCGGTGCTGCTCGGAGAGGGTGACGCAGGCCGGATGGCGCTGTGCGTCCTTGGGGTCCGATATTCCGCAGTGCTGGAAGACGTCGGGGAGCAGCCAGCGTTTGACATCGGGGCGGTCCAGGTCCTTGAGTCCCTGCTCGATCACCGGCCCAAGCTGCATGAAGTCGCCGAGCAACACCACGGTACGGGTCGCCTTCGCTGCGGCGAGAATCACCTCGGGGAGCGTGGCCGCACCCGCTTCGTCGACGAGGACGACATCGTAAGGACCCTCGAAGACCGCCTTGTTGGAGCGGAACCGGGCGAGGGTGGTGGCCACCAGCTTCGCACTCTTGATGATCTCGCCCTGGGCGTTGCGAGCGAGGCGTTCGTACTCCTCCTGAAGTTCCTGGAACCGCATTTCCAGATCTGCCCGCCGTAAGTGGGCAGCCTTCACTCCAGGGCGCATGCGCTCGGCGCGGGCATGCAGGGCGGGCCACTTGTGCTGTTCGGCCTCCTTGGTCAGGGCGTCGGCGGCACTGACCCGCTCGGTGGAGGCGTCCATGTCGGCGACCGCCCGGTGCGCGGTGGACGTACGGTCAAGCGCGGCCTTCCAATCCGATCGGGCCTGACCCCTTGCCGCCTCCAGAGCGTCGATCCGCTCCGGGGTGTACTCGATGCCGGGGATCAGTTCTCCCAGCTGCGCGTCGAACTCAGCGGTGCGGGCGGTGGCGGCGGCCCGCGCCGACCGGGCCTTCCGCCGGACGCGAGCGGCGTCCTTCTCGGCGGCCTGGAGCCGCTCGGCGAGTTCCTGACGCTCGAACCGGCCGCGCCACCGGGCCACGGACCCCTTGGTGTCGAACAACCGCAGCTCCTCGCGCAGATCGGCGAACGCGGTCTCGGCCGGGGGGACGGCGGCCTCCTTCCGCTCGGCCGCCCGCAGCACTCGGGACTGCTCCTCACGCAGTCGCGCCACCTCGGCCCACTGGGCACGCGACTGCTTCGCCGCGTCGCTGAGCCGCTCAGCCTCGGCCACCGCCCGCGCTGCCGACCGCTCCGCGGACTCCGCCTCGCGCACTTCCGCCACCGCCTCCGCTGCCCTGGCCTCCCGCGAGGCCACATCACCACCGGATGTGCGGAGCACCTTCAGCGCCGCGAAGTACGCCTTGGCGTCGAAGCGCACCAGAGCCGTGTCCAGGGCCGCCAGCTCGGCCGCCCGGGCCCGAATGTCCACCAGGGCCGCCTCGGTCTCCCGGCGGCGCTCGGCCGTCCCCGCGAGGCGGTCGCGGACCATGAGCGGCAGGGACACCCCTGGGTTGTCGGCGACCTCCCGCAGTTGCGGTGTGCCGACCCGGACGATGTCACCGGGGGCGTGCCGGTGCTCCTTGACCACACCGAGCAGGGCGTTGTCCACGGCGATATTGGTGGCCGAGACCAGCAGGACCCGGTCCCCTCGGGCGATGAGATCGCCGATGGAGCGTTTGAGGACCGTGGTCTTCCCCGTACCGGGCGGTCCCCACACCAGATGGACGCCCGTGCCGAGACAGGCGCGATGGGCGTCGCCCTGGGCGGGGTGGAATCCCGGTGGATCGGGGGCACTTGACCGCTGTCCGCCGATC
>NZ_JAMQAW010000002.1:295754-300730 GCF_023701525.1 Streptomyces albipurpureus
CAGACAAGGATCGGCGACTTCGGCGAACTCAGCCACCTTCACGGTGAGCAGCGAACCGTTCTGCACGGCCTCGACCACGGAGTAGCCGTCCGCCGCGATGTCCTGCGGGTCCGGGCCCGCGAGCCGCAGTCCGTCCAGTTGGTCGGGGCCGATACCGGAGCCGCGCAGGTCGACCGCGTAATGCCCGGGTTCGGCGGTACGGATCGCCCGCCCGACGCGCTGCCACCGGGGTTCCTTACCGGAACCGCCCATCAGGGCGATCAGCTCGCCCAGCGCCGTGGTGATCTCCTCGCGCCAGCCCATCCGTCCCCGCCCCGTCCCCGTTCCCCGACTCGGATCCCGCACGACCCTACCCAGTCGGGCACGCGCCGTGACCTCCTGAGCACCGAGAGCCCCGGGGAGGTACCGGGCAATGGGTTTCGCTGTTGGTGCCACCCGGCAGAATTCGGGAGCGAGGAGGGTCGCGATTCGGGAGCGAGGAGGGTCGCGCGAACCGTGCGCAGCCGAGAAGGGGACTGGTCGCCTGATGCCCACGAGTGAGCTCTTCCTGAAAGATGTCATCGACATCAAGGAAGACGTCCATGCCGACGACTTCAAGATCGAGCTCTCCGAGGGATTCAGCGAGTCCGACGCAAGGGTGGCCGAGTAGGTCGTCCCCGAGCAGTTCCAGGGGCCGTCATGCGCTGAGCATCGTCTCGGCCGCATCGAGCACCGTCCCCACCCGCACCGGTTCCGCCGCCTTGTCGGAACCGCTGGGAGATCCGCGACGACATCGCCGAAACGTTCCTCCCGCTCGGATGCGCACTCATCTGCTGGCGACGCCTGAGGTCACTGAGATAGGAGTTCTCAGGCCTCACGGTCTCGTGGGAAGTCCAGCGGGCGTGGCCCGACGGGCAGGAAGCGTGGGTCCTCGGGGACTTGGCCCCCGAAGTAGGGCGCGGAGAGGCGGAACGGTTCTGCCCGTGCTTGTGGAGCGGGCTGCCCGGTGTTCTCGGCCGACGATCTGGTGCCCCAGGGAGACTCCACATTGGTGCGGGTCGGCCTCCCCTCCCCGTTGGGGTTGGCTCGCGGTGTTCAGGTGGCGATGGACTGAAGCGTCGGTTGACCGGGGGTGTAGTTAGCTGCCATATTACTTTCATGGCAGCGGACGAGACCGACCACGAGTCACCCACACTGGATCAGGCCCGGCGACAGTTGGAGCACTACGGCCTCGGGGACGACCCGCAGGCCGTGCTCGTAGCGGTGCGACTGATCTCGGCGGGGGCGCGGCTCGGGCGGGCGACCGAGGTGCACTTCGCGAGGTACGGGTTGTCGAGCGGGCGATATCGACTGCTCGCGGATCTGGAGGATCACGACGGGGAGAAGTCCCCCTCGCGACTGGCCGCCGATCTCGGCGTCTCACGCGCCACGGTCACCGGCCTGGTCGACGGGCTGGAGAGGGAGGGCCTGGTCGCTCGGCGCCCGTCGGCGGAGGACGGACGGGGCGCGGTGGTGGTCCTGACCGCCCGCGGTGCGCAGCGGTTGCGCGACATGGCGCCCGAGCACTTCGCCCGCCTTCAGGAAATGGTGGGCGAACTCACCGTCGACGAGCGCACGGTGTTTCTGGATCTCCTGTCGCGGGTCGTTCGCGGAATCAGCGCCTTGACCGCGGAGTAGTTCACGCGGCTGTTCCGCCAGGCGCCTGCCCGGCCTCGTGTCCCTGCGTGCCGATCCAGCAACCCAACCGATCCGATCACAAGCCACAGTCGACCGCCAGCGTGCGGTTGCCTTTCCACAACCTAATAGTTAGCCACCTAATCGATTTCGGGAAGTTGGCCTCTCTCATGTCCGGACCCACCTCGTCGATCCCACGCGAAAGCGCAACTGAGGTCACCCCGACCCGAGGAAAGGACACCGGCGGCGGCCGCCGCGCCGCTCGACCCTTCACCCTGTGGCGTGAGGTGTTGGTCGCCTACCTCGCCCCCGCCCTGATGGCCGGCGCAGGAGGAATCGCCGGCGGGCAGGGAGAGCTGACCGTGGCGGCGGTTACGTCCATCGCCGGCACCTCAGCAGTGGTGGCGCTGCTGATCGGCACCTGGCTGCAACGCCGCCCGCGCCCGTGGACCACGGCCCTGCCGCGCGTCGCCCTGGCCGCACTGCTCGCCGTCGGCGCGGCCGCGTTCGCCGGAATCGTCGGGTGGTTCGCCTCCCACTGGCTGCCAGCACACACCGGTGTGCCCGACACTCCATGGCTCACCCGACTGCGGCTTGATCTGCCGATGTCCGCTGCCCTCGCCGCGAGCATCGTGAGCTGGCGCTGGCGCGGGGCCCAGCGGATACAGCCACAGCAGCCATAGCCCGTACCCGCGCACCACCCCGTACCACCCGTACCCGCGCACCACCCGCACCCACGCACCGCCCGCACCGGGAGCAGACCCGGCGGCCGGCACACACATCGACAGACAACCCCCCGCGGTTTCCCTGGGGAAGACCGAAAGGCACACGATGATCGTCATCATGGGAGCGTCCGGAACCACCGGCGGCGCGTTGCTGCGCAGCCTCGCCGCCTCGGGCGTGCCGAGCAGGGCGCTGACCCGCGACCCGGACCGACTCCGGGCCCACCTCGGCGACACGGCCGGCGACCTGGTCGAGGTCATGCCCGCCGACGCCGCGGACACCGCCTCGCTACGCGCCGCGTTCAAGGGCGCCCGGCAGCTCTTCCTCGCCATGGCCAACAGCCCGACGCAGGTCGAGCTCGAAACGCGTGTCGTCGACACGGCCGCCGACAGCGGTATCGAACACATCGTCAAGATCTCCGACCCGGTCGCCGCAGCGGATTCCCCTGTCGCCCTCTCCCGCGGCCACCACGCCGTCGAGGAACACCTGCGCGCGTCCGGCCTCACCCACACCGTGCTCCGCCCCTACGCCTTTATGCAGAACCTGCTGCTCCTGGCTCCCGCCGTGGCCACGCAGGGGATCATCCTGGGCGCGATGCGGGACGCCCCCTGCAACTGGATCGACTGCCGCGACATCGCTGACGTCGCCGCCGCGGCGCTGACCCGCGCCGACCTCGCGGGCGGCACCTACGTGCTCACCGGGAGCGAGGCGGTCGGCTACGGCGGACTCGCCGAAATCCTGACCCGCCTGCTCGGCCGCCCGGTTCGCTACCTGGACCTGGCCCCGCACGAACTACGGGAAAACCTCATCCACCACGCGCACATGCCCCCGTGGCTCGCCAACCACGTGGTGGAGATCCAGCAACTGGCCGTGTCCCACCCGGAGTCACCCACCGACGCCGTCGCCCGCATCCTGGGCCGCGATCCCCGCACCCTCGACGCGTTCCTGCACGAACACCTGGGCCGCTTCAGCTGATCCCCTGCCATACGCGAGGAACACGCCGGCTCGTACCGCGACCGTGTCTGACGTGCGGGTACGCCCTGGCACGAGATCCACATCCCTCGGGTGCAGTTTCACATAGGCAGGGATCTCGGCCTGCTAAGCCGGCGGGCCCCAGACGAAGTTCCGCAGCCTCGGGTAGGCGGTGTACTGCTTACGCCGCACGGCCGCGACATCGCCGCCCAGCCCGACCCGGTATCGGCTTCAGGGGATCACGGGATCGGACCGAACCCTCGGCAGTGAACGTCCAGAGAGATTTCCTGCTGGCGGGATTTGCACGGGATCATCCCCTAGCAAAGCGTTAGGTATGCCGATCACCTGCGAAAACTCGGCATCAGCCAACGACCTCCGGAACCGGTTCGGTTCACTCCCTCACGGAAAGGGGCCACGTATCCCCCGTCATGCGACAACGACGTCCCAGCGCGACAGGCGACGGACACCCCGCCTCGGCCCCCCGCCCGGCCCTCCGCTCGCTTGACGCTCAGGGGCCCGAATCCCCCTACAGGCAACTCGAATCCCCCGTGACCCGCACTTGTCCCGAGGCAGTGCAGGGCCCGGGGTGCTCGGCGCGCTGGTCCCTGGTGGAGTGGACTGCAGGGACCAGCAGGAAGGAGAACCGGGCCTGCCGTACGCGACGGCACTCGGCTGGCGTCGCTGCCTGCGCCTGCCGAGCCGCGCGCGGGGATGAATGCCTTCCCCGGTGACCATCGCCAGGGCGCACCAGGAGGCAGGTGGAAGACGGCGACGGAAACGGGGATCGGTGTAGACGCAGGAGGGGTTATGCTGCATGAGCGTCCCAGCCCCCGGCGTGAGCCACACCGTTGTCGTACAAGTGCCTGCGGGGGAGCGGACAATCCGCCGAAATGCCGTCGGCGCAATTTCGAAGTGAAGCGCTTCTTGTCAGTGTCCTGGACCCTAGGGTGCCGAGAGGAAGTTTCGCCTGGCCTCCTCCAGGCGTCCGACCAGAGGCAACGCGTGCCTGGCTGGTCCGGGAAGCCGGCCCGGCTTGGTACGCGTGGTCACAAGAACTGGGGCGCTATGCCTGTTCTGCCCGGCTTGAACCTCTCCCGGCATGACCGCGAACACCGCACAACGATCACCCTGGCGGGCGAGATCGACCTGACCACGGTATCCCTGTTGGGTGGGACCGTCGAGAAGTGCGTGCGTGAGGGAATCCGCACGATCGACATCGACCTGACCGCCCTCACCTTCTGCGACGTCAGCGGCCTCAACGCATTCCTCGTCGCCCGGAACCACACCGCATCGGCGGGGTGTTCGCTTCGTCTGCACCATGTCCCCCCGATACTGAACCGGATCCTGGACATCACCGGCACGGGCTTCCTCCTCCACTCCCCGCTCCCCGCTCCCGTCCTTCCCCCGGCTTCGGACGCCTTGGCCGGGATGCCTCCCGGGCTGCTGGCCTCATGACCGGGCCAGGACCTGCGGAGCAGGAGCCGACCGGCTTCGCAAGCGGTGCCCGGTGATCAGCGACCGCATGGTCCAGATCCTGCGCCTGCTCCAGCCCGCGGAGGGCTCGGACACCATCGCTGATGTCGTCACCACGGCCGGCGCCGAGGTTCTGGGCGTGGACGGTCTCGCGG
>NZ_JAMQAW010000002.1:300758-398764 GCF_023701525.1 Streptomyces albipurpureus
CCGAGGGAGACCGCGCGGAACTCCTCTGGTGCTCGGACCCCACCACACGCCGCTTCGAGGACCTACAGTTCACCCTCGGAGAAGGGCCAGGGCCCGACGCACTGCGCACCGGGGCGATGGTGTGGGCACCCGACCTGGTCCAGGTGCCCTTGACCCGCTGGCCCGCCCTCGCCATGGAAGCCCCCGCTCTGGATGCCCGCGCGGTGTTCTGCTTCCCCATGGGCATAGGCGCCATCAACGTCGGCGTCCTCACCGCCGTACGCCGCACCCCCGGACCGATGAACGCCCAGCAGGCCGACGATTCCACGGTCCTGGCCGCAGCGCTCACCGCCCGCTGCATGGGCAGCGGCGCACCACCGCCAGGCGCGCCGCTGCCAGCTGATTCCCCCCACTTCCTCCAACACGCCGTGGTCCACCAGGCAACCGGCATGCTCAGCGTCCAACTCGCCCTGCCGCTGCCCCAAGCCCTGCTACGGCTACGCGCGCACGCTTACGGCAGCGGACGGTCCATCACCGACATCTCCCGGGATGTAGTGGACCGACGTCTTCGCCTGGACCGAGGCGACAATGGCCCGACCGCGACCGTCACAGAAAGGGACTGATCGAAATGACGCGCGAACAGCGCATGACTGAGGTCTTCGTGGAAGTCGCCGACTCCCTGACCGACGACTTCGACCTCATCGACTTCCTCCAGCAACTCTCGGTGCGCTGCATGGAACTGCTGAACGTGGCCGCGGTCGGCATCCTGCTGGCCGACGCGCACGAGACCCTACAGACCATGGCGGCTTCCGACGAGCACACCCGGCTCCTGGAACTCTTCGCCCTGCAACACGATCAAGGTCCCTGCGTGGACTGCTACAAGAGCGGCCAGGCCCGCACCAACATCAACCTCACCGACCAGGCGACCACCGCGCGCTGGCCGCAGTTCGCCGTCCGCGCCACGGAGACCGGGTTCGTGGCCACCAACGCCCTCCCCCTACGACTGCGCGGCCGGGTCATCGGTGCCCTCGGCCTGTTCCAGACCGACCCCGCCCCTCTCAGCGACCAGGACATCACCCTCGCCCAAGCCCTGGCTGACGTCGCCACCATCGCCATCCTGCAACAGCGCACCCTGGACCACAGCCAAGTCGAACGCGCCCAACTCCAGTACGCCCTGACCAGCCGCATCGTCCTGGAACAGGCCAAGGGCATCCTCGCCGAACGCTGGCAGGTCTCCCTCGACGACGCCTTCACCGCCTTCCGCGACTACTCCCGAGCCAACAACCTGCGACTGGCCCAACTGGCACGCGAGATCGCCAACGGCACCTTCGACACCACAGTGATCCCCCACCCCAATCGCCCCACGGTGAAGAGCTGACCGGTTCAGGTGCGGTGGGTGCCGGAAACGACGTCTATCCGGACTCCGACGGGCAGGTAGTCGGTGGGCCTGGAAGCGAGCCTTCGGACGTCATCCCCGGGCGGTGAGGTCTGAGCCGGGTCCTGCGCTGCCGCAACCGGAGGCGATGCATTCCTCCTGGCTGACCACCCGGCTTTCCTGAGAACATCCGCCTCACCACAGAGAACACGCCCTCAAGACACATCTCATTTGCCGAGTCCGCGGTAGTAGATGAGGGTGCGGGCGAGGAAGTGCCGAGCCGTACGTGCCCAGGCCGACAGGGTTGGGACCTGTCAAGTCCCCCTCAGAGAACGCATGTTGACCGAGTCGATTGAGCAACGGGACCGGCCCAACTCACCGCGTGGGCCGAGCACGTCAAGGACCAGGCAGTGCAGCCCGGCCCATGGCCTGAGCCCTTTCGCAGAAGCGTCAGTGAGCCGTGTGTGACTCCCAACAGTCCGAACGAGGCCGCGGGCACTTGTTGCCACCTACAGGCCACCTACAGCTCCGACGTTGCCACGAAGACGATCGCGTGGTCTCTCCCCGGTGAACATCCGCGGAATCTCCCCCTAGCGAACCGTCAGAAGCCGCTGAACTGGGGAAACATGGAATCGCTCAGAGAAGCCGGAGCCGGTTCGACTGAATTCCCGCCCGGGCAAGGACCGCGTACACCCTTCACAGAACGGGACGGCCTCTGCTTGACCGAGGACGAACACTGAACCTCGACACTCGCCTGAGTCTTCTTTCGCTTGACGCTCATTTGACGCTCCGGGTTCAGAATCCGCTACCACCACGAGCACGAAGCGCCATCCGAGCTGCGCTTGTCTTCAATCACACCAGGCCGACATCTGTCCGATGACGCATCATGTGGAGTGCTTGGCGATCCTGGAGCCGGTGAAGAAGGACGACTGAGCTGGGGTCTTGTCGATGTGCATGAGGTGCGGTGTGGGCGTTACGGGCGATATCCTGGCGCTGATTCGACGCTTGCGACGCTCGTTGATCATGGTCTGACACCGCGCTGGCCATGGGGTCTGCCATGACTCAGCGTGGATGCCGGTACTCGCAGGCATTCTCTGGGATCGGCGCGCTTCTCTTCGGGTTTGGTCAGTACCCGGAAGAGGAGGTCGCACCTGGGCGGATGATGTCCATCTAGCCGAGTCCGCCGAGGCGCGAGAGGCACAGCACGCCCCGGAACTGACCGCCGATCAGCCGGAGCGGCACCGGGTACCGATTCCTGTGGACCGCGATCAGCTGTGGGCGACCGACCTACACCCCCTCTTGACGGCGACGGCAACCGTCCACCATGGTTTGGTCCGCCCCCTCGCACCGCCGCCCCCACTGACACTCCCTACCCGGAGACGGCATGCGCACAGTCACCCAACCCACCCCTCGGCACAGCCTCGATGGCCTGCCCCTCAGCCTCACATCCCAGCACTCCCCCTGTCCGGCTCCACTCCCGCGCCCTGTCCTGCGCAGCCGCGGTGGCCCTGGCCGAACGCCGAACCGGTCGTCAACGGGTGCTCCGCCACATTCCCGTAGAACTGGAACTGCGAGCCGCGCACTGCGCGCAGCACCATTCCGTATGAGCGCTTCACCTCCGGCCAGCCAACTAGTCGACAGCTACGCGGGCAGCACCCAGAAGGCCCGGGTCCAGCTACCCGCTGCCCACCTCGGTACCCGGCCCGTACATGTTCGTCAGCGCCTCCGACACAGACATCGAAGGTCGCCGACAGGATCGGACGAGCGCCACTGAAGCGACCCATCGGTGCGGTCACTGCTGAGCCGACCGTTTACTTCCACGGGTGTACGAGCAGAGACTCTACGATGTGCGGCGTCGACCCCGATTTCGTCCCGGGCCTGTGCGCAGAGCCCTGCCGACAGACGGTGCGCGGCAGCCCCACACCCCCTAGCCGATCCCCAACTACCCCCCACCCACCATCACAGTGATGGCCCGTCAGTATCCAGTCCCCGCAACGCTCAAGCACTCCTCCCCCGCATCGGAGACGCCATGAGCTCACCCCGCCGCACCCTTGGCTTCGTCCCACTCGCCGCCGCCCTCGGCGCCCTGGCCCTCACCGGCACGGCCGCTCTCTTCGCAGGCGGCTCCGCCGTCGCCCAACCCGCACCCGTGGAGTGGGTCAGGAACGGCGACTTCGGGAGCCCACTGACCAACGGCTGGACCTGCAACGGCGACGTCGCCCGACTCAATCAAGCCGTCGAGGGCCGCCCAAGCGAGCACGACCGCGCCGGCTGCTCCCAAAAGGTCTGGGTCGTCCCCGGCACCACCTACGAGTTCTCCGCCTACGTGTCCGGCGCATACGCCTTCGCGGGCATATCCGGCACCGGGACGGGCAGCGGCGAGGTGTCCCTCTGGGCCACCGGTTCCAACGGCAGCGGCCTGCGCAAAACCGTCGCCATCGGCAACGTCCAGGAAGTGACCGTCCACTTCCACGGCTGGTACGGACAGGCCCCCTACCAGATCAGCCGTATCTCGCTGATCGGCCCCAGGTACCCCGACCCGTGCGCCACCGTCACGCCTTCACCCGACCCGACCGGAACCCCGACCTGCCTTCCGCCGCCGGTGGCACCCCCTGGCATCCCCGACACTCCCCGCCCCAGCCGTTCCCGGTAGCGGAAGCCTGGCCCTCTCGTTCCGGGCGTTCCCCAGGCGTCACCGCAGCTGATGCGCCCGCTCCGATCGGGTTTGCCCGCGCCCGGTGTCACGATCAGGAAGCGGGCCATCCACGCCATCGACTTCTGGGGCGGGGTCCGCGTCGAGAGACGTGGTCGCGGGCCGGTTTTCCGGCGCGTTCGGCCTGGGCGCACCGCAGCGCGGCGAGCCCAGGCCGCAGAGCGCCGGCAGTGGAGTGGCCCACCAGCCCGGTCAGCCGTCAGCTGTCCTCCCAGGTCGCGCGGTGCCGGATGGCCGAGGGGCCTCCGTCAGACGCCCCTCCACTCCGCGGCCGTCAGCCGGCAACACCCCTGGCCGCCCGGCGAACCCCATACGGTTCAGGCGGCCACATCCTGCTGAAGCATCAGCGTGACCTGACTGGTTCACCGGGTTGGGCGGGCGATGCAGATGTATGGACCATTCGCCTCAACGGGATCTCCCCAGCAGAGTGCAGCGGCTTGCCCGCAATGTCATACATAAGGGTAAAAGTGCACTAATCACCATGAACAGAAGTCGGATTTTCGACATTCACTGGCCGAAAATTGACAGTTAGGTAAGCCTGGCCATATCTATAGGGTTTCCGGATTCGTTCCCGCCCTCGGTCGGCCTCCCCCATGGCCTCAGCGGGCTGTACAGGAGGCCCTCATGCGTCGCCCGCTCCCCCGCCGCGGCACGGCTGCTTTCGCCATATCCGCACTACTCCTCCCCGTGCTCGCCGCCTGCGGGAGCTCGGATGACAAGAGCGGCGAGAGCCCGGCGAAGACCGGAGAGTCGGCCAAGAAGGGCTCTGGGGACGAGTTGGTCATCTACTCCGGCCGCAACGAGGAGCTGATCTCTCCGATCATCGCGAAGCTGGAGAAGGCGACCGGGACCAAGGTCCAGGTCCGCTACGGAGACAGCGCCGAACTCGCCGCCCAGATCCTGGAGGAGGGCGACAGGACCAAGGCCGGTCTGTTCTTCTCCCAGGATGCGGGCGCCCTCGGCGCACTCTCCCAGGCCAAGATGCTCGCGAAGCTCCCCGAGGGGTCCCTGAACAAGGTCGACGCCGCCTACCGCGGCGGGGAGGGCGACTGGGTCGGCGTCTCCGGACGCTCCCGAGTCATCGCCTACAACCCGAAGAAGACCGAGAAGGCCCCGGACAGCATCCACGAGCTGACGAAGCCCGCGTGGAAGGACAAGGTCGGCTACGCCCCCACCAACGCCTCCTTCCAGGCGTTCGTCACCGGCATGCGCGTCCTGGAGGGCGACGAGACCACCCTGAAGTGGCTCAAGGGCCTGAAGGCCAACGGCGCCAAGACCTACGCCAAGAACGGCGCCGTCCTCGACGCCGTCGACAAGGGCGAGGTCACCCTCGGCCTGATCAACCACTACTACTGGTACGAGAAGGTCGCCGAAGTGGGCGCCGACAAGGTGACCGCGAAGATCCACTTCCTTCCTGGTGGAGATCCCGGCGCGCTGATCAACGCCGCGGGCGTGGGCGTCCTCAAGGACGGCGGCCAGCAGGCGGCGGCCGAGAAGGCCGTCGACTACCTCCTTTCGAACGAGGCACAGACCTACTTCGCCGAGGGAACCAAGGAGTACCCGCTCGCCGCCGGTGTCACCAGCACCGTGCAGGGGCTCCCCGCACTCGACTCGCTCGACGCACCGAAGATCGACCTCGGCAAGCTGGAGTCACTCCAGAAGACCCTGGACCTCCTCAAGGAAGCCGGGATGGTCTGACCCCAGACCGGTCCTCGCACATGAAAGCGAACCGCCCACCGCTCGTGCGCCGTCCTGCCACCGCCCAGTTCGCGGCGGCAGGACGGCGTCGGCCGCCCCTGGTCCTGCTGCTCCCCGCCATCGCGGCGGCACTGCTCGCACTTCTGCCGCTCGGCTACCTCGGCGTACGAGCGATGGAGCACGGTTGGGGCTATGCCTGGGACATCGTCACCGAGCGCCGCACCCTCGAACTCCTCGTTCGCAGCCTCCAGTTGACCGCGATCGTCGTCTTCGCTTGCCTGGTGCTCGGTGTCTCCCTCGCCTGGCTGACGGTCCGCACCCGTCTACCGGGCCGCAGGCTCTGGGCAGTGCTCGCCACCCTGCCGCTGGCGGTGCCGAGCTATGTGGCGGCCTTCACCTGGATATCCGCAGCGCCCTCGCTGGCCGGTCTGCCCGGCGCGGCGATCACCCTGACCTTCGCCTGCTCCCCCTATGTGTTCCTGCCGGTCGCAGCGGCGCTGCGCGGTATCGACCCCGCGCAGGAAGAAGCGGCACGGTCGCTGGGCAGCGGGGCGTTCCGCGTCTTCTGGCGGATCACCCTTCCGCAGCTGCGGCCCGCCGCGGCAGGCGGAGCGATCCTCGTCGCCCTGTACGTACTCTCCGACTTCGGCTCGGTGTCGATCACGCGCTACGACACCTTCACCCGGGCGGTGCACTCCTCCTACCAGGCCAGCTTCGACCGGACCCCGGCCGCCGTCCTCGGCTGTGTCCTGGTCACCATGACCGTGCTGCTCGTGATGGCGGAGAACCGCACCCGCGGCCGCGCCGGCCACGCCCGTACCGGGCGGGGCAGCGCCCGCCCACCGGTCCCCCTCAGCCTCGGCTGGTGGAGGGTTCCCGCGCTCGTTTGGTGCACCACCGTCTCCGCGGCGGCCGTGGGATTCCCCCTCGCGACCCTCGGATACTGGCTCACGATCGGCAACTCCGGCTGGGACCCGCAACGCCTGTGGTCCGCCACCCTCGCCACACTCACCGTCGCCGCGGCCGGGGCGGCCGTCACCACCCTGCTCGCACTGCCGGTGGGTGTGCTCGCAGCCCGCCACCGGGGACGGGCAGCCCGGTTCCTGGAGCAATCCGTGTACGCCGGGCACGCCGTGCCGGGAATCACCGTGGGCCTCGCCCTGGTCTTCTTCTCGGTCCGCTACGCCTACCCGCTCTACCAGGAGCTCCCCCTCCTGATCGCCGCCTATGTCGTGCTGTTCCTGCCGGTCGCGGTGGCATCCGCCCGCGCCGCGGTTCTCCAGTCCCCGCCCGTGCTGGAGGACGTGGCACGTTCCCTGGGCCGCTCGCCCCTGAACGTCCTGCGCGAGATCACCGTCCCCCTGGCGGCCCCTGGCATCGGAGCCGGCGCGGCCCTCACCTTCGTCGTCATCATGAAGGAACTCCCGGCGACCCTGCTGCTCCGCCCCACCGGCACCGACACCCTCGCCACCCGGTTGTGGACGGAGACCGGGGCGGGAGCCTTCGCGGGTGCGGCGCCCTACGCCGCGGCCATCGTCCTGCTCGCCGCCATACCCTCGTACCTGCTCGGAAGGCGCACATGACCGGACTGCGCGTAACCGCGGTGACCACGTCGTACGGGCGGGGCGCACGGGTCCTCGACCGCCTCGACCTCACCGTCCCCGACGGTGAACTGACCGCCGTGCTCGGCCCGTCCGGCTGCGGAAAGACCACCCTCCTGCGGGTCATAGCGGGGTTCCTCACACCGGACACGGGCGAGATCTCCCTCGGCGAGCGCACGGTCAGCGGTCCCGGCGTCCACGTACCGCCGGAGCGCCGCGGCGTCGGCATCGTCGCCCAGGAGGGAGCCCTCTTCCCCCATATGGACGTCGCCCGGAACGTGGCCTTCGGACTCCGGGGCGTCGGCCGTGCCGAACGCCGGGCCCGGGCCGCCGAGATGCTGGAACTCGTCGGTCTCGGCAGCTACGGAACCCGGATGCCGCACGAGTTGTCCGGCGGTCAGCAACAGCGCGTCGCCCTCGCCCGCGCACTGGCCCCCCGCCCGGCACTGGTACTGCTCGACGAACCCTTCAACGCGCTCGACAGCGCCCTGCGCGCCGGGCTGCGTTCCGATGTCCGCACCGCGCTGCGGGCAGCGGGCACCACCGCCCTCCTCGTCACCCACGACCAGGAAGAGGCCCTTTCGTCCGCGGACCGGATTGCCGTGATCCGCGACGGTGGGGTCGTACAGACCGGCACCCCCCAGGAGGTGTACGCACGGCCCGCGGACACCTGGGTCGCCTCCTTCATCGGAGCGGCCGTCCTGCTGCCCGCCAGGGTCAAAGCGAGCCACGCGATCACCGTCCTCGGCCGCATTCCCCTGACCGAACCCACACCGGAGGGAACTCGGACAGGCACCGTCATCCTGCGCCCGGAGCAGCTGCGACTCGTCCCCGCCTCGGAGGCATCCGGCACCCGCGCCCGCGTGACCGAGGTGCGCTACCACGGACACGACGCCCTGATCCTCCTCACCACCGACGGTTTGAGCACACCGATCACCGTCCGGACCACGGGGCCGATCACCATTCACGCGGGCGACGAGACCGGAATAGCCGTCGCGGGGACAGCAATCCTCCACCCGCACCGGAATCCTCTCCCAGACAACGCCGGCTAGGCCAAGGCAAACTGACCTGCCGCGCCAGGGAGAAGCAGGCAGAGTTCCGCAGCCGCGGATGGGCGGTGTACTGCTTACGCAACCCAGGCCCCTCGAAGTGCGGCATCACGGCTCCGTTCAGATGGTTCGCTACCATGAGGACAATTTCACTTCGTAAACAAAGTATCTTTGCAGTTAAAGCTAAATGGAGAGATGGCCGATGTCAATCAAGGGCCGGGGCCGCAAGGCAAACCAGGACGGATCCGAACCGGCGGTCGACGAGGCAATCAGGGCGTTGCTGCTGCTCATGCCCCGCATGGTTGGGCGGGCGAAGCGGATCCGGGTGCCTGAGGAACTCCAGTCGCTCGCGCTCGCGCCGCGGCACCTGTCGCTTCTGTCCTGTCTACTGTTCGACGGCCCGATGACCGTGAACGATCTGGCCGCCCGCCTGGAGGTCGCCCCGACCACCGCGAGCCTCATGGTCGGCGAGCTCAGTCGGAAGGGCATCCTGGAGCGGCGCGAGGACGAACTGGACCGGCGTCGGCGCATCGTCAGCATCACCGACAGCAAACGACCAGCCATCAACAGCTGGCTGTCACGGGGAGCGCGTGCCTGGCGTCAGGCACTGAACCCCCTGGCCCCCGAACAGCGGCAGATGTTCATCCAGACCCTGCAGGCATATGAGGCGGCCATGGCCGATGACGAAGGCGACTGATGAGCCCCTGAGGCCACGAGGCGGGGTGCGTAGGCGATCTGTGCTATCCAACGCAGCGCCGCGTTCACACACCTGTCCGCGGTGGGCAGACGGCGCCGCGCTTTCGATCCGGCAGGTACAACGACCGTTCGGTGCGGGTGAAGTCTCGGTGGAGTGCCCGGCAGATCTTGTGTATCGCTTCGTCCGGGCCGGGAAGGAACACATCCCACAGCCGTACGGTGCCGTCGTCGCCGGCGGTGGCGAGGGTACGGCCGTCGGGACTGAACGCCACCGAGAGAACACCACCCGTATGGCCGGGGAAGCTGTTACTGCGCGTCTGGCCCGTGGCCACATCCCACAGCCGCACCGCCCGGTCATCGCCATCGTTGAAGGAGGCCGCGCCGGTGGCGAGGGTACGGCCGTCAGGACTGAACGCCAACGAGAAGCCGCCGCCGGTGTAGCCGAGGAAAGTGTTACTACGCGTCTGGCCGGTGGCCACATCCCACAGCCACACTGCCCAGTCTTCGCCCTGGGCGCCGACAGCAAGGGTTTGGCCGTCGGGGCTGAACGCCACCGAGGCAACGTCGTCGGTGTGGCCGGCAAGTGTGTGCCGGATCCCTTTGGACTTCACGTCCCACAGCCGTACGGTCGTGTCGAAGCTGGCGGTGGCGAGGGTACGACCATCAGGACTGAACACCACCGAGAAGACACCGGTGTAACCAGTGAAAGTGTGCCGGATCCTCCTCGACGCCATATCCCACAACCGAACGGGCCCGTCAGCGCTTGCCGTGGCGAGGGTTCGGCCATCAGGGCTGAACGCTACAGAAGCGACACCGCCCCTATGGCCGGTGAGAGTGTGTCGGAGGTGACCGGTGGCAACATCCCACAGAACCAATTCCCCCTCTTCTGGCGCGACGGCGAGGGTACGGCTGTCGGGGCTGAACGCCAACGAGAAGACACCGGTGTAACCAGTGAAGGTGTGCCGGACCCTCCTCGATGCCACATCCCACAACCGAACGGTGCCGTCGCCGCCGGCGGTAGCGAGGGTACGGCCGTCGGGACTGAACACCACCGTAGCTACCTCGTCGGTGTGGCCCGTGAGTGTGTGCCTGGCTCTACTGCTGGCTAGATCCCATAAACGTACGGACCCGTCGCTGCTCGCAGTAGCGAGGTTGCGGCCGTCGGGACTGAACACCACCGAGGCAACGTCGCCGGTGTGACCGGTAAGAACGCGCTGGATCTTTCTGGTGGCCACGTCCCACAACCGTACGGTTGTGTCGAAGCTGGCGGTGGCGAGGGTACGACCATCAGGACTGAACGCCAACGAGAAGACACCGGTGTAACCAGTGAAAGTGTGCCGGACCCTGCTCGACGCCACATCCCACAACCGAACGTGCGTATCGAAGCTGGCAGTCGCGACAGTACGACCATCAGGACTGAACACCACCGAGAGAACGCCGTCAGTGTGGCCGGGGAGGATCTGCTGAATCCTTTTGGTGGCAACATCCCACAGCACCACCTTCCCGTTCTTCCCATCCATTGCCCCGACGGCGAGGGTGCGGCCGTCAGGGCTGAACGCCACCGAGGCAGCGCCGGCTGTGTAGCTTGTCTGTCCGGGAAGGGTGTGTCGGGTTCTCCCGGTGACCATGTCCCACAGCACCACGTCCTCGGACTCGGGAGCGATGGCGAGGGTGCGGCCGTCAGGGCTGAACGCCATGGAGAAGACTCCGCCCTTGTGGCCGGGGATGGTGCGCCGGAGCTTCCGCGACGCCACATCCCACAGCCGCAAGGACCCAACGCTGCTCACGGTCGCGAGGGTATGACCGTCTGGACTGAACGCCACCGCAGCAACACCGCCGAGGTGGTCGGTGAGAGTGTGTCGGACTCTTCTGGACGCCACATCCCACAGCCGTACGGATCTGTCGCCGCCTCCAGTGGCGAGGGTGCGGCCGTCAGGGCTGAACGCAGCCGAGGAGACGCCGCCCGTGTGGCCGGTGAAGAGGTGTTGGAGTGGGAGGGCTGCGGCCTTGTGCAGACCGGCGGTGGCTTCGGTGGTGGGACTGGTCCGGTAGGCCTGGACAGCCAGGAGCGAAGCGAGGTCAGGGTTCGTCTGCAGTAGGGCTGTTGATTGGGCGGCCAGTTGCCGGGACAGCGCCGTCTGCTGCGCGGCCACAGCCGCCCTTTGGGAGGTGAGGGCGGTCTGTCGCTGCCAGAAGGCAACGCCGGCCGCCAGAAGTGCCAGGGCCAGCATGCAGGCCAGGATGACATTGGTACGCCGGGTGCGGCGTACGGCGGCCTGTTGGCGGTGGTAGCTGATGGCGAGGAACTCGTCTTCGAGGGAGGTGAGTTCACCCGTCCGTGCGTGAGTGCGGAACGTCTCGTGGGTTTCGGCCAGGCGTACGCCTCGGTAGAGGGCTCCGGTGTCGCGCCCGAGGTCGTGCCAGCTGTCAGCCGCGTGGGTGAGGGCGCGGTGCAGGCGCAGGCGGTGCCGGTCTTCGTGGACCCAGTCGGTCAGGCGCGGCCAGGCGGTGATCAGCGCCTCATGGATGAGGTCGACGGTGTCACCGTCCAGGACGAGCAGCCGGGCCCGGGTCAACCGCTCGACTACCAGTGTGGTGTCGTCGGGGTCGCCTGTCCTGGCGAGTGCAGGGGGTTGCTCCGGGCCGGGATTGAGTTCCCGCCGGTTGACGGGGCGGCGGGTGTCGGGAGTTCCATCGCCGGGGGTGATGAGGCGGAGCAGAATTCGGCGGGTTTCTGTGCGCTGGCTTGGGGTGAGCTGGTTGTAGGTGTGTTCGGCGGTATCGGCGACGGCGCCGTGGACACCGCCGATGGCTTCGTACGCGGCCAGGGTGAGGGTACGGCCGCGCCGGCGGCGCCAGACTTCCAGGAGGGCGTGGGACATGAGTGGCAAACCCCCGGGCTCCGCCGCCGTCTCCTGGACAATGCGTGCGGTCAGCTCTCGCTCCACGATCAGACCTGCTGACCGTGCAGGGCCTACGACTGCCTGTCGGAGTTCGGACGTGGTCATCGGGCCAATGACGAGATGAGCCGTCCGCATCACCTCGGCCAACCCGGGATGTTCGGTGCACGGCCCGTAGAAATCGGCACGGACCGCGATGACGATGCGCAGCCCGCTGCCGGGCTCACGCGCGGCGAGGAGCAGGTCAAGGAACTGGGCGCGTTCGTCTTGGTCTTTGCAGAGGGTAAAGACCTCCTCGAACTGATCCACCACGACGATGATGTCTCGGGCGTGCGCCCCGGCTCGGATGGCTCCAGGTTGGGGCGGGCCAACGCTGATCCCGGCGCTTTCCGTACCTGTTCTGCCCGAGCCCGGCGCGGGGGTGAGTACGTGGGCGTGGGTGGTTGCGGGCAGAGAGCCCGGCGTGATGAACCGGATCCCCGCACACGCTAGCGGTGTGCTCTCCGGGACCTGCAGCTTGGGGACCAGCCCTGCCCGCAGGAGTGACGACTTGCCGCTGCCAGAAGCACCGGCGAGCAGCACCAAGCGATGCTCTGCGAGAAGTTCGACGAGCTGGCCGAGGAGTTCCTCGCGGCCAAAGAACCGGTTCTGGTCACCAGGCTCGTATCGGGCAAGCCCTCGATACGGGGCTTCCCGAGCGGACTCGTCGTCGACGACCCGGACCGCCTGCTCCCCTACCGCGCGGGCTGTCTCGCGCCATCGTGTCTCCCACTCCTGCGGGTCTGCGCCGCAGACCGTCACATACGCAAGCGCCAGAGGAAGGGAAGGCAGCTCGTCCCCCCTCGCTGCGGCGGCGAGCGTGCTCGCCGAGTAGCGCGCATGGACCGCCATCGCCCGGTACGTCGGGCCACCTGCCGCGGCCCGTAACTCCCTCAGCCCGTAAGCGAACCGCTCCACCGGCCCCGCCTTCGGATCCAGCGGACGCTCCCGACGACCCACCACCACGCCACCCCACCCCGTTCCCGATCACAGCGTTGAAGCCCTCCGTAGGGCCGGTGCCCGACACCTTCATCGAACCGCCCCGCGCATTGTGTGGACAGCACGAAACAGGCTTCCCACACAATGCTCCACCAGCTGAAATCGGTATTGCCATCGCCTAGGCATCAAGTGGATGGACACCCCCAAGCGAACGTCCTGGCAACGGTCGTGGGGCCCGGGGTGGGCAAGCACCCGCCTCGATACGCACAGCTCCGCACCATAAGGCGCCGCGGAACCTGGTCACGAGGCCAGGAAGGCGTCGATCCGTAACCAAGAAGTGGAGAAGCATCATGCGGACACGAATTCTGCTCACCAGTCTTGCGACTGGAGCCGCCTTGCTGGCCGGTGGAACCACCGCCGCACAGGCAGCGCCGGCGCCGTCCGAGAACCGAGCCTCGACCGCGCAGCCAGCCCGGTCGACCAGTGGCACCACCCCTATCGCCTCGGCAGCAGGCTGCGCGTCCCTGGTCAGCAACTCTGCTGGCAGGGCCCAGATCAAGAACATCTGCAACTACCGCATCAACGCCACAGTCTCGGTTGACTGGGCGTGGGATCCCTCCTGCGTCGCGATCAATGCTGGGCGGACTCAGACCGTCTACTGGGACGCTGCGGACGGCAGGGCGGACTACGCCTACGAATGCTGACGTCGGGCACCGGTTGCCCACCTCGCTCCCGTGGCGGGTGACCGTTCGCCGGAGCGGCAATGCCTGAAACCGTGAACCCGCCCATCAGGCGTCATTGAACAACGGGCCTGGTTCAGATATCGCACGCGGGTGGCCGTCCGGGATGGTCTGTTTCCGGACGGTCGCCTCTTCGCACGTTGCCCGCAGCCCTTCTCCACCTGGTACGCCCGCCGAAGTGGTCTTCTGGATGCCCGTTGCTGATGTGGGGAGTGTTCATGCGGGCACCCGGTCCGCTCGACCCCCGCAGGGTCGGGGTCTACGAGATCACGGGCAAGCTCGGCGAAGGGCGGGATGGGCCAGGTCTTTCAGGACGCTCACCGGGCGAGCGGTGGGTGGCGGTGAAACTCCCAAGGCCAGAACCCCACGCCGACCACATCTCCCGCACCAGTCGATACCCCACTCATGAAAGGACTCCCCCTTGGCTCGCCCCCCGATCGCCCGCTGTACTCATCCACAGCCATACCCAATCCGGCCTCTTCCTGATGACGTAGCCGGGTCGCGGAAGCAGCGGGGAACGCCTCCGAGCTCGCGGGAATGTCCGCTGACGGGCTCGCGTAGTCAACAGTCGCCGTTTCCCCGGGGACCCGGCCTGCTGGTAACCGTCCGTGGTCTCTGTGGTGTGCCGGCCCCAGGTTCCGCCGGTCTCCTTGAGTAGGCGAGCCGGATGACGGGGGTGAGGCAACCTCCGGGGCCGGTTGTCCCTCTCTCTCGCTGGAAGGATCACCGGGTGAACGGCCGTGCTGGTGTGGCCAGATGGCTGCAACACCTCTGCCGGGAGATGAGGCAAAGCGTGAGAGTGAGAGCTGGTGTGACCGGGCTCGTGGCCGCCGCGTGCGCGGCGGTGTTCACGTCACCGGCACCGGTCCGTGCCGCACAGGCCCCACTGCGTCGCCGGCCCCGGCACGCGGAAGACCACCTGCTATGACACGTTCCGGGAGAGCGGCGACGGGCGGCAGGGGCACCGATACCCCGGACCCGCAGCAGCGGCCAAGGGCAAGGAGTTCCGGCCAGGCTGGACACACCCGCGATACCCCCGGTCTCGGTCGGTTGCGTGATGAACGACCAGGCCGGCTCCGTATCCGCTGGGCGGGGGCGGTAGCGCGCACGGCCGGGCGCCGCCGGGACGAAGCAGGTGTTCCTGCCTGAATCCAGGCTGTTCCGTCCCGCCTCCAGGGGGACCCTGCCAGTGGCCCCCGCCGCGGGGGTATCCGGTGGGGGAAGGTTCGCGGCGTCGCGCCGCGGGTCTACCCGGACGCCGGTCCGGCCCGGCGCTCGTACAGACAGGTTCTCGCCCCGGGCGTACAGCCGCCTCATCCGTTTCGGAGACAGCCACCGAGCAATTTCAGAGTAGAGCAGAACCCGTTTCGCGGAGGAGCTCGAAGCCCCCGCGCGGGCAGGGCGGACGACAGTACGCCCAGAAAATGCGGTAATTCCCTTGTCGAACTGGAGTGTGCAGATGTCCCCTACCCGTCGTGACGTTCTGAAGTGGGGAGCCGGTGCCGGCGGCCTCGCCACCGCCGCGGTGCTCGGCATTCCAAGTGCGGCCACTGCCGCGAGCTGGGCCTACCGGTCGTGGATGAGCTCTCTCTCCAGCAGCCTGCCCATCACCAGTCTGACGATCCCCGGCACCCACAACACGTGCTCCATCACTGGGGGAGCCATCCCCAAATGCCAGGACTGGAACCTGCCGACGCAGCTCGGCAACGGCATCCGATTCCTCGACATCCGCCTGAACGGCCTGGCGGGGACTGCGAACGAGATGGGCCTCTACCACGGCCCTGTCTACATGTACAAGCGCTACCAGGACGTTCTCAGCGACTGCAGAAGCTTCCTCCGCAGCAACCCGGGCGAAGTAGTCGTCATGCGAATCAAGAACGAGTACAGCGGCGGCAACAAGCTCAACGCGGAGGAATTCAAGCGCCGCTTCAACTGGCACTTGGACGACCCGTCCATGGGCTTCCGCTCGCTCTTCTGGACCAACCCGTCGTGGCCCACCCTGGGACAAGCCCGCGGGAAGGTCGTGCTCCTCACCGACTTCACCCACGATTGGGCGACCCTCAGGTGGGGCAACAACTGCGACATCCAGGACCAGTACAACGTTTCGGACGATGCGAAGAGGAGGGCGATCGTCGCGCATTTCGACAGAGCCTTCTACGACCAGAGCACGTCCAAGATGTTCGTCAACTTCACCAGCACCGCCAAGGGCCCCATCCCCAATCCCTCCATCGGTGCCGAGAAGATCTTTCCGAGCGTCTACGCGTACCTGGACCCCAGAAGGAATCAGCGAGCCCGCTTCGGCATCGTGCCGATGGACTTCCCCAACTACCGCACTGACATCCTGGACCTCCTGATCAACAAGAACTTCATCTAGGACCGTGTCCGATGCGGTGAGGCGGTGGTTGGGCTGGCCATGGGGCGGGGTGGGTGGAGTTGAGTCGTTCCCAACGGATCGCGGGAGATCGCGAAGCCGCCGATCCCGCCGTCGAAGGTGCGGCCGCGGGGCGGCGGAGACGCACCCCGTGGAGTGCTCGGCGATTCTGGAACCGGTGAAGAAGGACGACTGGGACTACTTCGCCGCCGCCTGACGCACCGTCAGCCCGGTGGACGAGAAGGTGACGAAGGAGATCAGGCACAGTGCCGCCCGGGCGATCGTCTCAGTCACCTTCCTCTACGCGCGGACGTAGGTGGACGACTCACCGGGAGACAGGTCCCGCAGGCAGTCCGAGACGTTCGAGATCTAGCACAAGGATCTAGCACAAGGTTGAGAGCGGCCTCCAAAGCCGCCACCAGGGTGTCGAGCGCATCGAGGATGCCTCGGCTGCCCGCGTGCGCGGCGAACGGGTTCACGTGGCGGTGGGTGCTTGGTCGCTGATGGCCAGGGAGCCGGTGGCGTCGTGCCTCCTTGAGGGAAGACCAACCACCCGAAACGCCCACGATGGCGGCCGGCCTTCGAGACGCCCGGAAGGACGCCCAAAGGGACGCCCAAGGGCAGGTCCCGTCGTGCGATTCGTCCGGCTGCGGCTTCCGGACGTGGTCGACCACTGCCGGCCGAAGCCCCTGCCGCACGCTGGCGAAAGGCGGAGGGGGACGTCTGACAGCACCGGTTTCGGTCCCCCCTGACATCCGGATTGGTTCACACGCTCCATAACCGAACGAACAAACGACTCTATGTAGATGTATAAATGCATGTTCCTACTTTTATTGGCCATTGACGGCCTGTTCGATTTTCGGCGGGTGGGGCTCCATGCTCCACTGTCACTCGTTCTCCCGCTCCAGATGTGCGGCCGCGCCGGCCGCGAGTTCGTCATGCCCACCGCTCCCCCATGCCCCGAGCATGTGTGAACCAGGACGGATGACCGATGACAGCCGATCAGAGTGTGCTGAAGATCTACAGCGACCGGACCTACGTACACACCACGATGGTGCGCCACCAGGGGACCGCCCTCG
The DNA here is from genome assembly GCF_023701525.1 of Streptomyces albipurpureus. Taxonomy (GTDB): domain Bacteria; phylum Actinomycetota; class Actinomycetes; order Streptomycetales; family Streptomycetaceae; genus Streptomyces; species Streptomyces albipurpureus. Next base: position 317,938 of record NZ_JAMQAW010000002.1, read on the forward strand.
CCTTCGCCTTGGACGACAGGCGGCGGGTCCTCTACACCGTGCTCGACCTCTCCGTGTACGACGAGAAGCGCGGCGAACTGGACGCCGCCTACTGGTCCGAGAACCCCGTCGAGCTGCCGTTTCCCGACGAGATCGTCAGAGTCGGCTACGCCCTGGTGGGCGCGACAGCGATGCCCGTGGTCAAGAAGGGCGGCCGGACCGAGGCGGCGGAGGGCCAGGAGCTCACTCCGGACGAAACCGACGTCTTCCTGTCGAGCACCGCGCGGCTGACCGCCGCGGCGCCGTTCCAGGTGATCTCGGACGGCACCCATGTGGTGGTGCTGCGCCAGGCGATCGGCTCGGCCCACGCGGACGCGGTGCACGCGCTCGCCGATGGCGGCTCCTCCGCTGACAGCTCGCGTACCGACTTCATCACCTCGGGCGGGGCGAAGGTGCCGGTGGTCGCCGACACCCTGCTGTGCGACCGGTTCCTCCTGGTCGACGGTCGGCTGAAGCCGGTGTCGGAGGTGCGCTTCCGGCGCAGCAGGCACAAGAGCGAGCCGGGGTCGGCCAAGGACAGTCTCGGCGCGACCGATATGGACGGCAGGCCGTTCTACGAGCCGACGCAGGAGCTGGCGTTCATCCGGAACCTGGCGGAGGGCCGGTTCGCGGCGCTGCTCACCCCCACCGAGGTGCAGGGGCGTCAGCGGTGGCAGTTCTTCGCCCACAACCGGAGCACCGGGCGCCTTGACTCGTTCAACGTCGAACAGGGCGAGGACGGGCTGTTCAACACCCAGGGCAGCCGGTACTGGACCAGTCCAAGCGCCGACTACAGGGGCTCGGTGTTCGAGCGGGCGCCGGGCACCTGCCCGTTCACCGGGCTGCCTCTGGTCCCGGTCAGCCCGGACAGCAAGCTCGCCGAGACGGCGGTCCAACTCAACGGCAGCAGTGCGTATGTGGATCTCGGGGCGGCCACCGCGTTGAAGTTCCAGGGCAAGGCGTACGCGGTGGAGGCGTGGGTGCGGCCCCAGACGGCGGGCGGTCCCGTGGTCGCGCGCTGGGCGGGGTCGGGTCAGGGCGGATTCCAGCTGCGGATCACCAACACCGGTCAGGTGGTGCTGGATCACAGCGGCGGCTCCGTCACCTCCAGCCAGACCGTTCCGGCGGGCACCTACGCGCACATCGCGGCCTCCTTCGACGGCACGGTCGCCACTTTGTACGTCAACGGGGCCTACAGCGCGAGCGCCGCGCTCGCCTACCCCAACGACAGCACGGCGGCCCTGCGGATCGGCTCGGCGCAGTCCGGCGGCTTCTACAACGGGATCGTCGACGAGGTGCGGATCTGGAGCCGGGCCCGCTCGCAGGCGGAGCTGGCGGAGGAGCGGGGGTACCGGCTGATCGGCAACGAACCGGGGCTGATCGGCTACTACCGGCTGGACGAGGGCGTCGGGACCGCCGTGTACGACCAGACCGACACGGCCGCCCACGGCACGCTCACCGCAGGGGGGACCTGGGTCACCTCCGAGGCCCCGGTCAGCGACCACCCCGGGGTCCGCCGCGACAGCTTCACCGTCACCGGGCGCGATGTGGTCTCCGGGCTGTCGGCCGCGCTGTACTACCAGCAGGAAGAGGTCGCCTCCGGGTACGAGGAGGCCGTCAAGCCCGCCAAGCGGCAGGCCCGGGTGCTGCTGGCCTTCGCGACGCGCCCGACCGGGAGCCCGACGGCCGACGCTCATATCGCGGCGATCGACTTCGGGGTCGGTGCCGACGGGCGGCTCGCCGCAGTCCCCGATGTGCTGCCGTTGACCGATGTCAGCGTTCCGGCGGCGGCGAGCACCGACCAGATCACGACCCAGAACAACAAGATCACCCAGCTCGTGGATCAACTCATCGCCATCGAGAGCGACATCCGCGCCCAGGAGACCGAGAAGGCGGGCCTGGAGTCGGAGATCGAGACGGCCAACCTGGTGGCGGGCAACGATCCATCCAAGTGGATCGTCCGGCTCCGGGTGTCCACCGGCGCCGTCGACGACCCGGCGACAGCCACCTTCCTGTCGAGCCCTGCCGGGACCGCCGGCGAGTCGCTGGCGCTGACGCGGACCCCCGCGCAGTGGCAGCTGACGCGCGTCCCCGGTACCGCCGCGGCTTACGGAAACGCCGTGGTCGCACTGGTGCGGATCGGCTCCGCCAATCTGGTCGCCGAGCCGGAGAACAACACCGCGGGCGGCACGGTCAAACTCGTCAGCCGCTCGCTCACCGGGACCATCCCCGCCTCCGCCCAGTGGGCCGTCAGGGGAAACCCGGGCACCGACTTCCAGCTCCAGAGCATCAACAGCACCCTCTGGCTGGGGGCCGGCGTCCAGGGAAGCGACCAGCAGGCGCGGCGCTTCCAGATCGAGAAGGTCGGCGTCGCGCCCGACCAGGCACTCAAGGTCAAGGTCGACCGGCTCGCCGTGCTCACCGTGACCCTGGCGCAGCGCGGCCAGGACGCCGCCGTCAAGCGGGCGGAACTGACGGCGGCCCGCGAGGAACTGGCCCGGATCACGGCCGGTCTGCAGGGCGCCGGAGACCTGGTGCTGCCGGTGCCGCACATCGGCATCGACGCGAGCGGACTGAGCAGCGCGGGCGCCCTGCTGAAGTTCGCCCGCGGCTCCTCCACTCCCCATCTGATGGACAGCGCCACGGGCCGGGTGGCGCTCTACTTCCGGGGCACGAACGGCCAGTTCTTCGCCGCCTATCTGGACACCTCCGCCGTACGCGGGGTGCATCAGCTCGTCGGCAACGGGCTGACCACGCTCTTCACCGCCCGGGACCCCGGAGTCGACCTCACCGGCACCCAGATCAGGGTCGCCGACTGCCTGGTGAACAACGCGGCCGTGGCGGGACTGTGCGAACTGACCGTCACCCGGGGGACGGAGACGGAGACCTTCCCCCGGCTGCCCCGCCGGGCCCGGGACCTCGCCGCCGCCGTCAACGGCAGCACGGACGAACCGGTGCAGGTGGGCACGGTCGCCAGCGTCTCCGGCGACCAGGTGACCCTCTCCCAGGCGAGCCGCCTCGCCGTCCCCGCCCCGTCGTATGTGCGGATCGGGAGCACCAACTATCTGGTGAACACGGCCGCCCCGGTGGGGTCGACCACTTTACGGGTGGTTCCCTCGCCGCCGGCCGGCGTCACGACCGGCACCCCGGTGTCGCTGGTCCGCTACGACACCGACCGCGCCACCTCCACCCGGCCGGGGGTCTCCCTGGCCGAGGGCTCCCGCTGGATCACGGTCAGCGCCGACAAGGGCGACCTCTCCGTGCCGAACGGAACGGCGACCCTGCGGGTGACCGGCCACGGGAGCCGCTGGCGCGGCGACTCCCCGGGCCGCGCGTTCGCCCTCGACGGATACAACCACTGGTTGTCGCTGCCCACCGACCGGCTCGGCCAGGTCACCGTAGCCGGCGACCTGACCTTCGAGGCCTGGGTCAACCCCACGTCCCTCGTCGCCGGGCGCTCCCGGGTACTGCATCTGAAGAGCGAAGCGACCAAGGCCGGGCTCGGCCTCTCCCCCGAGCCGGTCGGCGGCGGCATCGTTCTGAACGGTACCGACATCGCCATGGCGATTCCCGGCGCGGACCCCACCGGCACCGATTTCACCATCGAGTGCTGGCTCCAGCGCACTACCGGGCGGACGGTCCCGGACACCATCGTGGCGATCGGGACGAACGGACTGAGCGTTGGGTTCACCGCCGACGGCAAATTCAGCTTCGGCTTCACCGGGGAGGTGCTAACCACCACCACGGCCTACCCCGACGGCGACTGGCACCACTGGGCGGTCGCCTTCGACCGCACCACCCGGGTCCAGACCATCGTGCGGGACGGGGTGGAGGTCGCGCGCCGCACCGCCGCCACGCTCCCGAGCGGCACGAACCAGCTCATCGTGGGCCGCTCCGACAGCGGGACCGTCCGGTGCTTCTCGGGCAGGCTGGCCGAACTGCGGACCTGGAACAGGGCACGGTCCGACGCCGATGTCGACGCCGCCAGGAACCGCCGGGTCCCGCCCCGTGAACCGGGGCTGACCGGCGCGTGGATCTACGACCGGACCCGCGACCAGATGAACCAGTTCCCCGATCTCAGCGCGCAGCAGCGAAACGGCGGGGTCTGGGGCAGCACCGGCGCCGGGGGCACGGGCGCCCAGTGCAGTTCCGCGATCTCGACCTACCAGGTGCAGGCGGGCGTGGCCAACAGGTACCGCAGGAGCCGGGAGACATATCCGGTCGGCGACTGGGCGCATCTGGCGGTCGTGCACGAGCAGTCCTGGGCGCTGTCGTTCGACGGGTCCTCCTGGGCGGACACCCCCGACTCCGACGCCCTCGATGTGACGGGGGATCTGACCATCGAGGTGTTCGGCACCGTGGACGCCCTCGGCACCCGGCAGGGGCTGGTCTCCAAGGGACGGCTCGGCGACGGAGCGGGCGGCAGCGTCCCGTACCAGTTCTCGGTACTGGCGAACGGGAAGCTGGAGTTCGCGTTCGAGGAGCCGGGGCCCAGCGTGCGCCGCCTCACCTCCGCCTCCGCGGTGACCGCCGGATTCCACCGGTTCGCGGTGGTGCGCAAGGCGGGCCGCGCCACCCAGGAGGTGAAGGCCCCCAAGCAGATCACCTACACCGACACCAGCGGCGCGACCCAGACCAAGACCGTCGATGTCGTGGAGCGGGTGGACGCCAAGGCCTGGGACGACATCCGGTTCGTGGTGGACGGCGTCGAGATCGGCACCAGCCGCTATGACGGGGCCGGGCCGCGCGGCAACGACGGAGCACTGGAGATCGGCCGGGCCCGGGAGGGCACCGTGGCCAATGGGCTGAAGGGGACCATCGGCGAGGTCCGGATCTGGGGCAAGGCCCGGGAGACCAATCAGCTCGGCACCGCGATCCAGCCCCGGGACGAAGGGCTGCTGGGCCGCTGGACCTTCGAGGAGAACACCGGCAACACCAGCGCCGACACCGCGGCCGGACAGGATCTCAAGCTGCGGGGGGCGCGCTGGACCGCCGACCCCGACCCGGCCGCCGGCTCCCTCCAGGTCTACCGCAACGGACAGTCCATCCCCTGTGACTTCCTCAGCGACAACCCGCTGTTCGAGGCAGATGAAGAGGACCAGCTCACCCTGGGCGGCAAGACCCGGACCGGACGTGCGGTCACCGACACCCTCGGCGGGACCCTGGAAGAAGTGCGGCTCTGGCGCACCGCCCGCACCCCCGAGCAGTTGCTCGACAATCTGTTCACCCGTCTCAAGGGCGACAAGCAGGACCTGGTGGCCTACTGGCCCTTCGACACCGACACCGGCACCACGGCCTCCGACGCCGTCCGCGACCACTCCCTGCGCGGGAACAATCTCGCGATCGGCACGGACAGCGGCCGGCCCCGGATCGTGCTGTCCACCGCCCCGGTGTCCCATGACACCGCCATCGTGCGCTCCGCGCTGGCGGGCGTCCGAACCGCGTTCCACGAGCTGATCAGCGCGTCTCCGGCGGCCACCGAGTACGCCGACCTCCAGTACACCCGCAGCGGGGAGGCGTACGGCGTCCTCAAGCGCTGCTACTCCCATCTGGTGAACGGGACCTGGCGGCTGACCGCGGGTTACAAGGTCGGCGACCTGGTCAGCGAATGGGTGAGCCAGGTGCAGTTCGACCCCCAGCTCATCGGCTATATCGAGGGCGCGCCGCCGGTCCCGTCGGAGAACCTCACCGGGGGCACCGACCCGGCCGGCTGCTCCAGCGTCGTCTTCCAGCAGGCCGACGAGGTCACCTCCACCCTCTCCTCCGCCCGGGAGCGCAGCGCCGATGTGGCGTTCAGCATCTCGGCCGGGGAGGAGATCGACGAGAGCGTGCTGCTGATCATGGCGCCGCTGGGGATCGGTACGGCCACCCCGGCGGTGGAGGTCGCGCTCCAGGGCCGGATCGGCGGCAGTCTGGAGTTCTCCAACGGCTGGACGGATGAGACCACCGTCGCCCAGGGCGCCAGCACCGCCCGGAACACCTCCGCCACCCTCACCGGCGGTTGGGAGGACCCGAGCCGTCTCCTGAACAGCGATATCGGCCGCCGATTCGTGCCCGCGAACAACGGCTACGCCCTGGTGCAGTCGGAGACTGCGGATGTGTACGCGCTGCGGCTGGCGCACTCGGGGGCGCTGGTGGCATACCGGATGCAGCCCAACCCGGACATCCCCAAGGACTGGAACATCATCACGTTCCCGCTCAACCCCCAGTACACCAAGCAGGGCACGCTGGACGGCGCGGTCGGCTTCAACGCCCAGGGCAAGGTGCTCGACCCCGCCTACGCGAACGCCACCCAGCGCGGCGAGCACAGCTACTTCAAACCCCGCGAGGCGTACGCCATCAAGCGGCGCATCGCGCGGGAGCGGCAGCAACTGGAGAACTACTACGCCAGCGTCTCGACGCAGACCCATGACGCGGACCCGACCGCGGAGCGGGCCGCGCAGGTGCTGGAGTCCGTGGTCGGGACGGCGCCCGGTGCGCCGGGGAAGAACCCGCCCACCCAGACCTCGGGCTCGTTCGCCAACCGGAACATCGCCAACACCTACGTCTGGACCGCCGACGGCGGCTTCTTCGCCGAGACCACCGGGACCGTGGACGTCGTCACGGAGAGCACCGGGGGCTCCTACAGCTTCTCCGGCGCGGTCACCGCCTCGCTGGAGGGCGGCTTCGAAGTGGCCGGTATCGGCATCGGCTTCCAGATGGACGGCTCGGTAGGCGGCGGGATCAGCGTCACCCGCCAGCGCTCCAAGGAGGCGAGCCGTTCGCACAGCCTGGAGGTGGCCTGCACCCCCACCCGGGATCTGCAGAAGTACGAGAACGGCCAGCCCAAGTACGACACCGCGGGCAAACCCGTCCGGGTCCCCGGGAAGGTCGACGCGTACCGCTTCATGACCTTCTACCTGGGTCAGGACACCGACCACTTCGATGACTTCTACCGCAAGGTCGCCGATCCGCTCTGGCTCGCCAACAGCACCGACGCCAACGCGGCGGCGCTGCGCCAGGCCCGGCACAGCGACCGGAAGCCCCCCTGCTGGCGAGTGCTGCACCGGGTCACCTACGTCTCCCGGATTCTGCCCGCCGTACCGCCCGCGGGCGCGCCGCCGCTGGAGGGGGCCCTGCGTACCGTCGACGTCCAAAGCAACTACGAGCTGATCCGCCGCCTCGACCCCTACATCCGCACGGCCACCGACTCCTCCGCGGATCTGGCCGACGCCACCCGCGAGGCGCTCGCCGTCCATCTGCCCCAACTGCTGCCGTACGCGACGGAGATCACCGGCTTCTTCGCGGACTACTACGGCATCAACGACTGAAACACCGCGGTGTGGGGCTGAGTTCCCGGCGGTACCGACGTTCGCCTGCCCCGCCGCCCTGGGCTGAGCCTGTCTGGGCGGTAGCCGAGGAACCGGTGCCTCCTCTCGCCTGTGAACGGGAGGAGGCACCGGTTCGGGTTGTTCCTGTGTGACGGGGGTCAATGGCGTCTCAAGTCGCTCCCCGCTGTCCGCGGCGTTCGCCAGCAGGTCGAGTAGGGCCAGGCCCACGCGGAAGCGGTCGGGAGTATCGCCCTCCCGCAGCCCGAAAGCCGTCCCCATCGCCTCACGCCGAGAGGCCGGCAACGCGGCGATTGCGGAGAGGACCGGCCCGCGCAGTTGGTGCAGTGCGGCGAAGGCGAAGTCCCTCTCGAACTCGGCCCCCTCGGCCCGCAGCACGCGCACACCCGCGGCGGACCGCGCGTACCCGAGCAGGGCGGACTTGCCGATCCCGGCCTCGCCGCAGATCACCACACAGCCGCCGTTCCCGACGGTCAGCGTTGAGGTAGGGACACACCGCCATTCTGCGGCGTACTGGCATCCGCGTCCTGAGCGCGGCTCGGTCAACGCCCATCACCGGGACGTGTCCAACCTCGCCGGGCCCTGGTCTGCCCGCCCGCTCCGCCCCGTCCGGGCGGGTGGGACCCGAGCGGGCTACGCGATAATGACCTACGAGAACAGGTCGGCCCAGCCGGCACGGTGGCATGGGCATCGGTGGAGGCACCTCATGCGTGTGACCTGCACAGGGCGGCCAAGTCCCGGCTGCCGCCCACGTACTGGATCGCGAGCGGCAGCACGGCGGGACCGGCAGACGGTAGCGGATGGACGGGCGGGATCCACCAGCCGTCCGGGTGGCGTCCCGATCCCCGATGGCACCCTCACCGCCCACGACGGGGGATGATCATGCAGTCAGTCACCGGCATGGCCCGCAGCAGCAAGGAGATCTTCCTCCACATCCAGCACGCCGGGGCCTCGGTCTCCCGGACCGTCTGGTGCGTCGACGTCGGCGGGAGCACCTACATACGTTCCGCCTTCGGGCCCAACAGCCAGTGGTACCGGATGGCGCGGCTGGCGGGCACCGCGCGGGTCGAGATCGACGGGACGGCCTGGCCGGTGCGGCTGGAGCTCACCGTCGAGCCCGGCCTCAACCACCGGATCTCGGAGGCGTACCGGGCGAAGTACGAGCGCGCCTGGCCTGGTCCGGTACGGAGTCTGCTCAGCGCTGACGCGGTCGGCACGACACTGCGGCTCAGACCCCACACGAGGACCTGAGTTACGGCCCGACCGGCCCGGCGATGCCGTGCGGGGAGACAAGGCTCGTACAGTGCGGGAGGTCGGCGATTGCGAGCAGCTTTCTGGCAACGCCTGTGTCACGGGTGCCGTCAGGACGCCGGGTTCGGAAGCAGAGCCCGGACATCCGCCTGAACGCCGCCGGTGGTGTATCCCGGTGCCGAACGGCGCCTCGCCGACAGGGGCGCTCGCGGCGACCCGTCCACGCCTGGCCGCCGAGGGCTTCGGGCTGGTTCTGATCGCGCGGTGCTGAGGTGTTCCAGCCTTGTGGCGCCGGATCGAGAACGCCCGGCACGGTGGCGTGGCTGATCCACGGGGATGTTCCCCGTGGATCAGCCGAGGAAGCGTGGGCCGCTCAGTGGTCCCCGTATCCGGCGGTGTGCTCCGTGGGCCGCGGTGTGCTGGTCACGGTGCGGGATGGGATGCGGCGATGATGCGTTGTGCGGCCTGCTCACCGGTCGCCAGGGAGGCGTTGGTGGTGCTGTACGCGAAGTAGTCTCCGGCGAGTTGGATCGGTGATCGCGGGTCGAGGCTGCCGGTGAAGCGGGCGAGGTCGCGGTATCCACCGGCTGGGCGGGCGAGGACGGCCCTGTCCCACCGCTGGACGGCGGCCATCTCGCGGTGCTCGTCGATGTGGGCTGCGAGATCGGGGAGGGTTTCGTTGACGGCGGTGAGGGAGTCCCTGATGACCGCGGTGTCGTCGAGGGTGATACGTGCGGCACTCCAGTGGTGCCGGAACACGAGGGAGATGAGCCCTCGGCCTGAGGGGGCCCGGCCGGGGCCGAGGTTGTGCTCGTAGAGCACCACGCACAGGTCGGGATGGACACGGAGGGGAACAGCGACGCCCAGAGCCGTTTCGCGGGGTGCTTCTCGCAGTCCGAAAGTGACGTGGACATCGTTGGTGTAGCGCAGTCCGGTGAGGTAGATGCGCTGATCGTCGGTCAGCGAGGTGACGATGTTCGCCGCGATCGGTCCTGGAACGGCTACGACGCACGCGTGTCCATGCTCGACGTGGCTCGTCCCGTCGCGCTCCCAGGTGACCTGGACACCGCCTTCATGGGGCCTCACCTCGTTCACCTGCGCGTTCAACTCGACCCGTACGTCCTCGGAGCGCATGAGGGGAAGGTCGAGCAGGAGGGTGGGGAGTTGACCGACGCCGCCGTCAAAGGTGAAGCTCGCCGCCCCGAAGGTGCCCCACATGATGCTGAAGGCCCCGACGGCGGCGACCTCGTCAGCGGGGGCGAGGAACTGGGTGCTGCACAGGGGTTCCACCAGATAGTCGAGCAAGGGCCGGTCGAGTCGACGCAGGGCGTAGTCCTGGGCGCTCTCGATGTCGATCTCGGCGGCCTTCGACATGTCGTTCCAGCTCAGTGATCGGCGTGCCGTTGCGAGGTCGCGCAGAAGGTGCAGCGCCTTGAGCTTGGATCGCCATCCGAGCAGTCCCGTGCGGAGTAAATCCGAGGGTCTTACAAACGACAATCGGTGAATTCTGCCATCGCGTAGGACACCCAATTCATTGGAGCACGGGAGCATGCGCGAGGCGAGTCCCGCTTCCTCCAGGAGCTTGATCATGGGCTGGTAATTGCGCGAGAGCCAACTCGCCCCCCGGTCGATCCGGTACTGGGCGTTTTCGTTGACCTTTACGTATGAGGACATTCGGCCACCGAGATAGTTCTCACGTTCGAGGAGTGTCACCTGGTGACCCGCCTGCCGCAGGCGAAACGCTGCAGCAGTTCCCGCTATGCCGGAGCCGATGACGATGACGTTTCTGGTGTTTGTCTGCGCTGCCATGCGGCGCCTCCTGAGGACGTCCCGTATTCCATGAAACTCATTCACCTGATAGCGCGGGCCAGCAGGAGGCGCACCCTCACTCCTGCCCCGCTGCTCTGTCAATCCATCCCCAGGCGAGGGCGCTGCCATGTCGTGGCCAGGCAGAATGTGCCGCATGGTGCCACTGGGTCCGGACAGCCATCAAGTCGCGATTGTTCAGGGCCCGGTGATGGGCGGGTTAACTCCGCGACGGTACTGACGCGCATGATGACCGTCAAGAACACCCGGGAGGAATTGCGCCGCCAGCACGCCATGGGGCGTTGTCCTGATTTCGCGGCTTCGGTGTTGCCGCTCGCGGGCATATCAAGATGAACGCCCCGCCGGCGGAACCCGATCCCCAACGGTCCGAGATCCAGGCCGCGGCGGGAAACTCCGTCGCGTCGTTGACCGATTCCCGCTGAGCTACGGGAATCCCCTCCCGAAGTGGTGAGCCGATTCCATCACGGGGTACCGGCGGATTTCGTTTCAGGGAAAGGGAGGTATGGGATGCGGAAGGGCCCGTTACCTCACGGGGATCGTCCGAACTACGGGGACGAGGTATTCGCCTTCGAACACCCATCGCAGAGTGACCGGCTCCAGGCTCTGGCCGCTGTGTGCGATCCTGCGACGAAGGCCGTTCTCTCCCCGTGGGAACTGCGGCCAGGGGCACGGTGCCTGGAGATCGGAGCGGGTGCCGGGACGGTGGCACTCTGGCTCGCAGCTCGATGTCCGGGAAGTGAGGTCACGGCTACCGATACCGACATCCGGTTCCTGGCCGGGCTTCGCCACCCCGCCGTACGCGCCCTCCAGCACGACGTGCGGACCGAGGAGTTCCCACCCGGGACCTTCGACCTCATCATCGCTCGCAGCGTCCTGTGTCACCTGCGCGAACGGGACGCGGTGCTGGCGAGAATGGTGTCCTGGCTAGCGCCAGGGGGGCGGATCTACATCGAGGACCCCTCCTTCTTCCCCGCCGCGTCCTCCGCCGATCCGGTCGTACGGCGCCTGGGCGGGGCGATCAGCGCGACACTCGCCGCGGCGCTCGGAAGTGACGTGGAGGGATGGGCGCGATCATTTCCGGCCCCACTGCTCGGGCACGGACTCATCCAGGTGGGAGTGCGCGTCCACTGCTCCACCTTGACCTCGAAGAACGCCGCCGGAGCTGCGTGGCGGCTCTCGGTGGCCGATCTACTGCCGGTCATGGATCAGCAGGGGACCCTGTCGGGTGCCGAGACATCTTCCGCTCTGGCGCACCTGGAGCGGCCCGAGTTCATCGATGTGGCCCACGCGATGATCGCGATGTGGGGTGTTCTGCCGTCCGACCGAGAAAGGGAACGGAGAAATGCAGTCGACCAGACCAGTTGAGGGGTCCTCGATCTGGAGCGGCCCTGCCCGGCACAGCCCCCACGCGGCGGCCGTCGACACCAGGACCTTCGCCTGGGCGGCCGCACGCAGACTCTGCCAGGACTCGGCGGAGCTGGAGAACCTGACCCGCATCCGGCCCGGTCTCCTGGCCGCCTACTGCCACCCGGAGGCGACCAAAGCCGATCTCACCCTGACGGCCAAATGGATGGCATGGCTCTTCCTCCTCGACGACCGGATCGACGAGAGCGATCTGGGGCGTGACGCCGATCTCCTCGCGGAGCACCTTCACGACCTCCAGGTCACAGCCCTGGGCACCCGCACCGCTGCCGACCGGCCGATGAGCCGGGCACTGGAGGAGATCATCACGGAGGCGTCGGCAGGGATGAGCGACGCCTGGCGGCTCAGGTTCCGCCGGCAGGTGAGCGACTATCTGTCCGCGTGTGTCTGGCAGGCAGCTCACCGGCAGGCCGCACAGGTCCCCGACCGCCAGGTGTTTCCTCACTGGCGCCGCGTGTTCGGAGCGATCATGCCCTCATTCGACCTGGTCGAGAGGACGAACGGCGGCGCGCTGCCGTCGTGCGTGTACTACTCGCGTCCCTACCAGGATCTGCTGATCGCGGCGGCGGATCTGGTGTGCTGGACCAACGACTTGATGACGGTGGACAAGGAGGCCGCTCATGGCGATCTCCACAACCTCGTGCTCGTCACCGCCCATGACCGATCCCAGGACCGGCAGGCGGCAGCCGCCGAAGTGTCGGCCGCCTGCGAACGGAGAATCCGCACCTACACGTCCGCCCGCGGGCACCTCACCATGCTCACCGCAGCATTAGGTCTACCGGACGCCGCCCAACACCACGCCGACCGTTGCGCCGCCTCCCTCCGCGTCTGGATCCGCGGCCATCTGGAGTGGGGGCTGCGGACACCTCGCTACCGCCTCGGGACCACCCGAGCGGGAAGGGACTGACATGACGGCGCCCCCTGGAGACGGAACCCGCCGGACACCCCGCGTCCCCGGGAGCCTTCCCTTCCTTGGCCACGCCGTGAGCCTGATCAGAAACCCCCTGGTGTTCCTCGACCGGCAACGCCGATACGGGGACATCGTCGAGTTCCGCATCGGACGCCAACCCGCCTACATCCTCAACCACCCCGAACTCGTCCACGCCATGCTGACCGGGCCCAGCGGTCGCTTCGACCGCGGCGAGATCTTCACCAGGGCGCGCCCCCTGTTCGGCAGCGGCGTGGCCGTGGCCGACGGCAAGCACCATCGCGACCGCAGGCGCGTGATCCAGCCCCTGCTCAACACCACGCGCCTGGCGACCTATCTCGACACCATGGCCGACCTCGCCGCGGCCAAAGCGGCCTCCTGGAGCGATGGCCAAGACATCGACCTCAACGCCGAGATGGCCGATCTCACCCTGAAGGTCGTGGCCGCCACCGTCTTTGGACAACACCTCCCGGCCGGGTTCAGCACCGTCGTCCACCACAACCTGCCGATCGTCGTCGCCGGCTTGGCCCGCCGGGCCTACGGACCCGCGGCAGCGCTCCTGGACCGCATACCGAACCCGGAACGCAGAAAATACCGAACCGCCCTGAGCGACATCCACCGCGTGGTGGACGAGCTCATCTCGGCCAACCGGGACAGCCCCACCATGGCCCGGCTGTCCGCCGGCGCCGACGAACAACAGCTCCACGATGATGCGACATCCCTACTCATCGGCGGTTCCCACACCAGCGCGGCGGCAGCGTCATGGCTGTTCATCCTCCTCAGCCGACACCCGCACACCCGTCAGCGCCTCCAAGAGGAAGTCGACCGCGTTCTGGGCGACCGTCCCGCCACCCCCGCGGACCTGCCCGAACTGGTCCACACCCGCCGCATCGTCCAGGAGACACTGCGGCTCTACCCGCCCATCTGGCTGTTCCCCCGACGCACCGCCGCCGACCTCCAACTGGGCGGACACTCCATCAGACAGGGAACGCAGGTCTTCTACAGCCCCTACGCCATGCACCGCGACTCCCGCTGGTATACGCGGCCCGAATCCTTCGACCCCGACCGATGGGACCCCAACCGCCAGGCCCAGCCGCCGCACGGCGCCAGCATCCCCTTCGCCGCAGGGGTGCACGGCTGCCCCGGGGGAGACTTCGCCCTGGCCGAACTCACCCTGCTCACAGCCACCGTCAGCGCACACTGGAATCTGGACCCGGCCTCAGCCGGTGACCCCAGACCCATCGCCGCCGCCACGCTCGGCCCCGCGCCCATCGCCATGACCGTCTCCGCCCGACCCCGCCCGACGGACCCCGACGACCGCCCATCCCCGCCATGAGCCAGCCGAGTACGTCTCACGGTCCCTGTGCGCAAGGGGTCTTGCGCGGGGGGATGTCCGCACGGCAGAAGAGGTAGGTGCGCTCGTCCGGCGTCATCTGGTCGCCCTAACGAGGTCGCGCACGAGGCGGGCGGATGTGGACGGCGTCGGGATGGGTGACGTTCATGTCTCAGATGGCGATGCCGCGACCTGCCGCAGGCGGCGCACCCCAGCTTCCCGGATCCGGCGCATGGCCGGAAGGGGTGAGCGCGTTCCCTCCGGCCGGTCCGGCCCGTCGATCATCTCGGCTTCCACAGGCAGGAGTTCGGAGATCGGCGTCCGCGGGAACGCGAGCCGTTTGGTCCCCGTCGGCGAGGAAGACCACAAGCCGGTCCGCCTCGTCCCGAGCGGCCATCACATCTGCGATGCGGTCGGCCATCGGAAAGAAGGGGTCGATCGCCAGCCGCACGGTCGCGTCGCGGTCCAGGGCGGACAGCCGGCGATCAACTCACCGGCCGTCAGCTTCGGCGAATCGGAGTTCCGCTGCGCGCCGCGACAGATTCACCGGGATCCGTCGCATCAGGGGGTGCCCAGCCGCGCACCTGGGCACCCCTTCATCGATCACCGGCCGGGCCGCCTCGGGCGCCTGAGCGGTCGGCGGAGGCCCGGGCGGCAACGCACCCCGGGCCCCTGCCGCCACCGGCCGCCGGCCCGGCTCCGGACCGGGTCGCCTCAGACCGGGTCCCCGCCCTTGTTGAGCCAGGCGCGGACGGAGCCATTGCCCGAGACCACCAAGTAGTCAGCCTTGTTGTCCTGATTGATGTCGGCGAGCCGGAGACTGTCCCGTGACGCTCCCACCCCGACGGCGAAGACGCCCCGATTGGTCCAGCCGCCCCGGCCCTCACCGCCGTTGTTGATCCAGGCCCGGATCACCCCCGACTCATTCACCGTCAGATAGTCCGCCCGGCCGTCCCCGCTGATGTCGGCGAACGCGAGCGCATCGCGGGTGGCGCCGTCCACACCGGCGGCGTAGACGCCCCAGCTGTGCCAGGAGGGCTTGCCCGCGATTCCTGGAGTGTTCCGCCAGGCCCGTACGGAACCGTTGTCCGCGACCACCAGATAGTCGGTGCGCGCGTCGCCGTCGAGGTCGGCGAAGCGGACCTGGGAGCCGGGCGCGCCGGTGCCGGGAGCGATCTCACCCCAGCTCTGCCAGGACGGCAGGCCGCCATCGCCAGGCGTGTTCAGCCAGGCATTGACCGCGCCGTTGCTCTTGAGCACGAGATAGTCGTCCCGTCCATCACCGTTGATGTCGGCGAACCGCACCATGTCCCCGGGGACGCCGACACCGGTGGCGACGACCTGCCGGCTGTTCCAGAGCGGGACGCCGGACGGGGAGACCGTGCCGGTGCTGAGCCGCGCCTCGACCGAACTGTCGCTCCTCACCACCGCGTGGTCACCGGCTCCGTCCCCGTTCAGATCGGCGAACCGCACCGCGCCGGCGGCACCGGTGGATTCGACCGAGAGGATCCGGCCGAGACTGTGCCAGGAGGGTTTGCCGCCGTCTCCCGGTGTGTTCAGCCACGCATCGGCGGAATCCCCGATTCCGAACCCGAGAAAGTCCACGCGGCCGTCGCCGTCCACGTTCGCGAATCTGACGCGATCGCCCGGGACACCCGGCGCCCTCGCGATCTCGCCCCAACTGTGCCAGGAGGGCCTGCCGCCGCTGCCCGGTGTGTTCAGCCACGCATCGACCCCACCGTCGGTGTTGACCGCGAGGAAGTCCGCACGCCGGTCGCCGTTGAGGTCGGCGAATCTGATCCGGCCGGGTAGCACTCCTGGTACACCCGCGATCTCGCCCCAGCTCTGCCAGGACGGCAAGCCGCCATCGCCAGGCGTGTTCAACCACGCATTGACCGCGCCGGATGTCTCCACGACCAGGTAGTCGGCCCGGCCGTCGCCGTTGATGTCGGTGAGATTGATCTGATGCGGTGAGGCGCCGGTACCGGGAGCGATCTCGCCCCAGCTCTGCCAGGACGGCAAACCGCCGTCGCCGGGGGTGTTCAGCCAGGCGCGTATCGGACCGGACGGGTCCAGCACCAGATAGTCCGCGCGGGCGTCCCCGTTGACATCGGCGAACCGAACCTGGAGCGCGGATGCGCCAACGCCGGGGGCGATCCGTCCGAGACCGGACCACGAGGGCTTCCCGCCGACTCCGGGCTTGTTGAGCCAGGCGTCGACCGTGCCGTTGTCCGAGATCGTCAGACGGTCGTCCCGTCCATCGCCGTCGACATCGGCGAGTTGCGTCCACCCGTCGGCAGCGGGAACCCCGGACTCCGTGATCACCTCGCCCGCGTTGGTCCAGCCGCCGGGCTCCTGTGTGCCGGGTGTGCATGTGGCACCGCCGGGAGAGCCGGTGCCGACAGGGTCCCGGAGCCAGCCGTTGTCCGCCGCTTGGTAGAGGCCGGTGAGGAACGCGGCGGCGATCTTGCGATAGCCGTTGTCGTTGGGGTGCAGTTGATCGGCGAGGTCGGCGGTGGTCACCGCGCTCGTGTCCGCCAGCAGGACATGCTCGCCCGAGTCCCGGCGCTGTGCGACCAGTGCGCGGACCTGCCGGTTGAACTCGACGATCCGGGGCTGCACCTCGGGCTTCTTCGAGGGCACCAGGGTGGCCACCAGGACGGTCGTCTCGGGGGCGTCCAGGAGGATCTGGTCGATCAGCTGGCCGAGTCTGGCCGGGGCGGTGTCCACCTGGTAGTTCTGGTTGAGATCATTGGTTCCGGCATGGAGCGTGATCACATTGGGCCGGTGGGCGGGCACCGAGCAGTCCGCGATCTCGGCGATCTGGTCGATCCGCCAACCGGGGTGCCCCTCGTGGTCGGGATCGGCCATCCGGCCCGAACGGCGGGTACCGACGAAGTCCTGAGACCTCTTCATCACCGAACTCAGTCTGATGTCGTCCCAGAAGACACCGCGGTAGCCGTCTCCGGTGGAGCTGTTGTAGCCGTAGGTGATCGAGTCGCCCAGCGGCATGCCTTTGATGTCCACGGGCTCCGCCGCCGCCCGCAGGCCGCCGATCTGCACCGGGTAGTGGTCAGACCCTGCACCCGCGAGCCGGAACACCGGGAGGTTGTTGACGATGTCGTCCGAAACCGCGTAGTCCAGTTCACCACCCGACTGCTGGGTGGCGAGGCCGGTGCGGTAGATCCGTGCCGGAGGGAAGTCGGCGCGGTTTCCAAGGGTCGCCGGATCGACGTTGAAGTCGCCGCCCACCGTCCAGTGGTAGCCACCGGCCACCCCGTCCTGTTGCGCCCACTGGCTCACCATTGTGTCGACCCTGTTCAGCATGACCGCGGAGTCGCCCCCGCCGCCCGACAGACCGTGGAAGGTGAAGTACCAGTCGTGACCGAACCGCACTCCCAGTGCCCGGCGGCCGGCCTGGACGGGGTTGTTCACCACCCTGACCTCATCGGGAACCGCGTGGGTGATCACCGCGATGTTCACCCTGCCGCCCTGATGGGCACCACCGTTGGTATCGGTCTGCAGGAAGTACACCTCGTAAGGGCCGCTACCCGCCCTCTCGGGTTCCGGGTTCCACACACTGTTCCGCACGCTGTCACCGTCCCGCGTCCGGTGATCGACGTACGGGAGTGGATGCGAGGTGTTGGGGTCCGTCATGGAGCTGGGAATCCCCGCCCCGACCTCCTGCAGCAGGACGATCGGCGCCTGCCGCACCAGACGCCGGACGGTGGTCTGCCATCTGCCACCGGACCTCTGGCCGGCTTCCTCCCCCTGCATGTTCCAGGTGATGACGGTCGTGGCCCGCAGTGGAGCGTCCGCCGCCCAGGCGGTCGTCGGTATCGCTCCGACGACCAGTATCGAAGTCGCCACGGCGACCAAGGACAGCACCACCGCCCACAGCCCACTCAGAGGTACGCCGCCGGCACCCCTGGCGCTCGGCCCGGACCGCGCTCTCTTCCCTGACCCGGCCTTCCGGCCACACTGCGGTTTCACGAGAATGGATTCTCTTCCTGCAAAGAACGGAGTCCGGCAGGGCCAGGCTCTGCGCCGGCACAGCGGGACAATGTAATGCACGAGACAGAGCGAGTTGGCGACATGGGTCGGCCGGCTGTCAACAGGGACGGTGACCACAACGGCCAGGTGCGGGAGGGATGCCATGAAGCCGAGTGGATCGCAGAGCACGGCGGCGAGTTGACCGAGGAGTAGGAGCCGCCCCGGGCCACCTCGGTCACCGGTGCCGTCGCGAGCACAGCCCCCTTGTTACTCCTCCCGGCTCCGGACCGCTCCCGAGGACAGCCCCTCACCGGCAGCGGCGGACCGGCGAGATCCCCGGTGCCGGGGGCTGCGACAGGGCACCGGGAATGCCTGCCCGTCGCGTGCAACGGCACGCCCACATCCCGTCGGCGCCATTGCTGCCGGGGTCGTTGTCGCCGCCGTCCTGGGCCCTGACGGTATGCCGGAGGTTGTTGGCGTCCCGGTAGACATAACTGCCGTCGGCGCCGCGGTACGCGGCGTTCGCTGATCCGAGGATGGACGCACGGCCGTTCCCGGCGCCTCCGTCACGGCCACTGCCACTGCCACCCCATACGTACACGGTGAACTCCGTTCCCCCTTCGGGCCGTTTCCACGTATACCCGCCCCGCCGGGAACATCCACCGCAACATGGAGTCCCTCGCCTACCCCTTCTGCGCCCTACCGGAATTCCCACCAAGAGAGGGAAACCACAGGGGCCGAGGACGCACTCGCCCTCCGAACACGTTCAAAGATCGAAGAGTTCGATGACCTCCCATTCCGCAAATCCCGCGTCAGAATGGAATCATTGTTTTCGAGGAAATCAGCGAAGGAACATGGCGACGGGGACAACACTCGAGAGCCCGGCGGTGAGAGAGGTCTCGCCACCGGGCTCTCGACAATCAGGTCAGCTCAGCGGTGCTATTCGCGCCACCTGCCGCCCGGACCACCGAGGGCATGTCTTGGGGTCCATCTACCGGATACCCCAAGGGTCAGCGCGATTTATTGAACTGTTCAGCGATCCGCTGGATGCATCGGACCGTCACGACGGAAGCCAGTACCGATGCGAGAATTTTGAGGTAGATCGAGCGATCGGAGGAAATCACTCCTGCGGTGAGTGCGATCACCAAGGGAATTGATATCCAAGGGATTGCCTTCGTCAGGACGCCCTTATCACCGAGGGGATCAGTCAGGAATGCCTTCTTTTTCTTGTTCATTCTACAGATCTCACCTTTTTGGCCCACGTTTCGCGAAAGAGGGGTGGTTCGGGTGAGGATATATGGCGATCACCGTGACCCTGAAGGCACTTCCCCTTCTGACGTCACCGTGGATGTCCTTCTGACAACGGACCGCTGATTGGCCGCCCAGCGCCTCATGACAACGCGGCTGCGAATGGAAGCTGTGAATGATCCCTCCGTAGGGAATCGGTAACCAGGTCGGCCTTGGGAGACACCCACCACGTGGGCGCGACCTGGTCGGCCGACGCGTGCAAACCCACGACACCTGCATTGCCATCGATGAGGCTGCGAAGACTCCCGCAACAGCGAACCCGAGCGGCTGCGTCGACCTGGCGACGGTTGGGCTTCTGCTGTCAGCGCGACATGCTCATCCGTCCGGCGCGACCCGCTGCACCACAGGACATCGGTATCCCATCATCCGGCGCCTGCAACGTCCTCACCACCGACGCCCTCGGGCTCCAGGCACCGGCGCTGGGCAGGCAGCCAAACAGGCAGGTAGGCAGGTAGGCGATGGTGTCGGCCACTCCGGCCAGCGGACCTCGATACGCCTGATCAGAGACGTGGAAACGTCAGGACCATCGAGGTCGGAAAGTTGCCGTCGATGGCCAGCTCACCGGCGGCGCCGGGCTGCCGCCGGACTCCCTCGATGGACAGCACCGCCTTGACGATGGCCGGGATAACCAATCGATTGAGAAATCGACCGAAGCAGGTGTGCAGTCCCGCACCGTAGTGGAGGTAGTCCGAGGCGGGCCGGTCGATCCGGAACTCCGTGGGGTCCGTCACGACCGAGCCGTCGAGCATCGCCGACTGCGTCGCGGCGAAGACATAGGTGCCGGCCGGCACCAGGGTCTCGTGGTGCGTGCCACGTGCGATGCGATAGTCCGTGACGGTGCGCCGGATCAGGCCCGCTGTCTGCGGCGAGAGGCGCATCGCCTCGTCGACGTACCGCGCGAACAGGGGATGGTCCCCCGCCCTGGCCGCCGAACAGGCGGCTGCCCACTCCATGGGCCTGTCCAACAACGCGTCGACCGCCAGTGCGGACGCCTTCGAGATGGTCGGGATCATGCCGACCAGCAGGCCGATCAGGTTGCTGCGGATCTCGGCGTCGGTGAGGGCTTGCGAGCCGAGGGCCTGTTGCCGCAGCAGTCGGTCGAGCACGGTGTCGCGGGCGGGTTCGCCGCCCGCCAGCGCGGCCCTGCGCCCGGCCACCAGGGCATCGACATGCGGCTGGATCCCGGCGGTGGCGACTGCCGCCTGCTCGGCGATGACGCCGTCATGGGTGAGGTTCACGAACATCTCGGCGAACAGCACGCGTGACCACTCGATCAGAGTGGGCTCGTCCGGTCCGGCCACACCCAGGTACTGCGCCACGAGGGCGGCCGGGACCCGGTCGCAGATGTCCCGCACAACGTCGACCCGTCCGCTCGGCAGCACCTCGGCCACCAGCCGGCCGGCCGTCTCGGCCGCCAGGTCCGCGACACGCGGAGCATCCGACTGGCGGAACGCCAGCCGCAGCAGCGAGCTGCCACGCTCATAGGCGGGCCCCTGGTTCAGACCCAGGATGAAGTCTCCGGTGATCTTCTGCATCGGCGGCCCGTACATGTCCACGGTGAACTCACGGTCGTGGGTGAGCACCTCGACGACATCGTGGAACCGGGTGACGATCGCCGCATCGCGGTACACCAGCACCGGTTTGACCACGCGCAGCGCCTGGAACGCCTTCTGCGGATGAGCCAGGAGAAGGTCCTGGAACAGAATGGTCACCTGCTCGGTGAAGCGATGCGCGTCGTTGCCCACGGCCCGGGTGATCTGCTTGAACTCGTCCAGCAGGGATTTGACTGGCATAGGGTGCCCTCACGGGTGGTCAGTCGGCGAATTCGGCCAGGTACCGCAGGCCGTTGATGCCCGGCATGAAGAAGTACTCACCACCGCTGACCGTGACCGTGCGGGTCAGCGGGTGCACGAAGAACGGCGGCACGCCGTTGACGGTCATCTTTCCCGTGCCGTCGTGGTCGCCGAGGATGTCCTTGTCGTCACCGAGCCCGAAGGCGTTGCCGTCGTTGAGCCACTCCGACTGAACGAACTCGAACTGTCGCTCGATATCCGCCTGGAGGCAGGTGAAGACGAGACCGCGGTCCACGCCGTCGTCGGGCACCCCGGGCGGCAGCGGCGGCCCGTAGGGCATGCCCCGGCGGATCAGGCGGTGGCGGTTGACGAGCTTGCCGTCGAACGGCAGCGACGCCCTCGGGTTCATCCGGCGGATATGCGCGCCGATCGGGCAGCGGTAGCCGCTCGGATCGTCCTCGTAGCTGAAGGCGTTGTTGCGGTGGGGGTCGGCCGCCAGAGCCGGATCTCTGCGATGGGGGCTGATGTCGAGCGGCGTGCCGTCACGCCACCGGCCGACCAGTTTCGCCGCGAGCAGGTCCTCGTCCTCCGCGTACACATGGGCAGCACGCGCCAGTTGCGCGCGGAACGCGGCGACATCCTGGCGGAGCCTGCGGTAGACGAGGTAACTGCCGTTGCGGGCCAGCTCATCCCGCGCCGGCGCGGCCGGCAGGACGCCCTCCTCGTCCGGGTACCCCAGCACGAACTCGCCCGCGCGCACCGGGCGCCACCGGCCCCTGCCGGCCATCGCGCCCTGCTCGGTGAGGGGCTTGTCGTCCAGGGCCTCGACGTCCGGCTGGGACAGACCGTCGAAGTATCCGAAGTGCTCGACCCCGTCGGGAAGCAGGGCGGCACGCCGCCGGGACACCACGGTCGCACCGGCCTCGGCGAGCGTGGCATCCAGCCATTCGGCCCGTTCGGTGAGCTGCGCGGGCGTCAGCGCGGACAGCAGCACCAGAGCGTGAACACGCTCCGTTCCCAGGCCGCCGACCCAGTTCTCCGGGGCACTGGACCCGCTGTCGCCGAGCCGCGCCGACCGGGCCGCCATGCCCTGGAGGAACGGGGTGGAGAACGTTCGCAGAAGCTCCTCGGGCAGGTTCAGCGCACGCAGTCCGGCCGCGGTGAACGCCACGTTCACCGCGGTGTCCGGTTTGCTCTGCCACGGAGCGGCGGTGGTGACGTGCCCCGCGACGCCTCCGGTCCAGGAACGCGCCGCGGCGGCGTCGCCGAAGTGGACGAACACGTAGTCGACGACCGGCATCCGGTATCCGCGCAGGACCAGACCCTGGATCGCGTCGAGGTCCAGCCGGACCGTTTCGGTGGGCCTCATGCTGACTCCGGCGTGGTCGGTGACGGCGTCGAAGGTGCCGGGGAACGCGGTGGCGCGGGAAAGCGTTCCAGGAATGCCCGCCGCAGGGCGGCGGGGTCTGCCCCCTGGACGCTGATCGCGAAATCGGTCACCTGCCGGCGCAGGTCCAGTGCTTCCCGGACATCCGCGACCGTGGCCTGCGGATAGGCGGAGAGGAATGCCGTCGTCTCGATCTGGTTGTGCTTGAGATACGCGATGAACGCGTCGGCGTGCTCCGTTCCGGGATAGCCCACGCAGTTGCGCCAGATGGCGTCCGCCTCGGGACCCATCCGGGCGAGCAGGTCGGCCAGGAAACGGTCGAGCGGCCCGTCGAAGTTGCTGACGAAGACGAGGTACGACGACTGGAGGGTGTCCCGGCGCTGCGACGGGCCCTGGTGCACCAGATCCCGCAGCACCAGCCACCGGGCGAAGTGGATCGTCCTCATCCGGGCCAGCGGGCTGTCCTCGCCGCGGGGGAGGCCGTCGAGATAGTCCTGCAGTGCCGCTCTGCGGCCGGGAAGGATCGGCGTCGTCGCCATGAACGCGTACGCCTGACCGCTCGTGTTCGTCATGACCTCTCTCCGCTGCTCGTCCGCGGACACCCCCGGGCCGTGTGGGCACGGGCCGCGCCCCCTCTACAGGTCGCGCTGGACATCGGTGAGGAACGCCTCGTACACCCGGCGGAACTCCTCCGGGTCCGTCACCTGGGCGGCTCGGGCCCGGAGGTCCGCCAGTCCGTCCCGTACCGCGAGCGCGGAGATCACCGTGGTGGTCGTCGCGTCGGGGTAGGCGGCGTAGTAGTGGGCGATGGGCAGGTCGTTCTTGTGGATGTACTCCTTGAAGGGGCCTACCGGCCTGGGGCCGGGAAAGTTGACGCACCTTCCCCAGATCGCCTGCATACGCTCCGGAATGACCTCGGAGAAGGCGTCGATGTACTCGTCCCAGGTGCCGTTGAAGTTTGTTTCGAAGAAGAGGTAGTCGTAGCGGAGCCTCTCCTTGCGCTGCGGGGCACCGTTGTAGGGGAATCCGCTGATGATGGTCCAGCGCGCGTAGTGGATGAAGGACAGCTTCGTGAGCGCTTCCCGCAGCATCTTGATACGCGCACCGATGACGAGCAGCAGACGCAGCAGCGGTGCCTGGCCGAGCTTGATCGGCGTCAGCGCCGTGATAGCGGTCGCCCTGCCGTCCGCCGCCCGTACGGAGTCGTCGCCGGGCCCGGGTGCCGCGTCGAGAACCCCCGGGACCGGCCGTTCGGCGGCCGGTCCGCCGGGGAAAGTCGCCCCGCTCATCCCGATTCGCCTCCCAGTCCGTGCCGCCGGTACAGCGCACGGGGATGACCTTGATCCTGACTTTACGTGATCAGAGTATCACGAAATGTGACTAATGCGACATATCGCCTGTTTTCCTGCCGTAGATATCCGCGCCGGGACGGTTCCGGCCCGCCCCCGCGCGGTCATCCGGGTGTACGTGGCCTGTCGGCCCCCGCGCGACCAGGTGCGGCACATCGACCGGTTCCTTCCCGGGCCGCTGGGAGGACAGGGTGAAAGGAGGATCCCCGACCGCCGCAGGGATTGATCACGCACAGCCGGCACCGCGGTCGCCCCCGGGCTCGGCTCCATGGCAGAACGCACTGGACGATCTCGCTGCGGCCGACCCGCCAGCGCTGGTTATGACGCTCCGGACCCAGGGCTGACGACAGCCGCGCCCATGGTGGCTGACCTGCGCTCGTCTTCACCCACCCGCAGGCCGACATCTTCCCGATGGCGCACCCTGTGGAGTGCTTGGCGATCCTGGCGCCGGTGGAGAAGCCGAGCAGGCACACGGTCCGCCATACGTCCGCCGTACGGGAGAAGGCACGCATCTCCCAGTCCACCCAGTCCACCCAGTCCACCCAGTACGGCAGCACATGGTTTTTGATGGCGGCCTGGACGAGGTCTTCGCCGAAAGAGCACCCTGCCGGAAACGGAACAGCAGGTGCGGCGCCTGACTCGTCAAACGTCTCGTCCCCCGTAACGCCGATCTGACAAACCGCAGCCCCACCCCATCGACGACGCGCGTGCGACTCCGTACCGCGTGGCGATGTACCGCTGGCCGAGACCGGGGAGGGTCACAGTCCCCCACCTACCTGCCGCTCGGTGGGACCATCCCGCTCGAAGGCGTCGTACGTGGCTATCGGTTCCCGCCCGAAGCCAGCCGGGTGGTCAGCCCCGTGCGGGGCGTGTGCGGCGTGCTGTGTACGCGGTGCCCTTGCGCTGTCGTGAACCAGAACAGGGCCGCGCACAGGAAGGCCGCTGCCGCGAAGACCAGCGACTGTGTGACGGAGTCGGTCCGCGCGCCGGCGACGAGCGCGCCGGCCGCCGGCAGCGTCAGGACGACCGCCGGCAGCGGACGAGGGGGCCGCGTGAGGTCTGGTGCGTCGGCCGGTGGCAGCAACCGGGTCGCGAGGCTGTAGCAGGCGCAGGCCAGCAGTGCGGAGCCCAGTACATCGCTGGGCCGGTGGTGGTAAGTGGCCTGGACGGCGGCGGCGGTGACGGCGAGCCACACCATGCCGGCCACGATGGCATAGGGGCGGATACGAGGGGAAGCGACGAGGGCGGCGCCGAGGGCCAGCACGGCGGGGACGGCCGCGTGTCCACTGGGGAAGCTCCGCTCGATGAGCCAGACGGGCGCGTCCACCAGATCGGGGCGGGGCAGGATCATCCAGATGAGTTCCTTGCCCCCGAGCGCGACCACGACGATCGCGGTTGCCGCGCAGCCCTGCCACCAGCACCTCCGCACCAGGGTTACGGCCGCGATGACCGCGAGGCCCGCGAGCACGGTGGGCAGGGCGGTGTGATTCAGGGGCGGCATGGCCGACGACTGGTAGGCCGTTCCCGACCAGTCGTAGATCCATGCCTGTTTGGCGTCGTCTCCGCTGAGCAGGGCGTTCTCCGCCCGCTGTCCGAACGGGGTGCAGACGGCGACCAGATAGACCGCCAGGAATCCCAGGAGGCACAGCGGAGCCGTGACCTGTAGGCGTGCCCTCCGGGAAGGGCCGGGTTCGATCACGGCACCGGGGGCCCGGCTGGGGTTCGGGCGCGTGGACAGGGGCGGGGGAACTTGCTGCGTCATTGCTTTCGCTGTCTTCGTGGAGGAGCAGGGTGGTCGGACGCCGTCTGGGGCGCGAGGTGGGCCGGGAAGTCCGGTCGGGTCACCGGGGGATCCGCCCCTGGAGGAGGAGCGCCCGGCTCTGCCGGCGCTGGGCGGCGATCGCCAGGGCCGGGAGAGGGGCGATCAGAAGAATGAGGACGACCAGGTCCGGCAGGGACTGCATGAACCCGTTCGGCTGGATGACGATCGCCTGGGTGCGCACACACGCGAACGCCGCTACGGGGATCAGCCACCGGTGGTCGCCGGTGGCGGCGGTCGCCACCCACGCGGCGATCAGCGCGGCGACTTCGAGGGCGAACATGCCTCGTTGGAAGGCCGGGCTGATGGAGATGATGTGCAGGGACCCGGCCGCGAACATGGCGAGCACGACGGGGACCAGCCAGCGGTACGAGTGGCGCCGCAGCCGGCCGGGGCGGCAGGCCGCCAGTACGGCGCACGCGGCGCACAGCGCCCCGGACAGCGCCAGATCACGGGCGGTGATCGGGGCGCCCAGTCCGTAGTAGCCCAGGCCCGCCTTGCCCCCGTCGCCGAAGAGCGTACTGCTGGTGAACGTGGCACCGGCGTAGATCATCGCCGCTGCGGCGGGCAGGGCGATCCACGCCCTCCCGCGCAGCAGGGCGATCAGACAGACCAGCGGAAGCAGCCCGTAGGGCAGCAGCCGTGTCCGCGTGTCGGGGCCTTGGGCCCACGGGTACCAGCCGGAGAAGTCGAAGGCGATGGCATGCCCACCGGGATCGATGTGCAGCGCCCAGTGCCACACGTCCTGCAGGTACGGCACCAGTGCCAGCGCGGCGAGGACAAGGGCGGTCAGATGGATGCCGTCCAGCCACCACGGCCGGGCCGTGTCGTCGACGACGGCACGGGCGCGCGCCCGCACCCCGGCGCGCACCACGGCGACGACCTCCCTCGGCGGGGGCCAGGAACGGCCGGGATACGCCTCGGACAGGCAGGCCAGCAACTCCTCTCCCTGCCGGGAGCGGTAGGGCTCGGGGTAGGCCACCAGCAGGAGACGGTTCATGCCGGGGCCACCCCGGTACCCCGCGACCGCCCGAGGACGACAGCCGCCGCCTGCCGCATCCGCAGCGCCTCCCGGTCGAGCGCCCCGGTGCCGTCCTCCGTGAGCCGGTAGTAGCGCCGCGCCCGCCCGTCGACGATCTCCTCGTCGCCGGGGGCCACCAGCCCGGCCCGCTCCAACCGCTCCAGCGCGCCGTAGAGAGTGCCGACAGCGATCCTGAGCCGCCCATCGGTCGCCTGCTCGGCAGCCTTGATGATGCCGTAGCCGTGCAACGGTCCGTCCAAGAGCGCAGCAAGGATGAAGTACTGCGATTCCGTCAAGGACGGATTCTGTCGTGTCATACGCCGAGCATATATCGAGTATCGATATATGCTCGGCGACGTCAAAGTGATCGCCCGCAGAGCTCCACGCCCGGGGCGGGCGTCGCACTCCCCCGGAGCGCAAGGGGGAGCCTGCGGACCCTCGATCCATCCGCGCGGCATCGGTGGAGTAGGCGTGGCCGGGGAAGCCACCTGGTGTCGTAGGGCCCGGTTGTCGGCGTCGGAGCCGAACCGCGTCCGGGGGTGCTGGCGCGATGGGCCGAGCTCTACCAACAGCTCAGCTCGGGGGCGGCCCGGCGTAGAAGAGGCTGTGCGGCAGCGCCATCGCTCGCCTCCTCAGGCTCGGTACGCCAACGGGCGAACCCGTTGGCGTACCGGTCCGGGCTCCTCTCGGGCATCGTGTTCGTCAGCCCGCCGCCGAGCAGCGGGGTGGGGGCGCGAGGGCTGTGAGCAGGTCCCGGCCGCTCGCTCTTCCTACTCCAGGCCCTCAGGCACTTCGTCCAGCGGTCCGGCACAGACCGCCCTCTCCTCGCGTTGCTGAACCGGACCTGAGAGAGCGGGTGGCCATCGCGGCCCCGCACCGCGACGGTCTCGCCCGTCCTGTTCCCCACGCGAATCCGGTCAACCACATCGGCCTGCCACCGGGGAAGGGCGCTTGCTGGCTCATCGTTCCCGTCTCCTGGGTACGGGGTCCACGTCCAGGGTGAGGGGGTGGTCCCGTGTGCCCTCACCGCCGTCGGATGGACCGAGGCGAGGACAGCGGTCTCCGCCCTCCCCCAGGCCCGGCTGGTCGGCGTGCGGCGAAGCGGGAAGGGCAGCTGCTGGACGGTGTCGCCACCGCCTCATCGGGAGGGCGGAGCAACGGATGGGAGCTCTTGGACGCGGATCTGCGTTCCGGCTGGCCCAGGCCCGGACCGTGCGGCGATCCGTCGCATCAGGTCATCGCCGTGGTGGGCAGGTCGGCGGCTGTCGGGCCGCCCGCGCCCGGTTGGAGGGAGAGCACCATGGTGAGGCCTCCGCCGGGGGTGTCCTCGGCGTTCAGGGTGGCTCCCATGGCCTCGGTGAACCCCCGGGCCACAGCCAGTCCGAGGCCGGCTCCGGGGCCGCTCTGGGCATCTCCGTTGCGCTGGTAGGGGGCGAAGATGCGCTCCTTCGCCTCGTCGGGCACCCCGGGGCCCCGGTCCACGACGCGTAGTTCGACGCGGTCGGCGAGCGAACTGGCCGACACCAGCACGGGCTCGTTCCCGGGGCTGTGGGTGACGGCGTTCTCGACGATGTTGGCGACGGCTCGCTCCAGCAGGCCCGGGTCGACGCGGACCATGGGGAGGTTCTCCGGGATGTCGAGCACCACGCTGGCATCCGGCAAGCCGCCGACCGCCAACGGGACGACCTCGTCGAGGTCGATCTCGCGGATGAGGGGGTTGACGGCACCGGTCTGCAGCCGGGACATGTCGAGGAGATTGCCCACCAGGTTGTCGAGGCGATCGGCTCCGACTTCGATACCGGCCAGCAGTTCGGTCCGGTCCTCGTCGGACCACTCGATGTCGTCGGAGCGCAGGGAGGTCACCGACGCCTTGATGCCCGCCAGAGGTGTACGCAGATCGTGGCTGACGGCCGCGAGCAGGGCGGTCCGGATGCGGTTGTTCTCGCCCAGTTCGCGTGCGTGCTCGGCCTCCCCGACGAGACGTCGGCGATCGAGCACGCCGGCCGCCTGGGTGGCGAAGGCGAAGAGCACCCGGCGGTCCTCGGCCGGCAGGACCCGGCCCGAGAGCGCGAGTGTCATGTGCTCGCTGATGGGCATGTCCGCGTCGGCGTCCTCGGGTCGGAGCAGCGGACGGCCGTGCGGGCGGGGCTCCCCGACGCTGCTGGTGCAGGTCCACGGGCCGACGTCGCCCTCGCGTTCCAGCAGCGCGACGGAGTCCATGCCGAAGGTCTCCCGGACCCGTTCCAGCAGGGCGTCGAGGCTTGTCTCCCCCCGCAGGACGCTGCCGGCCAGGAAGGAGAGGATCTCGGACTCGGCGCGCAGCCTGGCTGCCTGGTGGGTTCGGCGGGCGGCGAGATCGACCACGGACGCGACGGAGACTGCCACGATGACGAAGATGACCAGGGCGACGATGTTCTCGGGTTCGGCGATGGTCAGTTGGTGCAGGGGCGGGGTGAAGTAGTAGTTGAGCAGCAGTGATCCGAAGGCTGCTGACGCCAGGGCGGGGGTGAGCCCGCCGATCAGGGCCGCGGCCACCGTCAGCGTCAGGAACAGGAGCACATCGTTGGCGAGCCCGACGTCGGGAACCGCGTTGTCGAGCAGGAAGGTGAGGAGCACCGGGCCCACGACACCGACGAGCCAGCCCCACACGATCCGGGAGCGGCCCAGGCGCGCGCCGCGGGCCACGGGCAGGCCGCGCCCCTTGGCCACTTCGTCATGGGTGACGATGTGGACGTCGAGGTCGGGTCCGGACTCACGGGCGACGGTGGCGCTCACCCCGGGGCCGAAAACGTACTGCCAGGTTCTTCGGCGGCTGACTCCGAGCACGATCTGGGTGGCGTTCACTCCGCGTGCGAAGTCGAGCAGGGCGGACGGGATGTCGTCACCGATGACGTGGTGGAAAGTGCCGCCCAGATCCTCCACGAGGGCCCGCTGGACGCTCAGTTCCTGGGGCGAGGCGGAGGTGAGGCCGTCGCTGCGGGTGATGTAGACGGCGAGGACCTCGCCGCCGGCGCCCTTCTCGGCCAGCCGGGTGGCGCGCCGGATGAGCGCGCGGCCCTCCGGGCCGCCGGTGAGGCCGACGACGATGCGTTCACGGGCCTGCCAGGTGGTGCGGATGTTGTGTTCGACCCGGTATTCCCTGAGGTGCTCGTCGACGTGGTCCGCCACCCAGAGCAGCGCCAGTTCGCGCAGCGCGGTCAGATTGCCGGGGCGGAAGTAGTTGGACAGGGCGGCGTCGACTTTGTCGGGTTGGTAGATGTTGCCGTGGGCCATCCGGCGGCGCAGGGCCTGCGGGGCCATGTCGATGAGTTCGATCTGGTCAGCGCGGCGGACCACCTCGTCCGGGACGGTCTCACGCTGGCGGACGCCGGTGATGGTGGCGACGACATCGCCGAGGGACTCCAGGTGCTGGATGTTGACGTTGGAGACGACGTCGATGCCGGCGTCGAGGAGTTCCTCGATGTCCTGCCAGCGTTTGGCGTTCCGGGAACCCGGGATGTTGGTGTGCGCGAGTTCGTCGACGAGGGCGACCGCCGGTCTGCGTAGCAGCACGGCGTCCACGTCCATCTCGGTGAAGGTCGTGCCCCGGTACTCGATCTCGCGGCGCGGGATCTGCTCCAGGCCGTGCAGCATCACTTCGGTGCGGGGGCGTTTGTGGTGTTCCACGAAGGCGACCGCGCAGTCGGTGCCGCGCTCGACGCGCCGGTGGGCCTCGGCGAGCATCGCGTACGTCTTTCCGACGCCTGGTGCCGCTCCGAGGTAGATCCGCAGTCTGCCGCGCTTCATCTTCCGGTCCTTGTGATCGAGCGGCGGACGCCGCGGCCCCCGCGGGTCGGCAGGACCCGCGGGAGCGGTGGTCGGTCTCAGACTTCGAATCGATATCCCACACCGGGGAAGGTGATGAAGTGCCGCGGGTGCACGGGGTCTCCTTCGAGTTTGCGCCTCAGCCGGGCCATGTGTACGCGGAGTTGGTTGCTCCGAGTGGTGAAGGAATCCCCCCAAACCTCCTTGAGTAGCTCCTCCTGGCCGATCGTTCGCCCACGACGTCGCACCAACACCTCCAGGAGTTGCCACTCGGTCGCGGTGAGGCGGACGTCGCTTCCTCGGCGTCTGACCCTCTTGCCCAGCAGGTCCACCGTGAAGTCCTCGGTCGCGATGAGGCAGATGTCGTCGGCGGGTGCCGCCGGCTCCACCCGTCGGGCCGCCGCCCGCAGCCGGGCCACGAGCTCGGCCATGCTGAACGGTTTGGTGAGATAGTCGTCCGCGCCCGCGTCCAGTGCCTCGACCTTCTCCTCCGAGGTCCGCCGGGCCGAGACGACGACGATCGGCACCCGACTCCAGCTGCGGAGACGCCTGATCACCTCGATGCCGTCGATGTCGGGCAGGCCGAGGTCCATCAGCACGATGTCCGGGGAACCGTCGATGGCGAGCCGGAGGGCCGTGGCGCCGTCCGGTGCGGCGGCCACCTCGTACTGACGTGCTCTCAGATTGATCTCAAGAGCGCGTACGAGTTGAGGCTCGTCCTCCACCACCAGCACACTGGTCACCAGCTTTACGCCTTTCTGTCCGTGCGAGCCCACCACCGTGACCCCGCACCGGGGCCGACGGCCCACAACGCTCCGGTGGCCGTCGGTACTCCTCCACCAACCGCTCCGCGGTCCACGCGGCAAGTTCCTCGCACTCGGCGAATCGGGGGCCGTAACTCCGTTGGGGAGGAGGCCCCTTGAGGAAACTCCCTGTCCCAACACGTCCGGGCTTCCTTGACGTTCCCCATACGCGCTTCGACCCCTTCTTGACGGCTCCCGTACGCGGTGGCTTTGGCAGGCGCAGGGGACGGCCGAACCACCCGCTGGACCAACACACGGCGGGCCCGACCCGTGCCCGCGCGGAGGTTTGACGGTTCCCTGACGCGCGCCGGCCCTCCTTTGACAGGTGTTTGACGCCTCAGGGCTGCCCGCTGTCAGGGAGCCGTAAATTCCTTGGCATCCCATCGGTTTCGGCCGTAGTGCCTGGCCTAGATTCCCCTTCGGCTGTTCCGGGGCGCGCACGTCAGTGGCATGACGGCGATCGGCGCTCCCGTTCGGTCGGCACGTGGCGGCTCTTCCGGCGTTGCGTTCCACCTACGGCCGCGCTGTCACCGCTCCTTTGGTGACGGCTACGGCCGAAACGGCTCCCCACGCCCTCCGTACCGGTCCACCGGCCACGGGTGGGCCGGTACTTCCATCAGAAGGTCTTCGCCATGCCTCCAGCCACTCGCCAACAGGCTCCGACCGCTTCCCGGGCCGGCACCCCCGGGGGTGAACACGGTCATCGGCGGGCCGCCCGGCGCAGAGGGGCGAGCGGTCTCTTCGACCCCGTGCAGCTGCTGACGTCGTTCCCCGGCGCCCTGCACAAATTGCGTCCACGGGCACTGGCGCGGAACCCGGTGCTGTTCGTCGTCGCCACCGGGTCGGTTCTCACCACCCTGTCCGCGCTGGTCCATCCCTCTGTCTTCGCCTGGGTGATCAGTATCTGGCTCTGGCTGACCGTGTTCTTCGCCAATCTCGCGGAGGCCGTCGCGGAAGGCCGGGGCAGGGCCCAGGCGGAGTCCCTGCGCCGGGCGCGTACGGACACGGTCGCGGTGCGGCTGCGCGACAACTGGCGAATCGGCACACACCTTCCCTCCGCGGCGACGGAGACCGTCGCCGCCACCGATCTTCAGCCCTTCGACTTCGTCATCGTCGAGGCCGGTGCGTTGATCCCGGCGGACGGCGAGGTCGTGCACGGCATCGCGGCGGTCGACGAGTCGGCCGTCACCGGTGAATCCGCCCCTGTCATCCGGGAGTCGGGCGGCGACCGGTCGGGCGTCACCGGCGGAACCACCGTGCTCTCCGACCGCATCGTGGTGCGCGTCACCTCTCGCCAGGGGCACTCCTTCATGGACCGGATGATCGACCTGGTCGAAGGCGCCTCCCGGCAGAAGACCCCGAACGAGCTGGCGCTCAACATCCTGCTGGCCGCCCTGACCGCCGTC
This sequence comes from Streptomyces albipurpureus, assembly GCF_023701525.1. Lineage (GTDB taxonomy): Bacteria > Actinomycetota > Actinomycetes > Streptomycetales > Streptomycetaceae > Streptomyces > Streptomyces albipurpureus. Next base: position 350,728 of record NZ_JAMQAW010000002.1, read on the forward strand.
TTCGTCCTCGTGGTCCTCACCCTTCAGCCCATGGCCGCCTACGCGGGTGCCGACCAGTCCACCACGGTCCTCGTCGCTCTGCTGGTCACACTGATCCCGACGACCATCGGCGCGCTGCTCTCGGCGATCGGCATCGCGGGCATGGACCGCCTCGTCCAGCGCAACGTCCTCGCCATGTCGGGCCGGGCCGTCGAAGCGGCCGGCGACATCAGCACCCTGCTCCTCGACAAGACGGGCACCATCACGCTCGGCAACCGCGAGGCGGCCGACTTCGTGGCGCTACCCCGTGTCGACGAGTCGTCCCTGGCCAGGGCCGCCCAGCTCGCCTCGCTGGCCGACGAGACCCCCGAAGGCCGGTCGGTCGTCGTCCTCGCCCAGCGAAAGCACGGGTTGCGGGAGCCTCTCGCGGAGCAACTGAGCCGGGCCAGGTTCGTGGGGTTCAGCGCGCAGACCAGGATGAGCGGAGTCGATCTGTGGTCGGGTGACAACGCCGCACTGCGCATCCGCAAGGGCGCGGCGGCGGAGGTGATCGCCTGGGTGCGGATGCGGGGCGGCGCCGTCCCCGCCGAGGCGCGGTGGTTCTCCGACTCCATCGCCGCGTCCGGCGGCACACCCCTGCTGGTCGCCGTGGACGACCGGGACGGACCACGCGTCCTCGGTGCCATCCATCTGAAGGACGTGGTGAAGGACGGCATCCGGGAGCGGTTCGCCGAACTGCGGGCCATGGGCATCCGCACCGTCATGGTCACGGGCGACAATCCGCTGACCGCCCGGGCCATCGCCGAGGAGGCGGGTGTCGACGACTTCCTCGCCGAGGCCACCCCCGAGGACAAGCTCGCCCTCATCAGGAAGGAGCAGGAGGGAGGAAGGCTCGTGGCGATGACCGGGGACGGCACCAACGACGCTCCCGCGCTGGCCCAGGCCGATGTCGGCGTGGCCATGAACACCGGCACCTCCGCCGCCAAGGAAGCCGGAAACATGGTCGACCTCGACTCCAACCCCACCAAACTCATCGAGATCGTCGAGATCGGCAAACAACTCCTCATCACCCGAGGAGCACTCACCACCTTCTCCATCACCAACGACGTCGCCAAGTACTTCGCGATCATCCCCGCGATGTTCACCGGCGCCTACCCGGGCCTGGAAACCCTCAACATCATGGGCCTGCACAGCCCGACCTCCGCCATCACCTCAGCGACCATCTTCAACGCGCTGATCATCGTGGTACTGATTCCGCTCGCCCTACGGGGTGTGCGCTACACCCCCGCCTCGGCCCATGACCTGCTACTCCGCAATCTGACCGTCTACGGCCTCGGCGGACTCGTCCTGCCGTTCGTCGGCATCAAACTGATCGACCTGGTCGTCTCCACGATTCCCGGCCTGGGCTGAACGCCGCTCAGCTCATTCCTGCTCCCCTTGCCCACGCCGCGACTTGACTCCGACACTGATGTCGGAGGCGGTCCCCGCGGCACAGCCCGGCCGCCGGGCCGGGACCGAGGTGCGTCCGTTCGGCGGCTCTCCCCGCGCATGCGCGGGGAGAGCCGGACCGGCCGGTGCGGTGCGCCACCATCGCCCGAACACCGCCTGACAGCACGGGCGATCACCGCACCGCGCGCCCGGCGGACATATGCCTTCCAGCCCTGTCTCCCGACGCATCGGAGAGTGCGGACCGTCGTGGCCGATCTGGTCTTCGTCCCCCTGACCCTCGTGCTGCCCGGGCTTCTGCCCGTGGGGGTAGGGGGCCCGAACGGCTGTGAGCGTCGGGAACGTCGCCGATCTCGTGGTGGCGTGCTGCCCGGTGGTCCATCCGCTGCTCCGCCGGTGGGGGTTGGGCGCTCGTAGGGTTTCCCACCGGGCAGCCAATCCGGCGGCAGTGGGCTTCTTGTGTGCGCCGCCGGTGGGGACCTGCGGCTACCTGCCGATGTACGCGTCGTACACGGTCACACTCGCTCTGCCGCCCTGTGTGTCGGCGGCCTCGCCCCGCAGGGCGACCGTCTTCCCCTTGGCCGGGTTCCTGACGGTGACCTTCCCCTTGATGACGGGCCTCTGCTGCCAGGTCACCCCGTCGTCGTAGGAGACGGAGACGGAGAGTGACCTCAGGCCCGCACCCGCCGCGGGCCCCTGCACCGTCACCGGGAAGGTCACCGTACGGTCCGCCGGAACGGTGCCGTCCAGGTTCACCTGGGCCCCGAACCGCACGGTGGACAGTGGAGTGCGCACCTCCCCGTCGGTCGCCGGTTTGGCGCTGCGGAAGGTCCAGGACCCGTCGATACGGGTGCCGACGGCGGAGACGGACGGGCTCCGCGTCACGGAGGTGGTCATCGTGTACTCGGCGTCGTCCGCGCCGACGGCGTAGAACTGCCAGCCCGTCAGCGCGTCCTCCTTCTCCCCGATCCTGGTGGTGCCCTGGTAGAGCGTGGTCTTCGCCGAGGAGTACACGGACCGGCCGATGTTGCCCACGCCGTCGGAGAACAGCGGTACGACGAACTCGACCCTGTTCCCCTGACGGAAGGCACCGCTGCGACCCCGCATCAACGGCGAGTGCACGGCGGGGCCGAGCTTCACCCGGTGACTCGTACCCGCGCGGAAGTCCTGCTCCGGGGCGGTGTACGCGATCTCCTCCCACCCCTGGGCGTCGAGCTGAGCCCCGGACAGGGACCAGAGGCCGGCCTTCCCGTCGGTGGCCAGGTAGTGGGTCCGGGTGCCCGGCAGGGCGAAGGGGTACTCGGAGCCGAAGTCGATGCGTTCCTTCCCGGCCAACGCCGTCGTGCGCCCCGTCCTGCCCTGGACAGAGGCGCCGAGGGTCGCGGTGACCTCGGCGAAGTCGGCGGCCCCGAACTTCCTGTGGTATCCGGTGAAGAGCCGCTTCACCTCGCCTCCGGCGGCGAGGCTGTACTGGGTCGAGGCATCGCGTTCCCACTGCGCGTAGAGGGCGTCCCTGAGCTCGACACCGGTGGGGCGCTCCGGGCCCAGTTGCGCGGTACGGAAGCCGTCGAAGGTGGTGGAGGAGTGGTCCATGAACTCCATGGACCGTTCACCGATGCCGACGGAGACGGCCGCCGCGGCGCCGGTCATCCGGGCCCCGGGGTCCGCGACGGTCATCTGGACGGGCCTGGTGGTGCGGGCGTCGATGGTGAGGGCGGCGTTCTTCGTCAGCGCCAGTCTGGGATGGACCAGCCGGTCCGAGCCACCGGACTCGTTCCACAGGCTCGAAAAGACCGCGTAGTCGCCCTTCGGCAGCCGGAGCCTGTCGGTGCCGCTCGCGCTGCCGTTGAGGGTGATGGAGGCATCGCCCGCGCCGGAGATCTGGCGCAGGTGGGTGTAGAACTCCTTGCCGGGCTGTCCGTCCCGGCCCACGAAGTCGAGGCTCAGGTCGTAGGACTCGACCTCGCGGTCCACCGAAGCCGTGGACCGCACGGTCTGACCGCCTCCGGTCGCGGTGACGACGGCGGTGTAGACGCCGTTGTTGGCGCCGCCGATCCGGGTGTCCGCGGTGAAGGGCACGGTGGCGGTGGAACCCGCGGGAACGGTGACCTTGTTCGTACCGAGGGCGAAGAAGCCCGCGGGGGCCGGCCCGCCTTGGGCGTCGAGCCCCTTGACCGCCAGGTCCAGGGTGATCTCCTGGGTGCCGAGGTTGCGGTAGGTGATCTGCCGGGCGACGGGCTGGTCGTCGGTGTGCGGCCACTGCTGACGGCCGAAGGAGACGGTGGTCTCGTCAGCGAACACGGTCTGCTCGATGGCGCGGTCGACGGCGATCCGGCCGGTGCCCTGCTGGAACACGGAGTACCCGCCGTCCTGGGCGGAGGCGGTCAGCGCCGCCTTGAGCCGCTCGCCCGTCCAGCCCGGGTGCCGCTGCTTGAGCAGCGCTGCGGCGCCCGCCACATGCGGGGTGGACATCGACGTACCGCCGATGGAGAAGTAGCCGGCCGGGTTCTCGCCGACCTGCTGGGCGATGACACTGCCGGGGGCCGAGGCCGCGGTGATGCCCACACCGGGAGCGGTGACATCCGGCTTGATCGACCCGTCGTGCAGCGGGCCGACGCTGGAGAAGGGTGCGATCTTGTCGGTGTCGTCCACGGCGCCGACGGTGAGAGCGGCTTCCGCGCTGCCCGGGGAGCCGACAGATCCGGGGTTCGGTCCCTCGTTGCCGGCGGAGACGGTGAAGAGGACGCCCTTCTCCCTCGTCATCCGGTTGATGTGGGCCTCCAGCGGATTGATCTCGGGTCCGTCACCGGAGCCGAAGCTCATACTGACGATATCGGCACCCCGGCTGACGGCCCAGTCGACGGCGGCGATGGCTCCGGACTCCATGGTCCCGTTGTCGTCCATGACCTTGGCGTTGAGGATCTTGGCTCCGGGAGCGACGCCCTTGTACGCGCCGCCGGACTTGGCTCCGGTCCCGGCCGCGATCGAGGCGATGTGCGTGCCGTGCCCATGGCGGTCCCTGGTGTCCGGGGACGAGGTGAAGTTCGCCGCCCCGACCACCTGCGCCACCAGATCCGGGTGGGTGTCGTCGACCCCGCTGTCCAGGACCGCGATGGTGACGCCCTTGCCGTCGTACCCGGATTGCCATGCCCTCGGGGCCCCGATCCGGCCCACGCTCGTGTCCAGGTTCGGGGTGTACACCGCGTCCAGCCAGACCCGATCGATCCCCGGGACGGTCCCGGCGGCCCGGGCGGCTCCGGCTCCGGCTCCGGCTCCGGCTCCGGCTCCGGCTCCGGCTCCGGCTCCGGCTCCGGCTCCGGTGAGGGTGGCCCACAGCCCGCCAGCGTCCCGCTTCGGTACGGTCACGGCGTCCGCGTTGATCGACGGCAGCGTGCGCGCCACCTTCGCGTCGGCGCGGACCCCCTTACGGGCCCCGGCCGCCGACGCGCCCTCGTACTCAACGACGACTTTCAGGCCATCGCGGTAGGCCCGCCGACTCTCGGGGCTGCTGAGCCCGGTGACGTCGAAGAGCCGTCGGTCGAGCTTTCCGGCCGCTATCAACCGCTCGGCGTCGACCGGAACGGCATAGGTGCGCCCCTTCTCGATCCAACTCCGTACGGGTATCGCCTCGCGGCCCCTGCCTCGTTCGACGGAGACGACCCGGTGCCGGACATCCACTCCGACCCGGTCCCCGGTGATCAGGGTGACCCACCGGAGTCCGGCCCCGGTACCGCCGGTGGCTGCGCGGACACCGGAGGTACCGGTATCCGCGATGGCGTTCGTACTGGTCATGCCGGCGACGAGGGCCGCCGCCACAAGGGCCGTGGTGACGGTGGTCGCACCGCGCCCTTGATGCTTGGTGGAGAACAAAACGGCTCCCTGCTGTACGGGGTCGGGGGGTGAAAAAGCCGGGAGCGGCCCCGTTCCCCCGCTCCCGGCCGGTAAGAGAAGGAAGATCCAACTCCCGTTGCCCTGCGCCTCACTGATGGCCGAAACTCGACTCTCAGCACTCCTCCCAGAGAGAGCAGCCGCGCGCCACGGCGATCCCGGCGCACGTCCTCGAAGGTGGCTCGAAGAGGCTCGACGCCGGGTGGTGGGAGCGTCCAGAGAGGTCGCCCCCGCGGGCGGGCTCTGCAAGTCTCGGGCTGGACACCGGCGGCCGGAACTGCGGCGGTCGGTCACCGGGAGCACTCGTCCACGGGGAGCCTCACTATGTCTGATACCGCGTTCACCTCGGCAGTCCAGGCGGCCACCGTCCCTACGATCGGCGATCCACTCCACGGTGGCGGCCAAGGAGTGGCAACACTGCTGCGGCAACTGGTGATCGCCACCGGGGCCGACACCGTCGTCGAGTGCGGGGCCCGGCTCGTCCTTCCGGTTGCCGAGGCGCTGCGCGCCAACGGACGCGGCAGGGTGGTGGTCTGCGAGGCACCGGGGGTACGGGTGGCCAAGGCGGGCGCGGCTCTGGAGCAGGCGGGGCTCGCCGCGTACGGAAGCCTGCTCAACGTCGGAGCCGGGGAGATGCTGACGGCGGTGCCGGGGCCGGTGGATCTGCTGGTACTCGGCGGGCCGCCCGCGCGGTTCCTGCCGGTGCTGCGGCTGTTGGAGCCGCGGATGCTGCCCGGCGCGGTGGTCGTGGCAGATGGGGTCCATGAGATGTTCGAGCCGGCCACGGAGTTCCTACGCCATGTCCGGGACGCCGGGAACGGTTATGTTTCGCTGCCGCTGGCCCTCGGCCGAGGACTGGAGATCGCTGTCCGCAGCACCTGATCCGTTCAACCACCTCGCGTGTGTGCACCGCGCGGTGCCTGTCCCCCGTAACCCCGCCCGGTGAACCCCGTTGCCGCGAGTTCCGTACCCCGTGCCCGGCGGTTCGTTCCGGTCGCCCAAGGCAGCCGCAGGGCTGCGAAAGCCCACACATGCGCAGCGCACACGCTCACACCGCGCACCCCGACCGACCGAGGGAGAGCCGTGTCCCCACACCCCGTTGCCGCCCTGTCCACAGCGCCGGACCATCCGATGGTCGTCCCAGCCGACAGTGCTCGCCAACCTGACTGCGGTCAACCCGCCCTTCCAGCGGGGTTGTTCGCGTCCCGTACTCCATCGGTCCGGCCCGGCGCCAGCGCGGCGGACCGTGGATACGGGGGCCTCGGGGTTCCCCCGATCCGTCCGGCGGCCTCGCCCGGCACCCGGGGACCACGGGGGCGAGAGGCATGAACCGGTACTCGTCGCTGCGCGGCGCCGTCGTCAGGTACTGCCTGCGGCCGATGGCCCGCGCGCTCCTGGCCCTCGGCTCGATCCACCTGGGCCTGTACGTGCCGTATGACTTCGATGCCGACGATCCGGCGCGCTACCCGGAGAAGTGGTAGCCCGCCGCACCCGAACCGCCGCACCACCCGAATCTGCCGCACCACGGCTGCGACGACAGCCCGGTCCGGTGAACGCGGGTGTCCACCACGGCTCGACGCCCACCTGACCGCTGCTGGACGCACCGGGTCCGCAGCTGGGCACGTCTCCAGGCCTCTTCGAGCGCCGCCCCAGACCCGGATCGCACCGTGGCCCCAGAGACCACCACAGCGTCCACTTCCCCCAGAGGAGAACCCCCATGAGCCATGACCGACTTGTCGGCACCTGGACCACCCAACTCGACGACGACGGCAAGGCCGTCCCCGGGCTGGTGCGCTTCTCCGCGGACGGCGGAGTCGTGTCCACCCAGGTCAACACCAAGAGCATCGGTCTGGGCAGCTGGCGTGCGACCGGCCCGGACACCTTCGAGTACGGCTTCCACATCCTCGCGGTGGACGGCGAAGGCACCCACGTCGGCGAGGCACGGGTGCGCGTGGAGGGGGAGTTCACATCCCCCACGCAGTGGCAGGGCACCGGCGGAGCCGAGTTCTACGACCCCCAGGGGGTCAAGCGGCGAGGGCACGGGGGCTCGAAGGTGACAGCCGAGAAGTTCGGCGCCGACGAGTGAAGGCGCGCCCCAGGCAGCCGCTGCGAGGCGCGCGGTCGACGGCCTCCGCGTCGATGTCCGCTCTGGCGGACGGGCTCGGCGGACGGCTGGTCCTCCCGTCGGACCCGGGATACACATCGGCCGTCCAGTTGCAGAACACCGAGTACGACTCCACGGCACCGCAAGCCGTCGCGTACTGCGCCACCAGCGAGGACATCGCCGCCTGCCTCCGCCACGCCCGCGACGGCGGGCTACGCGTCCATGTCCGGGGCGGCGGCCACAGCTTCAACGGCTGGTCCACCGGGGAGGGCCTGGTCATCGACCTGTCACGGATGAACCGGGTCGCTCTCCGGGTACCCGGAGACCGAACCGGCACCGGCGGACCCGTGGGAACACCCACCGTCCTGCTCGGCGCGGGAACCCGCTCGGTCGACGCGCTGGACGCGCTCCGCCCTCTGAGCCGCCAGATCGCCACCGGCACCTTTCCCACCGTCAGCGCGGGAGGGTTCCTCACCGGTGGCGGAATCGGCTGGCAGACCCGGCGGTTCGGCATCGCCTCCGACCGGCTGGTCTCCGCACAGGTGGTGCTCGCCGACGGACGTGCTGCGCACTGCTCCGCCACCGAGGAGCCCGATCTGTTCTGGGCGCTGCGCGGCGGCGGGGGCGCGACCTTCGGCATCGTCACCGCATGCGAACTGCGGCCGATCGACGCGCCCGTCATGACCGGCTTCGAAACCCTGTGGGCGTACGACGACGCGGTCCCGGTGCTGGCCGCCTGGCAGGACTGGTGCGCGGAGGGCCCCGACGAGCTGGGCACCTCGCTGGTGGTCCTGCCCGGGATGTTCGGCCCGCACGGACGCCCCGTCGTCAAGGTCTGGGGCGTGCACCTGGGGCCCACCGGTCAGCTGCACTCCATGCTCGACGAGTTGGCCGAGCGGGCCGGAGCCAAGCCGGTCAGCCGGGCCGTCGGCCCGCGCGGTGGCTACGCCGATGTGATGCACCAGGCCCTGTGCGGGGCCAAGACCGTGGCGCAGTGCCATCGCACCGGCACCGGCCCCGGAGCGGAGGGCCACCGGCACCCGTACACACGGCAGGCCTACCGGCTCACCGGCCGCCCCGCCGGCCGAGCATCCGCCGCGGCGCTGCTCGCCGCCTGGGAGGCCGATCCGGTCCCCGAGCGGTATCTGCTGTGTATCGCCGTCGGCGGTGCCGCGAACCGATTCGGCCGCACCGAGACCGCGTATGTCCACCGCGACGCGCAGTTTCTGATGGGCTATCAGATCGCCTGTCGGGAGCCTGGGCCGGATCCGGAGACCGCAGCGTCGATGACCGCCTGGGCCGACCGTTGTGCCGCCGCGCTCAAACCGCTGGCCTGCGGCTCGTACATCAACTTCCCGAGCTCCCGGATCACCGACGGCTGGGAGGAGGACTACTTCGGCGAGAACCTGCCCCGGTTGCTGGAAGTGAAGCGGGCGTACGACCCGGACAACGTCCTCCACCACGCGCAGAGCGTCGGTACCCATGCCGCGAAGGCCCGGACGACCGATACGACCACCGATACGACCGCCGGGACGCAAACGACGGTTCCGCAGACGACCACGGAGACGGACTCATGAGAACGGACCTGCGAGACAAGGCCGTACTGGTCACCGGGGCGTCCTCCGGCATCGGGCGCGCCACGGCCATCGCGTACGGTACGGAGCGCGCCCGGGTGGCCATCACCTATCACACCGACGAGGCCGGAGCCCAGGAGACCGCCCGGCTGGTGGCAGAGGCGGGCGGCACCCCGCTGATCCTGCCCTACGACCTCGCCGACGAACGTTCCGCGCACTCCGTCGCCGGCCGTGTCGCCAAGGAGTGGGGCGGCATCGACGTCCTGATCGGCAATGCCGTGAGCTGGGGCGAGGCCATCCCCCGCCCCGGAAGGCCGGTGCCGCTGTTCGAGGACGTCCCGCCCGAGCAGTGGAGGGAAGTCCTGCGTACCAGCATCGACGCCGCCTTCCATCTGCTGCAGGCCGCCCTTCCCGCGATGCGCACTCGCCCCTGGGGCCGGATCGTCCTCATCGGCGCGGGCCTCGCGGACACCGGAAAGCCGGGGGCGGGGGCGTACGGGGCGGGCAAGTCGGCCCTGTACGGCCTGGTCCGCAGCCTCGCCTGGGAACTCGGCCCCGAGGGGATCCTCATCAACATGGTTGTTCCCGGTCAGACGCTGACGGAGACCGTACGGGCCCATGTGCCGTCGGATTTCCTGGTGGAGAAGGGGAAGCAGCTGCCGTCGGGGCGGATGTCGGACCCACAGGACGTGGCGAACGCGGTGCTGTTCCTGGGGTCGGCGGCGAACGGAAACAGCAACGGGGAGACGGTGAGGGTGACCGGAGGGAGTTGAGCGGCGGGGACGGCCCGCGCACCGCGAGCGGCGGGAACTGCCCGCGCACCGCCCGACGCCCCTCCCCGGCCTGGCGGCCCGGGGTTCCTCAGCTTCGCCCGGAAGCAACTGGAGCGAGGGCTGCCGAGGGGCGCCCCGGGGCCGCCGGCGCGTCGAGCGGAACTGGAGCGAGGTTCGAGAGGGGGGCGTCAGGTTGGGGTTCATGGAGATACGCAGCCTCGACGGCGACAGTGACGCGACCCTCACCGCCCTGCTCCCCGGCTTCCGGGACACCATGCGTGTGGAGCTCCCCGCCGATCCCCCGGTCACCAAGGCCCTACTGGCCCGGTTGTTCCAGCGCAGGCATGGAACCGAACGGCTGGTGCTGGTCGCGTACGACGGCGACACCCCGGCCGGCGTACTGAAGCTGGGCCTCGATCCAGCCGACCCGGCCGGGCCGGGGCACGGCTCCCTCTGGGTGTTCCCCGGCTTCCGGCGTCGCGGGGCGGGGCGGGCACTGGCCCGGGCGGGCCAGGGGGCACTGCGGGAGCGGGGGCGGGGCCTGCTGCTGGTGGACGCGCCCGAGGGCGAGCCGGCGCAGCAGTTCGCCGGGGGGTTGGGCGCGCAGCGGACGGGGGTGAGTCTGCGCAACCGGCTCCTGCTCGGCCCGGCCCGGCCCGCGCTGGAGGAGGCCGCTGGCCGTCAGGTGCCCGGGTATCTGCTGCGCCGGTGGACCGGCCCCTGCCCCGAGGAGCTGGTGGAGTCGTACGCCCGCGCCTGGAGCGCCCTCGACGAGCGGGTCAACGGCCGGGCCAGGGTGCGCAATCCGGTCGCCGGGGATGTGCGGGCCCGCGAGGCCGAGGCGGCGCGGGCCGGGCACCGGGCCTACACGGCGGCAGCGCTGGCCGGGGATGGTGGTCAGGTCGTCGCTTACAGCACCCTCTTCGTCCGCGACAGCCCGATGGCGGACGGCGGCGAGACGCTCGTACTACCGGAGCACCGCCGACGCGGCCTCGGGACCCGGCTGAAGGCGGAACTGTTGCTGGGAGCGGCGAGGGAGAACGAACACCTCGCGCTGGTGCAGGTGTTCAACGACAGCGCCAACACAGCGGTCGTCGCGCTCAACAAGAAGCTCGGCTTCACGGCCGACTCCCGCTGGGCCACCTACGCGCTCCGAGTCTGAGCCCGCGTTCGCAGCCAGCGCCCGTGTGCCGGACCGTCCGAGAGGAATCCATGAACACCGTCACCCCCGCCGACCAGCGGAGTCGGAACACCCAACTGGTCCGCGACCTCTACCAGTCGCTGTACCGCGAGCACCGACTCGACCAGGCCGGGACCTACTTCCACCCCGAGTACACCGAACACGACCCGCTCGCGGCACCGGGCCCTGATGGGCCCGCACGCCACTGGCGACTGATGACCGGCCGATTCCCCGAGCTGCGTGCCGGGATCGACCACCTGGTGGCGGACACCGACCGGGTGATGGTCTTCGCGACCTGGACCGGACAGGCCGTCACCGGGGAGCGCTTTCGGTTGCACACCGCAGAGTTGTACCGGATCGAGGACGACCGGATCGCCGAGCACTGGAATGTGGTCGACCGTGCGGTGCTCGCCGAGCACGGCGTCCCGGGGCTGGACGGGGACGGAGTCCAGCCGCCCGCGCCCGGCCCGTACCTCCCGTACGCCGGGACCGAGCGGGCCAACGCCGAGCTGGTCCTCGGCGCGTACCGGGAGGTCTTCAGCGAGCACCGGCTCGACCTCGCCGAGCGCTACTACCACCAGGACTACCGGCACCACAATGTGCGTACCGCCGCCGTGCCGAACGGCCTCGACGCCTTCAAGGTGTTCTTCGCGGACAACATCGCCGCCTTCCCCGATCTGACCACCACGGTCGACCACCTCGTCGCCGAGGGCGACCGGGTGATGGTCTTCGTGACCTGGCGCGGGACTCTCACCGGGGCGTGGAGCGGTGGCGGGCCTTCGGGAGGGCAGCTGACCATGCGCACCTGCGACCAGTTCCGCATCGAGAACGGAAAGGTCGCCGAGCACTGGGAGATCGTCGACTACCTGGCGCTTGCGCGCGCCGGGCTGCCGACCCCGTGAGTCCCCCGCTGGCGGGGTGCCAGCGCTCCGCGCCCAGCCCAGACCCAGAGCCCAGAGAGGGATCCGCGATGAGTTCCAGCAACGCGCCCGCGAACGGCGACGCGCCCGTCCTGGTCGTCGGCGGCAGCCTGACCGGACTGTCCACCGCCCTGTTCCTCGCCCACCACGGAGTGCGCTGCACCCTGGTGGAGCGCCATCCGAGCACCTCCGTCCACCCGAGGGCCGTCGGCTACTACCCGCGCACCGCCGAACTCCTCGGCCAGGCGGGGGTGGAGGAAGCGGCGAGGCGGGCCGCGGCCGGGTTCGAGTCGCACCGCACCAGGGCCGGGGTGACATCGCTGGCCGGCGAGGTCCTCTTCAGCCGTGAGGAGTTGGCTGGTGGTGACGATCTCGCCGATCTCACCCCGTCGCGGTTGCTGCTGCTGCCGCAGGACCGGCTGGAACCGCTGCTGCGGGCCCGGGCGAAGGAGCTGGGGGCCGACTTGAGGTTCGGCACCGAGCTGTTGTCCTTCGCCGAGGACCCCGACGGGGTGACGGCCGTGCTCGGTGACGGCGCGGGCGGGACCACCGCCTTTCGCTGCGACTACCTCGTGGCCTGCGACGGGCCGCGGAGCGCCGTGCGAGAGGCGCTGAAGGTGCCCAGGCACGGGCGTGGCGTCATCTCCCGGCATATCAGCATCGCCTTCGGCGCGGACCTGAACGAGGTGCTCGGCGAGCGGCGCTACAGCGTCGTCCATATCAGGAACCCGAAGGTCACCGGGATTCTGGTACACGACGACACCCGTACCGAAGGCACCCTGATCGTCGGCTATCTGCCGGAGCGGGGCGAGAGCCTCGACGACTTCACCGACGGGCGCTGCGCCGAACTGGTGAGTGCTGCGATCGGGTCGCCCGAGGTGGCGGTGACGATCCGTTCCCGGTTCCCCTGGGACATGGCGGAACAGGTCGCCGAGACATTCGTCCAGGGGCGCGTGCTGCTCGCGGGAGACGCCGCGCACGTCGTGCCGCCGACCGGCGGCTATGGGGCCAATACCGGTATCGCCGACGCCTGCAACCTGGCGTGGAAGCTGGCGTCGGTGGTGCGAGGGGTCGCCGGTGCGGGGCTGCTGGAGACGTATGACGCCGAGCGCAGGCCCGTAGCCGTGTACACCGCCGAGCAGGGTTCGCTCCAACTCGCGGTGCGCTCCGGGGAGGCCACCCCCGAGCAGCGGGAGGCCGCCGCGGACGCTCTCACGGTGACGATGGGGCAGGTGTACCGCTCGGCCGCGATCGTTCCCGAGCCGGGAGCAGAGGCCCGGCCGGCCGCCCGCGACCCGCGGGAGCTGCGGGGTGAGCCCGGGGCACGGGCGCCGTATGTCCTTCTGGACCCGGCGGCCGGCTCGACGCTGGACCTGTTCGGGCGGGAGTTCGTCCTGCTGACGGGGACCGGGACGCGGGCGGATGGCTGGGTGGCGGCCGCGGCGGAGGCCGGGGTGACGGCGCACCGTCTCGACGGGACGGGGTGGGCCACGGCGTACGGCGTGGGCTCCGCGGGGGCGGTGCTGGTCCGTCCGGACGGGGTGGTCGCCTGGCGCTCCGCGGGGCCCTTGGCCGGCGACCCGGTGGAGGTCCTGGCGGGGGTGCTGGGCCAGGTGCTGGCGCTGCCCGCCGATCAGCCGTAGCCGGGGTCAGAGCAGTCGGGGCGGGTCCTGCGGGGGTCGCCCCGGCCGTTGCTGGGTCGCACGGGCCGTCGTCGGGTCGCGCGGGTCGGGCGTGGGGCAGGGCCGGTATCGCCTTGGTACGCCGAGGGGGCCCGAGGTCCGGCAGCCGGCCCGCTACTGGCCCTGCTGCAGATCGGCGATCGAGTCGACGTACTTGATCAGCAGCCGAGCGAACTCCAGGCGTTCCTGGGCGGGCCAGTCCAGTGTGATGCGCTCGTAGGCCGCCCGCTGGTGGCTGCGGAAGCGGGAGAGCATCTCAAGGCCCTCATCGGTGAGCACCAGGATGGTGCGGCGGCCATCACGCTGGGATGCGGCGCGGACGAGATAGCCGGCGGAGATGCAGTCGGACACCATCCGGCTGGCGACCGAGGGGTCGACGGCCAGGCGTTCGCCGACCACCCCAACGGTGATCTCCTGGCCGTTCCCATCAGGGCCGTCCTGAACGATGTTGAGCACAAGTGTCCTGGTCATGTCCTTGCGGGACACCTGTGTCTCGACGTTCAGTGCCGCTGTGCGCCGCAGCCGTGAGAACGCAGGACCGACCGCGTCGAGCAGTTCCGCGGCCTTCTGCGCGCTCTGAGTCGAAGTCTCCATGCGCCCATCCTAAGCGAGTTGATTACCGCACACGAGCATCTGTATGCTCGCAAACGACTGCATGTCAGAACTCATATATCTGCTAAAGTGCATCTTCTTTCGTCTCGTGCCGAGAGGGCAGGACCATGACCGGCAACACGGGCGGCGACGACCGTCACCAGCACCACGGCGATCCCGAGGAATGGAACCGGGACGCCGACCCAGCCTTCGACTACGACGTACTCATCGTCGGCGGCGGCCCCGTGGGCATGCTGCTCGCCGCTGAACTGCGGATAGCCCGGGTGCGTACCGTCGTACTCGAACGGCTGACCGAGCGCTCGCCCCACTCCAAGGCATTCGGACTACACGCCCGCTCCCTTGAATCGCTCGACCGGCGCGGCCTGGCCAAACGCTTCCGGGACGGCGCGCGTTCCTGGAACAACGGCCACTTCGCCGGCCTGGACGAGTGGGTCGATTTCTCCGCGCTCGACAGCTCACACGCCTACGCCCTGCTCTCCGAGCAGGTCAGGACCGAGCGGCTGCTCGAAGAGCGGGCCGTCGAGGTCACCGCCGAGATCCGGCGTGGTCACGACGTCACGGCGGTGCGGCAGGACGCCGACGCCGTCGAGGCGGATGTGACCGGCCCCGACGGCGGCTACACCCTGCGCGCCCGCTACATCGTGGGCTGCGACGGCGGCCGGAGCCTGGTCAGGCAGCAGGCCGGCATCAGCTTCCCGGGCACCGGGGGCCGGGTGACCGCGCGCCTCGGCGACGTGATCCTCGCCGACCGGGAGAACGCCCCGATGGGTATGGAGCGCACCGAACGCGGGCTGCTGTTCTGCGTACCGCTGGACGACACCTACCACCGTGTCTCGACGTTCGACTTCGAACAGGGCAAGGAGCAGGGCGACCAGCTCACCATGGACGAACTGAGCGCCAGCCTGCGAGAGGTCTGGGGCGACGACCTCGGTGCGCACTCACCGCGCTGGCTGTCCTGGTTCACCGACTCCGCGTGCCAGGCCGACCGGTACCGCGAGGGCCGGGTACTCCTCGCGGGCGACGCCGCGCACACTCACTTCCCGGTCGGCGGCCAGGGCGTCAACCTCGGTCTCCAGGACGTGTTCAACCTGGGCTGGAAGCTCGCCGCGACCGTGCACGGCTACGCGGCCGACGGCCTTCTCGACACCTACGACCGGGAGCGGCAGGCACCCGCCCGCAAGGTGCTCGCCAACACCCGCGCCCAGATCGCGCTGATGAACCCCGACCCGTATGTCACCGAACTGCGCGCCCTGTTCACCGATCTGATGCGCAAGGACCAGGTGAATCTGCATCTGGCCGAGATGCTCAGCGGGGTCACCGTCCGCTACGACCTGCCGGGCCCCGAACACCGGCTGCTCGGCGACTTCGCCAGGGACCTGGAGCTGCGGACGGCCGACGGCAAGAGCACCCTCCCCGAGTACCTGCGGCGCGGCAACGGCCTGCTGCTCGATCTGGGGGGCCGCCCCGAGGTGACCCGGGCGTTCCAGGAGTGGAGCGGAAAGGTCGCCTGGGACGGACGCCTCCGACACGTCCGGGCCGAGTGCGACCAAGAGCCGCGGCTCGCGGCCCTGCTGGTACGCCCCGACGGGTACGTCGCCTTCGCCGGCGACCGGGATCTGCCGGGCCCCGAACTGCGCCAGGGTCTGGACGCCGCGATCGCCACCTGGTTCGGCAGCCGCTGACGAACCGCCGACAACCGTCCCGTCGATCTCGCCGTTCCCGCCGTTCTCCATAAGGAGTGACCCGCGCATGACTGCACCCCCGTGGTCCCAGGAACTGTTACGGAAGTCCGATCTGATCACCCCCATGGCCATCCGGGTCGCGGCCACCCTCCGGCTCTCCGACCACATGGCCGCCGGAGCCGTCACCCCGGATGCGCTGGCCCGCGCGGCCGCCGCCGAACCGGGCGCGCTGCGCCGCCTCCTCGGGCACCTGGTCGGTGCGGGCATCTACCGCAGCACCCAGGAAGGGACGTACGAGCCGACCGCCCTCGGGGAGATGCTCCGGGGCGACGTACCGAACTCCGGTCGCGACTGGCTGGAACTCGACGGCCCGATCGGGCGTGGTGAACTGGCGTTCCTCCGGCTGCTCGACGCGGTGCGCACCGGACGGTCCGTCTACTCCTCGGTGTACGGGCAGGAGTTCTGGCAGGACGTCGAGGCCGATCCCGCGATGGCGGAGTCCTTCGGACGGCGGATGGCCGCCAACATGGCCTCTGTGGTGCCCGAGTTGCTCGCCCGCGCCGACTGGCACGACGTCGGCCATGTCCTCGACATCGGAGGCGGCGACGGCACCCTGCTGACCGCCCTGGCCCACAGCCGCCCGGACCTCAGCGGCACCCTGATCGACCTGGCCGCACCGGCCGCCGCCGCCCGCCAGGAGTTCGCCGCGGCGGGACTCGGCGACCGCTGCTCCGCGGTGGCGGGCAGCTTCTTCGACCCGCTGCCTCCGGGAGCGGACGTCCATCTGCTGTCCAACGTCCTGCTCAACTGGGACGACGACCGGGCCACCGCCCTCCTGCGGCGCTGCGCCGAGGCCATCGCACCCGGCGGACGGGTCCTGGTGCTGGAGGGGCTGCTCGATGTGCAACTCGACCAGACCGAACTGGACCTGCGCATGCTCGTCTATCTCGACGGCCGGATGCGTACCTCAGACGATCTGCGCGCACTCGGTGAGGCCGCCGGACTGACCCTGCGGCGGGTCACCGATCTGGGCCCCTTGCGCTCGCTCGCCGAGCTGGTCCCGTCAAGTTGATCCACCGGCCCTGCGGGGCCGTTCGGGCCGCCGTCCCCCGTGATGGACCGGCCCCGGGGCCGCGCGCGGCTGAGCCATGTGATCGGCGCTGCCCCGCGATCCACCCCATCTCAGTTTCCGACCGGCAAGACGCAACACAAGGAGTACGTTTCATGCGCATCATCCGCCACCACGAGTTCGGCGCCCCCTCGGTGCTGCGCGCCGAGGAGACCGAGCGGCCGGAGCCGGGCCCCGGTGAGGTGCTGATCCGCACCGAGGCCGTCGGCGTGAACTTCGCCGATGTCCAGCGCCGTCAAGGCGTACCGATCGGTGGCCACCCCACGCTGCCCGCCTCGCCCGGCGGTGATGTCGCCGGCCGGGTCGAATCCCTCGGCGAGGGCGTGACGGCCGTCGCCGTCGGAGACCGGGTGGTCACCGGAGTCGCCTCCGACGCGTATGCCGAGTACGTCGTCGCTCCCGCCGACTGGCTCTTCCCGGTGCCCGACAGCATCGACGCCGCGCAGGCCACCTCGCTGCCGATCCCGGCGCAGACGGCGTACCACGTCATCGCCACCGCCGCTCGCCTCAAGCCGGGTGAGTCGGTGCTGGTCACAGCCGCCGCGGGCGGGATCGGCCATCTGCTCGTCCAGTTCGCCAAAGCCTTGGGCGCCGGCCTGGTGATCGCTGCGGCGAGCAGCCAGGACAAGCTCGACTTCGCCACCTCGCTGGGCGCGGACGTCGCCGTCGACTACGGGCAGGAAGGCTGGGACGAGAAGGTCAAGGCCGTCACGGAGGGAAGGGGCGTCGATGTCGTCCTGGAGACCGTCGGTGGTGACATCCTCACCCGCTGCGTGGGGCTGACCGCCGCGTTCGGGCGGCTGGTCGTGTACGGCTCGGCGGGCGGCGTGGTCCCGTCGTTGGACGTGGGAGAGATCTTCGACAACCGGACCGTGATGGGCTTCAGCATGTGGGGCGTCATGGCCCACAAGCCGCAGGCGATGGCCGATGGTGCGAAGGCGTTGCTGGAGCTGGTCGCGTCCGGGGAGGTCCGGCCGGTCGTCCACGCGGCCCTACCGCTGGAGCGGGCCGCCGAGGCGCACGAGTTGATGGAGGCCCGCGCCCAGTTGGGGCGCGTCGTCCTGGTGCCGTGACCGCAGCCGCAGCCGCGTAGCTGTACCGCCCTGGGGCCGGTTCCGGCCGGAACCGGCCCCAACCCGTCCCCGAGAACCGACCCACGGCCGACCGCACAGGCGGGGTTGTCCGCGCGGGCACACCAGATGGGTGCGAATCCCTCCGGAGTGCCGCCCTCGCCCGCGGTGCCCGGATCCGCCGAACCGCGCTGCCGTGTGCCACCGCGCGGAGCCTGTGAACCGCTGGGAACCCTGCCGTCGCCTGCCCCGCGCCAAACCGGGACCTCCTGGGCGGAGCGGCGGGGCAGGTCCGCCGCCCGATCACCACTTCCTAGTTGGGAGAACACCATGCGCATCGTTCGCCACCACGAGCACGGAGCCCCCTCGGTGCTGCGTGTCGAACAGGCGGAGACGCCACAGCCTGCTCCGGGTGAAGTGCTGATCCACTCCGAGGCCGTCGGCGTCACGTTCGCCGAGGTCCAGCGCCGCCAGGGCATTCCCATCGGCGGCCATGCCTCCCTACCGGGCGCCCCCGGCGGCGATGTCGCCGGTACGGTGAAGGCACTCGGCGAGAACGTGACCAACGTCCGGGTCGGCGACCGCGTGGTCGTCGATGTGGACCACAGCGCCTACGCCGACCACGTCATCGCCGACGCCTCCTGGCTCATCCCCATCCCGCGGGACATGGACGCCGCCGAGGCGACCGCCCTGCCGAGCCCGGCGCAGACCGCCTACCACGCCCTCAAGGAGTCCGGCCAACTCCGGCCCGGTGAGACCGTGCTGATCGACGCGGCCTCCGGCGGTGTCGGACACCTCGCCGTGCAGATCGCCAGGGCGATGGGCGCGGGCAAGATCATCGCCACCGCCAGTACCCGGGCCAAGCTGGACTTCGTCCGTGATCTGGGTGCCGACGTGACCATCAACTACACGGACGACGACTGGGACGAGCAGGTCAAGGCGGCCACCGACGGCCGTGGCGCGGATGTGGTCCTGGAGACCGTCGGAGGCGACATCCTCACCAAGAGTGTCGCCCTGACGGCCCAGTTCGGCCGGCTGGTCTTCTACGGATCGGCCAGCGGTGACATCCAGCCCGTCAACCCGCTGCTGCTGAGCCGGATGAAGACGGTCGCTGGCTTCGCGCTCTACGCACTCCTCTACAACAAGCCCGATGTCATCGCGGCCGGTCAGCGGGATCTGCTCGACATGATCAGCACCGGCAAGGTCCGGCCGATCGTGCACGAGCGGCTACCGCTGGAAGACGCCGTCAAGGCACACGAGTTGATGGAGGCCCGCGCCCAGCTCGGCAAGGTCGTCCTCATTCCCTGACGGAGCCCAGAGGCCGGCCCGCTGCCCGCGGCAGCGGCGACCGCCCGCTCGGCACCCCGCGATCGTGGCCGGCCCGCGTTCTCCCGCGTACCCGGGCCGGCCACCCCGGCCGACTGGTCCGACGGCCCCAGCGGGCCTCGCACCATCCGAAGAACCAGGGGAGAGCGCACCGCCGCCGTGGGCGGAGCCCACCGCACCGGGCGCGAACCAGCCCACGATCCGCGGTCCACGCCCGGTGGGACGGCGACGGCACACCACCCTCGCGGCACCACCCGCCGTACGCCCACACTCATTCCACATCAACGAAAGGCCCACCGGAGTGTCCGCCCCGACCACCGGGTCCAACCCGCAGCAGACCGGCACAAGCACGGCGCCGGACACCAGCATCAAACCGCTCATGGCCGCCTGCATGCTGGCGATCTTCCTCGCCATGCTGGACGCGCAGATCGTGGCCACCGCACTGCCCCGGATCGTCGGCGATCTCGGCGGCCTGAACCTGTTCGCGTGGGTGACCACGGCGTACATCATCGCCAGCAGCGTCACCACACCGCTCTACGGCAAGCTCGGCGACCTCTTCGGCCGGAAGCGGATCTTCCTGGCCGCGATCGTGCTGTTCGTCGTCGGCTCCGCCGCCGCCGGACTCGCCCAGTCCATGGAACAGCTGATCCTCTTCCGTGTCGTTCAGGGCGTCGGCTCCGGCGGGCTGTTCGTCTCCGTCCTCGCCATCATCGGCGAGTTGTTCAGCCCCCGCGAGGCAGCGAAGTACTTCAACCTCTTCGGCGTTGTCTTCGCGGCGGCGGCCCTCGCCGGACCGGCGGTCGGCGGTCTCCTCACCGACCTGCTCAGCTGGCACTGGGTGTTCCTGATCAACCTGCCGATCGGCGCGGTCGTCTTCACCCTGGTCGCCGTCTGTCTGCGGCTGCCCCCCACCTCTCGCCGAGCACACATCGACTACCCGGGCTTCATCACCCTCAGCACAGCCATCGTCGCCCTCACCCTGCTCGCCAGTTGGGGCGGGGTGGAGTACGACTGGACCTCACCGCAGATCCTCGGGCTCGGCGCCACCGCCCTGGTGACGGGCGCCCTGTTCGTGGCCGTCGAACGGCGCGCCCCCGAACCGGTCATCCCGCTGCACCTGTTCCGGGACTCGACGTTCAGTGTCGCCGTGCTCGTCAGCCTCGCCGCTGGCGTCGTGTTCCTCGGGGCCGTCACCTTCCTGGCGCTGTATGTCCAGGTCGTCACCGGCGCCAGCCCCACCCTGTCCGGTGTGGTGCTGCTGCCCATGATGTTCGGCCTGGTCGCGTCCTCGGTGGTCAGTGGGAAGTTCATCGGCCAGAGCGGCCGGTACAAGTGGTATCCGGTGCTCAGCATGGCCATCGGCATCGTCGCCGCACTGCTGCTGACCACCCTGGATGCGGACACCCCGCGCTGGCTCGCGACCGCTTACATGCTGTTGTTCGGTATCGCCGCCGGGCTCAACATGCAGGTCCTCACCATGGCCGCGCAGAACACGGCGCCCCGCGACGACATCGGGGCCGTGCACGCCACGATCTCCTTCTCCCGCCAACTCGGCAGCACCCTCGGCATTTCGGTGTTCGCCGCCGTCTTCTACAACCGGCTCACCGAGGAGATCACCCAGCGGGTGCCGGCCGGGGCGCTCGACGGCGTCGACCGCGACTCGCTCTCCTCACACGAAGTGCTGAGCAAGCTCGCCACCCCCGTCCAGGAAGCGATCGAGCAGGCGTACGCCGCCGCGCTCCAGCCCGTCTTCCTCGGCACCGTGCCCGTGCTCGCCGTCGGTCTCGTCATCGCGCTGCTGATGAAGAACCTGCCCCTCAGCTCCTGGGACCACGACACGGCGGAGACCGTCCCGGCCCGGGAAGGAGAGCCGCGGGGGGACATCGACGGGAAGGACCACGCCCAGGAGGACAACGCAGGTCGGAGCTGATCCGATCCGCCGCCCGCCGTACCGGGAGCCGACGGGACCCACACCATTCCGCGTCCCCCCGAGAGGGCCGTTCACCCCGGTGCGCACGGGGGTGACGGCCCTCTCACCCGTGCGGACCCCGGAGCGTCCCAGGCGCGCCTTCCAGTGGTCCGGCCGTTGTCTTCCAGAGCAATTCGAGCGGGGCTCGACACCCTCTCGCCATCGTCGGGACCGACACCACGACCGGACGAGCCCACCGACCGGTCCCCCGGACGAAGCGTCACAACAGCCGAACCGACCCGACGTACACACCGCAGAACCGACACACACCGCAGAACCGCGAACCGAAGAACCGGCAGAAGTCGAGAATGCCTGGAGGCCCGTGTGACAACGACCGAAGACCCGACGACGGCCGCGGCGGTCGATCCCGGCCCGCTGATCCGGCTGACCATCGCGGACTGCGCCGCGAAGGCGCTGCACAGCGCGGTGACACTCGGTGTGTTCCGGGCGCTCGCCGACGGCCCCGCCGACGCGGCGCGCACCGCCGAACTCGCCAGCCTGCACCCCCGGATGGCCACCGACTTCCTCGACGCCCTCACCGGCCTCGGGCTGCTGGAACGCGCCGAGGGCCGCTACCGCAACTCCGTGCTCGCCCAGACGTATCTGGTGCCCAGCTCGCCCTCGTACCTCGGTGGATTCGTCGAACTGACCAATGAGACCCTCTACTCGACCTGGGGCCGCCTCACCGAGGCGCTGCGCACCGGCTCGCCCCAGCACCTCGACCCGGACAAGGGCGGGTTCGTCGGCGACCGCCACCAGGACCCGGCCAAGATGAAACGGTTCCTCGCCGGGCTCGACGCCTACAGCGACCGGATGGGCGCCGAACTCGCCCGCCGGGTGGACTGGGCGCGCTACGGCTCGTTCACCGACCTGGGCGGCGCCCGGGGCAACCTCGCCGCCGTCCTCGTACAGGCACATCCGCATCTCACGGCGACCTGCTTCGATCTGGAGCGCACCCGGCCGCTGTTCACCGAGCACGTCGGACGGCTCGATGCCGCCGACCGGATCGCCTTCGCCGGCGGGGACTTCTTCGCCGATCCGCTGCCGGCGGCCGATGTCTTCGTCCTCGGCCACATCCTGCACGGCTTCGACACCGGCAGGCGCCGGGCACTGCTGCGGCGGGTCTTCGACGCGGTGGGCCCCGGCGGCACGGTCCTCGTCTACGACCGAATGATCGACGACGACCGCAGCGACCCCGAACGGCTGCTCAGCAGCCTGCATATGAGGCTCGTCAGCCCCGAGGGCTCCGAATACCGGGTGGCCGACTGCCGCTCCTGGCTGCGCGAGGCGGGTTTCACCGGGGGCGGCGCGGAACCGCTCCTCGGCACCCACACGCTCATCACCGCTCACAAGCCCAACCCAGCTCAGGAGGATGCGGCATGACCGACCAGCGGCATGACGGTAGGAAACCGGTCGTCATCGTCGGCGGCGGGCTCACCGGCCTCTCGGCGGCGGTGTTCCTCGCCCACCACGGCGTCCACGCCACGCTGCTGGAACGCCACCCCGACACCTCCTCCCATCCCAAGGCACGCGCGATCAACCCGCGCACCATGGAGGTGTACCGCGCGGTCGGCATGGAGGAGCGGGTACGGGCCGGGCGCTCACCCATCTCCGGCAACACCGACCTGGTACATGTGGAGAGCCTCGCGGGCGAGGAACGCGTACGGATGCCCACCGCGTCACCCGAGGACATCGGTCGCATCGGCCCCGCCCAGTGGACCATGATCGATCAGAACCAGCTGGAGCCCATCCTGCGCGCCCGCGCCGTCGAGGCCGGGGCCGATGTCCGCTTCCACACCAGGGTCGATGCGGTCACGCAGGACGCCGACGGCGTCCTGCTGCGCACCACCGACCTCGCTACCGGCGAGAGCGGGGAACTGCGTGCCGCGTACGTCATCGCCGCCGACGGCAGCCGCAGCCCGGTCCGCGAGATGCTGTCCATCGGCGCCCAGGGCCCCGGCACCATCACCAACCTCGTCAGCTTCTTCTTCGAGGCGGACCTCGAACAGGCCCTGCGCGGGAGGAAGATCGTCGCCGCCTATGTCAACAATCCCTCGGTGCGCGGCACGATCATCCCGATAGACAACGACCGCCGCTGGGTCATCAATGTCTCCTTCCGCCCCGACCAGGGCGAGAGCGCCGACGACTTCACCGAGGAGCGGTGCGCAGAACTGGTGCGCGCGGCCGTCGGCGTACCGGATCTCAAGCTCAGGATCGAGTCGGTGGACATGCCCGCCTGGGACATCTCGGCGCGAGTGGCGCAGACCTTCGCCAGTGGCCGGGTCCTCATCGCGGGTGACGCGGCCCATGTGATGCCGCCGACGGGGGCGTTCGGTGCGAGCACCGGCATCCAGGACGTGTACAACCTGGCGTGGAAGCTCGCCCTGGTGCTCGAAGGGCACGCCGGGGCCGGACTGCTGGAGACATACGACGCCGAGCGCAGGCCCGTCGCGCAGGAGACCGTGAAGCAGGCGATGCTGAGGTTCGCGGTGCGCGAGGGCAAGCAGTTCGGCGATGTCGCCGACGAACTCCTCGACGAGACGACGATGACCTTCGGCTACTGCTATCCGGCCGGGGCGTTCATCGCCGGCGAGGGTGCGCCGGACAGACTGATCGAGGATCCCGGCAACCCGAGCGGACGGCCGGGTTCGCGTGCGCCGCACCTCGTTCTCGACGGTCCGACGGGCGCTCTTTCCACGGTCGACCTGTTCGGCAAGGGCTTTGTGCTGCTCGCGGACCCGGCCGGCGCCCGGTGGGCCGGTACGGAGGTGGACAAGGCGGCGCGGGACCTGGGCGTCGCCCTGTCCCTGAGGACGATCGGCCCGGCCTCGGGGACCGGTCCCGGTGACCGCGCCGGGCTGACGGACCGGGAGGGACTGTTCCACCGCCGCTACGGGCTCCCGCCGGGCGGTGCGGCACTGGTACGCCCCGACGGATTCGTCTGCTGGCGGGGTACGGGTGGGGAGATCGCAGGAGCGCTACGGAGGATTCTGGCGCGGGAGTGAAGGCGGTCCCCCGGGCCCTGAAACCGCTGGGGCGCTCGGGCCCCGGCGGACGAACGGGACAGCGATCCCGCCATCCTCTTGGGCCGCCCGTCCGCATCCGGTGTGCTCGACGGTGTGGTCCGTGTCTGACAGCGGCCCGGGTGAACGCCTGATTCCGGGCCTTGTCGGCGGGGTGTCCGCCGACCGCAGTCGGCCCCGCGGATCTGCTGGTCCGTCCCTCGCCGGGCCGGCGCGCGGCGGACTGGGAAACGCGGTGTGCCCCAGGACCCACGGGTCCTGGGGCACACCGCGTCTCGGGAGCCCGGGCTCAGCGCCTCAGCAGACGGTCGACCACCGCGGTCAGTTCATCGCCGGGCGACCGTGCCGGCGCCGCCGCGTCCGCCGGTCCCCCGGGGTCCGGCAGCTCGCGCGCGCGCCAGGCGATGAACCCGTCGGGCCGGATCAGGACCGCCCCGCCGGAGCCCACTCCATAGGCCTTGAAGAATCGTTCCGTCACTTCCGGTGGGTCCCCTTCCCCCACCCGGTGGAACATGATCTCCACCCCGGCCGTCACCCGCACCCGGGCCGCCGCCGCCTCCCAGTCCGCACCGGCGGGTCCGGCGAGCAGCCAGAAACCACCGTCCAGCAGATCGTGCAGCGGCACGGACCGCCCGTCCCGCAGCAGAGACAGCTGCGGCGCCCTGGTGCCGGGACGGCCCGAAGGCACCGTGGGGTCCTCGACCGGCGCTCCGTCGTCCGGTCCTTCCTCGCCGAGGACCGCCACCGAACGGTAGACGTGCCCGAAGAGGACCGTCGTCTCGGGCCGGTGCCTGGCTGCCGCCGCCTCGTCGAGACCGCTGCGCTGGAGGTAGCGGATCACGCTCTGCTCGACGGTGAACTCGGCGACGGGTGCCCGCTCCTGCTCGTAGGAGTCCAGCAGTTCGGGACCCGCCAGGCCGCGCAGCACCAGCGCCAGTTTCCACGCCAGGTTGTGGGCGTCCTGCACCCCCGTGTTCCCGCCGAACCCGCCGGTGGGTGGCATCACATGGGCGCAGTCCCCGGCCAGCAGCACCCGCCCCGAGCGGAATCCGTCGGCGACCCATGCCGCGATCTCCCAGCTGTCGGAGGACTCGATCTCCACCGGTAGGTCCGGGACGCCGACCGCGGCACGTACCAGTTCGGCGCACGCCTTCGGGCCGTACTCCCGATGGCTGTCCCCGGGCGGCAGGCTGGGGGCCAGCACCCAGCGGTCGCCACCCCCGTCCCCCTCTCCGATCTTGCCGAGTACGCCCTTGACCGCCGGGTTGCTGACGAAGCAGAGGAAGAACCGCCGCCCGGCCACATAGGGGTCGAGGTCGGCATGGAAGACGATGTTCATCTGGCGGCCGAAGACGCCCTGCCCGTGTTGCCCGATGCCCAGGTGCTCGCGCACCGGCGCGCGGAACCCGTCGGCGGCGATCAGGTACCGGGCGCGTACCCGGCACTCTGGCCCGGCAGCCCCTTCGCGGATGACGGCGTCCACGCCGTCATCGTCCTGGGTGAACGAGACGAGTTCGGTGCCGAACCGGAGATCCGCGCCGAGCTCCGCGGCCCGGTCGAGCAGCACCGGCTCGAACCGGTCCTGGCCGATCAGCGTCCAGCCGGTGGTACCGACGTCGTCCCGGTCGTGTCGGAAGGGACCGTCGAACCTGCCCAGTTCGCGTCCGGCGAGGGATTCGGCCTGGAGGATGTCGCCGTACTGGGCGTACGGATTCTCCTGTACGCGTATCGCCGCTTCGAGCCCCAGCGCACGCATCAACTCCATGGTGCGCGGGCTGGCCGCCTGTGCGCGGGGGTGTGCCGAGACCTCCCGGTGGCGCTCGACCAGCAGGGCCCGTACGCCCTGCCGTGCGAGGAACAGGGCCATGGCAAGACCCACCATGCTGCCGCCGACGATCAGCACCTCGGTGTCCTCGTCCGCCGCCTTCCGCGCGAACGTGCCCTGCCCGGTCCGTGCCGTCGCGCCTTCCGCCGTGTCCGCTGTTCCTCGCGCAGCCGTCCCGTCCGTCATCGATGGCTCCTCAGGGTGAGTGGGTACCGTCCCGGCCGAGGCAACACCTGTCCGCTCGAAGCAGGCTCGGACCCGGGCCGAGCCCGTGCAGCACGCGTCCCAGCATTCCCAGGTGTCTTCGAGCGGCATCCGAGGAGCGGCTGCGATCGTGCGGTCCCATGTGCGGGCTCCGGGCCCGTCATCGCCGAGGTGAGCGGCCGGGCGGCCGGCCTGGCGGACGAGCGACGGAAGGCGGAGAACCGTGGTGGAGGCGCTGAGCGTACTGGTGCTGTTGGGCACCGGCCTGGTGGCCGGGGTGCTGTTCGCGGTCGCGGTGAGTGTGATGCCGGCGCTGATCGCGATGCCCCCCGACCGGTATGTGATCACGCACAAGCTGCTCGGTCGGCGCTACGACCGGATCATGCCGTTCATCGTCGTCGGCGCCACGGTGATCGACGTGGTCCTCGCGGTGCGGGCAACCGGCGGCGCCCGTCTCCTGTTCGCGGCGGCGGCACTGTGCATGGTCGGAGTCGCGGTGGTGTCGCAGACGAGGAACGTGCCGATCAACAACCGGGTCAAGCGCACCGACCCGGACGCCATCGGCTCCGACTGGCATGACCCGCGCGGCCAGTGGCGGGACTGGCATCTGGTCCGTACCGGCTTCGCGGTAGCCGGCTGCACCCTGTCCGCCACCGCCGTGGTGCTGTCGTGAGCACGCGCGTGGAACGGGCCCTGCCGGACGGCGAGGAGCGCGTCCGGGCGGATGCCCGAATGCGGGCCCTGCTCGCCGGGCCCGCCCCCGGGCCGATCGCCGAACGTCTGGCACTGCTCCACTTCACCGGCCGCCGCACCGGCCGCCTCTACACCGTGCCCGCGGGCATACACCGGCTCACGGCTACCCCCGAGAACGGACTCGGCGCCTCGCCCGTTCCCCCGCTGGTGGTGGCCACCGGAAGTCCCTGGCGGCACAACTTCACGGGTGGCGCGGGCGGCGAACTGACCTGGCGCGGGCGGCGTACCCCCGCCCGCTTCACGCTGGTCACCGACCTCGAACGGACCGCCCGCGGCTATCTGATGCTGTATCAGCGATATGGCGACGCGGCCGGACGGCGCCTCGGCATCGCCGTCACCGGCGAAGATGCCCCGGGCCTTGCTGAGTTCACCGAGGCCGTCGACCGCTGCGGACTCGCCCTGGTCGAGGTCGGACTCGCCCCGGACGCGGGGAGCGGCGCCGCTGCCGGTACCCCGGACGCCCAGGACCGGGTGGCCGCCCTGCCCCCTGTCGGCGCCACCGACACCGACACTGCTGACGAGAGGACCTCGCAATGAGCGGAATCACCGGCTGGGTGGACTTCGAACGGGATCTGGTCCCGGAAGCCGCCACCGTACGGTCCATGGCGCGTGCCATCGCCCACCGGGGCCCCGACGGGGAGGCCGAGTGGATCCGCGGCCACGCCGCGCTGGCCCACCGCAGGCTCGCGCTGCTCGACGAGGGCCCCGCCCCGCAGCCCGTCGTCCACGCCACGGAGAGCGGGCCGGTCGCGGTGCTCACCCTCGACGGGGTGATCACCAACCATGCGGCCGTGCGGCGTGAACTCGTGGCCAAGGGCCACCGGTTCGCCGGGCACGGGGACGGCGAACTGGCACTGAACGCCTATCTGGAGTGGGGCGGCGACTTCCTCACCCGGCTCGACGGCATGTTCGCCCTCGCCGTGTGGGACGAGCGGCGGCAGCAACTGCTGCTCGCCCGTGACCGGCTCGGTGTGAAACCGCTCTGCTACTACCGCACCCCGTCCGGGCTGCTGTTCGGCTCCGAGCCCAAGGCACTCCTCGCCCACCCGGCCGTGCGACCGGTGGTGGACGCCGACGGGCTGCGCGAGTTGTTCGCGCACAGCCGCAAGCCCGGCACCGGGGTGTTCCGCGGAGTGTGCGAGGTGCTGCCGGGCCACGCCCTGCTGGTACGCGCGCCAGGCACCGCGCACCGCCGCTACTGGTCTCTGCCCGCCCGCCACCACACCGACAGTCCGAAGGCCACCATCGCCACCGTGCGGCGACTGCTCTCCGAGGCGGTGGCAGCCCATCTGCGGGCCGATGTCCCGGTGGGCGCGATGCTCTCCGGAGGCATCGACTCCAGCGCGCTCACCGCGCTGGCGGCTCGCTCGGTCCCCGGCCGGACGCGCAGCTTCTCCGTGAACTTCGCCGGATACACCGAGAACTTCGAACCGCATCCGACGATGCGCGCCACCCCCGACGCCCCGTTCGCGGAGATCGCCGCCCGCCATATCGCCACCCATCACAGCGAGATATTGCTCAACACGTCCGCCCTGACGGACCCCGCGGTCCACGCGGCGGCGCTGCGCAGCCAGGACGCCCCGTCCCCGCTCGGCGACATGGACGTCTCGTTGCTGCTGTTCTTCGAGGCGCTGCGCGAAGCGGGCGTCACCGCGGTCCTGTCGGGAGAAACCGCCGACGAGGTCTTCAACGGCTATTTCTGGGCTTACGAGCCGGCGCACAGCAACGCGACGACATTCCCCTGGGTCTCCTTCGAACGGGGGCACGACGCCGCCGCCGGCGGTCTGGGCTGCTCGCTGGTCGACCGGGCGCTACGGAAGGAACTGGACTTCATGGAGTACGCCGACCAGCACTACCGCGACGCGATCGCCGAGGTCCCGCACGCCGACGGGGAGAGCCCGGTGGAGCGCCGGGCGCGCGAGGTCACCTATCTGGCACTGACCCGCTGGGCGCCGACCCATCTGGACCGCGCGGACCGGATGAGCATGGCGCACGGGGTGCAGTTGCGTCCCCCGTTCTGCGACCGGGCCCTGGTGGAGTACGTCTACAACGTGCCGGCGGCCCAGAAGCGGGTGGGCGGGCAGGAGAAGAGCCTGCTGCGCGCGGCCGTGGCCGATCTGCTGCCGGAGCCGGTGCTGAATCGGCGCAAGAGCGCCTACCCGACGACCCAGGACTCGGCGTACGGCCGGTTCGTCCGGGCCCGGTTCGCCGAACTGGCCGCCGACCGTGGCTCGCCGGTCGCTCCGCTGCTGGACCGGGCGGCCACCGAAGCGGCGCTGGGCGGGGCGGACGCGCCCAGCGGTGCCTTCGCGTGGGTGGAGCGGGCGAGCATGGAGATGGTGCTCCAACTGGACACTTGGCTGACGGAGTACCAGGTCCGACTGCGGCTGTGAGCCACCTGTGCCGTGGGGCCGGCCCAAGCACCCCCGCCAGATAAGTGTCACTTGACATGATTTTCCAGCATGCAATAGCGTTCAGGAACGCACATACATGCCAACATCTATAATATGAGTGACCCGAAGTGAAACGGCGAACGTCCGAGGTCCGGCTGGGCGCCAACCGGTTTTACCGGTCCGGGGGTGGCCTATCCCATCGTGAAGTCGGGATAGGCCACCCCCGGGTTTTGTTGAAGACCACATCGGGCGCGTTCGGCCGCAAGGATGCGCCGATTTCGGAGGCAACTGCGCTATGTGACACCCTGTTTGCCTCAAATGGACTGCGCCGGTGGACATTGCCTACAAATAAACTCATCAGCAGGGGATGGGAGTTGAGCTTTTCCGATCGCGGGCGGATTCCGAACGACGGCCCGTGGCCCAGGAGGCCGCGCGCCTAGGGGGATGCATTGATAGAGATCGGTCTGTTGGGTTCGTTCCGGGTAATACGCGATGGTGTGGATGTCACCCCATCGGCACCCAAACTGCGCCAGGTACTGACGCTTCTGGTGCTCAACGCCAATGCGCTGGTCAGCGTTGACCAGTTATGCGCCGAGCTGTGGGGCGAACTCCCGCCGCTCAGTGCGCTGACCACTCTGCAAACGTATATCTACCAACTCAGAAGGAAACTCCGGCTGACCATCGGTCAGTCCGGCGCCCCTTTCGGTTCCTGCCCGCCAAGGGAGTCCCCCGCCCTGCTGACAAGGGTCGGAGGATATGAACTCCGGCTGGCGGACAGGAAGTGCGTGGATGCCTTTCGATTCGAGCAGCTGGTGCAGCGGGGTAAGGCGGAGTACCGGGCGGGCTCAGCGGAGAGCGCCTCCGCCACGTTCAAGGAGGCTCTCGCCGTCTGGCACGGCGACGCCCTGGTGGACGTGGCAGCCGGCCGACGACTCTCGCTATGGGCCACTCAGCTCCAGGAACAGCGCAAGGGAATCCTCGAACAGCGATTCGCCGTGGAACTGGAACTCGGCCACCACCAGACAGTCCTGGACGAGCTCTCGGCCGAGTTCCGCACCTGCCCGACCCATGAGGCATTCGCGGGGCAGCTGATGCGGGCCCTGCACCGCGGCGGACGGCGGGCCGAGGCGCTGGACGTCTTTCGCACCCTGCGCGCCCGATTGGTCGAGGAACTCGGACTAGAACCCTCCGCCGCCCTACAGCGGCTGCATCAGGAAGTTCTCACCGACCGCAGTCATATCGCCCTATCGCCCCGAAACCGGCCGGAGGCGGCGGTGCAGACCCGCACCACCACCGCGCCGGCGTCAGAGCGGGCCCCGGACCGGACCGGCCCCGCAGGCCCGCCCGCGGCTCCCGCCGCGCTTGCTCCAGCGCAACTACCGGCGGACATAGCCGACTTCGTCGGACGCTCCGTCGAACTGGGCCAGCTGGAGGAGTATCTGCGCTCCGGTGGGAAGGGCGGCGCCGAAGGGCGCGGGGTACGCCTGGTCGAGGTACACGGCCCGCCGGGCGTCGGCAAGACGGCCTTCGCCGTCCGCGCCGCCCATCGGCTGCGTCCGCACTTCCCCGACGGACAGCTGTTCATGGACCTCTCCCGGTGTGGCAACGGTTCCTCCCAACTCGCCGATGTGCTGGCCACCAGCCTCAGTTCCTGCGACATCCGCCGTCCCTCGCTCCCTACCGGGCTCGACGAACTCGGCCAGCTGTTCCGCAGCTGGACCGCCGACCGGCGGGTCCTGGTCGTCGTCGACGACGTGCTCGCGGCCTCCCAGCTGCGCGCGCTGATGCCCGGAGGCTCGGGCTGCGCGGTCATCGCCACCAACCGCTACCGGTCGCACGGCCTGGCCACCGGCCGGAAGATCGTCCTTCCCGCGCTCTCCAACGCCGAGGCCCTCAGCCTCTACGAAGGAGTCGCTGACGCCCGGCAGCGCGACGACGACCGGGATTCGGTGCGGGACCTGGTGTACGGGTGCGAGGGGCTGCCGCTGCTCATCAGGGCGGTGGCCGGACGGCTCGCCACCCGGCCCGGCTGGTCGGCGGCTCGCCTCAACGCCCGGCTGCGCAGCGACCCGAGTCTGCTGCTGGGGCTTCCCGCGGGCACCCAGTCGCTGCTCTGCACCGTCGAGTCCAGCTACCGGCACCTCTCCCCGCGCCACCGCGACCTGCTGCGGCTGATGGCCGAGAGCAGCCGCGCGCGCTGGAACCTGAAGGAGGTGACGGAACTTCTGCCTCGGCCGGCGGGGGACACCGAGACGCTGCTCGAATATCTGGTGGACGTCCATCTGGTGGACGAACTCGACGCCCCGCTCACCCTGCGGGACGCCGAACCCGTCTACCGGCTGCCACGGCTCATCCGGCACGCGCTGCTGGCGCTGTACGGCGAGCCGTCGCACGCGTCCCGGCCGGTCGGCGACGACGGCACGACGAGCCGGGAAGGCATCGGCCGTCCCGAGCCGGAGCACACCGGCAGCCGGCTGTAGACCTCGTACCAAAAGCAGCAGCCGCCCTGTTCCGGTGGCAGCGGGACCCCTCCAGTGGCCCGTCCGCACCCGCCCGGTGCGGACGGGCCGTCCGCATGTGCTGCGCCCGTCGGAGCTTCGTCGGTACCGGCCGTCCTTCGTCGGTACCAGTCGTCCCTCGTCGGTACCAGCCGTCCCTCGTCGGTACCAGCCGGCACGGGCGCCCCATCGGCGCTCTCGCTCCCGACGGCGCGTCAGGGGACCGGGTCAGACGGCGGGGCAGCGCGGTTGCCTGGGGGTGCGAGGCCGGCACCGGGGGTCCGTCGGCCCCGCGCGACCAGACAACGGCCACCCGCCCGCCCGGCCTCGCACCCACCCCAGAAGCCGTTGTGCCGGGGTCGTCGGGGCCCAGCGCATGCGCACACCCTCCCCGACGGCGGAGAGCGGCCGGTCGCACCACCGGCTCCAGCCTCTTTCGAGACCGCCTCCACATGTCCTCGACATTCCCTCGATCCCGGCGGACCAGTGTGAACACAGCACCGACAAGCCGGGAGGGCACCATGCATCGAACCCTGATCGTGGCGAGGATGGACCTCGCCGACGCCGGGGGCGTCGCCTCCGTCTTCGCCGATTCGGACAGCACCGAACTGCCGCACCTGGTCGGCGTCTCACGGCGGACCCTGTTCGCCTTCCACGACCTGTACTTCCATCTCGTGGAGGCGGAGGACGACATCACCCCCGATCTGTACCGCGCCCGCAGCCATCCGCTCTACCACGAGATCAACACCAGGCTCGGCGAGTTCATCTCCCCCTACGACCCGATGTGGCGCGAGCCCAAGGACGCCATGGCCGTCCCCTTCTACTCCTGGACGCCCGAGCAGGGTCCCCTGATCACCCCGACCTCCGCCGCGAGCCTCGGCGGTGCCGGGTGAGCGCCCCCGCCGCGACCACCAAGGTCGCCGCGGCCGGGGTACCCGCCAACACCAAGCGCGGCGGCGACATCCGGGTCACCCTCAGTCCGAAGACGGTCGGCTGCACTTCGGGATTCGGAGGAGTGCTGCGGCTGGCGCCCGGCGAGTACGTCACCGAGCATCTGCACCCGTATTCCGAGGAGTTCCTGCACATCGTGCGGGGCCGCCTGGAGATGGTCCTCGACGGGGTCCCGGTGGAGCTCGGCCCCGGGGATTCCCTGCTGGTGCCCATCGGCGTGCGCCATCGGCTGGTCAACACCGGGACCGTGCCCGCCGAGGCCGTCTTCCACCTCTCCCCGCTCGCCCCGCGCCCCGACCTCGGCCATATCGACACCGAGGAACCCCTGAACCCGGGCGCGGCGGGCCCCGACGTCGGCGGAACACGGTGACCCGCCGAGCCGTCATCACCGGGATCGGCGTGGTCGCCCCCGGCGGCAACGGCCGGGACGCGTACTGGGACCTGCTCTCCGCGGGCCGTACCGCCACCCGCGCGATCAGCCTCTTCGACGCGACCGCCTTCCGCTCCCGGGTCGCCGCCGAGTGCGACTTCGACCCGGTCGCCGCCGGGCTGACCCCGCGGGAGGTACGCCGGATGGACCGGGCCGCTCAGTTCGCGGTGGTCGCGGCGCGGGAAGCGGTCGCGGAGAGCGGCGTGGACCTCGGCTCGTACGACCCGGGCCGGATCGGAGTCAGCGTCGGCAGCGCGGTCGGCTGCACCATGGGCCTGGAGGAGGAGTACACGGTGCTCTCCGACGGCGGCCGGAACTGGCTCGTCGACCACACCTACGGCGTACCGCATCTGTACGGGTACATGGTGCCCAGCACCCTCGCCGTCGAGGTGGCCAGGGAGTCCGGCGCGGAGGGCCCGGTGGCGCTGGTCTCCACCGGCTGCACCTCCGGGCTGGACGCCATCGGCCATGGCGTCCAGCTGATCGAGGAGGGCAGCGCGGACGTGGTGGTGGCCGGAGCGACGGACGCACCCCTGTCGCCCATCACCTCGGCCTGCTTCGACGCCATCAAGGCCACCACCCCGAACACATCTGACCCGGAACACGCCTCGCGCCCGTTCGACGGACGGCGGGACGGCTTCGTCCTCGGCGAGGGTTCGGCGGTTCTGGTCATCGAGGAGGCCACGGCGGCCCGACGCCGGGGCGCATCCGTCTACGCCGAGATCCTCGGCTTCGCGAGCCGCAGCAACGCCCACCACATGACCGGACTCAAGCCGGACGGACGGGAGATGGCCGAGGCGATCCGGGTCGCCATGGACCGCGCGAGGCTCGGTCCGGACGGCGTCGACTACATCAACGCGCACGGCTCCGGCACCAAGCAGAACGACCGCCACGAGACCGCGGCGTTCAAGCGCAGCCTCGGACAGCGCGCGTACGACGTCCCCGTCAGCTCCATCAAGTCGATGATCGGGCACTCGCTCGGCGCGATCGGCTCGCTGGAGATCGCCGCCTGCGCGCTCGCCCTGCGCCACCAGGTCGTACCGCCCACCGCCAACCTGACCGTGCCCGACCCGGAGTGCGACCTGGACTATGTGCCGCGCACCGCCCGCGAACACCCCATGGAACGGGTGCTCAGTGTGGGCAGCGGATTCGGCGGTTTCCAGAGCGCGATGGTGCTCGGCCGTCCCCGGAGCGCGCGGGAGACCGTATGAGCGCGTCAGGGATCGCACCGCACCGCGGGACACCGCCCGTGGTCACCGGTATCGGTGTGGTCGCCCCCACCGGCATCGGCGCCCGTCGGCACTGGGAGTCGGTTCTCGCGGGCAAGAGCGGGCTCGGCCGGATCACCCGGTTCGACCCCACCGGCTACCCGGTCCGGGTCGCGGGCGAGGTACCCGGTTTCGACGCGGTCCGGGAGGTGCCCGGCAGGCTCGTACCGCAGACCGACCGGTTCACCCACTTCGCCCTCGCCGCCGCGGAAGCCGCGCTCGGCGACTCCGGGGTCGACCCGGCGTCGCTGCCCGAGTACGAGATGGCCGTGGTGACCGCCAGTTCGTCCGGCGGCACCGAGTTCGGCCAGCACGAGATGGAACGGCTCTACCGCAACGGCCCGTCCTGGGTCGGCGCGTACCAGTCCATCGCCTGGTTCTACGCGGCCACCACCGGCCAGGTCTCCATTCGCCACGGCATGCGCGGTCCGTGCGGAGTGCTCTGCTGCGAACAGGCCGGGGGGCTCGACGCGTTGGGCCAGGCCCGCAGACTGCTCCGCACCGGCTCCCGGTTGGTCCTCACCGGCGGTACGGACGCCTCGCTGTGCCCGTACGGTCTGGTGGCGCAACTCGCGTCGGGCGGCCTGTCCACCGTGGACGACCCGGCCCGCGCCTATCTGCCGTTCGACGCGTCCGCGTCCGGTTTTGTGCCGGGTGAGGGCGGCGCGTTCCTGACCGTGGAGAGCGCCGCCTCGGCCCGCGAACGCGGTGCCCACCGGTATGGCGAGATCCTCGGCTATGCGGCCGGGTTCGACCCGGCGCCGCGGACCGGCCGCCCGCCGGTGCTCGCCGCCGTGATCCGACGCGCCCTCGCCGACGCCCGGATCGGCGCGCCGGAGGTCGGCGTCGTGTTCGCCGACGCGTCCGGGGTGCCGGAACAGGATCTCGCCGAGGCGCGCGCCATCAGCGAGGTGTTCGGCGCCGGCGCGGTCCCCGTCACCGCTCCCAAGGCCCTGACCGGACGGCTGTACGCGGGCGGCGCGGCACTCGACGCCGTCACGGCGCTGCTCTCCCTGGGCCACGGGGTCGTTCCGCACACGGCCGGTCCTGGCAGACCCGCGCCCGGATGCGAGATCGACCTGGTGCTCGACAGGCCCCGGCAGACCGGGCCGCGCACGGCCCTCGTCCTGGCCAGGGGCTACGGCGGCTTCACTTCGGCGCTGCTGCTGGGAGCGGCTGACACCCCACTGACACCCCACTGACAACCCGCTGACAACCCACCGAACACCCACCGAACACCCACTGGCCACGCGCGGCACCCACGCGAACGATCAGAAAGGCACGGAACATGGCCGACCCCACCTCCCCCAACCCCGTCACCCTCTCCACCACCTCCGCCTTCACCCTCGACGACCTGCGACGGATCCTGCGCGCGGGCGCGGGCGTCGACGAACAGATCGATCTGAGCGGAGCCATCGCGGGCGTCCCCTTCGCCGAGCTGGGCTATGACTCCCTCGCCCTCCTCGAACTCACCGGCCGCATCGAGCGGGAGTACGCCATCCGGATTCCCGACGGCGAACTGGAGCACACCCGGACCCCGGCCGAGGCCGTCACCTACGTCAACAGCCAACTGTCCCAGGAAGGCATCTGATGGCCGGTCACACCGACAACGCGATCGTCATCGACGCCCCCATGGACCTGGTGTGGTCGATGACCAACGAGGTGGCCTCCTGGCCGCGGCTGTTCAGCGAGTACGCGTCGGCCGAGGTCCTGGAACGCGACGGCGACACCGTCACCTTCCGGCTCGCCCTGCACCCCGATGAGAACGGCACGGTGTGGAGTTGGGTCTCGCAGCGCACCGCGGACCCAACGACCCGCACGGTCACCGCCCACCGCGTGGAGACCGGGCCCTTCGACCACATGAACATCCGCTGGGAGTACGTCCAGCAGCCCGACGGCATCCGGATGCGCTGGATACAGGACTTCGCGATGAAGCCCAGCGCCCCGATCGACGACCCGGGCATGACCGACCGGCTCAACCGCAACACCCTCGTCCAGATGCGGCTGATCAAACGCAAGGTCGAGGCCGCCGCGCGCGCCGGTCGGCTGCTCGCGGGCCGCCGGATCCTGGTCACCGGCGGTACCCGGGGCATCGGGCGGGGCATCGTCCTCGCCGCCGCCCGCGCGGGCGCGTCCGTCGCCACCTGCTACCGCACCCCCGGCGACGCGGTCACCTCGCTGGAGCACGAACTCGCCGGCACCCCCGGCAAGCATCTGGTGGTTCGCGCCGACGCGAGCGACCCGGACGACGTCGAGCGGTTGCTCGCCGCGTGCGCGTCGAGCCTCGGCGGCCTCGACGCGGTCGTCAACAACGCGGGTGACTACCGGCCGCTGCCCTACGCGGAACTGACCGACACCGTGTGGGCCGCCACCCTGCAGAGCAACGTCACCGCCGCGCACCTCATCACCCGTGGCGCGCTACCGCTGCTCTCGCCGGGCGCGTCGATCGTCCACATCGGCTCCACCGTCGCCTTCATCGGCATGGCGGGCGGAGTCCACTACACCACCGCGAAGGCGGCACTCGTCGGCATGACCCGATCGCTGGCACGGGAACTGGGACCGCTGGGGATCCGCGTCAACACCGTATCGCCCGGACGGATCGCCACCGAGGCACTCGACGCGCTGCCGGCGGCGGACGCCGAACGGCAGCGGGCGACGGTCGCCTCCTTCACCGCGCTCGGCAGGTTCGGCACGGTCGACGAGGTCGCGCGGGTCGTCCTCTTCCTCACCGGCGAACACGCCGCGTACATCACCGGTCAGAGCATCCATGTCGACGGCTGTGTCTGATCGCGCCCCCTGACCGCGTCCCCGAGGCACGAACGACACCGATCCGCAGCATCCAAGAAGGGAACAACGGAGTGGAACTCTCCTTGCACGGCAAGAAACTGCTGGTCACGGGCGGTACCCGGGGCATCGGCCGGGGCATCGTCCTCGCCGCCGCCCGTGCGGGCGCCGATGTGCTCACCTGCTACCGCCAGGAGGGCGAGTACGCCGACAGCCTCCTGCGGGTACTCAAGGACACCGATGGCGACCACCACCTGATACGGGCCGATGTCGGCCGCATCGACGAGGTCGACCGGCTCGTCGCCGAGGCGAAGCACCGGTTCGGACGGCTCGACGGCATCGTCAACAACGCCGGGGTGATCAGCCACATCCCGTTCGCGGAGCTGCCCGCCGAGGAGTGGTCCCGGATTCTGGACACCAACCTCACCGCCTCGTACCGGATCATCCAGCAGTCCCTGCCGCTGCTGGGCGCCGGGTCCTCCGTCGTCAACATCGGCTCGCGCGGCGCGGCAGCGGGCATCCCGCTGCGCGCCCACTACACCGCCGCCAAGGCGGCGGTGATCGGCCTGACCCGTTCGCTCGCCAAGGAACTGGGTCCACGCGGTATCCGGGTCAATGTCGTCGCACCCGGGGTGATCGAGACCGAGGCGTTCGACGCCATGCCCGCCGACCGCGCCGAGGGCCTGCGCGCCACCTATGCCCGCAAGACCGCGCTCGCCCGGCTCGGCACCGTCGGCGAACTCGCCGGCCCGGTGCTGTTCCTGCTCAGCGACCTCTCGTCGTATGTGACCGGTGAGACCGTCAATGTGGACGGAGGCATCTGAGCCATGTCCGACCAGAACCGGGAACAGGGCCGGGAGCCGGAACCCGTCAGGAACCGGGGCCACGGGCAGGACCGCTCCCCCGCCCCGGACCGCGCCTTCCGGGTGATGCTCCGGATGGAGATCAGGCCCGGCATGGAGGACGACTTCGAACGCGTCTGGCAGGAGGTCGGCGACTCGGTCACCGACCACCCGGCCAACCTGGGCCAGTGGCTCTCGCGAAGTGCCGAGGAGAACGGCATCTACTACATCGTCAGCGACTGGGTCGACGAGCCCCTCTTTCGCGCCTTCGAGACCAGCGCCCGTCATCTGGAGCACCGCCAGAAGCTGCACCCGTACCGCAGCGGAGGCTCCATGACGACCATGCACATCGTCGCTTCCCTCGCCGGTTCGGCGGGCGGCGGGCGGTGACCGGCGCGGCGGTCGAGGTGGTGCTCTACCACCTCGATGACGACCCGGCATCGGTGACGGCCGCGTACCACGAGGCGAGCCGGCGGATGGCCGGCACACCAGGCCTGCTCGGCAACCAGTTGCTGGTGGCGGTGGGCGACCCCCGCTCGTTCGTCGTGGTCAGCCGCTGGGCCGACTGGGCCGCCTTCACCGCCTGGGAGGGCGGGGCCGGGCACCAGGACCAGACCGCGCCACTGCGGCCCTTTCGCGACACGACCCGCGAGCGACCGTTCGAGATCTACCGAGAACTCGCCCGCTACGGCACGGCCCGCGCCACGGCGCCGGCCTCAGGAGGCTGACCCATGCCCGTGCGCGCCACGGACCAACCCCAGGACCCGGCTGCGGCATCTGCCGCCATCCCGCCCCCCGACCCGAACCGCGACCCGCCCCATGACCTCTTCACCCCCGCCTTCCACCAGCGGCCCCACACCGCCCTCGCCAAACTGCGGGACACCGCGCCCGCCGTCCCCGTCATGACCCCCAACGGCCTTCGCACCTGGCTGATCACCGGCTACGAGGATGCCAGGGCCCTGCTCGCCGACCCCCGGCTCAGTAAGGACATGCGGATCGGCAAGGACCTGATCCCGCGGAACTTCGCCGACCCGGCCAAACAGGCCGAGTTCCTTCAGGAGGCCGGCGAACGCTCCCAGTTCCCGCATGTCCTGAGCGTGCACATGCTGGACAGCGACCCACCCGACCACACCCGGCTGCGCAGACTGGTGGGCCGCGCGTTCACGGCCCGGCGCGTGGAATCGCTCCGCCCCCGCATCACCGAACTCACCGATGAACTCCTCGCGGGCATCGCGGCCCATGAGCGGATCGATCTGATGGAGGCGCTGGCGTTCCCCGTCCCGTTCACCGTGATCTGCTGGCTGTTGGGGGTGCCCCCGCAGGACCGGGCCGACTTCCGCCGCTGGTCGAATCTGCTGGTCTCGGGCGCGGGCACCGAGGAGGTACGGGACGCCAGCGCCGACATGATCGGGTATCTGCGCGCCCAGATCGCCGCGAAACGGAGCTCCCCCGCCGACGACATGCTCTCCGACCTGATCCTCGCCCGCGATGACGGAGACCGGCTGACCGAGGACGAGTTGCTCTCGATGGCGTTCCTGCTGCTGGTCGCGGGCCACGAGACCACCGTCAACCTGATCGGCAACGGCGCACTGGCACTGCTGACCCACCCCCAGGTCCGGGAGCGCCTTCTGGCCGACGACGCACTGTGGCCCGCTGCCGTGGAGGAGTTCCTGCGGTACGACGGTCCGGTGGCCAACGCCACCTGGCGCTTCACCACCGAGCCGGTCCAGGTGGGCGAAGTGGTCATTCCCGAAGGGGAGTTCGTCTCCATCTCGATCGGCGCCGCAGGTCGCGACCCCCGGCGCTACCCGGACCCGGACCGGCTCGACATCGACCGGCCCGGCACCGCGGGCCTGGCCTTCGGCCACGGAATCCACCACTGCCTGGGCGCACCGCTGGCCCGCCTCGAAGGCCGCATCGTGCTGGGACGCCTCTTCGCCCGGCTGCCCGGACTGAGGCTCGCGGCGGACCCGGCCGAACTGCGCTGGCGCAGCAGCCTGATGATGCGCGGCCTCGAAGAACTCCCGGTCCTCACCGCGTAGTTCCCCCCGCGACAGGCCCCTGGCGCCCACCCCGGGTCCGATCCCGCATCCGACCTCAGCCCGTGCCACACCCGACCCACGCCCGACCCACGAAGGAGCACGAGATGGCCGAACGTCCCAGCTGGGCACCCCCCGAAGTGGACATCGACACACCCAGCATCGCCCGGGTCTACGACTACTGGATCGGCGGCACCCACAACTTCCCGGTGGACCGGGCCCTCGCGGCCAAGGTGACCGAGGTCAACCCCGGCCTCCCCGCCACTCTGCGCGCCAACCGGGCCTTTCTGCGCCGCGCTGTGCGCGAACTGTCGGCCCTCGGCGTCCGACAGTTCCTCGACATCGGCTCCGGCATCCCGGCGGAGGGCAATGTGCATGACGTGGCACTCGCCGCGCACCCGCGGAGCACGGTCGTCTACGTCGACATCGATCCGGTGGCCGTGGCCCACGGCAGGGCGATCCTCGCCGACGAGCCGCGCGCGACCGTCTTCCAGGGCGATCTCCACAAGCCGGCGGAGATCCTCGACGCACCGGACCTCCGACGGCTGATCGACTTCTCCCGCCCGGTGGGCCTGATCCTGGCCGCCGTGCTCCACTTCGTGCCCGACGAAGACGATCCGCTCGGTCTCGTCCGGCAGTTCACGGACCGCCTCGTGCCCGGCAGTCATCTGGTGATCTCGCACGCGGGAGCGGACACCGTGCCCAGGACCGCGCCCGAGGCCGCCGAACGCTACAAAGGGGCCGTCAGCCAGGTCATCTGGCGTGACCCCGCCGAACTGACCGCGTTGTTCGAGGGATACGAACTCCTCCCGCCCGGTGTGGTGCGGGCCCCGCTGTGGCAGCCCGAGCCCGGTGACCGGCCGGACCCCGAGTTGTCGATGCTCGCCGGTGTGGCGGTCAAACCAACGGTGGGGTGAGTGCGTTGGACCCCGTACGGCTGGAACCGGCGGCCCCCGGCGCTCCGGGGGCCCAAGGTGCCATGGATGTTCCCGGCGGCGTACGCGCACGGAGCGTACGCCGCGGGGCCTTCGGCACACTCCTCGCGGTGGACCTGTGGGAACGGTTCAGCTTCTTCGGCATGGCGGCGATCCTCGTGCTCTACCTCACCGCTTCCCCGTCGGACGGTGGTCAGGGCATGGCTGCGCGGACGGCCACCGCGGTCTTCGCCGGGTACATGTCCCTCACGTTCGTGGCCGGACTGCCCGGCGGCTGGCTCGCCGACCGGGTCCTGGGCGCACGGCGCGCGATCCTGTCCGGCGGGGTGCTCATCGCATCCGGCCACGCGGTGCTCGCCCTCCCCTCGGCCCCTTCCCTGTAC
Organism: Streptomyces albipurpureus; assembly: GCF_023701525.1. Taxonomy (GTDB): domain Bacteria; phylum Actinomycetota; class Actinomycetes; order Streptomycetales; family Streptomycetaceae; genus Streptomyces; species Streptomyces albipurpureus. Next base: position 392,390 of record NZ_JAMQAW010000002.1, read on the forward strand.
GGCGGGCTGCTCCTGATCGTCGCCGGCACGGGCCTGGTGAAACCCTCGCTGGCCGCGATGGTGGCCGCCGTCACCGACGAACGGGGAGGCGGACGCGAGGCCGCGTTCTCCCTTTTCTACGTCTGCATCCAGGTGAGCGCGCTGATCGCGCCCGTGGTGACCGGGCTGCTGGCGGAGCGGGTCGACTGGCATCTGGGTTTCGCGGTGGCCGCGTTCGGAATGACCGCCGGGCTGGCCCAGTTCACCCTGGGGCTGCGCCGGTTCGGCGAGGCGGGACGCAAGCCGGTCCGCCCGCTGGACCGGGCGGCGGCCGGCCGCGCGGTACGCAGCACCGCGGCGGTGCTCGCTCTGCTGGCCTCGGTGGCTGGTGCCGCCGCCGCTGCCGGGGTACTCGGCGTCCACACCGTACTGGCATGCCTGGGCCTGCTCACCCTCACCCTGCCGTTCGCGTTCCTCCGCTCATTGCGGCGGATACGCACCGGGCTCGGAGGCTTCACCGCCCTGATGACGGCGTCCGCCGCCTTCTGGATGATCTTCGCCCAGAGCGGCTCGGTGCTCGGCCTGTTCGCCGAACGGCACACGGATCGGGACGTGTTCGGCTTCGAGGTCCCGGCGAGCTGGTTCCAGTCCGCGCATCCCCTGTTCGTCCTCCTCGCCGCTCCCTTCTTCGCCCGCCTGTGGCGCAGGGCGGGCCCGCGCGCCGACGCACCCGTGAAGTTCTCCGCCGCCCTCGCCGCCGCCGGGATCAGCTTCCTGGTGATGTCCTTCGCCGCGCTCCTCGCCGAACGCGGCCCGGTGGGACCGTACTGGCTCCTGCTGGTGTATCTCCTCTTCTCCTGCGGCGAGATCTCTCTCGCCCCCGCCGGTCTTGCCCTCGCCGCATCCGTCGCCCCACCGGGCTGGACCAGTCGCTTCCTCGCGGTGAACGGCCTCTTCGGCGCGGTCGGCGTGATGGTCGGTGGCCAACTGTTCCGGCTCACCGCCGTACTCCCGCTCCCGGTCTACTTCCTGCTGCTGGGAGCGGCGGTCCTGACGACGGGCGTGCTGGTCGCGCTCGGGGCGAACCGGCTCCGCTGAGACCCGCTGCGGTGGCGGACCGAACGGACCGCTGTGGAAGCCCGCGCGCGAGGGCTGATGCCTGGCACGGGCGGCGAGGAACCGCCCGTGCCCCACACCGCCCGTGCCCACCACCGGCCGTTCCCACTACCGGTCGGACGACACACCCAGGCCACGATGGCGCGCCGGACCTTCGGGGATCGGGCTTCCACCCCTCCCCCGATGCGCCGGAAGGACTTCGGTTGCGACGGACAACGACCGCCCGGCGCCGAGCTATGTCACTGGTGGACGCCCTGCGGGGCGGACTCGACATCGGCGAAGATCCGCTCGCGGACCCTGCGGGTCGCGGCGCCCGCGTCGTCGCGGTCCAGGTCCGTCAGTTTGCCGTCCCGCTTGCGGACGGCTCCACCGACGATGACCGTGTCCACATCGCGGGGCTGTGTCCGCAGGACCACATGGGCGGCCGGATCGCCCAGGGCCACCCCGTAGGGCTCCGGGTTGATCAGCACGATGTCCGCGAGCTGTCGTGGAGCGAGACGGCCGAGGTCGTCACCGAGCCCAATGGCGCGCGCCCCGTTCACCGTGGCGTACTCCAGCATGTGACGGGGCTCGACCATCGGGGTCCCGGGGCGGCGGGTCAGCGGGTAGCGGCCGGCCTCGCGCTCGTCGACGGCCTCGACGCTGCGCATCAGCATGAACGTGAGGCGCATGGCGTTGAACATGTCGATGGGCACCCGGGCCGGGGTGTCGATGCCGAGGCTGGAGGCGACCCCGGCCCGGTGCGCGCGGTTGAGGACGGTCATGGAACGGCCACCGGCGAACTCGCACTCGGGGGTGAAGGAGATGCTGCCGCCGCAGTCGGCGATGAGCTCCAGTTCCTCGTTGTCGGCGGCGTTGGAGTGCGCGGGCACGATGTCGCCCCCGAGCAGACCGGCCTGGTGCAACTCCCTGATCTGACCGGCCGGGTTCTGGTGCACGGTCATCTGCATACCCAGTTCGCGGGCGAGCCCGATCTCCGTGGTGATCTGGTCCATGCTGCCGCGCTCGATCGAAGCGAGCGCCATGCCGATCCGCAGCAACCCGCCGTCGCCGGTCTCCTTGCGCATCTCGCGGATGTGCTCCAGCCGCCAGGCGTCGTCCTGGAGCGAGCCGTCAAGGGTACTGAGCATTCCGTAGGCCCACAGGGTGCGCTGCCCGGTACCGCGGTGGGCGCGCAGGGCCGCCTCGGCGTGTTGGGGCGACATCACGTTGTGACAGAAGTCGAGCACACCGGTGACTCCGGCGTCGAGCATTTCGATGGAGCCCGCGAGGGTGGCGTCGTGGATGTCCTCGACGCCGAAGTGCTCGCGCAGATAGAACACGCGGGACTGGTAGTCGTCAAAGGTCCAACCGGCTCCGTGCAGCCCCTTCAGGGGGGTCTGCCAGGCGTGCATATGGGTGTCGATCAGACCGGGGATGGCGATCATCCCGCGGGCATCGATCACCTCGGCCTGAGGGTCGGACAACTCGGCGGCGACGGCGGAGATGCGGTCACCGACGATGAGGATGTCACCGGTGGTGAGGTCCCCGAGCGTCGGGTCCATGGTGAGGACGGTAGCGCCCTTGATGAGCAGTCGGGACTCGTTGGCGTTGGTCTCAGGCACGGCTGGACTCCCTGGGATACGGGCTGGAGATGGACAGACCGGCGAACGGCCTCGCGGTGTGGCAGAACCGTTCGCGGATGGCGGGCGCGGACATGGTGGTCACGCGGCCGTTGGGGAAGAGGTGATCGGTACGCTCGTCGGCGGCGGGGATCGCCCATGGATGGTTCTTGTCCCATCCGGAGTCGTACGCAGCGCCCCCGCGCATACGGCGCCCGGGGTTGTACGCAGGGCTCCGCGCATACGGCGGCCATCCGAAGTCGTACGGAGGGCTCCGCGCATACGGCGGCCATACGGGGTTGCAGGAGGGCCACGCGCATACGGCGCTGGTCTTCGAGTAGCCGCTGGCGGCGGGGCCGGGCGGATGCTCAACCCTGCGGCCGGGCCTCCCGGTACCGGAACACGGCGACATCACCGGTGGTGGAGACAATGTTCTGAATCTTCTTCGGGTCGTAGGCCCAGAAGCCCGAGTAGTCGAAGTAGGCGCAGTCCAGGGCCTCTTCGTCGATGACCTTCGACATCTTCTGCCAGGCGGCGTCCTGCGCCTGGGGGGACTTGGCGGCCAGGCCCTCCGCGGCGGCTGCGGCGACCCGCGGGTAGGCGATCCTGAGCGGGTTGCCCGCCGCGTCCGGGGCGAACTTGCGGTTGTAGTAGTCGTCGGCGCCGGAACGCGAGCCGTCGGAGAGGATCGACGCGGGGTACTCGCCGCTCTGGAAGGTGCTCAGGAACTGCGCGAAGTTGGGCAGTTCGAGCTTGACGTCGACACCGATCTTCGCCATATGGCTGCGGAACAACTCCGCGACGGTCCGTTGGGTGTCATAGCTGATCAGTGTGAACGAGCGCTTCCCGCCCCCCAGCTCGGACATGAGCTTCTTCGCCTTGGCGAGATCGTAGGGGTAACCCTTCAGCGATGGGTTGTGTCCCGGCTGGCCCTTGGGGATGCGCTGGTTGAAGATGCTGCCCTTGCCGCCGAGCGCAGCGTCCAGGTAGTCCTGCGGGTTCATCGCGTGGCACACGGCCTGTCGGAACTTCTTGTCCTTGAAGACCGTCTTGGTGTCGTACATCTGGAGGTGCCAGAGCACGGACGGGAAGTAGGCGGACTTGAGGCCTTCCTTCTCGGCGCGTTCGGCCAGCGGTGGGCTGGCCCAGACGATGTCGAGCTGTCCGGCGCGCAGGGCGTTGTAGAGGCTGTCGGGGTCATTGATCTGCGTGACCTCGATGCGCGCGGGGCCGATCGACTTCTTGTCGTAGTACTTGTCGAACGAGGTGACAACCGTGCGCAGCCCCTTGGTGGACGCCTTGGCGTCGTACTTCCAGGGGCCGGTACCGACGCCGGTGGTCTTCCAGTCGCCCGCTTCCAGCGATTTCGGGGAGATCATGTACATCGCGAACCTGGCCAGATTGTTGACCAGGCTCGGTGCCGGCTGCTTGAGGTCGATGCGTACATGGGTGGCGTCGACCGCGGTGATCGACTTGATGTTGGCGAGTTGGTTCCGGTACTGGCTGGGGGTGTTCTTCACCCGCTCCAGGTTTTTGACAACGGCCTCGGCGTTGAAGGGCGTGCCGTCATGGAAAGTGACGCCCGAGCGGAGGGTGAAGTCGACCTGTAGCGGGGTCTGCTTCCATTCGGTGGCGAGTTGCGGCTTGAGGGTGAAGCCGTCTGGGCCGATGCTGAGCAGTGACTCGTAGACCAGCGAGGTGAACGTGCTGTTCTGCTTGGTGATGGGGTCCCAGTCAGTGAACTGCTGGTTGGTGCCGAAGCGAAGGGTTCCGCTCGGGCCCGCCCCGGCCTTCTTCGTATCCGCCGTGCCGTCGGCGCTTGTGCCACTGCAGCTGGCGAGGGTGGCGGTCAGCGCGGTGGCGAGCACTGCCCCTCCGACCATCCGGGCCGTTCTAGCCCGGGGAGAGCGATGAGCTCGCCCCGCAATGTTGCGCACTCCGTTGTCTGTCACAGCGAGATCCTCCACACGACAGTGTGAGCGCCAGAAATGATGTGCGTTATGGTGGACGTATGTGCAGTATTCCTGTCAAGGGTTGTGCAACCTCTCTTGGAAATCCCTGAAGATCGCAGCTAAAGAAGCGGTCAAGAACGACAAGACACTCAATAAGGCCTGCACACGCGTCTAGGGATGCCGACCCTGCGGAGCAATCGTTCAATATAACGTTCACCGTTGTGCAGGATTGGTAAGATCGCGAGCACAGCCGAACACATGATCAAGTGGCGCTGGAGAGCGCCGCGAAGAACACTTCGGCTCGGCGGCGGATGCGGATGCGGATGCGGGAGTCAGCGCCGCGCGGCCTGTCACTGAGTGAGCTGGGCCCGGGGGTTGTTCCGCCGCTGGCCGGGATCTCCCATGGCGAGCGAGGACGGACGCCTTTGGCCTCACCGTCCACGGCATGGCGAACCGCACTGGAGAGCCCTCTCACCCATGGTCTTCGGCATCGGTGGGACCGGGCTGCGAGAGCTGCCGCCCCTGGGGCGGTGGTTGGCCCTGTCCCCCGCGTCCCGACCGACCACCGTGGTGAGGCACCCACCGCTGGGGCGATGGGGCACCGCGCTGAGGGCAGGCCAAAGCCCGCTACCCCGCCCGGCGGTCCGGTGTCGGGCAGGTCAGAGCCGCCGGGGGCGCTTGCGCCCACGGCGGTCTGTTGGCAGCGGTTGGGGTGCTGGTCTGCGCGGACGACTGGCCCGGCCGAAGGCATGTCTCGCACAGCGACCAGCGCGCGAAGTCCCCTTCCCGGGACATCGAGTGTCTCCGTCTACCTGAACGCGGGTGACGGCAGGCCGTGCTTGGGCCTGCCGATTCAGGGGCCGACCAGATGGTTCACCAGTTCGCCGATACCCTCGACGCTGACCCGGACCTCGTCACCGGCGTGCATGAACACCGGGGGCTTGTGGCCCATGCCGACTCCGGCCGGTGTACCCGTGCTCAGCACATCGCCGGGTTCGAAGGTGAAGTACCGCGACAGCTGCTCGATGAGTTCGGCGATACCGGTCAGCAGGTCCGAGGTGTGCCCGTCCTGCATGAGCCGGCCGTTCAGTGTGGTCCTGATGGCCAAGTTCTCCGGATCGGCGATCTCATCCGCGGTGACCACGACCGGCCCCATCGGGCAGAAGGTCGGGTACTGCTTGCCCAGCAGCATGTCACTCCAGGTCCAACGCCCTTCTTCCGGAGTCGTGGCACCGACGATCGCAGGGACCGCGTCACGGGCGGAGACATCGTTGATGATGGTGTATCCACCGATGTAGTCCATCGCCTCGGCTGCCTCGACGGCGTGACAGCTCCGTCCGAAGACCACACAGAACTCGCCCTCGAAGTCGACCATGTCCGGGGCTCCGGCGGGGATTCGGACCAATGCCCCGGTACCGACCACCGAGTGCGGCGACTTGACGAACCACGCGGCCTTCTTCGGTGGCTCCCCGCCCATCTCCAGTACGTGGGAGCGGTAGTTGACGCCGGCGGCCACGATCTGGACGCGCTCACCCAGCGGCGCCAGCAGGGTGACCGGCTGAGGGACCAGCCACCCCTGCTCCTTGGCGTGCTGGGGCTCTGCGGCGACCTTCGCCAGTACCTCCCGTACGGTGTCCTGGTAGTCCTGCCCGCGCCGGAAGAGGTCGGCGACGGTGGAGGGAACGGCTACGCCGTACGCGTCCAGGGCGCGCGACAGGTCGACCACG
>NZ_JAMQAW010000002.1:398784-444144 GCF_023701525.1 Streptomyces albipurpureus
GCCGGGCGCCGAACTACCCGACGCGTCCGAGTAACTGACGAGACGCATCAGGTCTCTCCAAACTGGTATTGAGGCGGCGGTTCGCCGTGGTGCGGTGACGGTGTTCGCCGTTGGGGCTGGCAGGGGCTTCCGTGCCGTGGGCGGCGGCCTCGCCGCTGTGCGGCTGGGCCGAGGACCGGCCAGGGCACGTGGAGCTACCGCTACTTGAAGCTCTCGGGCGGGAAGGTGCCCCACTCGTCCGCGGAACGCGGGTCGGTGACGGACCAGTGCGTCGGTGAGTAGTTCTCATCGTCGAGGATGGTCATCTCCTCCGAGGAGAACTCCATGATGTGCCCGACATGGTCGCGGAAGTAGATCGCCACATTGTGACCGGGGCCGTGGCGCACCGGACCCCACAGGATCTCCACACCGTCCTTGGTCATCGACTCGAACGCCTCCAGCACGGCGGCGCCGTCCTTGAGCGTGAACTGCACATGGTGCAGACCGTTCACATCCGCGCGGGCGAGAGCCATGCAGTGGTAGAGCTTGCTGCCGCGGAAGAAGGCCATCAGCGCGGATGTGTCGGGCAGCTGAATCTGCGAGCTCTCCATGAGGCCGAGCTTTGTCTTGACGTACTCGATCTCGCCTTCCATGTCGACCGTGCGCAGCACCACATGGTCCGAAGCGATGGGCGCCGGCGCCACGGCCGGCCGTCGGGTCGAGGCGGCCACCGGAACGTCCGATACGAACCCGGTCGTGAGCTCGATCGGGTGACCGGCCGGGGTCTTGAAGCTCAGGGTCGGTCCCGGGCGGAACTGCGAGGTCTCGTCGTCTCGGGTGGCGGAGATGCCCGCATCGGCGAGCATCTCCGCGGCCTGCTCAAACGCCGCGTCGTCGGTGACGATATAGGAGATGGTCTCCAGACCGCTCACTCCCGGCGTGTAGACCAGCGAGTACGCGTCCGGTCCATGGCCAGCCAGGTAGTAGCGGCCCTCCGCGTCGTGACCGGCGTGCTGGAAGCCCAGGTGGTTGACCGCGTACTCGGCTGAGGCGGCGGGGTCAGGGCTGAACAGCGCGACATGGCCGGTGCGGTAGATACCCAAGCCCCTCGGCTTCGTGGCGGGTTCAACCGGTCGCGGAATCTGAAGGGGTTCGGCTGCGGTATTGACAGACATCGTGCGGCTCCCATCGATCGTGGGTTCGGTGTCGGTGTGTCGGTGTGTCGGTGCGGCGGTGCGGCGGTGTGTCGGTGCGGCGGTGCGTGCGATCGGTCGGTGCGGCGGTGCGTGCGATCGGTCGGTGCGGTCGGCACTCAGATGGCGCTACCCGCGGTGTTGAGGCCGGGGGTCACGGTCTGGGCCGGCTCGGATTCCAGGACCGAGACGAGGACGGCGATGTCCTCCTCGCCGTAGCCCTGCGCACAGGCGGCCTCGCAGATCCTGCGGACCGTGCTCATGAGTGGCATCGCCGCGCCGACTTCGGCCGCTGTGGCCATGATGGCCTCCGCCACCTCGACCGCACCGGAGACGGTCCCCTTCACGGGACGGGTCTGACCCGCGGCCATCATGGGCGCGCGTACGTTGAACATCGTCGACGCGGCCGCGGACGGCTTAATCGTGTCAATGACCAGCTGGGTGTCCAGGCCCACGGCCTTGGCCAGCGCGATCGCCTCAGCCGCGGCCGTGATGTGGACGAAGGTCAACGTGTTGGCGACGAACTTCATCTTCGAGCCCGAGCCGAACTCGCCGGTGGAGATGACCCTGCCCAGGGCTTCGAGGGCCGGGCGGACCCGTTCGACCGCGCTCCTGTCCCCGCTGGCGAACACCGTTCCCTGGCGCTGGGCGACCATCGGCGGAGTGCCGCTGACCGGGGCGTCGAGCATGGTGATTCCATGGGCCGCAAGGGCGTCACGTGCGGCCTCCTTGCGGCTGAGTGCCATCGCGCCGATGTCGACCACGAGGAGATCGGACCGACCGGCGGCGAGCAGCCCCTGTTCACCGCTGATCACATCGTCGAGGGCGTCCGCCGATGTGACGCAGGTGAAGATGATGTCGGCGCGTTCGGCGACCTCTTTCGCCGAGGTCGCGGCCTTGCCGCCGACGGCCTCGAAGTCCGCCATCGAACTGCGCCGGTAGCCCCATACGGTGTAACCGTCGGCGATGAGGTTCGCCGCGAACGGCAGGCCGATCTTGCCGGGTGCGATAAGACCGACGGTGAGGTCGGAGCCTTCTGTCGTCACCAGTGCCTCCTTGGTGGGTGCGCCGTTCGCGCGGGTGGATGGTTTGCCGTCAGCGCAGGTGGTAGCTGCGGTCCGAGAAGTCGACGGCGATGTCGATGCGCCCTTGGTGCACCTGCCACTCCTCGACCCGGAACGTCCGTGCGCCGCTGCTGTGAAACGGATCGCCCGCGGCGAGGACGGCGGCTTCCTCGGTGCTCGTGGCGCGAACGATCAGCATGCCGCTGGGGCCGGGCTCGCCCGAGGTGTCGAGGAACGGCCCGGACATGAGCAGCGCGCCGCGCTTCTCCAGCCCGGTGAGGTACTTCAGGTGCGCCGGGATCTGGCCAACGAGCTCCTGCGGTCGGGGCCCGGGGTCGGAGAAGATCACGAAGAACTGCTTCCGCAGTGAGTCGGCGGTGGGGCCCGGCGCCGTCGCGGTCATCGCCGCTGCCCCTTCTCGGCGGCCAACTCCATGATGCGCGGGTTGCCGTCGTTCCACAGCAGCGCCATCGTCACCGAGTCGATGAGCCAGTCGGACCCCGCACGGATCAGACCGAAGGTGTACGTCCCGTTGGTCGCCGTGTAGGGGCTTCCACCGGAGGTGGCCAGCCGCATCTCGACCCGGGCGTGCACCACGCAGGTGGCGCGCTCACCGTCGGTGCGGATGTGCGGCAGCGACAGGAAGTGCTGGGACGCGTCGGTGTGCACGATGGTGGCGTTCCATCGGGCTTCGAGGTCGGCGGGGCTGAGTCGGGCGGCCGGACGGCCGGTCACGGACTCGTAGTCCCAGGTGACCTGTGGGGCAAGGCACCGCACCGCGCGCTTGATGTCCCGTGCGTCCAGCGCGAGGACGAATGCCGCGACCGTGTCCTCGACTCCAGCGCGGTCCTGCGCGTAGTCGACGGATGATTCGGAGTGTGTCATCGGGACCTCCCCAGGTGGCACCGGGTCGCGGTCACGCCTGCCGTGGGCATGCCCGCTCCTGGTAGTAGCCGAGTGCCTTGAGTACCGGAATGTCTGTGTGCGAGAACAGGATCGCCGGCTCGTTCTCGGTGTTGATGTGCTCGTGTACCGACCATCCCGGCACCGTGAAGGTGTCGTGCTCGGACCAGTCGAGCACCTCGCCGTCGACGATCGTCTGGCCTCGGCCACGCACCACGTGGTAGATCGCGCTGCTGGTGTGTTGGTGTGCCTCGGTGTGCGTCCTGGCCGGCAGGGCCTGAATGTAGGCGCCCATGGTCGGCATGATGGGTCCGCCGCTGTTCGGGTTGGTGAACTCGAAGATAAGGCCGTCGGTCGGCGAGCCGCTCCAGTCGTCAAGGGCGCTCTTGAGCAACTGCTCGGTCTGGCTCCAGGGGTAGTTGATGACGGGCGAGTACGGCTTGTCCCAGGTCTGCCAGGCGGGGTTCAGACGGCTCGTGGAGTAGAGCCGTTCGGTCGAGTCGGCGGGGCGCGACTCGTCCTGGAGTCGGTCCGGTCCGTCGACGAAGAAGTTGGCTTCGAGCTTGTTGATCAGCGGCAGGTCGAGCCCGTCCATCCACACCACCGGCTCGTCGGTGAAGTTCCCGTGGTCGTGCCAGGCCCAGGACGGGGTGAGCACGATGTCACCGGGGTGCATATGCGCCCGCTCGCCGTCCACCGCGGTGTAGGCGCCCGACCCTTCGATGACGAACCGGAACGCCGCCGCCGCGTGCTTGTGCATCGGCGCGATCTCACCCGGCAGCACCAACTGGATTCCGGCGTAGAGATTGTTCGCCGTCTCCACCTTCTTCGCCAGGCCGGGGTTGATCAGCATCAGTACGCGCCGCTCCGCCTCCTCGGCGCTGATCAGCCGGCCCGCGGTCATGAGCTGCGCGCGGACGTCGTCGTACCGCCAGACATGCGGCACCGCGCGGCTCTTCGGCTCGGTCGGCAGCAGCCGCGGATCGGTGTTGCGCCACAGCGGCTCGACGCTGAACGAGTCGAGGCCCGCGTAGTACTGCTCCGCGTCGATTCCCAACGCGGTGCTCTGCGTGCTGCTCTGAACCATGGCTTCTCCTTCTGGCTTCGTCTGCCCGGCACCTACGCTGAGGGGGTTCACCAACTGCGCTTCGTCACGGGAAGGCTCAGTTCGCCCAGCCCGTCGATCTCGGCACGTACGACGTCGCCCACCTCGATCGGGCCGACGCCTTCCGGAGTCCCGGTGGCGTAGATGTCGCCCGGCCGCAGCGTCACGACGCTGCTCGCCTGCTCGATCAGCTCGTCGATACCGACGATCAGATCGCGGGTGTTGGCCTGCTGGCGCAGTTCGTCGTTGACCCACAGCCTCAGGCCGAGGTTGCCCGGGTCGGGTACCTCGTCGGCGGTGACGATGAACGGGCCGATGGGTGTGAAGGTCTCGAACGACTTGCGCATCGTGCGCTCTTCCTGCTGCTCGCCCTCGGTACGCAGGGTCAGGTCAAGCAGGATGAGGTAGCCGAAGATGTGGTCGGCCACCTGTCCGGCCTGGATGCCGCGGGCTGGCTTGCCGATGACGACTCCCAGTTCCACCTCGTGGTGGAAGGCGCGGCCCGGCATGGGGGGCAGCTCGATCGCGTCGGCGGGCCCGGAGATCGACCCGGAGCCCATGACGAAGAAGCCCACGTCACCGGGTGACCGCAGCGCCTGCTGATTGGTCGGTCGATACCGCGATTCGGTCATCTCGGCGATGTGTGCGTGGTAGTTGGCCGGTGCCGCGAGCACCTGCCCCGGACGCGGGATCGGCGGCAGCAGAGTCACATCGGCGAGCGAGCGCTCCTCCGCCGAGGCCAGCGCGGCCCGCAGCGGCGCCCTGAGCTCGTCGAAGTGCTCGATCAGTTCGTTGATCACATAGGGACTGCCGTGCCATCGGCTGTCGATGACATCGGTGACATCGGTGACATCGCGCACTGATGCGCCGTCAACGATGCCGATGCGGTATTGGTCGAAGAGTGCGATGCGCATGGAGTGGGTGAGTCCTTCACGGTTCGAATTCGGGGCGCCGGGCTCGGCCGGGGCGCTCACCGGGTTGGATCGAGGGTGGGGTGGTACGGGGTGGTCAGTGCGGGGGCGGCGGCGCCCAGCCGGGTGTGACACCAGCCGTCTCCAGCAGCCCGATGGCGGTGTCGGCGGCCCGGCGGCTGAGCTCCGCCACGTCCACACCGATGAGTGCGCCATCGCGCTTGACGGCACGGCCCGCCACGAAAACGTTGTCGACGGTTCCCCGGCTGGCGTGGTGCACGATCGAGGCGACCGGATCGAGCACCGGGACCATGGAGATGTGATCGGTGCGGATCATGACGATGTCGGCCTGCTTGCCGGGGGTCAGACTGCCGGTGACATCCCCCATTCCCAGCGCGCGGGCGCCTTCGATGGTCGCGAATTCGAGCACGTCACGGGCGGAGATGTCCAGCTGCCACGGGTTGAGCGAGTCCTCAAGGGCCCGCTGGTTGGCCAGGCCTCGCGGCACGGCCAGCGCGAACCGCATCGCCGTGAACGGGTCGCCGCCGACGGCCATACAGGTGTCAATGCCGATGTTCGGTCTGATGCCGGCCTGGAGGAGTTGGGTGATCGGCGGCCAGCCGTGCCCCATCGCGGCCTCGTCCTCAGGAGTCACCGATGCCGATACACCGGCGTCGGCCATCAGCCGGAACTCGTCCTCGGTGAGCAGGTTGCAGTGGCCGAAGATCAGGTCGTCGCCGAGCAGACCTTCCTTGTGCAGCCGGGTCACGTTGGGCCGGCCCAGCGGGTCGAGCACCGCCATGCCGATGTGGGTGTTGATCCGCAGGCCCAGTTCACGACCGAGCGCGAAGTCCGCCCGTACGACGTCCATGGTCGAGGAGTCCGGTCCCCGTACCGCCAGGCCCATGGTGACGAGCCCCGAGTCGGAGGAGAAGTACTGGTGGCGTACCCGGCGGATCTCGGCCTCATTGCTCGGGGTGGTGCTCGTGAACGGCGGCGAGAGGATCTCCAGCTGTTCCGACATCGCCCCGCCGTAGCCGAACATCGCCCGGATGCCGCTGGCTCGCAGCGCGCGCACCGCCTCGTCGGTGTGCTCGGGCGAGGACTGGTTGTGGGAGTAGTCGAAGACCGTCGTGACCCCGGAATCGAGGGCGTCATAGGCACCGAGGGCGGTGCCCAGGGACATGTGCTCCGCCGTCATGCGCGGGCCGAGCATCCCGAACATCGTCGTGAAGTACTGAAACAGCGACCAGTCCGTGGCCATGCCGCGCATGAGCGCTTGGAACAGGTGCCGATGGGAGTCGATGAAGCCGGGTATCACGATGTGCCGCGAGGCATCCACGATGTCGGCACTGCCCTCGGCGACCGCCAGATCGGGGCCGATCGCGGCGATCGTGCCGTCCTCGACGAGCACATCGCCGACCAGGTCGCCGATGGTCGGGTCCATCGACACGATTTGGCCACCTCGCAACAGCGTGCGCGCCGCCGTCACGCCGTGACCGCCTGGTACCGGTGCAGATAAGAGTTCATCCCGGGACTCCTCCTGTTGGCGGTTGGCCAGTCTGCTAGTGTTCTGCATTACAGAACATGAGACTGTTACGCGGAACAACAATATGTTCGCGCCATTCCGAAGCTGTCAAGAGTGCGGCGCCCTGATTTGCCGTACCGAACAAATCGCCCGTCCCGGATGGCGAGGTCGGCCCTAGACTCGACGCCCCACCTTGGGACTTCAGACGCGCACTGGGGAGCACCGCATGGCCGCGCCAGGCAAAGAGACGGATACCTTGACCCCGAACTACCCGATCGGCTCGGTCGACAAGGCGCTGCGGCTGCTCTGCGTCATCGCCGAGGAGCGGGCACTGCGGGTCACCGATGCCAGCCGTCGAATCGGGGTCGCCCGCTCGACCGCGCACCGGCTGCTGGAGATGCTGCAACTCCATGGATTCGCCCAGCAGGATCCGCTGACCCGCGCGTATGTGCCGGGCCCGAGGCTGCTGGACCTAGGGGCAGCCGCGCTGAACAACCTCGACATCCGGGCGATCGCCCGACCGGTGATGGAGGAGTTGGTGGCCGAGGTCCAGGAATCGGCGCACCTGGTGATCCTCTCCGGCGCCGACATGCTGATCATCGACGCGGTCGAGAGCTCACGGGCGCTGCGCGTGGGTTCCCGGGTCGGGGTCCGGGTGCCTGGCTACGCGGCCGCGGGCGGGCGGGCTGTCCTCGCGGAACTGCCCGAGGACCGGGTGCTGTCCATGTTCCCGTGTGAGGAGCTGGACGTGATCACGCCGGACACCCTGACAAGTCGCGCCCAGCTGATCCAGGCGCTGGCAGAGGTACGGGAGCGCGGGTTCGCGGTGTGCATCGGCGAGGTGGAACCCGATGTGGCCACCGTGGCCGCGACGATCCCGAATGGAGATCGCATCACCCCGGCGGCAATCACCGTCTCGGTACCCCGCTTCCGGTTCTCCGAAGACGATCTGACCCGGCTGGGGCGTGCCACGATGCAGGCGGCACGGCGCTGCGCGGCGGTGATCTGAACCGAGAGCGCCGACCCGCTCGACCTGTTCGAGGGGTGCGCTCGCCGGGCCTCGCGCCGCCGTGCCGCGAGGGGGTGCGCTTCGCCGATCGGCCGGCACGGGCAACCGCGACCGGCCTCGGGTCACAGGTCACAGGTCACAGGTCACGCCAACACCGAGGCTCCCACCTGCCGTGTTGGCATGCGATACGGCACGGCCGTATCCCACCTGCGAGGGCTCATCGCGTTTCTGGTCACCCATCGGACCATCCAGTCGAACAGCGGCTCGAAGTTACTGCTCGGCAGCCCGCCGCAGCAGCGGTGTCAGCCGGTAGTCGACGAGTTGGCGCATCACGAGGGCGGTGTTGGTGCGTTCCACCCCGGGGATGCCCAGGATCTGGCCCGCCACGCGGTAGAGATCGTCGGCGTCGGTGGCGACGACATGTACGAGCAGGTCGGTCTCGCCCGAGAGGCCGTGCACCTGGAGCACTTCGGGGACGGCCGCGAGGGCCTCCGCCACCTGGTCCAGCCTGCGCTGGGTGACCTGGGTGGTCACAAAGGCGGTCAGGGGATAGCCCAGGGCCGTGGGATCGACCCGGCGTTCGAAGGAGCGCAGCTTGGCGCCACCGTCGAGCGAGGCCAGACGTGCCTGAACGGTGTTGCGACTCAACCCGCTCTGTTCGGCGAGCGCAACGGTCGTGGCGCGGGGATGCTCGGTAAGGGCCAGCAGCAGGCGGGCATCGGTGGGGTCGATCCGTTCGGGCTTGGGCATGGTGCTGCCTTTCGGAAAGGGTGAAGGCCATTGATTGTGCATTCTGCGCAATTTCCCCGTGGGAACTTGTGCACATCCTGGTGTGGTGGTGTCCTTGTTGACAACGACTGCACCCTCCTTGGAGCGCTGCGCCGACTGTGACCCGGTCGGTCCGACTCGCCCCGGGGCAGTACCGCGCCGCGTGTCTTCCACGCGCCCCCACTTCTGTCTTTTCCAGTACGCCGCTCCCTGTGTTCCGGGGGTCGAGCGTGAGGAGGCCCGTTTCCATGTCCACTGCATCTGAGACCCGTCGGCGTTCCGCGACCGATCCCCTCGCCGCCCTCAGCGAGGTCGAGGATCGCGTGCTGTGGCTTTCCAGCGCGATCGTCGACCACGCGAACCGGGTACGGCCCAACCCTTCCGGTCTGAAGGTCGGCGGCCACCAGGCTTCGTCGGCGTCGATGGTGTCCATCATGACCGCGCTGTGGTTTCGCCATCTGCGCCCCGAGGACCGGGTGTCGGTCAAGCCGCACGCCTCGCCCGTCCTGCACTCCATCAACTACCTGCTCGGTGAGCTGGACGCCTCCTACCTGCCGACGCTGCGCGCCTGGGGTGGTCTGCAGAGCTACCCGAGCCGATCGAAGGACCCCGATCCGGTCGACTACTCCACCGGCTCGGTGGGCATCGGTGCCACCGCCACGATCTGGGGGGCGCTGGCCCGCCGGTACACGGACAAGTCCGGCGACGGCGGCTTCCGGGGTCGGCAGTACGCCCTGGTCGGCGACGCCGAGCTCGATGAGGGCGCCGTCTGGGAGGCGCTGATCGACCCGCAGGTCCCGGAACTGGGTGAGCTGGTGTGGATCGTCGACCTGAACCGGCAGTCCCTGGACCGCGTCGTTCCGAACATCGCCGCGGACCGGCTGAGGAGCATGTTCGCGGCCGCCGGCTGGCAGGTCCTCACCCTCAAGTACGGCACGCTGCTGGAGGAGCTGTTCACCCGGCCCGGCGGGGACGCGCTGCGCTCCCGGATCGACACCATGTCCAACCCCGAGTACCAGCGGCTGCTGCGTTGCCCGGCGGACGAACTGCGCGAGCGACTGCCGGGAACCGGCGCGGGTGCCGATCAGGTCTCCGGCCTGCTGGCGCAGCTCGACGACGCGCTGCTGACCGAGGCGATCCGCAACCTGGGCGGCCACGACATGGCCGCCCTGGACATGGCCCTGTCCTCGATCGACGACACCCGTCCCACCGTCATCCTGGCCTATACGGTCAAGGGCTACGGTCTGCCGTCCCAGGGCCACCCCCAGAACCACTCCTCGCTGCTGACGGAACAGCAGATGCGTGAACTCGCCGACCGGGTCGGCACCGATCCCGACCAGCCCTGGACCGGGTTCGCACCCGACTCAGCCGCGGGACGGCTGTGCGCGCAGACCGCGACGCGTCTGCACCGCGACGACCCGGCTCCGGTGGCCCCACCGGCTCTCCCCATGGACATCGGCCGCACCCCGGCCGGTACGGCGACCACCCAGGCCGCGCTGGGCCGCGTACTGCTCGACCTGACCCGGTCCGCGCCGGAGGCGGCCGCCAGGGTGGTGACCGTGAGTCCGGACGTGAGCTCGTCGACCAATCTGGGCGGCTGGGTGAACAAGGTGGGTGTCTGGTCGGCCGGTGAGCGTACGGACTGGTTCGCCGACGACCCGGAGACCATTCTGCACTGGCGCGAGAAGCCCACCGGGCAGCACATCGAGTTGGGTATCGCCGAGACCAATCTGGTCGGTCTGCTGGGAGAGCTGGGCGCGACCTGGAGCCGGTGGGGTGAGCCCCTGCTGCCCATCGGTGTGATGTACGACCCCTTCGTCCAACGAGCCTTGGAACCGTGGTCCTTCGGTCTCTACGCCGGCGGCCAGTCGATCCTGGTCGGCACCCCCTCCGGGGTGACCCTCGCCCCCGAGGGCGGGGCTCACCAGTCCATCACCACCCCGTCCCTCGGCCTCGAACAGCCCGGCTGCGTCACCTATGAGCCGGCGTTCGCCATCGACACGGAGTGGACCCTGCTGGCCTCCCTCGCCCGTCTGGGTAGGTCCGATGGCACCTCCGCCTATCTGCGGCTCTCCACCCGGCCGGTCGACCAGACCCTGGCCGCCGTGCCCACGGACCCCGCGGCCCGCGAACGCCGCAGGCAACAGGTCGTCGCGGGCGCCTACCCGCTACTGAGGCGCGAGGGCGCCCAGGTCACCATCGCCGCCATGGGCGCGATGGTCACCGAGGCGCTGGCCGCCGCCGACCGGCTGCACCAGATGGGGATCCCAGCGGACGTGGTGTGCGTGACCAGCCCGGGCCTGCTCTTCCGCGCCCTCAACGCCCGCCTCGGGCAGGACGACGCCCCCGACTGGATCCTCGACCAGGCATTCCCCGTCGACCGGGCGGCCCCGCTGGTCACCGTCCTGGACGGGCACCCGCACACCCTGGCGTTCCTCTCCACCATCCACCAGGTGCCGCTGCGCACCCTGGGGGTCACCCGCTTCGGGCAGTCCGGTTCGCTGGAGGAGGTCTACCGCTACCACCGGATCGACACCGACAGCATCATCCGAGCCGCCCTCGACCTCACCGAGTAGAGCGCCCACCACACCAACCGCCCCGGGCCGCCCCCGACGCCGCAACACCGCAGAACGCGGAGTTCCTGACATCTGCGGTGGAGACGGACCGGGGTCGCACATAGGCGCGCGATGCCTGGGGGGTGTGTTGTGTGTCAGATGCCGATGGTGGTGAAGGGGAGGCATCGGAACGGCTTGGAGTGCTCGGGGTCGAGTCGGTTGAGCACGAGTTGGGCGACGTTGGGGTCGATGGCCAGCCCGAGATGACCGGCCGAGTCCAGGCGGCACTTGTCCTGGAGGACGATGTTGGTGACGTTGTCTCCCGTGAGCAGACCGCTGGTGTACGGCGTGACGACGCGGTCGTAGCGGGTGACGATGCTGGTGTACGTCGGTCCGGGGACGGCGACGGGGCCGTCGTTGAGTTTGGCGAGGAAGGCCGAGCCGGGCAGGTAGTCCGTACAGGCTCCGCACCCGACGCCGGTCAGCAGGCCCTGGAGTTTGAGGGCGGCGGCCAGGCTCGCCAGGCCGTTCAGTGTGGTGCCACGGAAGTTGGATCCGAATCCGACGAAGTCGTCGACCTTGGAGGCTCCGCCCAGGTACTTGATGTAGTACGCCGGGACGGTGGTCCCCTCGGAGTGCCCGACGATGTCGACCTTCGCCGATCCCGTCGCCGCGCGCACCCGATCGACGAACGCGCCCACCTCGGCGGCGCTGTCGGCCATCGGAGCGAGCCCGCCGGCCAGTTGGCCCAGCACCGTCTTGCCGTACGTCTGGGAGTAGACGCAGTAGCCGGCCGAGCGGAGGGTGGGCGCCAGGGTCAGGAAGTTGTCCCAGCCGTTGCCGCCGAGTCCATGGACGAGGACCACCGGCTCGGGGTGGGCGGCGCTGGGCCGGCAGGACCAGTTGTTCCACCCCGATCGCGGCGGGGCGTCGGCGGAGGCGGTCGCGGTCAGGGTGGTCGAAGCGAGTACGGACAGCACGAGGGCTGCCAGGAACGTGCGGAGCTTGGCCATGGGGCGACTCCTTGTTCGCGAGTAGGTTACCCGGTAGTAGAGCATGCGCCCCTACTACGAACAAGGCATCGTTTCCAAAAAATGCGGGACGGTTCGACTCGTCCGCCAAGGGGGCTCCCCGCAGAACGCGCATCAGGCGTGAGGGAGTGTCAGGACTCGCCGAGTCCGGAGCTGACCACGGTGTAGAAACGATCGAGCCCGTCCTGGAGAGACCCACGATCGGCGGGCTGAGCGGTGCCGGTACCCACAAGCCAGTCGGCGATGATGTCGAACAGGCCACCGATCAGCCCCATGGCCACCGCGTGCCCGTGCGGGCCCGCCACGATGCCCAGCCGCTGCCAAACCGTCTCGACGAAGGAGGCGGCCCACCGGCGGTTGGTACGGCGGTGCGCCTCCGCCAGCGGGGTCACGGCGCGGCCCTCGCCGAACGTCACACGCGCCACCCGCACATCGTCCACGAAGGCGTCCGCGAAGTGCCGGACGAGCGCCCGCGCGGCCTCCCTCTCGTCCTGGTCGTCATCCAGGGCGTCCAGGGCCGACGTGAGACGTCCGGTCACATCCATGACGATGCGGTCGAGCAGCGCCAGGTACACCGCCTCTTTGCCGGTGAAGACCTCGTAGAAGCTCTTGGTCCCGACGTACGCGTGCTTGCAGATCTGCTCGATCGAGGTGTCCTGATAGCCCTGGGCGGAGAACAGCTCCAACGCCGCATCCAGCAAATCCCCGCGACGCCTCGCCCGCCGTTCCCCGGCGTCCAGCCCGCGAATCCGTCGCCCGCCTCTTGCACCCTCGTCGTCCCCGACCGCACCAACCACCGACCCAACATACAGGCCGGGCCGCGCGGGCCCCGACGGCGAGGTGGCCGAGCGGATCCCGGCCCCCACGAGCAGCCGGACGGACCTTCGACGCCCGGCGGCCCTACCGCGCGTAGCGCCACGGATGCGCCTGCGCCCGGCGTCGACCGGGCGCCCGGCTTCCGGTGTGACCAGGAGATGGGCAAGGGCGCCGGCACCGCGGAACGCCCCGTCCAGGTAGCAGACGTCACGGGCTCTGCGAAGCGCCTGCCGGTTTCACCGAAGGCGCCACCAGCTGGTGGTAGGCCTCCCAGATCAGCGGCGGAAAGGCGCTGCCGCGCTCGGACGCGGGGCCGCCCACACCCTGCATGGGCAGCAGCTGCGGCACGTCGGGCTTGGTGCGGAACATCGCGACCGAGGTGCTCAGCTCTTCCGTCGTCCCGATGAACCAGGCGGACTTCATACGGTCGTTCGGACCTGTCTTCCCCGCCCAGGCCGGAGAGTAGCCCTTCTGGCCCGGCGGCCCCTTCGGGGGACCGACGGCGCGCCAGCCGACCTGGAGGAGGGCCCCTCCGACGATCGAGGCGACCTCGGGGCTCATCGCCCGCCGCTTCTTGGGCGGGTCGAAGCCATCCATCGCGACACCGTTCCACTCGACCTTGGTCACCGAGTAGGGCTCGGTGGACCGGCCCTCGTTGATGAAGGTCGTATAGGCGCTGGCCAACCGAACGGCGCTGGGAGTGGAGGTGCCGATCGAGAAGGTCGGCTCCAACTCGGCCATGCTCTCCGCGCGCAGTCCCGACGCGACCGCGAGCTCCTTGACCTTCTTCAGTCCGATCTTCTTGCCGATCTCCACGAACGGCGTGTGCTCGGATGCGACCAGGGACGTGTAGAGGTTCATGGAAGGGACCCCCTTCACCCCCGTCTGCCTGGGCTGGAGGGGATCCAGGTCAGAGGCCTCGGCGGAACCCTCCCCGCCTTCGAGCCCCTGCTCCAGGGCCGCGGCGAACACGAAGGGTTTGAACGCCGAGGCCGCAGGCACGCCCGAGGTGTCCGCGTTGTTACTGAAGTGCTCGATCGCGTCGGAGCCTCCGTAGACCGCGACGATCGCTCCGTCCTTGGGGCGTACCGAAGCGGCGCCGACCTGTACATGGCGGTCGTCCGCGCGCGCCTGCGGGTCCAGGTGGTCGGCGCGCACCTTCGCGACGGCGTTGGTCAGCGCGAGTACCTTGCCCTTCTCGAAGGTGGTGTGGACGCGGTAGCCGCCACCGGCGAGATCCTTGTCGGTGAGCCCGCTGCGGCTCTTGACGTACTTGTTGGCGATATCGACCAGATAGCCGATCTGCCCGGCCTGACTGGTCGGCTTCACGGGAGGCTTCGGCTCGGGGAACTCCGTGTACTTCGCGCGTTCCTCGGCGCTCATCGTGCCAGTCGCCACCTGGCGATCCAGGATCCAGCTCCAACGGTCCTCGGCCCGTTGGCGGTTGGCGGTGCCGAGTGACGGGTCGAAGCTCTCCGCGCCTTTGAGGACAGCGGCCAGCATCGCACCCTGACTGGGGTCCAACTCCGCGGCCGGGACACCGTAGTAGGCGTAGGAGGCGGCCTGGACGCCATAGGCGTCACGGCCGAACCACGAGGTGTTGAGATACCCCTCAAGGACCTCCGACTTGGACCGCTGGTTGCTGACCTTCAGGGAGAGGAAGAGCTCCTTGACCTTGCGGTAGACGGTCTGGTCCTGACTCAGATAGGCGTTCTTCACATACTGCTGGGTGATCGTGGAACCGCCCTGCGTCTCCTTGCCCTTGACAATGTTGACGGCTGCGCGCACGATGCCCGTCACCGAGACGCCCTTGTCGCTGTAGAAGTCCGCGTTCTCCGCCGCGATAACGGCGCGCTGGACGGACTTGGGCACCTGGGAGAGGCTGACATCCTGCCGGTTCACATCGCCTACGCTCACCATCCGGCTCCCGTCCGCCCAGTAGTAGACGGTGGCCTGCCGACGCGCGGAGTCATGCGCGTTCGGGATCTCCACCTGGATGTAGACGGTCACGAAAAGGCCGGTGACACAGCCGGTGAAGAGCAGGAACAGACCGGAGGACAACTTCCAGGAGGGCACCCAGCGGCGCCAGCCCCGCACGCCTCTTCTCGGTAAGTCGATGCGGAGTTGACGGGCCGTTCGAGCGGCTCTGCGATGGCTCTTGGCTCTGCGAGAAGCACGGCGGGTGTGCTTCGGCGGACTTCCCGTACGTTTGGTGCCTCTGGTGCGGTTCGCGCGGCGATTGCGGGGCTGCCTCATGTGGTAACCGGGACCTCCTCGATCACGAACCGTCACTTCAACGCGGTAATAGGCTCGGCCGGGATGATGGTCAGACTAAGGCCACGGTTGGGTCCTTCACAAACTCTCCATAAGTGACGCGGGTCTCGTTCCACTCCACTCCACCCACGGGCAACCGGCTGACGTGCGGCAACCGAAGCGCCTCTGCGAGCACGCCTCCCGCGCCGATGGAATTCACCCCGCATTCGATGGCGGGATTCCTCGGCAAGTGGAGCAACCCTCCAATTTTCGCGGATACTTGGAGTCAGCTGCCCGGGCCACGGTCCAGCGCTTCCCGTCGACCGGCGAGGAGCGGGCCGAGCGCTGGCCTTCGGCCAACTCCGCCCGGCCGTACGGGACGCCGCGCGCCGCGCCGATTTCGCCGACAGCAACCACCCGCACGAACATGGCAGTTGGTAGGACACCGGCAGACCCGCCCTGGCCTGCGGCTCGATCTCCATCACCGAAGGACCCTCGACCTCTGACCGGTGACCACCGCGCGTACCCCCGACCAACCGCGAGAGGCAACTTCAGGAGCGGACGGTGGACAACGAGATGCAGCCGATCACTGAGGGTGATGAACTGGCGGCCATCGGGGATGCGACGGATGCCGATCCCTCGCCGCGATCGACGCGATGGTCGACGACGCGCCCTTGACCGGGCCAGCTCGGTCGAGGGCAGGCTCCCCAGCGCGGTCGCCGAGCGAACGCGCCGCCGGCGCGGGAACGAGTGAGGAACGCGACGAGAGCGACTGAGTGAGCGTCGACCGTACGCCGTACGCACACCCCACCGGCTACACCCGCGACCGCGAGCAGCACCCTACATCCATCGCGCGGTGATACCCGGAATCCCAGGCGCCGATGACCGATGGCCGATTCACAACGCCCCGATGGCGAAAACATAGAAATCGAAACTGAATCGAACACTCCGGAAACACACCGGGGTAATCATTCGTCGTCGCGGCTCAATCCATGTCATCGTCACCCCAGAAGAAGTACGTCAACGGACAGTTGGGGGACTGACGAGTGACAAAAACGATCGTTAGACGGGGAATTGCCGTCACACTGGGCATCACCTTGGCGAGTCTTCTGCCGTCGACCGCGGCTTTCGCGAAGAACGCCCCGCACGACGGAACGAAGATAGCCAATCGCTCCATAAGCGATAACACCCGCAACGGATTCGCCACTCTGGCTGACACCGTCCTCACCCATCGGACGTCCGTCCTGCTGGACGGGACGAAGGCGACCCGCAGCGCGTCCACCGCCCTCCCGCTCACCGGCGCTGTGAGCGTCACCGGCCGGTTGGCACGCGGCGAGGACCTCGCGGCGGCGACCCTGCGCGAGCGCAAGGCACGGCTCGCCTCGCTCCAGGAGGCGTACACGGCCGCTGACACCGAGGTCTCCGTGGACGAGTTGTCGGTGACCGGAGACCGTGCGACGGCCGAGGTCACCGAGACCACCATGCTCACCTACAAGAAGATCCGTGGTGACGAGCCGCCGACCACCGGCTTCCAGGCACGGCATGAGATGGCCTTCACCGCCGGCGCGGACGGAACCTGGCAGCTGACGGAGATCAAGCCCCTCGACGAGGGCGGACCCTCCGCGGTCAACGCGGTGCGGACCGGGTCCACCGAGAGCGTCGGCGCCCCCGCACCCGCCGACCCGGCGGGCGACCCGGCCGACACGGGCGGCGCACCTGAGGTCGATGGCCCCGCCCCGGCCGAGCAGCCGTCCGAGGTGGTGAAGCCGGCGCAGCCGCAGGGGAAGTTCTCCGCGGCTGCGGGCTACAACTACCCCGCGATGGCGCAGTACGCGGAGCGGTACTGGAGGAACTACAACTCCTCCTACCGCACGTTCAACGACGTGGGCGGAGACTGCACCAACTTCATCAGCCAGGCACTGCGCGCGGGTGGCTGGAAGAACAACACAGGCTGGTACCGGAGTTACAAGAACTGGTGGTACAACTCCGCCAATCAGACAACATCTTGGGTCAACGTCAACTACTGGGCATCGTTCGCGCTGCACAGTGGTCGGGCCTACAACCTGAGCAATGTGTACTACATGGGCGTCGGGGACATTCTCCAGATGGACTTCAGCAACAATGGGTCCAAGGACCACTCAATGATCACCAGCTATGTCAGTGGTGGAGTTCCCTATCTGACCTACCATTCGACCAATACCTACCGGAAGTCGGTGGCGAGCATTGTGGCCTCCAATCCGAGGGCGACGTACTACGCCTTCCGCACCTGATCCCGGAGGGCGGCGCTTGGCGGCGCTGCTCATGTCCGTGTTCTGCGTGGCCCTGCTGTCCGCCTGCGGCGGAGACGGAGACGCGTCCAAGTCACCGAGCATGGCCGACCAGGACCGATTCCTTCGGAAGTACGTCGAGTCCCTCAACACGTCCGACGAGCCGGCGCTGAGCCGGCTGCTGGACGCGCATCCGCAGGGCGCCAAGGACGCGCGGGCGCGCATCAAGGCGTACGGCGGGCAGGACTGGGACGTGCGATGGGATCGCACCTCGGAGTTCGCCGGGGTGTGGAAGGTCGATATGACCGGCACTGCCCGTGCCAAGAACCGGCCCGTCCAGGTCACCGAGACGGTGACCTGGGAGGACAAGCACTGGGTGCTGGCCCCGCTGCCCGGTGTCGTACCCACGCCGTCCAACGCGGCGGGAACTGAACCGCCCTCCTGACGTCGGCGGGCCGTTTCGGCCCGCACCCAGCGGGGCCGGCCCTGAGCACTGGGCCCGGAGCCCGCGTGGAACAGGAGCGGGACCGAGAAGACGGGGAACGGAGGGCCGCGCGAGCCCGGGAGGGCTTGCGCGGCCCTTCCGCGCCACGGCAGGGACGGGTCGCAACGGCCTCCCGGCTCCCCCCTCTCCCCTGCCCGCCCACACTCCCCCGGCGCCGGATACCACCGCTCCCCCGCCGCTTGGAGCGGGCAGGGGCAGCGGTCCATCGACGGAAGGGGGCCGACAGCGCTCGGACCTGTGGCGACGGCTCCCCGCCGGGGACCATCTCCACGGGGTAGTGAGCCGTGTACGGCCTCAGGCGCTGTGAGAAGGTGATCCCTCGCCTGATGGATGCGGATGTTGAGAGGTGAGTCCGGTGGCTGTTCTGGTGGTTCAACATGTGCCCGGTGAGGGGCCTTACGCCATCGCCGTCGCGCTGGAAGCTGCCGGTCTGAGTGTGCGCCACTGCCGGGTGTGGGAGGGGGATGTGGTGCCGGCCGACCTTGACGGGGTGGCGGCACTGGTGGTGATGGGTGGGCCGATGTCCGCCTACAGCGATGAGGGATTTCCCACCCGCTCCGCCGAAATCGCCCTGCTGCAAGGTGCGCTGGCCTCCGGCGTACCCGTACTGGGCGTCTGTCTGGGAGCCCAGTTGCTGGCGGTCGCGGCGGGCGGGGGAGCGCATCCCGGATCAGGCGGGCAGATCGGTTGGGGGAAGGTCGAGTTGACCGCGGAGGCCCAGCGGGATCCGCTGTTCGCCGGTCTGCCCGAGCGCCTGGGTGTGCTGCACTGGCACGACGACACCATGGCCCTCCCGGTCGGGGCGACCACGCTGGCCTCCTGCGAGCGCTATCCGGTGCAGGCGTTCCGAGCGGGGAGTTCCGCGTGGGGGCTGCAGTTCCATCTGGAGGCCGATACCGACGCGGTGAGCGCGTTCGTGGAGGCGTTCCCCCATGACGCGGATTCGGCACCCGGCGGCGGCGAGGGCATTCGCGAGGCCGCACCCGCATGGCTCGACGAGCTGGGCCCCTCCCGGGATCGGCTGCTGGACCGGTTCGCGGCACTGTGCGCGACGCGTGC
Organism: Streptomyces albipurpureus; assembly: GCF_023701525.1. Taxonomy (GTDB): domain Bacteria; phylum Actinomycetota; class Actinomycetes; order Streptomycetales; family Streptomycetaceae; genus Streptomyces; species Streptomyces albipurpureus. Next base: position 417,731 of record NZ_JAMQAW010000002.1, read on the forward strand.
CGGACACAACGCGATCCGCACCTCCTTCACCCCCCGCACGGATGCGTAGGACTGAGCCGGGTGTGCCCGCCCGGTTGGCTCGGTCATGGCCAGAGCGGATGGCGTTCCCATGAGCTGTGGCGGTCCGGGCGTTCGTAGCGCAGCCTCTTGTGGACGCGGTCCTTGTCCGCTTGCCAGAACTCGATCTCAGCCGGAACGACGGTGTAGAGCGTCCATTCGGGGCTGACGAGACTGGGCTCCGACTCCATGCGGGCCAGTGCCGCGCGGAAGGCACGGTCGCGCTCTTCGGGGTCGTCCAGGTGGTTGCTCTGGCGGCCGAGCAGTACCTCGGCACGGGCAGAGGGCGATCGGGCCAGCAGATCGGCCGCGCTGTGTTCAGGGGACGCGGTTTCCACGGTGCCCCGTACCCGTACCTGGCGGCCTTGCAGGGGCCAGTAGAAGGTGAGCGAGGCCAGGGGGCGGTCGGCCAGTTGGCGGCCCTTGGGGCTGTTGGCGTGGGCGGCGAACTGCCAGCCGCCGGTGTCCACGTTCTTGAGGATGAGTACCCGGGCATCGGGGCCGCCGTCCGCACCGACCGTCGACACCGTCATGGCGTGCGCGTCGGGCACACCCGCCGCGACAGCTTCCCGCAACCAGCCGAGGAAGAGGTCGACCGGCTCAGCCGGGGCATCAGCGGGATCGAACTCCGCCAGCGGGCCGACGAACACCTCCAGACCCCGCAGCCACTCCCGCACACTGCTGGCTTCGTCCGTGCCATCGTTTCCGGCCATCGCGTCCCCTGATCTTCGGTGTCTCGGACTGACTGCGATCCCCTCGACCCTAGCGAGGAGTTGTGGTGTGGAGAAGTCGCCAACCGTTTCGACCGGCAAGGACCGCCGTCCCGATCGCATCGGCCGCACCGCCCCGCTCGGTCGCACCGCCACGGCGGCGACCGGGCCGGGGAGCATACAGTGGGCCCCTCAAGACGCCTGCCGAAAACCGCGGCCCCGCTCCCGCGTTCAACGGCAGGGCCCTCGATCGACGATGGCGTAGCGGGGGCGGGCACCGGAATCATCGACAGACTTGTCGGCGAGTGAACACGCGAGCCGACCGACAGCCCCCGCACCCAACGCCATGGCTCGCCGGCGATGCTCCGGCCCCGGCCTGCTGGGAGGATCCGCCCCAGGTCGCGGCCTCGCGCTCTCGGTCAGCCCGGAGGTATCGGTCAGCATTCGGCGCGGTGTCAGTTCACGGCCTTCCTGACGAGGGCGGTGATCGTCTTCTCGGCCTTCTCGCTCAGCTCGGTCACGGCATAGGAGGTGGGCCACAGGCCGCTGTCGTCGTCGAGGTTCGCCTCGGTGGTGAAACCGAAGGTTGAGTAACGCTCCTTGTCGACGTGCCCGCTACGGAAGAAACACACGACCTTCCCCTTTCTGGCGTAGGCGGGCTGTCCGTACCACAGCTTCGGCGACAGCTCCGGGGCGTTGGTGGTGACGATGGCGTGGATGCGTTCGGCGACCGCGCGGTCCGGTGCCTCCATCTCCGCGATCTTCGACAGCACATCGAGTTCCGCGGCGGCGGCCTTGTTGCCACGACCGCGGGTCGCCTCCTTCTTCAGTTCCGCGGCGCGCTCCTTCATGGCGGCACGTTCTTCCTCGGAGAATCCGCTCGTGCTCTTCGTGCTGCCGTTCGCGCTCATCGCTGCCGCTCTCCTCGTTGTGATCGTTGTGAAGTGCCTCTGACGCTAACCGTGCCGAGAGAACCGTGCTTCTCGATTCCTGACCGATGCTCCCCCACGCCCCGCAACACACCTCGCCGCACGGCCCGACCTGCTGACTGATTCGACGACGTCGCCGTACCCGCCCTACTCGCGCGCCAGGTGCGACCGGGCGATGACACTGTCGCGCCCCATGACCGCCGTCATCGGATCGGTCAGGAATCGAGAAGCCCGCGCTGGATGGCCCTGCCTAGCGTGTGGGGCATGAACATCAGCATTCACCACGCCTTTCTCCCGCATACCGGCGCCGAAGCGGCTCTGGGCTTCTACCGCGACACCCTGGGCTTCGAGGTCCGCAACGACATCGGCTACGAAGACCTGCGCTGGATCACCGTCGGACCGGTCGGCCAACCCGGCACCTCCATCGTGCTGCACCCGCCCGCCGCCGATCCCGGCATCACCGATGACGAGCGCCGCACCATCCTGGAACTCATCGCCAAGGGTGCCTACACCGCCATCACGCTGGCCAGCGACGACCTCGACGGGCTCTTCGACCGCCTCCAGGCCGCGGGGGCCGATGTCGTCCAGGAACCCATCGACCAGCCCTACGGAGTCCGCGACTGCGCCTTCCACGATCCCGCGGGCAACCTCATCCGCATCAACCAGCTCAGCTGAGCGGAGCGAGCCGCACGCCCCACGCCGCCGGCTCAGCCGAACCCCTGACAGCTCGAAGGAGTCACCCGATGGCGCTCTCTCTCGACATCATCACGATCGGCGTACCGCGGGTAGAAGCCGCATGCGCGTTCTACACGTCCGTGTTCTCCGCCACCGCGACCGACCACGACCACACCGCCAGCCTGGCCCTGCACGGCACCGTACAGCTCGCCCTCCGGCAAATCGACGCACTCGCCGACGACTCCGGTACCAACCCGGCGACCTCGGGCTTCCGTGGCTTCGTCCTCTCCTCCATCGTCAACCAGCCCGCCGAGGTCAGGGCTCTCCTCGATGCGGCAACCGCCAATGGCGCGTTGATCATCAAGCCGGCGAAGAAGGAGTTCTTCGGCGAGTTCACCGCCGTGTACCAGGCGCCGGACGGGGCCGTCTGGAAACTGGCCGCCGCCAAGAAGGAGAAGGATCTCGTCCCGGCCCCTCCGCAGCCGACCGAGACCGCCGTTTTCCTCGGCGTCGCCAAGCCGAAGGCGTCCAAGGTGTTCTACGAGAGGCTGGGTATGAGCGTCGACCGCGACTACGGCGACAAGTTCATCGACTTCGCCATCGCCGACGGCGGGTGCCGACTGGGCCTGCTCCCCCGTAGGGCTCTCGCCAAGGACGCCGGCGTCGACGAGCACGGCGACGGCTTCTCCGCACTCGTCCTCACCCACACCGCCGGTTCCCGTGACGACGTCGACACTCTTCTCCGCGCCGCGCACTCCGCCGGTGGCCGGGTCACCGCCGCAGCGGCCCCTACCGACCAGGACGACTACACCGGGCACTTCACCGACCCCGATGGCTTCAGCTGGAGAGTCACCGCACGCGCATGACCACGACCGGCCGCCGGGGCGGGATCGGGTAGGCCCTGAACGGGCCGGACCGGGCCTGGGGCGACGACGGTGCGGCGAACGGTCCGGGAGGCGTGAGTGCGCGAGCCCACCCTTACCACGACCCGATGGCGGTGCGGCGAACGGCTACGGCACCGGCCCGGTACGCGACGCCCGGATCAGCGGGTGTTGCGACGACACGAGAACCCAGGACGCATCGCACGGGGCGATACGGACGGGGTCGTTCGGCTGCTCAGTGCACCGGCCTCGGACGCCCCGGACGCCACCCGAGCATCAGACTGCCGTGCCCTCGCCGCATTCCGCCACAATTCGTTACAGTGCGTCACGACTCATCGCCCCGAACGCGGCCCAAGCCGGCATTTCCCAGAACGGTCGGTCGGCTGCCCGACGGGGCTGCTCCTATGGCGGCGTACATACCAGCGAGGCGGTCGACGATCCGCCCCTTCGGCGCCCTCGGGCCCAGGCCGGCCTTCGGCCACCCGATGGGGATGGCGTGGAGTACGACGGTGTCCTTCGCGGTCCACGGCCCGATCCGCCCGGGACAGCCCGCCCACCCCGCCCACCCCGGACAGCTCAGCCGAAACGACCCGACCCGAACCGGCCCGCCAGGGCGGCCTGACCCCGCAGGCTTGACCGGCTCATGCCACCAGTCGGATCACAAAAACTACGACTTAGGAGCAAACTGTTCGATATAGCCCAGAACCGCTGGCGCCGACACCGAAGGGACCCATCAAGTCACCGGTCCGCTGGAACCGTGTCGCCCGAGCGGGAGCGCGGGGCGCCGACCAGGGGTTTCTCAGGCCGGGAGCGCCAGGGTGAGCGAGGAGGTGGGACGTGGCAGCGCAGGGCAGCAGCCCCGGCGATCAGGACCAGCCACCGCCGCACGCCCCCGCACATCGGCCCCCCGACCCGGTGAGGCCGTCCGACGCCTCAGCACCGTCAGCCCAAGAGTCCGCCCACGACCCCAATCCGGCGAGCCGGCCCCCGCCCCACACCACGCCGGGCCCTCCACCCGAACAGCCCCCACCGGGCCGGCCCGGCACCGTCCCCGAAGCCGAGGCCGCGACACAACGGAGCACGACAGAGGCGGTGGGCCCCACCGGCACACCACCAGCGGCTGACTCCACGTCCGGCACGAAGTCCACCACCCGTCCCGACCCCGCGGACACCCCCACCGCGGCCGCCCGGCCCACCCTGCGCGAAAGCGTCATCCGACTGCTGAGCTCCCCGGACGCCGACACCCTGCTCGCCACGGCGATCGATGTGGCACTCGCGGGCATCGCCCCGGACGCCGGGGCGGTCTTCATCGCCGATGAGGACGGCTGGCTCCGCCTCGCCGGGCACCGGGGCATGGACACGGAGATCATCGAACGGTTTCCCGTGGTCGCCCCGGACTCCCCGCTACCGCTCGCCACCGCCGTACGCGAGCAGCGGGCCGTCTACGGCGTGGCCGAAGACCTTATGGTGCGGTATCCCGACCTCAGCGACATGCTGAACGTCGCCATGGACTATGTCGTCCTGCCCCTGATGGTCGACGACCGGTGTCTTGGCGGCCTGGTCGTGCGGTTCGCCCGGATCAGCAGCCTCTCCGCGGAGGACGAACAGCTGCTGGCCATGGTCGCCGACGTCTTCGCGCACCGGCTGGAGCACCTCCTGGTGCTGGAGCTCTCCGGCCCGCCCGCCGGTGCGCCCGTGGCCGACTCCGCCACGGGCAGGCTGAGCAGGCGAACCCGGCTGGAGCTCGCCATGTCGAGCGGGAACATCGGGGCATTCGAATGGGACATCAGCACGGGGACTCTCATCTGGGACGAACGCACGGTCAAGCTGTTCGGAATCGAATCGGAGGGATTCGACTCACGCATCACCTCCTTCCTCGACGCCATCCACCCGGACGATCGGGCGCCCGTGCAGCAGGCGATCGAGGAGAGCATGAAGACCGGGGAGTACCACGTCGTCTGCCGCGCGGTCTGGCCCGACGGCACCCACCACTGGCTGGAGGCCAAGGGCAAGGTCGAGCGGACGGAGGGCGGTGAGCCCGGGAGCATGGTCGGGGTGGTGTGGGACATCACCGAACAGCGGGAGCGCGAGGGCAGGCGCGAGGCCCGCAGGGAGTTCGTCCTGAGGGTGACCAGCGCCTTCGCGGCCGCGCTGACAACCCAGGACGTCCTTGACGCCATGACCGGCACCGTACTGCCGGAGCTAGGCGCGCACGCCATCGCGATCCATATCGAGCTCGACGGACGGCTCCTCCTCGCGGGCGCGGCCGGATACCCCGACGAGACCATGGAACGGCTACGCCTGATCGGAGCGGAAGGCGACGGTCCGATGGCCGCGGCGCTACGCGCTGGGCATCCGCTCTTCTTCCGCACCCGCGAGGAGTACGTCCAACGCTTCCCCGACCAGCGCTTCCGGCCGTCCCCGGGCCATCAGGCACTTGTCTTCATGCCGCTGGCCTCGGCGGACGGCACGGTCGGCACCTGTCTCATCTCCTACGCGGAACCCCGTGACTTCGGTTCCGACGACCAGATCATCATCGCCGCCGTCGGCGGCATCCTCGCCCAGTCCCTGGCCCGCGCCCGGCTCTCCGACCTGTTCCGCCATCGGATGACCGAACTCCAGGAACTGATGATGCCGCGCACCCTGGATCGGCTGGCGGGGTACGAGATCGCCGCTCGCTACCTCCCCGCCGCCGAAGGGATGCAGGTCGGGGGCGACTGGTTCGACATGATGCCGCGCGAGGGCGGGGGCGCCTCGTTCGTCATCGGCGACGTACAGGGCCACAGCGCACAGGCCGCCGGAGTCATGGGACAGCTACGTACCGCGCTGCGGGCGCATGCCTCGGACGGTTACCGGGCCGAGCATCTGATGGCGCGCGGCAACCAGACCCTCTGGGGCCTGGACACGGAACGCTTCGCCACCTGCTGCATCGTCGATGTCGCCCCGCCCGGAGACCTCCAGATCGTCCGGGCCGGCCATCCCAGCCCGCTCCAGTGCGAGCCGGACGGAACAGTCCGCGAACTGGAGGTGCCCGGTGGGCTTCCCCTCGGATACGCACCGGATGACCGGTATCCCGTCTTCCACGGCCAACTCCGACCCGGTGCGACCCTGCTGCTCTACACGGACGGTCTGGTCGACCGGCCCGACCGCCCGTACGAGACCGCGGTGGCCGCCGTGTCCGCCGCGGTCAGCCAGTGGATGAAGGAGGCCGGGGAGGGCAGGGCGGACGCATCGTCCTCTCTCGGGACCCCCCTTGAAGAACTCGCCCACATCCTTGTCTCGGACGCCTTCACCGACCCCGGGTACGACGACGTGGCCGTACTGCTGATCCGGCGGCTGCCCCTCCCGTGAGGCGGGCGGCCCTTCGGCCGCGACACCGGCGGGCGGATGGAACGACCCGGCGCTGGTCCCCTTGGCAGCGCATGGACCCGCTTCTCACACAGGGGTCGTCCCGGCCGGGACGACCCCTGCCTCTGGGCCCGGGGTGCCTTCAGGGGGAAGCGCTCGCGGGTCGGAGGTCAGCTCGCCCCAGGCCGGGCGCCGTCGAAGAGCTCCGGGTGCTGCGCGAGCGCCTGACGGGTCCGGCGGATATGTCCTCGCATGACGAGACCCGCCTGATCGGCGTCGCCCTCCCGCAGCGCCCGTACGAGCATGCGGTGCTCATCGTGGACGATCTCGCTGCCCTGCTCTTCGAAGAGCCGGTAGAAGGCGAGCCGGTACTGCTGGGTCATGTTCCACAGTCGGCAGACGAAGTCCGCCAGCACCACCGTCTCGGCGCCCGAGTACGACAGGTCGTGGAATTCGCGGTCCAGATGCAGAAAGTCCTCAGGAGTGGCCGCGCGCTCCATCCGGGCGGCGAGGTCGTCCATCCGGTCGAGCTTCTCGGCGGTCAGCCCGGGCAGGCTCGCGCTGATGAGGAGCGGCTCGATCTGCTCGCGCAGTTGGTACGCCTCCTCGCACTCGGCGAGGTTCAGCTGTGCGACCCAGGCCCCGGCGTTGGCGATCAGCGTCACCAGGCCGTCGGACTGCAGGATGTTCAGGGCCCCACGCACCGGGATACGGCTGGCTCCGTACTGTGCCGCGACCTCTTCCTGCCGGATGCGCGATCCGGGGGGCAGCTCCCCCGACAGGATCGCCGCGCGCAGACCGTCGGCGATACGGCGGCTGGCGTTGCCGTGCCGTCCGGCGCCCCCCTCCCGGTCGGCCGGACGGCCGGTCACGGGCTTGCTCGGGGTGCGCGGGACGGCGGTGTCACTCACGGTGCACAGTCTCCTCAGTCTGCTGGGCGGTTCGGGTTCCACAGTGTCACCGGCGCGCCCGCTTCGTAAGCCTTGCCCTGCGGAAAGCTCACCAGCTCGAACTGCATCCCCCAGGGGGAGAGGAAGTAGACCCAGCGCTGCCCCGCGCTGGCGTTCGAGCTGGCGACCGGCTCACCGAGCACGCGAACCCCGTGGGACTTCAGATAGTCGACCGCGAGATCGAGATCGTCGACGTAGAACGCCAGATGGTGTCCGCCTATGTCGCTGTTGCGCGGCTGGGTTCGCTGACCGTCGGCGGACTCCCACTGAAAGACCTCGAAGTTCGGCCCGAAGCCGCAGCGGTAGAAGTACAGCTTGCGCATGACCGAGCGCGGATGGACGTTCAACTGCTCGCTCATCCACTCGCCGCGCTCGCGCTCGAACGGACCGAGTTCGTAGACGCGCACACAGCCGATCACCTCGGTGAAGAAGGCGTCGGCCTCCTCCAGGTCAGGAACGGTGAATCCAATGTGCTCGGTGCCCTTCAGGCCTGGCAGCGACATGAGCACTCCTTCCTCCATCCAGGGGCCCTCCCATGGAATTGGATACAATAGACCCACCGATATCGGTCTTCAACCGGCACGAAAGCAAACCAAGTATTGAGATTGGATTCTATTGGGTCTACGTTGGGCGAAGCTTCAACAGCGCGACGATGTGCTGTTGCGCTCAGATGTCACGGAGGAGCCTTGTCACGTCAACGACGTTTGGACCCGATCAGCCCCTGGGTGGAGCTCACCGCCACGCAGTCGGACTGGAGTAAGGCCGATCCGGACCTGCTGCGCGGCATGCTCGCCCAGCTGCACCTGATCCGGGCCTTCGAGGAGACGGTGCTTGAGCTCGCCGGTGAGGGGCTGGTGCACGGCCCGGCCCATTCGAGCATCGGGCAGGAAGGCGGGGCGGTCGGTTCCTCGATCGGACTGCGGTCATCCGACGGCATCAACGGCTCGCACCGCAGCCACCACCAGTTCCTCGCCAAGGCCCTCTCACACGTGACGAAGGGCCCGGTCGACCTGGCGGACCTCGTCAACGGGGACGTGCGCACGGTGCTGCGCCGCACGCTCGCGGAGATCCTGGGTCTCGCCCAGGGCTTCAGCAAGGGACGCGGGGGTTCGATCCATCTGCAATGGCTCGAAGCCGGCGCGCTGGGCAGCAACGCGATCGTCGGCGGAGGCGTCCCGCTCGCCGCGGGCAACGCCTGGGCGCAGCGCCACGCGGACACCGATGACGTGACCATCAGCTACTTCGGCGATGGAGCGGTCAACATCGGCTCCGTACTGGAGACGATGAACCTCGCCGCGGCCTGGGACCTGCCCCTGTGCTTCTTCATCGAGAACAACCTCTACGCCGTCTCCACCCGGGTCGCCGAGGTCACCCGTGAAGAGCGGCTCTCGGGCCGTGGTCTCGGATTCGGCATTCCGTCCTGGCGGGTCGACGGGATGGACCCGCTCGCGGTGCACCTGGCCATGGCCCAGGCCGAGGAACTGATGCGCAGCGGCGGTGGCCCGACCATCATCGAGGCCGACGTCTACCGCTTCTTCCACCAGAACGGCGGCTACACCGGCAGCGCCTTCGGCTATCGCACCAAAGACGAAGAGGCGGCCTGGCGCGAGCGGGACCCCCTGCTGAAGGTCGAGCGGGAGATGTCCCGTCTGGACCTGCTCGACGACGCCATGGCGGCCGGAGTGCGCGAGCAGGCGACCACCGCGATGCGACAGCTCGCGGACGAGCTCGTGGAGACCGATCCGGACGCCCGGGACAAGCGGCGGATCGTTCCCGCGCTCTGGCCCGACCCGGCGACCGTCAACGACGGTCTACGCGGCGACGCCAGCGAACTGGACGGCGCTCGCACCCTCGACCCGGCACACTACGAGGGACCCACCGAAAAGAAACGTTTTGTCACAGCGGCGTCCGATGTTCTCGGCCGTCGGATGGACCAGGACCCGCGGATCGTCGTCCTCGGCGAGGACGTCCACCGGCTCGGCGGCGGAACCAACGGCGTGACCAAGCGGGCCCTACAGGTCGCTTCCGACCGGGTACTGGGAACGCCCATCAGCGAGAACGCCTTCGCGGGCCTGGGCGCCGGCATGGCCCTGGACGGCCGGTTCCGGCCCGTCGTCGAGTTCATGTACCCCGACTTCCTCTGGGTCGCGGCCGACCAGGTCTTCAACCAGATCGGCAAGGCCCGCCACATGTTCGGCGGTGAGAGCGCCGTCCCGCTGGTGCTGCGCACCAAGGTCGCCATGGGCAGCGGCTACGGCTCACAGCACCTGATGGACCCGGCCGGCATCTTCGCCACCAGCCCGGGCTGGCGAATCGTCGCCCCCTCCACCGCGGCCGACTACATCGGGCTCTTCAACACCGCGATGGCCCTTGACGATCCGGTCCTGGTGATCGAGCACGTCGACCTGTACGGGCAGTCGCAGGAAGTCCCCGAAGAGGATCTGGACTACCAACTCCCGCTGGGAGTGGCCGCGCTGCGCCGGACCGGCTCCGACATCACCGTCATCAGCTATCTGTCGATGGTGCACAAGGCCGCCGAAGCGATCGAGAAGACCGGAGCGGACGCGGACCTGATCGACCTGCGATGGCTCGACCGGGCCTCGCTCGACTGGGACACCATCGGCGCGAGCATCCGCAAGACCAACGCGGTACTGATCGTCGAACAGGGCGCGCAGGGAACCTCCTACGGCGGATGGCTCGCCGACGAGATCCAGCGCCGCTACTTCGACTGGCTCGACCAGCCGGTCGAGCGCGTCACCGGTGGTGAGGCCAGCGCTCCCATTTCCCGGGTGCTCGAAGCCGCAGCCATCGCCCAGGTCGATGACATCGCCGCCGCGCTCCAGCGCAGCCTGGCCGCCATGGGAGGCAACTGATGGCCCTCGTCATTCGTATGCCGGAGATCCTGACCGGCATGGCCGAAGCCATCGTCATCGGCTGGCATGTCGCGCCGGGCGATGAGGTGTCGGTCGGACAGCCGATCGCCGAGATCGAGACCGAGAAGGCGGCGGTCGACTACGAGTCGGAGCAGACCGGCACGGTCGCGGGCTTCCTCATCGAGCTCGGCGCACCGGTGACGGTCGGTACCCCGATCATGGTGCTGGCCGTCTCGGGGGAATCGGCCGAGCAGGCGCTGGCCGAGGCGTCCGGAGCGGCGGGAGCGGCGTCCGAGAGCACAGGCGATGCCGTCGCCCCAGCCACCCCAACAGCCCAGCCCACGCCCGCACCCGCACCCGCACCCGCACCCGCACCCGCACCCGCGATCCTGCCGGTGCGGATCGAGGCACCCGCGGACCGTTCCGGCGAGTCGGCGGCAACCGGGACCTCCGTCTCGGCGGCGCCGGCTGCGTCCCCGGAACGCCGGTTCGCCAGCCCGCTGGTGCGACGGCTCGCCCGCGAGCGGAATGTGGACCTCACCACCGTCGTCGGCACCGGCCCCGGCGGTCGCATCGTCCGCCGCGACCTCGACCGCTTCGCGGCCGGCGGTACCGCGCAGAGCGCCGCCCCGCCCGTCGCGCAACCGGCCGCGCCCCAGGCCCAGCCCGTGGCCGCGCCGGTCACAGCGGGCGCGAGCACGACCCGGCCCGCGCCACGGGCGGATGACGGCGAGTTCACCGATGTGCCGCACACCGGTATGCGTCGGGCGATCGCCCGACGGCTCACCGAGAGCAAGAGCACCGTTCCCCACTTCTACATGGATGTCGACTGCCGCGTTGACGCGCTGCTGGAGCTGCGCCGCACCATGAAGGCCGACATCGGCCCCGGCGCGCCCACCCCGTCCGTCAACGACTTCGTCCTGAAGGCTGTCGCCGGGGCGTTCCAGGACGTGCCCGAGGCCAATGCGATCTGGACCTCGGATGCGATCCGCCGGTTCGCCTCGGTGTCGGTGGCGGTCGCGGTCGCCATCGACGGCGGACTCGTCACCCCGGTCGTCCGCAACGTCGACACCCGCTCGATCGGCGACATCGGCCGCACCGTCGCCGACCTGGCCAGCCGGGCCCGCGAGGGCCGGCTGAACCAGTCCGAGCTCGAAGGAGGCTCCTTCACCGTGTCGAATCTCGGTATGTACGGGATCGAGCGGTTCGGGGCGATCATCAATCCCCCGCATGCGGGAATCCTCGCGGTGGGCGCCGCCACGCGTCGCGCGGTGGTCGACGACGATGGGACCATCAGTTCCGCCACGGTGATGACCGTCACCCTCTCCGGCGATCACCGGGTCCTCGACGGGGCACTCGCCGCACAGTGGTTGGGCGCGTTCAAGGCACGTATCGAGCACCCGATGCGCATCCTGCTCTGAGTCCGGCTCACCATCGGCGGAGCGCGGTTGATCGCTGAGAACGCCACCAACCGCTCCAGCTGAGAACTGCCCCGGCCACCTCATCGTGGCCGGGGCAGTGGGGTGTATGGACCGGTTCCCTGATCGGCCGTCCGGGCCCGGGACCGACCGAGTGTCACAACGGACGCGCGCGACCCTCCGACTACCTCAGGGAAGTGGCGTCCACAGCAGCGGGGCCACCATCGCGTAAGCGCCGAGGAGAACAACGGTGAGCACCGCGACGGGCAGGACGCGCTTGCGGAAGATCCCGAACGCCGCCATCAGGACCAACGGCCACACCACATAGAACTGTTCGGTGATGCTCAGCGACCACATCGCGGACAGCGGCTGGATGCTGTTCGAAGTGGTCCCCGTACGCGTCTCCGCGAGAGATCTGTGTCCAGTTGGCGATCTGGAGCAGGGAGCCGATCGCCTGGTCGGAAACGGCTCGGACTTCCTTGACCGGGCTGGCCACATAGGCGATGGCCACGACCACCCCGAGGGTGATCACCAACCCGGGGAACAATCGCCTGAAGCGACGGAGGTAGAAGCGTCCGATCCGAATCCGTCCGTGCCGTTGCACCTCTCTGACCAGGATGAGGGTGGCGAGGAAGCCGGACAGCACAAAGAAGGCGTCCACACCGAAGAGGCCGTAGCTGAACCAGTCGGTGCGGTAGAGCAGCACGGAGAGGATCGCGACGCCCCGCAGACCATCGACCGCGGCGAAGCGAGACCGCACGGGTTCGGGCTCTGGCTCCCGCCCTGGCTCGGGCTCTGCGATAGGTGACGGTGCCTCAGTTGACGGTGCCTCAGATATTGGGTTCCGGTGTGCTCGACACTGCCGGGACATCGGACCGCGGTTCCGACCGCGGCTCAGCTACGAGGAGGGGGCCATCGGGAACGTACGGCTAAGGCTGTACGACTGCGGCTGCGGCTGCGGCGCGTACTGCTGAGGCTGCGGACCGTATGTCTGCGGGTCACCGGAGTACGGCTGCCCCGGTATGTACCCCTGCGGATCACCGGAATACACCTCCCCCGATGCATACCCCCCGCGGGTCACCGGAGTACGGCTGCTCCGGTATGTACCCCTGCGGGTCCGGAGAGGTGGGGTGGGGCTCTTCCGAGGGGTGCGGCCGTGGATCGGGCGTTGTCGGCCTGCCGTACTGATCGTAGCCATAGGGCCCCGAGGGATCAGCGGGCGGCTGACGACGCATGACGTACTCCTGAGGGCAGGGCAGTGCGCGGAGGGCAGAGCGTCGGCGCCGCTGAGGTGCGTACGCTCTCGTCGTCGACGGTCGCGCCACAGCCGATGCGCAGCCCGGGAGGCAACTCATTGCCGGAGCCCACTCGGGCGCCGTCGCCGATGACCACCGTGTCCGCGGTTGTTCCCGCACCGATCTCAGCGTCCCGGCCGATCACCGAGTGGTAGACCACGGCACCTGCGGAGATCCGCGCACCGGGCAGTACGACCGTGCCCTCGACAACGGCGCCCGCGGAGATCCGCGCACCCTCGCCGACGACGGTGCCACCGCTCAGAACGGCGTCGGGGTCGACCCGAGCCCCCGGCAGCACAAGGGCGTCACCCGTTGGCCCGGGCAGGGCAGGGGAGTCGATCCGGCCCCGCACCAGGTCGGCGGAGCCCTTGACGAGCGCGGCCGGGGTACCGAGATCAAGCCAGTATGTGTCGTCCACAACACCCCTGACCAGAGCGTTTTCCGCGAGCAGGGTGGGGAAGGTCGCCCGCTCCACGGACACGACACGACCGGCGGGGATGCGGTCGATGACCGAGCGGGTGAAGACATAGCAGCCGGCGTTGATCTGGTCGGTGACGATCTGCTCCGGGGTCTGCGGCTTCTCCAGGAAGGCCGTCACCCGGCCGTCGGGGTCGGTCGGCACCAGACCGAAGGCGCGTGGGTCGGATACGCGTGTCAGATGGAGGGTGACGTCGGCGCCGGTGCCGCGGTGGCCCTCACGCAGTGCGGCGATGTCCACACCGGAGAGGATGTCGCCGTTGAAGACCAGCACCGGATCGCCGGGATCGCAGGTCAGATGCTTGGCGGCATTGCGTATCGCGCCCCCGGTGCCCAGCGGCTCCCGCTCTGTGGCGTACACCAACTCAAGCCCGAAGTCCCAACCGTCGAAGGCCCTCTCGAAGAGTTCCGCGAGATAGGAGGTGGCGAACACGATCCGGGTGACTCCTGCGGCAGCGGCACGTGCCAACTGATGTGCGAGGAACGGCACGCCGGCCACGGGGAGCAACGGCTTTGGGGTGTGACTGGTCAGCGGCCGAAGCCGGGTGCCCTGGCCACCGACCAGGAGGATTGCTTCAGACATGGGAGTACGCCTTGGGAACGGCAGCAGAACGGCAGCGGAACGGCAGGATGCCCGGCTTCCACTCAGCGGTGCGCCGCGCGAGTTTCGCGCGGTGACGCGACTGGGTGCGAACCCCGTCGACGACTGTAGGTGCCATGGAAAAGTTCAGCTCCGTGTGAGTGCGGCGCCGGTGGGCAACAGCCGGCGCGGCAGAGCAGCCACTCCCGCTCCCTCACACCGGAAACCTCACCTTCCGGCGTCTTCCAGAACGGCGTACCTACGCGGGCTGGCTCCCAGATCCCTCCCATGCGGTACATACCAGCCAACCATTTTGGCATCTACGCACAGAAGGTATGCACTAGGGGTCAAGCCGTGCTCAAAAAGTGATCAAACTACGGCATACAGCGGAGCTGCCCACCAAAGCCATCAGAAGTGATCACTTAGGGCGAGCGGCACGTCCTCCACTCGCCTCCTACCGGCGTTTCCGGCTATAGCACCCTGTAGGGGTACAGCATCCGGTTATATGCTTTTTACCCCATACCCTATTGATCATGGACTGTCGCGCTTGTAATGTCTGACTTTCCATCAGTTGCGGAAGCATGCGTCTTGAGCCAGTCGACCTCCTGTGTCGCCGGCCTCCAGCGCGGCGGAGTGCCGAGCGGCGCCCGGAAGTGGGGCTGCCACCGGTCGGTCACGGCCCCCCCTTGGCATCGTCTCGTGCGGTGAGTCCTCTAGGGGGAACAGGTGTCCCATCGAACTGCCGTCGGGCAGGCGGTGAAGCGTCCTCGGGTCGCGCTGGCCTTCGCCGCTGTCTTCGCGGTGTTGGCGGGGCTGCTCGCGCCGCTGTTCGCGCCCGCGACCTCAGCGCAGGCCGCCGGTACGGCGGTTCTCGATGTCTCCATCGAAGCAGTCGACTCGGCCACATCGGCACCGCAGTCCGACGCTTCGTTCGGCGCGCACCGCGACTCGGTGGCGTACAAGGTGGCGTACTCCTGTGCGGCCGCTGACTGCGCGGACACCACGGTGCGGTTGTCGCCGTCGCAGCGGGACCCGTACGGGTTGTCGACCGAACCGATGCTGAGTTATGGGAACTGGACTCCTCCGGCCGGGCTGCCGGGCGCGTCGATCGATGGCACGGACGTGACGGGCAAGACCGTCAGGCTGGGTGAGCTGTCCGCCGGCCGGTCGGGAACGTTCCTGGTCGTCTACGACATCTTCGCGGAGGGCACCTACACAACGCCTCGGCCGGCCCAGTACTACCCGTCCGGATTCAAGATCCAGATGTCGGCGACGATCAGTGCGTCCAGCGCGGTCGGTCCGGCGAAGGCCGATGCCCAGCCGGTGACCTGGACGAACACCGTCCCGAACCCGGGGGTGAACCAGTCGAGTCCTGGGTCGGTCAAGGCCGGGGCCAGGGTGACCTGGAACGTTCAGATGAGCTCGGGTTCGTTCGCGCGCCTCGCCGCTTCCCGCATCACGGGGACATCGCAGTGGGTCGCCGCCGGGAGCTACACGGTGGTCGAGAAGCTGGACCCGCGAGCCGTGTACGTGGCGAGCACCGGCGGCGGTGTGTACGACAGCGCGGCCCACACCATCACCTGGTCGCTCGGTACGAAGGACGCGCCCGACGCGCTGGCCGCGGGTGGCTGGGGCTGGTCCAGCAGTGCGGGTGGCTGGACCGCTCGCGGGCCGTACTACACCCGCACCGTGACGGTGAACTATCCAGCGAGCAAGTTCACCTCCGATCCCGGTGGCTGCGATTTCGAGGAAACCGTGACGCACCAGGTCAACGCGTCCGTCACCTACCTCGACCCGGATCGCACCACGAAGACGGCGTCGCAGGAGATGTCTCACCCGGTCTCCTGCTACGCCCCGTTCCCCCGGGCGGACCTGGCGAAGGACAGCACCAACAACGCCTCCAGCGGGGGCACCAGGTTGGTGAACGTTCCGCCGGATGTGACCGGGCTGACCTGCCCGGCCAGCGGCCGTGACGACTGGACCCGTCTGTGCACCCCGGGTGCGGCCCTCGCTCCGTTCGCCGACAACACCTACAACTGGACCGTAACGGCCCGCAACCAGTCGAACCTCCCCGGCGTCGCGGTCATCGAGGACGACGCACTCGACCAGGCCGACGCACGCGCCAACAGGATCACCACGTCGAGCACCACCCCCGCCGCCACGATCGCGTGGACGCTGAACAACGGCACGACCGGAACCTCGAACGGGTCGGTCACCGCCCCCGCCGGTACCTGGTTCACCAAGGCGAAGATCACCAGCGGCACCCTCGCGCCACCGCACAGCCGCCCGGCCGACACCGGATCGACCCCCTTCTACGCGTATTTCCACTACACCGTTTCGTCGAGTGCCCCGGTTGGCGGGAAGCGCACCAACACAGCGACGGCAACGATGTCATGGCCGGACAGCAGCCTCACCGCGATGGGCCTCGGCCCAGTCTCCCGAACCATCCAGTTCCGTGAGACACCCAGGCGAAGCCCGGACTTCACCGCTGACTTCCCCTCGCCGGCAGTTGTCGAGGGCGGTGGGAACGCAGTGCCGGGCAAGGACGTGACCTTCGGAGTGCGCGGTAGGACGGCGAACATCCCGGGCGAGGTGAACATCACTCCGCAGTATGTGTTCATCGCGCCGGTGGGATGGACGATCAAACCCGACTCCGCCTCGTTCGCGGAGGGCACCGTCCCGGACGGTGTGACGTTCGACCACACGACGAAGACCGTGGGTGGTTCCTCGCGTGAGGTGGTCGTGGCCACCTGGCCCAACGATGTCTCGTTCGGTGAGAACGGCAACTGGCCGAACCTGGCCGTGGTGGCGCGGCCAGGCTATTCGGTGGCGGCCGGGACTCGCAGCGTTGCACACACCTGGATGGGAGACTCCCGGCACACCTGGACAGACGTCGAGGCCGCCTATGGGAGCGCGGTGCAGGACGCGCCGGATGTCGACGGTGACGGTGCTACGGCGGAGTGGTTCGCGAGTGCGTCGCAGACGGTGAACGTCTCGGCCGCGGACGGCCTGAGTGCGCTGAAGGAGATATGCCGGCCGACGGCTGGCGCACCGGACGGGTGCGTATGGGTGTCGAATCCGGATGTGGCGGTCCCGGTGTCGCCCACGGCGAGTGACCTCCGGTACCGGGTGACACTGGAGAACACCGGAAACACCACGCTCAGCGGAGTGGTCGCCTATGACGTGCTGCCGTATGCCGGCGACAAGGGCACCAGCTCCGGAACCGCCTCCACACCTCGTGGGAGCACCTTCAGCCAGACTCTGGGCAGTGTGTCCGGCATCTCGCCGAACCTCACACTCGCCTACTCCGCCTCCACCAACCCCCAACGCGACGAGGTCTACCCCGCCGCACCGGGCGCGGTCGACGACTGGGGGCCGGTCGCGTCGGGAAGGAACGCGATCCGCGCGACCGTACCGGGCGACCTCGCCCCGGGTGGGACCGCCGCCTTCAGTTTCACCGCGGCTGTGGCCTCGGGTGCGGCCGCGGATGCGGTCGCCTGCAACTCGGTGGCCCTGGACAGTGCCCAGACGCTGCCCGCGGAGCCGCGCCCGGTGTGCGCGACCACCCAGGAGGCCGATCTGCTGGTGTCGGTACCGGATCGTCTGCCGCTCCAGGTCGGCCGTCCCGGGGTGCTGCCCTTCACCGTGACCAACGGCGGTGGATCGCGTCAGACCCCGGCGAGGGTCGCGGTCAGTGTGCCGGCCGGCCTCACGGTGACCGACCTGGAACCCAACGGCTGGGACTGCACCGCCGATCCCGCCACCAGCCCGCTCAACGGACCGGTAACGCTGACCTGCGCCCCGGTGGACGGGGCTGGACCAGGCACCCTGCGCAAGGGGGTTCCGGTCGCTCTCCACGTCCCCGTGGTGCCCGCAGCAGCGGGCCGGATCTGTGTACCGGCTGCTGTCACCGGGCCGATGTACGACCCGGAACCCGCCAACAACGAGACCACCGGGTGTCTTCAGTCCAAGGTCGCCACGCCCGGCCTCTCACTGGCGAAGACCGATGGGCGCACCGCGGTCTCCGCAGGTGAGGAGTACACCTACACCCTCACGGCGGCGAGTCTGCTGCCGGCCGAGAAGATCACCGGGGCGATGGTGACGGACACCCTCCCGGCCGGCCTGGCATTCGTTTCCGCGACGGACGGCGGCAGGGTCAGCGACCAGGGCGCGGCGGACGCGTACGGCCAACGGCCCGGCGGAACCGTGACTTGGCAGCTCCCGGACCTCGCCCCCGCGGCTGCTGTCTCACCGGACGGAGACAAGCCCGACGGTGGTACCGGCGCCACCGCGGCCGTAGAGGTCACGGTCCGCGTCCTGGCGGGCGCGACAGGTGCCGTCGTGAACACCGCCCGGGTGGCCGCGCCCGACCCTGCCGATGAGGACGCGCAACTCAGCGCCACCGCCGTGGACACCGACGAGTTGCGGATGCTCGCCCTCACCAAGACCTCGGATATCACCGCGGCCGGTGTGAGCGCCGGGGACACCGTGATCTACACGGTGACCGCGAAGAACACCGGAGGCGCCGACTACACCGAAACGACTCCGGCGGTGGTGACCGACGACCTGGCGGGCGTACTCGACGACGCGGCCTATACGGCCGGGTCCGGGTCCGCCACCGGCAGCGACGGCTTTATGGAACCGATCGCAGACCCGGACAGCGGCATCCTGAGCTGGTCCGGACCGCTGAGGGCGGGGGCCAGCGTCACACTGACCTATCGGGTCACCGTCGGCGGCGACGGGGACCGAACCCTGGACAACGCCGCCTTCGGAGGCTTGGCCGGGTCCGTGTGCAACAGCACGACAGGCCGGGACGCAACCGGTGTGCCGTGTGCCGCCACCAGCGACGGCTTCGCCCCGACCCTGACCAAGACGGTCGACTCGACCACCCAGAACGACAACGGCACCTGGACCGCGGTCTATGGAATCGGCGTCACCAACCCGAACCCTGAACGGCCGGTCAGCTACGACCTGGCCGACGATCTCCGATTCGGCGCCGGAATCGACATCGCCGCAGCAGAAGTCACCAGCACACCGAGCGGTGTCACCGCGCAGCAGAGCTGGAGCGGTTCCGGCGCGGTTGCCGCCGATGTCGAACTGCCGGGCGGAACCACTCACCGGTGGACTCTCACGGTGACAGCGGACGCCCATGGCCTCGCGGGGACCGCCGCCGGAATCTGTGTGGGCGGTGCCGACAGCGGGTTCGCCAACCAGGCCACCATCACCCTCGCGGACTCAACCACCCGCACCGCCGACGTCTGCGCCCAGCCGGTCAAACCGTCCCTGGCGAAGACCATGGACGGCAAACCCACGCGCAACGAGGACGGAAGCTGGAGCATCCCCTATCGGATCACGGTGACCAACCCCCATACCGCGCCCGCCACCGGGCTGAGCTACCGGCTCGATGACCGGCTGGCCTTCCCGAAGGGAGTCAAGGTCCTGGCGGTGACCGCCGACACCGGCGAGGCACCGGTGAACCCGGGGTTCACCGCGGGCCTCGGCACCATCAGGGGAGCCGCTGTCACACCGGACAGCGCGCTGCTGACCGGCGCGGACCGCGTTCCCGCCGCCACCGCGGCGGGCCCGGGGACCCGTGACTACCGGGTCACGGTGACGGCGCGCGCGAGGGCGATCGATGTGCTCACGGAGGAGGTCCGGTGCGGGTACCCGGCGGGACGCGGCTACGGAAGCGCCGTCGAGCTGTCCGCGACGGACACGGTGATCGCAACGGCCAGCGCTTGCACCGATATCACCGTCCCCAAACTCCACTTCACCAAGGATGCCGACACCAGGGGGCCTGTCCATCCCGGTGACACCATCACCTACACGATCACGGCCAGAAACGTCGGTGACGCCGACTTCGTCGCGGGCGACCCGGCCACGGTCTCCGACGATATGACCGGAGTCCTCAGACACGCCGGCTTCAGCAAGGAGGCGAAGGCGAGCGCTGGCACGGTCGTCGTCGGCGAGACCCGACTCCTGTGGTCCGCGCCCATAAGGTCGGGCGAAGCGGAGACCCTCACCTACTCGGTCACGGTCAACAAGACCGCCGCGAAGGGCGCGGAGATCGTCAACAGCCTCTCCGCGATCGGCATCGAACCAGCCCCCGGACCAGGGACCGAACCAGGCGCCGGACCAAGCACCGGACCAAGCAGAGGAACAGGCACCGGACCGGGCACAGCAACGAGCGGAAGCCCCGGCACACACCCCGGCTCCATGCCGAGTTCGGGTTCAGGCGGTAGCCAGAGCGGGGGCCCTGGCACCGGACCGGGTGCGCGGCCGGGTGAGCAACCCGAGGCATGTCCGGCGAAACCGTCCGACCTGCCGGGGGGAGCTTGCGTGGTGACGACGAGCGTCACACCGAAACCCGACTCCTGGCTGGCCAACACCGGAACGAAGATCACTTCCATCGCGGCACTCGGTCTTCTCGCGCTCGTCACCGGCGCGGCGACGGTCCTCAGCGTCAGACGGCGACGAGTACTCCGCGCCTCATCCTGGTGAATCGTCCGGTGCGGTAGCCGAGGGAGGGAGGTCTCGGCGGGTAGTAGAGGGTGTCCGGCGTCGAGCCACCGTGGCCGGGCCGGACACCCCGGTGTCCGAAGGCAGCATCCTGGAGCGGTGGTTGTGCCGTCCTGACGACCGACACCGACCGGGGCGGCGTCCGGAAGGCCGGCGCCCCGGCTCGGGATGGGTCACCTGCCGATCCGGCTCCGCTCTACCGACCCCCGGTGGCGCTGTTGCGGCACAGGCCCGATGACTGAGCCCGCTGACCGGGCCCGAGGTCCAGGCCCCGATGGAACCGAGCAGCGAACTGCCGTAGTCGAGCGGTCCGGCCGTGGGTGGGGCGCCGGGCGCGACCTCGTCATGCTCGGCGCTCGCACACGCCTGCCGCCGCCGTGCTCGGTTGTGCGGCGGGACATCACATGACACGGCGGCAGGGGCCGGTCAGGCGCATCGCTCACCACCCCATCGACGATCGCCGGGAACACCGCACTCGATCTGTCGCGTTCGAGTGGGGCCCATGCCACGGGCTCACGCTCCGCTGGGGCGCATCGGGTCGGTGCCGCGCATCTGACGGACCCGCAGTTCCACCTCCGGTGGGCGAGGGATTCAGCTCATGCGGAGGCCGGTCCCAGAGCAGGGGGGTGCCCCGGGACCGGCATTGCCGGGCCACGTGTCCGGACGGGGGGGTCCGGTCCCCAAGAGGGAGCGCGCCCGGCTCCGGACGGGGGCGTCCGGGACCAGTGGGTAGCGGCACACGACAGGCCCAGAACGCGGGAAGTCCTGAAATGACCGTGTTGCACCGCCACTTGCGTAACCACTTGATCATAGATGTCCCTTCTGGTTCAACCCTGCCCAGTAGTGACCTTTGCCCCTTACGTGATTCGCTATCCCGATCATGGAGCTAAGCGGAATCTGACGTACCATCATGGTGCTGAAGTCTTGCATGTCCGACTGTGCATCAATTTAGATGTCCAATGTGCGATATGTACGTATAGCTAAGAATCTGACGCCCCCGCAGACCCGCTTGCGGACGGTTGAAGAACCAACGCCTGCGCAGTTGCGCGGCGAGGTCAATCCGGTGTGTGAGGGGAATCGATTGGACGCTCCTGTGTTCGATGAGGTGACACCCGCGAGCAACTGTGACTGCCCCGGTTGTGCCGACTGGCGGCGGACTCAATCACGCGGCCTACCAGTTCGTCTTGGGGGGAACCCGGCCGCGCACGGCGCCCGGCGGCACGCGATCGTTCTGGCGGCGACGGCGAGCACCGTGTTCAGCGGTATGGAACTGACGGCGGTCGCAGCCGACCACCGCCCGCTCGGTCAGGGACAGGCGACCGGTGGAGCCGGAATGGCGGCGACCGTCGGGGGCGCCGCCATGGCGGCTCCAGCGGTCGCCCCACTCGCCGCCCCGAACGACAACCCGCCCTCGCCCCAGGGTGTCACTGGCCCCCTCCACAACATCGCCAGGGCATCGACGGCGACGTCGGCGCCGGCGTCGACGGGGTCGACGGGGTCGCGCACCACCACCCGCGCCGAGATCATGAACCGGGCCACGAAGTGGGTGAACGCCAAGATCCCGTACAGCATGTCGAAGTACTGGTCAGACGGGTATCGCCAGGACTGCTCGGGCTTTATCTCGATGGCCTGGGGCCTCGGCAGCAACCAGTGGACCGGGAGCCTGGCGAACTTCGGCGTCCGAATATCCAAGAACGAGCTGCAGCCCGGAGACATGCTCCTGTTCCACAACCCGGCGGACCCGGGGAAGGGGTCACACGTCACCATCTTCGGCGGCTGGGCCGACAACACCCGCCAGCGCTACATCGCCTACGAACAGGCTCCGCCGAAGACCCGCAAGCAAGTGACGCCCTACGCGTACTGGAACAACTCCAGCCGCTACATCCCCTACCGCTACAAGGGGCTGAAAGCCGGTGGTGGCTCCGGCCCCACAGCACCCGAACCGGGCGGGACGGCGTTCCCCGGTGCTTCGGCGTTCGGCACCGGCGCCAACAACAAACACGTCACCAAGTTGGGGCAGATGCTCGTGGAGCGCGGCGGCTCCCGCTACTACCGCAGCGGTCCGGGGCCGCGTTGGGGTGAGGCGGACCGCTCGGCCACCCAGGCGTTCCAGAAGGCCCAGGGCTGGACGGGCTCGGCCGCTGATGGCATCCCCGGCCCGAAGACCTGGGAGTACCTGGTCAAAGGCACCGGCCGGGACATCCCCGGGACGGGTGGCGGCGGCTCGGGTCCCGGGAACCCGACGGGCAACCCCGGTACACCCCCCACCTCCCAGACGTTCCCCGGAGCGGCGTACTTCCGTCCAGGACAGAGCAACCCCTACGTCGCCCTGCTCGGGAAGCAGCTCACCCGGAAGGGTTTCGGAAAGTACTACACCGAGGGTCCCGGGCCGCGTTGGAGCGAGAGCGACCGACGCAATGTCGAGGCGTTCCAGCGCGCGCAGGGCTGGCGCGGCAGCGCCGCCAACGGCTACCCGGGCCCTGAGACCTGGCGGCGACTGTTCTCATGACGGATGCGCAAATGAGCCCGGCCAACCCTCATTCGCCCGGGTCCCCCCAAGCCCCCCGCCCGCCGAACCCTCAGTCGGCGAAGCCCCCGAAGCCCGCTCTGCAACGGCGCCCCCTCGGCAAGGACGAGATCGGCTCCCGGTCCCAGCGGCTGATCCACAACGAGGCCACCACCCAGATCCCGGTGCACCTGCTGTTCCGCGAAGACTCCACCAGCACCTCCGTCCTGGCCGCGCCCACAGCCGTGAGCCGACGACGGGGCACCGCCGAGCAGCCTCGGACCCTCACCCCCGGGCCCTTTCCCCGCCCATCGGACACCGCGCGGTCCCATGACGGCCCCGATGCGCTCCGCTCGGGCACCCCCACCGGGTCCCCCGATCGACCGGGCGCCGGGCGGCCGGGAGCCACCGCGCCAGCCAAGCAGGGCGATTCGCGAACAGTTCCGGTCACCGATGCCGCACCCGTGGAGCGGCTGGCCCGAGCGCTGCCCGGGGCGGTCGGAGTCCTCGCCGGGTTCGCGGGACTCTCAGGCCAGGTGGTCGCGCTGTGGTGGGCCGGGGCACTGCCATCGGTCGCCGTCACACTGCTCGGGCTGCCCGAGTACGGGGACGAGGCAGGGGCCCTTGGCACCTGGCTCAACACGATCACCTTCGGTTCCGGCCCCACCCCCGCCGGGTCCGCGGCCCTCGGTGCCGGGCTCTGGGCAGTGCTCGCCCTGACCGGAACGCTCGCCATCTTCGGGTTCGGAGGTCTCGCGAGGGGCCGGGTCGGCCAGGCCTGGGTGCTCACCCTCTTCGGCCGGTACCGGGGCTCCGTTCGGCGGACGGGTCTTATGTGGGTGAACCCTCTGCTGCTGCGCCGCCGGGTCGACATCCGGTTGCGGCACTGGCGCAATGAGGCGATGCCGGCGGTGGACGCGCATGGGGTCGCGTTGCGTGTGGTGGTACTGGTGGTGTGGCGCGTCCGCGATACGGCGAGAGCCACCCTGGCCGTCGAGGACCACCAGGAGTATCTGCGGGAGTGCGTGGAATCGGCGATGGCCCGGGTGCTGTCGCAACTGCCCACGGACGCCTTCCACGAGGACGCGCCCACCCTGCGCAACGCCGAGGCGGTCGGTGACGCGTTGACGAAGCGGATCGCTCTGGACGCAAAGCCTGTTGGCCTTGAGGTGTTCTCCGCGCAGCCGATACGGATCGAGTACGCGCCGGAGGTCGCCGCGGCGATGCAACGACGGCGAGTCGCGGCGATCGACGCGCTGCACCGGGACTCGGTGCTCACCTCGGTTGTCGACTCCGTGGAGGAGACGGTGACCAGACTCACGGTTCGCGGGCTGGTCGAGTTGGACGACTACGAGCGCAAGGCCCTGGTCAAGGATCTGACCGTCGCCTTCTACACGGGTCGAGGGACTCCATCGCCCTCCTAGTCGGGGGCGTCACCCCTTGGGGGTGTGGTTCTTCGGGTGCGACTGGCACCTGGTTGGTCGCGCTGTTCCCGCGCCGCTGACGGAGCGGTTGTTCCCCTGCCCAGCAGTGGCTGGTGGAGCGCTCCGTACCCGGGTACGGGCTGTCAGCGCGGGCTGTATTTCGTTGGGCGTAACTCCTGATCACGGAAGATGCATCGATGACCGGTGACAACGCGACCGAGGCCAAGTCCATCCGGGTGATCTTGTGGCTACGGGAGAGAGCCTGGTGCGAGTTCCCCCCTCCGCTCCCCCGGCCCGTCAGCGAACGCGGCCACCGCGGATGCGCCAGCCGCTTCGGCCGCACCACGAGCGGCATCGACTCGATCGGCTCGATCAACGGCGGCAGCGATCCGACGGGCGGTAGGACACCTCCCGAGGAAGCGCCCGGAGTCGAAGACCGGCCGACGGGTCACCCCCTTGACCGGCCTCCCCGCCGACAAGAGCCAGGACCGCCCGATCGGGCGCGGGGAAACCGCCCGAGACACCACCACCTCTGCCGCCGACCGCCGCCCCTCACCACCCGCCGACACCCCCAGGTCAACCCAGCTCATGCCAGACCCAACTACCCCAGGGCTCTTTGCGAAGTTCAGCGAAGAGCCCTAGAAGCGGGCAACTATTGTCACTCTCCGTAACTACTTCGCACGAGTTCCGCTGTCACCCGGCTTGCCGCACAGGGTGGCGTTCCCGCGGCCGGCGATCCCCAGGAGTCGTCCCGGCCGCCACAGCTTCGGGCCGGGTAACCGTCCAACCGGCCCTGGTCCCCCTGTCGGACCTCCGGGAGTCAGACTGACCGAACAGCAGGTGCGGGCACCGCACTGATCCCGATCGCCACCAGCAGACCGCTACACCGGCATCGATCGACACCGTCACCAAGGACGGCCACGGGGTTCCCGCCAGACCACGGCGCGGCAGAGCACCTTGGCTCGGTGCAGTGCCAGCCACATGTCGCGCCAGCCACCAGGCGAATCGCCCCCAAAGAATTACAGAAAGTTATTGGTAAAAGTCGCGTCATAGTCGCGCGGCACCCTGCTCTCTCCATGTAAGGCCCGGGTTCCCGGGCCCGTACCAACAAGGGATTCGAGAACCCCATGCACGTCGTCGTACGCGAGCTGGAACTCAAAGTGGTGCTGTCGGCCGAGCTGAAAGTCCCAGTGCCCGCCCGGCTCACCTACCGCACGGACGACCCGTACGCCGTACATCTCACCTTCCACATCGGCACCGAGAACCTCCTGACGTGGGCCTTCTCCCGTGAGCTGCTCATTGAAGGCCTGCTCCAGCCCTGCGGAGACGGGGATGTGAGGATCTGGCCGAGCAGAGCCGACGGTCGGCGCGTGGTGCTGATAGCGCTCAGCACTCCCGACGGTGACGCACTGTTGGAGACGTCGGCCACTGTGGTGTCGATCTGGCTGGAAAGAACACTGCTGGCCGTTCCCGCGGGCACCGAGTACGCCGGGCTGAACCTTGACCTCAGTCTCGCCGAGCTTCTCGCGCCCCGTCCGACCGACGGCCTGTGGGCGCGGGGCCAGTCCCCTGCCGGCGGCAAGGAAGCGCCCAAGCCCTCAGATGACTCCCCGGACGGCGACGGCTGACGACGATCCTCACGCACAGATGGACGGGCACGCACCGGTCCAGCCGGGCACACCAGGGCATGGGCGGCGTGAGCGGAATCGGTATCCGGCGTCGGCCGGAACGGCACTCGGTTCGACAGGGATGAGTGCCCACCCGGCCGGGTG